>NZ_JACHZH010000029.1:0-1045 GCF_014193405.1 Sphingomonas sp. BK069 | reverse complement strand
CGAGCGTGTCGTACTGGCCCTCGGTCTCGATGTGCGCTTCGTCACTGAGCGTGCCGCTCTCGAGCTGCTCCTGCAGCGGTGCCAGCAGCGCCTCGATCTCGACGGCGCGCGCGCCCTGCTCCTCGGTCATCGGCTCGGTCGGCAGGTAGACGCGGTAGAGACCGTGCGCTGCGTTGTAGGTGCTGCTCGACGCGACCGGGCGGATCCAGGCGAGGCCGCGCTCGTCGCCGATGCGCTTGGCCTCGGCTTCCATCTTCTCGCCCGCGAGCCTCTGGACGATCTCCGGATTGGTCCAGCGATCGTCGCCGTCGCTGAACAGCTCGCGCTCGATCACGCCACCTGCCGCCTCGTACGCCTCGGCGCCGACGAGCAGCGCGACAGGGTCGCTCGAGCGCATGTCGTCGTTGGCAATCGTGCGCCGGATCGTGTCGGGCGTGTTGTAGCTGCTGTGGCCATAGGCGTTCCAGACTTTGAGCTGGCGCTCATGGCTGGCGGTCGTGCCGTACGCCTTGGCCATCTCGAGGCTGATCTTCTCGTCGGCGAGTGCGTCGAAGATCGGCTCGGCCAGATTGGCGAGCCGCAGGCGACCCTCGACGAAGCGGCGGGTCACACCGAAGCGCCGCGCGAGACCGTCGATGTCGCCGCCCTGCGAAAGGATGAGCTGGAAGCCGCGGCACTCGTCGGCCGGGTTCATGTTGTCGCGCTGGAAGTTCTCGACCAGCGACACCTCGGACAGCTCGCTCTCGGCGCCCGTCATCAGCTTGACCGGCACGTCATACTCGTCGGCGTTGATCTCACCGCGCTCGGCGAGCAGCATCAGACCGCGATAGCGGCTCTCGCCGGCCACGACGCCGTAGTGGCCGCGCGGCTTCTTGAGCGGCGTGACGATGAGGTTCTGCAGGATGCCATTGGCGGCGATGCTGATCGCGAAGCTCTCGGCCTTGTCGGCGCGACGCTTGCGCACGTTGACGTCGGAGAGGACCAGCTTCGACAGCTTGACGGACTGGATCATGGGAAATCACCCTTATGCTGAGCATCCGACGTT
>NZ_JACHZH010000028.1:0-1218 GCF_014193405.1 Sphingomonas sp. BK069 | reverse complement strand
TGACGTGCTCCCCTGAAACTCCGCCAGTTTGAGCTAGAGTCCACCTTCGTGAGGAGATGGATGTGAAGAAGACCAGGTTCAGCGAGGAGCAGATCATCGCGGTTCTGCGTGAGCAGGAGGGCGGGATGAAGACCGCCGATGTGTGCCGCAAGCATGGGATCAGCAGCGCGACGCTGTACGCGTGGAAGGCGAAGTACGGCGGCATGGATGTGTCGCAGGCACGCAAACTGAAGGTGCTGGAGGAGGAGAACGGCCGGCTCAAACGACTGCTGGCCGACGCCATGCTCGACAATGCCGTGCTGAAGGAGGCGGCGGGAAAAAACTGGTGAAGCCTGCCGCTCAGCGGAAGGCTGTCGAGCATGCTCGGCAGCTGTTCGGCATCAGCGAGCGTCGGGCCTGTACCATCTTCGGCGTGGACAGAACGTCGGTGCGCTACGCGCCCCGGCGTAGGGATGATGGCGACCTACGGTCGCGGTTGCGCGAGATCGCAGCCGAACGGCGCCGCTTCGGCTACCGTCGGCTTGGGATCATGCTGGCCCGTGAGGGGCTGGTCATGAACCACAAGAAGCTGCTGCGGCTGTACCGCGAGGAAAACCTGGGGGTCAGGCGCCGGCGTGGCCGCAAGCGAGCGATGGGCACCCGCGCGCCCATGGCGCTGCCGCAGGGGCCGAACCAGCGCTGGAGCCTCGACTTCATCAGCGACACGCTGATCAGCGGTCGGCGCATCCGTATCCTGGCGGTGGTCGACGACTTCACGCGGGAATGCCTGGCGCTGGTGGCCGACACCTCGCTGTCAGGCACGCGTGTCGCTCGTGAGCTCGACGCCATCATCGCCGTCAGAGGCGTACCGCCGCTGATGGTCGTCAGCGACAACGGCACCGAGTTGACCAGCCTGGCGATCCTGAGATGGACCCAGGAGCGCCCCCTCGAGTGGCACTACATCGCGCCGGGCAAGCCGCAGCAGAACGGCTATGTCGAAAGCTTCAACGGTCGTCTGCGCGACGAATGCCTCAACGAGACGCTGTTCGTGTCGCTCGGCCATGCCCGCGCAGTGCTGCGGCTCTGGCGCGACGACTACAACCATGTGCGGCCGCATAGCGGTATTGGCGGGCTGACGCCCGCCGATGCTGCCAGGCGGGTTGTGCAACACCGCCCCGAGGGGCACCATAATAGCCCCGGACTCCAGTTATGACTGGTAGAGCTTTGGGGAGCACGTCA
>NZ_JACHZH010000027.1:0-1249 GCF_014193405.1 Sphingomonas sp. BK069 | reverse complement strand
TGACGTGACCCCCGTTTCTTCATCCACTTGGAACTAGAGGCCGGCCCCTCGAAGGGACGGACGGAATGAAACGGAAGCAGTTTTCGGAAGAGCAGATCATCGGCATTCTGAAGGAGGCCGAGGCAGGTGCGGTGGTGACGGAGCTTTGCCGCAGGCACGGCATGTCGAGCGCGACCTACTACGCATGGAAGGCGAAGTTCGGCGGTCTGGAGGTGTCCGACGCAAAGCGTCTGAGGTCGCTCGAAGAGGAGAACGCGCGGCTCAAGCGGCTGCTCGCCGACACGATGCTGGACAACGCGGGGTTGAAAGACCTGCTGTCAAAAAAGTGGTGACGCCCGCCGCGAAGCGGCAAGCGGTCGCACATCTCCAGGCGACGTTGGGGATGAGCGAGCGGCGGGCGTGCAGTGTCGTCGGGGCAGATCGCACGAGCATGCGGTATCGGTCATGCCGGGCGGATGATGGCGACCTACGGTCGCGGCTGTGCGAGCTGGCGCAGCAGCGCCGGCGGTTCGGCTATCGGCGTCTGCACATCCTGCTGCGCCGGGATGGCATCACGATCAACCGCAAGAAGACCCAGCGGCTCTACCGTGAGGAGGGTCTGACGGTCAGACGCCGGAAAGGACGAAGGCGCGCCGTAGGCGCGCGGGCGCCTGCACCGGTGCTGGCACTTCCCAACCAGCGCTGGAGCCTGGACTTCGTGCACGACCAGCTCGTTACCGGGCGACGGTTCCGCGTGCTCAACATCGTCGACGACGTCACGCGTGAGTGCCTCCGGGCGGTGGTGGACACCTCGATCTCGGGCCGGCGGGTCGTGCGCGAACTGGCCGACCTGATCGCCGAGCGCGGCAGGCCGAAGATGATCGTCAGCGACAACGGGACCGAACTGACGTCGAACGCGGTGCTCGCCTGGTCCGGCGATGTGGGCGTCGAGTGGCACTACATCGCGCCGGGCAAGCCGACCCAAAACGGGTTCGTCGAGAGCTTCAATGGTCGCATGCGCGACGAACTGCTCAACGAGACGCTGTTCTTCACGGTTCGCCAAGCCCGCTCGATCCTGGCTCGCTGGGTCGACGACTACAACAACGAGCGCCCGCACTCTTCGCTCGGCTACGCCACCCCGGCGGCATTCGCCGCCGAACTCGAACAGCAACGGACGGGGTTAACCCCGCCCGTTGCTTCACCTGCGCTCATGCGCGACAACACCGGTCAGTCTCTGGTTGCCGCTGGATGAAAGGCGGGGGTCACGTCA
>NZ_JACHZH010000026.1:0-1358 GCF_014193405.1 Sphingomonas sp. BK069 | reverse complement strand
CCCGCTACGACCGCTGCCCAACCGCATTCTTCTCCGCCATCGCGCTCGCTGCCACTGTCATCTTCTGGCTGTGATCAACGAGTCCTGACCCTAGGGAATATCCGTGTGATGTGATCCGTCAACGTTGTTGCTGCGAGGGCGATCGGCAGGTGACGGGGAAGAATCGGGCGAACCATCACTTACGCCATCGCTGAAGCTCGTATAGGACTCGTCATAACCGTACCTTGGATCAGGGATCGGTTTGAGGCCGGCCTCTTTTTCAATCGCCTTTGCTATCGAGTTGGCGAGCTTTTCGCTTGCTGGGTAGGAGTCGTTTTCATCCAAGGTTCCATGGGAGGATTGCCACCTATTTTCTGCCTTGCCAGCGGCTGTGTTGTGAGCTAGTTCATGCAAAACTAAATATTGTGCAAGCTGGTTGTTGTAGTCAGATTGATTTGTTGAAGGTAGATATTCGCTTACTGTTTTAACGTTAAAGTGAGTTACCCCGTTCTTATATGTGCTTGCTCC
The DNA here is from genome assembly GCF_014193405.1 of Sphingomonas sp. BK069. Lineage (NCBI taxonomy): Bacteria > Pseudomonadati > Pseudomonadota > Alphaproteobacteria > Sphingomonadales > Sphingomonadaceae > Sphingomonas > Sphingomonas sp. BK069. Next base: position 851 of record NZ_JACHZH010000026.1, on the reverse strand, counting down.
TCTTCCAGAGCCGTTAGGATAGTTTGCATTTGCAGGATCGTCTATCTGTATCTTTAGAGTAGACCAAAGTTTTTTTACTTCGGCACCTGTTACGGTTTTTGTCTTTCCGTTCGATAGTTTGACGCTTAATTCTTTTTTGTCATCAATTTTGGAAATCTGCGAATCCATAGCGTTAATCTGGTTCTTCAGGATTCCAATCACCCTTTTCTGGTCATCCGATGGCTGGTCGATCGCGACGGTCACGATGTGGTCGGCGAGCGACGGCACTGGCGCTGGTGACGTGTTCTCGGGCGCGGGTCGTTGCCCCTGCACGACGACATCGGGTGGTAAAGAGGAGTCCGTACTGGACGGAGGGGTAGGGGTGGACGTGTCAGGAGTGGAGCGCGGACCCTCGACGACGATGTCGGGCGGGGTGGAGTTGCTCCCGCAGTCGCCCCCGCCGCCGCCGCCCGTGCCGGTAAGCGACGGCGCCTCGTCCTTGAGTTTGGATGTCTTCCACGCGCCGCCTGTTCGGAGATGGTCGGGATACAGGCTCGGTCCGCTCGTGCCGCCGAGACGTAGAATATTGATGTCGGAGGTTGGCTTGTTCGAGCCAGCTAATCGCGACCTTGTGATCGTTGGCCGTCGCCTTCAGCTGCGGATCCCGCGACGATGCCGGATAGGACTGAAATCGCGATATCGTGTTCATCGATCGTCTCCTGAAAGGAAATGCAAAGAGATCACGTGATCTGGATTTCATCGTAGAGGCCGGACGGATTAGGGTCAGGACTCGTTGATCACAGCCAGAAGATGACAGTGGCAGCGAGCGCGATGGCGGAGAAGAATGCGGTTGGGCAGCGGTCGTAGCGGGT
>NZ_JACHZH010000025.1:0-1725 GCF_014193405.1 Sphingomonas sp. BK069 | reverse complement strand
CGACGCTTGCGCACGTTGACGTCGGAGAGGACCAGCTTCGACAGCTTGACGGACTGGATCATGGGAAATCACCCTTATGCTGAGCATCCGACGTTCTGCCGGACACCAGCTCCCTCCCCCCTTCTCTCCATTGCTCGGGCCTGCATCGGAACGTGACATGTTCTCGGACTGTTCAGAGTTACTGCGAAGGTGACATCGGCTATGACGATACCGTCGCGTCCGCGACCGTCCCCCTGACTACCGGGATCCAAGATGACCGAAGAAACGAACCCCGTCGAACTGGCGACCGAGCTGACGATCGCGTGGCTGTCGAACCCGAACACGCGCACCTCGGCCGACGACGTGCCGGCGTTCCTGAAGACGATGCACGATGCCGTGGCGAACCTGAGCAGCGCTTCGCCCGAGGCAAGCTCGGAGCAGGCCCAGCCTGAATACACGCCTGCAGTGTCGGTCCGTAAGTCGCTCGCGGACAAGGACCACATCATCAGCATGATCGACGGCAAGCCGTACAAGACGCTGCGCCGCCATCTGTCGACCAATGGCTTGACGCCGGACGAGTACCGCGAGCGCTACAATCTGAAGCGCGACTATCCGATGGTGGCTGAGACCTACAGCGAGGCACGCCGCACGATGGCGAAGAAGATCGGCCTTGGCCGCAAGCCAGGCCAGAAGGTCGCCGAGGCAGCCCCGGAGACACCCGCGCCGAAGCCGCGCCGTTCCAAGGCGAAGGCGGCCGAGACCACCGAGGCCTAACCGATAGGCCGGTTCGCGCGTTATGCCGAGCCGGCCGATCGATGATGAGCAGCGACTGATTGACCTGACGCATTATCGTCGCGAGCATATGACCGATGTGGCGGAAGGCCTGGGTCTCCCTTGAGGAAGCTTCGCTCATCGCGCTCAGCCTCCTATGCTGCCTCGCGGTGCCAGCGGCCTTGCTAAGATACCTGGCTGAGATGCCAGCGAAGGTAGAGCCTGGCGATGAGTGGCACCCATATATCTTCGTGGCTTACATCACCCTCGACATCGCAGCTGTTTTCCTGCTGATCCGCTTTCGACAGTCGTGGATGCCGTGGGTTCTTGCTGCTGCGACAGGATCCGCACCATATATTTCAATTTACCTCCTCGGCCGCTCCTAAGCCGCCTTCAGCAGCCGTTCGAGAATAGCGTTGGCCTCGCTGACCGGCACGAAGACGCGCGTGCGGTAGGCGATGATCTCGGTGAAGCAGCCAAGCGACTTCAGATAGGCGAGCTGCTGCGCCGGTGCGCGCTCGATCTCGATGCGCTGGGTGCCATTCACGAACGCGCGCCGGATGGTCATCGGGAAAGGCCGGGTCACGTCGACGCTGCGCCCCGACATGACCGAGTGCGCGATGGCGTCGATCGGCAGGTCCTCGCTCTTGGCGATGCCGAGCTTGGTGTAGAGCTGCGCGACGTGCTGGTCGAACACGAGTCGACCGAGCCAGGAGTTGCCCTGCGCGTCGACGATGCGGTTCACCGCGAGGTGGTCTGACGGCAGCGCCGACCAGATCGGCAGGAGCAGCCCCGTGGCGAGACGGATCGTCTCGATCTCGGTCTGGCCGGCGAGCTCCGCGACCTCCTCGGCCCATTTCGCCTCGAACGCGGCGCGATCGATCTTGTCCCAGGCGGACTCGAGCAGGTCGGCCTCCCCGATATACTCGCGTCGGCACGGCCGCTGCAGCTCGAGCCGCGGGATCGCTTCGCCCT
>NZ_JACHZH010000024.1:0-2235 GCF_014193405.1 Sphingomonas sp. BK069 | reverse complement strand
CTGCTCTTCCGAAAACTGCTTCCGTTTCATTCCGTCCGTCCCTTCGAGGGGCCGGCCTCTAGTTCCAAGTGGATGAAGAAACGGGGGTCACGTCAACGAGCGCCTGCCACTCAGCCAGCGCCGCGGAGCGGCGCTGCTTGTGGGTCTGGCGGTCGACAAGGTGGCGTTCGTGATTGTAGTGGTTGTGGACGTTGGCATGAACCGAGGCGAACTTCTGTAAGGTTCGCATCTGCCGGAACCGCAGCATCGCCCGCTCTCGTCGCCTGAAGGGCAGGTGCGAGTTCTCCACCCGGTTGTTGGCTCAGCGACCCACCTCCTGCTTCTCGCGGTTGCCGAGCTCCGTCAGTGCAGCGCCATAGGAGCGCAGACCATCGGTGGTGATTGCCTCGGGCGAGCCGTGACGCTTGAGCGCCTTCTTCATGAAGGCAAGCGCTGCTGACACGCCAGCTGCTGCTCGCGCGCGCGTGGTGGAAGGAGCTGCGGGGCGGCGAGATCGACATCACGCGACTGGCTACGCGCGAAGGTCTGACCGCCTCCTATGTCACGCGGGTGCTGCGGCTCGCCTTCCTGGCGCCCAGCGTCACCCAGGCGATCCTCGCCGGGCGACTACGCGCCGGCGTGAGCGCGGCGACGCTCACCGCGGCCGGCGGCGTGGATGTCAGCTGGCAGGCGCAAGAGGCGCGACTGCTGCCGACGCCCGCGGGCGCCGGCCTCCGGCGAGCCTAGGAGCGGATGCCGAGCGTCTTGCGCGCCGATGCCAGCGCGGCCTTGCCGCGCTTCCCCGCCTTGGTGACGACCTCCTCGGCCGCCTGCTCGACGGCGGCGCCCGCCTCCTCGACAGCGGCCACCGCCTTGCGGCCGAGGCCGAGCTGCTTGGCGAGCGCGCGTCGGCCTTCGCTGTAGCCCGGCGCCACCATCGGATAATCGGACTTCAGATTGAAGCGCGCCCGATATTCGTCCGGCGTGAGCCCGTGAACGGTGAGGTGGCGCTTCAAGCTGGCGTAAGGCTTGCCGTCGATCATGCTGATGATGCGGTCCCGGTTGGCGAGCGACTTGCGCACCGACACCGCTGGTGTGTGCTCGGACGTCGCCGGCACGGCCTGCTCGGATGTCGGCGCCGTCAGCGACAGGACTGCCTCATGCATCGACTGTAGAATAGCCGGCACGTCGCTGGCGCTCACGCGCGTGTGCGGGTTGGCGAGCCATGCCATCGTCACCGCGGCGGCCAGGCCGACGGTGTCATTCTGTTCTTCGCCGCTCATCTCGTTGTCCGAACTCATCACCATTCCTTCGTCGTAGCACGCGCACTGCTGGTCGGTCACGGGCAACTTGGGCCAGCTTGCTTCGAGCCGTATCAGATCAGGAGAGAGTGTTAACCATCACTCCGCCTGACGGCGTCTACAACATCGGCGATGGTCGTGAGTTCATTCACTAGGCGACGCAGGTCGCCGACGGGCTCCTGTGCCAGTGGGTCAAGCACGACCTTCGCCGAAACGTCTTCCATCAGCATGCCGGCCGCGGTCATATAGCTGCGGATCAGATCTTCGTTCACACGCGCCCTCCTGCCTGGCGACAGAGCCGTGGGTGCGCGCAGAAGTCGAGCCGCAGCTTTCGGCCGCGGCGCTCAGCCGAGCAGGTCGCTCGCCGTGAGCGCGAAGGGCGCAGCGAGCTTCTCGACGACCGTGATCGTCGGATTGCGCGAGCCGCGCTCGATGTCGCTCACATAAGTGCGGTGAACGCCGGAACGGTCGGCATAATCCTCCTGGCTCCAGCCCTGTTCGAGCCGCAGGCGACGCAGATTGGCGGAGAGGCGCTGACGTATGTCCACGTAGCGCTGAAGAGCGCGATGTCGATCGGCAGCCTGCAGGTGCTGCGCGAGGGGGCCACGGCGCAATATGGCTCCGACGCGATCGCCGGCGTGCTCAACTACGGCCTGCGCGAGAACCAGGGCATCGAGCTCGTCGGGCGCACCGGCCAGTTCTACGCAGGGGACGGCGAGAGCTACCAGATCGCCGGCAACGCGGGCGTGAAAGGTGACTGGGGCTTCATCAACGTCACCGGCGAGTATACCGACGATGGCCAGACCAGCCGCGGCCGCACGCGGCCCTCGGCGGCCAATTTCGCGCAGAATTTCCCCGATCTCGCCTCGCAGCTGCCGAACTACCCGCTGCCCGCGCAGATCTGGGGCAGCTCGCCGATCCACGGCTTCAAGGCGGTGTACAACTCGGCCATCAA
>NZ_JACHZH010000023.1:0-2477 GCF_014193405.1 Sphingomonas sp. BK069 | reverse complement strand
TGCTCGCGCGAGTAGGTGAACTGGTCGTCCAGATAGGCCTTGGGCGTGGCGTGACCGCCCATGCTGCTGAGAGGCATCGAAAGCCAACCCATCGTAAGATCTCCTGTGATCGTGGTTCATGCCGCGAGCTTCACCGCATCGCGGGTCGCGGCCTCGTCCGAGAAGGCGCGCAGATAGGCGAAGGCCTGCTCTGCCTTGGTCGCGGCGACGAAGATCGCACTCTTGTCGGCGCGCAGCACCCGCAGCCAGTCGGCGACGTAGTTGGCGTGACTGTCATGGATCTCGGACGGCAGGCCGAGGTCGCTGCAGACCATCGCGCCGGTAAGCTCGGCGACCAGCTCTTCGACGCAGTACGCCTTGTCGCCGAACTTCTTGCCGAAGGTCCGATCCAGCCGCGACGAGTGCCCCGTCCAGTGGGCATGCTCGTGCGCGAGGATGGAGGCGTGCGCGTCGGCCGACTTGAAGCTGCCGGCGTGCGGCATCTGGATGTAATCGAAGGTGTAGCTGAAGAAGGCGCGATCACCGCCGCGGCGCACCCTCGACGGGATCGCCGCGAAAAAGGCGTCGATGCGATCCTGTCGCGCGGAGAGCAGCGTCGGTGTGGGTGGCGCCGGACGCGGGTAGAAGTAGCTCGGCAGGCCCTCGATCTCGTCGGCGTTGAAGACGGTGTACGAGCGCAGGAAGCGGATGAGCTTGTCGGCCGAGATTCCTTCAAGGTTGGGCTGACCGCGCTTGCGAAAGGTCGAGCTGTAGACCGAAAACGACGGCTGCGCGTCGCGGCGCACATGTCCGCCAAGCTCCTCGGCCTGGCGCGCGGTCATCCAGTAGCGGCTCCGGAAGTCAAGAAAATCGGCCATGACCCAGAGCCAGACCGAGTTAATGCCGAGGTACGGTGTGCCCTCGTGGCGCAGCGGACGGCCGCCCTCGCCCGTGACCGACCATGGGCGCTGCCACGGCACGGTGCCGGCCTCGAGTTTGGCGATGATGGTGTCGGTGATTGCGGCCGCGATGTCGCGGGTGCCGGCGGGCATGACGCGGGCTCCTCATGATGGAGTTTGGAAAAGAAGCTGCCGGCGCCGCGGTGAGGCAGCGCCGGCAGCGAGGTTGCCCAGCGGGTGCGCTGTTATTCGGCCGCGACCACGTCGTTGACGGCGTCGTCGTTCTGGTGCTCGGGCGGAGTGACGTCGTCGGTGCCGCTGCTCTCGCTATCGGCATCGACTGCGCCGTCACCAGCGGGCTCGCCGGCGTCTTCACCGATCAGCGCTGCCAGGTCGTCGTCCTCGCCGGCGCCCATATCGTCGCCGATCAGACCGGCGAGCTCGTCCTGCCCGTCGTCTTCGGGTGCCTCGCCGGAGGCGACGTCGTTGAAGCGCATCGCGGCTGGCACCCAGGCGAGCGCCTTCTCCTTGACCTCGGCTTCGACGATCGCATCGCCGGCGAACAGCTTCTGACACGACGCCGAAATCTCCGGCTTCTTGCTGCTCGCGTTGCGGCTGGTGAGCGAGGGACCGCCGACCTCGTCGAGCAGCGACAGCAGCGCGCCCTTGGGCACGCGGTCGAAGAAGTTCTCCGACGTCGGGCGCCACCAGCTCGCCACATCGACCTCGAGGATCGTGGCAAGGCGGTTCTGGAGCGGGATCTGCTTGGGCGCGCCGTAGCCCTCCTTGGCGTCGAACGACGTGGCCACGATCCACGCGAGCCACTTGGCCTTGGTATCGTCGGAGAGGATGCGGAACGCCTCGAAGCGCGCCACCTTGTTGTTCGGCTCGGACCAGCTCGCATCGAGATCGTCGTAGACCTCGGCGAGATAGTCGCGCGCACGCGAGCCCGGCACGCCGGTCGCAGGCACGGCATCCTGCGGCAGCGCCGCGCGGATGGTCGTGCCGTTGCCCTCGGTGCGGTATTTGCGGCCCTCTATCATGACGAAGATCATGTAGTCGAGCGCGAGACCGGGGTTGGCCTGCAGCGCGGCACCGAGCACGTCGCGACGCTGGATGGCGAGCTGATCCATCAGCACCTGGCTCATCGGCTTGCCGCCCGGGGCGGCGCGGTCGGGTTCGATGATGGACGTGGTGTTGCCGCGGCCGATGGTGTGCCCCGTCCCTTCCTCGATGCGGAACGTCGCGACGGGCGCAGGACGCTCGGAGTCGTCGGCATCGCCTTCAGCCCCGTCGTGCGACGCATCCTCGCCCTCGTGCTCGCGGGCATCGTCTTCGGCTGCGTCCGGCTCGACCATCGTGACGGTGATCGGTGTCTCACTGTAGAAGACATCATCGAGCACCATCTCGCCGGTATGCGACAGCGTCAGGAAGGCGCCGACGCGGGAGGCTACCTCCGGGGGCATCACGACCGGCCGATGCTCGAGTGCTTCGAGTTCCGCCGCGAGCGTGTCGTACTGGCCCTCGGTCTCGATGTGCGCTTCGTCACTGAGCGTGCCGCTCTCGAGCTGCTCCTGCAGCGGTGCCAGCAGCGCCTCG
>NZ_JACHZH010000021.1:0-9035 GCF_014193405.1 Sphingomonas sp. BK069 | reverse complement strand
CGGGGTTAACCCCGCCCGTTGCTTCACCTGCGCTCATGCGCGACAACACCGGTCAGTCTCTGGTTGCCGCTGGATGAAAGGCGGGGGTCACGTCACGACAGCCACACGGCGTTGATCCGCCTGGAAAGCGATCGGGTGGACCTGCGCGCCGACTATGACGATCTGCTGCCCGGGTTCGAGCATGTGCGCCTGCGCGGTTCCTACACCGATTACGCGCATGACGAAGTGGATGGCACGCTTCTGTTCTCGCGCTTCACCAACGAGGTCTGGGACGGTCGCGTAGAAATGACGCACAAGCCGATCCTGGGCTTCACCGGTACGGCAGGCGTTCAATATACCGATGGCACGTTCAGTGGCATCAACGTCAACAACCTGCATGTTCCGTTCGGCGACGGCGGTTACGGCTTGGACGGCAGCCCCGATTATCGGTCAGAGAACGTCGGGATCTTCCTGACCGAACGCCGCTCCTTCGGCGCGTTCGATCTAGAGGCAGCGGTGCGCCAGGACTGGCGCCGTATCGACGTGGGCGTGCCCCCATGGCGCGAAACACTCGGCACTGAACTCGCCGATCTGTTCGTCGAATGGTACGGATCCGACTGGCGGACCATCCTGGAGGCTGAGGACGTCGCAGCGTTCCGACAACGCTATCCGACCGTGCGGCACGATCCCTTCTCAGCATCGATCGGCGGCACGTGGAACGCCGGTCGGGGCTACTCGATCGGGCTCTCCTATGGTCATACAGAGCGCGCACCCGGCGTCCGCGAACTTTACGCTCGTGGCAACAACCTGGCGACGAACAGCTACGAACTCGGCTTGGTGGCGGAGGTCGACGGCTTGGAGAACAGGGGCGTGTCGGCAGAGGACATCCTGGAGACCACCGATGCGATCAACCTGACGCTCCGCAAAACGGAAGGCGCGCTAGGGTTCGAGGTCGGCCTCTTCTACCAGGACGTGGGCGACTATGTCTTCGCGCGGCTGATCGAGACCGAGAACGAGACGGGAGTTCCGCACAACTTTCTGGTCTACACCGCCGCCGACGCGCGATTCGCCGGTATTGACGGGCAAGTGAGCTACCAGATCACGCCCGCATCGCGTGTTGCTTTGTTTGGCGACTATGTGGATGCGAAGCTGAAGAGTGAGAACGACAACTTGCCGCGCATCCCACCGGGCCGCCTGGGCGCGCGCTACGAACATCGCGCCGGTCCGCTGTCGGGCGACCTCGAATATGCGCACACTTTCCGCCAGACCAACGTCGCGTCCTACGAGACGCCAACCTCCGGCTACGATCTGCTGAACGCCACGCTCAGCTATCGGATTGACCTTGAACCGGCCAAGTCGGTGGAATTCTACGTTCGCGGCACCAACCTCCTTAACGAATTGGCCTTCGTGCACACTTCGTTCGTGAAGGATCAGTCGCCGCTGCGTGGCCGCAACGTCGTCATCGGCATGCGTCACGCCTTTTAATTTATCGTGGGTGCTGCAGCACCACTACGGCACCCGCCTCATTCGACCCGGTCGTAGGAGAGATCTTTCTAGGCGTAAGCACCTATGAAGTTTGGCGAGTCGAAAGGCGGCATGCTCCGCGGGGGCACGCCAGTCACCCATTGCTCGCCTTCAACTCCTCGCCCAGAATGATCCCGCTTATGGGTGGGATTTACACGTCCCGCATCAGCGCGTGCAGAATGGGCGCGGGAACGGCTAGGCCGTTCCTCCCAATTACAACGCGATCGAACCAGCAGACGCCGCTGCGCGCGCGGGACCTCGGTGCTCCGCAATGCAGGCGCTGCATACCGCCGCGGTGGTGCAACAGGGGCAATCAACCATCATCTCAGCCGTCAATCATCCGTCGCTTCGGCGAGCTGGTCATGGTCTAGGTCGATCGCACCGAACTCGATGATCACGACGAACGGGCGCTGCGACTGGCGTGAGCGCACCAGTCGATTGCGCAGCATCGTCTTGCCGCTGCCGAGCAAACCGGTGCGGACGGAAACGGGGATCAGTGCGTCCGGTCCGGCGAACAGATCGGTCTCGCGCGCCCTCCTGCCGCCAGATCATCGCGGGCGTGCCGAAACCATATCCTCACCGGTCGTGAATGCGCCTCGCCCATGTCTGGAAAGAGCGCTGCGTCGCACAATTTGACAGGTCGTCGAGCGCCTCAAGGTGACAGCGGTCCCGTCGTCTCTGGACCATGTCGTTCGTCACGCCCGCGGCTGCAGAAGGCTCGTCACCATGATGCTAGACACTCCACGCTCCTGCCTCTACTTAGTGATGATATACTGTCTCGTCGGAGAGATCTCATGTCGCTCAATGCACGTCTGCCGGTCACGGTGCTGTCCGGTTTCCTGGGTGCGGGCAAGACCACCACGCTCAATCACATCCTCGCCAATCGCGAGGGGCGTCGCGTCGCCGTGATCGTCAACGACATGTCGGAGGTGAACATCGACGCCGACCTGGTGCGCGGCGGCGATGCCGCTCTGGCTCGATCGGAAGAGAGCCTAGTCGAGATGACCAACGGCTGCATCTGCTGCACGCTGCGCGACGACCTGCTGAAGGAGGTCCGCGCGCTGGCAGAAACGGGCCGGTTCGACAGCCTCGTGATCGAGAGCACCGGCATCTCCGAACCGCTGCCGGTCGCCACTACCTTCTCCTTCCGCGACGAGGAAGGACATTGCCTGGGCGACGTCGCGCGGCTCGACACGATGGTCACCGTGGTCGACGCGCTGAACCTGCTCGCCGACTACTCGAGCCAGGACTTTCTCGCGGATCGCGGCGAGAGCCTCGGTGAGGCCGACACGCGCAGCCTCGTCGGCCTTCTGGTCGAGCAGATCGAGTTCGCCGACGTCGTCGCCATCAACAAGGCGAGCGCGGTCTTGCCCGAGCAGCTGGCGGTGGTGAAGAAGCTCGTCGCCTCGCTCAACGCCGACGCGCGGATCGTCACCTGCGACCACGGCCGCGTGCCGCTCGACGCGATGCTCGACACCGGCCTGTTCGACGAGGACAAGGCGTCGCAGCACCCGCTCTGGGCCAAGGAGCTCTACGGCTATGCGCATCACCAGCCCGAGACGGAGGAATACGGCGTCGAGAGCTTCGTGTATCGCGCGCGGGCGCCGTTCGATCCGGTCCAGCTTCACGCCTTCCTGACCGACGGCGGGCTCGATCATGTCATCCGCGCCAAGGGGCATTTCTGGCTGGCGACCCGTCCCGACTGGGTCGGCGAGCTGGCGGTTGCCGGCAGCCAGACGATGACCGCTCGGATGGGCCGCTGGTGGGGAGCGCTGCCCAGGCATCACTGGCCCGACGACGACCGCTTCGAACGCTTCGTCGCGCGGCACTGGGACGACGTCTGGGGCGATCGCCGCCAGGAGCTCGTCTTCATCGGCATCGGGATGGATGAGCGCCGCATCCGCGACCGACTCGACGCCGCGCTGCTGCCGGTCACGCGCTTCACGCCGGAGACATGGACCGCCCTGCGCGACCCGTTCCCGAGCTGGGAGCCGCGGATGGAGGCGGCGGAATGATCGCCGCCGCTAGCCCGCGCGACGAGGCGGTAGTGATCAGCCGGGACGCCGGGGCGCTGCTCCGCATCGGCGAGGTAGGCGTCCACCTCGCCGTTTGGCAGCGATCGATGCCGCACGCTCTCTCCGGTCTATCGGCGCTCGACTGGGGTAAGATCGAGGACATCGACGCGCCCGTCGCGCTGGACGAACTCGCGAGCACGCTACCCCATCTGATCGCCGGGGCCGGCTATGGTGACCGCGCGGGCGCGCTCGGGCATGAGCTGATCGCGCTCGCTCGCCGCTTCGCCGCGATCATGTCCTGCGCGGTGCTGAGGTTTCGCCTGGAAGTGATCGAGACCGACGCCTGCCGCCGCTTCCACGCCGACCTCGTCACCGCTCGCTTGCTGATGTCGCTGATAGGTCCGGGCACGCAGTGGATCCATGCCGGGAGCGACGGCCCGATAGAGCAACTGCGCGCGGGTGAAGTCGGCCTGTTCAAGGGCCGACGCTGGACGGACGAGCCGCTCATCCTCCATCGCTCGCCCCCCGTCAGCGAGACGGGCGAGACGCGACTGCTGCTGGCGCTCGATCCCTGGACCGGGCACGAGGAGGCATGACCACCCGCAACGGAAGCAAAATCATGGTCGGCAACGAGTGCTTGCAGACGGTGTTGGACGTGGTCTGCCCCCTTCCGCTATCGTCGGCCGGTACGTTGCTGGGACGCCATCGTTCCTCAATGTGACACGCCTGTACGCCACGTGAGCGGGAGGGTGGCTAGCGCAACCAGCTGATAACGGTGAGAGCACCAGCCGCTCATGAAGGTAGCTCGAGCCGTGACCCGTTCGCGCTTTGTAGCACGCGCTAAAGGCGGGCTTTCTCCCTGGTGCTGAACGCCGCTCCTGGTTTGCTGATTTCGGGTCAGGCCGCGCGCTCGGTAGGAATGGCGCGCTCTCCGACAACTTCGAAGCGCCCTCCATCTACGAGCACCTGCGGGCTCAGCGGGCGGCAGTTATAGCTGGAGGCCATCGAGGCACCATAAGCACCGGTCGCATGGAAGACGGCCAGATCGCCCCGGGCGACCCGGTCAATCTCCTGGTTCGTGCCAAAGGTGTCGCCGGTCTCGCAGACGGGTCCAGCGAGATTGGCGACCATCGTCTCGCCGGAGGGCTGAACGGCGGCAAAGCGGTGGTAGGCGCCGTACATCGCCGGCCGCGCCAGATCGTTCATCGCCGCATCGACGATCACGAACGGTGCCGCAGTACCCGGCTTTACCCAGATGACGCGCGTCATGAGGACGCCGGCGAGCCCGGCGATGATCCGACCTGGCTCGAAGGTCAGACCGACGTTCCACTGCGCGGTGACGCGCGCGACCATGGCCGCATAGTCGGTGAGCGAAGGGATATGATCCTCCTCGCGGTACGGGATGCCGAGCCCGCCGCCGAGGTCGACGCGGGTAATCACATGCCCACGTGCACGCAGCTCGAGGATGAGTTCGCCGACGCGGCGGTACGCCGCCTCGAGCGGCGCAAGGTCGCTAAGCTGGCTGCCGATGTGCAATGCCAAACCATGCAGGTGCAACCCGTCGAGCCGGCCCAGCCGATCGTAGATGTCGGCGGCATCGGCGATGCTGACGCCGAACTTGTTCTCGCGGCGCCCGGTCGAGATCTTGGCGTGGGTGCCCGCGTCGACGTCGGGGTTGACGCGCAGCACCGCCGGCGCGCGCCGACCCCGAACGTACGCGAGGCGCGAGAGCACTCGCCCCTCCTCCTCCAACTCTAGGTTGAACTGGCCGATGTTGGCGTCAAGCGCATCGCTGAGCTCGCGGTCGGTCTTGCCGACGCCCGAGAAGACGATCCCGGCCGGCGCCATGCCCGAATCGAGCGCACGGCGCAGCTCGCCACCCGAGACGATGTCGGCACCGAAGCCGCGCCCGGCGAGCAGGCGCAGCACCGCGCTGTTCGGATTGGCCTTCACCGCGAAGGCGAAGCGGGCCGCAGGCAGGGTCCGCAGCGCCGAGCGGAAGGCGTCCGCTGCGTGGCGCAGCGCGGCGGCCGAGTAGACGTGCACCGGCGTGCCGACTGCCTCCGCGATCGCCGACAGCGGCACGTCCTCAGCGTGAAGGGCGTTATCCTTGTACGCGAAGAAGCTCATGGATCTGTCGCTCACAGGCCGAAGCCATCGCTGTTCTGCCCACGCCGACGCACGCGTGCGGCATGGACCGCGGTTGCGGTATGATAGTGGCCGCGCCGCTCGGCGCGGAACACCTGCGCCACGCGCTTGCCGTGTACCATCAGCGGCAGCCCGAGCAGGGCGACGATGAAGAGCGGCACCATCAACGGTGATCGATCCAGCATCAGGCAGGCCGCACAGGCGCCGGCGAACAGGGCGAAGCCGGTGGCCTTCCAGGCGAGGTCGCGGTGGGTCACGCGAGCATACCTCCGATCGCAACGGCGGCTGGATCACCGATCACGCGCTCACCCGCGGCTGCGAGCAATCCGCTGAGACCCGCCCGATGATCGTCGCGCGCGGTGCCGTGCCAAAGCACGATATCGGCGGGGAAGACCGCCTCCTGAGCCAGCGCCTGCGCCATGTCGACCTGGTTGAAGGTGAGGCCGATCGCGCCGTCCCGCATCATGCCTGCGGCCGAGCGGGCACGGGCGATCATCGCAGGTGAACCGTCGATGCCGCGCGCCTCGATGGCGGTGAAGCCGAGCGCACGCGCCTCACGTGCCGCCTCGATCAGCAGCGCACCATTGCCGCAGTCGGCGTCGACGATCCGGACCGAGCAGCGGTGCCGCTGCCGCAGATCGGCCAGCGCCGTGACGAGCGGAAGCCAGCGCGGATCGGCGTGCACCGTGCGCGAGCCCGGCACTGCGAAGTCGCGCGCTGCGCGGGGACCATTGGCCGGCGACTGGCCGGCCTTCTTCATCGTCGCTGTCATGATGACCTCCTTCAGGCCGCCCGCACGAGCGCGCGCTCGCAGGCGGGGACGGGACCGAACGGGATGAGGGGCTTCAGCGGCGTGACCGCCATCTCGAGGCTGGCGTGATAGATCTCGCGCTCGGCGTGAGCGAAGCTCAACGCGGCGCCGCGAGAGGTAAAGCGGCCCTCGAGCTTGCCCGCGCCGTCCTGGACGAGCCAGTGGCCCGCAAGGTCCTGACCGACGTAGATGACCGGGCCGCGTTCGTCGGGCTCCGGAAGAGGTTCAGACGACATGATCGCTGCTGATGCCTTCGATAACCGGGCATCGGGTGCCCGCCCATCTCAGCTACGCTTGCTCCCATAGTCTTTCGAGATCGATTCCCGGGATCGGCATAGTGGCCGCATAATCGTGCCAACGGCTCGTCGCATTTTAGGCGGCTCACAACCAGCGAGCGCGACGGAACCGCCAGTACAGCGCCGAGCAGATCGCGAGGATGACCACCAAAGTGGCAGGGTAGCCGTACCGGCTGTGCAGCTCGGGCATGTGCTCGAAGTTCATGCCGTAGATTCCCGCGATCGCGGTCGGCACCGCCAGGATGGCGGCCCAGGCGGCGAGCTGACGCGCAATTGCGCCGGTACGCTGCTGCTCGATGAGGTTGCTGAACTCGAACACCGAGGTGAGCAGCTCGCGCAGCCCACTCGTCATCGCCTCGACGCGGCGGACGTGATCGAGCACGTCGCGGAAGTAGAGCCGTGCCTCGGCGTCGACGCACGGCAGCTCGTTCCTGGCGAGCTTGCGCGCGACCTCCTCCATCGGCACCAGGATCCGGTCGAAGCGCATGAGGTCACGACGGAGCGCAAAGATGCGCGCGATCTCGGCGCGATCGAGGAAGGTGTCGAGCATGCGCTGCTCCATCGCGGCGACCTCCTCCTCCAGCGCGGTCACCAGCGGCAGATAGCCGTCGACGATGAAGTCGAGCACGGCGTGGAGAACATAGTCGCCGCCCTTGCCGAGCAGGTCAGGCGCGGCCTCGAGATGCTCACGTAGCGGCCTGTGCGAGCGGGTCGAGCCTTGGCGAACGGTGATGATGTGGCTGTGTCCAAGGAAGGCGGCGGTCTGGCCGTAGACAATGCGCCCATGGCACAGGTAAGCCGTGCGGCCGATGACGAACAGCTGGTCGCCATAGACGTCGACCTTGGGCAGCTGCCCGTCCTTGAGCGAGTCCTCGACCGCGAGCGGATGCAGGCCGTAGAGCCGCTGCAACGTCTCGATCTCGTCGGAACACGGGTCGCTGAGCCCGATCCAGACGAATTCGGAGCGGTCGCTCGGACAGCTGACCTGCTCCTCGATCGCGATCTCGCGAACGCGGCGTCCATGGCGGTACAGGTAGGCGGCAATGACCGGCACGAGCGAGAGCGCCTCAGCGGTGCCGGTGAGCGAGGCTCGCCGTCTGCCGCACCTTCGCCGATCGGGCACGGGCGACCGCGATGACGTGGCGTGCCTGCATCAACGAGGCGGAACGACGCGAGTCAAATGCGCGTCCTCCAGGCGAGATCGGGAGGGTGAATCGCTCCTTCAGTGACGCTTTTACCTTGGCTTGATCATTCCTGCCGGGCTCAAGCAGCTTTTTGCCGTGCACCAGCAGTAGGATGCCGCAGGTGGCAAGCAGGAAGCTGAGCAGACCAAGCGCAAACTCTGCCGGGTGTGCCGGTCCGGTCCGTACCACATCGTACACGGCGCGGTGTAGCAGAGACGTGCCGGTCGCGGCGACTAAAAGGATGACGCCGAGCAAGCGAGCAGGGAACTTACGCACGTGATCTCGCCGTCGTGTCCGTCACCCGCAGGCTGAGTCGTCCATCGATCCTGGGCGCCGTTCCTGCAGAGGACGCGATCGCGATCTGCGGCTGCCATCCCCTTTCCGTCTGCACGAAGCGCCGCGCGGCGTCGGCAGACGCGAAGCGGCCGAGCAGCATTCCCGCGCTCTCGCGCACAGTCCAGCTGCCGTCAGTATCGCGCCCCACAACGAGCAGCGCAGGCTCCTTGATGTTGTTCATCGAGAGTTGCTCCGTCAGAGAAGAGACACTCACGCATGCGCGGTGTCGCCACCGCGCGCTCACCTCCACCTCATCGAACAGGTGCCGTCCGAGGCTGAGCAGCAAGCCGCCTGCGCTCGCTGCCACGAAGCCGATGGATGCCAGAGTGAAGGAGAGCGGACCTGCCTTCATCGGAGGCAAGTTCAGCGAACCAAGGCGTGCGACAGCGAAATAGGATAGCGCCCACAGACACAAGCCGCCGGCGCGAAGCGCGACGTCACCGGATCTCGATCGATGCCACCGAACCATGCCACCATCCTCGTTGAGGTGGCGATCCAGCTATTCCGTGCGGTGTAGCAATTCGAGATCGAAAAGCGGAAACACCATAGCCTCGGCATAGTGATGCGACGAAGGTGCTGTCAGTCTAACGCGAACTCGTCTCTCCACGATGCACCTCGCCCTTCGCCTGCACCGACTCAGCTGACGATGACGTGACCCCCGCCTTTCATCCAGCGGCAACCAGAGACTGACCGGTGTTGTCGCGCATGAGCGCAGGTGAAGCAACGGGCGGGGTTAACCCCG
>NZ_JACHZH010000020.1:0-21215 GCF_014193405.1 Sphingomonas sp. BK069 | reverse complement strand
CTCACCCATGGCTGTTCTCCGTTCCGATGAATGGGCCCGGCTGCCAGTCGTGAGCCCGCACCTTCATCTACCGGGGAACAGCCACCTTCCTCCACATCATCGCCGATCGAGGTAGCTCGCTCCCACAATTACCCCATGTTTGTTCACCTCGCCGCTTGAGCCTTTCCGGCTTTCCGCGCAGCTGTCCGGCTGGCCCGAGTGGGAGGTTAGCGAACCGGTCGCTTTCGGGCGTGTCCACCTGTGGTGAACACCTCCAATCATCGGCTTCTACGAGAAGCGAGATACTCACTTCTTCTAACGTCGTTCAGCCATTCTCTGTTCTGCGAAGCCTGTTGAGCTCTGTGCTTCCTGATCGCGGTCTCCCAGTCTCGCCCAGTCATGCAAACCTTCGCTGGAGTGACGCTCCCACCTGGCGCTCGATCAGGAACGCAGACTACTCGCCGCTGCTCGTCGGGTGTGAGCCTGCTTACCGGCCTTCTTGCTTCTGCGCTATTTACCGTAACCAGAACCGCCACGACGCCAGCGAGCCCGCCAGAAAAAAGTCGTAGAAGCATCGCGATCTCCAATCGTACGATCCGCAAAGGATGAACCCTAAGCGACGAGCGGGCAAGCTTTGAAGTGGCGTAAAAGATTACGGATCATCGGCTTCTGGGCGCTAGCAGTCCCTGCCCTCTCGTGCCGAGGACCCAGTTGCGGTCATTCGCTGTGCCTTTACGGCTTCCTGAAAGCGGTCGCTCATTCATGTAGGCCGACCGAGCGGTCTGGCGGCTCCGGTCAACTATTCGGAACGCTTGAGATGGGAGAGAGCAGCCGGTCTGCTTTTGCGAATAACAGAGGTCCTGAACCCGCGCGAAGGATCCCTTCAGCACCCTCTTGCATCCGGGGGCGTCCACTCACGGTCACTCAAGCGCTCCCGACCACTCCAGGCCGCCGCCCAACGTCGCACCGCGGCACGTGGCTAGCCAGCGAGCACACATCTGAGCGACCAGGCGCCTACTTCAACTACCCCTCATCCCGCGAGATAGGATCGAGCCCAGCCTAGACCGGCGAGCGTGCCCGCCGCGGGAACATATTCGCAGCCAATCCAGCTGGCGTAACCGAGCGAGTCGATGTGCGGCAGCAGCCAGGCATAGTCGATCTCGCCCGTGCCGGGCTCGTGTCGGCCTGGGTTGCCCGCGATCTGGATATGGCCGATCCGCGGCAGCAACCGCTCGACCGAACGCGCCACGTCACCCTCAGAGATTTGCAGGTGGTAGACGTCGAACAGCAGCTTGACGTTGTCGCGCGCGACCGCGTCGATCACCGCCAGCACAGCGTCCGAGCGATCGTAGAAATAGCCGGGCACGTCGACGCGCGTGTTGATCGGCTCCAGCACCAGCGTCACCCCCGCGTCGGCGGCGCGATCGGCCGCGCCCCGGAGCCCGGCGACGAGCGCGCGCGTCCATTCGGCGCGATCGGCATCGGCGGGGATCTTGCCCGCCATGGCGTGGAGCGTAGTGCACCCGGTCGCGCGCGCATAATCAAGCGCGAGCGTCACGCCGCGCGCGAACTCGTCGGCGCGCGCGGGATCGGCGGCGAAGCCGCGCTCGCCCGCTGCCCAGTCACCCGCGGGCAGGTTGAACAGCGCCACGGCGAGCCCGTTCCGCCGCGCCGCCGCGGCGACATCGGCCGCGCTCTCGCCATAGGGTGAGACGAACTCCACCGCCGCGAAGCCGGCATCCGCCGCGGCGGCGAAGCGATCGAGGAAAGGCAGGTCGGTGAACAGCATCGAGAGGTTCGCGGCGAGACGGATCATGCACTCTCTCCCGGCAGCACCAACACTGCCCTGAAATCATTGACGTTGGTTCGTGTCGGCCCGGTGACGAGCAGGTCTCCGATCGAACCGAACAGCGTCGCGCTGTCGTGCCCGGCGAGCCGCGCCGCGGCATCATGCCCCATGGCGGCCGCGCGCGCGATCGTGTCGGGGGCGACCAGCGCACCCGCGGCGCGGCTGGCGCCGTCCTCGCCATCGGTGTCCGCGGCGATCGCCCACACGCGTGCGTCGCCGTCGAGCGCGCAGGCGAGCGCGAGCGCGAACTCGGTGTTACGTCCGCCGCGACCGTGGTCGCCGCGGGTGAGCGTCACGGTGGTTTCGCCGCCGGACAGCAGCACGGTCGGGAGCGCCACCGGACGCGCCGCCAGCCGCGCCATCTCGCGCCCGAGCGCGTGGCTCTCGCCCTCGAGATCGTCACCGAGCACGACCGGCTCGATCCCGAGGTCGCGCGCCGCCGCCGCCGCCGCCGCGAGCATCGCCGCGGGCGTGCTCGCCAGCCGCACGTCGGGCGGCTCGGTCGCGGGCGCCGCGGGGAGGACGCTACCGAGCCGCGCCACGACCGCGGGCGGCAACCGCTCGCCGAGCAGCGCGATGACCGGGGTGATATCGACCTGCGCGGTCGGGTCGGGGATCGACGGCCCCGAGGCGATGGCGGCGACGTCGTCGCCGGGGATGTCGCTGATCGCGATGGTGACGACGCGGGCGGGCCTCGCCGCCGCCAGCAGCTTGCCTCCCTTGATCGCGGAGAGCCGACGCCGCACCGTGTTCATCGTCCGAATGTCCAGCCCCGAGGCGAGCAACAGGCGGCTCACTTCCTGTTTGTCGGCGAGCGTGATGCCCGGCGCGGGCAGCGCCAGCACCGACGAGCCGCCGCCCGAGATCAGCACCAGGACGAGGTCTTCCGCGTCGAGCCCCTCCACCGCGGCGAGCACCGCCCGCGCCGCCACCTCGCTCGCGGCGTCCGGGACCGGGTGCGCCGCCTCGCGCACCGCGATCCGGCCCGCCGGCATCGCATAGCCATAGGGCACGACGACCACGCCCGACAGATCGACGTCACTCCACTCGGCGTCGACCGCCGCGGCCATCGCCGCCGCCGCCTTGCCCGCGCCGACGACGACGCAGCGACCGAGCGGCGGTGCCGGGAGATGGCGCGGCAGCACCCGCGCGGGATCGGCGCTCGCCACCGCGACGTCGAACAGCCGGCGCAGCGCGGCGCGCGCGGCGGCATCGTCCCAGCCGCGATCGAGCGGCAGCGACGCCGCGCTCACGCCAAGTCCACCGCGACGACCTCGTGAAGCGCCACTCGCGGCACCTCGACGATCAGACGGTCGCGATCGCGGCTGAAACGCGCGTCCTGCTCGGCCTCGAGCAGCCGCACTCGCGCGGGCGTCGCGCCCGGCGGCAGACGGAGCACCACCTCATACGGCCCCGCGGGCAGCACCTCGCGCATATAGCCGCGCATCGCCATGGGGTTGGTGAGGTTGACGAGATGCGCGGTGAGCGAGCGCCGCTGCCGCCAGTAAGCGATATCGAGCAGTCCTGGCCCGCTCACGTCCAGCGGCGGCGCGGCGTCGCTCGCCCAGCGCACCGCATTGGCGAGCAGGGTGAGGTGGTCGGCGGTCGAATTCTCCCAGAAGGTGCGGTCGAGATCGAACGGGAAATAGACCACGCGCCCTTTGCCGACGCGGCGGGCGTAGACCATCGGCGTGTCGGTCTGGCGCGTCGCGGTATAGACCTTCTCCATCGGCAAATCGGGGTAGCTCGGCACCAGCGTGAACGGCGCGGGCGCCCCGCCGGCGCGCGCGCGGACGTGGACCCGCCGGGTGCCGCCCATGATCCGCGGCGTATCGTCCAGCCCCGCGGTGAGCGGATGCGGCCCGCGCACGCTGAGGTAGCTGTTGGGCACGCGCTGGTCGACGCGGCCGGCGAAGTCGCAGCCGAACAGGTCGGCGAGGCCGAAGTTGGCGCGCCGCTTTCCCCATTCGTCGTACAGCGATGTCTCATGCGTAGCCACCAGCGCGCCGCCGCGCTCGACATAGCCGCGCAGCGCGGCGCATTGCGCGTCGGACAGAGCGGCGATGTTGGGCAGCACGATCGCCTGGTAGCGGTCGATCGCGGCAGGCTCGAGCAGCCGCTCGTCGACGAAGGCGAATGGCACGCGCGCCTCGACCAGCGCCTGGTAGAAGCCGTTGACCGCGTCGTCCGAGCCGCCGCGGAGCGACTGCGCGTCCTGCGGTCCGCCCGCGCCGCCGCCGACCGGCTCGGCGACATAATAGGTCGATGTCTGCGCGGAATGGAGCATCGCCACGCGTGCGAGATTCTCGGTGTTGCGGAAATAAGCCTCGTGGCGAGCGTGCCAGGCGTAGGACTCGGCGACCGCGGGCACCCAGCGCTTGTCGAACACCTCGGCCTTGAACTTGGTCATCCACGGACGGAAGCCGTGCGCCAGACCGTCGTGCAGATAGGCGCGGATCTCGGTGGGCGCCTGCACCGAGTCCATGAAGCGATAGGGGGTCGCGGTCTCACCCACCGCGAAGATGCCGCTGACCGGGCGATCGGGCATCAGGCAGGCGGTCTCCTTGGCGCTGCGGCCGTTGAGCCAGGCGGGCGCGTTGCCGCTGCGCGCCTGGCGATCCGCGAACAGCGCGCGCGCGGTGCGGCGGAGCCGGCGCGGATCGAGCCGGCCCCAGGTACCCGGCGTGAAGAAGGCGCGCGGGTTGGCGGCGGTGACCGTCCTGTTCCAGGCGTCGAGCTGCGCGTAGCGGACCTCGTCGTCCCACACGAGATAGGCGCGCACCGCGGGATCGGCGACATCGGTGAGCGCGGCCGGGATGGCGCGACCGCTCGCGGCGCGGAACTTGGTGGTGCAGACGCCGCAGTGACAGATGCCCGCGCTGCCCGCCCAGCGGTTGCCGAACACCCCGTCCACCGGATAGCGCGAGACGATCTCTCGCAGCACCTGCGGCATCCACTCGAACGTCACAGGTCCGTTGGGGCAGGTGAGATACAGGTCGGGATCGGCGGGGTGGCGCTTGGGCTGGCCGCTCGCGTCGCGCGCGACCCAACCGGGTTGCGCGGCGAGCACGTCGGCGCGCATCGCATGTGGGTCGACCCGCGCCAGCACGCGGATGTCCATCGCCTTCGCTTCATGCACCAGCTCGCCGAACATATCGCCGCCGCCGAGGAACGGGCTGCGATAATGGTGCGGCACCTCGGTCGGGTAGAAAGCGGTGACGCCGCCGGCGCTGAGGCACACGCCCTGTGTGCGCGTGCGGCGCAGGAAGCCGAGCCAGAACGCCTTGTCGTAGCGGCCGGGATCATCTTCGGTCGCGCAGATCTGCACCCACCGCATCGGCTCCCATTCCCACCCGGCACCGGGCGCCTGCGCCTCGGCGGATGCCGCCGTGGCTCCCACCACCCCCAACGCGGCGGCACCGCCGATCACCGTGCGGCGATCCAGCGCCGGACCGCGGGCTTCGCTGTCGTCCATGTTCCTCTCCCCATCTGGGATAGTGGCTAATCTTTCTTACCATCTGCCGCAAGAGCAAGAGTCGCCTGGCGCGACGCTCGTGTCGACGCCGGGTCTAGCTGAGAGGAGCAGGATCGGGCGCGATCGCGTAACGTCGTCGTGTAAATGATCTTGGCTAACTCAACTATCCAATTGATCGGCTTGTGGCACTGTCCTATCCAGTCGGCTCGACGCCGACAGGCGCGGGGTCAGTGAGGGGAGAAGGACATGTTCCACCAACAGGTGACGCCGGTGGCAGGCGCGCTGCTGCCGTCCTTCTTCGTCGCCGCGCTGCCGATCGCCACCGTGCTCCTGCTGCTGGGCGTGCTGCGGCGCCCGGCGTGGCAGGCGTCGCTCGCCGGCCTCGCGGTCGCGCTGCTTCTCGCGGTGATGGTGTGGCAATTGCCCGCCGGACTCGCGCTCAACAGCGTCGCCGCCGGCGCAACTTTCGCTGCTTGGCCGGTCATGTGGATCGTGCTCAACGCGCTGCTGCTCTACAATGTCGCGGTAGCCTCGGGCAGCTTCGCGGCGTTCAGCGCCTGGATGGTGCGGCACCTGCCCAACGACCGGCGCGTCGCGCTGATCGTCATCGGCTTCTCCTTCGGCTGCCTGCTGGAGGGCGTCGCCGGCTTCGGCACGCCGATCGCGATCACCAGCGCGCTGCTGGTCACGCTCGGCTTCCCCGCGGTAGAGGCGATCGTCTTCACGCTGATGTTCAATACAGCACCGGTGGCGTTCGGCGCGCTGGGATCGCCGATCATCACGCTCGGCGCGGTGACCCAGCTGCACGACGTCGCGCTGGGGGCGATGGTCGGGCGCCAGCTGCCGCTGATCGCGCTGCTGCTGCCCTTCTACGTCATCGCGGTCTACGGCGGCGTGCGCGCGGTGCGCGGCGTATGGCCGGTGCTGCTCGTCGCGGGCGGATCGTTCGCGACGATGCAGTTCTTTTCGTCCAACTTCCTCGGCTACGCACTGACCGACGTGCTGTCGTCGCTCGCCTCGCTGATCTGCACGCTGGTGTTCGTCAAGCTGTGGCAGTTCGCGCCCGACCCTGCTTTCGCGCTGCGTCCGGCGGAGGACCTGCCCGCCGCCGCGGGCGCCGGGCTGAAGGGTTGGCTTCCGTGGATCGTGCTCTCGGTAACGGTGATCCTGTGGGTGCATCTGAAGGTCAGCGCGCTGGGCGAGTTCAAGCTCGACTGGCCGGGGCTGCACGAGGCGATCTTCATCACCACCTACGGCAAGGCCTATGCCGCGGTCTGGTCGTTCCAGCCGCTCGCCACCGGCACCGCGATCCTGGTGGCGACCGCCGTCACCGCGCTGCTGGTGCGGCTGACGCGGGCGCAGCTCGCCGCGGCGGCGCGCCAGACGCTGCGGCAGATCCGGCTGCCGCTGGCCACCACGATGACGATCGTGGGGCTGGCCTATCTGATGAACTATTCGGGCATGGCCTATACGCTGGGAGTCGGCGTCGCCTCGGTGGGGCCACTGTTCCCCCTGCTGTCGGCCTTCCTCGGCTGGCTCGCGGTGTTCCTGTCGGGCAGCGACACGTCGGGCAACGCGCTGTTCGGGAATCTGCAGGTGGTGGCGGCGCGCCAGCTCGATCTCAATCCGGTGCTGATGGCGGCGACCAACGCCTCGGGCGGCGTACTCGGCAAGATGATCTCGCCGCAGAACATCGCCACGGGCACCAGCACCACCGACTGCCGCGGCCACGAGGGGACGATCCTGGCGCGCACCTTCAAGCACAGCGTGGCGCTGACGCTGCTGCTCGGCGTGATCGTGATGGTGCAGCAGCACCTGCTCCCGGGGATCATCCCGGGCTGAGGGCACGACGGTTCCGCGAACCGTCGGCGCATCGCGTCGGCGCTAGACCTCCGCCGCGCCGCGCCGCCTCGGCGCGACGATGTCGCCGCGCGCGAGCCGCCGGATGCTCGCCTCCAGCCGGCGCTCCGCCTCCTGGATCTCGCGCTGTGTGCGCATCGCGGTGGTCATGTGCAAGCGCGCCGCCGCACGCGCCGCCTCTGCCTCGCCCGCCATGATCGCGTCGTAGATCGCCTGGTGCTCGCGCAGCTGCGAGTCCTTCTCGCGCCGATGCTCGTACAGGTTCTTGCGGTTCAGATAGACGTTGGAGCGCAGGATGCCCTCGATGCTGCGCATGAAGTGCAGCATCATCAGATTGTGGCTCGCCTCGTAGATGGCGAAGTGGAACTCGGCGTCGGTTCGCGCGATCTCGTCAACGTCCTGCGCCTCGTGTGCCGCCACCATCGCCGCGAAACAGCGCGTGATCGCCTCGCGGTCGACCGGGGAGGCGCGCTCGGCCGCGAAGGCGGCGGCGGCGGCCTCCATCTCGGCGCGCAGCTCGAGGCAGTCGAGCCGCGCCTCAGGCGTGTCCATCAGCTGGATCAGCGGGTCGCGCAGGCTCTTGCCGATCTGGTTGCTGACGTGCGCGACGCCCTGCGCGTTGGTGGTGAGCAGGCCGGCGGCGATCAGCTTGTCCAGCGCCTCGCGCAGCGACGGGCGCGACACGTCCAGCTTGGCGGAGAGCTCGCGTTCCGACAGCAGCCGCTCGCCCGGCCGGAGCGACCCCTCCAGGATCATCTGCTGGACATGCTCGGCGATCGCGTCGGCCAGCTTGGCGGGGCGCAGCGAGGGCGCGTTCATCGGGAAGAGCCTGGCAGCATGGCAGGAACATAGCGCCGCGCGAGGCCCGCCGGAAGCACGAAGGCTCAGGCGGTGAGCAGCACCGCCTCGAAGGCGCGCACCGGCGGCAGCGCGAACCACGAGAGGTCGCCGTGTCGTTCGCCGGTGATCGCCTGCCCCGCCACCAGCGCACGCGCGCCGCGCGGCGCGCCGCGCACGCCGAGGCGCAGGCCGTGCAGCGCGGGCGGATCGACGTAGCGCGTGTCGCGCTGGCCGGCATAGTTGACGACGGTGATCAGCGCGGCGCCGTCGTCGCGCGCCAGCGTCATCAGCTCGACGGGCCCGTCCCCCGCGAGCACGTAGCGCGGCGCCGGCTGCCCCCGCGCTACCAGCGCGGCGATCAGCTCGCGGTGCGCGGCGAGCCCGTCGCGGTGATAGTGCCAGCCGATCCACCACGGCACGTGGATCACCTCGCCGCGACCGTGCACCAGCGCCGCGACGCCAGGGTCCTGCCGCGCCGGATCGCCCGGCACGGCATAGCTGAACTCGGGCGGGCCGTAGCGCTGGTCGGGAGCGAAGCGCATCAGCGCCGCCGCGCCGGGGCGCGACGTCCCGCCGACATAGTCGCCGTCGAGCGGCACACGACCGGCGACGCGGATCGTGCCCAGCGCCGGATCGAGCGTCCAGCCCTCCGCCGCGCGCGGCGCGCCATAGCGCGCCAGCGGGAAGGCAGTGAGCGGCACCGCGGCGCGCACGCGACCCCGCTCGTCGTAGCCGCCCAGCAGCCCGGTCGCGATCAGCGTGCCGCCGCGTGCGACGAAGCCGTCGAGCGCGCGCGCCTCGGCGTCGGACAACAGCATGACGTTGGGGCAGAGGATCACGTCATAGCCGGTGAGATCGTCGCCGCCGTCGGCGACACGCGCGTCGCTCACCAGGCGGAACGGCACGCGCGAGTCGACGAGGGCACTGTACAGGCCGCGGAACTCGTCAGTCTGCCGCGCCGCGTGCGGCGTCATGCCGGCGCGCCGCGCCGTCGCGCCCGACTGGTACAGACCGACGCGCGCGTCCGCCGCCATGCCGGCATAATGCGCGGACTGGGCGGCGCGCCAATGAAACACCGCGGAAACGGGCGGCAGGTAGCCGGGGTCGTCCTGGTCGGCGAGCGTGCCCATCAGGTACAGGTCGAGCTTCGCCCCCAAGCCCATGGCCTGGGCGAGGCGGTTCGCGTGATAGGCCGCGCTCTCGGTCACCTGCCGCCAGGGATAGTCGACGTGCGCGGTCGAGGTCGACGACCAGGGCGTGCCGGGCGCGCGTGCCAGCGCGGCACGGCATTGTTCGCCCGACTGATGCGCCCACTCGGGCGCGGCACGATCGACGCGGCGCTGCACCTCGCCGCGCCCGACCTGCTCGACGCTGTCGTGCTGCGCGATCGGAACGCCCGGCGCGAGCCGGGCGACATGGGCCACGATGCGCTGGCGCAGGTCCTCGGAGGTGCGCGCCTGGAAGTCGAGATAGTCGGGCCACGCCGGGTCGACGAAGCCCTCGCGTGCCGGCAGAGCGCGGCCGTACATCGCGCGAAAGGCCGAGGCGCAATTGTCGCAGACGCAGATGCCGTGATCGACGTTGGCATAATCGGTGCGCGGATAGCCTGTCATGTTGAAGAACAGGCCGTCGGGCCGGTAGCGCGTCAGCCCCTCGCTGAGCAGTTGCAACCCATAGTCGCGCGCCCAGCCGCCGTTGGGGCATGCCTGATAGGTCCCGGCGAAGGTCCGCGGCGTGCCGTCGCGGTTGCGCATGAACCAGCCGGGATTGGCGTCATAGGCGGGCTTCATCGCCTTGGAGAGATCGAAGCGGCCGACATAGGCGAGCCCCTCGGCGCGGGCCGCGTCGATCATCGCGCGCACGAAGTCGCCGCGCAGATAGGGATTGCGCCGCTGGTAGCGCAGCGCGGTCGGATAGAAACCGACGATGCCGCCGATGTTCGAGACGATCGTGTTGCCGCCGAAGGCACGCACCGCGCGCGCGATCGCGCGCGGATCCTCGCGCACGTCGATCTCGCGCAGGTTGGTCTGTACGATGCGATAATCGCCTTGCCACCAGCGCCGCGGGTCGAAACCCGGCACTTGCACCGCGCCGCCGGGCCGCGCGTGCGCCTCGCCGGCGACACCGAGCCCGGCGAGCGACAGCGCCTGGATCACGCCCCGGCGCGACCAGCGATCGGCCGGCACGCTCACGGCGCCGCTCGCGCGATGTCGTGATCGGCCAGCGCCTCTAGCGCGCGCACCAGCGCCGAATGGTCCCAGTCGGCGCCACCGCGCGCGACGCAGGCGCTGAACAGCTGCTGCGCGCCCGCGGTCCCCGGGAGCGCCAGGCCGAGCGCGCGCGCGCTGCCGAGCGCCAGGTTGAGGTCCTTCTGGTGCAGCGCGATGCGGAAGCCCGGCGCGAAGGTGCGGTCGATCATGCGCTGGCCGTGCACCTCGAGCACGCGGGAGGCAGCGAAGCCGCCGAGCAGCGCCTCGCGCACCTTGCCGGGATCGACTCCGGCCTTGGCCGCGAACAGCAGCGCCTCGCCCACCGCGGCGATGTTGAGCGCGACCACGATCTGGTTGGCCACCTTCGCCACCTGCCCGGCGCCGACCTCGCCCACCAGGGTGACGTTCTTGCCCATCGCGGCGAACAACGGCTCCGCGCGCGCGAACGCAGACGCGCTGCCGCCGCACATGATGGTGAGCGAGGCCGCCTTGGCACCGACCTCGCCGCCCGAGACCGGGGCGTCGACATACTCGCCTGCCGCTCCCGCGACGCGCGCGGCGAAGTCGCGGGTGGCGATCGGATCGATCGAGCTCATGTCGATCACCAGCGTGCCCGGTCGCAGCCCGGCGACGACGCCATCGGCGCCGAACAGCGCGGCTTCCACGTCGGGCGTGTCGGGCAGCATCAGGATCACCGCTTCGACCGCGGCGGCAAGCGCGCGCGCACTGGCGCACACCGTCGCGCCACCCGCCACCAGTTCCTCCGGCGCAGGGGAGCGGTGCGGCGCCAGCCAGAGCTGATGCCCCGCCGCCTGGAGGTGTCCGGCCATCGGCCGCCCCATGATCCCGGTGCCGATGAACCCGATCCGCATCGTCTCTCTCCTTCTTAGCCGGGCATGATCAGAAGCGCAGCCGCGCGCCGACGCCGACCACCCGCCCGCGCAGGTCGTGATATTGCGACAGCGTCGCCAGCGCGACCGTGATGCTCGATTCCGCCAGCAGCGGCGGATCGGTATCGGTGAGGTTCTCGACCTTGGCGTAGAGCTGCAACCCGTCGGTCACGTCATACTGCACCGACATATCGGTGTAGAGGAACGCCGGATAATGGTTGCGGTTGAGGTCGAGCGGGCCGAACGCATTGTCGAACGTGCCCGGCCCGATATAGTTGAACAGCACGCGCAGGTTCAGCGGCCCCTGATCGTACAGGAAGGTGGTCGACCCGCGCCACTTGGGCGTCGCGAAGCCGCCCTGCAGCTGCCCGGCGGTGTCGACCTGCCCGGTCGCGGTCGAGGAGATCAGCCGGTCGACATAGGTGGCCAGCGCGCGCGCGGTGAAGCGACCGGCGAACAACGGGAGATTGTAGCTCGCCTCGAAGTCGATGCCGCGCGTCTTCAGCGTCTGTGCGTTGAACGAATTGGCGTTGACCTGGGTGATCGCGCCGCTCTCGTCGCGGATCACGCCCTGGCAGAAGATCGGGTCGCCGCGGCCGCAGCGGTCCACCACCTCCTGCTGCCCCGGCGTGATGATCGCATCGCGCAGGTCGATGTCGTAGAAGTCGGCGGAGAGCTGGAGCCGCGGGATGAAGGCGGGCTGGAGCACGATGCCGCCGGTGAAGGTGTACGCCGTCTCGGGGCCTAGATTGGGGTTGCCGCCGATCAGGAAATTGACGTTGGCGGTGCGGTTGGTGAGGAAGTCGGTGACCGTGCCGATGCGGATGTTGGCCTGCGCGAACAGATCGTTGATCCGCGGCGCGCGGAAGTCGCGCGAGTAGGTGCCGCGCAAGCGGACGCTGTCGCTGATCGCGTAGTTCAGCCCGACCTTCCACACCCCGGTCGACCCGACCGTGCTGTAGTCGACGAAGCGTCCGGCGAGATCGAGGTCGAGGCTGCGCGCGAAGTTGGTCTCGCGCGCGAGCGGGATCGAGACCTCGCCATAGCCCTCCTTGACCTCGAGCTTGCCATAGTAGGAACCGAACGTGCCCTGGCGCCAGCCGTTCACGTCCGACACAGGGTCCGAGCGGTTGTCGACCGAGTCGCGGCGATATTCCGCGCCGAGCGCGACCTTCACCGGGCCAGCCCAGGTGTCGAACAGGTTGCCGGAGACGTTCGCGTTCGCGATCGCGCTCTGCGAGCGCGAGTCCTGCCGTGAGGTACCGAGCACGTAGGCGTTCACCTCCGGCGTGAGCGCGTCGATGCCGAAGATGTTGGCGGGCACGCAGCCGTTGCCGGGGCTGGTCAGCGTCGACCGACACACCACCTGGCCCGACGGGCCGACCACGGGGTCGAGCGCCAGCGCCCACTTCGCCTGGTCGCGATTGTTGCGGCCGAGGATCAGCGAGCGGGCATACGTATAGCTGCCGCCCAGCTGCCACTTCCACGTCTCGCTGAGCTGGCCATCAAGCCCGCCGCTGACGCGATAATAGCTGTTCTCGGTCGAGTTGAGGTTGCGCCCCTGCTCGGGATTGTAGCGGCCAACGCGGATCGTCGTGAGATTGTTTGCGACCATCGCGTCGCGGATGTTGGCGGGCAGGTAGGCGTTGTCGCGGCGCACGGTGATGTCGCCGTTGTTGGTGTTGTAGTTGCCGGTGCTGCGCGCCAGCGTGTTGGCGGCGAGCACGTCGAGCCGCGCCGACAGGCTCGGAGACACCTCGTAGCTCAGCCGTGCGAACCCGCTGATCTGCCGCGATGCCACCTGCAGCGGCGCGAAGCTGGGCTGCGGCATTAGTCCCTCGCCGCCCTCCATCCAGACCGTGCCGACGTTGCTGCCCTGCTGTAAGCGCGACTGCGCGCCGCCCGGCCCGAACTGGATGTTGCGCAGCGGCCCCGGCGTGGTGATGACGCCACCGGCGGTCATCTGCGAGTAGCGCGCGTTGGGCACGATCAGCTGGCGGAACTCGCCGTTGGTCGGCGTGTAGGCCGCGTTGGGGATGAACGTGACCCCGCGGCGCCCCCACTCACGCGCGCCCTGGTAGATCACGTCGGGCTGGTCGAAATAGGAAGCGGCGACGACGAAGCGACCGCGTCCGTCGTCGAACTTGCCCCCATAGATCGCGCTGGCTGACACCTGGCCGAGATCGCCGTGGGTGGAGACGTTGTACTGTGCGTCGATCTTCCCGCCCTCGACGTTGTCCGCCAGGATGAGGTTGACCACGCCCGTCACCGCGTCCGAGCCGTAGACCGACGAGGCGCCGGCGGTGACGATG
The DNA here is from genome assembly GCF_014193405.1 of Sphingomonas sp. BK069. Classification (NCBI taxonomy): domain Bacteria; kingdom Pseudomonadati; phylum Pseudomonadota; class Alphaproteobacteria; order Sphingomonadales; family Sphingomonadaceae; genus Sphingomonas; species Sphingomonas sp. BK069. Next base: position 7,800 of record NZ_JACHZH010000020.1, on the reverse strand, counting down.
TCGAGCCGCGCCACCAGCGGCGCGGGGATGATGTTGATGTCGAAGCCGTTAGCGATCGGGCTGCTGTCGAGCACGCGCTGCCCGTCGATCAGCAGCAGCGTCCGCGTCGAGCCGAGCGCGCGCATGTTGAAGGTGGCGAGACCGAGGTTCCGCCCGCTGCCGTTGTTGCGGTTTGGCCGGAGCGCCGGAATGTCGCGGAGTAGATCGACGACGTTGGTCGCCGCTTTCTGCTCGAGCTGCTGCTCGGTGATTGTGGTGATCGGAGTCGGCGTCTGGAAGGTGGAGCGCGCGATGCGGCTGCCGGTCACCACCACGTCGTCGAGCGCCTGCGTCGCCGGCTCGGCGTCCTGCTCCGAGCTCGCGCCGGTGGACACCTGCGGGGTGGCAGCCGATGCGGCAGCGTCGCGCGGCGCGACCGCCTGAGCCGCGGCCACGCCGGGCTGGATCAGCGCGAGCGTCGACACGCCGAGTGCGAGCGCATGCGCGCCCAGGATGCTCCTCATATCCCCTCCATCAGATGGCTAGACCATCCCTCGCATCTTCTGACTTATGGATAGGAGATATTACCATTCTGTCCAGTGGCTAAATCGCCGTACCGTGCAGCCATGTTTCGATACGAAAGGCACGCGAATGTTTACCGTCGGAGCGACTCCCGGTCGTGGGAAGACGATGGCCTTTCGCCGCGTTTTCTATAAACTTCGAGCGTGCGCTAGGGCGCGAGCGCTGCCGGAGCGATCTCGGTAGTGGGCAGCTCCGCCAAGCGTCGCACCCGCGCGAGATCGGGGCGGATCGAGCACCCCGAGCGGCGGGGCGGTCTGCCGTCCCAGGCCATCTACCACGAGGAAGAGTGACCGCCTTGTCGACCGACAGCATGACCACGACCGACCACCAACCGAGTCGCGCCCGCGCCGATGGCACGAGCCATGACGCCGCCCTCCTGACGGCCCCTATGCCGGAACGCGCGCGGGAACGCGGTGCCGCCCGTCGTCCCGCGCGGCTGGGCTGAGAGCCGTGGCCACCTATGTGACGCGCGCCTGCCTGTCAGTGGCCGCGGAGCTCGCGGCCTTCGTCGAGGACGAGGCCTTGGCCGGCACCGGCGTGTCAGCCGACACTTTCTGGGCAGGTGCAGCGGCCATCCTCACGCGGTTCGCGCCGGAGAACCGCGCGCTGCTGGCGACGCGCGACCGGCTCCAGACGTCGATCGATGCGTGGCACCGTGAGCGCCGCGATGGGCCGATCGACGCCGACGACCATCGCGCCTTCCTAGAGGAAATCGGCTATCTGGTGGCGGAGCCCGCGCCCTTCACGATCACCACGCGCGGCGTCGACGCGGAAGTGGCGACCCGCGCGGGGCCGCAGCTCGTCGTCCCCGCGCTGAACGCGCGCTTCCTGCTCAACGCCGCCAACGCGCGCTGGGGCAGCCTGTATGACGCGCTCTACGGCACCGATGCACTCGGCGATCCCGCTCCGTCCGGCGGCTATGATCCCGCGCGCGGCGCGGCGGTGGTCGCCTTTGCCAAGGCCTTTCTCGATGCGGCGGTGCCGCTCGCCGGGATCAGCTGGACCGAGTGGCGCGGCGGGACACCCCCGCTCGCCGATCCCACCCAGCTGATCGGGCGCCGAGGCGACAGCCTGCTGCTGCGCCATCACGGCCTGCACATCGAGGTGATGGTCGATCCCGCGCATCCGATCGGCCGCGACGATCCCGCCGGGATCGCCGACGTCGTGCTCGAGTCGGCGCTGACGACGATCGTCGACCTGGAAGACTCGATCGCGGCGGTCGACGCCGCCGACAAGGTCGCCGCTTATGCGAACTGGCTGAGCCTGCTTCGCGGGGATCTGACCGCCACCTTCGCCAAGGACGGGCGGACCGTGACGCGGGCGCCCGCGAACGATCGCGGCTACACCGCGGCCGATGGCGGCACCCTCGTGCTACCGGGACGATCGCTGCTGTTCGTCCGCACCGTCGGCCACCTGATGACCACGCCGGCCCTGCTCCTGCCGGACGCCAGCGAGGCGCCCGAGGGCATCGTCGACGCGATCGTCGTCGGCCTGATCGGCACGCACGACGTGCGCGGCGACCGCGCCGGCGGCAACAGCGCGGCCGGGGCGATCTACGTGGTCAAGCCGAAGATGCACGGCCCCGAGGAATGCGCCTTCACCGATCGCTTGTTCGATGCGGTGGAGGATCTGCTCGGCCTGAAGCGCCACACCATCAAGGTCGGCGTGATGGACGAGGAGCGCCGCACCTCGGCCAACCTCGCCGCCTGCATCCACGCGGTGCGGCATCGGATATGCTTCATCAACACCGGCTTCCTCGACCGCACCGGGGACGAGATCCACACCAACTTCGAGGCCGGGCCGATGGTGCCCAAAGCGGCGATGAGGGACAGCACGTGGCTCGCCGCCTACGAGGATCGCAACGTCCGCATCGGGCTGGCGTGCGGGCTCGGCGGTCGGGCGCAGATCGGCAAAGGCATGTGGGCGGCGCCGGATCGCATGGCCGAGATGCTGGCGCAGAAAGGCGCGCACCCGATCGCCGGGGCGAGCACCGCGTGGGTACCCAGCCCGACCGCCGCGACGCTCCACGCGATCCATTATCATCGGGTCGACGTCGCCGCGCGCCAGCGCGCGATCGCCGGCGAACCCGTGCCGCCATTGGCGGCCCTGCTCTCCATCCCGCTCGCCACGTCGCCGTGGCTGGCGCACGAAGTGCGTGCCGAGCTGGACAACAACGCGCAGGGCCTGCTCGGCTATGTGGTGCGCTGGATCGACCAGGGGATCGGCTGCTCCAAGGTGCCCGATCTGGCCGACGTGGGGCTGATGGAGGATCGCGCCACGCTGCGCATCTCGTCGCAGCACATGGCCAACTGGCTGCGTCACGGCGTCTGCTCGCGCACTGACATAGAGGAGGCGCTAGAGCGCATGGCCGCGCGCGTTGATCAGCAGAACATAGCCGATACACACTATCTGCCGCTACGACGTCGTGGCAGTCTTGCGATGACGGCCGCACGTGCCATCGTATTTGAAGGCGCGCGCCAACCAAACGGTTACACCGAACCGGTACTTCATTTCTATCGAACCATCGCCAAACAGGTATCAGAGCGCCCCCCGATCAAGACTTGATCATCAATGCTGACGACCCAAAAGCGGTCACTCCCGGCGCCCTGACCGCCTCCCAACTTTGGACGTCCATTCATCTCCGCGGCTGACACGCGTGACGCGCCACGCAGCTCTTCGCCCGGCCGGGTCTTAAGAAGCTTTGACACTGGCCGCTTTCGAGCGAAAATGATCGTCTGCGGCCTTGCTTGCCTAGCTGCTGCAGGAGGTAGAGCAGCGGATAGACGGCAACAAACATCGAGTAGTGATGAGCGAGAGGTTCACCTCATTCTATCTTCGGCCAGATTGCGATCGTGACCGCCTGTAAGAGCGCGACTGCTGGAGCGGTAGCGTGGGCCTACGCGACATCATGCTCCGTCGCCTCATTAGATGCACCAAGTACGCCACTGCCGTCGAGTACGGCCTGATCGCCGCGCGGGTCGCCGTCGCCGCTTCCGCGGGGAAGCGGATTGGCGATCAGCTTACCGGCATCTCCATAACGCGAAACGAAGATCTCTGCCTCAGGCGCCTGGTCAGGTGGGACAGGCTAACCGGCATTGGCCGGCACGCTCCACCTACGTAAGGTGCCCGCGACGCTCAGGGAAAAAGGCAGATGAACGCCGCGAGCGGCTGCTGCATTGCAACACAGGTAGCATAGGTCAACGATTTTGACCCATGCTATGGTTCATGAGTGATCCGACGACCTCAAGGATCGCCGGATCACCGGCAGATGATCACGCAGCGACCCGCGGGATCTCAATCAAGTTAGACGTGCACTCAAGATCGCGCAACATTTCCTTACGATCAAAGCTCCCACGTTGTTTGGCCTACCGCTTGTGCGCCTGCGCGTGGTCGATCTAGATCGTCGATCAGCGACTCGGGGATTGCGGTGACATCGAAGGAGCAGGCCGAGCAGTATCGGAAACAAGCCGAGCACGAGAGGCAGAAAGCTGTGCAATCGCCATACGGCGGCGTGCGCGCTCGGTCGCTGGCGTCAGCGGACGCGCTGGATAAGTTGGCGGAGCGCCTAGAGCTAAGCTCTCGCTACTCAGACGGCGAAGCTGTTTATCGATAAGGCCCTAACACGGCGTCGGCAGGCGACCAACGATTTACGCGTTCTCAACCGTCTTGGATTAGAGAGGCTGCGTCTGTGGCAACGCGGATAGGCTGCGCCGGCGGACCTCACGAAAGATGCTGGCGCAGCCGTTCGGTTAATGATCCCGTTTGACCTCATCGCCGACCGCAGAGGCAGGCTGCGCGATCATGGCAGCGCCTAGCATCTCCGAGGCTAGGTCAATCGCCTCGCCGATCTCCAGCACGAGAGGTGCCGAGCCGGGCATGCGTGAGTCCAGCATGACCTTGCCGTCGGTGACAGACACCCAGACCTTCACGCCGGGCCTCGGTTATGCCCTCGCCGGATGGTGGACTGCACAGCCACGCTGACCAGCACGTCCCAGCACACGTCGGTCTTCTCGTCGCGAACCTCGACACTGGCCTGCGAGACGCCGTCCAGTGTCCTCGTGTCCATAAGGATTGCCACCGCGGTCCGAACGGCCGAACGATGAACCCGTGTCATATTGGGGTGAACCTCGACGCCCAGGATGGGTTCGTCACCGTCTTTGAAGGTAATGCGATATTTTGGCATACCTGACAATTAGCATGCATTTACAATGCGTTGCCTCAATGCAGAGCAAGGGCACGGATGGAAGCGCAGCCAACGCAGATACTTTCACCGACCTTCTACCCCGCTTCATTCGGGTCAGCTCGCGATAGTAGCCGCGGAGGCGGAAGCAGGCCGAGCGCCGCGAGTGAGCGGGAAGATCCATTTGCAAGGGCCGCTGCGCTCTAACGCGCTACTGCACGTAGGTGGCGAGCCGAAGGCACCTCAGGAGAAAACGGGCCCAGCCCCTGACGGCCGGGCCCTAGTTCGCGCCTCGGCCGGGGAAGTGGCCGAGTGGACAGGTGCACCCATAGGTGCACGCTCAACGTAAGCCGACCTGTCGATTTCGCAAAGCCTCTTTTGTTATTCTATTTCGGCGCCCTGAGCGGACTGCGCCGGCAGCCTTGCGGACATGTGCGTCGGGTCGGGCAGCATAACCGCTGCCGAGCACCGGCAAGTCACACGTTCAACCCGCGTCGCTGGATCTCAGCGGCGAGTGTCTCGATTACGCGATCTCCGCGCAACCCCTCTCGCTCACATCACGAGCCTTCGTTTGACGCGCGACTATGGTGTTCGCGCATGGAGCGCGTGAGCGGGTGCTCCGAGTGCGGCCGCACGAGCGACAAGGCTTGCTGTCATGAAGGTCGTCCCTTGCGCCATTAAACGGCGGGGCGTGGTGCCAAGGAAGTCGTTCGCATCCCGGAGAAAATGCGAGGCATCATGGTAGCTGCTGTCGATGCGGTCATATGTTTGCATTTCGCCCGAACTGAGAAGCCCGATGAACGAGCGGAGGAAGCGCGCGCGTCGAAGCAGCAACTTTGGCGGCATCCCAAACGCGTATGTAGCAATACGGCGAAGCGTAGCCGACGGAAGCCCGAGCCGATCCGCCGCATCGGCGATCTCGATTACCCCGTCGACCAGCATGAGCCCTGTGAAGCGCCTGACGATGTCGTCGTACGGATGCTCATCAGCAAATAAGGGGGTCAGGATCGCATCCAACGTGGCGGCGAGCTCCCTCTCATCGGCAAGCGCGACAAGTGAGTTGAGCAGTCGATCGGAGAGCGCGTCGCTCATGACCGCCCCAAGCGGTAACACCCGGTTGTGGAACGCGGAGGAGGAAAGCGGGACGAGCCTGATCCAACCTAGGGCGGTCAGGCCGACGCCGACCTGGATGCCCCCGTTTGTTGTTGCCTTGAACGCGCGGCTGGTTGGACCGTAGAGACTGACCTTACCCACGTTGAATCGGTGCTGTCGAAGCGTGATGGACACCGGTCCAGCGTCGACGAGCACGCAGATCATGGGAGGCGCCGGCAAAAACCAGTTGATCATCTCCGCGCGATTACGCGCGGCATAGGTGGCGTACCCGCTGACGGTTTCACGTAGGCTTATATGAGGTAGATCGTAGCGCATCGCTAAGCCATCCGGCATCGCGAACGCGCTGAGGGGTATACCGGTCCGGTTCGTGCCACCGCGCAGGTCGTCGGTTCTCATCCAGGCCCTATCGCGACGCGAGCGCTCAGACGCCCCCGTCGCGCCGATGCCCGCTGAACTGGCGCCGAACAAGGCCCCTGCCCTGAGTTTTAAACGTCCCGCCCCCTTACCTGGCTCGTGATTGACCCAATTCCGGACACCCGTCCGCGTAACGATAGCGCCGCCATCCCTCGTGAGTTTAAGCGATCTGCCGGTGTACGTGCCGAATTCAGGACCGGAAAAGCCGGAAGTCGGCCACCTCGTCAAGGCTACTTATCGCAGATCCGCACTGTTCAATGCTTCCATAAACAGGAGACATGCTGACGCTGCGTTGCGATGATCGGCCGCAATTAGCGCCGCTAGTCGATCATAGCCGCCAATCTGCAAACTTCTCCGATTATCATCGATTGTTTTAAGCAGATTTTAGCTCTTTAGGTCGGCGCCCGCTACCCACATTTCCATAAAGCCTCGGCACAAAAATCTGCCCCTAAATGGCTCACAATGGACGGCGCATGTCGGCGACGAAAAGCCGCCCGACCCATTAGCGGTCGTTCCAAGCGCCTTGCCCGCTTCCCACCTCCGGTCGCTCATTCATCTTGGCCGCCGACGCCCCTAAGTGCTCCGCGCAGCTGTCCGGCTAGCCTTATCGAGAGGTTAGCTGCCCTTTCCGCTTACCTGGCGCAGGCGGCTGCTCGGCCTAGCAGGCACCCCAATTGAGATCGTTCGCTGGTAGTGTGTTGCTTACTCCTTTGCACCCGTGAGGCGGTGCGGGCTGTGCGCTATACCTGCGGGTGGCCTCGACCCCCTGAAGCGAGAGGCTGTCCCGAGGCCCGGCTGGCCCTCACGGCCGGTCAAGTCCATCGAGCCGACGTGTTCTAGCCGGCCTTGAGTGCGCGTTGACAACACGCAATCGTCGCAGCCCCGCGCTCTGAGGTTCGACGGGTGGGTGTTCGCCTATTCTCAACACCTCATCGGTACGCAGGTCACATGCCCAACGGCCCAACCATCATCGCCAAGCTCCGGTCCGCTCACCCAAAGATGACGTGGGGCCTCTACCTGCCTGATGAGGACCGCTGGCTGGACCTCCTCTTCAACCAGGAGCTTGAGGCTCGCCGGTTCGCTAAAAACCTCATGCAGGCCTCCACAACGGCCTAAGGCGCAGAGGCGAACGCAAGGTCTCGGGCTGGCATTTCAGATGATCTGAAGGCCCTGCAAAATCGATGTCGATTCCGGCAGCATGCGGGACACAGGTGATGCACTCATGATTCCATCGCCGTCTCCGGACACTTAGGCTGGGCGGTTATCTTAAGCTCAGGACAGGCCTGGTTACCTGAGCTCTTTACGCTGACACGACGTCGATTTGAAGTCGTCGGCGAACGGGCACAAGCCTTAGTCGCTTGATGATCCCGCCCCGGAACAATGCCGCTCACGAAGGCTGCAGGCCAGCATGACCCAGCGTCCGGTTCGACGCACGATGCGCACCTGCCAGCGGCGACCCGTCGCGCGAAGAAAGGCACGCTGCAGATGCGGGGCATGCTGCGCGAAGTCGGGATAGTCGACGCGGTGGTGTG
>NZ_JACHZH010000019.1:0-31392 GCF_014193405.1 Sphingomonas sp. BK069 | reverse complement strand
CTGCTCTTCCGAAAACTGCTTCCGTTTCATTCCGTCCGTCCCTTCGAGGGGCCGGCCTCTAGTTCCAAGTGGATGAAGAAACGGGGGTCACGTCACCATGAGCCGCTGCCAGGGCGGGTAAGAGTGAGAGGGCGGCGATAGCCCGGTCGTGCCAGGTCGGGAACGTTCCTCGAGTGGTGTTCCAGGCGATCAGCCGATCTTGACGGAACAGGCGGCTCATCCTGTCGCGCGCGATCCCGCAAGCGCCAGCTTATACGCTGCCTCACCGACGAACGCCCGCATGGCAGGCCGGGTAAGCCTCACAGTTTGCCCCTCTGACAAGCACGCCGCGAACGACGGCTTCAGTTCTTCAACCGCTGCTGTATCTGCCCGACTGAAGGGCTTGGCCATCAACAGCGCATGAGCGCCTGCTGGGTTCTCCCGCACCACACAATCCCCGAAGGCGCGCGAGGGCCTGTAGGTGGACGGCAGCTGGGCTATGTCGCCGTCGAACTCGCTTGCGAGGTCGCTTGGCGGTGCGTCAGTCATGGTCGCCGCGACGGGAGCCCCATGGCCAAAGTCACGTCGGTAAAGCGCCGGGTAGAGTGCGTAGCGGAAAGCCTCGGGCTGCATCCTCATCTCGAGTTTACCGCCGGTCCGACGCGCGGCTGCGTTGAGACAGGTAAGATCTGCGGCCTTCATGCTGGCTGCGAAGAAGCCGGAGCTGTTGGGCACAGTGCGCACGAAGGCAGTTACGGCGGTGCGGCGCCCCTTCTGGGCCACCACGCAGTCCGCGAACTCGGCAAGATAGGGTTCGGTTTGCGACGGTTTGGTCGTCTCTGCCTCGGCCGACGGGATCGGCGCCATGACGGCAGCCGCTATCAGCCAAATCGAAGCGACGGCATTGATTCTCATCGCAACCCCTCTCATGGCAGCCGACTTGGCCGTCGGCGAAGCGACAGCGTTTCTGACATAGACGATGGGCCTCGTCGAGGAGGCTGGCGAGCTACCGCAAGCCTGCGAGTTGAGGAGGTTCCACCGGCGGGTCCGTCAGAAAGCACTGACTTTTGGAACGCTTGCTGCCATTATCGCGACGCCATCAACCGGACACAATCAATCACCATCCTTCTGCTCGGGAGACGATGCGTGATGGATGCACAGCAAGTCGCTACCGAGATGGTCGGCCCGGCGCCCTCAAGCCCGGCGAGGCCTGCCGGTCCTCTCCAGGTGCCTGACAGCCTTAAGGCGGCACCGACACGATGCCCGCCAATTGGGGATGGCGAGGTAGTTGTCTGCGGCCGAGCTGATCAGGAGCAGTTCCGTCTGCGTGCCCTGCCGGACCTTCCCGAGTTCAGAAGTATCCTGAGCAAGCCGCTTCGTCTCCACCTCGCACCCGGAGTGACCGTGGGTACCGTCGAGGGCGGAGGAGTCGGCGTGCGGGTCGAGTTCGGGCCTGGAAAGAAAAGCGGCAGCGACTAGCCGAACCTGCCAATCAGGCCAGCCGGACAGTCGCGCGGAAGGCTCGAGCGACGAGGTGAACGAGCGGCCGGAGTTGGGAAGCGGGGAGGGGCGCTTGAGTGACCGGTTGTGGGTCCTTTGGATTTATAAAGGGCTGTCACGATCATCAGTCAAAGGTAAACATGTTCAAGGTGCCTGCTGACGAGGCCCCGTTCATCATCCATCTGCTGCTCCATCATACGCCAGATAGCGGCGGCCGCGCTGCGGTATCCCTGCCAGTCAACAGCGACCGTTTCATCTGTCCAGCGAGACACGTGCTGATCCGACACCAGACGATTGGCAGCGAATGAGTTCTGCAAAGCTAGCATGTCTCGGGCAGAGGCGTAGTTCGCGCCTACCAACAGCCGAGGTACAACTACCTGATTGATGAAGCGGCTGCGTTCGATGCTGACCTGTCCAAGCGCGGCGCGTGCGCGGGGCAACATGATCGGGTCCGGAGCATCACACCGGCACAAGCGTCTGATATCATCAAGACCCAGCTCGATCCGACGGTGATAGTCGCTCAACGTCCGCAGCATGTTACCTTAGGCTCCCCATCCCCAAAGCTGACCTAGATCAGCATACCAGCCCTCGGCAAGTCGCAGGCGGTTACAGCGCTAAGGGCGCTTTCGGTGTTAGCGGGATGCTCGCTCGCGCGCCGGGCTCGAATGGCGTCAGTCGAGATCACGGCCTTGAGCTGGCACTTGCGCTTAACGTGTCAGAAACCATGGCGGCCTTAGGCCCGGAACGTAGCAACTTGATCTGGATCATTCGCCGTGCTCCCTTCGCTGATCTCGCGCGTGACCGCATTGGGCATCATCGTCGGTGCGGCGTTAGTCGGTCTGATCGCGCTTCTGCTGCAATCATCGCTGGAGACGCGCGAGAGCTTCGCCTGGGTGACTCATTCCCAGCAGGTGATCGTCGACCTCGACGAGGCCCTCGCCGAGCTGCGCGAGGCAGAGTCAGGTCAGCGCGGCTTCCTGCTGACGAAGGACGTCCGCTTCGTGGCGACGGTAGATCAGCGGCTCGCAGACGCGGCGCGTCAGTTCGTCCGGCTCGAACGGCTGACAGCCGACAATTCACTCCAGCACGAGCGCGCCGTCGCGCTCAGGGAGGCGGTCGCGCGGCGCATCGCGGTGCTGCGCACGCCCTTGATCCTTGGCCGTCGCGGTGACTTCGCGGCAGCGATGCGGATCGTCGCCGGTGGACAGGGGCGGGAGCTGATGGCCGAGGTCGATCGGCGCGCAAGCCTCCTGCTACAGCGCGAGCGCGACCTGCTCGCGCAGCGCGCGGCGGAAGCCGAGGGCCGGCTCGCCGGCACCAAGCGGGCGGTGATGGTCGGCGGCCCGCTCGTCGCGATGCTGCTCGCTCTTCTGGTCGGCATGGTAGCGATTGGCGTACGACGCCCGCTTCGTCGTGTCCTCGATGCGATGGCGGCGTTGGGAGACGGAGAGGGGGAGAGCAGGCTCGACACGCGCACCGGCTCGCTCGAGTTCGATCGCCTCGCCAGCGGATATAACCGCATGGCGGAGCGGCTCAGCGAGGCGCTGGGCGAGCAACGTGCCACCGATGTACGGCTGCAGGCGGCCAACGCCGACCTGCTCGCGCAGCGCGGCGCGCTGGAGACGCGTGGGCACGTCATCGCGCGGCTCGGCGACATGGCGCATCGGCTGCAGGCGGCGCGCACCGACGCCGAGCTGGCGCAGATCATCGACTGTTACGTGCCGCAGGTGCTGCCCGGCGTGGCAGGCGCGCTCTACGCTCACAACAACTCGCGCAACCTGCTGGTCCGGCTCGCCGGCTGGGGTGAGGGCGGAGTGCTTCCTGAGAGCTTCGGCCCGGACGAGTGCTGGGCGCTGCGGCTGGGCCAAGGACATATCGTGCTCGGCGACGGCCATGAGGTCGGGTGCCGTCACGCTGCCGACGATGCCGGGGCGTACCGCTGCGAGCCGCTGCTCGCCGGTGGCGAGGTCATCGGGCTGCTCTTCTTACAGGGTGTCGTCGGCGAGGAGGAGGCGTTCCGGCTCAACGCGCTCGGCGAGAACATCGCGTCCGCACTCGTCAATCATCGGCTTCAGCGCGATCTCAGGGAACAGACGGTCCGCGACGCGCTCACCGGACTGAACAACCGCCGCTACATGGAGGAAGCCCTCCAACTGGAGATCGCGCGCGCCGCGCGCGCGGGTACGCCGCTCGCCTTTGTCATGTGCGACGTCGATCACTTCAAGCGCTTCAACGATGAGTTCGGTCATGACGCCGGCGACGCGGTGCTACAGCTCGTCGGCGCGGCGTTGCGGGAGCACTTCCGTGACGGCGATGTCGCCTGCCGCTACGGCGGCGAGGAGTTCGCGATCATCGCGCCCGGAGCGACGGCAGCGGCGCTCCTGCCCCGGATCGAGCGGCTCCGCGGCGCGCTGGGCGCACTTCGGCCGCGACAGGGCGCGCGGGCGCTGGGCCCCGTCAGCCTGTCCTTCGGCGTGGCCGAGTGGAGCGCCGGCCTGGGCCGTGACAATGCGCCATTGATCGCGAGCGCTGATGCGGCGCTCTACCGCGCGAAGCGCGAAGGACGTGACCGGGCGATCGTGGCCGATCGGTTGGCCGCCTGATCATGACCAAGAAGGACAACGCCGTCATCATCGAGAACATCGAACCCGACGCTTATGGCCTCCTCATCCTCGCTCCCGAGACAACTCTGGGCAGTGGCTGGTTAGGCGGCGACAGGGTTGTGGGTCGCGCCGCTTTACGTGACCTGTTGATCAGGGCTGCTCGTTTCACCGAAGATGAGCGGCAGCGGCTGACCGTCCATCTGTCGGCTCGTGCGATCACGCTACGCCTCAGTGATGTTGAACGGCATCTCAGGGCGTGACACAGAAGGGAGCCGACCGCTTGGTGGCGGGCTTTGCGCTGCAGACCGGCAGCATATGCGAGCCGGACAGCTGCGTAAAACTTCTCAGGGCTCAAACGCGAACCTGAGCAAGCGTCCGAAGTTCGGGGTGGGGGCAAATGCCGCCGAATGACAGCAATTGGGTTTAGGCGACCGGAGATTGAATTTGCTGTGATTCTGTCAGAAATCGAAGGCGAGCGCTGCGACTAGCCGACCCTTGCTGTCATTCTCCGACGAGCGCCCGCGATAACGGGCGTCGACCCAAGCCAAGGACCAGGTAACGCTGCTCACCGCGATGTCCGCGCTGAGCAGCCAATCGATCTTGGGCGAGCCGCTAGTGGTGTTGACTCCGGTTTCGCGGCCGAGATGCGCTCGCAAGGTGATCGGGAGTGACGGCAGCGGCTTCGCCGCTTCAGTGAAGAGGTACAACCCGTCTCCTGCGCCCAGCTCGGCCTGGTGAGGTGTGTAGCTGATACCGGCCTTCACCGCGACATCGCCTACCGCATGAGCGCCGCTGCCGTAGATCTCGGCGCTGCTGACACCATCGGCGCCGGGGTAGAAGTACGAGATGATGCCAGCGTCGACGTCCCATCCATGAAGGGCCGTACGATAGCCGCCATAGGCGTCGACCTCCGAGTGCGCGCCTTCATAGGCGGCAACAGACGAGCCCCACAGGCCAGCGTAGAAGCCGCTTGGAGCGCTCGCCTCCACGGAGGCCTGGACAGCGGGACCACCGTTCGTCTGGCTGACGCCGCGTAGCCTATAGTCGCTGACAGCAGCAAGATTGAACGCCAGCGTTGGTCGGATCGCCGGGACCCTCTTGCCGTCGGGGATGGCGTCGGGATCGCGATTAGGCCGCGGTCCGCTGGTCTGATCGAGTGGTGCGGCGGCTCCGACCGTGCTGGCAGGGGCGGGCAGGAGGATGGCCAAGGCGAGCGGAATCATGCTGCCCTCGACTGGCGAAGGAAGAGGGCGATGTCGTCGTTCAGTGAGCTCAGCGCAGTGGTTAGATCCATCGCCACCTCGTCCATACGGTCGGCGGCGTGGAGACCGGCCGCAATCGCCGCTCGGGCGTTCGCCACTGCGGTGGTGGTGCCGCGGCTCTCGTCTGCGACGGCGTCGATACTCTGCCGGATCGAGGATGCTCCCTGGACCTGTTGTCGGACCACCGCAGTGATGACCTCTGCGGCGCGTTCGGTTCGGGCGAGCGCCGAGGCGACGGTCCTTGCCGCACCGGACGTGTCCGCGGTACGACGCAGGAGGTTGTGGAGCTGGTCGGTCACCTGTCGGGTGAGATCGGCGGTGTGATCGGCCAGCGCCTTCACCTCGCCGGCCACGACGGCGAAGCCGGCACCAGCGGTACCGCAACGCGCAGCCTCAATGCTTGCGTTAAGCGCGAGAAGGTTCGTCTGACGAGAAACCTGGTCGATGCCGCCGACGATCGAGCCGATTTCGTCGAGTGTCGAGGAAAGCGCGGCGATACTGGTCTGCACCTCTTCGCCATCGTCGCTGGCGCGTTGCACTTCGATCAGCGCGGTGCGCGCCTCCGCTTCAATCTCGCGACCTGCGTCTGCGAAGGCTGCTGCCCTTGGCGTCAGCTCGCCCAGACATCGCTCGGTCTCGGTCGCGGCCTTGGTCGCAACCTCGACCAGCTGCTCCAGCCCGCGCCCTTGATCGCGGACCAGTTCAGAGGCGGCCGTCAATGTTCGTGCCTGCCCCTGCATCGCATCCAGCAGCGGCGACAGCTTCGCCTCGAGTTGCTCTTTGGCGTCGATCAGCGCGGCATCTCTTGTCGCGGCGAGACGTCGGTTCAGCTCGCTGTTCTCGTGCCTCACATCTCGGACGATGACCTCGAGCTGTTCGCGTGCCGCCGCGTCAGCCATCGTCGCGTCGGCTCTGACCCTTCTCAGATCCTCAAGGGCGAAACGCGCTTCCTGAGCATCGGCGGCCGACTGCCGCATCGCCGCGTCGGTCTGTTCGACAGCGAGACGGCAGCGGCGCAAGACGCGGCTTCCGATCAGCACCATCGCCAACAACAGCATACCGAGCGGTAAGAGACACCGATCGCGCAAGGCGGTACCAGGGTGCTGCACGGCCCATCGCAGGTGACCAAGCGGTCGTCCATCTGCGCTCCGCAGCACGACGGAGCCGGGCACGTTCGGCGTCGTGACGTCGTCTCCCGTGAAATGTAGGGTCGGCAGGCGCCGTTCTGTGCCCAAGCTGGCGAGCTGTTGCGGCGTGAGGATGTCCACCAACAGCAGGTAGGACGCGGGCCCGGGTGGCAACCGGACTTTGCCCGGATCAGGGACGATGGCGGCGATGCTGAACGCGGCGAGCTGGTCGCCGACACGGAATAGACCGCTGCGGCGATGATCCTCACCGACCGGCTTTTGGCGTAACTCTGCCAGCGCGCGCGTTAACGTCGGTCCCATCAGCGCGAAGGGATTGACGCGGGCTGCAACCCCACGATCGCTGGCGTACATCGTCCGGTCATGGCCGTCGATGACGAAGCTGTGCTCATAGCCCTGCGTGCGAAAAAGGTACGGGCCGATGTTGTCGCTCGCCCAATCCGGATCGATGGAGAGCACGAGGTTGGCTACGGAGTCGTCCCAGGTGGCGTAGTCGCTCTGATTGCGCAGCATGAAGTCGAGCCGGCTGGAAACGACTAAGCGGGCGAGTTCGGCCTCGCGAGCGGCTTCCTGAGCATCGGCATTGACGGTCAGCCAGACCAGCAGGGCGACGATGATGATGCCTGCGACCGCCATGAGGGCGCATAGCGGGTAGAGGAAATGGCGCCGATAGCTGTTGAAAGACGCGTGATCACGTACACTGCCAAACATGGATCCACCCGCCTGCATCAGTTAGCCAATGCGCATCATTGATTAAGATCAGGCTACAGGCGGTAACGTAGATGCGAGGTGGTCGCCCGTTGACAGCCACGAACGCGTCGGTTCTGAAAGTCCAAGTCAGCCCTTGGAGATGGCCTTGACCGGCCTCGGAGCACACGCGACCGATCTCTTACAAACGCCTAATAAGGCGGGGCAAGCATCAGGAGCTCCATGATCGGTCGAGGTTTTGCCGAGTTCTAGAAGATCTTCGCTCGTGTTGCCCACCTCGGCGGTGTGTGGATGCGGCTCAAAGCTGGGTCATTCATGCGAAGCTGACCAAGTTAATCCTCTAAGCGACAGGAGGCGCATCTTTGAGTTCATGGTTATACCTGCGGAGGGTGGTCGGCATGATCGGCTGTGTCACTTCCAGCACGCGCTGGAACGCTGCTTCGTTGAGGGGCCGGCTGATGTGATATCCTTGGATCGTGTCACACCCCTCCGCCACGGAGAAGGCAAGCTGCTCGCCTGTCTCAACGCCCTCCACGGTGGTGGCTATGCCGAGGCAGGAGCTCATCGTGATGATGGCGCGGATAATAGCCGCGCTCTCCGCGTCTTCCGGGACCTGACGCACGAACGACTGATCGATCTTGATTTTGTCGAACGGGAATTTGCGAAGGTAGCTAAGCGACGAATAACCGGTGCCGAAATCGTCCATGGAGATCCGCACACCGGCTTCCTTCAGGCAAGCCAGTGTTGCCAGCGTGCGCGCTTCGTCGTTGAGCAGAACGCCCTCGGTGATCTCCAATTCCAACCGGTTCGGCGCAAGACCGGACGAGCTGAGCGCCGACAATATCACGGATGCCAAGGTCGGGTCGCGGAACTGCGCTGGTGACAGATTGACCGCAACGGTGATGTGCACCGGCCAGGTTGCCGCTTGCGCACAGGCCGTCCTTAGTACCCAATCGCCGAGCGGGAGAATAAGGCCCGTTTCCTCGGCCAGGCCAATGAAGTCGATTGGCGGTATCAAACCTCGTTCCGGATGGTTCCACCGCACCAACGCCTCTGCACCAGTGATCTCGCCGCTCTTCGCGTTCATCAACGGCTGATAGTGCAGCTCGAGCTCTCCGGCGTCGATGGCGTGACGTAGGCCGATTTCCAGTCGGCAACGCTCCTGAGTCTCCTCGTCCAATCGGGGATCATACCGCCGCCAGGTCGCGCGGCCGTCTGACTTCGCCGCGTAGAGGGCCAGATCGGCGTTGCGTAACAGCTCAGCGGGATCGTCGCCGTCGTGCGGCGCCCAAGCGAAGCCGACGCTTGCGCCGAGGTGTAGTGCCTGGCCGAGATAGGTGAATGGCCGTCCGCCGATCGTCTGCACCAACCGTTGAGCCAGGATGGCGACTGAATCGAGGTGATCCGTGGAGACCTGGAGGATCGCAAACTCATCACCACCGAGTCGCGCCAGCACGTCGCCATCGCGAAGGGCGGATTGCAGTCGCTCCGCCACCATCCGCAGGATCGTGTCGCCCGCCGCATGCCCCAACGTATCGTTGATTGGCTTGAAGCGATCGAGGTCAATCATCAGCACGGCGAAGGATTGGTCGCTTGACCGGCGGGAGGCCGCGTGGATGGAGAGAAGATCGAAGAAGCGGGTGCGATTGGCCACGCCGGTCAAAGCGTCGTTGAACGCGAGCGTCCGCATGCGTGCCTCGGTACGTAGGCGCTCGCGCTGGTCCCGGACGGCGATCACCGTCTGCACTTTGTGCCCGAGGGCCACCTGCGAGCGCAGCACGCGAACAGGGATCATACCGTCGCCTGCGGTAAGAAGCTGAGTCTCACGCTCCTCACGCTCGGGCATGCTTTCGAAGTCCACGCCCGGGAGTAACTTACTCAGTGAAAATCCGGCAAGCGTGCCGGCGCTGTAGTCGGACAGGCGTTCGATACTCTGGTTGGCGGTGATGACCTCGTCGCCGCGGCAGATCAGCAGACCTTCCAAAGCCACGTCGGCGAGCTCGCGGAGGCGCCGTTGATCCTGGCGCCATCTCGCCTTCGCGGCCAAGTCGAAACGCCAGCCGACGACCGCGAGCGTGAGCAGCGCCGTGGAGACGCCCGCAACCCACGGAGCGACGGTCGACGGTGACATGGCGTTGGAAGGAAAGATGACGCCGCTGTCGCCATGCAGCGTCATGGCGGACATGCCGCAGAAGTGTAAGATGGCGATTGAGAGCAGCAGCAGTGGGGGCGCCGCTCGACGAAAACGACGACGGCGGTGAGACAACGTCATCATGCCTAGGCCCATGACGGGCACACCGACCAGCACCGACGCCAGAACCAGAGGCAGGTTCCATGAGACGCTGCCGCGCACCAGGTAGGCCGACTGGCCGATGTAGTGCAGCCCTGCGATGCCCACGCCGATGACCACGCCGGCGACGAACTGGCGTGAACTGCGTCGCGAACCCATTGACACCAAGATACCTGCGCCAATGCCTACGATCGCGCAGGCAAGCGACACAACGGTGCCTGATGGATCGAAGGCGGCGTCGATGCCGGGCTTGAAGGCCAACAGCACGATGAAGTGAGTCGCCCAAGCGGTGCACCCACCCGCCACAACACTCACCAGCGCCCAGCGCCGACGTGGAACGCCCTCGGCGCGAGCCGCGTGGCGGGCGATGGCGAAGGTGGCGTACACGCCAACCCCACACACTAGCGCCGCTAGAACCACCAGCAGATGGTCATGGCTCTGTGCGACGCAGTGCGCGATGGTCGTAAGGAGACTCATTTGAACAGCCTACGACCGGAATCTTAACACCGATCAAATGCCGGAGCGCACGGCTAAACAGGCCGAAGCTAGCACCGATGCGACTCGTGCGCTCCTACAATGCCGTCTCCACCGAACCTTACCTCAAAGCTTTCGCTGACGGAGAGAGTGGGTCTTTGCTTGGATCGAGCATCTCCGCTGTCTGCTTTGGCACCGTGCCTGTAAGAGTGCAGCGAGGTGAGTAAACGGCGCATGCAGGTTCGTGAGCGGCCTGCCATTGCCGGCGTCCGTCGTGGTGCCCGCCGCGTGAATGGACAATCGTGGGCTCTTGAGGTGGTGAGAACGCCGCGGTCGTCAGCTACAGCTCGTATTAGACCTAAGTCGAAGGCTTTTTTTAACATACGTTGGTTAGCGCTCCGTCTCGGACGGAGAGCTTCAATGATCACATGGTTCAGAAATCACGCTCCGATCCGGCTGAAGTTCCGGATCATCGTCGGGTTCCAGTTAACGGTCTCGGCAATGAGCCTAAGCCTGATCTACATGGCGGCGATGTCGCCGTCCGCCGGAGTATGGAGCATCATGCTTCTGGGCTGTGCGCTCGCGTCGTTTCCTGTGCTGCTGACGTGGTACAGCGGAAAGCTGATCAGCGACCCTTATGTCGCGACGGTGATACGCATGGAGGCGCTCGCCGAGGGAGATCTTGGCAGTCTGATCCCCTTCGTGGAACACCGGGATTGTGTCGGTCGCATGGCGCGCGCCATGCACGTTTTCCGCGACAATGCGGAGACGATCCGTGTCGCTGGCGCAGCGTCGGATCTCACTGTCAACGAGCTCAGCTCGGGGCTCAAGCGCCTCGCCGCAAGCGACCTGTCACAACGTCTCGAGGTGTCGCTCGCACCGCAGTACGAAGATCTGCGCCGAGACTTCAACACGGCGCTCGAAGCGGTCGCTGCCACGCTAGCGACGGTCACAACTGTCGCTAGCGGCATCAACAGCGGCGCCAGGGATATCCGGCAGGCGTCTGACGACCTCTCGCGTCGCACCGAACAACAGGCCGCCGCGTTGGAGGAAACCGCCGCAGCGATGGAGGAAATCACCTCCACGGTCCGCCAGACCGCTACTGGTGCGGCGCGCGCGAACGCACTCGTCAGCCACGCACAGGATGAGGCCCAGCGCTCAGGTGACGTAATGCTGCGCGCGGTCACTGCCATGAACGGCATCGAGCGTACCTCCGGAGAGATTTCCGAGATCATCAGCGTGATCGATGGGATCGCCTTCCAGACCAACCTGCTCGCGCTCAATGCCGGGGTCGAAGCCGCCCGTGCCGGCGATGCCGGGAAAGGCTTCGCAGTTGTGGCATCGGAGGTGCGGGCGCTAGCGCAGCGCTCGGCTGACGCCGCCAAGGACGTCAAGGCGCGTATTCTCGCTTCCAGCGAGCAGGTGGAGGCGGGCGCCAAGTTCGTGAGTGCAACAGGAGAGGCCCTTCACGGCATCATAGGGCGTGTCGGCGAAATCAGCACGATCGTGTCCGAGATCGCCGGATCAGCGGAGCGCCAAGCTGTCGGCCTGCAGCAGGTGAGCACCGCCATCACCGAAATGGACGGCGTGACGCAGCAGAACGCCGCTATGGTCGATCAGGCAACCGCCGCTACCCGGACGCTGGCATCCGACGCCGACGCCCTCGTACAAGAGGTATCTCGCTTTCGCCTCGAAGCTGCACGATCGCTCACCGACTCACGTTCCCCTCATCGAAGCCTAACTGAGCGGGCGAGTATGCGCGCAGTGGCGTAGCGCCAGGCTGCCAGCCGAAACAGGGCGCCGTCGTATGAACGCGAGGGCTCATCCACTACGCGCGGCGGAATCAACATTTATCGCCAGACATGGCCTGTGCGGTAGCAGCAGCAGCGACACCGAAGGAACAGCGTGAACGCTGCGAGCTGAACGAATGACCGAACTTGGTACAGGAATCTGGGACGCCGAATGACCGCTTCTGGGTCTCGTGAGGAGCGGGGAGGGTGCTGGGAGCGGCGAGACTAGGATAGTTGGCAATCTGTGTTCCCGGTAAAAGCCGTTCGATCAGCGCAGCCACTCACATTTCACCATCCTCGCAGGCCAGTGGTCAGGGCTGGCTTACTGGATTGCCCCAAGGCTGAAGAGCGCCAAGCCCGCAGCCGATGTCATCAGCAGGGTCTTTATGACCGTCACGCGCGTCATGAGGAGTTGTGCGTGACGGGTGTCGCGCGCGGACTGGTGAGCGGGCCCGCAAAGGTGCGAGCCCGCCTAGTTACTTTAGCTCGCCTGTGACCAAGCGACCGCGTCGGCACCTGCTGGCAAGTGCGCGCGGCCCCCCTCGTCGGTCACCGCGCGCCAAACCGCCTCGGCGACGTCCTCAGATGAGGTGGTCGGCCCTGTGTCCTGCTGCCAGCCAGCCATCACCTGCTCGACCAGCGGCATATACGGTTTGGGGAAGCCGCCGGTCATGGCGGCGCGGGCGTTATCACCGAAGCGCGTCGTCGGCGCGCGGCCTGGCAGCACGACCCGGACGCGAACGTTGAAGGGTTCGAGCTCCAGCGCGACGCTGTCGGAGAAGGCGTTCACCGCCGCCTTGCTCGCGGTGTAGACGGACAATAGCGGCAGCGGTCGATAGGTCACCGACGAGGTCACGTTGACGACGACACCGTCGCGCCGTTCTCGCATCTGCGGCAGCACCGCCTGCATCATCGCGATTGTGCCGAGCGTGTTGGTCTCGAAGATGTGACGCGCCGTGTCGATCGGTGTGCCTTCCAGCGCGTTGAGGAAGCCGATGCCGGCGTTGTTGACGAGAGCGTCGATTGGTCCAGCCTCGGCGACCACGCGCGCTATACTCCCGGCATCCGTCACGTCGAGGGGCAGAACGCGTAGGCGCGCTGACGCGGGCAGCACATCCTCCCTCGGGTTCCGCATCGTCGCGATCACGTCCCAGTCGCGCGCCGCGAAGTGTCGAGCGACTTCAAGCCCGAAGCCCGAAGAGCACCCGGTGATCAATATGGTCGGCATGAAAGCTCCTGTCGTTGGCACGGCACAGATGGCGTTAACGCTGGGATCTGCTACGCTTGTGCGTCCGCATCTGTTTGGCGAGCGTCCGAAGTTGATCGATCCTCTCGCGCAGGTCGTCGGCGTGCTCCAACCCGACCTGTCGTTCGCCAAGTTCGTCGAGGCGGCAGGGACGTGGCGAGTCCGCAGGGTGGCGGATGGCCGCGCCTTTTTCTTCGCCGCGCTCGAAGGCGCCGTGCGGCTCGACATTGTCGGGCATGCGCCGCTCCCGATCGAGAGCGGCGACTTCGTGCTGATCCCCGCCGCCTATGACTTCACCTCGTCCAGCTTGAGCGACATGCCGTCATCGGGTCGCGACAGCCTGCCGGTGGAGATCCGGCCAAACGTCTTCCGCCTCGGCGATCAGCGCGGTGAGCCCAGCGTCCGCATGTTGGTCGGCTCCTGCGTCTTCGGGTCACCAGATGCCGGGTTGCTCGTATCACTCCTGCCCTCGATGATCCACGCGCGGGGTGAGCCGCGCCTTACCACTCTAATACAATTGGCGGTTGAGGAGTCGCGCGGCGGACGGGCAGGGCGTGACGTGGTGCTCGCCCGGCTTATGGAGGTGTTGTTCATCGAGGCGCTCCGCTCCACCGGTCCGCATCACCCTTCGGGCATCCTGCGTGGGCTGAGTGATGAGAAGGTCGCGGCAGCGATCCGTGCTATCCACGATCAACCGAGCGCTTCCTGGGACGTGCCTGGGCTAGCCAAGACCGCAGCAATGTCGCGCTCGGCCTTTTTCGAGCGCTTTCGGCGTGCAGTCGGCATGGCGCCGATGGAGTATCTCCTCCACTGGCGGATGGTCCTCGCGAAGCGACTGCTTGAACAGGGTAAGCTCGCCATCGCCGAGATCGCCCGGGAGGTCGGCTACAGCTCCGCTAGCACCTTCAGTGTCGCTTTCTCGCGGCATGTCGGTGCCACGCCGACCATGTACGCACGACGAAAGCTGATCGAGAGCGAGCCTGCAAGCGACCCGCTGCGCCAGCATGAACCAGTGTCCGCTTTTGGGTAGCGAGAACGACGCGCTGAATGGCTGGTTCTGGGTCCTCGCCACTAGAGGAGAGCGGCCGTTAGCGCTCAACCACGACCATTCGCGATTGGAGAAGGAGCCGCCGCAAGCGGTCGGCCGAAACCCACAAAACTGGATCAGACGTAAAGCTGTCGGCCTGCATGAACATGCCAAGGCGTCGCCACTTAATCTCGTCGGCGGAGTGGATGCCCCCGAACGGCAGCGACTCCTTGCAGAATGCCATCCACGACAAAGGCCGGCGCTTCATGCGGCAGACCGTGGCCCGCCCGCTCTGCGACATTCTGGCGCGCGTTGGTCGAGAGCGAGAGGAACTGTCGCTGCATTCGCTGGGTCGCGTCCTCCAATCGGACGGCGATCGGTTCAGACAGCCCGGGTATCATGCGGAAGCGAGGGCTATGCGTCAGCACGACCACCGGCTTTCTCCCGAGCGAGGTAAGCTGGTGCGCCTCCAGCGCGCTCGCATGCATGTCAAGTCGCTCCTCGTTCCTGGTCGGATCCGTTTGCACGCTGGTGAGAAACGAACGAGCCTCGGTCACGGCCTTCTCCTCGCCCGGCGCGGAGGCGGGCAAAAGGGCCAACCAGGTCGAGAACTGGTCAGGATGAGTTGTTGACACCAGCACTAGCCCGGCCGTGTCGGCCGGGTACTGCGCCGCGAATACCTGCGCATGTAGCCCACCGACTGAATGGCCGACAAGAAGATAAGGCCGCGGCACCCCTGCTGCTGACAATGCGGCATGCAGGTCGTGAGCAGCATTCAGGCTGGATCGCGGACCAGGCTGAGCCGGATCGCTCTGCCCAAGGCCCGCCCGATCATACAGGCAGACACGCGTTACCGGCTCCACTTGCGCCGCTATCGCCCGCCAGCCCGCATCCTCGACCGGCGCTGTTCCCATCCCAGCGTCAACCACCACCGTCGGTCTTCCCGTGCCCTTGCACGAGAGGCGGATGAAACGGCCGCCGACATCAAAGCGCCCGTCGATGGACTTCTCCTGGGCCGCAGCGACTACGCCGGACGCTCCAGAGGCTATGCAAAGCAGCAGCGTTGCGATGAACAGAGCGCGCATGCGAGCCTCCCGACCAGGAACGCCGATGTAGACTGGCTTGCGGGCGGATCACAACGTCTGCTTCAAGGCTAACGTCACCGACAGCTGTGGGTTGGCGTCTCTGCCAAAGCTCGACCAAGCCGACGGCTTTGTAACGCGTCCTCGTTCAAGCCGCCGAGATGAATGCTTGACCGAAGTTGAGTGACGGGTAGGGCGCCAGGAGTGACCGCTAATGGGTCGAAGGTCGGAGAGCACGTGGCGAGCGACCGCTTCTGAGTCGTCGCAACGATCGACCTCCGGCCGGTTGTCGAGCGAATTCACGGCATTCGGCAGGAAGATCGCGAACGTCGGCTTGTTCAGATCCGCGATTCGGAAAGCTAGCTTTCCACCGCCCGGCAGAGGGGATGGCAATCGGAATCGCTCTTTGGGTCACCCACGCTCCACCATGAGGGTGGAAATGGTAGCTATAAGCGCTATATTCCGTTCCAGAGTTAGCAAAACTAGGATTCGTGATATGGTCGCTAACGTCGTTGAACGCTCCCGACAGCCCGAAGGCCGAACGGGGAAGCCGGCTCGTGCCTTCTATTCGGACCAGCACATGACAGCGGAAAGCACCGGCTTGGTCGCAGTCAATGTGACGATTCGTGACATTGTCGATATCGATGGGGTGCAGGAGCTAGATAAGGCAGGCGGGAGGGGTAAGGCGGTGACCAAAGCGACGCGGATTGCGCTTGCGCAAGCCGCCGAGCGCCTTTTCAAGCGCGCATTCGCCTTAGAGATTGATCACTTGGTCGGTGCCTATCGGGTCATACTGCGTGAGAGCTTAGTAAGGTCCGACGATCCCGCCATTCAATCCGCGCTAAACCGAGCGCGGCTTCAGGAGCGGATTCTTTCGAGCACATCGATGATCGATCAGACGGAGGCGTGCGAACTGCTCGGCCTGTCGAAGTCGAATCCATCTGCGACGATGCGGCGTAAGGAAGAGCGGGGCGAGGTATTGCGCTTCTCGATCGAGGGCCGTGCCGCCTATCCGTTCTTCCAGTTTGACGTGGAGAGCCGGCGTACTTACCCCGTGATCTCGCGTCTGATCGAGATGAAGCCCGAGTCCTGGAGCGACTTCCGCCTGCTCTATTGGCTGACTCGCCCGCATGTCGATTTTGAAGGGGCTCCGGAGGCGATGCTTGGCAGCGATCCCGATGGCGTCGTTGCGGCCTTTGAACGGGAGATTGAGCCGGCGGTCCACGGCTGATGTCGATCTCGATTACAATCCCGAATCCCGCCACGATGCGTGTCGGAAAAGAGCGTTACATCGACTTGCAGGCCGACACGCTGCTCCACCGGATCCATCCGGAAATCTATGGGTCCGACGAATATAATCCGACTAACAAGGGTGACGCGCGCTTCTCGCCAATCCGTGATGCCGCAGATGATGTAATTCCGACGATCTATGCGGCAGAAACTTTCGAGTGCGCGACGTGTGAAATCATCCTGCGCTCGCCGGATGCATTGCCTACTGATCCTAAGACCGGCATGCCCACCCTGCAGATCGTTAGTCCCGACGATTTCAAGGACTACGCGCATAGCGAGTTGCGCACGACTCAGCCTCTCAAGCTTGTCGATCTAACAATCGCTGGCCAGCGCCGGGTCGGCGTGGAAAACAATGCCCTCCTTGCCGGCCCGAAGAGCAGCTATCCGGAAACGCGCGCCTGGGCCGAGAAAATCCATGCCTCCTGCCCTGATGCGCAGGGGATCTCCTACACGTCCTTCCAATATGGCGATGACCGCGCCCTTATTCTGTTCGGAGATCGCGTTCCGGACAATGCGCTGGAAGCGGTCGCGCGCCGTCGTGTGGCGGACAGCCCCTGTCACGACGAGATCGCTGCGCTCGCGCGCTCGCTCTCCATTGATTACGAGACGATCTGACGACCTAGTTTTCGCGTCGCGGTGACACCGGTTTGAAGGTCTTGGCTTCTTGCACAGATCAGATATTGCCGCGGTGCGCGATGCGGGACTCTGCGCATTAGATGAACGAATGACCGAACCCGGGAGGCGGGCACGTCATCCTGAACGTCCGAAAGTGGGTCTCAGCACAGGATAGTAGAGGACGGTCTGTCCTTGATCAGGATAATTCGCAGTCAGGGAGTGTTTCGATGCGAGTAGCTGAACACGCGCGCTGGGCGCCAGCCGTCAAGCGCTCGCTGCCATAGCTGCACGAAGTGCGTCGTCCCGACCTTTCGCTTCGGGCCATCTCCTTTGCCTTCGAAGAAGTCGTGGTCGCCTTCCTCGATAGCGCCGAAGCCTGGCCCGGCCTCGACGCGCAAGGAAGGCTCAGCCGCGCTTTGAGCGCCAGGGCGTCCAGCATCTTGTCCGCGGCGACTACCTCGTTTTCTACCGGGTCGATCCGGAAGCTGTGACCATTCTGACGATCCTCCACGGCGCGATGGATTACGCCGAGCATCTGGATCTGGTGTGAAGGGCTGATCGAGGGCTTGCTGAGGAGCTGTGGCGAAGCCGTCAGGACCACACAGTGGGCGCGCAGCTGGGCTAGCGCTGAGGATCTCTGTGGCAGGTTCGAACGTCCTGCGCAGCCTCAGCGCCCTAGTCATGACTCTCCAGTTTTCCTTATCAGCGGCGGCGTGTCGCGCGATACTCGGACTCGGTACCCTCCATGCACGGCTTTTCGTCTCGTCCACAATGAGTGATTGCGGCGATGCGGCTTTGAAGGCGTCTCTTCGCAGCGCAGTTGAAATGCGGTGAGAAGGACATAAGGGTAAGCGGAACTGGCGTCATGGTGGCGGTTTGACGCAAATAGTCTAGCGTCTTCGCTTCGGAAATCACGGTTCCGTTCCACCGCCAAGCGCCGGAGCGAAGCTGTATCGCGGTATTCCAAACTGGCTCGAAATACGGTTTGTGCGGTGGAGGCTGCTGCCTCGCTAGCTGCCAACCCGCGACAGTCGGGCATTTCGGCGCTGTAACCGCTTCCGCCGGAACGGTTGAGATCGCCGCCGACATCCAGAAATAGACTAAAGAAAGCGTCATTGGGTATGGCTACCCCAAGCTGAGGCTTGCTGCCAGAGTGCTCTAAGCCGCAATCTCCTGCTTTTAGGTGCCTTGAACACGTCGCTGGCTCGAGCGGCGAGATGAACAAGCTTCCGATGTTGGGAGGGCGCCGGGTGGACCTGAGTGACCGGTGTTGGGTCGTGTCAGAACCACTCCCGACGTCAAGGCATCAACCCGGATGCAGATGGAAGTGGCATGGTAAGCCGCTGTCACCCAGCGGTTCGCCTTTCCTGCCGCGGTTTAGCCGGCTTCTGAAACATCAGACCAGCACCGACCAGCAGCGCAAGCTCCACCGCCATCCCCGACATGTGGATGTGCCGGGTGAGTAGGTAGACCAATGCAAGAGCAAGGGTGCTGGCTGCGACCAGGTAGCGAACTCGCACAACTCCGCTCGACGCATCAAACCCTTTGGCGGTGCCGACGATGATGAGCGAGCCCGCCGTTGTCGCCATCCAGACCCAGATCAAAAGGCCGTCGTGCGCAGGAGCGATCAGCCCGATGATTCCCACCAGCGCCAAGGCCAGTGGTTGCCCCCATGCGATGCCAATCCAAAGACGCTGCCAGAGCGGCACAGCGCGGCCCCGATCGCGACGTCGCGCAAGCCAGATCGTCACGCCGCTTGACGTGACAATGCAGAGCGCCAGCCCCAGCAAACCGTAGAGCAACCGCACGGGCAGACCGCCGAACCATCCGAAATGAAGCTGGCCGATCCCCCCCAGCATCCTGGTTCCCAGCACGAGGTCGGCCGGATGCTGGGCCTTCACGACCCTGCCCCTCACGTCGAAGATGGTCGTATCCTGCGGCACCAGTAGACGATCACGTTCCGAGGAAACGGTGACGCGGGCATCGGCACGCCCCGTGCGCTCGATGATGAGCTGGTGTGGTGTTGCGCCACCGCTGCGACGCTGCGCCTCTGCCAGTATTGGATCAAGCGGCGGCAGGGGTGCCGCCACGGCGTTGAGGGCGGGCGGCGCTTCCGTGAATAGTCCGTAGACTTTCGCCGTGTCGCCCCGATAGAGGAGCATGGCCAGGACGCCGACGATCAGCGTGCTTAGCCCCAGCAACGCGCCGGTCAGCGCGATCGCGACATGGAAGGGTAGCGCCCAGATGCCGAGGCGGTTGTGCATGTCCGCTTCCTGCAACCGCCGCGCGCCACCCCGTCGCAGATGGAAGGCATCCTTGAAGATGCGCGGATGCGCGAGAATGCCGGATATCAGCGACGAGAGCAGCGCAACGCCGGTCAAGCCGACGATGAAACCGCCCCAGGCGCGCGGCAGGTGCAGCGCGACATGCAGATCGACAAGGAAGTCAGCGATGGGAGTGCGCCGCTCGGTCAGGTTGCCGTTCCGGTCCGCCACCCATTCGCGGTGTAGTGCCGGAGTGTAGGCGATGATGCTGGCCTTTGCCTCCTCCATTGAGGGCAGCGAGACGTACAGCGTGGCGTGAGCCGGTCCATTCGCCTGCGCGGATCGGACGGCTCGGTCGAGCGCACTTGGCGCAAACGCCGTGATCGAGGGCGCATTGGGCTGCTCCCACTGCGCTATGTCGTGGGCGAAGACGGCCAGCGTGCCCGTCAGGCAGACGAGGTAGATGATCGCGGCGAAGGCGAGGCCAAGGATGCCGTGTCCGCTCAGCACCGCCCGCACGGTGCCCGGCGACAACGGCCAGCCACGCGGCGCATCCTGTTTGACGGCGTTGTTCATACCAGGCCCCGTATAGCCGCCAGAGTGAAGCCGGCGACGGTCGTTCCCAAGAGCACCGCCAGCGAGCGGAGGAGCCGCTGATCGGCGAGCGTCCAGGTCATGGCAAGCGCCCAGACGATCGGCATCAGCAGACCGCCGATAATGATCCGGGTTCGTGGGTCGCCAGGTGCCCAGGTCGCGTAGCAGAACGCGATCCCCATGGCGGCCGTCATGCCGAGTGGCCCTGCCAGCAACGCCTTCAGCCAACCGCGCCACGCCTTCGATGGCCCTTCAAGCGGCTCGGGCGCAAGGCTCGCGCTTCGCCCTGCACGCGCTGCCCGGACTGTTCGCCCCTGGATCACGACGATTAACGCAGCCAGACCGATCCCGGCCACGGCAAGCGCGCTTCCCTTGACCCAGCCGGCCCACGCCGCATCAAGCAGGACGGTGCCCGCGAGCACCGCCCATCCGCCCGCGATCAGGCCGGCACGCTCACGCTGCCGATCCGCCCATGCGCGCCGCAGTATCGCGGCACCGGCCAGTCCACCGATGACGGCGACGAGCGCGGCCAGGGCTGTCACAGATGCAGTTCCAGCCCGGCACCGAACGTCTGCGGATCGCCGACGATGGCGCGAAGACCGTCGGGGGTGCGGTACTGGAGGTAGTCCTCGTCCAGCAGGTTCCGCGCGAAGGCGAACACCGTCCAGCGACCGGCATCATAGCCGAGCCGGGCGTTCACCACCGTGCGGCCGGACACGCGTGCCTGGTTCTGCGCGGTCCCGACATCGGTAAAAACGGCGCCGCGATAGTTGGCGTTGACGTTGCCGACGATGGCACCGACGCGGCCGTTGATCCCGGCCGCCAGCGTCCAGCGGGGCGCATAGGGAAATTGCGAACCGGCCAGGTTGACCGTGCTGGTCGAGCCTGCGGGCAGATCGAAGCGATCGTACTTGGTCCGGACGTAGCCAGCCGAGGCATAAGCGTCGAACATGCGATTGAGGCGGTCCTGCACCTCCAGCTCCCCGCCATAGAGGTGCGACTTGCCGGCGTTCACCGTGTTGTAGTCGTAGGCGTTGAGACCGAAGAAGGCGGTCGTCTGCTGATCCTTCCAATCGACGTAGAAGACATTGGCATTGATCGTCAGGCTGCCGTCCAGCCAGCGCGAGCGCAGTGATCCCTCGTAGTTCCAGCTATATTCCGGATCATAGGCGACCAGCGTCGCGCGCGCCGGGTTCTGGCTGGACCCGCCCGAGCGATAGGCGCGCTGCACGGTGAAGGCGGTGGTCAGATCAGGCGTCCACTCCATGCTAACGCCGGCCTTCGGTAGGAAGGCGTCGAAGCTGCGGGCGTTGCTGGCCCGCGCCGATGCTGCTTGTGCGACTAGGCCGAGCACGCCGCGGTTGATCGCGGTCACCGCCAGGTTGAGCGGCGTGCCAGCCGCGCCGAACGCGGCCGGGCTCGGTAGTGTACCGTTGAAGGTGGCGATCGTCTCCGCACCATAGCGGTTGTCCTCGTGATCGTAGCGGAAGCCGGCAAGCAGCGAGAGGCGATCGGTCACGCGCAGGCGACCATCGCCGAACAGCGCGGCATTCTTCACAAGCAAGGGCTGATCGGCAATGTAGCGGACCGGTATCTGCGGCAGCGCGGTGGCATAGGCCGTCGCGATCTGCCTCGCAGCGGCGGCTGGAAAACCGCCGCTTTGCAATAGTCCAACGATGGTGGTGACAGGCGTCGCGATGTTCAGGCGGTTGTTGGCATCGAGCCCGCCGGAGCGCCGATAGGCCCAGGCCCCCAGCACGCCGCTCAGCCGCTCGCCGTCATAGTTGAGGCGGAGTTCCTGCGTCCACGTCCGGTAGCGGCTATCGTTGCTGATGAATTGCAAGTCGGCGGCCGTGTCGTCCGCATCGGTCTGGGCCAGCGTCGCGGTGCGATTGAACGAGGTGACGCTCGACAATCGCAGACGGGGGGCGATTTCGTAGCCGACGTTCAGCACTGCGATATCGGAGCGGATGTGGCCGAGGTTGGGCTGGTCGCCGGTTGCGCGGCGGTGATCGTAGAAGTCGGGCGTCGTGAGGTTGGTATATTCGTACAGATAGCCGCCATCGCGCCGGACGCGATTATAGCTTGCCTTCACGTCGAGACCAGGCAGCGCTTGCGGCGTCCAGTGGAGCTTGCCGCGCAGGTTAAGCGTGCGCAGGCTGTCGTCGTAACCGCCTCGCGTGACGTTGCGGATGATGCCGCGATCAGCGCGACGTTCGGCCGACAGGCGGATGCCCAGCTCATCGCGGATCAGCGGGCCGCCTGCCGCGGCCGAGAAGGTGCGATCGTTGTGGTCTGTCCACAGAATACGGCCGTCAGCGCTATAGTCGGTGACGGAGGCATCGCGGGTCGTCAGCACGATGGCGCCGGCCAGCGCGTTCAAGCCTTGAATAGTAGATTGTGGCCCGCGCAGGATTTCAACCTGATCAATGTCCCAGAGGTCGGTGGGACCACCGAACAATGCCTGGCGAGGGATGGGCGCCCCGTCCACGTACACGGTCGCAGTATCTGCATTGCCGCCCGCACCTACGCCTTGATTGTTGATGCCGCGGATGGTGAAGCCGGCAGCGCCGTATGTCTCGGAGACGTTGGCGGTGCGATTGTAGACGTCCTGGATCGTCAGGATGTTCTCCTGTCGGATGCGCTCAGGGGTCGTGACCGCGACGCTGGTCGTCGTTTCCTGAAGCGTCCGGTTCGCCTTCTCGCCGGTGACGATGATGTCATCCGGTTGCGTATCCTGCGTCGAGGCGGGCACCTCCTGCGCAAGGCAGGGTGTCGCAGTGATCAAAGTGCCGGTGCAGAGTAGGTAAGCGATCAGTCTCATTGTAGCCCCTTTATTCGAGAGCGCTACGAACGACCGTAATGCGAATCAATAGCAAACTATCTAAAAAGGCAAATCTGCCGGCCCGTCCGGTTTGGAAGCTGGCGGGGCCGTGGGCTGGCTGAGGTTCAGCACCTCCCAACCTACCAACATGAATGGATGGCAGAAGTTGGAGAGCTAAAACGAGGCGGCGAATGTCCGATTCTGGATCCTCGGTACGAGAGGGAAGGGGCTTCAATCGCCCAGTTGCGGACATCGACGTGGTGGAGCAATTTGCGCCGATGCATCAAACCAACTCGATAGCCGGACGGACCAGGCTCGGTTCATTGACGGGAGCCGGCATAGGCGCCGTCATCGCCGCTCCCGCAATCCTAGCAGCCATCATGTCTGGTGGCACCGGACACGGCTCCTACGTCGCGGCACGAGTGCTGTTCCCTTTCTCTATGCTGCTCACGCGGCTTGAGGGAGAGATTGGGCCTGTCGCTATGGGCGCGGGGTTGCTCCAGTTCCCGCTGTACGGTGCGCTGGTTGGCCGAACCGTGACTGTGAAAACCGATCGAGCCGTCTTCTTTGTCGCGGCAGTGCACCTGGTTGCCGGTCTCGCCTGCTTCTCGAACCTGCTCCCCAATTTCTCGTAAAGTGCGAATGGCCGCAATCCAGCCAATCCGGCCAGCCGAATCGCTGCGCCAAGCGCTCGGGAGGCTCGAGCGGCGTGATGAATGAGCGGCCGAAGTTGAGAAGCGCGGAGGGGCGTCTGAGTGACCGATTGTGGGTCGCCTCGGCACGAGAGGGCCGCAAGCGCCCACAGCCGGGCCATGATCCGGACGTCGTCGCTGCCCCGGTCACGTGCCCAGCACGGATCGTCAGCCGTTCAACGGCGAAGCGTCGAAATCAGCTAGCAGGGCAGCGACGTCGTCGTACAGCGCTACAGCGCCGGCATCCCGGAGCGCCTGGTCATTGAACTTGCCCGATCGGACGCCAACGGCTGCGATGCCGCACCTAGCAGCCGCTTCGATGTCGTATGGCGTGTCACCTACGACGATCACCTCGCTGGCGTCGAGCGACGAAAGCTTCTTGAGAGCGGTGGCGAAAATGTCGGGGGCAGGCTTGGTTCTCTCGACGTCGTCCGACGTGGTCGAGACGCTGACGATCTCACCGGCATCCAGCAGCGCGACGTAATGCTCGAGCTCTTCCGATGACGCGGAGGACGCCAGCACGACCTGCCGGCCGCTATCCTTGACCTTCACAAGGAGGTCCCTGGCGTCGGCGAAAGGGGTCACCCTCTCGAGGTACTTCGACTTGAATATCCGCCCGTGCTCCTCGCCCATCCTCTCCTGTTCGGCCTCGTCTGTGTCGGGGAGCAGAGTCGGCACCAGCATGTCGGTGCCTTTTCCGATCTGATCATGAACCGCCCGATCATCGAACGTCGCGCCGGTCCGGTTGAATACCGCCTGCCAAGCCTCAACGTGATAGTCGTTACTGTCCACGAGAGTGCCGTCGATATCGAATAGGACTGCCTTGATGGCCATGGTGTCATCGCTCCTGAGTTGACGCTGCAACGCGCGGCGAACAGCGAACGGCACCACGAGGTAGCCCATTGTAAACTGCTGCGTTCGCTATGCCTCGGACTTTACGTTCACGCGCCGATGACGATGTCGATCTGAACACCGTCCGCGTCGCCCGCAGCGCTGAACGATGGTCCAGGTTCGGAGAAGACCAAAATGCCGGTGAATGATGAAAGGTGGGTCTCACCCGATCGTCGGAGGTTGTCTCCTCAGAACCGCTTTCGAAGTGACACGGTGACGGTCCTTCCGAGCGGGTCGATCAAATCGGTCTGGTACCGGCTGGGGGTAGTCCCGCTGCCGTTCCGCACCTGCTGTCGGGAGTCGAGGAGGTTGGCGCCTTCCAGCCGTAGTTGCAGGTGTTGCGCCCAGTCTCGGCCGGGGAGGAGGCCGGAGACCGGCACATAGGCGGAGAGGGCGACCTGGAAGATGGAGGCGAAACGCAGGTCATTGAGCCGATCATCGCCGCGGATGAGGCGTTCGCCGCCGTA
Source organism: Sphingomonas sp. BK069 (assembly GCF_014193405.1). Classification (NCBI taxonomy): domain Bacteria; kingdom Pseudomonadati; phylum Pseudomonadota; class Alphaproteobacteria; order Sphingomonadales; family Sphingomonadaceae; genus Sphingomonas; species Sphingomonas sp. BK069. The sequence continues at coordinate 6,649 of NZ_JACHZH010000019.1, read as the reverse complement.
GTAGAGGCCGAGCGTCCCGCCGTAGCCGCGCTTGTTGGCCCCGGCATAAGCATAGCCCGAGAGGCGCGGCGCGTAGCTCCCGATCGTGTCGCCGCTCAGCAGGTCCAGGAAGAAGGCACCTTGGCGGAGCCGCAGCCGGTCTTCGAAGGCGTAGCTCGGGACCAACCCGAGATAGTAGCTCGGCCGCTCGTCGGCGGGCGCGGTCGCGCCCTCGCTTGACGTCGGGGGGGGCCTGCCAATCCGGCCGCTCGAGGTCAGCGTCAGCTGCAGCTTGCGCTGGCGCTCTAGATCGAAGTTGATCGGGCGAAAGGTCACCGAGCGTAGGTGCCCACCGGCATCGCGGATGAATAGGTCTGGTACCAACGCCTCGGCCCGCGGCGTGAGCGTCACCAGCACGCCGGTCTGGTCGCGGATCTGCGTCGCCTCGTACGACGCTCCCAGTCTCAGCTCGCTTTTCTGCCACGGCTTCCAGGTCAGGGCCAGCGACTGCACCGTGCGGCGCTCGGGCAGAAGGGCGGGATTGCCGCGCCGCGACAGCGTCACGACCGTGGTGCGGCCGCTGGCGAGATCGAACAGCGGCGCGTTCTCGAGCGTACGCGGCGGGGCGGATAGCTGCGTCAGATCAGGCGCCGCTCGGCTGCGGCGCAGCGAGCCGATCAGTTGCAGTCCCAGGACAGGCGTCCAGGCGAGCCCGAACGTGTAGTCGGACAGGGTACCGAAGCCCTCGACCTGGCGGACGTTGACCGACGCGTTCGCCGACACGTCTCCGATCGCCGCCAGCACGTTGTTGGCGCGGGAGGTCAGCGGCAGGTTCAGCGCCAGACCGGCCTCGGCTTGATCCCGCTTCAGCCGGAGGTCAAAGGTGTCAACGCCGCGCAGCGAGGAGGCGGCGGACAACCGCGTTGCCTCCAATGTGGCGGTGACGGTCGCGCGGCCGGCGGGCAGGCGGAAGGGATCGTCGCTGGCGACGAGCTTGGCCGCGAGCGTGCGAGTACGCTGCCAGGTTTTATCGGACAGCCGCTTCGCGAGCAGGGCGGAGCTCAGCGGCCCGAAGGGATCAGCTCCCCCGGCGAGCGCGGCCTGCGCGCCGGATAGGTCGATCGCCCGCTCGGTCACACCGTTCTGGATGGTCTGGTTCAGCGCGACAGTCGCGTCCCACTGCCAGCCTGCGAGGGCGCCGCGCAGCGTCGCGCCGACCGCGAGCGTGGTGCGCCCCTCGGACACATGGAGCGGAGTCGCTTCGGTGAGGAAGCGGTTCAGCACTACCGGCCCAGCGAAGGGCAAGTAGCCGCCGCTCGGCGGAACGATCAGCGAGGCGGAAGCCGGTCCCGCCAGCGAGCGATCGCGGCTGTGCTCAAGCGACAGCGACAGCGATGCGCCGAGTGTCGTGCCGACACGAGCGCCCAAAACCGCCTCGCCTTTGATCGTGTCATTGGCGGGCGCGAGCGTGAGGGTGCGTCCATAATCGAACAGGCGCGGGCGATTGGCCGCCGCAGCATAGCCCGCGAGTGTGCCGCGGGCCCCAGCGTCGGCCGGGACCGGCGCGATTGTGACAGGGCTTCCCGCCAGCGTGGAGAGGGCCGGGTCGATCGCATCCCCGCCGAGGCCGGTGACGTTCCCCAGTGCGTCGAATGGAACGTCGGGATCGGGCTGAAGCCTGCGATCGAACCAGTAGAGCGGATCGGAGCGGGTATAGTCCAGATTGGCGGTCAGCCGCGCGTCGTCGCGCAGGCGGGTGTAGCCCGTGCGAGCATTGATCGTCCCGCGCCCGGTCGGCAGCGTCGATCCCAGCGCCGTGCGCGCTTCCACCTGCGTGAAGCGCCGCTTCGTGATGTAGTTCACCACGCGTCGCGACGGTGGAAAGCCGTACCGCAGCGCTGCCGGCTCAGGCAGGATCTCGATCTTCTCGATCGCCTCGGGCGGGAGCGACTGGATCTCCTGATAACCCGAAACGCGTTGCGCGTTGAGCAGAAGGATCGGCGCTGATCCGTCGGCGGCGCGAGTCTGGCCCTGGATGGCGCGGTTCACCTCGTCCAGGCTCTGCGCGCCGAGCGCGGCGATAGCGTCTGCGTCCAGTTCCGCGAGTGGGGCGATGTCGGTGACGGCCGAGCCGCGGCGGCCCACGACGACGATGTCCGGTGCTGCGTCAATGGTGGCAGCCGGCCGCTCGGAAGCTACCTCCTGCGCGAAGGTATCGGTCGCGTGGGACCCGACCCAGCTCACCGCCAGGAGGGATGCCGTCCGGTATCGCCTCACATACCCTCCGTCGGCGACGGTCCGTTCGCCGTCTCCCGGCTCGGCGGTGGCGCGAGTCCGATCAGGCGGCGCCGCATGAAGCGGAGCATCGGCACCTCGATCCAGGCGCGGAACGCCAACGACACGCCGATGGTGATCGCCAGCAGAAGGATGAAGATGACGAAGCGCAGGGCGTTTGACCCGGGCGCGAAGGGCAGCACGAAGGAGAAGACGAGGGGGTGAAGCAGATACACGGCATAGGAAGCTGCACCCAGCGCGAGGACGGGTCGGCTCCGCAGCGTGAACCCTGCGCGCTCGAGCTGCACCAGCCCCAGCACGACCGCCGCGGCAGGCAGACCGAGCGCCGCCACCCGGATCTGGTCGGCAGCGCCGCCGTTTCGCCCGTGTAGGCCGGGTTCCAACAGGTAGAGTAGCGCAGCTGTTACGAGCACCAGTGCCAGAGCCGCGCCAGGCGGAAAAGGCGTGCGTCGCCGATCGACCCACAGGAAGATCGCCAGACCGAAGGCGAACTCGATCAGCAATGGCCAGTCACGCGGGGCCAAGCCGATCAGCCGTCCACCAAACGCCAGCACGAGCAATGCTGCGATAGCGAGGAACGGCGCGCGGCGTGGCCCAGCGCGCAGCGCGCCGGCGTACAGCAGATAGAAGACCAGCTCATAGACCAGCGTCCAGCCGACGAAGAGGAGGGGCGGCCGGCCGTCCGCGCCGTTCAGGAACAGCAGCGATCGGCCGAGCCAGCCGAGCGCGGCCTCAGTGGGCATGGCGATGAGTACGATCACGCCAAACAGGCCGGTCGCGATCCAGTAAGCCGGCAGGACCCTGATCGCACGGTGCATCAGAAAGCCGTGGTGCCCGTCCCTGGTGCTCCACGCGATGATGAAGCCGCTGAGCACGAAGAACAGGTCGACGCCGAAGCTGCCGTAAGGCCACGGCACTGATGCGGCCGGGATCAGCGCGAAGTGGAAGGTGGCGACGCTGACCGCTGCATAGCCTCGAAGGGCCTGCAGATTGTAGAAGAGGTCGGGAGGCGTGGAAGCGTCGCGCTTCGCTGCGGGAGTAGGTGAAGGTGGCATCTGTAGGACGCCTTCACCTCGCCGCATCACGTCGTCTGGCCCGCCGAGTGATCCTGTTCCGCCGCGCCGTACAAGCGACGCAGCAGGGCAATGGCGAGCACGTCGAGCACCAAGGTGAGGACGGGCAGCAAGGCGCAGGTCGGGTCGAGTAGGACCAGGCCAGCCGACGTAGCCAGCGTGAGGGTCGTCGCCGCGCCGAACCGCTGTGCGGCAGCCGTTCGCGTCCAGTCCCGCTCCGCCGCGAACCATGCGGCCAGCACGTCGCTGGCGATACGCAGCAACACGATCAGCGTGAGTGCCGGCATTGCGGCGGCGTTGCCGGCGTTCAGCCAAGGCATGAGCATCTGACTTCCCGCGAACGAGCCCATAGCGTCGGCGTAGTAGGGGGAGAGGTAAGGATAGCCGGCGAGCACACCGGCCAGCAGCAGCGCCGCCGCGGGTAGGATCAATCCCAGCACTAAGGTGTAGCTGGCCAGGACGAGTCGCCCTTCGACGTGGGCCGGCAGTTCGCGCCACGCCGTCAACAGGCAGCCAGCGGCGAAGGAAAGGCCTTGGCCTTCCGCCATCGCCTCTTCCAGTTCGGCTTCCATCGCCAGCGTCCAGCCACGGCGATTCGGACCCAGGCTCGCGGTCGCCACCGCCATCACCATACGCGACAGCGAAGCGCTCATGCCGGGAGAGCCGGGAGACGAGGCAGCGGGAGATCGTTCGTCGCACCGCGCGCCAGCGCCACCCCCTGTGCGGTCAGTCGGTAGGCGTGACGCGGCGGCCGTCCCATCACGATCGGCTCGCGCCATTCCGCCTCGACCAAGCCCTGGTCCGTCATCCGCATGAGGAGCGGGTAGAGCGAGCCTGATTTCAGCCCTGTGACCTTCATCAGTTCGTAGCCGTGTATCCAGTCCGGTGCCTGCCCGAGCAGCGCGAGCAGGAGCGCGTTCATCTGCGGTGAGGGACGACGAGAACGAGCCATGCAGCGCTGATACATATGTAGAGTTACAACTGCAAGCCCGCTGACCTCACCAGTGGTCGGCGTCCGCTATCAGCAAGTTCATGGGCCACCACGCGCTCTCGATGGCGTATGAAGGAACGTCCGTTCTTTATAGGTAAGGTGGACAGGCCTGAGCTCTCCGCTTGGAATGGGCGGGGACCGCAAGCGCCCAGTTGTAGACGTTCAGTGATCCAACCACGCTTCCGCATACTTGACGCGACCTGTCACGTGATCGAGTGCGCCCGGCACGAGCGGAGCGATCATGCAGTTTTCGTCGGGCGCGTCGAACGGCAGGGTAACAGGATACAGGCTCAATCGTTGGTAGCCAAACTGCGTGTAGTAGTCGGGTATGCCGACCAGCACGATGCTCTGGAATCCAAGTTGGGCAGCCTTCTTATGCGCCGTCCGAACCAGTTGCTTGCCTACTCCTAAGCCTTGGTAAGAAGGAACGACGGATAGGGGGGCGAGTCCGAGCGTCGTCACAGCCGAACGATCACTTACGATGTGAGCCCGCGTCATGAGGATGTGCCCAACCGCTTGATCCTCGAAGCACGCTACAAGCGAGAGCTCGGGAATGAACGCGTCGCTTTGCCGCAATCGCTCAACCATAAGGTGTTCGCGACGATCGCTGTAGGCGACGTCGGCGTACGCGCGGATTATCACGTCAGCAATCATCGGCGCGTCGTTGCAACGCTCAGCGCGAACGGAGGTCGACGGCCTCATTATCGAGCTATACGTCCGCTTCGGCGGGATGAGCAACCCTGAGCAGACAGGCAACTAACCTGCCAAGAGCCGACCAGGCCGACGGCTTTGCGGCGTGTCATGCGTGTCGACCGCGATGAATGGGCGTCCGAAGTTGGGAGCCGTTCAGGGTGCCGGGAGCGACCGGTTTTGGGTCATGTGCGAGGAAGGCGAGATGCCCTCTTATAGTTAGCTCGATCACGTGATTGAGAGGAGCTCCAGCGCCGCCGCGTTGTGCTCCGAGCTGCTTCTGCTGCCCGCCGGAGCAAGCGGCCTGACAACCTGATCAAGATCAACGTAACGCGTCCGCGATCCCGCTAATTCAGGTAAGTGAGCGAGATCAATCCTAGGTCGGCGCCGCGTGCAAAGGCGCTTCCGCTCGCCATCTGTGTGCCTGTCCGCAACGAAGCTGCGGTGCTCCCGCAGTTTTTTGTCGCTTTAGAGCGGCTGGAGCGAGTGGGCATTGCTCCTCGGCTTTGCCTGCTGCTCGATAGCTGCGATGACGCAAGCCTCGCCTTGGTGCGCGACTATGCCGCCAACGCCTCGATGCCGGTGATCGTCGAGGAGGTGGCAGCACCCGACGCAAACGCGGGCCGCGCACGGCACCTTGCCATGATGCTGGGCGACCACAGCCTGCACGGCGAGGGCGTACTGCTCACGACGGACGCGGATAGCATCCCTTCGCGCGACTGGCTGCAGACGATAGCGGCCGGCTTGAGCGAGGCTGATGTAGTGGCAGGAAAGGTGGTGCGGACCGTCACTCGATCGAACCCGTTGCTGGACCGCCTGGAGGCCTATTACGACGCGCTTCACGCACTGCGACGCTCACTCGATCCGGTTGATTGGGAGGGAAAGCCAACGCATCATTATGCGAGCGGCGCGAACCTCGGGCTGCGTGTCGGCAGCTACCGCAGCCTCGGCGGCTTCCAGCCGCTGGCGAACGGAGAGGATGGACGATTGGTTGACGACGCGGCGCGTGCGGGTCTGCGCGTGCGGCGCGATGCGACGTGTGTCGTCCACACCTCAGACCGCCGCCTCGGCCGCGTCGCGCATGGATTAGCCGGCACGCTTCGCACGCTCGATCGCGATGGAGAGGCGATCGACGTAGCCGATCCTCGCGACGCCGCTTGGCAGTACCGCGGTCACGGGGTCGCACGCCTGGCCTTTGCTAAGGCCGACTTCGCTAGCCTGGCAGTCGCCGTCGGACTGACAATCGACCATCTCGTCGGCGTCGCCCGCGACTGTCCCAACGCAGAGTCCTTTGCCATGCGGGTCGTGCCGACCCCGCCGGGTGGGATGCGGCGGGTGTCGTTGGGGATCGCCGAGGCCGAGCTGGCAGCGATCACCGCTGGGCGGCGCGCGGCATGAGCGACCTGCGCCGCGCTCTGGCTGCCCGATCGACGCTGTTGCCCGGCCTCGCGGATCCCGCCGATGCCGATACGCTGCTGCGCTTACTCCGCCTTCTCTACGACGTCGGCCGAGCCGACCTGCCGCTTGGGCGACTGCTGGAGGGGCATGTCGACGCGTCGCAGATCATCCACCGCTACGGCGATGCGGCACAGCGTGCCCGCGCGGCCGCGGCGGTCGCTGG
>NZ_JACHZH010000018.1:0-33920 GCF_014193405.1 Sphingomonas sp. BK069 | reverse complement strand
GACCCGCTACGACCGCTGCCCAACCGCATTCTTCTCCGCCATCGCGCTCGCTGCCACTGTCATCTTCTGGCTGTGATCAACGAGTCCTGACCCTAAGCGTCGCCCACCGTCAGCGCGGCGCGACCATCGTCGGCCTTCCCAGTCAGTCCGGGCACCTCGTCGAGCTGCCGCAAATCGGTGAAGCGGCCGCGCTCGCCGCGATAGCGGACGATCTCGAACCCGTGGCCCTTCAGCGCCGGGATCGCGTCCAGCTCCTCGGCGGTAGCCTCGTTGACGTTGACAGCGGCGGTGTCGCTCACAGGTGGCCTCTCTGGTTGGGTAAGCTCAAAACGCCTGAAGACGGTCTCGATCCAAATCAGGCGAACCAAGTTCCTCTCGTACGCGTTTGTAACGTGGGAGGAACAAACATGATGGAATCCGCTACATTCTGCCGAAACAGGGCAGAGGTTGAGCGTCGCGCCGCGGCCGAGACGACCCTTGAGCGTGTGCAGGAGCGGCATCTGGCAGCGGCCGCGAATTGGGAGCGGCTTGCCCAACGGGGAGATACCACCGAGCGAGGTCGCGCGCGCAAAGCAGATGCCGAAGACTGAGAGACCGCAGGTGAGTGGCGCCCCGCTGCCTCGGGGGGGAAGGGAGCAGCGGGGCGCCAATCGGACCAGGCGCTAGGGGGTCGGCGTCGGTCATCGGCAGAACAGTCGCCACACGGCCCTGTTCCGCGCCACGAGCGGTAGCGGCCAACTTGGTGCAATCTATCGCGCGTCTCCTCAGTGCGAGGTACCATGACGCATGGCCAAGCACGACGCGCCGGAGAGCACCGACGACATTCGCGATCTCCTCGCGCATCTGCTCGCCGGCGCGGCGGGCAAAACCGAGGCATATTGGAAGAAGCTTATCGGCGAGGTGATCGCGCTGCCGGTAGTGTTCCATCCACGGTCTAACTGGAGGATTGATCCGAAAGGGAAGCCGGCCGAGCTGGAAGCTATCGCGAAGGCGGCTGAGATCGTGCGGCAGGCGCATCCGTATGTGCCATCGCCAAGCTTCGAGGCGATTTAACGTAGTCGAACAGGCAGACATCAAGCGGCCGCTATCTCGGCCGGAGGCTTTCAGGAGCCAACCAACGCGAGGACCTCAGCCAACGACATAACAAACATGGACAACCAAATCGCAATCTGTCCATAGATATGCAGCACAACTCCGACCCAAGAGTACCGACGTCGGAGAGTGATACCGCTGCCGACGGCGATCAAAAAAGCTGAAATGGTCGGCAGTGTGATTGACGGAGATCTATGCAGACTCGCCTCGCCCAAGGGCATTAGGCCGACAGCCGTTACAAGAAACCACGAGAGAATAAATACGACGTTTGCAGTAGGATCGACAGACTCGCTGCCTGTGCGCCCGGTCAGCGACGGCCTTGATCTCATTGCCATTTTGCTCATCGCACTATATCTTCGCCCGGTGAGGTGCGCCGTGAAAATCGATCATCGTCAACCCGTCATGTTTGACTCGAAGATGACGCCCGGTCTTGGCAATGGGACTTGGCAAATGGACCCTCTGGCGGGCACCAGAGGTTCGGCGCCTGCGCCAATCGGTCGAGCGTCGTTCGAGCGGAGAGTGCAAATAGTAGCCGCCTGCTGTATCGCAACGTTTATAGCCTGCGGCGCAGTCGCTACAATCTTTGGGTAAATCATTCCCTCGCTGCTCCTTTAGGCGCCTGTGCGAAATCTGCAGTTGCAACGTTTTGAAGACGCCTTTGATCTAAGCCGATCTCCACGGCTCCAGCCGTAACAGCGTCACGGACCGGGGTGTCATCTGGACGGTCCAGTGCGACCGGGTGAGCAGTGCCGATAGAGCCGCCTCTGTAGCGGCCTTTTACGTCCGAGGCGCTACCAACCTCAGGAACCTGGAGGCCTGCAAGAGCGGGATTATCGAGAGCAGCTTGGATATCTCGCTCAATCCGCCCTGAGCGTTCGTTAGCCCATTTGCCGATTGCCGCATTGCGAAGCCCTTCTCGAGCCGTGTCGAGATCGGTCTGCCATAGGCCGGGCATAGTGCCCTTTGGCGCATGAGCTGCTTCATTGTCGTACCAGGTGGCAAGGTCCTGTCTAAGATCCTGGGACAGGTTGAAACCGTTGCTTTCTGAAAAGCTGGCGTGCCGCTCAAGAGATTGCGAAAGCTCGCGATAGTGACGCGCCTGTTCGTTGTAAGACTGGATTTTGCTGAGCGATTCTTCAATCGCTCGTGTCCTCGCCTCACCCTGTTCCGATCGGACGCTCTTATCGGTTTGATAGAAGCTGCCATCCTGATGACCGATGCTGGTTCCTACGTTGTGGTCAGATCCGGTGGAGCCAGTGGCAGCAATCGTTTTGTCGTGCGATTGATTTGTGTCGCTCGTGTCACTGGTGACATCGGAATTCGTCCAGGTCCGATTATAACCCGCGTTGGCCTCTGCTTTACCACCCAAGGCCCCGATAACAGCTCCAACGACACCTCCTTTGCCGGGCGCCTTAGGCGCCTTTTCGCCCTCGGCTCCAGCGCCGGATTTGCCTCCGCCTGAACCACCAAAGCTTACGCCCATGGATCCACCGGCAAACCATTGCCCCGAACTGTTGTAGTTTTGGCCTTCCTCATAGTTGTGCCTGGTGCCAGCGCCTGACGCTTCTCTCGCCTCAACGGAAGCACCTTGGCGAATGCTCCGAGCATCGGTGACAGAAGTGGTTGACCCGCCCCGACCTCCGACACTCGAGCCGAAGGCCGTCGTCGTGCCGCTGGACCACGTATGACCATTACGTAGAGCTTCAAGGTGTTGGGTTTCCGTACGGCTTGCTTGCTCAAACCCATCCGCAATCCGAGCTGCCATCACAGCCTGACGGCTTTCCGTTGCCATCGCCGTTTGCACGGTAGACGCGTTGTACGGCAGGCTCGAGATCGCCTTGCTTGTATCGTACTTAGTATGGCCGTCCCCGAAGCTGTTTAGAGAAGCGCCGTTATCTCGCAGGAAGCTGAATGAGCCCGCACCGGAGGAGAAGGCCGGGTTGTCATGCCACTGATTACTCTGGCGCATATTGGAAGTTGAGCTCGCGAAGCTGGTGTTGCCGTAGGAGTAATTGCCTGTGGTTTGCTCCGCAGCAGCGGCTTCGGCAGCGTTCTGCGCCGGATTGAGGACGGAGGTGGCCTGACCCGAAATGCTCATCGCGCCCTTGGCGAGACCGGCAGCGAGAAAAGGCACACTCATCAGCATGAACCCGGCGATCGTCGCCGTCTCGGCATTGACGGCCCCGATACCAGCGTACGTCCCGAGTGATATGCCCCCCTCCGCGACGCCCTTCGCGGCGATTGTCGCGCGTGTCATGCAGATCATGTGGAGGATGACGTAGAGCGGTCCCCACGAGGCGAGATAGAAGAAGCCGGTGAGGTAGCCCTTGAGCGCTCCAACGCCCGTTTGCGGCATCAGGAACAGCGGGAAAATCACCGGGAACATCGCGTAGAAGACGACAGTCAGCACGATATTGAGGATCGGCACCCAGCTCATCGCCTGCTGCGCTATCGAGTTGTAGGTGTTGCGCGCCTGGATGTCCGCGCGCGTCGTCGCGAATGTGTCGATCGACGCTGCGCCCGGGCCGCCCGCCATACCGTCACGCGCCTGCATGAAGGCGTTGATCGCCGTGTTCTGGCGCATCACCGCCTCGAAGTTGGGGCTTGCCGCGGTGAAGGCCTGATTGACGATGGGAACGTCTGCGCGAAGCTTCGCCGAGGCAACCGACGTCGACAGCTTGGGGTACGCCTGCTTCGACCAGATAGGCGTGTTGGCCGCGATCATCGACTGCCACTGCCCGGAGAGCTTCTCGTAGGCGTTGTTGCAGATGATGATGTCGGTGGTGACCGCAATGCCCTCACGCGTCACCCACGGCTGCGATCGGGCGACGGAGCCCGGCCCCATCGCCACCCAGAGGTCCTTGGCGTTGGCGAGGTCGGTCATCGACTTCTGGCCGAGCATGATGTCGCCGAAAACGCAGCTCTTGAAGTGGGCCGAGAGGTTGGTCGCAAACTCGGCGTCGCGGATCTCGAAATTGCGCGTCGCGTCGAACAGGCGCGCGCCGTAGACCATGCCGTTGGTCGAGTAGTTGAGCTGGCTCGGCATCGTGAAGACCGTCTCGGCCGTGCGCGTCAGCCAATCACCCACCTGGCTGGTGAAGCTCGCCATGACGCCGAGCCCGAGCGGCACGTTGGCGATCGTGGCCGGTGCCAGCGAGGGGTTGATGCGGTCGGTGACCTTCACGCTGACGGTCGGCACCATGAGGCACGAGTAGATCAGCGTCGAGCCGAGGAACCAGTTCATCCAGACGCGCCAGTTCATCGTGAACGCGACCGACATGAGCGTGTAGATCAGGCCGAGGATCATCACCACACGCAGCAGCGCGCGATAGCCGCCTCCGCCTGTCCACGCGGCGACCGCGTTGAACGTGTTGACGATGTACTCGCCGCCACCAATCGTGAAGACCTCGACCATCGCTCGCTGTCCTTAGTTGAGGCCCTGCGCGTTCAGCCCGCGCGAGAAGTTGAGCGATGCTGCCATCGCCGGCGACATGCTGTTCTGCAGCGTCGACTCGAGCATCACCGACTTGTTGATGAGGAAGATCGTCTGGTTGAGCGTGTCCTTCAGCTTGAAGTCGCGCTGCGCGTAGCGCTCACGCGCGGCGCTAAGCTGGTCGCGCCACATCTTACCCATCTCGGCATCCGGCGCCTGAACCTGGACGACCGCTTGGCTGATCCGATCGAGCATATTGTCGATCATTGCCGCGAGCAGGTTGACCGCGACGATCTCGGCAAGGGCGCTGGTCTCGCCGGGGTTGAAGCTCTGGTGCGCCATCGCCTGCACCGCGAGCATCTTATAAAGCGGCAGTGAGGTCATGTTGAGCAGCTGCTGCTCCTCAAGCGACAGCGCGGAGTCGGTGCGGATCTTCGAGTTGATGGACTCGATCAGCTTGTGGATCTTACTGCGAAGGCCCTCCTGAACCTGAAGCGGCTGCTTGTCGATCTCCAGGCACTTGAGCTCATCCTTGCACCTCAACATCACCAGTGGCGTCGTGCCGGCACTGGTGGTGCCGTCCAGCAGCGCCGTGACAAGCGCCTCCTCGGCGGGACCGTAAAAGTCCACCGCAGGACCGTTTTTCCCCTCTGGGTTGGTCACGATCGTGCCGACGAGGGTCATCAGATATTCGGAAAAGGCGGTATCCATAGTACCGAATTTGTTCGAACGCTGGATCGCATCCCAGGTGTAGTTTCGGGCCGAGCCGGGGATGTGCTCCGCCATCTTCGGGTCGGTATTGGCAGCCAGCGTCGAGTCCGTCTTGTTGCCCGCGCCGCACTCCTGGCGAGACCGCGCCCAATCGGCGAACTTGCCCTGGTTGTTGCCGACCGCGGCGCAGATGGTCGAACGTGCACCAGCCATCTTCGGCCAGACCGAGCCGACGAGCCCCTGTGCCGCCTCGCACGAGGATATGTTCATCTGGTTCTGCAGCTGTGCTTTGTTCGACATGTTCTCCATCACCTTGCCGATCGCAGGCGAGACGCTGTCGATGGCGAGCTGGAAGGCGAAGCCGAGTGCGTTGTTGGCGGTCGCCTTCATCATGGCGACCATCTCGGCACCGTTGATGAACGAGAAGGAGCCGGTGAAGATGTCGATGCCGCCGCAGCCGGCGCGGACGCTCGGCAGCTGCAAATTGTAGACCTCCACGCTCTTCTGCGGGAACCGCGTCCACACGTTGCCCATCGAGTAATAGCCCGCGCTCTGCCCCTGATAGGCGCTCGGACCGGTAACGTTGGCCGCACCACCGGCATCCTGGAAGAAGCTGTTCATCTGCCCGGCGACGTCCGCTCGCGCGATGTCGACCGGGATCATGCTCGCGGCGCCGAGCACCGCGACCGCCGCGGCGGATCGCCGCAGTAGCAAGCGGATGCGAGAGGGGCGGGGGGAGGGAGTGGACATCAGAAGTCCTCGCCGGGCTTGGTGTTGGTGAGCATGAAGATGCGCTCCATGATCTCGTCGGCCGACATGACGCCGAAGCCGATGGGGACGGTCTTGCGGGTGACGGTGTCGAAGAGCACGAGCGCCGGCGTGGCGAGCGGCACGCCCATGCGCTGGCGCTGGCCGCTGTCGACGACGTAGTTGGGGAAGGAGCGGCTCGGCCCACCGTCGGTCGAGACGGCCATCACCGTCATGCGGTGGCTGTCGGCGACCGAGCGAAGGATCGGCGAGAACACCTCACACGCCGCGCAGCTCTGCGCGAAAAAGTAGAACATGCCGTAGCGCTGGCCGAGGCGCTCGAGCATCTGGTCGCGGGTGGCGCTGCGGTTGTCGGACCAGGCGCGCTTGCCGAGCGTCGAGACAGGGCGCTGCAGCGTGTAATCGATGTCGGGATTCTGCCAGAGCGCGCGCTGCCACGTGTCGGAGAAGGTCGACGCGCGATCGAGCTGCTCGCGCTGATAGCGGACATAGGCGATAACGTTGGCCTCGGTCGGCTCGAGGATGGCACGGTTCTTCAGCTCGTCGAGTTGGCGCGTGATCGCCTTCATGCGGTCGGTCGCGGACGCCTGCGCCTGCTGCGCGGCCTGCGGCGTCTTCGGCGGTGCCTTGGGGCGCTCGCAATAGAACCACTGTCCGAGCCGGCGCTGGCCGCAGTAGAAGTCACCACCCTGCGCAGGTGCGGCCGTGCTCGCCTCGAGGATTTCCGGCTGCGCCTGGTCGTCGGTGGCATCGTCGTCGCCGGCGTCCGCCATGGCGGCCGACTGGAGATCCAGCGACTGCGCGGGCGCCGCGACCGGCGCGGCCGCGGCGAGCAGCATGAGGAGCGTAGCGGCGAAGCGGCCGCGGCGGTTACCCCTGATCGTCTTCATCGTCATGCTCCCCGTCGAGCTCAATCATTGCGAGTTGAAGGACCGACATCATCCGCGCGACGTCGAGCATCTTGGTGCCCTGATCGAGCATGCGGACGATCCCGCGCAGGTGACTGCGGCCGTGCTTGCGGCCCTTGATCGTGGCGCGCATGCCGGTGGGCGGCGGACCAGCCAGCCGGCGTCGACCAAGCGTGGGAACGACCGCTCGATCTCGCCGGGATCGACGTCGCACTGGAACCAGTGGCCGATCGTCTGCGCGACTTCGCCGGCGGATGTCCCGCGCGACGAGCGGTGGATCCGCAGAAAGATCGCGAGGTCGAGCACCGACATGTCGACGGTGCACGGTCCCCCCGGACCGCTCGTGTCATCGTTTGCCCCCGTGAAGGTCATAATACCCCTGAATCTTTTGCTGAATGTCGGTCATTACGCTGACCTCATCCGGCAGCTTCGCTGCGTCCATGAACTCGGCGTAGACTTCGGAGAAATCCATCTTCGACAGATCGAGGCGTTGGAACTCCTCGATGGTGAAGCCCTTGCAGGTTTCGTCCTTTGGCTTGCCCCATGGTTTGTTGATCTGCTGGCGACCCTGCTCCTGCAGGATGCGGGAAAGCTTGCTGCCGAAGCAGCAATAAGCGTCCTTCGACGTGACGCAGATGCCGAGCACCTTGTCCGAGCAATAGGAGCCGACCTTGTGGCAGAGCCCCTTGTCGTCCTTCTCGTCGAGCTGCTTCTCGGCCGAGCTGCACAGCCACGGCGTCAACAGCGGCACGCCCTTGCCCGAGCAGCAATTCGACGCGCCGAAGATCTTCTTGTTGCAGGTACCGCGCTCGCCGGAGAAGACGGTCAGGTTGTTGGGGTCGAACTGCGCGCCGGCGTCGCCGATCGCGTGGAGCGCCACCAGCGCGTCCTTGAACTCGGTCGAGGCCTCGCGCTCGATCTGCTCGCAATCGCCGTTGATGCAGTAGACGTCGTTGCCGCAGACGTACTGCTTGTCGGTCGATGCGGGATCGTCGGGCAGCGGGCAGCTGTAGACGCGCTGCGACACCTTGCACGCACCGTTTTGCGGATCGTCGAGGCACTCGTCGCGCAGGAACTTGCATTGCGCGTTGGCGTCGAGCGAGCTGCAGTCGCTGGCCGGCTGAATGCGCTGGCAGGTGAAGGTCCGCGACCAGGCCCAGCAGCTCTGCGTGACCGGCACCCCTTCGATCGTGCGCGTCTCAGGACCCTCGGTGCAGACCTCAGCGGTCTGCGCCGTGCAGCTAGTGTCCGCGGCCAGCGCAGGGCAAGTGCCTTCGCTGCGCGTGACGGAGACGCTGGTCTCGCCTTCCTTCTTCACGAAGACGGTGTTGGCCTTGAAGTTCCAGTGCAACGGGATCTCGCCCTGCGGGATCTCCGTCGAGCAGGAGTAGAGCTGCGCGGTGCCGCTCTGCTTGCTCTTGCAGTATTTGCGGTAGTCCTCGACGTTGGTGCCGCCCGCACCGAGGTCGATCTGCGCGTCGCAGACGTGCTTGGAGACCGGCTCCGCGCGGCAGACGCCGGCCGCGACCTTTGCCTGCATCGTGCTGTTGCGCGCGAAGCCCATCGCCTCCTGCTTGTCGGGCGTGGCGCCGTAGTAGAACCAGCGCGACGTGTTCACGACGTGGGGGACCATGGTGCCGCGGCAGGTCTCGTTGGCCTGGGTGACCTTGGAGCCCTTGTTGCAGGTCGCCTCGTAATAGCCCTTCGAGCCGACCGAGGGCGGAAGCGCGGTGCAGGTGCCGTTCGAACCGCTGAGGTCCTGGCCGCCGAGGTAGGTGTCTGGATCGGTCTCGATCGCGGTGCCGCGCGAGGTGGCGGCAAGGATCTCGGCGTTGCTGAAGCTCGGTCGGGTGCCGGCCTTGTCGACGACGGTGCCGTAGGCATCGTTGGTCGGCGCGGCCGACTTGCCGTCCATCGTCAGTTTGTCGGGATCGTCGAAATAGACCTTCTCGGGCAGGTCGGTGCCCCCGTAGCCGGGCAGCTCCTGCAACTTCGCGTCATTGGGCAGCAGGCTCTCGTCCGCGGCCATCGCCTTGGCCATGGCGTTACCTTCCTGGCGCGCCTGCTCGATCGTCGTCTGCGCGATGACGCCGCTGGCGCCGCCCGCGATGACGGCGAGGAAGAGCGAGGCGGCGAGGCGCTTCACCTACGCGCCCTTGCCCATGTTGCGCAGCGCCACGGAGGCGACGCCGGCGCCGGGGCCGCGCCCGTCGACGAAGGTGTCGAGCACATAGCGCACCGACACGTTGCCGGTGATGCGGTCGAACGCCGGCACTGCCGTGCGGCAGTTGAGGCCGGAACAAAGGTCGAAGTCGGAGGAGACCGCGACATAGGTCGGGACCGCCTGCACGTCGAAGGCGCGGAACAGGCGCGGGTCGATGCCGACGTTGGAGAGCTGGTCCTTCTCGGTCACGACCTTGCTCAGCGCCTCACTGAAGGCCTTCATCGAATTATTCGGGAAGCCGCGGAAAACGACCACACCGCCCGCCTTGGCCGTGTCGGCGATGAGCTGGCGAAGCGCCGGCACCGGCATCGACAGGCTGGCGAAGGCGATGAACTGCGGCGCGTCACCGCGACCGGTCGACGACACGTTCTGGCTGGCGCCCTTGATGATCTCGTCGAAGTCGAACGCGCCGTCGCCGTTCATCGGCAGGTCGGCCTTGGCGAGCTCGGTGAGGTTGCCGGTCGCCTTCGTCTGCACCGCAATCGCTTCCTCGCGGAAGGCATCGCCGCGATTGCGGACCTGGGCGGCGAAGGTCTCGGCATCACCCTGCATGGCGGCCGAGCGGCGCTTGATCGCCTCGAGGTCGAGCCCGTCGACCGTCTGCGCAATGGCCTGGATGCCGGCGAGCCCGGCGATCGCGGCAGCGACAAGGAGGAAGCGGCGCATCAGGGTCTCCTCACAGCACGCAGCAGTTGCGCTTGCGCCAGACGAGGTAGCCCATGTCCTCGCCCTTCACGGGGTAGGAGCGGCCTGCCTGCGGCGGCATCGTCGACGCGCCGAGCGGCGAGCATGCTGCCTTGCCGCTGACGGTTGGGATCGGGTTGGTCATCTGGACGCGGTATTGCTGCTTCTTCAGCACCGGCATCGGATACTTGTTGCACAGGCCCTTTGAGCCCATCGTGCCCCAGGCGAGGCCCTCACGGTGGATCTTGAAGGCGAAGCGGGCGAGCGCGAGGCGCGATGCCTGCACGTGGCCGATCGAGGCGGCGATGTTGCCGTTGACCGGGTACATCGGTCCCTGACAGCCAGCGCACCAGAAGGTCGCATCGAGCGGCAGCTTCGCGGTGGATGCGATGCAATCGCCCGCGCACGCGGCTTGCGCGATCGGCGAAGAGAAGAGCACCGCTTCCGGGTTGATGAGCGCGGTGAGAGAGTCATCCTGCCAGAGCGGGTCGACCTCGGTCATATAGGCGATGTCGAACGAGGACTGCTCGAAGCAGGCGAAATCGGCGAGGATCTCCATCCAATAGAGCAGCGGATAGACGTACCAGTGGACATGCCATTTGGACGTGTTCGCGCCGTTGCCGCCGGTCAGCGAGGGGCCCGAGAGCTGACCCTGCCCGATGTCGAAGCCGGGCGAGATCTTGGTCCCACCCAGGTTCACGAAGCACCACGGCTTGGTCGACACGTCGGCGAGGCGCACCGGCTCCCAGAAGCCGGCCGCGATGCCGATCCGCGGCACCGGCGAGCCGCAGGCACATACCGGGAGGTTTGGGTTGTCGGTGTCAGGCCGGTTGCTCGGCCAGATCTTCAGCCCGCCAACCGAGAGCGGGAAGAGGCACGACCAGCAGACATCGGTGATCGGGTTGACGAACTTGCCGGTGCACTTCGACTGCGCCTCCGCGCGCGGGCTCAGCACCGCCGACAGGGCGAACGCGACGAGTGCGAGAGTGAGGAGGCGCAGCGCTTTCACGACCGGGCACTCCGCGCGGCGGCCAAGCGACGGCTCGCCCACACGTATGCCACCAGCAGCACGACCGCGTGGGCGCCGATCATCGTCAACGTGCTGATGGTGACCTCAGGCGATGCCAGCCCAAGACGCTCCGCGATGAGGCGAAGCAGGACGACGCACACGAAGGTGAGATGGATAACGTTGTACCACCCGAGCCAGACGACAACGGCCTCGAAGGCCCGCAGCCGTTTGAGAGCAGCTTGGTCGTTCAAGGGCGGAAGACTGCTCATGCCTCCTCCGACACGGCAGCCGCAAGGAAGGCGTTGTCGGCGCGGTTCTTGCGGAACACGTAGAGCGTCGTGTGGAGTGCGGTTACCGCCAGCAGGGCGGCCACCACGAACGACGCCGGCCGGCCGAACAGCTGCACCAGCGTGCTGATCGACAGAACGCCGAGCGCCGAGGCGACGCAGAGCACCTGGAAGGTCCGGCGCATGCCGCGCAATTCGTCCGTTTCCGGCGCTGCCATCGGCGTCTTCATCATGTCGAGCCAGAGCGGCATCAGCTGTTTCCCTTCAGCTTGATCTCGGAGAGCTTCATGACCCGGCCGTCCTGGACGGCGACCGCGGGGGTGTGGCGGATGCCGAGCTTGCCGGTCAGCCGGCCCTCCTGGTCGAAGTAGAAGCGGCGCTGGCGCTGGGTCATCTCGTCGATGGGCGAGCCGCTCACGAGGATGATCTTGGCCTTGAGGTCGCTGTATGTCGTGGTCGCCCACGCCATCTCGGCGTCGTTGTCGCCGTCGACGAAAACCAGCGCCTGGCTGACCGCGGTGAAGTCGAGCGGGTTCACCGTCTGGCCGCGGCGCGCGATGTAATTGCCCTTCGGGTCCTGCACGTCGCGCTCGATTGTGATCGTGGGATCGTAGGCCCAGGTCCGCGCCTCGGACGCCGGCGTGATCCCTGCGACCGGCTTGGGCCGGCGCACGCGCGCCTCGGTCCGCTTGGCGAAGGCGGCGTTCATGCGGTCGATCTCGCCTTCGGCCTGCAGGCGCTGCAGCTTGGCCTCGATCGTCGCCAGCAGGTCCGGCTCCACTATCGGGAAGACCTGGCCGACCACGCCGTGATCGCGCGCGCGCGTCGCCGAGGTCAGCGATATCGAGAGCAGCGCCACAATGGCGACGGACTCGAGCGCGCGCTTCACAGGATCGGCTTCCCGACGCCGACGATCGCGGCGGTGCAGGCGTAACCGATCGCGGCGTAGCGGCTGTCGAAGCCATCCTTGTGCGGACTGCCGACGAAATAGCAGCCTCGCGGGATCACGCCGGTCGGCCCGGGCACGAGGCGCTCGCCGAACTTGCTGACGGCTTTCATGTGCGCGACGAGCTTGCCCGCGACGATCACGTCGGCGCCGCGGTGCTCGACCAGGTCGCCGGGCATGCCGTAGACGATCTTGCCGAACATCTGCTTCTTGGCGCCGAAGTGACGCACCACCAGCGGCGCCTTGGGCGGCACGAAGAACACGTACTCGCCCCGTGCGGGCGTCGCGGTCTTGTGGATCACGAAGGCCCAGTTGGGCAGCGACTGCGAGGAGTTGATGAGCAGCGCGTGGTTCTCGCGCCAGCTCGCCAGCGCATTCAGCGACAGCCCACCTACCGTGAAGAGCCCGAGCGCCGCCCACAGCCGCTTGCGCGGCCGGAAGCGCTCGCCGGCCGACGACGCCGGGAGGGTCGCCGCCTTACTGGCCACCGGGACCACCGAAGGTCGAGACGCTGGCGCCCTGAGCCGCCATGTCGGGCGCAGGCGCTGCAACGCCCGCGTCAGCCGTCGGCTTCGGTCCGAACGGCGAGTCCGGTGATACGGCGGTCGGCGCCTGTGCGAGCTCGACCGGCGATGGAGCCGCGGCGGGCGCGACCGGGGCGATCGGCGCCTGGCCGCGCAGCATCGCCCCCATCTGGTTCGGCGATGCGGCCTGCGGCACCTTCACGCCCGAGGCATAGACTGCCTTCGCGACGTCGGCGGTGATGTCGGGCACGCTCTTGGAGAGCACGGCCTCGCCGACGAGCACCACCTGGCCAGCCGCGCCCCGGCGCTGCAGCTCGCCGTCGAGCGACGCCATGAAGGTGCGCATCTGAGCCTGCACCTGCTCGGGCGGGGTCGCGCTGCGCGCCTGCGCCTGGACGTACTCGCCGACGATGTTGGACAAGTCCGCCTTGACGATGTGCTGCGGCTTCTCCGCGGTCACTGCCTTGGTGATCCACATCGCCCAGACCAGCGCTACGAGGAGAGCCGCGCCGAGGAGCAGCTGCTGCGCGGTGTAGCCGGCGAAAACCGCGCGGCGCGCTGGGGTGATAGCTGCTGAAGCGAGCGCGGGAGCCGCAGCGGCGGCCGGGGTCGCACCCGACGCACCCATCTCGTTATCGTCGGTCATGCGCGCGGCTCCTTGGCGGCCGGGTCACGCGGCAGGATGGCGTGACGGCGAAAGAGGATGAGCGCGCCGGACACGATCATGTGGACGATGCCGACGGTGATCTTGAACTGGTCGACGCGCGCGGGGCCCGCCGCGAGGTAGCGGCTGGTCATGTTCTCGAGGTGGTTCATCATGCCATCGAGCGAGAAGCCGCCCAGCACGAGGAAGAAGAGGACGAACACGCCCCACGTCATCAGCAGCGTGGTGGCGAGGAAGCCCGCCATGTGCAGGCCGAAATAGAGCAGGAAACCGGCATCTCTGCGCGCGGTCGGCCGGGGCGGAGAGAGCGGTACGATGCGATCGGGATGCGTTGCCATGACGGTCACTCCGCGGCGATCGGGAGCTGGTCGTCGGCGACATCGCTCCACTTCTCGGGGTTGTCGGGATAAGCGACGCGCTCGATCGCCTCTTCCATCGTGAGACCCTGGCCGAGCAGGTCATGGATGGCCGCGAAGGTGCGCGGCGAGGACGAGAAGACGGTCGCCGAGTAGGGATCGAGGACGAGGCGGCCAACCGCCATCGACTCCGGCCCCTTGATGAGCACGTCCGAATATTCGACGCCGTTGCGCTTCAGCGAGCGCATCAACGCGTCGGTGTAATCGTCCATCTCGAAGCGGTCGTGCTTCTTGAAGTCGGCGATCGTCTCCGCCTTCTGCTGCAGGACGACGAACCAGTCGCTGTTCTCGAGCGCCGCCTTGGAGCCGTCCGACTTGTAATAGTCGTTGATGCTCTGCGTGGCGGTGACGAGCGACGCGCCGTACTTGCGGCAGGTACGCGCATAGGCCTCGATGAAGTCGGCCATGGAGCCGCCCTTGAGCATCTGCCACGCCTCGTCGAGGAGCAGTGCCTTGGGCACCGAGCGATCCTCGCGGCGCATCGCCTGGCTCGCCATGAACATGATCGCGGTCAGCGCGACCGAACGCAGCTCCTCGCGCGAGGACAGGTCGGACAGCTCGAAGACGGTGAGGTTGGCCTTGAGCTCGAACGACACGTCGCCGGTGAAGAAACGCCCGTAGGTGCCGGCGCTCGAGAATGGCCGCATGGCGATGCCGAGGTCGGTCGCGACCGGGTTGCCGGTTTCCTCGAGCGCCGCGATCACATCGTCGATGCAGCCGCCACGCCCCTTCTCGGCCCAAACCTTGTTGATCGCGCCGTCGATCAACCCGCGCTCGGTGTCGTTGAGCTTGTCGATGTGGCGCGCCATCTGGTTCACAATGCTTTTCAGCATCGCGAAGCAGTCCATGAGGTAGTCTTCGTCCTGACCCGCGAGCGTCGGATCGATCATGGCGAAGGGGTTGATGCAGAAGCCCGATGCCATCGTGAACTCGACGAAGGCACCGCCCTGGAGCTTGGCCGAATGCTCGAACGAGCGGCCGTCGTCGATCACGACGACCTTGGCGCCGGCACCCACCATCGAGGCGCACAGCTCCTGAAGCGCGACCGACTTGCCCGAGCCCGACTTGCCGCACACCGCGACATTGTGGTTGCCGGCGCTGTTCTCGAACGGCGACCAGAAGAAGGGCTGCCCGCGGCGACCGACCAGCATGAGGTGCGGCTGGTGGCCGCCCAGATACTCGCCCTGCATCGGCATGAGGCTGGCCGCGGTGGTGGTCAGCACTGTGCGCATGCGCTTCATGTTCTTGAGGTCGAACGACAGGCCGTTGGCCATCGTCATCGGCATGGCGGCAAGCAGGCCCTGGATCTGCAGGTAGCGATCGTCGAGCAGGTCCCAGCCAGCCGCCCGGTACACCGACTTTAGGGTCCGCTCGTTCGAGTCCCCCTTGCCCTTCGGGCTGAACGAGGTGACCGAGTAGAACGCCTGCACCAGCTTGCGGCCCTGGCGCAGCTCGTCCTTGACGAATTTCCACTCGGCCGACTGGTCCTTCAGCTGCGGCAGCATGCGCGCCGACTTGGAGTCCGCGAGGCTGGTGGTGCGCATGAACTTGCGCCCCGCGCGTTGCCCCTCGGCCTCCGCGTCGGGGAAATCGAGGCACAGGTTGGTCGAGACCGGGCAGGGCATGCGCAGCTTGTCGGCGAACATGTCACCGATGAGCTTCGCCATGTCCCACGGCGCCCAGCGCTGCGGCAGATTGCGCACCGAGAAGGAGCGCAGGTCGAACGTGTCGGGGTAGATCTCGCCGATCTCGGGCGCGTCATCGACCGTCTTGCCGGTCGGACGGAAGCGCTCGGTCCGGAGTAGAATGCGATCCGGCTCGATCTTCATCTCGAGGTCGTGACGCACCGCCTGGTCCGCGATCGGATCGAATGGATTGTAGGTGATCGTGTCGTCACCTGGCGCCGTCGTCGGCGAGGTCAGATCGTCGATCCACGTGATGAGCGCCTTGGGATCCATGGCGCGCGAGTGGACACCGATCGACTCCAGCGTCGAGGCGAGCCCCTCCATGACGGAGACGATCTCCTCGTTGGAAACGCGGCTCGTCTCCGGCGTGGAGTAGGAGAGCGCGAGGCGATGATTGCGCATGTGGAAGGGCGCGGCGGTCGACAGCGAGTTCCACACCCCGCCGAGCAGATAATCGGTCCGGTGCTTCGCCATGCGCTCGTAGACGCCCGCGGCCGAGTAGCGCGGCAGATACCATTTCGAGAGGAGCTCGCTGATGCGCGGGCTCATCCAGCCATGGACCTGCAGCGCGCCCGGCGTCGGGATGCCCTCCGACAGAAACTGCGCGAGCATCTCGTGGCTCTGCTCGGTCGCACCCATCATGGGCGTGCACTCGAGCACGAAGCCGCGCGTTCCGCTGTTGTAGAAGATCTGCGTCTTGGGATCGTAGCTCCGGTACGGCAGCCAGTGAACGAACCGCGGCACCGCGGTGTCGGGACGCCCACCCTCGGGCTTGGCGCTATCGCCGAGGATCGTCGCCAGCAGGCCGCTCAGGAAGCTCATTGATCCACTCCGGGGAACGAGGGCGCGCGCAGCACCGGGATGACACCGTTGGCCTTGGCCGCCTCACGCGCCTCGGGCTCGGCGCGCGCGAGACCGGCCCGAATGGCCGGGTTGGCGCCGACCGCCGCGAGAGCCGTGCGACCGGCCTGGGTCGCGTGCGTCGGCACCGTGATGGCCGACGTCGCCGTAGGCGTCGCGGGGCGGGTAGGCGCGGAAGGGGGAGGGGTGGCAGGCTTGGGGGTGCCGACCGTTTGGGTCGTGGCCGTGCGCGCCTGTGGCAGGGTCGGGGCAGGGCGCTGCGTGGGAGTGATGGCGCAAGCGCTGCTCGGCGCCGCAGGGGCGGCGATCGGGGCACGCGACTGGCGATAGACCGGCGTAGTCGAGGCCGGCATCCGACGCGGATTGCGCGCGAGCTGCCGGGCGACCTGGTCCTTGATGTTGCCGACCGGGTCGATCGGCGCGCGCGCCGCGGCGACCGCGGCTGCGCTCGGCATGTCGGGATCCACGCCCACGTCCATGTCGCCGGTGATCGGAGGATCCGCGCGGTCGACCGCTGCGAGGAGCGTGTCGCCACCTGCCGCGCTCGCGACCTCGGCCGGCGTGGTGGTGACGGCGTTGCTGGCGAGCTCGCGCTGCCACTCGCCGCGCTGAACCACGGCATGGATCGCGGTCTGCTCGCGCAGGCGCCCCGCGGCGTCGATCTGCGCCGGGAAGACGATGCGCAGGACGCGCTCCTGGCTGCGCGCCGGCGTGGCCGCGGCGGACTGGAAGCCGCCCGCAACGTTGCGGGCCGCGATGCTCTGGCCGCCGCGATCGTCTGTCGCCGGCGCGCTGTAGGGACCGGCCGGCGTAATCATGCGGTCGCCGTCCTCGCCTGCGATCATCGCCAGCGCGCGATCGTCGATGGTCGAGCTCGGCGCGCAGATGCCGTCCGGCGCGATGCACGAGAAGTTGCCCTTGATGTTGCCGCCCAGCGTCGTGCAGCTGGAAAGGCCGGTGCCGGCGAGAATGAGCGCGAGCGCTCCAAGCTTGGTGGGCGTCACGACCGTCCTCCCTCGATGAAGGCGGCCAGCGCCTCCTTGGGCCGGTAACCCTCGATCATCGAGCCGTCGGAGCGGACGATGACGGGGGTGCCCGAGAGACCATGCGCGCGCGCGAACTTCTCGTTGGCGTCGAGGCCCGAGGTGTCGCACGTGCCGGCGTTGCGCAGCGGCTCGCCGGCGTAGGCCTGGTGCAGCGCCTCCTCACGGTTCTTGGCGCAGTAGACCTGGTTGGCGAGGTCGCGGCTACCGAGCACCGAGATCGGTCGCTCGACGACGCGCACGTTCATGGTGCGCAGCGTGTTGGAGAGCGCACGGCAGTAGCCACAGCGGAAGTCGCTGAAGACGGTGACCGTCTTGCCAGCCGACTTGCCCCACACGATCGCGCCGGTTGCCGGCAGGCTCGTGAGCGAGAGGTGCTGTGGCGACGCGGGTGCCGAGGGCGACGCGCCGGCACCGCGCGTCAGCGGCGCCTCGTCGCTGCTGGCCGCGTTGTTGGCCTTGGCCGCCCCGCCGATGAGGGTGTCCGGGTTGATCTCGAGGAGGCGGGTCGCGGTGAGGTCCTGCCGCGTCTCCATGTCGTAGACCCGGCCGATCATGAGGTAGCGGCCGGAGCGGTCGACATAGAAGAGGTTGCTGCCCGCGGTCACCTCGCAGAGCCCATCGACCACGCCGCAGTCGACCTTGGAGACGGTGGTCCGCGGCAGACGCGCCTTGAGAAGCGTGGCAACCTTATCGTTCGACGGCGCCATGATGCCAAGGTCGGCCGCGGCGCCCGCAGCACCGACGCCAACGACAGCGGCACAGCCTGCGATGGTCGCGATGAAGCGGGGACGAAGACGCCAGAAGGCGATGTAATCAATGGCGGACATGGACAGCTCCCAGGATCCCGATCGATGGAAGATGAGCGGCGATGGGCAGCAGGATGCGAGCCGGCTGGAGAGCCGCTTCGGCGCTGCGCGACGGCGTCCCTGCGGGTGTCGTCGTGCGGCCCTCCGAGCAGGGGGCCATGGAATGGCTGTTTGACCGCATGCCGCCAAAGGCCGTCACGCCGACGAGGGCAGAAAGCGCGATGACGAGCCCGTAGACGATGATGAGGTGCGGGCTCATGAAGCCTTCGAAGCGGCCTCGAGCACGGCTGTCAGTTGCGGACATACACACCCTCCAGGAAGACGATCTCGACGTCGACGCCGGTCGGCATCTCGATGACGGGCTGGTACTGTTCGGCGCGCTCGATCAGGTACCTGGAGACCATGTCGCCGGCCTCACCGATGCCGTTGCCGACACCGCCCTGCGCAATGTCGCCGAGCCCGAGCTGCTGGCGCTTGCCGTTGGCAAGCACGACGTTGCCGGGCTGCAGTGCGATGTTGGTGTTGGCCGCAAAGCCGCGCCCGATCCCGCCGACGAGCCCGGCGAGGAAGGCCTGGCTCACCAGCGACCCCTCGCGGCTGACGACGCGCCCGCGCACGCCGGTCTTGCCGCCAAAGGCGATGAAGCCCTTCACCTCGGACTCGGCGTAGCGGCCGCCCGGCTGCGGGCAGGTCATCTTCTGCAGCTTGATGTAGACCTTCTCGCTCGACAGCTCGCCGCGCGCGGCGCCGTTGATGAGGCACCCCTGGATCTTGGTGGTGAGCAGCTTGCCGTTCTGCAGCACCGAGCGCGCCGGTCCGGTGATACGCAGCACCACCGGCAGCGGGTCGGTCTGGCTGTTCACGCCCGCAGCGGCGTCGACGCCGACGATGACCTTGGCCGTCGCGAAGCTGTTGGCGGGCAGGTAGTTGGGGCTGTCGGTATATACCGTGCTGCCCTTGGCGATCTTGGATGCGGTGCCGCGATCGGTGGAGCTGAACGACACGATCTTCACCTCGCTCAGGCGAGGCGCGGGGAGATCGGGACCGGCAGACGGCGCGCCCGCGCCGCGGCCGTACACCGCAGCGCTGCCCGGGCCGTACATCGCCTGCGGACCGGCCGGGACCGGGGGCGGAGCGGCTGCGCGCTCGTTGACCTGCCGGCGCAGCTGCTCGTTCTCGGCCTGGTAGGCAGAGAGCACGCGCTGGCCGTCTGCGGACATCGACTGGTTCTGCGCCCGCATGGCGTCCAGCTGTTGGGAGAGCTGCGTCACCCGCGCGTTGGTGCCGTCGACCGCCTTCAGCTGGTTCTCGGTCGACTGGAAGCGGTTCTCCGACAGCGCCATCCACTCCTGCTCGGAGAGGGTCTTGTTGGCCATGTCGCTGACCGAAACCTTCACCTGCTCGGGCTTGTCCGGGTCAACCTTCTTGGCGCTGTCATCACCGCCGAAGATCCAGAACGATGAGGCGACGAGACCGACCGCGCCGACGCCGGCGAGAAGCATCCGCTGCTTCTTCTTGGTCTCGGTGTTGCCGTCGAGCTCGGTGGCGATCGGCGACACGCCGTCCGCGGCAGGAGCGGCTTCCGGGCCGTCGAGCGGCTTGCGGCTCCGCGAGAAGATGTCCTTCAAGGCCATGGCTTAGTTTCCGTTCCGCGAGACGAGGTAGGCGGTCGTGACCCGACCCGGCGCGAGCTTGGGCTCCGCGATCGAGACGGCGAGGGCGCTGGACGGCGCGACCTGCGCCTCGGTCAGGACCTTCTCCTGCGAGCCCTTGTTCTCGATGCGCAGTACGCGGCCGGTCAGCGCCTCGCCGCGGTACTCGGAGATCATCTGGACCTTGAGGTCGCCGACGTAGACCGGCTTCAAGGAGCGCTGGCGCAGCTCGTAGCCGTCGACCGACTTGTTGGCGTACATCGCCTGCACCAGCGACACCGCGGCATCCTCGGGCGACGAGGCGGCAGCGACCTTGGTCGGCGCGGCCTCGACCGCGTCCGCCTTGGCGATCGCGGGGTTGGAGAGGAACACCTGCACCGCCTGGTCGCCGGCGATGCGGCAGGCAAACTTGTAGACGTAGCCGCGCTTCGACGTGCCGAAGAACGATAGCGTCTGGCGGTTGAAGCCCTCGGGCACCGACAGGTAGATGTCACCGCGCACCGGCTCGTTGACGACCGAGAAGTCGTCAGAGGGGTTGCCGGTATTGATCTTGGACACGCCAGCGAACTCGTCTCCGACGAGGCTGATGCGGGTGAGGTCCTTGGCCGAAGCGGTACACGACACCTGCGCACCGTCAGCGACCATCAGCGTCTGGTCGCTGGCCGCGAAGGCGGGAGCCGCAAAGACGAAGACGGCGACGGCGATGAGCGCGGCGCCAGCGATGCGGCTGAGCCAGCACATCGTGCGCGAAGCGAGCATCGTGCCGAGTGCGGCGCTGCCGAAGGCGTAGAGCGGGGCGGTCACAGCGCGCCTCCCAGCTTGCCCTTGGGCTGGACCATGCTGAAGCCGACCAGCTTGAGGCTCATGCCCGAATATTCCCAGTCGTAGACGAAGGTGCGTGGCTCGCTCGAGACCACCTTCTGGCCGACCACGGTGCTGAGCTTGCCCGTCACAGTCGACTGCAGGTGCTTGGCGTCGATCTCCATGCCCTCGAGCGTGAAGAACTGGCTCATGCTCGAGCCGCGCTGCTCGCTCACGATCTTGAGGAGGTCGGCTTTAATGGCGCCCTGCGCCTTGGGGGAGACGATCGCGAGGACCGACTTCATCCAATAATCGAGGCTGCCCGGCGACCGGTTGAGCGTCAGCACCGCGGTGTCGCGGGTGACCAGCTCGAGATACTCGCGCGACACGCCGGAGCTGGAGACCGTCACCGGCGATCCGAGGACCGGCTGCAGGACGATCTCGCGGCTGCGTGTCGCAGACATGAGAAGGAGGAGCGCGACGGCGCCCGCCAGCAGAAGGGCGGTCATGCCGAGGAGATTGCGCTGGCGAAGGACGCGCTGGCTCTGCGCGTGCTGGTAGGAGAAATCCATGTCAGCCCACCATCAGTCGGAGGTAGGAAGGTGGCGTGGCCTTGAGCGACGGAAACCCGCCGGGCAGGTGCCAGTAAGCCAAGTGGATCAGCCACGAAGTCGCCCGTCCGGCTTTGGCACGTCGAAGCGCCCACCATCCCAAGATGGCCAAGCCGATCCCGATGACGATGTGTTGGGACAGGATCCCCCAAGTGAAGGGGATGACCATCGCGAGGAACTCGTCCAGCGTCCAAAAGCCGATGAGCTCAGGATCGTCGAGATGCGATGGGATCACGTACTTGTCGGCTGACATCACGCCACCTTCAGTGACGGGGCCGGCGGAGCTGCTATCTCTGCCGGCCCCGGGTCGAGTCAGATGGTTGCGGTGACCGTCGAGGTGACGATCGGAACGCCGGTGCCGGCGCCGACGCCCACGCCGACCGGGATCGCGACCTGGCCGAGCGAGAAGCGGCCCGAAGCGAGACCGACCACGCCGCCCGCGAGCGACAGGACGGTGATGATCTTGCCGCCCGAACCCTCGAGGAAGCCGGTGAAGGCATCCAGCGCGGTGTTGAACGTGCCGTCGGCACCGGCGAAGGCCGGCGAGGCCATCACCGCCGCGGTGGCCACCACGCCGAGCGTGGCCAGCGCGGCCGTCTCGGCGCGACGGCCCATCTTGAGCAGGGTCTTCATAACAGAGTCTCCTTTGGCTGAGCGCATTTCAGCGCGCCCAAAGGAAGGCTGGCTCGGCGTGGCGTGGGGTCGCAACATCGAACGCCGCGGAACTCTGTGATGGCCGACTTATTTAACTGCTCGACCCCATTTTCCCCCCGGCGCTTTGAGGTGCTGACCCATATTTGGGTCAGGTTGGCCCGATTGTGGGTCAGCCTGGCACGCATGCGGGCCAACATGGCTCGGATCTGAGCCACGCCCTTCCGCGAACGACTAACGGCGGAATCTTGTCGGTGCCTGACGTGAAATCGACAGGAGACATGCGGGGGAGGCTGCGCAACGCCGTTGATGAGCGTAGGGTGGTCCTTTGAGGGGATCAGCTCGGGATCGAAACCTGAGCAGCTTGGGAAAAGGGATGAGGCGCGAAGATGTCGGCCGAGGAAAGAGAGTGCAGATTCAAGGTATCAGACTACTACTTTCGGCTGACGACCGAAGGCGTGCGCCTTTTTTCTAACAAAAAGTGCGTTCATCAAACCTTCAAGCAGGTAGTTGATGGGCGTGCCGAGTGCGGCAGGTCATTGCGTGATTATTACACGGCTGAGGATATGAGAGAGCACTTGGCCATCATACCATCTCAGGGAAACATCGAGCTCCAGTTTACAATCCTTGAGACAAGCGCTGCGTCGATCGAAGAGGCAGCTGAGATCCTCAAGGAAGCTCTTGGTACTTCAGTGGGCTTCAGTGATGCCGTATCCTTACTCCTGTACGACCTGGTCGTGGAGGAAAACAAGACAGAGGTGCTCACAAAACTCGGCCTTACGGCCGAGGCCGCTGCGCGATACAAGAAATCGCTTAAAAGAACCAAAAAGAATGTTTTTCCAATCCGCTAGCTACGAGCCGAAGCGCCTGAATATGTTAAAATGCCGTTTGCGGCAGGTTTGCAAACCCAGTTGATGCGGTTATCTCTGCAGGTCGTCATCCGGGAGGGATAGGCAAATGGAGCTACTTCAGCATGAAGTTGACCCGACGTCGAGTAGACCCTACACGATTGCGGATTTCATTGTCTCGAAAATGGACAACGTTGGCGTTAGTCAACGAGGTTTAGCTGCGCGCACCGGGTACAGCCGCAGCCGTATCAATCGCATACTGAGGGAAGAGGATCGGCTCCCGATCACCATGGTCGAGGCTCATAGGATCCTCGCCTCACTCGGCGTCGGCGAGCTTGAGGCTGCGCTTGCACAGGAAGTAATTCGGGACAAGGCTCCGGTCACAAGCCGAGAAATGGAGATAGTCGTAAGCCTCATCGCCGTTGTATTCGGCGGCCTTGCAACTAAAATAGCCTCGCTTGTAGACGTCGTCGAAGGGCTGGAGTTTGGTGATATTCGCCGCGAACATGGCTTAAAGGTGCAGAAGGCGATCTTTGAGATGCTTAAGGACCTCTACACTGACCTCATGCACCGCAAAGACGACCGCATCGATCATACCAGATACTAGTCCAACAGCTAGCGTCGGCAAAAGCATTCTGCCCGGAAAGCGTTTTCCTGACAATAATAGTGGTCGAGGGGGTACGCTGCTCGCGTTTCTGAGGCGAGCGCAGACCGTACATGCGAGTGGGACCGGCGCATGCTCTGAAAGATCAATGATCTTAATCGTTTGTGTGCGTGCTTCAACACCCTCGCACATCAGCGAGCGCTTGGCCGTTTCTTGTGTTGGAGCCAAATCAGTCTCCTCCGCTGGTTAGGTTATCGGCGCGTTCCAGAACCGGCGTGGTCAGGCGACCTACGCGAGGTACGATGGATAAGGTTTCCTTGAACGCGGCGGTGTTCAGCAAGGCGTGTCGTGGGAGCGCAGGCGACAGAGTTCCCTGAGGCACGACGAGAACTCGCATCCTGGTTGTCGACGTCGCACAGGGTTCCCAAAAGCACGAGGCCGAATCGAAGCGCCGCGCGAGTCGGCGCGGGGCAAAGTTCCTAAAAGCACGAGTCGGCGATCGAACCGGGTTCCTAAAAGCACGTGCGCCCGGCGAGACGCGGTTCCTGAAAGCACGAGCCGCTTCCGGACAGGGTTCTCAAAAGCACGAACAAAAGTAGCACAGGGTTCCTAAAAGCACGAAACTTGTTTCGCGACGGCCAAGTGCTCAGCCGCTAGCTTCCACCTCAGCGAGACTTCCTGCGATCCGCACCTCGCTGCCGTCCGCTCGGCCGGTAAAACCAAAACAAAGGGGAGACCCGTGCAAACAAGAAACGCCCGACGCTAAGGCGGGCTTTCCGAGACGTCGCTAGGAGGCGTGTAGCAACTATTCCTTAGCCGGCTTCTCCCGACATCGCAACGCCACCGCGCGCCGGCTCGCGCAACCGCTTTGCTTGTCCGCACGGGCTCCCGTCAGGGAGAACCGAATGACCGCTTGCGCCCAACGCCCAGGGGCGGGCCTGCGCCGCTTCGATCAGCATAACGCCGCCGCGTTGGCCGTAGCTGATCAATTTTCCGGCCTGGAAAAAGATACCACGCCGGCGCACGTCCTTTCTGCGATGAAAAGGGCGGCCGTCTATCTTGGCTTTCCTGGTCGCGTTGTTCAGGTAATCGACCTGATGTTCAGCTGGTCGATGCCTCAGGACTGGCGCACCGGGCACATTCCGACCGTCTGGCCGCGCAACGACAAGCTGTCGCACTTGCTCGGCATCTCGGTTCGGCAGGTTCAGAAAATCCTCAACAAGGCGCAAGAGCTCGGCCTCGTCACCTTCCGAGACAGCCCCAACGGCAACCGCGGCGGTCACCGCGATCGTAATGGTAACATCGTCTGGGCCTACGGGATCGTCCTCAGCCCGATGGGAGCCCGATATCGCGAGTTTCTCGACGTCGCGGCCCGTGGTGCTGCCGAGGACAAGCGCATTGACGAGCTCGCCCGGCGCCTAGCTTCGGCCCGACGAGGCATTCGTTCGATAGCGCAGGCCGCGCTCGACGTGGCGTATCGCGGGTTCAAACCGGAGGACGAGATCGCGCTGGCTCGCATAGCGGCTGAACGGATCAGAGGCAGCCGCGACATTTCAATGATTGAAGCTTGCGTTGAGCAGCTTGAGGAACGGCGTCGCGCTCTCGAGATTGCTCTTCAGGGGACTCTAGCTGCAGAGACGTTGGTTCCGGTTTTGAATGAAAGTTCACGGTCGGGCGATTTGGATGACACCCCCTCTACAACTACAACTCAACTCCAATCTGCTAACGCAGATCACAGTAGCGGCTTAGCGATGAAGAGTAGTGGAGATTACGACATCCGCCTTGCCCAGCCTCAGACCGAAGTGGAAAGCGATCTAGAGAAACACGGTGTCGATCCTACCTTCATCCGGGAGGCGGCGCCCGAGCTACTCCAATCGCTCGATTACGCGCCTGCGACGTGGGGCAACGTCATCGCGCTCGCCGAACGTCTCAGCGGTCAGCACCGGATCGCCTCATCGGCATGGCGTGAGGCCTGCCGCGTCATGGGGCAGCGCGGCGCAGCGGCCGCGGTGATCGCGACCGTCGAAAAGTACCGCGCTGGGGAGGTGGTACAACCGGGCGCGTATCTGCGCGGCATGACCAAGAAGGCAACCAACGCCGACCTCCGGCTCGGGAAGACCATGTTCGGCCTGAAAGATCGAACACGAAGCGACGGTATGCGCGCGCTTGCCGTCGGCGCTCCCGAAGGTAGCATCGGACTGATCGCGAATCGGTTGCTCCGCCGCGCGACGGAAGCTCGCCGACCGGATGCGTCGCGGTGACGTGAACGCGGTCCGGGAGGGCCGCGATAGGGTTCCTAAAAGCACGAGCTACCAGCAGTTCTCGAGCGTCTGGGAGCGCTGCAACCCTCGCAATATTGCCATTCCTACCGGAAAACGGCCAAATTCCCTCGTGCTTTTGGGAACCCTGTCTTTTGGCCGACGAGATGATACCCGGCAGAGCGTGGCCGATCATCCGACGCCTGGAGCGAGCGGCGGATCCGCAGGTGGCGCGGGCAGGCATTGTCGTTGCCGAAGCGGCCAATTTCCACGGGTTACGGTTCGATTTGGGGTACGGTTCCTAAAAGCACGAGCCTGCGCAAAAACTATGCAGTGGAGCGCTCCTCCCGGTGGAGAATCCGTCGACATCGCTCCAAAAGGGCTCGAATCTTCGTGCTTTTAGGAACCCTGTCGCCTCGACCCTCCCCCAGCGCGTAGCTTCGAGCTATAACCACAATCATCGACATGCGAGGAATGCCATGGGAGCGGTCAGCACAGCCGATAATGCACAACTCAACCTGCTCGACCTTGATAGCCCGCTTCAGGGCAAGGTCCGGGGCGAACGAAGCATCATGGATTATCCGCTCTTCTCGCTTGCGAAGAAGCCGCAGACCGAGCCACAGGTTCACGAGATCGAGGGCATTAGCATTGAGATCCGTCCCAGCGGTGGCGGTATCGCGACTATGTACGACAAAGAGATTGTTCTTTACGCGATCTCGCACATCAACGCTCGCCACCGGCGGGGCGAGCGGGTCGACAATGCGGTCATCTTTGCGGCGCACGACTTCTTTCGAGCAACCGGAGTGTCGCGTCCCTCAAAGCGGGATTATGATCGCTTCCAGGAGGCGTTGGGTCGACTGCAAGGCACACAGATCAAGACGAACATCCGAACTGGCAACGCTGGCAGCAAGGGCTGGTTCTCCTGGTTCTCGGAAGCGGTTTCGACGACCCGGCGAATGCCTGACGGCTCCGAACAGTTGGAGTTCGTCAAAGTCATTCTCTGCGAGTGGCTTTATCGCGCGATCACGAGAGACCGCGAGATCTATCAGTATCACGACGACTATTTCCGCCTGAGCCTTTATGAACGCCGGCTCTATGAGCTTGCACACTGCTACGCCCGGGAGGACGAGCATGAAATGCCTATCGAGCGTTTCGCTCAAAAGATTGGATCCAGCGCCACAATCAAAAAGCTGAAGAACACCTTAAAGGAGATTGAGGCTGAGGATCGCATCCCTGAGTATCGTGTTGAACTCCGTGACATCATAGAGGACGAGCCCGCGATCGATAGCCTTGGCCGAAAGCGAAAGAAGGTTCGTAGCGTTGTTGTGATGCGGCCTCGTAAAGGCGACAGCACTCGTATGCTCGCAGCGTAAGTTGCGAAACTCAGAATTGTGAAACCGAGATTGATCGGCGAGGTGACTGCGGGAGGGGTGAGCGGAGCGCAGGGGATCCCGGCGAGGCGGTTAGCCGTGACCAGTTGGCGATGATGTCGGTGACATAAGCCTGGGTCTCAGCAATCCGGGGCACAAGGCCGTCGCGAACCCGAGCAGGACCGGCATTGTAGGCGGCCAGCGCCAACTGGACCCGGCCGAACTTGTCGAGCTGCTGGCGCAGGTAGCGCGCCCCGCCGCGCATGTTCTGGTACGGATCGAGCCGATCAACCCCGAGCCCAGCCGCGGTAGCGGGCATCAGCTGCGCGAAGCCGAACGCGTTCTTCGGTGAGACGGCGAGCGGGTTGTAACGGCTCTCCCGAATGATCATCGCATCGAACAAGCCCGTCGGGATACCATGCTCGCACGCGATCGAGCTCATCATGCCGTAATAAGCCGCGCGCCGACCTTCGGCCTCTCGAGAGAGGAAGCCGGACGGTCGGTAAGCCAAAGGCGCGCAGCCTGGAACAAAGGCGGGCGCCGCGAAGGTCTGCATGTTCGCCCGCATCCACCCAGGCACTGCGATCGATGACGAGGTCGGAATCTCGGCGAACGTGGCCTGAGACACAGGCGCTGCTTCTACGAGACCCCCCAGCTCGCGCTTCATACGATACTCGACGTACCGTCGACTGAGATCGTGGACGGCGAACTCGGCAGGAAGGGCCGTATCTACCCCGACGTCGGATGATGGCACCGCGACGCCGTCGCTCTCCGCGGTCGGTAAAGCAGTCATCGAGATCAACTCGACCCGTCTGGACGACTGCTGCTTCCGGTTCGCGGCGTTCGCCGTGCCGGTCAGCACCACACCTATTAGGGCCGCTCGAACGATCGCTCGCCGCACAATAACCTCCTGAAATCGTCGCTTTAGAGGAGTGGGCAGAAGCTATTCGAGCTTGTCAAGACGGCCAACCAAGGCGAAACTGCCCTCGAAACCGTGCCGGAAGGTCTCTTCGAGCATGTGGTTGATCCATCGCGACACTGACGGACAGGGCCCAAATCGCATCCCACTTCCGCCTCAACTCCGCGAGGCGTTGGTGCGATGGTACGTGGGCGAGGGGTCGTTCCATGATGAGCAGGCCGGGATCACGCTGGTCCAGAACGCACGTATCGGTCATCGATGGATCGCTTGCAGCTGCCTCGGCGCGGACAAGCGCCCACCTATCCTCACTCCGGCGTTCCTGTCGGAGGCCGAGACCTACTATCTGCGGCGCCTGACGAGCGAGAAGCGGCCGGAACATCGTCCGGAGTGCCCATTTTTCCGGGACCAGGTGACGAACCGCATCACCGAGGTGCGCTCCCACAACAAACCGACGGATCCACCGGCGGGATTCTTCGAGGTGCTCAGGCCGGCGCCGGAGAAGCTTGCCCAGCGTCCCGAGGAAGACAGCAACGACGACAGGACACGCAACGCCTCGACCCCGCGGCTTGCTCGTCTGCTCTGGCGGCTGATGGACACCGCGGGCTCGAACAGCGTGCCTCCACTAGGCGTTGGCCCTGACTGGTCGATAAAGGAGGGGTTCGCCGCCATCATCCGAGCGGCGGGTAAGATCGAGATTGCGCCCGGGATCGAGCTGGCGCGCGCACTATGGACTCACGCCCGGCCGCTAGAGGCTAATGTTGTGTATGCGACGCTGCGTAGCCTCGCGCCGAATTGGCCCAAGGCGCACGCGCCGCAGGGTTTCGTGCTCCTCTACGCGCCGGCTATCCAAGGCCACGAAATCCACGTCCCAGACGGATTACCGGTCCACATCGCGAACCGCGTCCAGTCACCGTCGATCCGCGGCAACCGCATCAGCGGGCCCTTCCTCGTCCTGGTTGTCGCCGGCGAATACCCGGAGGCGCATGGCTACGCACCGCTCCGCGCCTATGCGCAGCCGATCTACAGCGGGCGCCTGTTCGTGCCCGTCGAATCCGACTTTGAGCGGAAGGTTCTCAAGCGGATCCTCGAGACCCAGCGGATGCTCCGCGGCAGCGGCATCGATCTCGCGATCGGCAAGCCGCTGTTCGACACGATGACGCCAGACGGCCCCTGTCGCCCCGACTTCGTGCTGGAAGGTCGATCACGGGTAACGGGCGAGTTGCGCACGATCGTGGTGGAGGCAATGGGCTTCGACACCGATGAGTATCACGCCGCAAAGGCAATCACGCACCCACGCATGCGCCATATGGGCGAGCTGCTGAGCCTCACCCCGGCCGACATTGAGGATGACGCAGCGCCGGCACGCATCGCCGCGGCGCTCGCGCTATAGCGATCAGGACCAGCTCATGGTCGCAGCGAAGGAGCCTACGATCCCGAGCGTCACCGGCGTCGACAGAAGATAGAGCTTCTGCCAGCGCCACCAGGTCTTGGGCAGAAGGAGTGCCGCACCCTTGATGGTGCGTGCATCCTGCCAAACCTTGTCTTGCCAGAGACCATGCGCGGTTACGCTGACAGAGAGCAGCATCGCAATCGCGCAACAGATACCGGCCGCCAGATAGATCGCGACCCAGTTGGCAATCTCGACTGGCGAAAACTGTGACATGCACATCTCTTCTCAAGGCCGCGCGTCGACAAACAAGCGCCGATCGATTCTAGTTCCTGAGCAGCCTAACCTGACCGGCTTAGCTCAGGGTAAACGCGGCTGACACTAAATCACCCCTGATTTTACGGGGATAGATGAGGAGCGGAGAGGGGGGAAAGGGATGGGCTGCTCGGGTGGCCCGACATCCTTTTCGGTAATGGTTCGCCGGTACAGGCGGCCAAATACGAGGTCCGCTCGCCATGGAACGCTACCTGCTCTTCATCCGCGACGACGACGGTCACGACCAGACCGATATTCACCCCAGCGAGAGCTCCGCGCGAGAGGCACTGGCAGATTACGTCCGAAGCCGCACGAAGTGCCGCGGGAGCGTCACTGTCCTCCTCGACGACGACGCGATCGATCAGTATTTCGCCGGCCGAGACGCACACTTCCTGATCGCGCGACTGGCCAAGACGATGCGGCGCGAGGGAGATCCGGCATGACGCTGATCGCCAATCGACCGTCGCAGAAGCTGGTCGACCTGGTCGGTGCGCTGGGAGGAACGTGGCACGGTAACGTGGCGACGTGCCGCTGCCCGGCGCATGCCGATGGCACACCCAGCCTTTCGCTTCGCCAGGGCCATCGAGGTCTGCTCGTCACGTGCTTCGCGGGCTGCGACCCCATCGATGTTCTGCGCGAGCTCGACCGCGTTCCACTCGGGCGCCGCTATGAGGCCCCGGAACCAGCTCGCGCGACAGGGACGGCGAACATCGACAGGCTCTGGAACGAGGCTCGCCCTGTGCCAGGAACCTGCGCGGAGCGTTATCTTGCCTCGCGCTTCCTTCTGCCGCTGCCGACCGACGTCCGCTTCCATCCGCGATGTCCACTTGGCCCCAAGCCCCGCACTGTGTTCAAGCCCGCTCTCCTCGTGGCGGTTCGTGAAGGGCAGCGCCTGGTCGCGTTCCAGCGGATCTTCCTCGACCCGGGGAGTGCGTCCTACACCGAGAAGGCGACGCTGGGGACACTGGGATCCGGCGCCTGGCGCGGGGGTGGCCTCGCTCCTACCATCGGCCTAGCCGAGGGTTTCGAGACCGCGCGCGCGTGGTCGCTGCTGCGCGGGCTGCCGTGTTGGGCGTCGCTCGGCTCGCGCCGACTCGACGTACTGACGATCCCGTCCACGGTGACGAAGCTGATCCTCGCCGGCGACAACGACCTGGCCGGACGGCGCTCGGTCGCGCGTAGCGCAGCCCGTTATGCGACCGACGAGCGGGTGATCGAAGCGGACTTTCCCCCCGCGCCGTTCAACGATTGGGCCGAGGCGCTCGAGGCGAGAGAGAGGGGAGGGGGAGGAAGGAGGTGAGCTGCCGGACTGGCAGTCTGACCAAGGGAGCCCTCCATGTCCGACCTTCTCGATCTGCCGCCGGTGAGCGACCGCCCGGCCGCGCTGACGATCGCCGAGCTGCTCGCCGGCGATTTGCCGATTACGCGCCGAGACCTCAACAGCGCCATGACCGCGGCCTTCGGCGGAACCGACGCAGATGGCCGGTGGACCCAGCGCGCCAGCTTCGAGATGCTCGAGCATGCGCTCGCGCTGCACGTCGCGCGCCAGCCATACCCGCTCGCGACCCTCGCCGGCGTGCCGCATGCCGCAGCTCTAATGGAACGGCTGCCGACGCAGACAGTCCGTAGCGAGGAGCAGATCGAGCTCCAGCAATTCTCGACTCCGATCGATATCGGCGCGCTTGCGGCAGTGATGGCGGCGATCGCGCCGGACGATATCGTGCTCGAGCCGAGCGCGGGCAACGGGTTGCTGGCGGTCCAGGTGCCGCATCACGCCGGGCTGCAGCTCAACGAGATCGATCCCAAGCGCCGCGAACGGCTGGCAAGCGTCTTCCCCAACGCAATCATCACCGGACACGACGGCGCTGCCCTCGTCAGCCTGCACGCTTCGCTGGAACGGCCAACGGTCGTGCTGATGAACCCACCGTTCTCGCGGAGCGTCGGCCGCGGCGCCGACAACCTGGCCGCGTTGCGGCATCTGCAGGCCGCCATCCGCCGGGTCGCGAAGGGCGGCCGCGTCGTGGCCATCATGCCGGACTGGTTCGCCCCGAGTGCCCAACTCAAGGCCGCCTATGAGGCGGTGCTGACAGGATGCACGGTTCGCACCTCGCTGCGGCTCGAGAGCTGCTATCGCAAGCACGGCACCGACATCGCGGTCAGGCTCTACGTCATCGACAAGGTCACGGGCGGGACGTCGCACACAGTGATCCAGCGCCGGGCTGTTCTAGACTTCCTCGACGCGATCACCGTACCTGCCCGAGCCGAGCTCGTGAGTGATGCGGCCGTGGCGAAGCCGGCGCCGCCCGTCGTCACCCTGTTCGGCGCCGCACGCGCAGCGACGCCAGCCGTCGCGCGAACCTACTATGCTCCCGTCCGCAACGCGGTACTGCCGGTCGGCTATACGACGCTGGCCGCGCCGGCTCCGCTGGCCGATCAGGTCGGTGTCTATCTGCCGTACCGGCCGAGCCGGATCGGCTTCGAAGCGGCCGGAGAGCACCCGACGGCCCTGGTCGAATCCGTGGCGATGGGCTCGATCCCCGCCCCGGTCCCGGCGCACATCCCGCTGCTGCCGGAGCGCACCGTCTCCGACCGCCTCTTGTCGGACTCTCAGCTCGAGACCGTGATCTACGCCGGACATGCCTGGAACCAGCTTCTGCCGGGCACCTTCAAGCTCGCCAAGGAAGGCGTCGGCCTCGCCATCGACGAGGAGGGCCGCCGCTACCGCAAGGGCTTTTTCCTCGGCGACGGCACCGGCGCCGGCAAGGGCCGCCAGGTCGCCGCCTCCATCCTCGACAACTGGCTGCAGGGCCGGCGTCGCCACATCTGGGTGACGAAGAACGAGCCGCTGCTCGAAGACGCGCGACGCGACTGGTCGGCGCTCGGCGGCCTGGCCGGCGACGTGCAGCCGGTCTCCAACTGGAAGATCGACGAGCCGATCCGCCTCATCGAAGGCGTGCTGTTCGTCACCTACCCGACGCTGCGCTCGATGCGCACCGACAACAGCCGGCTGCAGCAGATCCTCGACTGGGCCGGACCCGACTTCGACGGCGTCATCGCTTTCGACGAGGCGCACGAGATGGGTGGCGTAGCGGGCGGCGAGGGCGCCCTCGGCAA
The DNA here is from genome assembly GCF_014193405.1 of Sphingomonas sp. BK069. NCBI lineage: Bacteria > Pseudomonadati > Pseudomonadota > Alphaproteobacteria > Sphingomonadales > Sphingomonadaceae > Sphingomonas > Sphingomonas sp. BK069. The sequence goes on along the minus strand of NZ_JACHZH010000018.1, from coordinate 1,326 downwards.
GAAGGACGGCTCGCAGCAGGGCATCTGTGGCGTCCTCCTGCAGAACCACCTTCCCGACGCGCGCGTGCTCTACGCCTCTGCGACAGGCGCCTCGGACGTCAACAACCTCGCGTACGCAGTGCGACTGGGCCTGTGGGGACCAGAGACGGCGTTCGCCAATCGCGAAGCGTTCATCTCCGAGATCCGCAAAGGCGGGATCGCCGCGATGGAGCTGGTCGCACGCGACCTGAAGGCACTCGGGCTCTACACCGCGCGCGCGCTCAGCTTCGCCGGCGTCGAGTATGACGTACTGAAGCACGAGCTGACGCCACAGCAGATCGAGATCTACGACACCTACGCGAACGCCTGGAGCGTGATCCTCCGGAACATGGAGGAGGCGCTGAAGCTCACCGACGTCGTCGACGCACTCGAGGGCGGCACGCTGAACAGCGGCGCCAAGGCGGCCGCGCGCTCGCGGCTGGAATCGTGCAAGCAGCGCTTCTTCGGCCAGGTTCTGCTCGCGATGAAGCTACCGACGGTCATCGCCGCGATCGAACAGCATCTAAAGGCCGACCAATCGGTCGTGCTGCAACTGGTGACGACGGCCGAGGCGATCCTTGATCGCCGGCTCGGTCAGATGTCGGCCGAAGAGCGCGCCGATCCGACGATCGACCTGTCACCGACCGAATATATCGCCGACTACCTGCAGCGTGCGTTCCCGACGCGCCAGATGGAGACCTACAGCGACGACACCGGAGCCGTACGTTCGCGCCCCATGACCGACGAGGCGGGATGCCCGGTCTACAATCCGGATGCGATCGCCGCGCGCGAGGCCATGCTCGAGCACATCTGCGGCTTGCCTCCGATCAAGTCGGCGCTCGACGCGCTGATCGAGCATTTCGGCACCGACGATGTCGCCGAGGTGACGGGTCGCTCCAAGCGGCTGGTGCCGACCTCCGACGGGCGGCAGAAGGTCGAGACGCGCTCAGGCCGCGCCAGCCAGGTCGAGGCCGCGGCCTTCATGGCGGGCACCAAACGCGTGCTGGTCTTCTCCGACGCCGGCGGGACCGGGCGCTCGTACCACGCCAGCCTCGACGCCAAGAACCAGCAGCAGCGCGTCCACTTCCTGCTCGAGCCGGGCTGGCGCGCCGATCGCGCGATCCAGGGGCTCGGCCGTACCCACCGAACCCATCAGGCCTCCACACCGCTGTTCCGCCCGGTGACCACCGACTGCAAGGGCGAGCTGCGCTTTACCTCGACGATCGCCCGCCGGCTCGACAGCCTGGGGGCCCTGACGCGCGGACAGCGCCAGACCGGCGGGCAGAACCTGTTCGACCCGGCCGACAA
>NZ_JACHZH010000017.1:0-36403 GCF_014193405.1 Sphingomonas sp. BK069 | reverse complement strand
TGGCCGTGGCGCCTGCGGGACAGTGGATCCTGAGACGAGCTCAGGATGACGCCAGGAGGTGAGGGCGCCGCGCCAGCTCACGGGACCGCGCGCGGGGCGAGCGATCTCTCTGCGCCTCCGCCCCTTCGCGCTTCCGCGTAAGCCCGGAGGGAGTGCGGCGTGTCCGCCCCTCACCCGATCACCCTGAACGAGCTTTCCCGCTTCCCCCTCGTGCGCCGCCCGGCTACCCCCGCCGCATGGCCGCGCTGACCCGACGCAAGCTGCTTATCTCCGGGGGAGCCGGCGTCGGGCTGGTGGTCGCCTGGGCGGTGTGGCCGCGCCGTTATGGCGCCGCGCTGCCGACCGCGCCAGGCGAGGCCGCGTTCGGCGCCTTCCTCAAGATCGCGCGCGACGGTCAGGTGATCGTCGCGGTCCCGCAATGCGAGCACGGCCAGGGCGTCTACACCACGCTCGCCCAGATCGTCGCCGACGAGCTCGGCGCCGACTGGCGCACCGTCGGCGTCGAGGCCGCGCCGCTCGCGCCGCCCTATGCCAACCCGCTCGGCGCCGCCGCGCTGTTCACCGATGCCGCGACGCACGTGCCCGAGCGGGTGCGCGACGAGCTCTGGACGCGCGACTCGCTGCTGGTCACCGCCGGCTCCAGCTCGGTGCGCCGCTTCGAGCAGCCGCTGCGCGAGGCCGGGGCGGCGGCGCGCGTGCTGCTGTGCCAGGCTGCGGCCGAGCGCTGGGACGCCGACTGGCAGCAGTGCGACACGCGCGCCGGATTCGTCACGCTCGGCGACCGGCGCCTCCGCTTCGCCGAGCTGGCCGAGGCGGCGGCGGGCGGGCGAGTCCCCGACGAGCTGCCGCTGCGGCTCGGCGACGAGGGACGGCTGAGCGGCGAGTCGCTGCCGCGGCTCGACTCGCCCGCCAAGGTCGACGGTTCGTCGAATTTCGTCGCCGACGTGCGCCTGCCCGACATGGTCTTCGCCAGCATCCGCCAGGGGCCGCAGCCCGGCGCGCGGCTGCTCTCGTGCGACAAAGCAGCGGCCGAGCGCGTGCGCGGCCTGCTCTCGGTAGTGACAACCGATCACTGGGTCGCCGCGGTGGCGAACAATTGGTGGTCGGCCAACCAGGGTGTCGCCGCGCTGGCGCCGCGCTTCGCGCGCGGTGGCGCGATGGTCGACGACGCGGCGATCGAACGCGCGCTCGACGCCGCGCTCGATCGCGCCGGTGAGCCGGTCGCCCGCATCGGCGACGCCGCCGCGGCGCTGCGCGGCGCGGGGGTGATCGCGGCCGAGTATAGCGTCCGCCCCGCGCTCCACGCCGCGCTGGAGACTCCCGCCGCCACGGCGCACTGGCGCGACGGGCGGCTCGAGCTGTGGCTCGCCACCCAGGCGCCGACGCTCGCGCGCGCCGCCGCGGCCGCCGCGGTCCAGCTGTCCGAGCGCGACGTGATCGTGCACGCGATGCAGGTCGGCGGCTCGTTCGGCGCCGCGCTGGAGCATGACGTCGCGGCGCAGGCGGCGGTGCTCGCGCGCGCGCTGCGGCGGCCGGTGCAGCTCTGCTGGTCGCGCGGCGAGGCGCTGCTGCAGGACCGTGTCCGCGCGCCCGCCAAGGCGCGGATGCGCGCGCGGCTCGGCCCGCGCGGCACGATCCTGGCGTGGCACGCCGCGATCGCCGCGCCGCCGACCGGGCGCGCGCTGGGAGAGCGGCTGCTCGCGGGCGACCCGCTGCGCCGGCTCGCCGCCGCACTGCCCGCGGGTACCGACCGCTACGCCACCGCGGGCGCGGTGCCGCCTTACCGACTGCCGGCGCTCGCGGTCGACCATCACCCGGTCGCGCTCGACCTGGCGACCGGCCACCTGCGCGGCGGCGCCGACGGCTACACCGCCTTCTTCACCGAATGCTTCGTCGACGAGCTGGCGCGCGCCGCGGGGAGCGAGCCGATGTCCTATCGCGTCGGGCTGCTCGGCGGCGACGCGCGGCTGGCGCGCTGCCTCACCACCGCGGCCGAGCTCGGCGGCTGGTCGGGCGGGGTGCCGGGCAGCGGGCAGGGGATCGCCTGCCACCGCATGGCGGGCAGCGCGATCGCGGTGCTCGCCGAGGCCGAGGTGGGGGAGGGCGGCGCGGCGCGCGTCAGCCGGCTGGTCGCCGCAGTGGATGCTGGGCGCGCGATCAACCCCGACGTGGTGCGCCAGCAGATCGAGGGCGGGCTGGTGTTCGGCGTCGCCGCCGCGACCGGTACGGCGGCAGGATACAAGGACGACCTCGCCACGGTCCGCCACCTCGGCGCGCTCGACCTGCCGACGCTCGCCACCGCACCCGAGATCAGCGTGGAACTGATCGCCAGCGGCGCGGATTGCGGTGGGATCAGCGATCTCGGCGTGCCCGCGGTCGCCCCCGCCGTCGCCAATGCGCTGTTCGCTGCCGCCGGCACGCGGCGGCGCGTGCTGCCGCTCAGGAGTTCGTAGATGCTGCCCGCCGACCATCCGACGATCCCGGCGCCGCGCGTCGGCGTGCTGCTGATCAACCTCGGTACGCCCGATTCCGCCGACACGCGCGCGGTGCGTCGCTACCTCGCCGAGTTCCTGTCGGACCGGCGCGTGGTCGAGCTGCCCAAGATCGCGTGGCAACCGATCCTGCGCGGCATCGTGCTGACGACGCGGCCGAAGAAGTCGGCGCACGCCTATCGGCAGGTGTGGAGCGAGGCGGGTTCGCCGCTCGCCGCAGTGACGCGCGCGCAGGCCGCGGCGCTGAAGGACGCGTTCGGCGACGGCGTGCTGGTCGACTGGGCGATGCGTTACGGCAACCCGGCGATCGCCGACCGGCTGGCAGCGATGAAGGCGGCGGGGTGCGAGCGCATCCTGCTCGCGCCGCTCTACCCGCAATATTGCGCCGCGACGACCGCGACCGCGAACGACAAGGCTTTCGCCGCGCTGGCGCAGTGGCGCTGGCAGCCTGCGATCCGCACCTTGCCGCCCTATCACGACGATCCCGCCTATATCGCGGCGCTGGCGGCGCGCGTCGGCGAGCAGCTGGACGCGCTCGACTTCGCACCCGACGCGCTGATCGCCAGCTTCCACGGCATGCCGCAGCGGACGCTGGAGCGCGGCGACCCTTATCACTGCCACTGCCAGAAGACCGCGCGGCTGCTCGGCGAGGCGCTGCGCGAGCGGCTCGCTGGCCGGCCGCTGACGGTGGCGTTCCAGTCGCGCTTCGGCAGCGCCAAGTGGCTCGGCCCGGCCACCGACACGACGCTGGAGGCGATGCCGGCGCAGGGGGTCCGCAAGGTCGCGGTGGTGGCGCCGGGCTTCTCCGCCGACTGCCTGGAGACGCTGGAGGAGCTGGCGATCCGCGGGCGCGAGGGCTTCCTCGGCGCCGGCGGCACGCATTTCGCCTATCTGCCCTGCCTCAACGACTCAGCCCAGGGCGTCGACATGCTGCGCACCATCCTGTCGCGCGAGCTTGAAGGCTGGGTGGCGCGCGTCTAGCCTCTCACCAAGGTTAAGGGAGAGGCAGGCATGGCAAGGGTCGCGATCGTCACCGGCGGGACGCGGGGCATCGGCGAGGCGATCAGCGTGGCGCTACGCGACCTCGGCATGACCGTCGCCGCGAATTACGCCGGCAACGACGAGCGCGCGCGCGACTTCACCGCGCGCACCGGCATCGCCGCGTACAAGTGGGACGTCGCCGACTATGACGCCTGCCAGGATGGCTGCGCCACGGTCGCGGCCGAGCTCGGCCCCGTCGACGTGCTGGTCAACAACGCCGGGATCACGCGCGACGGCACGATCCTGAAGATGACCTACCAGATGTGGAAGGAGGTCATGGACACCAACCTGGGCGGCTGTTTCAACATGGCCAAGGCGGTGTTCCCCGGCATGCGCGAGCGTAAGTGGGGGCGGATCGTCAACATCGGCTCGATCAACGGCCAGGCCGGGCAGTACGGCCAGGTGAACTACGCCGCGGCGAAGAGCGGCATCCACGGCTTTACCAAGGCGCTGTCGCAGGAGGGCGCGCGCGCCGGCGTCACCGTCAACGCGATCGCGCCGGGCTATATCGATACCGACATGGTCGCCGCGGTGCCGGGCGAAGTGCTGGAGAAGATCGTCGCCAAGATCCCGGTGGGCCGGCTCGGTCAGGCGCAGGAGATCGCGCGCGGCGTCGCCTTCCTGTGCTCGGAGGAGGCCGGCTTCGTCACCGGCTCGACGCTGAGCATCAACGGCGGCCAGCATATGTACTGAGGCCGTACCCACCTCGCTCCAAACGAAGCGTGCTCGCACGCGCGGGAGCCCGGGACGGCTCGGAGGCAGCGAGGCGCAAGGCCCGAGAACGCGCTCAGCCCGCTCCCGCGGTCACGATCGCGACGAAATTGGCGGCGACGGGCGGGCTGGCGGTGGCGTGGACGAGCCACATCGCGCTGGCGGCGCTGTCGTCCGCGAGCGCGGTATAGACCAGCCCGGCGGACTGCAGCGCGCACAGCGACTCCGCCACCACGGTGATGCCGACCCCGGCGGCGACCAGCCCGAGCAGCGTCGACACCTCGCGCACCGTCTGGGCGACGCGCGGCTCGGCGCCGGTCGCGCGCATCAGGGCGAACAATTCCTCGGTGAAGCCGCCGCTGCGATCGCTGGCATAGACCACGAGGGGGTGCGCCGCCGCCTCGGCCAGCCGCAGCCCGGCCCGGCCGGCGAGCGGGTGGTCGGGCCGGGTCGCCACCACCAGACGCTCGCGCAGAATGCGCGTCGCGGTCAGCTCGAAGGGCAGCGCGGGCGGGGCGGCGCTGCGGAGAAAGCCGACGTCGAGCGCGTCGGCGAGGATCGCCGCCACCTGCGCCGGCCCGGCGATCTCCGACAGCGCGAGCTGCACGTCGGCGTAGCGCAGGCGAAAGGCGTGGATCGCGGCGGCGACCTGCGCGATGAAGGGCGCCGAGGCGTTGAAGCCGACGCGCAGCTCGCCCAACTCACCGCTGGCCGCGCGGCGCGCCACCGTCGCGGCCTTCTCCGCCTCGGCCAACGTGCGCCGCGCCGCCTCGAGGAACATGGTTCCGGCGTAGGTGAGCGTGACCCGGCGGCTGGTGCGGTCGAGCAGGCGCACGCCGAGCTCCTCCTCCAGCTGACGGATCTGCTGGCTGAGCGGGGGCTGAGAGATGCCGAGCCGCGCCGCCGCGCGCGCGAAATGCAGGTCCTCGGCGACCTGGACGAAATAACGCAGATGCCGCAGCTCCATGATCGATAGGCTGTACGTATCAATCGGCGCGGAAACAATATTAGACAAAGCGTTAACCAGCGCTCATCCGCTGCACCGCGGCATGTCATTGCGCCGCCGTCCTATCCTGGTCGTCCGACGCCGCGCACGCCAGGCTGGCGCGCGACGCCGCTCACCGGGGCGGGCGTCACCCACGGGAAGCTGTGCCCATGATCGGCATCGTACGCATCGCGCTGGCGCGCCCGCTGACTTTCATCGTCATGGCGATCCTCATCGCCATCGTCGGCGTGCTGGCGGCGGTCCGCACCCCGGTCGACATCTTCCCCGACATCAAGGTGCCGGTGATCGCCACCGCTTGGCAATATGCCGGCCTGTCGCCGGACGAGATGTCGGGGCGGATCATCACCCCGTTCGAGCGCGTGCTGACCACCACGGTCAACGACATCGACCATATCGAGAGCCAGTCGCTGCCCGGCATCGGCGTGGTGAAGATCTACTTCCAGCCCGGCGCCGACATCCGCACCGCCACCGCGCAGGTCACCTCGGTGTCGCAGACCGTGCTCAAGCAGCTGCCACCGGGCATCACCCCGCCGCTGGTGCTCAACTACAGCGCCTCGACGGTGCCGATCGTCCAGCTCGCGCTGTCGGGCAAGGGCCTGTCCGAGGGGCAGATGTTCGATCTCGCCAGCAACCAGGTGCGCCCCGGGCTGGTGACCGTGCCGGGCGCGGCGATCCCCTATCCCTCGGGCGGGCGCCAGCGCCAGATCCAGATCGACCTCGACCCCGACGCGCTCCAGTCCAAGGGACTGTCGGCGCAGGACGTCGGCAACGCGATCGCGGCGCAGAACCAGATCAACCCGGCAGGCTTCGCCAAGATCGGCGGATTCCAGTACAGCGTCCGCCTCAACAACGCGCCCGGCTCGGTCGAGGAACTCAACAGCATCCCGGTCAAGGTAGTGAACGGCGCCACCATCTACATGCGCGACGTCGCCCACGTGCGCGACGGCTCGGCGCCGCAGACCAACGTCGTCCATGTCGACGGCGCGCGCTCGGTGATCATGACCGTGCTCAAGAACGGCGCTACCTCGACGCTGGCGATCGTGCAGGGGATCAAGGACGCGCTGCCCAAGATCCAGGAGACGCTGCCGAGCACGCTCAAGATCGTGCCGATCGGCGACCAGTCGCTGTTCGTCCGCGCCGCGGTGGAGGGCGTGGTCAAGGAGGGCGCGATCGCCGCGGCGCTGACCAGCCTGATGATCCTGCTGTTCCTCGGCTCGTGGCGCTCGACCGTGATCATCGCGATCTCGATCCCGCTGGCGATCCTGTCCGCCATCATCGGCCTGGCGGTGACGGGCAACACGCTCAACACGATGACGCTCGGCGGCCTCAGTCTCGCGGTCGGCATCCTCGTCGACGACGCGACGGTGACGATCGAGAACATCAACTGGCACCTCGAACAGGGCAAGCCGGTCCACCGCGCCATCCTCGACGGCGCGGCGCAGATCGTCACACCCGCCTTCGTCTCGCTACTGTGCATCTGCATCGTGTTCGTGCCGATGTTCTTCCTGCCGGGCGTGGCGGGCTTCCTGTTCGTGCCGCTGGCGCTGGCGGTGGTGTTCGCGATGATCGCCTCGTTCATCCTGTCGCGCACGCTCGTGCCGACGATGGCGATGTACCTGCTGCGCCCACATGGCGCGGGCGACGACCACGACCAGCACAGCGCTGGCGCGCCCGCGTCGCGCAACCCGCTGGTGCGCTTCCAGCGCGGCTTCGAGGCGCGGTTCGAGCGGATCCGCACGGGCTACGGCGGGATGCTCGAGCGCGTGCTCGCCGCGCCCAAGGGGTTCGTGATCGGCTTCCTCGCGGTGGTGCTGCTGTCGTTCGGGCTGGTGCCGTTCCTCGGGCAGAACTTCTTCCCCTCGGTCGACGCCGGGCAGATCGCGATGCACGTTCGCGCGCCGGTCGGCAGCCGCATCGAGGAGACGTCGGCGGAGTTCGACCGCATCCAGCGCCGCATCCGCCAGATCATCCCGGCGAACGAGCTGGTCTCGGTGGTCGACAACATCGGCCTGCCGGTCAGCTCGATCAACACGACCTACAACAATTCGGGGACGGTCGGCCCGCAGGACGGCGACGTGCTGATCCAGCTGTCGCACGATCACGCGCCGACCGACGATTATGTCCGCCGCCTGCGCGAGCAGCTGCCGCGCGACTTCCCCGGCGCCACCTTCTCCTTCCTGCCGGCGGACATCACCAGCCAGATCCTCAACTTCGGCGCGCCTGCGCCGATCGACATCCAGATCGCGGGCAAGGATGCCGCCGCCAACGCCGCCTACGCGCAGAAGATCATGCGCCGCATCGCCAAGATCCCTGGACTGGCCGACGCGCGCATTCAGCAGTCGGCGCGCTACCCGCAGCTCAACGTCGCGGTCGATCGCAGCCGGATCGGCCAGTACGGGCTGACCGAGCGTGACGTGACGACCAGCCTGGCGAGCTCGCTGGCGGGCACGCAGCAGACCGCGCCGGTGTTCTTCCTCAACCCCGACAACGGCGTGTCCTATCCGGTCGTGGCGCAGGCGCCCGAGTACCGGGTCGGCTCGATGAGCGACCTGTCGAGCATCCCGGTGACCGGCGCCAGCGGGCGCTCGCAGGTGCTGGGCGGGCTCGGCACGATCGTGCGGAGCAACGCGCCCGCGGTGGTGTCGCACTATAATATCGCGCCGGTGGTCGACGTCTTCGCCACCCCGGCGGGGCGCGACCTGGGCGCGGTGGCGGGCGACATCCGCACGGTGCTCGACGACCTCAAGGCCGAGGCGCCCAAGGGCGCGACCGTCACGCTGCGCGGGCAGTACGCCACGATGAACAGCGCCTTCTCGGGGCTGGGCTACGGGCTGCTCGGCGCGATCGTGCTGATCTACCTGTTGATCGTCGTGAACTTCCAGAGCTGGCTCGACCCGTTCGTGATCATCACCGCGCTGCCCGGCGCGCTGGCGGGGATCATCTGGATGCTGTTCACCACCGGCACGACCTTGTCGGTGCCCGCGCTCACCGGCGCGATCATGTGCATGGGCGTGGCCACCGCCAACGCGATCCTGGTGGTGAGCTTCGCGCGCGAGCGGCTCGCCGAGCTGGGCGACGCCACCGCCGCCGCGCTGGAGGCGGGGATGACGCGCTTCCGCCCGGTGCTGATGACCGCGCTGGCGATGATCATCGGCATGCTGCCGATGGCGCTGGGGCTGGGCGAGGGCGGCGAGCAGAACGCGCCGCTCGGCCGCGCGGTGATCGGCGGGCTTCTGGTCGCCACCTTCGCCACGCTGATGTTCGTCCCCGTCATCTTCAGCCTCGTCCACCGCCGCCGCACCGCGGCCGCGCCGACGCGCGAGGCCCATCATCTGGAGCAAGCCCATGTCTGAGGCGTCGTCCGAGACGTCCCCCGCGGCGCCGGCCGCCGCGCCCTCTGCACCGCCGTCGCGCTCGCTGCGCACCGTCGGGATCGCCGCGGCGGTGATCGCGGTCGGCGTCGTCGGCGCGGGGATCGCGGCGCGCTCGCGCACCGACAGCAAGCTGGCCGATTGGACCGCGGCGCAGTCGACCCCGACCGTCGCGGTGATCCAGGCCAAGCCGGCCGCGGCGACGGGCGCGCTGACGCTCCCCGCTAACCTCCAGGCGATCAACAGCGCCCCGATCTTCGCGCGCACCAGCGGTTACGTGCGCAAATGGTACGTCGACATCGGCGACCCCGTCCGCGCCGGCCAGACGCTGGCGGTGCTCGACGCCCCCGAGATCGACCAGCAGCTCGTCGCCGCGCGCGCCGACCTGGAGACCGCGCGCGCCAACCAGCAGCTCGCCGCCTCGACCGCGACGCGCTGGCGCAACATGCTCGCCAAGGACGCGGTGTCGAAGCAGGAGACCGACGAGAAGGTCGGCGACCTCGCCGCCAAGACCGCGGTGACCAACGCGGCGCGCGCCAACGTCTCCCGGCTGACCTACACGCAGGGCTTCACCCGGCTGATCGCGCCGTTCGCCGGCATCGTCACCAGCCGCTCGACCGACATCGGCGCGCTGGTCACCGCGGGCACGGCGGCGTCGACGCCGTTGTTCACCGTCTCCGACGTGCGGCGGATGCGCGCCTATATCCGCGTGCCGCAGAATTACTCGGCGCAGATCCACCCGGGCATGCACGTGACGCTGACACTGCCCGAATATCCCGGCCGCAGCTTCGACGCGACGCTGACCCGTACCGCCGGTGCGGTGGAGCAGTCGTCGGGCACGGTGCTGGTGCAGGTCGAGGCGCCCAACCCCGATCGCGCGCTCAAGCCCGGCGCCTATGCGCAGGCGAGCTTCCCGGTGGCGGGCGCGAGCGGCGCGGTGGCGCTGCCCGCGAGCGCGCTGATCGTCGGCGAGAGCGGCACCCAGGTCGCGCTGGTCGGCGCGGACGGCAAGGCGCACCTGCGCACGATCCGGATTGGCCAGGACCATGGCAATACGGTGGAGGTGAGTTCGGGCGTCACCCCGCGCGACCGCGTGATCGACAACCCGCCCGACTCGCTCGCCGACGGTGACGCGGTGCAGGTGCAGAAGGCGAGTGCGCGGTGAGGGGGTGGCCGGCGCGTTCGCGGCCCTGGGCTCCTGCGTTCGCAGGAGCACGGGAGATGGCGTTGAGGGGCGACCGTGTTCCTGCGCACGGGACGATCCGGAGTGATGAGGCGGTGCGCCTGTTGTCCTCCGGGTTCAATAGCGGACCCTCGCCCCATATCTCCCCGTCACCCCGGACTTGTTCCGGGGTCTACCGTGCCGCTCATACAACGATCGTGAACCACGCGGACGGGTGGATCCCGGAACAAGTCCGGGATGACGAGGGTGGCGTATGTCTCCGTCGCGTCCTCACCACCGCCCGCCTCGCCACGCTCGCCGCGCTCCTCGCCACCGCGGCCTGCTCGGTCGCGCCCGATTACGTCCGCCCGGCGACCCCCGCGCCCGCCGCGTACAAGGAGGCGGAGGGCTGGCAGGCGGCCGGCACCGACGTCGCTCCCGCCGGCAAGTGGTGGGAGGCGTTCGCCGACCCCGTTCTCACCGGGCTCGAGGAGCGGGTCGTCGCCGGCAACCAGGATCTCGCCGCCGCGATCGCGCGCTACGACCAGGCGCGCGCGGTCGCCCGCCAGGCGCGGTCGGATCTCTTCCCCGAGGTCGGTGTCTCCGCCGACGTCAGCCGCGACCGCGTCTCCGCGGGCCGGCCGCTCGCGCTCGGCAGCGCCGCGCCCTACACCGTTGGCACGGTCGGCGCCTCGCTCGCCTATGAGCTCGACCTGTTCGGTCGCGTGCGCAACTCGGTGCGCGCCAGCCGCGCCGACGTCGCCGCGAGCGAAGCCGACGTCGCAGCGGTGACGCTCGGGCTCCAGGCGCAGCTCGCCAGCATCTATTTCGACATGCGCGGGCTCGACGCACGCATCGTGCTGCTGCGCCAGACGGTCGAGGCGAACGCGCGCGCCTACCAGCTCACCGACACGCGCCACAGCGGCGGCATCGCCTCGGGTATCGACGTCAGCCGCGCGCAGAACCTGCTCTCCAGCGCGCGCGCCGAGCTGTCCGCGGTCGGGGTGGCGCGGCAGCGCGACGAGCATGCCATCGCGGTGCTGCTCGGCGAGGCGCCCGCCGGCTTCACGCTCGCGGTCGAGGATCGCCAGCTCGCGCCGCCCCCGATCCCCGCCGGCCTGCCCTCGACCTTGCTCGAGCGCCGCCCCGACATCGCCGCGGCGGAGCGGCGCGTCGCCGCCGCCAACGCGCGGATCGGCGTGGCGCGCTCGGCGCTGTTCCCCAGCGTCACGCTCGGCGCCGCAGGTGGGTTCGAGGCGGCGCGCGGCTCGCTGCTGAGCGCGTCCAACGGTTTCTGGGCGCTGGGCCCGCTCTCCGCGGCGCTGGCGATCTTCGACGGCGGGCGTCGCCGCGCCGGCGTGCAGCGCGCGCGCGGCGAGTATGACGAGGCGGCGGCGTCGTACCGCCAGACCGTGCTCACCGCCTTCCGCGAGGTGGAGGACGCGCTCGCCAGTCAGCGGCTGCTCGCCGCGCAGGAGCGCGATCAGCGCGCTGCGGCCGAGGCGGCGGAGCACACGCGCGAGCTGGCGCTGATCCGCTACCGCGACGGCGCGGCGGACTATCTCGAGGTGGTCACCGCGCAGACCGCGGCGCTCGACGCCGAGCGCGCGCTGCTGACGGTGCGCAGCCAGCAGCTCCAGACCGCGACCGACCTGATCCGCGCGCTCGGCGGGGGTGTCGCGGCGGGCTGAGCCGCGCTGTCATCGTCGTGCCGTATGGCGCGGGTAGGCGGCGGCGAGTAAGCTCCTCCCCTTCAAGGGAGGGGGATGATGTGCGCTTCGCCCCTTTCGTGTGGACGAGGCGGCAGAGAGGAGCACGCCATGCCGCCGATGCAGGACCGCCGCAGCTTCATCCGCGGCATGATGGCCTCCGCCGGCGCCGCGGCGGCGCTGACTCCCTCGATCGCGCGCGCGCTCGAACTGCCCGGACGACACCGCACCGGCACGCTGCGCGACGTCGATCATGTCGTGGTCCTCACCCAGGAGAATCGCGCCTTCGACCATTATTTCGGCGCGATGCGCGGCGTGCGCGGGTTCGGCGACCGATTCGCCGCGCCGGCGCCGCCGCTACCCGGTGCGCCGAACCGCACCGTGCTGCTCCAGCCCAACGAGCATCCCGGCGCGTCGCCCGCGCTGCTCGCACCGTTCCGGCTCGACACCGCGACCGACTTCCGCCTCTACCGCCCGCTCGGCACGCCGCACGGCTTCACCGACAGCCAGGCGGCGTGGGACAACGGGCGGATGGGCGCCTGGACCGCGGCCAAGCACAACCACGCGCTGGCGCATTTCACGCGCGCGGACCTGCCGTTCCAATATGCGCTCGCCGAGGCCTTCACGCTGTGTGACGCCTATCACAGCGCGATGCACCTGAGCACCAACCCCAACCGGCTGTACATCTGGTCGGGGACGCACGATCCGCTCGCGCGCGCCGGCGGCCCCGCGATCGACAACGGCTATGACAGCCTCGAGGCCGATCCGCTCAAGCATGGCGGCTATCGCTGGACCACCTATCCCGAGCGGCTGATGGCGGCGGGAGTGAGCTTTCAGATCTACCAGGACATGGCGGACAATTTCACCGACAACCCGCTCGTCGGCTTCCACGCTTACCGCCGCGCGCAGACCGCCGCCGACGAGGCCGCGGCGCTGCTCGCCCGCCGCACCACGACGACCCGCACGCTCGACGACCTGCGCCAGGACGTGCGCGACGGGCGCCTGCCCGCGATATCGTGGATCATCGCGCCCGAGGCGGCGTCGGAGCACCCCAGCGTGTCCACCCCGCTGCAGGGCGGCGACTACACCGCGCGCGTGCTCGACGCGCTCACCGCCAACCCCGACGTGTGGGCGCGCACCGCGCTGCTGATCAACTTCGACGAGAATGACGGCCTGTTCGACCATGTTCCCCCGCCGGCGCCGCCCGCGCGGGTCGACGGCCGCGCGGTCGGCGCCAGCGACGTGCCCGCCGACGACGAATATCACGTCCACTGCCGCGCGCCCGAGGACGCTGCCTACCGCGACCGCCCCTACGGCCTCGGCATGCGCGTGCCCATGTATGTCGTCTCGCCGTGGAGCCGCGGCGGCTATGTCGCCTCCGAGGTGTTCGACCACACCAGCATCCTGCGTTTTCTGGAGGCGCGCTTCGGCGTGCGCGAGCCCAATATCAGCGCGTGGCGCCGCGCGGTGTGCGGTGATCTCACCTCCTGCTTCGACTTTGCCGCGCCCGACACGATCCGTTTCATGGGCGCGTTGCCCGCCACCGCGGCACTGTGCGAGCGCGCGGCACAACTCAAGGGGGTCGCGCCGCCGCTGCCCGCCGTCGCGGCGGCGCCGCTGCAGGAGCGCGGCGTGCGGCGACGGCGCGCGACGCCTTATGCGCTCGACGCGCGGTTGCGCGCCGGCGACACGCCCGCGCTGCTGCTCGTCAACCGCTCGACCGAGCGCGCCGCGGTATTCCACGTCTACGACGTGAGCCGGCTCGACGCGGTGCCCGCGCGCTACACCGTCGCCGCGGGGAATGTGCTCGCGCACGCGCTGCCGGCGGGCGCGGCGGACCTGTTCGTGCTCGGGCCGGACGGCTTCCACCGACGCCTCACCGGGAAGGGCGACCGGTTCTCTTCACATCTCTCGGATGGTGGTGCCGCGCCGGCGCTGATCCTGGACAATCTGTCGACCGCGCCGCAGCGGATCGCAATGGCCGACTGCGCATACGGCAGCTCGCCGGAGTCGTTCGTTCTCGCGCCGGGGGAGACGCGCCGCATCGCGCTCGACCTCGCGACCAGCCATGGCTGGTACGATCGTCAGTTCACGACGGACGGGCAGGTGTGGCGCATGGCGGGCCATGTCGAGGACGGGCGTGAGTCCTTATCCGATCCCGCCGCCGGGGGCGCCGGTCCGCTGCGACTGGCGACGGTGATCTGACCGGTGCTGTCACGCGTGCGGCTGCGCTGCCGCGCGGCGAAGCACGGGAGGGCGCGCCACGATGATGCTTGCGCCGGGCCGAGCGGGAACGAAGGATAAGGCGATGAGATACGCGCCACTGACCGCCTGCGCGGCAGCCCTGCTCCTGAGTCAGCCCAGTCCGATCAGCGCACAGCAGCCGTCGTCGGCGCCGGTGCGCTTCGACGCGGCCGGTGCCTGGACCGCATTCGATAGGCTACTGCGGGAGAATTACGGTTATCGGGATCGTCCCGGGATCGACGGCGACGCGATCCTGACGGCCTTCGCCGAGCGCGCCAGAGCGGCGAAGACCGACAAGGATTTCATCGACGTCCTCCAGCTCGTCGCGCGCAATTTCGCGGATCCGCATTTCGTCGTAGGCCCGCTCGACGCGGACGATTGGTCAGTGGTACCCACCGCCTCCGACCTGTTCGGCGTCGTCGACGGGGCTCGCTTCATGATCGAGGACGTGCGCGCGGACGGCGACGCCGCGGCCAAAGGCCTGCGTCCGGACATGGCGGTCGTCCGGATCGACGGCCAGTCACCACGTCGCGCGATCGAAGAGGTCACCGGGCGCGCCTTTACCGATCTCAGCGCACCACAGATCGCGTTCGCGTTCAACGTCGCGCTGGCGGGGCACCGCGGGCGGCGACGCATGGTGGAGGTGACGGATGGCGGTCGCCGGCGGCGCTTCGAGCTGGCTGCCACCAACGACCTCGCCGACCGCATCGCCGGTGGACCCTTGCTCAAGGTGGCGCGGCGGGGCAGCCTCGGCATCATCCGCATCAACAATTCGCTGGGCGACCAGGCGCTGATCGATCAATTCGGCCGCGCGCTCGACACGCTGAGCGACACGTCCGCGCTGTTGATCGACCTGCGCGATACGCCCAGCGGCGGCAACACCAGCGTGGCACGCGGCATCATGGGCCATTTCGTGGATCATGAGCTGCCGTATCAGAAGCATGTCGTGCCCTATGAGGCGCGGGTGCTCGGGCCGACGCGGACATTCATGGAATATGTCGCACCGTTCGGGCGGCGATACAGCGGCAAGGTCTATGTCGCGGGCGGTCATTGGACGGGCAGCATGGGGGAGGGGCTGATGATCGGCTTCGACGCGATCGGCGCCACCACCATGGGCACCGACATGGCGCATCTGCTCGGCGCGCTGAGCAACGAGACCATCCAAGCCTCCGCCGCGCGAATCGACATCGGCACCGAACAGCTGTTCACCGTGGCGGGCCTACCGCGCGAGCGCTTCCAGCCGCAGGTCTATGTCCCGCGTGTGGAACGAACCCCGGCGGGTGATCCGATCCTCGCCGCGCTGCGCCGGTAGGCGGGGGTGCTTTATGTCAGAGAAGGTGGCGGAGAGGGTGGGATTCGAACCCACGGTACCCGTGAGGGCACAACGGTTTTCGAGACCGTCCCAATCGACCACTCTGGCACCTCTCCGCGGAGGACACCGGGGCCTGCGAGAGGCGCGCCGGCGGCGATCGAGCGGCGCCCCTAGCCCGGTCGCGGGGCAGACGCAAGCGTGTCTGTTGTTGTGCGCGCCGATTTCCGCACTAGATTGTAGCGATGACCAGCGAACACACGATCATCGCTCAGGCCGAGGCGCCGGTGGCGCCCCCGATCGCGCACGCGCGCTTCTCGATCGGCGACGTGGTGCGCCACCGCATGCTCGATTTCCGCGGCGTGATCTTCGACGTCGATCCCGTCTTCGCCAACAGCGAGGAATGGTATAACTCGATCCCCGAGGATTTCCGCCCGAGCAAGGACCAGCCCTTCTATCACCTGCTCGCGGAGAACATGGAGTCGAGCTACGTCGCCTACGTCAGCCAGCAGAACCTGGTGCACGACGACAGCGATGAGCCGATCGACCATCCCGCGATCGCCGGCCTGTTCGATCGGCTGGACGGCGGCCGTTACGGGCTGAAGCGCCAGCACCGCCACTGACGCCGCGGCTTCGTCGATCGGTCACGGAATCGGTTGACAGGCCGGAAGGCTTCGCATAGCTCGCACGCTTCTCTCGCAGGGTACGCCCTCGCGAGCTATGAAATTTGGGAAGTGACAAGAGCCATGTTCGCAGTCGTGCGCACGGGCGGCAAGCAGTATCGCGTCGCCGCCGGAGACAAGATCGTCGTCGAGAAGATCGAGGGCGAAGCCGGTGCGTCGGTGACGCTGGGTGACGTGCTGCTCGCGGGCGAGGGCGCGGATCTCAAGTCGGTCGACGGCCTCACCGTCGCGGCGGAGATCGTCGCCCAGGCCAAGGGCGAGAAGGTGATCGTCTTCAAGAAGCGTCGCCGCCACAATTATCGTCGTCGCAACGGCCATCGCCAGAACCACACGATCCTTAAGATCGTGTCGGTCGGCTGATCCCGTAGCGCGCAGGAGCAAGAGCAATGGCACATAAGAAAGCAGGCGGTTCGTCGCGCAACGGTCGTGATTCGGCCGGCCGTCGTCTCGGCGTGAAGAAGTTCGGCGGTCAGGAAGCGATCGCGGGCAACATCCTCGTGCGCCAGCGCGGCACCAAGTTCTACCCGGGTCGCAACGTCGGCATCGGCAAGGACCACACCCTCTTCGCGCTCGTCGACGGCCGCGTGGTGTTCCACGAGGGCAAGCTCGGCCGTAAATTCTGCTCGGTCGATATTATGGCGGCCGCGGCCGAGTAACATCGGGCAACCAACCGGGTTGCCCACCAGGGCGACCCGGGGTTCCGCAGCACGGAACCCAGCCAACAAGGGAGACGGGTCGCCCCGGCTCCCTTTTTTCATGCTCCCTCGCCCCAGCGTGTCGCGCCACCGTCATCCGGTTGTGGCAGCGGCCCGAACAAGGAGACGGAGCATGTTCGCGTTGACGCCGAGACTCACCCTCAGGCCGGGCTGGCTCGAGGACGCCCCTGCGCTGGCGCGAGCGATCGCGCACGAGGCGGTGGTGTCGCGGCTGGCGCGCGTGCCCTGGCCCTATGCCGAGGAGGACGCGGCTGCCTTTCTCTCACTGCAGCCGCACCCGCGCGAGCCGCGTTTCCTGATCGCAGAGCGCTCTGGCGCCTATCGTCTGGTCGGCGGCGTCGGGCTGCATCGCGGCGAGCGCGGCGGGGTGGAGCTGGGCTATTGGCTCACGCCCGAGGTGTGGGGACGCGGCTATGCCACCGAGGCGGGGCGCGCAGTGCTCGACATCGCGCGCCATGCGCTGGGACTGACGCGGGTCGACTCGCACCACCATGCCGACAACCCGGGCTCCGGGCGCGTGCTGCGCAAGCTCGGCTTCGTCGAGTGCGGGCGCTCACGCCGGTACGCGCTGGCGCGCGACGCCGAGGTGGAGTGCGTCGACTATACGCTCGACCTCGCCGTCGATCCCGCGCGAGCCATGCCGATCGCGGCCTGATCGCCGGTTGCTTTCGGCGCGGAAGCGGGCACAAGGGCAGCAACATTCCGCAATCTCGACAGGTCACGATCCGATGCCGCGGGCGACCGCTGCCCTTCCCCGCCGGCGGCTGACGCCCGAGGCGTCGCGCGACGCGGCGCTGGAGGCGGCGCGCGTGCTGCTGCTGGAGGATGGCCCGCAGGCGGTCACGCTCAAGGCGGTGGCCGGGCGGGTCGGGCGCACCCACGCCAACCTGCTCCACCATTTCGGCTCCGCCGACGGACTGCAGCAGGCGCTGATCGAGCGGATGGCGGCGGCGATCGTCGCGACGATCCGCGACGCGGTGCGCCGCTCGCGCGCCGAGCGCGACCCGGCCGAGCTGGTCGACGTGGTGTTCGATGCCTTCGGCGCGGGCGGGGCGGGGGCGCTGGCGAGCTGGATGATCCTCACCGGCAACCGCGACGCGCTCGATCCCGTGCTCACCGCGATCCACGACCTGGTCGAGGAGCTGGCCCGCGACGAGGAGCGGCCCGACGCGCCGATCCGCGACGAGACGCTCCAGCTGGTGCTGGCGGCGCTCGGCGACGCACTGCTGGGTGCGGCGATGGCGCGCGCGCTGGAGCTTCCGCGCGGCCGCGCGCGCGAGCTGGCGGGCCGCATGCTGCTGCGCGATCGGGGGGTGGTGGAAGAATAGGGTTCGTCGGGTCGGAATGACGCCCGTGCCTGTGCTCCTGCGAACGCAGCAGCCCAGGCTCGGCCACGGTATCGATCGTTGTTCTGCTTGACCCCGGGTTCCGCCTCTCGCCGGAACTCGGCCACAAGACGCGTGAGTTGAGCAGTCCGGTGACGAGATCTGACGGAGCGCGCGCTCTCTGGCGCTCAGTCGCCTGCGCCGCCAACGTCCCGGTGCGAGGAAGCAGGCAGCAGCACCGTCCGCTTCGCCGCTGCGCGTTCGCGCCGCACGTTCGCGGCGATTGCCCCACCCACCGCGATCGTCCCTGCCGCAAGCGCCCATCGCGTGACGAGCCGCTCGCGATCGTGCCGCCACGCCGCGCCCACGCCCATCTCCGCCGGCACGTTGGGCAACGTGCCACGCGACAGATCCTCCACCACGCCCTCGACCACGTCGACCCGGTCGGCACCGAGCAGGATCAGCCAGTGCAGCCAGTTCGACTCGCTCCAGCGGAAGGCGAGGCGCCGCATCGCGCCGCTCACCCCACGCGGCGGCACCGAGGTGCCGACCACCGCCGGCTGGCGGATGTGCTCGATCGACTGCAGGATCTCGACGTCGGGCTGCTGCACCGGCGGGCGATCCCAGCGGCGCGTCAGCCCGTGATCGCGCGACTGGTCGCGGATCGGGTAGGTCGGGTCGTTGCGCGCGTCGGCGTCGACGCCCCAGCCAAGGATCGTCGCGGGGTCGGCGAGAGCGGGGCTCAGCGTCTTGGGGGTGCGCTCCATGATGTGGTCCTCAGCCGGCATGCGGCACCAGCACGGGCTTGATGCAGCCGTCCAGTTTGTTGGCGAACAGGTGGTAGGCGTCGGCTACGTCGCTGAGCGGCACACGGTGCGTGATCAGCGCCTTGGGGTCGATACGCCCGGCGCGGACGTGCTCGATCAGCCGCGGCAGCAGCCGCTTGACCGAGGCCTGGTTGGCGCGGATCGTGATGCCCTTGTTCACGACATTGCCGATCGGGACCATGTTGCCGGTCGGGCCGTAGACGCCAACGACCGAGACGATCCCGCCCTTCTTCACCGAATTGATCGCCCAGTGCAGCGGAATCGCCGAGCCGGCCTCCAGCTTCAGCTTGGTGCCGAACAGCCAATGCCAGGCGTTGCCCCGCGCATCGCCGCCGACCGCGTCGATCGCGACATCGGCGCCGAGGCCGTCGGTCGTCTTCTTGAGGAACACGACGACGTCGTCGAGCTCCTTGAAATTGTACACCTCGGCCGGCCCATAGGTGCGGACGAAGTCCAGCCGGTAGTCGTACATGTCGAGCACGATCACGCGCCCCGCGCCGAACAGCCAGGCGGCGCGCGCGGCCATGATGCCGACCGGGCCGGCGCCGAAGATCACGACCGTGTCGCCCTTCTGGATTCCGCCCATCTCGGCGGCCTGATAGCCGGTCGGCACGACATCGGTGAGCAGCACCGCGTCGTCCGGATCCATCCAGTCGGGGATCTTCGTCGGGCCGACGTCGGCGTAGGGCACGCGGACATATTCGGCCTGCCCCCCGTCATAACCGCCCGCCGTGTGCGAATAGCCGAAGATGCCGCCGACGGCGGTCGCCTGCGGGTTCGACTCGTGGCAGTTGCCGTACAGACCCTGCTGGCAGAAGTGGCAGTGACCGCAGGCGATGTTGAACGGCACCAGCACATGGTCGCCCGGGGCGAGGTTCTCCACCTCCGCGCCGACCTCCTCGACCACGCCGCAGAACTCGTGGCCGAAGGTGCTGCCGACGCGCGTGTCGGGCACCATGCCGTGGTAGAGGTGCAGGTCCGATCCACAGATGCATGAGCGCGTGACGCGCACGATCGCGTCGCGCGGGTGAAGGATGCGAGGCATCGGCTTCTCGGTGAGACGGACCCGGTAGGGCCCGCGATAGTCCATCGCCAGCATTCATGTTCCCCATGAGGCGGCCGAGGTCGCCGTGGGCCCAGCTAACGCGCTATTTTTTATGCTGGTTCCTCTTGTCGTGCAGCGCAGGCGGAGCTTGCCAACCTCGATCAGTCACTTTCCGGGCCAACGCGGCGGCCGATCACTTCTCGCGTCGGAACAGCTACTTAGCGCCGTCGTTCCAGCGCGACCAGCAGGAGCGAGAGCGATGACGACGACGAGCGACGCACAGGCCGCACGCGGCCGGACCCTGGCCCTGACCGCCGCGATCGGCGTGGCCGCGGGATTGGCCGCCAATCTGCTGCGCAAGGCCGCGGTGCAGGCGCCGACCGTCTTCGCTGGCCCATGGGACGAGGCGCTGGCCGCCGAACATGCCGCCGCGCTCAAGCTGTTCGACGCGCTGGAGAAGACCGACGAGAAGGCCACCAAGCGGCGCACCTTGCTGCTCGCGCAGCTCAAGCACGCGATCGCCAAGCACGCCTTCCAGGAAGAGAATGTCGTCTACGCCGAGATGCGTGACCACGGCCTCACCGAGGGTGCAGACCAGCTCAACCACGAGCACGGCTATGTGAAGCAGTATTTCTTCGAGCTGGGCGCGATGGCCAAGGATGATCCCGCCTGGCTGCCCAAGCTGCGCGCGTTCCGCGCGATGATCGAGGAGCATATGCGCGAGGAGGAAGACGAGCTGTTTCCCTCGTTGCGTGCGCAGCTCAGCGACGAGCAGAACCGCTCGGTGACCGCGGCGATGAACCGCGAGGGGCTGATCCTGGCCTGAGGGCGCTCGCCTGACGCGATTACCGCCGCCTCCCCCTCGCGGGAGACGGCGGTGATCAGGTGTCTATTCGCCGACGACGCCGCGCCCGGCGACCTTCTCATAGCCCGAGAGCTCGTCGCCCACCGCCACCTTGGCGGCGAGGTCATCCGCACGGGCGCGGTCCTTGGCGGCGCGCTTGGGGTCGTCCTTGTCCGCGTCCGGATCGGCGGCGCCGACGTTGGGACTGTTCGGCACGTACAGGACGGGCTGTTCCTCGCGTTCGTCTGACATGATCGTCTCCTTCACCATCCCAACGCGTCGCGCCGCGGCGGGTGCCAGAAGGTTCGGACCGGCCGCGCCTAGAGCGCCATGATCCGTTCGGCGTGGCGGGCCAGATGAGTCAGGTCGTAGACGTCAAACAGGCCGAGCCGCGGTCGCGTGTCGGCGACGCACAGCGCCCCCAGCGCAAAGCCGGCGTGATCGACCAGCGGCACACCCGCGTAGAAGCGGATGTGCGGATGTCCCAGCACCGACGGGTTGGCGAGGAAGCGGCGATCATCACGCGCGTCGGCGACGATCATCGGCTCGCCCGGGCGCAGGATGGTGTGGCCGCAGAAGGACTCGGCGCGCGGGCCCTCGTCTCCGTCGATGCCGACGCGGGCGGCCAGCCACTGCCGCGACCGGTCCACCACCGAGATCACCGCGATCGGCGCGCGCGCCAGCCGCGCCGCTTCCTCGACGATCCGCTGGAGCTCGGGGTTGCGCGGGCGCGTGACGATGCCGCACGCATCCACCGCGCGCTGGCGCAGCGGCTCGTTCAGCGGCATCGGAGCGGCGATGCCCATCAGATCACCACGTCGGCGCTGGGGCGGGGCGGGAAGCGCAGCTTGGCCTCCACCTCGCGCATGTAGCGCTCCACTTCCTGCGCGGCGCGTATATCGGTCAGCGAGCCCGCGATGCGCGCCGCCACTTCCAGCTCGTTCTTGAGCTTGCGCGGATCATCCACGGCAGCTCTCCTATCGCTGTGTTTGTGACAGACGATCTGTCATAAAAGTCCTAACAGAGTCTTAAGGCCACGGTTAACGACGCGGTAACCACCACGCTAAGTGCCTCGCGAAGCGACGGGCTTGTCGTGATCGAGGCGGTCGGTCGCGGTGGCGCCAGTTGACGTCGCCGCCGCGGCGGGGAAGGTAGGGTGCGCGCCGGGCAAGATCCGGCCGCGAAGGGGAGGAAGACGGATGACCAAGCCGATCGCCGCGGCGCTGGCCGCGCTGCTCATCGCCGCGCCGGCGCTGGCGCAGCAGGGCATGACGGTCAGTACCGACGCCGGTCCTGTCCGGGGCGCGGTGAGCGACGGCATCGCGAGCTGGAAGGGCATCCCCTTCGCCGCGTCACCGGTGGGTGCGCTGCGCTGGCGGGCGCCGCAGCCGGCGGCGCACTGGACGACGGCCCGCGACGCGACACGCTACGCGGCCGACTGCATGCAGCTGCCGTTCCCCAGCGACGCCGCGCCGCTCGGCACCACGCCGTCCGAGGACTGCCTCTACGTCAATGTCTGGAAGCCGGCCGCCGCCAAGGGCAAGCTGCCGGTGCTGGTGTGGATCTACGGCGGCGGCTTCGTCAACGGCGGCGCCTCGCCGCCCACCTATGCCGGTGCCAACATGGCCCGGCGCGGCGTGCTGTTCGTCAGCTTCAACTACCGGCTCGGCCGATTCGGCAGCTTCGCGCTGCCGCAGCTGAGCCAGGCCAACGCCGACGCCGGCCGGCTCGGGAATTACGGCACGATGGACCAGATCGCGGCGCTGCAATGGGTCAAACGCAACATCGCCGCTTTCGGCGGGGATCCTTCCAAGGTGACGATCGTCGGCGAGAGCGCGGGCGGCATGTCGGTGCACCAGCTCGTCACCTCGCCGCTGGCGCGCGGGCTGTTCCACCAGGCTTTCGCCATGTCGGGCGGTGACGGTCACCCGGACCCGAGCGGCAAGGCGCTGGCCGACGCGGAGCGGGTCGGCGCCAACTTCGCACGCGCCAAGGGCATCGACCCCGATGCGCCTGACGCGCTCGAGCGGCTGCGCGCGCTGCCGGGCGAGCAGGTGGTCGACGGGCTCAACCTTGCCTCGATGGCGCCGCGTGACCCCGCCGCGCCGACCTACTCGGGGCCCTTCATCGACGGCAAGGTGGTGGTCGACATGGGCGCCGCCTATGATCAGGACCGGTTCGCGCGCGTGCCGATGCTGATCGGCGCCACCAGCGCCGACATCGGCGGGCGCACCGGCTATATGGTCGCGGGCGGGCGCGATGCCGCCGCGCGGCTCGCCGACAAGGGCGTGCCGGTGTGGTCGTATCGCTTCTCCTATGTCGCGAGCGCGATCGGCAAGCCCGGCGCGCAGCACGCCACCGACATCCCCTTCTTCTTCGACAATGCCGCGATCAAATATGGCGCGCAGACCAGCCCGCGCGACGTCGCGATGGGGCATGCCATGGCGCAGTATCTCGCCAACTTCGTCAAGACAGGTGATCCCAACGGCGCCGGCCTGCCGCGCTGGCCGCGCTACGATCGCGCCGCCGACACGATCGCGGACTTCGCCGCCGACGGGAAGACGGTGGTGGCGCGCGACCCGTGGGGCGCCGAGATCGACCAGGCACGCACGGCCGCGACGCCGGCGCGATAACGTTTAGCACAGGAGAGATGGGATGCGACTGATCGCGATGCTCGGGGCGCTGGCACTGGCGCAGGCCGCCCCCGACCCGCACCTGCCGGCGCCGACGCTCGACACGAGCCCGCCGACGCTGCCCGCCGGGATCGAGCGCGGCGTGCTGATCGTCAGCAAGACCAACGGCTGGCGGCATTTCGAGCATATCCCGCACTCGAACGAGGTGCTCGCCGACATCGCGCGCGGCCTCGGCCGGAAGAGCTTCCAGACAGAGAACGGCGCGGTCTTCAACGACGAGGCGCTCAAGCACTTCTCGGTGGTGGTGCTCAACAGCGCCTCGGGCGAGTTCCTGACCCCCGAGCAGCAGGCCGCGTTCCAGCGCTTCGTCGCGCGCGGCGGCGGGGTGGTCGCGCTCCACGCCGCGGGCGACAACAGCCACAAGTCGCCCTGGTACGTCGACACGATCATCGGCACCGAGTTCATCGGCCATCCCAACGGGGCCGATCACATCCAGCGCGCGACGATCCTGGTCGACCAGCCGCGCCACCCGGTGATGGCGGGGGTGAAGCTGCCCTGGACCTCGAGCGACGAATGGTATTCGTTCAGCGGCGACCCCAGCCAGCATGGCATGACCGTGCTCGCCCGCGTCGACGAGGCGAGCTACCGCACCGGAGACAAGCTGCGCATGGGCAAGCACCCGATCATGTGGGTCAACCCGCGTGCCAAGGGGCATGTCTTCTTCTCGGCGCTGGGCCATGACGCGGCCAATTACGATGATCCCAACTACCGGCGCGTGCTGACCAACGCGATCCGCTGGGCGGCGAAATAGCGGGACGGCGGAGCGTCGCGGGCGTCGCGGCGCTCTTTGCGCAGCTTCTTGTTCTGACCCGGCGGCCGGGATGGCGCGTCATCCCGAACCCCGGCGAGAGTTGCTGAACCCCCATCATCTTCCGTCATCCCGGACCTGTTCCGGGATGACGGATCGATTCGCGCGCCGCTTGTGCTCCCGCGCACGCGGGAGCCCGGAGCGGCAGGGTGCTCGGACCTTAGCCGATCGCCTCGCGCGACCAGGCGACGAACTCCTGGCGCTGCTCGCCGAGCTTCTCGATGCCGAGCTCGACCACGTCGCCGGCCTTGAGGTACCACGGCTCCGGCTTCTGGCCGAGGCCGACGCCCGGCGGCGTGCCGGTGGTGATGATGTCGCCCGGCTCCAGCGTCATGAACTGCGAGCAGTAAGCGACGATCTGCGCGACGGTGAAGATCATCGTCGACGTCGACCCGTCCTGCACGCGCTGCCCGTTGACCGACAGCCACAGGCCGAGCTGCTGCGGGTCACCCACCTCGTCGGCGGTGACGAGCCACGGCCCGACCGGACCGAAGGTGGGGAAGCCCTTGCCCTTGTCCCAGGTCGGCCCGCGCTCCTGCTGCCAGTGGCGCTCGGACACGTCGTTGACGACGAGATAGCCGGCGACATGGTCGAGCGCGTCGGCCTCCTCGACATAGCTGGCGCGCGTGCCGATCACGACGCCGAGCTCGACCTCCCAGTCGGTCTTCCTGCTATCGCGCGGGATCACCACCGGGTCGTTGGCGCCATGAAGGCAGTTGACCCACTTGTTGAAGACCACCGGCTCGGCCGGGATCGGCAGGTTCGACTCGGCGGCATGGTCGGCATAATTGAGCCCGATCGCGATGAACTTCTGCGAACCCGCGACCGGCACGCCGTAGCGCGGCGTGCCTGCCACCAGCGGCAGCGTCGCGGGATCGAGCGCGGCGAGGCGCGCGAGCGCGGCGGGGGCGAGCTCGTCGCCGGTCAGGTCGGCGACCACGCCCGACAGGTCGCGCAGCGCGCCGTCGGCGTCGACCAGCGCGGGCTTCTCGGCGTCCTTCGCACCGTAGCGGCAGAGTTTCATCGTGATCACCTCGAGGGCTGGAGGAAGCGGTTCGGGCACGCGGGACGTTGCCATCCGCCGCCAGTGGATGCAGGTTGCACCTATGCGCTACAGCGCGCCACCGCCTTCGTGAACCCGAACCCCATGACAATCGTCGCTTCCACCCTCGATTTCCGCGCGCTCGCGCGGCGCCGACTGCCGCCTTTCCTGTTTGAATATATCGACGGCGGGTCGTACAGCGAGACGACGCTGCGGCGGAACGTCGCCGATCTCGAGACGATCGCGCTGCGCCAGCGCGTGCTGCGCGACATCGGCACGCTCGATCCCTCAACCGAGCTGTTCGGCCAGCGCATGGCGCTGCCGGTGGCGCTCGCGCCGATCGGGCTGGCGGGCATGAACGCGCGCCGCGGCGAGGTGCAGGCGGCGCGCGCGGCGGAGAGAGCGGGGGTGCCCTTCTGCCTCTCGACCGTCTCGGCCTGCCCGATCGACGAGGTGGCGCGCGGCACGACGCGGCCCTTCTGGTTCCAGCTCTACATGATCCGCGACCGCGGCTTCATGCGCGACCTGCTCGCCCAGGCGCGCGCGGCGGGGTGCAGCGCGCTGGTGTTCACGGTGGACATGCCGGTGCCGGGCTCGCGCTACCGCGACTATCGCTCGGGGCTGGCGGGGGCGAGCGGCTGGCGCGGCGCGGCGCGGCGCTTCGGCCAGGCGCTGCGGCACCCGCGCTGGGCGTGGGACGTCGGCGTCCACGGCCGCCCGCACCATCTCGGCAACGTCGCGCCGGTGCTCGGCAACTCCAGCGGGCTGGAGGATTTCCTCGGCTGGATGCGCGACAATTTCGACCCGACCGTGACGTGGCGCGACCTCGACTGGGTGCGCCAAGAATGGGAGGGGCCGCTGATCCTCAAGGGCGTTCTCGACGCCGAGGACGCGCGCGAGGCGGCGGCGCTCGGCGCGGACGGGCTGGTGGTGTCCAACCACGGTGGCCGCCAGCTCGACGGCACGCCCTCGACCGTGCGCGCCTTGCCCGCGATCGCGGCGGCGGTGGGGGACCGGCTCACCGTGCTGGCGGACGGTGGCGTGCGCACCGGGCTCGACGTCGTGCGGATGCTCGCGCTCGGCGCGCGCGGCGTGCTGCTCGGCCGCGCCTGGGCCTATGCGCTCGCCGCGGGCGGCGAGGCGGGGGTGGCGCGCATGCTCGCGCTGATCGAGGCCGAGATGCGCGTCGCGATGGCGCTCACTGGCTGCACCGACGTCGCCGCGATCGGGCCGGACGTGCTCGTGCGTGACTGAGCGCGGTCAGCGCGCCGGCGCGACGGGCGTCAGGCGCGCGCAGACGGGCACGTGACGGCTGAGCGCAACTCCGGCTGGCACCTGCCCGACCTGGATCACGCTGCGGCTCTCATAGTCGGAGAGGAAGAGGCGTTCGCCGTCGACGTAGAGCAACCGCGCGCGCCCGATCAGCACCGGATAGACACAGCGCTGTCCCCACGGCGTGGCGAACAGCGCCGCCGCGCGGGCCGGGGTGCTGACGCCGAAGGGAGACGCCGCCTCTCCGAGCGCGACCAGTCCGATCGTCGCGCTGAAGCACAGCAGGAACCAGCCGAGCGGGCGGACCCGCGCCCGCATCACCGTCTCGCTCCGGGTCAGCTGCGCCGCCGCCAGCGCGACGATGATCAAGGTCGCGAACACCGCGATGAGCAGCTGGAACACGCCGTCCACCGAGGCGATGGCATAAGCGCAGAAGGCGATGCCGATGATCTCGGCGGCGAAGACGCTGGAGCGGGGCGCCCGCTCGGCCAGGCCGCGGGTCAGCGATGCCGAGATCGGCCAGACCAGCGTCGCCGCGATCACCCATACCGCCGCGAGGATCAGCAGCGTCGGGCCGAGATTGAGCCAGCCGGCGGTCGCCACCTCGGTGAGGTCGAACGCACCGAGGCCCGCGACGCCGGCTGGCGCGAACGCGCCGAGGCTCAGCAGCACGCCACCGAGATAGTAGAGGATCGGCAGCGCCGCGACGATCGGTGCGACCCATTGCAGCAGCCGCCGCGACTTGCGTGCGACGCCCCTCACCACGGGCGCCTCTCGCCGATCGCGGGCAGGGAGAGCGAGAGGGGAGGGCATTGCATGGCGGCGGTGTCGCCGTGCCCTCGTCCTGCTTCAAGATTAAGGCCGCGCTAGTCCTGCACCCCTGCCGCGCCGCCATGGCCTAGCCCGTTGCGCCGCCTTATCTTCCGTGCCGCCGACGCCTGACCCAACGTGGCGAGCTTCGAGGCGCAGCCTCAGCCCGCCTCGGCGTAGCTTCGGTCGAGTCGCGCCAGCTCGCCGCTCTTGCGACCGCGGCGGCCGTAGAAGAGCTCGAACAGCGGGCTCGCCATCATCGTCGTCACGATCGCCATCAGCACCAGCATCGAGAACAGCGTCGGGCCGATGATCCCCTTCTGCAGCCCGATGTTGATGATGATCAGCTCCATGAGCCCGCGCGAGTTCATCAGCGCACCGATGCCGAGCGCGGTGCGATTGTCCTCGCCCGACAGCCGCGCGGCGAGATAGCAGGCGCCGCCCTTGGCGATCACCGAGGCGGCCAGCACGCCCAGCGCGATCAGCAGCAGCTCGACCGAGTTGACCATGTCCATCCGCGTGTTCAGCCCCGAATAGGTGAAGAACATCGGCAGCAGCAGCACCACCGTCAGCGGCTCGAGCTTGCGCTTGATCTCGGCGGTGAGCAGCCCGCGCGGCATCACCGCGCCGAGGATGAAGCCGCCGAAGATCGCGTGGATGCCGATCACGTCCATCAGGAAGGCGGAGCAGCAGAAGGCGATCATCACGATTGCGAAGCTGGTGAGGCTCAGCTCGACCTCGCGCTCGACCTTGCGCGCCAGCGGGGCGAGCAGCCGCGGCCCCGCGAGCACCACGAACAGCGCCCATAGCAGCCCGCCGCCGATCGCCAGGATCGCCACGCCCGCGCCGCCGCCGAAGGTGGCGAGCACCAGCGCCAGGACGCACCACGAGCAGGCGTCGTCGAACGCGCCGGCGGTGAGCGAGAGCGTGCCGAGCGAACTGTCCGCCAGCCCGCGCTCGTTGATGATCCGCGCCAGCATGGGGAAGGCGGTGAGCGCGATGCAGGCACCGAGGAACAGCGTCGCATTGGCCTGGCTGATCCCGCGCGCGAACAGTCCGGGCACGCCGAGCAGCAAGGGGGTGATCAGCACCGCGATCAGGAACGGCGCCGCGATCCCCGCCATCGACACGAACGAGGCACTGCGCGCCTTGGTGCGGAAATGGTCGAGCCGCAGCGTGGTGCCGACCAGAAACATGTAGAGCCCCACGCCCAGCTGCGCGCCGGCGTAGAGCACGTTCTTCGTCTCTTTAGGGAAGATCGCACCCTGCAGGCCGGGGAAGAGCAGCCCGAGCAGCGAGGGCCCGAGCACCACGCCCGCGATCATCTCGCCCACTACCTGCGGCTGGCCGAGCAGCTTCTGGCCGAGCCAGCCGACCACCCGGCAGGCCACCAGGATCACCGCGAGCTGGAGGAAGAAGTGGATCGAGAAATCGCCCGGCGCGTAGCTGTGCGCCGCCGCCGAGGTGGCGGGCCCATGCGGCTCGAGCACGTTCGCCACCGTCGTCCCTAGGCTTGCCAGCCAGTCGCTCATCCTGTCCTCCCCCCGGCGGGCACGCGCCCGCTCTCGCCGTGCGGAGAAGAGGCCGGTGTGGCCGCACGCGCAAGGCATAGCGTGCGCCGTCGCCGCGATTTTCCGGCAACGAGCGGGAAGCGTTGCGGCGTGGCCACGATGTAGTAACGTGCCTACGTCGCTCGCTGCCTTCGAACCAACCTGCGACGGGAAGAGGTAGGCTCATGCGCACGCTTTCCAGCCGCGCGTTCAACCAGGACGTCAGCCAGGCCAAGCGACTCGCCGCGCAGGAGCCCGTCCTCATCACCGATCGCGGCCGGCCGACCCATGTCCTGCTCAGCTTCGAGTCGTTTCGGCAGCTCGCTGGCCAGGGAGACACGCTCGCCGACCAGCTCGCCGCGCCCGAGCCGGTGACGGTCGAGCCCGATTGGCGCGCGATCACGCGCTGGGCGCGCTGATGCACCTGCTCGACACCGAGCTGGTCTGGGCGTTGCGCGGCGCCAAGGCGGGCACGTGCGACCCGGCAGTGGCAGCCTGGGCGGCGGCACAGGCGCGCACTGCCCTGTTCGTCTCGGCGCTGACGCTCGGTGAGCTGGTCACCGCGGCGGTGCAGATCGAGCGCGTCGACAAGGCCGCCGCCACCGCGGCGCGCGGCTGGGCAGAGGAGATCGTGCCGCGTGCCTTCGACGGGCGCGTGCTCGCGGTCGATGCCGCGGTGGCGCGTCGTGCCGCCGCGTTGGGCTATGCCGAGCCGCGCGACGCGCTGCTCGCCGCGACCGCGCTGGAGCACCGGCTCGCGATCGCGACGTCGCATCCGGGGCGCTATCGTGGGAGCAAGGTGCGCACCATCGACCCGTGGCGCTACGTGCCGGGCGTGAGCGAGGAGGCGCTCGACTGGCGCGAGGCCGCGCGCGGCGGACCGCTGTGGCTCAGGAGCCTGTTCGCGCGGGGCTGAGCGCGGTGCCGGCGAGCTGCTCGACCAGGGCGCGGTGCGGCGGCAGCTCGCGCGCGGCGCGCTCGCCATAGGCGCGGACCCGCGCGAACAGCCGCTCGGCGCGCGCGGCGGCGGCGGCGTCGGCCGCGCCTGCGTCGGTGGCGAAGCCCATGCCGTAGAGGATGTACTGATAGTTGAAGTGGGCGAAGGTCTCGCTCTCGAGCTGGAAGTCGAAGCGGCTCGGCGTGCGGTGCCGCCACTGCTCGAGCCAGGCGGCGAGCCGCGGCGGCAGCGTCGCGGGATCGGCGTTGTCGCGCCAGAACGGCTCGGGGCGGCGGCTGAGACAATAATGCAGCTTCAGGAAAGCGGCGATGTTCTCGTAGCGCTCGGCCATCAGCGCGTTGAACCGCGCCGCGCCGCGATCAACGGGCCCGCGTGGCGGCAGCAGCTCGGCGATCATCGCGGCGGCGGCCTCGATCAGCACCACGCCGGTCGACTCGAGTGGCTCGAGGAACCCGCCTGCCAGGCCGACCGCGACGCAATTGCCGATCCAGGCGCGCTCCTGCCAGCCCGGCGCGAAGGCGATGCGGCGCGGGGCGAGCTCGGCCAGGTCGCGGCCGAGATAGTGCGCGAGGACCGCCTCGGCGCCCGCGTCGTCGAGGTAGCGGCTGGCATAGACGCAGCCGATCCCGCGCGCGCCGGCCAGCCCGATGTCCCACAGCCACCCGGCGGCGTGCGCGGTGGCGACGGTGGCGCTCTCGATCGGCGCGTCGGGCGCGGCGTAAGGCAGCTTGCAGGTCAGCGCGCGATCGGTGAACAGCTGGTCGGCGACCGAGTGGAAGCGCGCGCCCGGCAGGCGCCCGATCAGCTCGGCGCGGAACCCTGTACAGTCGACGTACAGGTCGGCGGTGAGCGTGCCGGAGTCGCTCTCGACCCGCGCGATCGTGCCATCCTCGGCGAGCACCAGGTCGTGGAGCCGGCCGCTCAGGTGCCGGACTCCCAGCGTGCGCGCCCGCTCTGCCAGTAGCGCGGCCAGGCGCACCGCGTCGAAGTGGAAGGCGTAGGTGAGCGGCCCGGTAAAGTCGCCCTCGCCGGGCTGTTTGGGCGCGCGGCGCGCGGCGGCGACCTGGTGCTGGATCGTCACCGCCTCGGCGAACGGCGCGCGTACCGTCTCGTCGTGCCGCAGCCAGTCGGCGACGAGGCCGGGTTCGGGCTGGAAGGGCGCGTCGAAGGGGTGGAAGTAGCTGTGCGGCGCGCCGTCATGGTCGGGCTGCCAGCCGGTGAAGCGCACGCCCTGTTTGAAGGTGGCGCCAGCCGCGCGGACGAAGGCGGCCTCGTCGATGCCGAGGAAGCGCAGCGTCTCGCGGATCGTCGGGAAGGTGCCCTCGCCGACGCCGATCGTGCCGATCTCGGGCGATTCGAGCAGCGTCACCGCCACGCCCGCGCCGAGCGCGCGCGCCAGATAGGCGGCGGTGAGCCACCCGGCGGTTCCGCCGCCGACGATCAGCACGTGGCGCTGGTGCGACATCGCACGGGCTTAGCGCAACGCGGGGGTGGGTGTCAGCCGCGGTGATGGCGGGGGTAGCGCGGCGCGCGTCTACGGGCGCGGTCAACCGCCTATCCTGCCGTCATCCTGGCCTTCGCCGGGATGACAGGGGTTCGGAAGGCGCCGCAAGCCGCAGCCACAAGGGGGCTTACACCGCTAGACTCTCGCAACATCTCAGCATAGCGTTCGTGTTAACGATAACATGGGAGAGAGACATGCACCGTTCCACGAGAGCGATCTCAAGCCTGCGGCTAAGCCTGATCGTGGCGCTGGCGCTGGCCACCACCCTCAGCCTTCCCGCCGCGGCGCAGGATGACGCAATGACGCCGATCGCCACGCCGGCGCAGCAGGGAGCGCTACCGCTCGGCACCGGCGCGCTGCCCGGTGCCAGCGTGAAGGAGTCCTGGTTCCGCCAATATGGCAGTACCTTCACCCGCAACGTCACCGAGGCGACGCTCACGCCCTTCCTGCCCGATCCGGCACGCGCCAGCGGCGCGGCGGTGATCGTGGCGCCGGGCGGCGGCTTTCGCACGCTGTCGATGGACAACGAGGGCTATGACGTGGCGCGCGCGCTCGCCGCGCGCGGTGTCGCGGCCTTCGTGCTCAAGTACCGGCTCAACCAGACGCCGGCCGAGATGAACGCCTTCGCCGAGTCGATGCGCGCGATGTTCTCGGGCACCGCGGCGCGCCCGCCGCGCCCCGATGCCGCGACCATGGCGACCCAGCTGGCGCCGCAGCTCGCCGACTCGCGCGCCGCCTTCGCGCTGGTGCGACGCCGAGCCGCCGAGTGGCACGTGGACCCGAGCAAGGTCGGCATGGTCGGCTTCTCGGCGGGCGCGATGCTGACGCTGGCGACGACGCTGACGCCGAGCGACGCCAAGCCCGCCTTCATCGGTACGATCTACGGCCCGCTCACCGGCGTGACGGTGCCGGCGGGGGCGCCGCCGCTGTTCGTCGCGCTGGCGGCGGACGATCCCTTCTTCGCCAACGGCGGCTTCGGGCTGATCGAGCGCTGGCGCGAGGCCAAGCGACCGGTCGAGTTCCACTTGTACGAGCAGGGCGGTCACGGCTTCGGCATGTACCCCAAGACGACGACCAGCACCGGCTGGTTCGACGCCTTCGCGCGCTGGCTGACGATGCACGGCATGATCAAGGCGGTCGGCTAGCGTCTGACCCCGCTCATCTGAAGCGGCAGCGTGCTCCGGCGAACGCCGGAGCTCAGGGAGTCCGACGCTTCGGCCTGCCGCGCTGGTCTGGGCTCCCGCGTGCGCGGGAGCACGGGTCGGCTTGGATGAATCAGCCTCTGGGGACGCCCGGGTCAGGGATCGAGCGGGTCGAGCGGGTCGACGCGGAGCGACTCGCGCGCCGGGCGGAACTCGATCGTCCTGGGCGAGCGGCGCGAGCCGATCGCGCCCGGCAGATAGCCCAGCTCGCGCCGGTTACGCTCGGCGAAAGCGGCGCCCTCGATGTAGCGGCTCTGCTCGGGGTTGCAGACGATCAGCGCGGGGCGGTTGAGCGGGGCGCCGAGCGCGACCAGCTCGCGCGTCGCGTCGCGTAGGTTGGTGGTGGTGTGGCGGGCATAGGGTTCAAGCACGATCGCCTCCGCGGGCACGCCGTAGCGTTCGATCAGCGCGCGGCGCATCTCCACCGCCTCGGTGAAGCGGGTCGCGCGCGGGTGGGCGCGACCGCCGCTCACGATGATCAGCGCGGCGTCGCCCGCGGCATAGCGCTCGGCGGCGAGCCGGACGTGATACTGGCCGCCGGGGCTCAGCGGCATGTCGGGCACCTCGGGGCCGACGCCCGTGACGATCAGCGCGGTGTAGCGATAGTGCGACCAGTCGAGCGTCCGGGTGCGGCGGCGGGCGGCGGCGTCGAGGATGGCGTCATCGCGGACCGCGTCGGTCCGGTCGTTGGTCTGGAGCAGCGCCAGCGCGAGCTCGACGCCGGGGTCCAGCGCGCCGGCGCGCGGGGTGGCGGCGAGCGCCACCGCCGCACGCAGCCGCGTCTTCGCCTCGGCGCTGTCGGGGGGGACCTCGGGTCCGTCGATCGCCGGGTAGCGCGGTACGACGCCTAACGCATACGTGTCGAGGATCGCGGTGACGCCGCGCAGCTCGCGACCGAGCTGCGCCGCCGCGCCATCGTCGGCCACGGCGGGGGAGGCGGTGGCTCGCGGGGCGGCCGCAGCGGCGAGCGAGTCGATCTCCGCCGCTTCCCAGCGTGACGCGCGCGCGACGCAGGCGGCATCGTCGCCGCAGGCGCTTACCCGCGCGGCCCGAGCGCGACGCAGCGGCTCGGGCACCGCGCCCGCGCCGGGCCGTGCGAGCAGCGGGAACAGCCGCACCGCGAGCGCCTCGCTCGCGCGGTCGCGCACCGGCGCCGCGGAGGCGCGCGCCGGTGCGCCCGCGACGAGCGGGACCGCCGCCGCGAGCAGCAGCGCGACCGCGCGCGCGCTCACCACGAGCGGGTCACCACCAGCCGCACGTTGCGCCCGAAGATCGGGCGGCCATAGATGGCGTTGGCGGTGCCCTGGCCGCTGAGATTGTCGGTGCGCGTGTTGCCCTCCGTCAGCCCCTTGGCGTTGGTGAGATTGTCGCCGACCACCTGCACCTGCCAGTCGCCCCGCGTCGCGGTCACGCCCGCGCCGAAGGTGGAATAAGACGGCAGCGCGGTGTTGTTGTAGATGTCGACGTAGCGCTTCCCCATGTAGTTCCAGCGGCCGTACAGGTCGACGTCGGTGTCGCCGGCGGCGAAGCGGAAGGTCGGGCGCAGGTTGCCGTAGACCTTGGGCTCGCGCACGATCTGCTTGCCCTCGGCGGCCTGCGGGTCGGCGCCGGTGCTGCTGCGGAAGTTGCGATATTCGGGGCTGCTCACCGTCAGCGCGGCGTTGAGCTGGAACCAGTCGGTCGCCTTGAGCAGGCCGTCGAGCTCGACCCCCTTGATCTGCGCCTCGCCGATGAAGGGCACGTTGACGTCGTTGCGCCCGGTAGTGGGGTCGAAGGCGAGGAACGAGGCGTTGAGCGGGTCGAAGTTGGTGTAGAAGCCGGTGGCGTAGAGGTAGGAGCCGCCCGACTGGAGCTTGACGCCGACCTCATACTGGTCGGCCTTGGTGGTGATGATGGTCGGGTTGATCGTGTAGGTCACCTGCATCGACGGCGGCGTCTCGAGGTGCGAGGCGCGCG
Organism: Sphingomonas sp. BK069; assembly: GCF_014193405.1. NCBI lineage: Bacteria > Pseudomonadati > Pseudomonadota > Alphaproteobacteria > Sphingomonadales > Sphingomonadaceae > Sphingomonas > Sphingomonas sp. BK069. Next base: position 2,123 of record NZ_JACHZH010000017.1, on the reverse strand, counting down.
CGTAGATGCCGAAATGGCGGGTGAAGTCGTAGTTCACGCCCGCGGTCCAGTTGGTGATGTTGGGCTTGAGCGTGCGGTTGGTGATGGTGCCGGTGAAGCCGCGCGTGGTGTTGTCCGCCAGCGTGGTCGGATCGCCGAGATTGTACTGCGCGGTGTTGGCGGCATAGCCGGCATAGTCGTAGCGCTCGTGGCGAATGCCTGCGTCGACCCGCAGCCCGCGCACGACCTCCCAGGTGTCGTTGGCGTAGACCGCGACCATCTTGGCGTCGGCGTCGCCCTTGGTGAGCGTCGCGGCATAGTTGAGCGCGCCACTGTCGGTGACGCGGCCGAGGACGGCGCCCGTCGCGGAGTAAGCGACCAGGTCGAGCGTGCGCGGCTTGCCTGCCACCTCGATCAGATAGTTCTGGTAGATCGACTCGGCACTGGCGCCATAGGCGCTGGCATAGACGCCGACCTTGAGGTCGTGCCGCCCGATCGCGGTGTCGAACGCGCGCGCGACGCTGAAGTCGCCCTGCGCCGAGTAGAAGCGCGAGTGGATATCGCGATACTGGCCCTGCACCACCAGCCCGGAGGCTGCATAGGGGTCGTAGACCGTGCTGGACCCGGCGAGCACATAGCCCATCGACGCGACCGGCCCGAAGGCGGTGCGTGAGGCGGCGAGGTAGGAGTTGGCGAAGGTTGCGCCGTCGCTCGGGTTGGTGGTGGAGTAGAAAGCGGTGAAGTCGAGCCGGCCCTTGGTGAAGCCCGCCTTGGCGGAGATCAGCCAGTCGCCGAGGTCGGTGTCATACTGCACGCCGGCGTTGAACATCTGCATGTGGCGCCCGGTGGAGAGGTCGCTCGAGCGGCCCTGGATCACGCCGGCGCCGTCGCGGTATTTCAGGTTCACGTCACGCAGCGCGGGCGAGTTCATCGTGCCGCTGAAATAATCGATGTAGCGATCGAGCGAGCGGCTCGGGTCGCGCGGGTCCGCGGTCGGGATCGGCAGGTAGAAGACGTTGTGGTCGTTGACGTAGTTGGTGCTGACCTTGAGCGTGCCGGTGCCCGTGTCATGGGTCAGGTTGGCGCGGATCTGGCCGCCGCGGTCGTTGGGGAAGCCGTTGTCGCGATAGCCGTCGTGGTAGCGCAGGAAGCCGCCGATCGCGTAGTGCGTGCTGTCGTCTAGCTTGCCCGACTGGACCGCGTCGAGCCGGTACAGCCCGGTGTCACCGAGCGTCACGCGTGCCTTCCCGCGCGACTCGTCGCGCCCGGTCACGGTGACCGCATTGACGATCGCGCCCGAGTAGCTGGCGTAGACCGGGGCGGGGCCGCCGCGCACCACCTCGAGCCGCTCGGTCATCAGGTCCGGGCGGATCAGCGCGTCGCCGCGGAAGAAGAAGCCGTCATTCTCGTGGAACAGCGGCAGGCCGTCCTGCTGGAAGCTGACGAAGCCGCCGTCGTTGGGAAGGCCGCGGATGCGGTAGATGTTCTGCACCTCGCCGCCGGTCGACTCGGTCTGGAAGCCGGGCAGCTGGCCGATCAGGTCGGCGGTGTTGAGCGGCGCGATGCGCTGGATCTCCTCCTGCGACACCGAGTTGATCGCGTAGGAGACGTCGAAGCGGCGCTCGGCGCGGGTCGAGCCGGTGACGATGATATCGTCCGCCGCGGTATCGGCGCCCTGCGGCGCCGCCGCCTCCTGCGCCAGCGCGGCGGGCGCCGCCAGACAGATGGCCATAGCGGCCGTGCAAGCGAGCACGTGCTTTTTCACGATAAGTCCCCAGTATGTCGTTGGTGCGGCGTTTGGCCGTTGCGGCGGGGCTAGGTGCGGCTGGTGACGGTCCGGTGACAATCCGGCGTCGTCTCAGTTACATGGGATCGGTTCCGCCACCCTCGCACTTTTTTGCATTTTCTCGTTGACGGCATGTTGGACCGCCCATATAAGCCGACTTCTCGACGGGGCGGGCCACTCGCTGGAACGCCCCATCGGTCAGCGCTAGATCAGGTGCCAGCGTCGCTCCGGTAAAAGGGAGTGTGACGGGGCGCCGGTTTTTCGCGGCTCTTTGACATTGTAGGTTGAGATGAAGGGACATGTGGACGGTGGTCTGCGGGTCTTGTGCATGCAAGGTGCACGAGGGTCGTTAGCAGAC
>NZ_JACHZH010000016.1:0-46350 GCF_014193405.1 Sphingomonas sp. BK069 | reverse complement strand
ATGCGGCGGCTCATGTCGACCGCGAAGACGACCGTGCCCCGGCAAATGACGTCCCCACACAAAGGCGCTTGCAAACCCCGCTATTAGACGACGGCGAGAAATCAAGAAGCGATCAGCGCCGTCTGAGTGACTAATTTTGGTCGGTCCGAATCGCAGTGTCCGATTAGATCGGCACGGCCCAACCAACCGGTGCGCCGTGCCGAAGCGTTCCTCAGGTGAGCGCCCCGCCATCGACGTTGAGGATGGCCCCGGTGATCTGCCGAGCAGCGGGCGTCGCCAGGAACGCGACCGCCGCGGCGACATCTTCGGGCTGACCGAAACGGCCAAGCGGAATGAGGCTCCGCTGAAAGTCGGCGAACTCACCGTTCTCTGGGTTCATCTCCGTGTTCGTCGAGCCCGGTTGGACGAGGTTCACGGTGATGTCGTGCGGGCCTAGCTCCTGCGCCAGGCCGCGCGTAAAGGATTGGAGGGCCGACTTGGTCATGTAGTAGACGGTGCCGGTCGCCCCCACGATCCGGTCTGCGCCGCCTGAGCCGATATTGATGATACGAGCGCCTGCATGGAGATGCGGGATCGCCGCCTTGGTGGCGAGCACTGGCCCGCGAACGTTGACCGCAAGAAGAGCGTCTAGGTCGTCGACAGTGAAGTCGGCGATGCTGTTATAGCGTGCGATCGCGGCGTTGTTGACGAGAATGTCCAGGCCGCCGAGCGCGTAGGCCGCCTCGGCGACCGCACGCTGAATCGCCGCCGGGTCGGCGCTGTCGGCCTGGATCGCCACGGCCTTGCGGCCCTTCTGCTCGATCGCCGTGACCACCTCTGCGGCACGCCCCGCCGACCGCTCATAGGTAATTGCCACGTCCGCACCCTTGTCAGCCAACGCGATCGCAATGGCCGCGCCGATGCCGCGCGAGCCGCCCGTCACGAGCGCCCGCTTGCCGTTCAGTTCCTGCACTGTCGAATCCTTTCTGTGTCGGGTGATACAGAATAGGTGTGCGCTTTGCAGGCGCTCGTCAATGAATTATATGTCGACCGATGCAGAATGAGGACGCAAGCGATGCGAGATGTGGAGCGGTTCGCCGTGGCCGGCCGCGCGCGTTCGATCGCGAGAGAGCGCTGGCCGCGGCGATGCACCTGTTCTGGCGCAAAGGTTATTCCGCGACTTCCATTTCCGATCTGACTGCGACGATGGGGATCGGGTCGCCGAGCCTCTATGCGGCCTTCGGCTCGAAAGAGGCGCTCTACGCCGAAGCGCTGGAGCATTACGGGCGCATGCATGAAGCGGCTACGTGGGGCGGCTTTTTCGCAGCGGAGACGGCGCGGGACGCAGTCTACGCGTTCCTCCGCGACACGGCGGCAGGCCTAATTGAGGCCGCGAACGGTTGTATGGTGACCTTGTCCGCTGTGGGAGCCGAGGGGCACGAGGGACTAGGCGCGCTCGTAGTCTCCGCACGCAACGTCACGCTTATTCGGCTCAAAGACCGCATAGAGAAGGCGAAAGCCGCGGGTGAGATCGATCGATCGGTGAACACGCAAACCCTCGCTCGCTTCGTACAAACCGTGCAGAATGGCATGTCGCTAATCGCGCGCGATGGTTCGAGCTTCGACGAACTGACAGCAGTTGTCGACACAGCCATGCTGGGCTGGGACGCCCAGCTGTGTGACGGGTCGCAGGCCTAGTGCACTCACACTCGCTGGCTGCGTTCTAGATCGTAACCCGCCGTTCCCGGTCGATCTGCTGAACGAATGACCGAAGTCGGGAAGCCGACGAGGCACCCCGAATGGCCGCAAGTGGGTCACGATGGAGATATCACGGAGGTCCAACGTAGAGGTCACCACCATTCCCTTCTGACTTCTCAATCGGTGGCGTTCGGCGCACCACTACGTCGCCGCTATGGAGATCCCAACTTTCGATCTCGAACTGCTACGCCGCGCACGATAGCTGGATCGCCACCTCAACGAGGATGGTGGCATGGTTCAGTGGCATCGATCGAGATCTGGTGACCTCGCGCTTCGCGCCGGCGGTCTGTCTTTGTGCGCGCTCTCCTACGTAGCCGTGGCGCGACTGGCATCGATGCATGTGCCGCCGATGAAGGCTGGCCTGACCTCCTTCGTCCTCGCCGCATTAGGCTTCGTGGCGGCGAGCGCTGGCAGTCTCCTGCTCACGCTGGGTCGGCGCCTGTTCGACGAGGTGGAGGTGAGCGCGCGGTGGCGACACCGCGTCCGCGTGAGCATCTCTTCTCTGATGGAGCAACTCTCGATGAACAACATCAAGGAGCCTGCGCTGCTCGTCGTTGGACGTGATGCCGATGGCAGCTGGACCGTGCGCGAGAGCGCGGGAATGCTGCTAGGTCGCTTCGCCTCGGCCGAAGCGGCGCGGCGTTTTGCTCAGGCGGAGAGGGCTGGGCAGCCGCAGGTCGCGATTGCGTCGTCTGCGGGCGCGGTGGCTAGGATCGATGGACGGCTTAGCCTGCGCATCGTCGAAGCAAAGGCGGCGTCAGGTGCGTAAGATCCCCGCTCGCCTGCTCGGCGCCCTGCTACTCGCTGCCGCGACCGGCACATCTCTGCTCCACCGTGCTGTGTACGAGACGGTCGCGACGGGACAGGCGCACCCTGCCGAATTCGCTTTGGGACTGCTCAGCTTCGTGCTGGCGACCTGCGGTATACTCCTTCTGGTCCACGGCCGAAAATTGCTCGAGCCACCGCCCCAAGCTCGCCTGGAGCCAGCGCCCTCGCTGCAGGAGCGATTTACGCGCCCGGTCCCGCCTACCAGTGGGGCGTTCGACACGCGGCGCTCGGCCTCGCTGATGCAGGCCCGCCACGTCATCGCGGTTGCCCGTGCACGATCGGTGAAGGTGCGGCAGACGGCGAGCCTCGCTCACCGGCACCGCTGAGGCGCTCTCGCTTGTGCCGGTCATTGCCGCCTACCTGTACCGCCATGGACGCCGCGTTCGCGAGATCGCGATCGAGGAGCAGGTCAGCTGTCCGAGCGACCGCTCGGAGTTCGTCTGGATCGGGCTCAGCGACCCGTGTGCCGACGAGATCGAGACATTGCAGCGGCTCTACGGCCTGCATCCGCTCGCGGTAGAGGACTCGCTCAAGGACGGGCAACTGCCCAAGGTTGACGTCTACGGCGATCAGCTGTTCGTCATCGGTCGCACGGCCTACCTGTGCGGCGGTCGCATTGTCTACGGCCAAACCGCCGCGTTCCTTGGGCACAGCCACATCATCACCGTGCGTCAGGGCTCGACCCGATCGCACCGGCCGCTGCGGGAGCATCTAGAGGCAGCGCCCGACCTGCTCGGCAAAGGCGGAGACTATGTCCTCCATGCGGTTCTCGACTTCATCGTCGACGGCTATCTGCCGCTTGTGACTGCGCTGGAGGAGGAGGTCGCGGCGATGGAGCAGCGCATGCTCGACACCTTCCTCGATCGCGCCGAGATCGCGCGCATCTTCGCGCTGCGCCGTGACCTCATGCGGTTCGATCGAATCCTGGTGCCGATGGAGGAGGTGGCGCGCAAGTTCGCTAAGAGCGAGCTACCCTGCGTCGACGCCGAGGCACGGCACTACTTCCGCGACGTGCTCGACCACGTCCGCCGTGTCGAGGCGATGACGAGTGGGCTGCGCGAGCTGCTCACCTCGGTGTTCGAGTTCAGCAATCTGATCGAGCAGCAGCGCACCGGCGCGATCGCGCGCCAGCTCGCCGCCTGGGCGGCGATCCTGGCGGTGCCGACGGCGATCGCGGGCATCTACGGCATGAACTTCGAGCACATGCCCGAGCTGCACAGCCGTTACGGCTACCCCGCCACGCTGGTGGCCATTCTTACGATCTGCTCGGCGCTGTACTGGCGGTTCAGGCGCGCTCGCTGGCTGTGAGCCAGCGGCTAGATGCGACGAGCCGTTGACGCACTATGCCGCCACTATGCCGATCCCGCGTATCGATCTCGAAAGACTATGGGAGCACGCGTAGCTGAGATGGGCGGGCACGTGTTACCCGTTCATCGAAGGCATCAGTAACGATCATGTCGTCTGAACCTCTCCCGGAGCCCGACGAACGCGGCCCGGTCATCTACGTCGGTCAGGACCATGCGGGCCACTGGCTCGTCCAGGACGGCGCAGGCAAGCTTGAGGGACGCTTCACCTCGCGTGGCGCCGCACTGAGCTTCGCTCACGCCGAGCGCGAAATTTACCACGCCAGCCTCGAGATGGCGGTCAAGCCGCTCAAGCCCCTCATCCCGTTTGGTCCGGTCCCTGCCGGCGAGCGCGCGCTCGTGCGCGTGGCCTGAAGGGAGTCATCATGACAGCGACGATGAAGAAGGCCGGCCTGTCGACGGCCAACGGTCCCCGCGCAGCGCGCGACTTCGCGGTGCCGGGCTCGCGCACGGTTCACACCGATCCGCGCTGGCTACCGCTTATCGCGGCGCTCGCAGACCTGCGGCAGCGGCACCGCTGCTCCGTCCGGATCGTCGATGCCGACTGCGGCAACGGTGCGCTGCTGATCGAGGCAGCGCGAGAGGCACGTGCGCTCGGCTTCACCGCTATCGAGGCGCGCGGCGTCGACGGTTCGCCGGCGATGATCGCGCGTGCGCGCTCGGCTGCAGGCATGATGCGAGACGGTGCGATCGGCCTCACTTTTGACCAGGCCGACATGGCGCAGGCGCTGGCCCAGGAGGCGGTCTTCCCGGCCGACATTGTGCTTTGGCACGGCACCGCGAGCGACGATCATCGGGCGGGTCTCAGCGAGCTGCTGGCAGCCGCGGGTGACCGCGTCGTGGGCGATCCAGCCGCCGTGGCGATCGGGGGTATGCTCGCGTGACCTTTCGCGACCTCGCCTGGAAGGCCACCGGCTTCGCCCTGTTCGCCGGCGCCTGTGCGGCCTGCCTGATGCTGGATCGATCACCGCTGATGGTGCCGCTCTTCATCGTCGCCCTGCTCGGGTTGCCGCTGATGGTACACGGCAAGCGCGTGGCGCAGGTGTTTCGCGCCGAGCGGCGCGGCCACTATCACACCGCAACCGCGGTCCATGCCGCACGCGTGCGTCGGCGTGGGCAGAACAGCGACGGCTTCGGCCTGTGAGCGACGGATCGACGATGAGCTTCTTTGAGTACAAGGAAGGCGCCCTTCACGCCGAGGACGTGCCGCTCTCGGCGATTGCGGAGGCAGTCGGCACGCCGGTGCACGTCTACTCGGCCGCCGCCCTGCGTCACGCAGCGGATGCGTTTCGCTCGGCGCTGCGGACGCTGCCTGCGGCCCGCTTCGCCTTCGCGGTAAAGGCCAATCCGAACAGCGCGGTGCTACGCCTGCTGGCTGGGCGCGGCTTCGGTGCGGACATCGTCTCGGGTGGCGAGCTGCGCCGTGCGCTCGACGCGGGCATGGTGCCGGCCGGCATCGTCTTTTCGGGCGTCGGCAAGACCGACCGCGAGCTCAGCGATGCGCTCGACGCCAACATCGGCCAGTTCAACCTCGAGCTGGAGGAAGAGGGGCGAGTGCTCTCGCGCCTCGCGTACGTTCGGGGTCAGCGCGCCCCGGCGGTGCTGCGCGTCAACCCCGACGTCGACGCGGGCACCCACGCCAAGATCTCGACCGGTCGCCGCGAGAACAAGTTCGGCGTGGGCATCGCCGATGCCGCCGACATCTACGACCGGCTGGGCCGGCTAGATGGGCTGCACCTGCATGGGCTGGCATTGCACATCGGCAGCCAGCTTAGCGATCTTGCTCCGCTCGAGGCGGCGTACCGCCGCATCGGCGAGCTCATCCTGGAGCTGCGGGCGCGTGGCCATGTGATTACCCGCGTCGACCTGGGTGGAGGGCTCGGCATCCCGTACCGCGAGGAGGATCATATCCCTTCGCTGACCGACTATGCCGCCATGGTCGCTCGCGTCTCCGCGCAGTGGAACGTCGGTCTAACCTTCGAGCCCGGAAGGATTATCGCCGGGCTTGCCGGCGTGCTGATGACCCGCGTCATATGGGTGAAGCCAGGCACGGCAGCGCCGTTCGTTATCGTCGACGCGGCAATGAACGATCTGGCACGGCCGGCGATGTACGGCGCCTTTCACCGCTTCGCCGCCGTTCAGCCCTCCGGCGAGACGATGGTCGCCAACCTGGCTGGTCCGGTCTGCGAGACCGGCGACACCTTTGGCACTGACCAGGAGATTGACCGGGTTTCGCGAGGCGATCTGGCGGTCTTCCATGCGACCGGTGCCTACGGCGCCTCCATGGCTTCCAGCTACAACTGCCGCCCGTTAAGCGCACAGGTGCTCGTGGACGGGGGATCCTTCGAGGTTGTCGGAGAGCGCACCATACCGGCAGAGCGCGCAGCCTGAACCAGCGCCCGCACGCGCGAGGCGGTATCGGGCGCTTGGGCGCGAACTTGGCATGAGCGGTTTCGCCAGATTGGACGGGACCTGATCTGTGTTGAGACCGAAGTAAGTTCCTCGGCGTTGCGTGGGGCAGGGCGGCTGATCCGCGGATGAAGGGGGCACATGGACGTTCATCGGCCGGATCAGCAAGGCATCAAGCATCGGACGGGAATCGCCGCTGGGCTGACGGCGCTCGGCGTCGTCTACGGCGACATCGGAACCAGCCCGCTTTACGCCTTCAAGGTCGCAGTCACCGCCGCAGGTGGCGCTCCGGGAGTCGCAGCGATTGGCGTCGCCTCGCTCATCATCTGGTCGCTCGTGGTGGTGGTATCGATCAAGTATGCGATCCTGATCCTTCGTGCTGATAACGACGGCGAAGGCGGCGTTGTCGCCATGCTCGCGCTGCTTGGCGCTCGGCACGCCGAGCCGCGGACGAGACAGGCGGCTCTCCTCGTGCTCGGCCTCGTCGGCGCCGCGCTCCTCTACGGCGACGGCGTCATCACACCGGCCATCTCGGTGCTAAGTGCGGTGGAGGGACTGCAGGTGGATGCGCCAGTGCTAGCTCCGGCTATCCTCCCCATCACGATTGTTATCCTCATCGGCCTGTTCGTCGTGCAGGCGCGCGGCACCGGCTTCATCGGGCGAATTTTTGGGCCAGTGATGCTGGTCTGGTTTCTGGCGATCGCCTTGCTCGGCATCGCGGCAGTGATCCGACATCCGGCAGCGCTGCAGGCGCTCAATCCGGCGGAAGCGATTGGCTTCCTGCTGCGATCGCCCATCCCGGTCAGCTTCGCAGTGCTCGGGGCGGTTTTCCTGGCCGTCACCGGAGGCGAGGCGATGTACGCGGACATGGGGCACTTTGGACGCTTTCCGATCCGCCTTGCCTGGTTCGCGGTCGCACTGCCCGCGCTGGTCCTTAACTACCTGGGTCAGGCGGCGCTGATCGAGACCAACCCCGCCGCGCTCGTCAGCCCCTTCTACGAGCTGGCACCCGGCTGGGCGCACTATCCGCTGATCGTGTTTGCCACTGCGGCCACCGTGATTGCCAGCCAAGCGATCATCTCAGGGGTCTTCTCGCTGACGCAGCAGGCGATCCAGCTTGGCTTCCTGCCCCGGTTGGACATCCGCCATACCGCGGCGGATCAGGAGGGACAGGTCTACCTGCCGCTTGCTAACTGGCTGCTCGCGGCAGGGACGCTCGCGGCAGTGCTCATCTTCCGCTCATCCGAAGGCCTGGCTGGCGCCTACGGCATCGCCGTGTCGGGATTGATGGCGATCTCGACCTTCCTGGCGGCACTGGTGGCGCTGCGGTGGGGCTACAATCCGCTGCTGGTGGTGCTCGTCAACGGTGCCTTTTTCGCCTTGGATTTGGTGTTTTTCGCGGCGAACGGCGTGAAGCTGCTTGAAGGCGGCTGGTTCCCGCTCGTCATTGCGGTTGTCGTCGCCTTCCTCATGCTCACGTGGCGCTCCGGCGTTCGGCTGGTGGAGCAGTCGCGTGCACACCAGCGCGAGGGCGAAGACACGTTCGTTCATCGACTTGATAGAGCAGTCGATTGCCGCACCAAGGGCGTCGGCGCTTTCCTGAGCGCTGCCACCAGCGGCATACCGTTGGCACTAACGCAGCACGTCCGGCATAACAGAGCGCTTCAGGAGCGCGTCGTCCTTGTCTCGGTTCAGGTAGCGGAGACGCCATTCGTACCTGGCCACGACCGGGCCGAGATCTCCCTCATCTGCGCGAACGTGCACCGGGTCATCCTGAGCTTCGGCTTTATGGAGAACATCAACATACCTGCCGGCTTGGCCGCTACTGACCTCTTCGACGCTAATCAGTTCGAAGAGGTCAGCTACTATATCGGACAGGAAACGATCATCTCGGATTCCGGGATCGCGGGTATGGCGCCCTGGCGAGAGGAGATCTTCGTGTCTATGCAGCGTAACACCGCGCCGACGGGCGACTCTTTCTGCATCCCATCCCATCAGCTCGTCGTCGTTGGGACTGAGGTGCGCATCTAGTTCACGGAGCGGCCTTTCCATTGGGCTCGGGTTGCTTCTCGAGATCGCAAGAAGAGGCGCAACCTCGTTCAAGCCAGCACAGCCAACCGCCCGACGTGCCGAGCATGTATGAACGTCCGATTTCGGTGAGACGATCTTTGCTCACGAATGACCGCAATTGGGTCCCCTTAGGATCCTTGAAGCGGCCGACACGATCACCAATCAAAGATTGACATGTTCAAGGTGCCTGCTGATGAGGTCCTGCTCATCATCCATCTGTTCTTCCATCATGCGCCAGATAGCAGCGGCCGCGACGCGGTAGCCCTGCCAGTCAGCAGCGATCGTCTCATCTGTCCAATGAGACACGTGCTGATCCGACACCAAGCGATAAGCAGCAAATGAGCGTTGCAAGGCTAGCATGTCTCGCGCGGAGGCATAGTTCGCGCTCACCAACAGCCGAGGTACAACCACTTGGTTGATAAAGCGACTGCGTTCGATGCTGACCTGTCCAAGCGCGGCCCGCGCGCGGGGCAAAATGACCGGGTCCGGAGCATCGTCCCGGCACAAGCGTCTAATTTCATCCAGACCCAACACAATCCGACGATGATAGTCGCTCAACGTCCGCAGCATGTTACTGGAGGCTCCCTTCCACAAGTTGATCTAGATCAGCATGCGGTTCCTCGGCAAGGTGCAGACGGTAAACTTTATGGGCGGGCGCGTTGGAAGCGGCATGCTCGCTCGCGCAAGGGGCGAGAGTGGCGTCGGCGGAGCTCATGCGCTTGAGCTGGCGCTTGTTCTTAACGTGTCAGAAACCATGGCGGCCGTACGCCCGGATCGTAGCAAATTGATCTGGATCATTCGCCGTGTTCCCCTCGCTGATCTCGCGCGTGACCGCCCTGGGCGTTATCGTCGGTGCCGCGCTGGCCTGTCTGATCGCGCTTCTGCTGCAATCGTCGCTGGAGACGCGCGAGAGCTTCGCCTGGGTGACTCACTCCCAGCAGGTGATCGCTGACCTCGACGAGGCCCTCGCCGAGCTGCGCGAGGCAGAGTCAGGTCAGCGCGGCTTCCTGCTGACGCAGGACCTCCGCTTCGTCGCGACGGTCGACCAGCGGCTCGCAGACGCGACCCGTCAGTTCGGCCGGCTCGAACGGCTGACAGCCGACAATGCGCTTCAGCACGAGCGCGCCGTCGCGCTCAACGAGGCGGTCGCGCGACGCATCGCGGTGCTGCGCACGCCCTTGCTGCTGGGCCGCCGCGGCGACTTCGCGGCGGCGACGCGGATCGTCGCCGGCGGACAAGGGCGCGAGCTGATGGCCGAGGTCGATCGTCGGGCCGGCCTCCTGCTACAGCGCGAGCGCGACCTGCTGGCGCAGCGCGCGGCGGACGCGGAGGCGCGGCTCGCCGGCACCAAGCGGGCGGTGATGGTCGGCGGCCCGCTGGTCGCGATGCTGCTCGCGCTTCTGGTAGGCACGGTGGCGATCGGCGTACGTCGCCCGCTCCGTCGTGTGCTCGACGCCATGGCGGCGCTGGGAGACGGGGCAGGGGAGAGCAGACTCGACACGCGCACCGGCTCGCTCGAGTTTGATCGTCTCGCCAGCGGATACAACCGGATGGCGGAGCGGCTCAGCGAGGCGCTGGGCGAGCAACGTGCCACCGATGGTCGACTCCAGGCGGCCAACGCCGACCTGCTCGCGCAGCGGGGAGCGCTGGAGACGCGGGGACACGTGATCGCGCGGCTCGGCGACATGGCGCATCGACTGCAGGCGGCGCGTACCGACGCCGAGCTGGCGCAGATCATCGACTGTTACGTGCCGCAGGTGCTGCCCGGCGTGGCGGGGGCGCTCTACGCTCACAACAACTCGCGCAACCTGCTGGTACGCCTTGCCGGCTGGGGCGAGAGCGGGTCTCTTCCGGAGAGCTTCGGCCCGGACGAGTGCTGGGCGCTGCGTCTCGGCCAGGGTCATGTCGTGCTCGGCGACGGCCACGAGGTTGGGTGTCGTCACGCTGCGGGCGGTGCCGGCGCGTACCGCTGCGAGCCGCTGCTCGCCGGCGGCGAAGTCATCGGCCTGCTCTACCTTCAGGGCGTCGTCGGCGCCGAGGAAGCGTTCCGGCTCAACGCGCTCGGCGAGAACATCGCCTCGGCCCTCGTCAATCATCGCCTTCAGCGCGACCTGAGAGAGCAGACCGTCCGCGACGCGCTGACCGGATTGCACAACCGCCGCTACATGGAGGAGGCCCTCCAGCTGGAGATTGCGCGCGCCGCCCGTGCCGGGACGCCGCTCGCCTTCGTCATGTGCGACGTCGATCACTTCAAGCGCTTCAACGACGAGTTCGGCCATGAAGCAGGCGACGCGGTGCTACAACTCGTCGGCGCCGCGCTGCGGGAGCACTTCCGGGACGGTGACGTCGCGTGCCGCTACGGCGGCGAGGAGTTCGCGATTATCGCGCCGGGAGCGACGGCAGCGGCGCTGCTGCCCCGGATCGAGCGGCTGCGCGTCGCACTGGGTGCACTGCGGCCGCGACAGGGCGCGCAAGCGTTGGGTGCCGTCAGCCTGTCCTTCGGCGTGGCCGAGTGGGGCGCCGGCCTCGGCCGAGACAATGCGCCGCTCGTCGCGAGCGCTGATGCGGCCCTCTACCGCGCGAAGCGGGAAGGGCGTGACCGAGCGATCGTGGCCGAGCGGCTCGCCGCCTGACATGCATCGGATCGTCGCCGGTTCCAGATCCACGGTGCATTCTGCGGAGCGAGGCAGATCGCGCGCCTCCTCTTCGATCGCCCATCCTCCCGAGGCAGGGCCCCATCCGGTGCACACCCTCAATCCACTAAAAGAATCCTTGATTGTTGAAGTGAAGCGGCAAAGCCGCACGAAGGACACAGCCATCATCGAGCACTTCGAACCTGACGCTTATGGTCTCCTCATCCTAGCTCCTGAGGTGGCTCTTGATAGTGGCTGGCTTGGCGGCGACAGGGTCGTCGGGCGGGCGGCGATCCGGGATCTGTTGATCAAAGCCGCTCGTTTCAACGAAGAGGAGCGGCAGAGACTATCCATCTATCTGCCCGGGCGGGCGGTCACGCTCCATCTTGGTGATGTTGAGCAGCACCTCAGGGCGTGACGCAGATCCACGCCGACCCCCTAGCGGCGAGCGGTACGCCTCAGAACGCCAGCAGCATCTAGGAGACATCGTAGTAGCGATGAGGTGTGAGCCAGGCTTCGTCGATCCAGCGACGTGTATCGCCGACGTGCATAAGCCAGAATGTGGTTGAAGGCGATGCAAACCCGGGAAGCCCTTTCCCCCAGAGCAGGCGACCCGACCGCTTCGAGGACACCCAGATGTACCGGGCACCGATATGAACGAGCGGCCGGGATTGGGTGTCAGGCAGAAGCCCCTGAGTGATCGCTTTTGGGTACAGTCGCCCTGCGAGGCGCCCACGGTGCGCGGTTGTGGCAACCACGGCCTAGTAACCGTTAGCCGAAGATGCCAGCGTTGAGGGCGCCTACGGAGCGCAGGAGCACGGCCTGATTGACGACTAAGTCGCTGCGTGCGCCGGCCAACGAGAGCTGCGCACCGCGCAGGCTCTGATCGGCGATCAGAATGTCCAGTGTGGATCGAAGCCCCAGTGAATATTCCGCGCGAACGCCCTCCAGCGCACGCGTGGCGGCCGCCACCGCGCGCTCACCCGCGTCGACACGCGCGCGAGCCGCGGCAGCGTTGGACCAGGCGGTGTCGGCGTTGCGCACGGCCTCGCGCTCCGCCGCATCACGATCATAGCCGGCGGCACGTGCACCCGCCGCTGCGGCGCGCACGCGCGATGCCACGACGCCGCCAGTCAGCAGCGGCAGGCGAAACGTCACTCCTGCGCTCGCGGCTCGGAGCGCACCGTCGCGCGACCCGAATGCGAAGCCGTAGCCATAGCTGCCGCCGAGGCCGAGCGATGGCGCGCCCTCAGAGCGGGCCTGATCGACCCGCGCGCGGGCTGCCTGCTCGTCTGATGCCGCCGCTAGTACGCCAGGATTGGCCTGAACGGCGCGCTCACGCGCCGCCAACGCACTGGAGGGCAGGCCGGGTAGCGCCGCGCTAGGCTGCTCCAGCCGTCCGGGAGCGCGTCCGACCAGGGCGCGGTACTGCGCCTCCGCGGCGGCGAGCGCGGCACGGGCGCTCAGCTCCGTCGCGGTCGCCCCCTCACGTTGGGCGCGCAACTGCATCACGTCGGTCTGCGTGCCGGTCCCCAGCCGGAAGCGCGCCTCTGCTTCAGCAACTTGCCGATCGAGCAACGTGATCTGCGCGCTCGCGATCGCCAACGCCTGCTGCTGGAGCAGTAGGTCGGCGAAGGCGGCGACTACGTCGATCAGCACGCTTGCCTCCACGTCGCGCAGCGCTTGCACACCGGCGGCCGCGTCGGCGTTCGCGGCGCGTACCGCGCTGCGAACCCGCCCACTGGTCCAGATCGGCAAGTCGGCGGACACGCCACCGGCGGTGTTGCCACCACCGTAGAAGCGGTCGTAGCCGCCGTTCGCCTCGACGACGGCGGTGAGCCGACCGAGCGCCCGCGCCTGTTCGGGCAGTTCGGCGCGGGCGTCCTGTCGTGCCCTCGCCGCGGCGAGCAACGGGCTGGTCGCCGCCGCGGCGCGGACAGCCTCGGCCAGGGTCTCGGCGCGCGTAGGCGCGGCGGCGACCGCCAGCGACGCGGCCGCGAGCAGCAGTCGTCTATTCATGTCGCAGCGCCCACGCCGGGGTGGCGCGGCTCGCGCGGATCGACTGCGACAGCACCGTCACCACCGCGATCACCAACGTCAGCGCGCTCGCGCCAAGGAAGAACAGCGGGGACAAGGCGACGTGGTCGTCGAACCCAGCGAGCCACGTGCGCATCGCTACCCAGGCGAGCGGCCAAGCGATCAGATTCGCTAACAACACCGGGCGCAGGAACTGCCCGACGAGCAGCTTGGCAACGTCGTTCGAGGTCGCCCCCAGCGTCTTGCGCACGCCGATCTCACGTGTGCGCCGGGCGGTGGTGAAGGACGCGAGGCCCCATAACCCCACACATCCGATCGCGACGGCCAGGATCGCGCCGATCGCAAACAGGTTCGCCATCTGCTGGTCGGACTTGCCGAGCCGGTCGAGCGCCTGCACAGCGGTGTAGCCGTCGAACGGCAGCCGCGGTACCGTTCCGCGCCACTCGGCCTGGGCGCGCTCGAGAAAGGTCTTGGTGTCGCCGTCGAAGCGGATCACGGCGATGCCGTTCTTCACCGTGCGCGCCGACAAGAGATAGAGCGTGGGCGACACCGGTCGGCGCGCCGAATCGACCCGCATATTCTCGATCACGCCGACGATCGTGCGCGGCCCCTCGGTGGGTCCCACCGTCCGGCCGATCGCGTCGGCGGGTGAGGCGAAGTGGAATGCGCGCGCCGCGGCGCGGTTGATCACCACGTTGGCGGGAGCGTTCGTGTTTGATCCATCCTGCGCGATGTCGGGGTCGCGGTCGGCCGGGCGCGCCGGGTCGAGCAGCCGCCCGGCGAGCAGCCGCGCACGCAGCGTCTCGAAATAGCCCTGCGACACCGAGTAGAACTCGATCGAGGGCCCGTACCCGGGCAAGCCGGGCACCGCATAGGTGTTTGCCGACACATAGTTGCCGATGCCGGGAACGCTGGTGCCCGCTGCCGCCGACCGAGCGCCCGGCAGTGCGGAGAAGCGGCGCAGCAGGTCGGTGCGCTGCGCCTCGTCGAGGCTGGCGCTGGCGTAGGAGCGGACCAGCAGCAGCTGCTGACGGTCGTAGCCGACGTCGGCGCTGCGGACGTGATGCGTCTGCGCGACGAGCACGGCGGTACCGACAATCAGCGCGATCGTCACCGCGAACTGGAACACGACCAGCGCCTCACGGACGCGCGCGCCGGCGTGGCCGCCGCCCGGGCCGCGCGCCGAGGCTAGCACCGCGGCGGCAGGGACGCGCGCTAGCACGATCGCCGGGTACAGGCCCGCCGTCAGTCCCACCACCAGCGCGAGCAGCAGCAGCGGCAGCAGCACGCCATCGACGCCGGCGTAGCGGATCGAGAGCGTCAGCCCGGTCGCCGCGTTGATCAGCGGCACGCCCAGCTCGGCGAGAGCGAGCCCCAGCGCGGCGGCAGCCAGCGCGGTGACCACTGCCTCGCCGAGATAGTGACGCATTAGGGCAGCGCGATCGGCACCGAGCACCTTCCGCATTCCCACCTCGCGCGCGCGCAGCCCGGCGCGCGCGGTGGCCAGGTTGATGTAGTTCACCACGGCGACGAGCAGCGTCAGCAACCCGATGATGCCGAGTGTCGCCACCATCAGTCTGGAGCCGGGCGCCTCGAAATGGCGCGACGCGATCGGTCGGACGTTGAAGGCGAAACGATAGTCGGGGACCTCGGGAGTCTCGTTGGTGACGTGGCGCGCCGCCAGTGCCGGCAGCGCCACCGCGAACCGCTCCGCCGCCTCCCGCCCGGGGAGCCGGACGAAGGTCTCGACGCTGTTGTAGTTCCACTGGTGGTTCGACTTATAATCGGGATCGGCAGGCGACTCCGAGTAGGTCATCGGCGCGATCAGGTCGAAGCGCAGCTCGGACGCGTCGGGCAGATCGGGGACGACCGCGACAACGCGATAATCGGTCTGCTGGCCGCGGCTCGTCACCGGCAGCGTGCCACCTAGCGCAGCGGTAGGGGACCCGAAATATTTCGCGGCGGTGCGCGCGGTGATCACCAATTGGCTCGGATCGCGAAATGACGGCGGCAGCGCGCCCGCGACCGGGCTCAGCCGGAACACCGCGAACACGTCCGGGTCGACCGATGCGAGGCGCTCGCGCACGCCGATGCCGTCTCGGACCACCGCGACGTCGCGGCTCTGCACCCGCGTGCCGATCGTGCCGGGCAGGTCGGCGCGGATCGCGGTGAGCGCGGCGACTGGGGAGTTCTGCGTATGGGCCGCATCCTCCGGTGCGCCGGTGCCCGCCCCCCCGACGAGGTAGAGGTCCTGCCAGCCCGGCAGCCACTTCTCGTAGGAGGTCTCGAAGCGGACGTAGAGGCCGAGCACGAGGAACACCGCGATGCCGAGCGCCAGGCCGCCGATGTTGAGCGCGGCGTAGAGGCGGTGGCGGGTGAGCGAGCGCCAGAAGGCGACGAGCGTGAAGCGATCCATGTCGGCGCTCAGATCTGCCGCGCGACCGAGGCGACCACGCGCCCGTCGAGCATGTCGATCCGCCGCCCGACAAGGTCGGCGTGCGCTGGCGAATGAGTGACCATGACTATCGTCGCGCCGGCACGGTTCAGCGAATCGAGGATGCCCATTACCTGCGCGCCGTTCTCAGTGTCGAGGTTGCCGGTAGGCTCGTCGGCGAGGATCAGCTTCGGATCGCCCACCACCGCGCGCGCGATGGCGGCGCGCTGCTGCTGACCGCCCGAGAGCTGATGCGGATAGTGGCGTGCCCGATGCGAGATGCCGACCCGGTCCATCGCCGCCTCGACGCGCTGGCGCCGGTCGCCGCGACCGTCACGGCGATAGGCGAGGCCTAGCTCGATGTTCTCGGCGATGGTCAGCTCGTCGATCAGGTTGAAGCTCTGGAACACGAAGCCGAGCGTGCGCGCGCGGAACTGCGCCAGCGCGGTCTCATCCTCTCTCGCCAGGTCGTGGCCCTCGAACAAATACTGCCCGGACGATGGCCGGTCGACCGTGCCGAGCGTGTTGAGCAGGGTCGACTTGCCGCAGCCGGACGGCCCCATGATGGCGACGAACTCGCCCGCGCGAACGGAGAGGTTGATGTCGGCGAGGGCGGTGGTCTCCACCTCGTCGGAGATGTAGCGGCGCTGGATAGCCCGGAGCTCGATCACGAATATTCCCCTAGCTCAGGTTGATGATGGCGGCCTTGTTGAAGGCGCCGGTGTCGGAGGTGACGATCCGCTCGCCCGGCGCGAGGCCGGCGAGAATCTCCACCGAGTCGGTGTTGCGGCGCCCTATGCGGATGGCGCGCCGGGTGGCGTGGCGGCCGCGGGCGTCGAGCACGTAGGCCACGGCGCCACCGTCGCTGTCGAGCCAGCCGCCTACGGGCGCGACGATGGTGGCGCGCGGTGTACCCAGTACGATCGTCGCGTCCATCGCCTGGCCGCGGTTCAGCCCGCGCGGCGGTGAGCGGAACGTCAGCTCGACGCGGAAGCGACCGTTAGTGACGGCAGGCAGCACCTTGCTCACGCTCAGCGCCGCGCCCTCGGTGGTGGCGCGCTGGCCGACCGCAACGCGGCCGAGAAAATACTGGTCGACGTCGGCGACTAACTTCCACGCGCCCTCGCTGTCGACCTGCCCAGCCGGATCACCCGGCTCGAGCGACTGGCCGGGCTGGATCGTGAAGTTGGTCAACCGCCCGGTCGCGGGCGCACGAAGCGTCAGCGAGTCCATACCGTCGCGCACCGCCGCGAGATTGCTCGACAGCCGCGCGCGCGTGTCCGCGAGGCGACGCGCCTGCAGGCCGGCGATGCCGCGCTCGGCCCCCTCGGCGCTGTGGAGCTGGCGCGAGCGGCGCCGCTGGTAGCTCGCCTCCTCCTGGTAGCTGCGCAGGCCAGCGTCGGACAGGAAGCCCTCTTGGTGGAGTTGCTCACGGATGATCAGGTCGCGGCGCGCCTTGATGAGATCATAGTCGGCGCCGGCGACCTGGGTGTCGCGGTCGCGCTGACCGCGCTCGAGGCTTAGGTCCTCTGCGGAGAGCTGCCCGAGCTGGCTCGCGATCTGCGCCTCGCGCGTCAGGATATCCAAACGGAGCTGCGGGTTGGCGAGCGTCGCGAGCGGCTGACCGGCGGTCACCGTGGCGCCGTCCTGGACCAGCAGACGCTGAACCTGGCCGCCCTGCACCACGCCCACCAAGGTGATCAGCTGAGGTGCGACGGTGGCGCGGGTCGGGACATTGTCGTCGAACGGAGCGCGGCGCACCGCAGCGGTCTGCACGTCGGCGAGCGCGACATTGGCGGAGTCCGCAGCCGGCAGCCACCACCAGACCAAGAAGGCCAGTGCGACCGCGCCGGTGGCGAGCGCGACGCGCCGCCATGGCTTCGTGGCCCAGCGGCCGCGAGACGTGACGCGACGGTCCATCCCGGCGCCGCTCTCGGCGTGCGCGCCATCGGCCGCCGAGAGCGCGCGATCAGTCACGGACGATGCCCGCGGCGCGCCGGGCGCGATCCAGCGCACGCTCGCGGCACGTCGGGTCGACGGCGTAGCGCTGCCACACGCTGGCGGCACAGACCTGGCTGGCCGCGCCGGCGAGACGGCGCTCGAAGGTGGCGCGGCCCGCCGGTCGACCGAGGTCGAGGTCGGCGTAGCTGACATGGGCGGTACGCATCGGCTCGACGTCGCTCGACTGCGCCGTCGCGGGGGCGGCGGCGAGGACGAGCGTGACGGCGCCGGCGATGCTCAACAGCGAGCAGAGGGCGTGTTGCGCGTGGGTGATCATGAGCTTTCTCCTTCTCACGTCGGCGTTGGCGTCGACGCAGGGAGACGTTGCAGGCACCGTGCCAATTGCTCGTCGTCGAGGATGGGGTCGCATGGCGCGGGCGCCTCTGGCCGAATCGTGTCCATTCTCGGACAGTCCTGCGTCCGCGAGCGGACAATCGCACCGCGCGGTCCGACCCTGCGCCTCGTCGCTCCTCTTTGGCATGCATCTTGATCTGTTGGCGGACATGCCCGCACTTAGCTCCATGGACTCGCCCCGCTTCGATCGCTGTCTGGTCATCGACGATGACGAGGATATCCTGCTCTCGGCCAAGTTGCTGCTCGGGCGGCTGTTCCGCCGCGTCGACACCGCCGACAGGCCCGATGAGACGCCGGCGATGATCGCCGCACGGGGGTATGACGCGGTCCTGCTCGACGCCAATTTCGCCCGCGGTGCGACCGACGGGAGCGAGGGCTTTCGCTGGCTCGGTGCGATTCTGCGCGCCGATCCCAAAGTCGCGGTCGTCATGATTACCGCTCACACCAGCGTGGCCGTTGCCGTCGCGGCGATGAAGCAGGGAGCGACCGACTTCGTCTCCAAACCCTGGAACAACGACAGGCTGCTCGCCACCGTCGCCAACGCCGCGGCACTCGGCCGCTCGCGCCGCGACGCCAGCGCGGGCGCGGCGGCGACGGGGTCGACGCTGCTGGGAGACTCACCGGCGATGGCGCGCGTCCGCTCGCTGATTGAGAAGGCCGCGCCGACTGACGCCAACGTGATGATCCTGGGCGAGAACGGCACGGGCAAGGAGCTGGTCGCGCGCGAGCTGCATCGCCTGTCCGGCCGCGCCGAAACGGCGATGGTGACGGTCGATTTGGGCGCGGTGTCCGAGACGCTGTTCGACAGCGAGCTCTTTGGTCACGTCAAGGGAGCCTTCACCGACGCGCGTGCCGACCGGCCGGGGAGGCTGGCCGCGGCAAACGGATCGACGCTGTTCCTCGACGAGGTCGGCAACCTGCCGCTCCACCTCCAGCCCAAATTGCTCACCGCGCTGGAGCAGCGCCGCGTCACCCCGGTCGGCGCCAACGCGCCGGTCGACATCGACGTGCGCGTCGTCTCCGCCACCAACCTGCCGCTGTCGGAGCTGGGCGACGAGGCGCGCTTCCGCCAGGACCTCCTGTTCCGCCTCAACACCGTCGAGATCGAGCTGCCGCCGCTGCGCGAGCGGCGCGACGACATCGCGCCGCTGCTCGCGCGCTTCCTCGACGATTATGCCGCGCGCTACGCCAAGCCGGTCCGCGCGCTCCCGGCGGAGGTGCTCGCCGAGCTGGTGGCGCATGACTGGCCCGGCAATGTCCGCGCCTTAAGGCACGCCGCCGAGCGCGCCGTGATCCTGGCCGAGGGCGACGGCTATCGTCTGGTCGACTTCCCGCTCACCCGCGGCGCGCCCGCGGCCGCCGCCACACCCGCGTCTCCGTCGGAGACTGGCGGCGAGCTCAACCTCGACCGCGTCGAGCGGCAGGTCATCGAGGAGGCGCTGCGGAAGAACGGCTTCAACATCTCGCTCGCCGCGACCGCGCTCGGCCTCTCGCGCGGCGCGCTCTACCGCCGGATGGAGAAGCACGGTCTCTAGCCACTCGCTCGCGCTGCGCCTCGCGCTACGCGCCGCGCTGTTCCTCGCGCTGGCGACGGTGACCGCGGTGCTGGTGGCGTGGTGGCGCGCGCCGACCGCTGCGCTGCTCTGCGCCGGCGCCACCGTCGCCGCCGGTGCGGCGGTGTGGCGGCTGATCGATCAGGGCAACGCCGAGCTGGCGCGCTTCGTCGCCGCGCTGGAGCGGGGCGACCTGAGCCAGTCCTTCGCGCGCCCGCGCCGCGGGGCCAATTTCGACGATCTCGGCGCCGCTTATGATCGCGCGATGTCACGCCTGCGGGATGAGCGCGCCGCCACGCTCGGCAAGGTCCGCTTCGCCGAGGCGCTGGTGGATGGCGCCCCGGTGGCCCTGCTGCTGGTCGAACAGGACGGAAGCGTTCATTTCACCAACAAGGCGGCACGCCGCCTGTTCGGACGCGACCGGCCCTGCCCGGCGGACGCACTGGTGCGCTACGGTCGTGACTTCGCGGATGCGGTCGCGCGCACCGCACCGGCACCGACGCGGCTGGCGCATCTCGCGCTCGGTGGCCTGCCGCAGCGGGTGGCGATCGACGTGACCCTGCTGGAGGCGCCTGGCAGCGCGCCGCGGCGTATCGTCGCGTGCAAGGTGATCCAGGCCGAACTCGACGGTGCCGAACTGGCGGCGCAGGTGGATCTCGTCCGCGTCCTCACCCATGAGATCATGAACTCGCTGACGCCGGTGACCTCGCTCGCGCAGCTCGTCGCCGCGGCGATGGCGGACGACGGCGCCGATCTCGCCGACGCGCGGCTCGCAGCCGCGGCGCTGGCGCGGCGTGCGGGCGAGCTGGAGCGGTTCGTCGGCAGCTACCGTCAGTTCAGTGAGGCGCCGGTGATCGCAGCGGAAGCGGTCGATTTGGTCGAGTTGCTCGACGAGGTGGCGCGGCTGTTTCGCGCCAGTGCCGCGGGTGGGGGAGCGACGCTCGCGCTCACGGTCACGCCGGCCTTACCGGCGCTGCGCGGTGACCGCGGACTGCTGTCGCAGGTGTTGCTCAACCTGCTCAAGAACGCGGGCGAGGCGGCCGCGCCGGCGGCGTCGATCACGGTGACGGCTACGCCGACGGAGGATGGCCAGGTTCGACTCGTGGTGCAGGACGATGGGCCGGGTATCCCCCTGTCGCTCGTCCATGATGTCTTCCTCCCCTTCTTCACGACCAAGGCACGGGGTACCGGCATCGGCCTCAGCTTCGCGCGTCAGGTGGTTCTGCTCCACGGGGGCCAGATCGGCGCACGGCCCGGGCCTCCCGGCCATGTCGAGCTTCTGCTTCCGCTCGCGCTGTAAGGATTGTTGCAGATCGAGGTGAACGAACGTCTGGATTTGAGAGGTGGGCGGTACGTCCAGAGTGGCCGTTGTTGGGTCCGACCCGCCATCATGCTGAGCAAATGTTTGGTGGTCATCCGAGCGGATGTAATGGAGCCGCGTTGCTGACGGCCCATGTCGTATAGCCTTGCGAGACTACCATCGCGCGCGGCCCTGAGATCAGCTTGTCGACGTTGGAAAATCGGTGCTGAGCGTCATCGACTCCCATTTATCTATCTCGACAGTGACTGCATCCAGTTTCGCTCGGGCTCGGCTCAGGGCATCTGAGCCAAGCAGCAGATGCAGCGGAGGTTGGCTCGAATCGACGAGTTCGAGAAGCACCTGCGCGGCTCGTGCGGGGTCGCCGAGTTGTTGCCCGTCCGCCGCGTCGAATGCAGCGGAAGCCTGCCCGATCGTGCCGGAATAGGCAGCGTCTTCCAGACGGCTCTTGCGGATCGAGTGTGTGGACAGGAAGTCGGTACGAAACGCGCCGGGAGCGACTGCGGTCACCTTTATACCCAAGGGCGCGACTTCATGAATTAGGGCGGCGGACAGGCCCTCAAGCGCGTATTTGGCAGCGGAGTATAGCGCGCAGGCGGGACCGGGCGCGCGACCTGCGATCGACGTGATGTTGACGATATGGCCGCTTCCTTGCGCCCGCAGATACGACATGGCTGCGCGGATCACCCGGAATGGACCGAACACGTCCACGTCGAATAGCCGGGCGGCTTCCTCGTCGGTGGCCGTTTCGATCGCGCCTAAAAGCCCATACCCTGCATTGTTGACGATAACGTCGATCGCGCCGCCAATCGCGAACGCCTGTTCGACGCTTGCCGCGATCCCGGCTGCGTCGGCCATGTCGAGGGCGAGTACATGCAACGTACCCGATCCCTCGGCCAAGGCTGGGGGCGCGCCGCGAGTGGTGCCGATCACGGTATCGCCCCGTGCCAGCGCGGCCTTGGCGAGCTCCAATCCCAGGCCTCGCGAAATGCCGGTGATGAACCATGTCTTCATGTGCAATCTCCTCGACGGGGCTAATGCCGCAGCCAGGGGTGGTGCAGAATGCACGCTGATCTGATTATGCTTATAAGCGTGGCTAAAGAATCGGGAGGTCGTTTGTGGAAATGCCACTCTCGGGCAGCGACTATAACCAGTTGCGCGCCTTCGTTGCCGTTGGCGAATTGCTCAGCTTCAGCCGGGCAGCCGAGATGCTCGGCGTGTCGCCGTCCGCACTCAGCCAGATGGTGCGAGGGTTCGAAGATCGTGTTGGCGTGCAGCTGCTGGTGCGCACGACTCGCAGTGTCGCGCTGACAGAGGCCGGCGACATGCTCCTGCGGCGAGTACGCCCGGCAGTGTCCGAACTTGGCAGCGCCTTGAGCCAGGTGAGGCGGACACGCGATCGCCCAGCCGGCACGGTGCGCGTGCATGCGTTCCGCTCTGCCGCCGAGCGTTATATCGCGCCGATGCTGGGTGGATTTGCCGCGGCCTATCCCGACGTCGTGCTCGATCTTACCGTGGACGATGCGGTGGTCGATGTGGTCGCTGACGGGTTCGATGCCTCGCTCCGTATCGGCGAAGTGATCGAGCGGGACCTGGTTGCGGTGCGGCTAGGCCCCGAGCTGCGCCAGATCGCTGTCGCCGCGCCCGCCTATCTCGAGCGCAACGGCGCGCCGGAACATCCGCGCGATCTTATCGACCATAGCTGCATACGGTGGCGCTGGCCGGGCCGGACATTGCCCTACGCATGGGAGTTCTATGAAAGGGGCGCATGGTTCGAGGTGACAGTCGATGGCCCGCTGATCGTCAACGATAAGGAGATGAGCATTCGCGCCGCGGTCGGCGGTGCGGGCATTGCGTTCCCGGTCGAGTATATGGTCCAGGATTTAATCGCGGCTGGGGGGCTGGTTGCTCTTCTCGAGCCTTGGTCGGTGCCGTTTCCAGGCCATTTCCTGTGCTACCCGCAACAGCGCCAGATGGCGCCAGCGTTGCGCGCTTTCATCGATGCGGTGCGAAACCCGGAAGGTCTGCCAATAGATGGTAGAAGTCTTGTGTCCTCACAGTGATAGCGAGCCAACCGAAACATGAATGGGCGTCCGCTATTGAGACGCGGACCCGCGGTCGCCAATGTCGCATTGTGGGTCGCTGCAACGAGGCGAGCTTTTTAGACGGGGTAAAGGCGATAGCTTAGTGCTTCGTTGGCCTGCTATCCGGCGCATGTATGACATTGAGCAGGACGAACGCTAAACCGGCTCCTGACATGCACGTCGCGACCCAGAACACCGGCCCGAAGATTGGTCCTTGATCGAGCACGCTTAGTGGGAGAGCGGCTCCCAGCAGCAGCCAGCCAACTACGCGAGCACGCCTCCGCGAAGCTGGTGTCAGAGGAAGGGGCAGGTGGCGCCGATGGTGTTCGTGGGTCGCCAATCCCAGAAGGAGGAAGGCGGCAGCTGTCAGCAGGACGACAACGAAGCTCACGCGACAACCTCCTTAGGCTTAGCTAGCTGGACGGTCGACGACAGGCTCCGGTCAACTCGGCGGGAACGTGCCGGCGATTGGGCCTTAGCCACTCGGCGAGCGAGCGCCAGATAGCCAAGCCCGAAGGCAAGTAGGGTCGCATCGACGCCCGCAAGCATCTGGTCGCCACTCATCAATGAAGCGAGCAAACCGCGTTCAGTGAACACCGTATTGTAGACGGGCAGCAGGATGAGGGCGAGGCCCGTCAGCCCGAACTGCACGCTCCAGGCGTAGCGAGGTCGGCAGAGCAGGGCGATAAATGCGCAGACGGCCCACACAACGAACAGGGCTTGTATTTCGCTTTCAGCGCGGCCGCGCAGGTCAGTCGCGAGAAGTCGGTTCGCCCAGAACCATGCGGTGACGCCGAGCGGAAAGCCACCAATCACCGCGACGTTGAGCCGTTCGACGATGCGGAATCCGACATGAGGCCGGGTCGGATCGGGCAGGCGCTCGCGCCGCTTGACCGTCCACAACACGAGGCCGCTCGCGACCATCAGCGTGCCCGCGACGCCGCACAGAAAGTAGATCCACCGCAGACCATCGCCGGCGAAGCGACCGGCGTGAAGGCCGATCATGACGCCGGCAGTCTCTGCTGCGGCACTCGGTCGCGGCGACGTCCAGACGAGACGGCCTGTGGCGCCCTCATAGGCCAGTCGAGGCGTGCGCGTGTTGAGCATAGCGCTCGGGCTCTGGCTCACAGTGATGCGCGCCGCGGCGTCGCCCGGTTCGCTCACCTCGATGAAAGCAACCGGGGCGCCGAGGCGGCGTTCGGCGTCGGCCGCGATACCGATCAGATCGACCAGCGGCGCGGCGCGGCCGCTGCGTACGCCCTCGCTCGCCGTCGGGAACAAGGCTTCGTTGATGCCTCGCTGGTCGGTATAGTTGGCGACTACCGCCCATGGCATCAGCAGCGCCATCAGCGTGACCAGACCGGTGTAGGTGATCATCAGGTGGAAGGGTAGCGCCAGCACCGCGGTGGCGTTGTGCCCGTCCAGCCACGAGCGTTGCCCCTTATGGCGTCGCAACGTGAAAAAGTCGCGGAAAATCTTCTTGTGGGTGACGACGCCGGTGAGGATGGCCACCAGCATCATCATGCTGGCGAACCCCACCAGCCAGCGCGCCCAGATCACCGGCATGTAGTGAAGGTCGAAGTGGAAGCGGTAGAAGAAGTCGCCGCCCCGGGTCTCGCGGGCATGGGCGACGTGCCCGTCGGCACCGATGAGGGCTCGGTTGTCCCGGCGTCTACGTCCGCCGCGGCGGCCATGACCCTTGGCTTCTCCTGGCTTCGGCTGGGGCACCCAGAACAGCTGAGCTCCCGGCGACTGCTCGCTCGCGACCGTGATCAGCCAGCTCTTCGCATCAGGCGCGCGCTTCTCGAGGAAGCGCTGTGCGCCCGCGAGGACACGTGCGGGGTCCTCGACCCGCGTGAGTTCCGGTTGCGCCCACCGGTTCAAACCCTCCCGCCAGAAGGCGATCGTGCCGGCCGCGAACACGAGGAACAGGATCCAGCCGAGCAGCAGCCCGGACCAGGTGTGCAGGAAGGATTGCGACTGACGGAAGCTTTTGCTCATGCGCGTCCACCCGTCAGGATCGAGGACCAAGCTATCGCGCCTGCCACCGCGCCGAGCGCGAGCAGGGTCCACGTCGCGCGCCAGCCTGTCCTGGCAGCGAAGGCCCACATGGCCGCGACGGCGCACAGCGCGAGCGCGATGAGCGCGGCGGCGACGGTTGCCCCTGACCGCGTGCCCGGCAGCAGCCGCGCCAGCGCCATGGCCCAGAGACTT
Organism: Sphingomonas sp. BK069; assembly: GCF_014193405.1. Classification (NCBI taxonomy): domain Bacteria; kingdom Pseudomonadati; phylum Pseudomonadota; class Alphaproteobacteria; order Sphingomonadales; family Sphingomonadaceae; genus Sphingomonas; species Sphingomonas sp. BK069. The sequence continues at coordinate 21,314 of NZ_JACHZH010000016.1, read as the reverse complement.
GCGACGGCGTAGCCGAGCGGGACGGCGGCGATGACGCGCAGCGTCAGGTCGCCGCGGCGCGCCCATCGCGCGCGCGCATGCGCGTCGCCCGCGGTCACTCGAAGGTGTACCGGATGGTGCCGAACACCGTACGGGGCGTGCCGTAGAAGTTGCCCCGACCGGTGCTGGAGATGCGCGCATAATAGGTCTTGTCGAGCAGGTTGCTCGCGTTCACCGAAAGCGAGAGCTGCTCGCTGAGCTTGTAGCCGGCGCGCAGGTCGACCACGGCATAGGCATCCTGACGGACGATCGTCGACACGTTCCGCACCGAACCGTTCGCGTTGTAGAGCACAGGATTGCCGCCGTAGGTGGAGGAGAACCAGGTGACCGATCCCCCGATGCTCGCGCCGGCGAGCGGGCCACTCTCGGGCGCATAGTTCGTGAAGGCCTTGATCATGTGCTTGGGAATGATCGGCAGCAGCGCGATGCCTTCGAACTGCGGTTCGTTATCCTCCAGATATTCGGTGTCGGTGTAGCTGTACCCGCCGTTGATTCGCCAGCCAGGCAGGATCTCGCCGGTGGCCTCGGCCTCGATCCCGCGTGCGCGGACACGGCCGGCCTGCAGCACGATGTCGGGCAGCTCGGGCGGATTGACCAGCCGGTTCGTCTGCCGGATCTGATAACCGGCGACGGAGAGCAGCAGCCGATCGTTCATCAGAGACAGCTTGCTGCCCACCTCGTACTGGTCGCCGATCAACGGTTCGACCGAGCGGCCGTCGGGTCGGGCGCGATTGGCGGGTGGCGCCTGCGGCGTGAAGCTGTCCGCATAGCTGGCGTAGAGGTTCAGGTTCGACGTGGCGTCGAACAGCACCGCGGCATAGGGCGTGAGCCGGGCCTCGTAGCCGTATTGCGATCGTGCGGTCGGCGCGCCCGTGAAGCGATTGAGCGTATCGACGTCGCTCGACCACCAGGTCGCGCGACCGCCACCTACCAGCGTCACGCGTTCGATCGGTGACAGGCGCAGCTGACCATAGAGGCCGTATTGTTCAACGTAGGTGCGGGTAGCTCCCGGCGACTGGGCAACGCACTCACGCGGCACCTCGACACACCGGCCGAGTGTGCCCTGGATCGGATAAGGCGGCAGGTCAGCCCGCGGGTCGAGCGGCGGCTCGGCCGGGTAGACTGGATCGAATACGTTGATCTGCGCATAATTGGAGATGCGCGCGAAATAGGAGATATAATCCTGCGCCTGATAGTCAGCGCCCAGGATCAGCGTCTGCTCGCGCCCGAAGGCGGGAAAGGTGCCGACGCCGTTGAAGTCGAACGAGCGCGTGCGCTGGCCATTGTCGCCGAGGAACGCGATGTGGTTCGTCAGGCCAGCGTTGGCGGGCGTGATCGCCGCATTGCCAACGTAGCTGTATTTGTCGACGCGATCGACGTTGGCGACCAACCCGGTCGCGCGCAACGTCCAGCGATCGCTGATGCGATGGGCGAGCTCGACGAAGCCGGTCCAGGTCTCGGAGTCGAAGCGGTTCCAATCGGCGCCAAGGTAGGTGGAGCGGCGCACGTCGAGCAGGCGCCCCTCGCTGCCGTCGGCACCGCCAGCATAGCCTGGCAGTCCCGACTGGATGGCGGGCTTGAAGCGGTCATAGTAGACGCCGGCCGTCAGGGTTGTGCGCTCGCCGACGGCGACTTCGCCGACTGCGAAGGCGCCCCAGCGGCTGCGATGCGCGGTGTCGAAGAACTGGTCCTGATCCTGTGCCATCGCACCGACGCGCACCCCGACCGCCGTTCCCACGCGGGTCGAGGCGTCCACCTCGAGGCGCAGGTTCTCGTAGCTTCCGTATCCCGCGGACGCCTGCAATCGCGTCGTCTCGAGTGGGCGCTTGCGGATCAGGTTGATACTGCCGGCGGGATTACCAGCGCCGGTGAACAGCCCCGCGGGACCGCGCAGCACCTCGAGCCGGTCGTAGAAGAAGAGGTCGGGCACAACACCTGGGAAGCCGAACGACTGCGTCGGCACTCCGTCGATCAGGTAGTTGTTGATCGCGAAGCCGCGCGAGTTGAACGCCGGATCCTCGCTGCCGATACCCGTCACGGTGATCCCGTTGGTGACGGTGAGCGCATCCTCGAGCGTGAACAGGTTCTGCGCTTCGATCTGGTCGCGCTCGATTACGCTGACGGTGTTCGGCGTATCCTTGAGCGGGGTGACGGTCTTGCCGACCTCACGGCCATAGCTCTTGCCGACGACCAGCACCTCGTCGGAGCGTTGCGCGTCCGGCGCTGGCGCGCCGTTGTCGGTGTGTTCCGCCGCCTGCGCCGTGGCTGCGACGACGGACCATGCGCCCGCTGCCAGAAGAAATTGCCAGATTCTCACGTCTTAGTCCCCCGAAACTGCGCCGGAGGTAGGCTATTCGCTTTTGCGAGTCACTAGCACCGATACAAATCGTTACAGAGTAGACTTAGGCCGCTCTCCACGCTTGAGGTTTGAGCTACTCCGTCAGGCTCGCCGAGATGGCCAACACGAGCCGTTCGGTTCGAACAGCGCCGACCAGTCTGGCTGCGAGCTCGCGGGCTAGCGCGTCGCTGCCGACGCGAGTCAGGCGCCAGAGCGCCACCAGGATCGCCTCGCTCTCGCCAACGGTCTCATGGCACGGACGAAGGATCAGAAGGTCATCGCGCGAACCTTCGTCGAGCAATCGCATCGCCCGGCCAAACGGATCATCAGGCGAGGCGGCAGGCGGCTTCAATGACTGCGACACCGCATGCACCCAGCGCCTGAGCCGCATCAGCGTACGATGCTCAAAGGCGGGTAGATCCCTAACGCGTTGGTCGATGAGGTCGTACACGCCCACCCTCTACTGCGAGTGATTTGCATGTAGCTTGCGCTTGGGTCGCGGTCAATGGCCCTGGAATGACCAAAGGCTGGCGGGGCGCTCTGCCCAGCCAGCCTCGTTTCTCTGCAGAGGAAAATCGTCGATTAGTTCAAGCGGCGGTTGCCGGCTCGAAATGGCCGCACCAGTCGCTAGCCTCGACCTTCGGCCACACACCGGCGGTGTCGCCGGAGGGCTGGCTGATCGGCGGATTGTAGCGGCAGAGGCCCAGGTCAGCCGAGCCATTGGTGTCGAAGAAGGTGCACTTGGCGCAGGCGGCGTTCTCGGTCGTGAAAGGCATTGGGTTCGCTCCTGATAGAGCCGCAAGCTCGGCTGTCGATGGATTGACGCGCCGAAACAGTAAAGGTTGCCGGCAATCAAGTAAAAAGTGGAACGTGCGAGGCGTTCTCACCTTCGCTTAGTAGCAAGAGCCGATCTCGAGGTTGCGATCGACTATCAAGAGCATTTTCTTATCGTCTGACCTAGCGCGTGGACCCGAAAACGGACCATCCGGTCTGCGTTACCAACATCTCTCGCGCAAGGGTCCTGAGGATGGAGCTGCCGTGCTGGTAGGTTCGGCGAAGATGGCGCAATCATCGGGATCTCAGGTGCCACGTCCAGGATGGCACCTCTCTTACCGATCTTCGCCGGGAGGCGCACGCCCATCGAGGTGTCACGGGATGCGTCGTAGTGGCCGCGGGTCCGTGCCAGTCACCTCTTATCTGACCGGCCGCCCCGCGCTCTGAGCATCCGTGCGGTGCGCGTCGGTCGAGACCGCTGCCGAGTTGAACGAACGACCGCTTTCAGGAGAAGGCAAAAGACCGGCTGGTGACCGACTTTGGGTCCCCGCTCCAAAGCCGCCGTCGACCATCGCGTTCCGCCAAGATGGTTCAACTGGCGCTCTAGGCGCAGGCGGGAGTGGTCCTCCAGCAGCGAGGCCAATCTTTACTCCAGAGGCAGCGGACCGCCCGCGCGAGGGATAGAGCACGCGTCAAAGCTATAGCCGCAGCGGAAGATGGCGCCGGGCAGGGCGTAACGCCCGCACGTACAAGGCTCTGGGGAGAACCAGATTGATGGAGCAGGAACTTTCATTCGTGAGAATCTCCATCGCGGGTGAAAAATAGCTTTCCCTTTGAGCAATCATGAGCCACCATCGTGAACCGGAATAGCCTCGAAGAAGGCGTTCGATCGGAGGGGCGATGTCACTCGGCCAAACGCGACGTGAAGTGCTCACCGGCGGTACACTCGCCGCCGCGGCTGTTGGCTGGGCGTCGCTGCCGGCTCGCGCTCAGCATTCTCTTAGTGACTCGCACCGACTCTGGCTGGATGCGCCGGCGACGCGGTGGGTCGACGGCTTTCCGCTCGGAAATGGTCGACTGGGGGCGATGGTGCGCGGTGGCACCGATCGCGAGGTCGTATCGCTGAACGAGGACACCTTATGGTCAGGCGCGCCTGGCCACGACACCAACGCTACCGCTCGCGAAGCGCTGGTTAAAACCCGGCAGGCGGCGATGAGCGGCGATTATCATCTGGCCGACGAGCATGCCAAGCGCATGCAGGGTCCCTATTCCAGTAGCTATGCACCCCTTGGCGATCTGGTGATCGCCATGTTGGGATCTGGTGAAGTCAGCGAATACGCGCGCATGCTGGACCTCGATCGGGCGATGGCGGAGGTCAGCTATCGGCGGGGCGGGGTGCGGCATCGGCGCGAGATGTTCGTCTCGCACCCGGCGCAGATGATCTTGGTGCGGCTGCTCGCCGACGGCGGTTTGATCGACGCGGACATTTCCCTAACCACGCTGCTTCATGGGTCGGCACAAGCTAGCGGTAGCCGCCTTACACTGCGCGGGAAGGCACCGGCCTACGCCGCACCGAATTATCAGCAGGTAGCCGATCCGATCCGCTACGACGATACGCCCGGCGAGGGCATGATGTATGTCGCGACTGCCGATGTCGCCGCGGATGGCGGCAGCGTCGTTGCGTCGAGCGAGGCCATCGTGGTGCGCGGCGCGACGTGCGTCGAGATCCGCATCACGGCGGCAACCGGGTTCCGCCGCTTCGATCAGGCACCCGATCTGCCAGCCGCGGCAATCGAGGCGAACGCGGTTTCTTCGCTGGACGCCGCCCGTGCAACGCCGTTCGATACCCTGCTGGCCGGCCATGTCGCGGATCACCAGACGCTCTATCGCCGAGTCGAGCTGACGCTCTCGGGGCGCGAGGGAACAGTCGCGGCTCGACGTGCGGAAAACGCGCGCGCCACTGATCCAGGGCTCGCTGCGCTGCTCTTCCATTTCGGACGCTACCTTCTCATTGCGACTTCCAGGCCCGGAACGCAGCCGGCCAACCTCCAGGGCATATGGAACGCCGAGCTGCGCCCACCCTGGAGCAGCAATCATACCACGAACATCAACACGCAGATGAACTACTGGCCGGCCGAGGTGGCCAACCTCGCCGACTGCCATACGGCGTTGATCGACTGGATCGAGCGCGTGGCGATCCGGGGGCGCGCGGTGGCCGCCAGCTATTACGCGATGCCGGGCTGGTGCCTGCACCACAACAGCGATCTCTGGGCGATGGCGAACCCGGTCGGCGAGGGTGATGCCACACCGGTCTGGGCGAATTGGCCGATGGCTGGTCCGTGGCTGATGCAGCATGTCTGGCAGCACTATGCCTTCGGTGGAGATGTAACGTTCCTTCGCGAGCGCGCGTGGCCATTGATGCGCAGCTGCGCGGAGTTCTGCGAAGCCTGGCTGGTCGCCGATCCGGCGAACGGCCGTTTGACGACAGCGCCGTCGATCTCTCCCGAGAACGAGTTCCTCGCACCTGACGGCAGGAAGGCCTCGATCAGTGCAGGCTGCACAATGGACCTTGCACTGATCCGAGAGCTGTTCACCAACTGCGTCGCCACGGCGGAGCTGCTGAGGACGGATCACGCGTTCGCGGCCAGGCTGCGCGAACTGAGCGGGCGGCTCGAGCTCTATCGGACGGGGCGGCACGGCGAGCTGCTGGAATGGTCACGCGAGTTCGCCGAGAGCGAGCTGGGACACCGGCACATCTCCCACCTCTACCCGCTCTATCCAGGGGACGAGTTCAGCCCCCGTCGAACGCCCGAATGGGCGCGGGCCGCGGCTGCCTCCATGCGACGTCGGGAGGAAAACGGCGGAGCACAGACTGGCTGGAGCCGTGCATGGGCGACCTGCATCTGGGCACGCATGGGCGACGCCGCCCGAAGTCAGGGTTCGGTCGACGCCTTCTTCAAGTCCAGCACGCTCGACAACCTTTTCGACACGCATCCATCGGACAAGGGCCCGATTTTCCAGATTGACGGCAACTTCGGGATCACCGCCGCCATCGCCGAGATGCTCGTCCAGAGTCATGACGGCGCGATAGCTCTGCTCCCCGCTCTGCCGCCCGCGTGGCGAGATGGCAGCGTGCGTGGTCTGCGCGCTCGCGGCGGCGTCACGGTCGATCAGCGCTGGAGCTCGGGAGCGCTGGTGTATGCCGCGCTGACCTTCGCGAGGGACGCCGAGACGCTGCTGCGCCTTCCCACCGGTCGGCGTGTCCGTGCCGCGTCGCGCGATGGCGCTGCCGTGCCGCTGCGTGCCGAGGACGCAACTTTACGCCTGGCTGCACGGGCCGGAGACCGCATCATCCTCACCGTCGGAGGCGCCTGAGCCCAGACCACTGCATCGCCGACCCGTCGTCAGCGTCGGGCGGCAACCACCGGGAGAGAGAACATGATTAAAGGTCTTCTGGCCAGCGCGGCGTCGCTGTTGGCCGTATCGATCGCGTCTTCCGCCGCTGCGCAGACCGTTCCCGCCGCCAGTCCCACGGCACGGGACGGTGCTGTCGAGCCGGGCGCGGACGGCGAGGAGGTCGTCGTCACGGGCATCCGGCGCAGCCTTGCGGACGCGACCGCGCTCAAGCGCGACAACGTCGGCATCGTCGACGCGATTTCCTCAGAGGACATTGGGCGCTTCCCAGACCAGAACCTCGCGGAATCGCTACAGCGCGTCACCGGCGTGCAGATCACGCGCAACAAGGGCGAAGGGTCCCGTGTAGCGCTCCGCGGGCTCGGCCCGAACTTCACCCAGACGCAGTACAACGGCCGGCAGATCGCGACGCCGGGTGGCGGACGCAGCTTCTCCTTCACCTCCCTCTCGTCCGACTTCGTCAGCGCCGTCGAGGTGATCAAGTCGCCGAGCGCCGAGCAGGTCGAGGGCGGTCTGGCCGGCCTCGTCAACGTCCGAGTCGCACGCCCACTAGACGCAGGCCGTGACGTCGTGGCGATCACCGCGGAGGGCATCTACGAGGAAAATCCCAATCGCGTGACGCCGCACGCGTCGTTGTTCGTGAACAAGGTTGTGACCGACCGCTTCGGCGCAAGCTTCGGTGTCAACTATGAGAAGCGCCGCGTGCTCTCGGCGGGCTATCTCGGCTACGGCGCAGAGAACGGGGTGGAGAGCCGCCGCAACCCGCCGCTCGATTACAACCTGGATGGCGATCTCGCCGACCAGTACCGCTTCATCCACACCACGAACCTGGTCGCACAGGACGGAAAGTTCGAGCGCGTGACGATGATCGGTGGCCTCCAGTTCAAGCCGACGGAAACGCTGAATTTTTACGCCGACGGCTTCTTCTCGGACTTCAAGGACTACTCGATCTACAACGAACATCAGGTCCGCTTTACCAACATCCAGGGAGCTAATGCAGGTGTCGTCGGAAGCACCGTAGCGGACGGCTACCTGACCGCTCTGGATGCCAACGGCGTTGACCACCGTGCGGACACACGACCGATCGACACGCACGACCAACTGTTCAGCGGCGCTATCGGCGGGATCTGGACCCTCGACGAGCTCAAGGTCTCTACCGAATTTACCTTCTCCAAGGCTCGACGTACCGAGACCAACTACGGCTTCGCCATCAACTCGCGCGCCCGGGTCGGCTACGACACCGGCGGTGACCTGGGGCGTGAACCCGCGGTCACCTTCGATCGCGGCTACGATCCGCTGGATCCGTCAACCTACAACCTCCTCGCAGTCGGCGGCACGTACCGCGCCCCCAGCATCGATCGCAACTATGATGGCCGCCTCGACGTCGCGCGCGACGTCGCTCTTGCCGATTCGACGCTCGTGCTAAAGGCCGGAGGCATGTTCGCGAACCGTCGCAGCGAATTCAGCTCGCGGACCTTCAACCTGACGTCTCAGCAGTTCGCGACCGCGCTGGGGCAGGCCTACAATCCAACGGTCGAGGGCGGCAGCACGTCGGCCGCGCCGATCCTGTCACAGGTCGACTACTCCAAGTTTGTCCAGCCGTCACTCGGCGTTTACCTCGCGCCGAACCTAGGCGCCTTCTTCGACCGCCTACCGCTGTCGCAGCTGCTCTCGATCGCGCCGCCCCAGACCCAGCTCGCGAACGACTTCCAGGTCACCGAACGGTCCTACGCCGCCTACGGTCAGGTCGACATACGGGCGCTGGGGAACCGCTTCAACGGCAACGTAGGTCTCCGTTACGTCCGCACGGACCAGACGTCAGACGGGAATGCTGCCGACCTATCGACCCTGCTCGTACGTCGGGGAGGGATCATCACGGTGGTCCAGGGCACCACACCGGTGTCGATCGACAACAGCTATGCCGAATGGCTGCCCAGCGCCAATTTCTCCTACGATCTCACGTCGCATCTGAAGGTGCGCGGCGCGGTCGCGCGCACGCTGACGCGGCCTGACATCGGGCTGCTCTCCCCGACACTGAGCGTGGACGCCAACACGAGCACGATCAGCGCGCGCAATCCCAACCTGCGGCCGTACGTGTCGAACCAGGTCGACCTCTCGCTGGAATACTATTTCGCCGGGTCGGGCCTGTTGTCCGCCGCGCTTTTTTATAAGGACGTGAAGAACTTCATCGTTAACACGGCCACCTCGGTGACGCAGACGGTTCAGCTGGAGGAGGGCGGAAGCAGGGAGCAGGTTTTCCTCCTTCGCCAGCCTCGCAACGGCGCAGGCAGCAAGATCAAGGGCTTCGAGCTCGGCGCGCAGGTGCCCTTCACCTTTCTTCCTGGCGCGCTCGACGGCTTGGGGGTGCTCGGCAACTTCACCTATCTCGATCTTGGCGACGTCGTCGTTACGCAAGGAGAGCCGGCGATCCCAATCTCCGGCGCATCAACCCGCAGCTACAACATCGCGGGCTATTACGAGAAGGCTGGCTTCGGCATCCGAGCTTCCTACAACTACCGGAACGGATTCGTGAATGATCCGATCAGCACGTTCGGTGATGGCGACTATCAGCGATCATATGGGCAGCTCGACATCTCAGCAAGCTACGATATAAACCGCATGATTACGCTGAATGCAGATATCACGAACGCCACGAACGCTAAAATCTACAATGACAATGAAGTTGGCCTGCTCCGAGGTGTTGTTGACAACGGTCGACGCGTAACCGCCGGTGTGCGTGTTCGTCTCTGAGGAGAAATGAGTGGCGCTCGGCGAGGCGTCGATGGGCATCAGAGGCGCGACATGTCCGCGACGATCACGCCGTCGCCGTCGATCCGTCGGCGGTAAGTGCGATCATCGCTCTTCCGCTGTCAGACAAACGATAGTGACCCGGTCTCACCCGCTCGAACCAGCCGTAGACGTTGCGCGACAGAATGGTGCCAGCGTCCTCCGCCAAGTGGCGCAGGTCACGCGGCCGCGCGCCGTCGTCCCGCATCGCGGCCGCGCATGCTAGCGCTCGTTGGCGATAGGCTGTCATGATCGGCTCGCGGGATGAACCGCCGAGGTTCGGATCACCCCGCCGCGTGGTGTGTTCTTTCACAAGCCGGCGACGCAGCGGTAAGTTAGGGCGGGGGCGATAAGGCACGGGCTCGCAGAGGATCGTGACAAGGCCGAGACGCAGGTCAACCGCGAGCAGCCCAACACCCAGAAGGCGGCACAGGCGTGTGACCCGCTGGTCCTGGTCGCGCCCGCGACGCGAGGCGGCAACCGCGAGATAGACAATATCGGCCCCGCGCATCCGGTCCACTGCCTGTAGCACCAGTTCGAGCGTGAACGAGAGCTTGAGCTCCGCGACCACGATGAGCGGCGGCTCGCCGGCGCGTAGCCCGACGGCGTCGCAGCCACAGACCTCTCCCTTTACCGCAAAGCCTTGTGCCTCGAGGAACGCCTTGACCGGTGCGTACAGTGCGGTCTCGCGCCAGTCGGTGGCATGGGGTCCAGTGACTGCCGCGTCCGACCCGCTCATCCCGCGTCGCGCACCGCAATCACGATATCGTGCTCGATTGGGGTCGAAGGCGCGCCTTCGTCGGTCATAAGAAAGGCCGAGCCCGGCGCCGCGCGAAAGCGGGCTAATCCTGAAGCGAGCGAACAAAGCGGAACATGCACCGGCGCCGATTAGCGGGTCTGACATGCCCGCACCATCGCGAAATCACCGCGGTGAGACAGCGGTGCGTTCTCTGACGCCCAGCAATCAGGTTCCGGTTAGCTAGCGGATCGCTGGCTCGCCGCTCGGAGCCACTCAGCCGACCACTCACGTCGACATACGACCTACGGCAATCAACATGAACGAGTGGCAGGGATTGGGAAGCGATCCAGGCCTGCTTGATGACCGCAAATGGGTCCTCGGCACGAGAGGGCGGGGGGCGTCTCCGTGTGTCAGCTCAGCGAACGGCGACGGGCAAAATGCCGCCGGAGCTAGCGAGCACGGCCCGCGTTAGGCTACTTTAATTTTAGGTTCCTTATCTGCATCGCAATAAGCTGGTTCGTCTCGATTAGACGCACGTAGCGTCCGTTTGAAATAGCAATATGACTGCTATCCGCAGCTACTACAGCTGCAACAATCTGCTCCGACCTTTTACCATCGAAACGCACGAGCAGTCTCGTGCACCCGGCAACCTTCCCTGCAGAGCGGACGCACTCTTGTATCCTTCGTAGATGGTGTTGAGCATCAGAGATGCCGCTTCGCCGACCTAGGTCCATCAACTTCAACCAGCCTAGAAGCAGTGTTAAGAAAAGCATCATGGCAATTATCGCCGCAAAGGGGGAGAACACGATGCCGAGATCTGACACGTGATCAAACATAGCGGATCTAGCCCTCGTCAGGCGCGATCGGAGGCGCACTATCTTGGTGTTTTTGCTGGTAAGCAGGGACCAAGAGCAAGCGCCTGCGATAACCGTTGCGCCGACGCTATAGGCTAGGATTTCTACAAGCCGCGGTAGTACGTTGGCCAGAAGTAGATTGAAGCCCGAGAAGATACGGTCGGATGTAGAAGACGCAAACCCAGCGTTAGTCAGTCCGTACTCGTCCAATCTGGCGCTTTCGTAGGAAGCGCCAGTGAAGTAGAGGTATGGGGCTAATATAAATCCGAGAAAGGCTGGCAACCGTGTTATAGGTGCTTTGATAATGGCACCGGGGCTCATTCTGACCACTTCAATCTCGCTTCTTCAACCTGCGATAGCCATTGGGGCGGCCGAAAACCTAATCTCCTGAAACGCGCATGAGCTGGGACGGATAATAGGCAACGAGATCCTGCAGCTCGTCCCATGGATCCGATAGCCACCGCTCGTAATCGCCGTCGTGGAGGAGGACTGGCATCGCCTTGGGATGGATGGGAGCCACAATCGCATTCGGCTCTGTGGTCAGGAAGCCATAGGCGTTGCCGCGCTCTGTAGGGCGCCAGATGCCGGCGAACGCGAAGATTGGCCGGCTCGGCACATCGAACCAGTGCAGCGGCTTTCTCCCGTCCTCACCAGGAGCGACCCCGTATTCGGAGAATGACGTCACGGGCACGAGGCAACGCCGCGCCGGCGTGGTCAGCATCGATCGCCAGAAGCTCGAGCTGAGATTGCGCACGTTGGTCACGTACTTGGTCAGCTTCACCGCTGGATCGCGCTTGCTGGGCACCTGGGTTGGTACGCCCCACTCCATGCGCTCGAGCCGGCGATCTTCGCCGTCCTTCACGATCACCGCGCCATAGAAGGGCGTCTTCTTTCCCGTCGGGAAGATGTCGCCAACCGGGAAGGTCTCATCGGGCTCATAGGGCGGACGGATGCCGAAGGTCGCCATGACCTCGGCCTGCTTGGCTGTGAGCCTATATCTATTGCACATCCGCGCCTCCCGTCGGCGCCGGCGAGCGAACCCGCCGGCGCATGTGCCTCAGAGCTTGTCCTTCAGGCCCTTGGCAGCCGTGAAGGCGACCTTCTTCGACGCGGCGATCGTCATGCTCTCACCCGTTGACGGGTTGCGGCCCTCGCGCTCCGGCCGATCCTTCACGGTGAACTTGCCGAAGCCGTTGATGGAAACCTCTTCGCCCTTCGCGGCCGCGGCCGCGATCTGGTCGAATACCGCGGTGATCGTCTTCTTCGCGTCCGTCTCGCTCGTACCCGTCGCAGCTGCGACGCCCTTGGCCAGCTCACCAACGTTCATGCTATTCGTACTCCCTTTGAAAGCGTGGGGACCTTACCGATGGCGAGCGACGACACAACGCTTGTGCTGGATGAGGCGGGAGCCAGCGCGGTCAAGCTGATGCTGTCGAAGCTCGACGATCACGACGTCGCGGCCGTTTTCGAGATGGTCGGTGGCGAGGATCCGATCGGTGACCTGGCCGCGGAGGCGATGAAGGATCGCAACATAGATCTGTAGTCGCTAGCTTACCCGCACAGGAAGGGGAGGGATCGGGCATCACGACGGAGGTGATGGTGGTAGATCGACGTAAGCGGCCGCAGGGCGTGCCAGACGTTCTCGTCTTCCTCGATCGGCATCGTCTCGCCCACACCCCTGACCATTACGCCTTTGCCCACGAGTACCTGAACGGCGACAATGAGCAGCTACGAGAGCGGGTGGACGGCGCGATCGACGGCGGTGTCCGGCTCACCGAGGAGCAGGTTCAAGAGCTTCGCCCAGCGGTACGGGCGGAGCTTGCCCCCGAGCTGGATCACATCACCATGCGCGTGATCGACATCGTCGGGGATGCGATGGCGGTCACGACCGATCTCAGCCGTGAGCTGGTTACTGCGTCAGCAGCGCTGCTTGACGAGCCCGGCGCCAGCGCCGGGCCGCTGCTCGCCACGATGCTGCGCCGCGCGGAGAGCGCCGAGGCGAGTTTCGCTGAAGCTGCAGCCCGCGCGCGGCAGATCCGAGCGGAGCTGTCCGCGCTTCAGTTGGCGGGGCAGCACGATCCCCTCACAGGCTTGACGAACAGGACTGCATTCGAAGCACGGCTGGCAGGCGATCTAAGAAGCCCAACCTGTGTCGCGCTTGTCGACGTCGATGGGCTGCGTCAGGTCAACGACGGTCATTCGCCGGGGGTGGGGGACCGGCTGCTTAAGGTCGTGGCACGTGCGCTCGCCGATCATGCTCGCAGCCATCTCGTCAGCCGGTGGGATGGTGGCACGTTTGCGCTTCTCATCGAAGGCATGGACCTGCGCGCCGCAGGAGAGATGGTCACAGCCGCATGCGAGGCGATTGGCGCGCGCGAAATGAAAGTGCGCGAGAGCGACGCGCCCCTTGGCCGGATCTCGCTATTTGCCGGCGTCGTAGCCAGCCGCGGCCGCGAAGTGGAAGCGCTGCTTAAGGCGGCGTGGCGGCAGCTCCGAAGCGCAAAGCGGAACGGCGGCAATCAGGTGAGCGTGGAAGGCGCTGTCACGGTCGTGCGATGACGATGAATGGTTGCAGGCGGCATCGCCCTTCGGGCCCTGACGAGTGTAGCTCGTGACGGTGCTACTGGCGCTCCTGATTGCAGCAGCAGCCTCCCCATCCGACCGGACGGTCTTTGCGTGCCGCATGGGCGACCGGACTGCCGCAGTCGTCAGGATCGGGTCGAACTTGGTATATCGCTCCGTACGGCGGGGACGGGTCGAGTTGGAGGTCTATCATGGACGCTACGCCCAGGAGGGGTTCTCAGGCGGAGGTGAACTGCAGGCTGCCTTCCGAAACGGCCCATGGACCTACGTCGTCTACGAACGCACCGTCAAAACAGGCTTCCACGGCACGAACGATCCGAGCTTCGAGGCGGGCGTCGATGTGCTGCGAGGAGGCCGCGTTGTCTCCCGCGGACGCTGTGCCGATCGCCACGCGCAATTCACTGAGCAATTAACCGGCGCCGTGGAGGAGCCGTTCATAGAGCACTAACAGAACGCTCCTGGCGAATGCATGATCGCCAGTCCTCGACAGCCGTCAACGAGCAATCATCGTCCGACCTGGCGCTCCCTTGTGATCCTCGGATCCTCATACAGGTCGCGCAGCGCGCGTCGACGAAAGGCGTTCCACCAGCGTTGCCAGCGATGCTCAGCGGCATCGTAAATCATGTGGCACCGCTGACATAGCGCCTTGAGATTGGCGGGTGCGCTGTTGCTGGGATCATGATCGAGATGCGCGCAGGCCAGGACGACGTAAGTCACCCGTACGCTGGCGAGCGTGAAGCCGCCCTTCACAGCAATCCGCTTACCACGGTCCGAACGCCAGCACGCCGCCTGCGCATCCCACCAGCGGCCGTCACCGAGATGCGCGACACGCTGAAGGTGCGGCCGGCCACACTGTTCGCAGCGCCTGCCGGCGCGCTCGAACCGGATCCTGCCTGACAGCTGCTGCCAGTCGATCGGGTACAGCCAGCGGTTTTCGGCGCGGATCGGCATCTGGATTCTATGAGTCACGTCGCTGCCGCTGGAAAGCGCTTTTTACCCGCTTTGTTGGTGCTTCGTTGCGGTGCCGTTCCACATGAATCGATAAACCGAGCCGATCGGAGCTTGACCAGCAGCTCTCATTTACGGAACATAAAGGGAACGAGTAGAGTCTAGTCCCTTATGTCCGCCGCCCTTGATTCCTTCGCACCCAGCATAGCGCATCTTCGGACGATCGCTACGCCTGCCGCTGACTATCGCGTCATGCCGTTTGGCTTGGAAGCGCTGGACAGTCGGCTCGGGGCAGGGGGTTTGCGCGCCGGCGCGCTGCACGAGGCGACTGCGCGGAGCGCCGCGCTGGTCGACGATGCCGCCACCACGCTCTTCCTCGCCGGTATTGCCGCGCGTGAGGCGGTAGGCGCAGGGGGGCCGGTGCTGTGGGCTAGCTGCCGTGCCGACCTCTACGCTCCCGCGCTCGAGCAGGCCGGCTTGCCATCGGCGAACGTGATCTACGCCCAGCCGTGGGACGACGCGGCGCTGTTGGCGGTCGTCGAGGATGCGGTGCGGGACGGCACGCCGGCTGCAATCGTGGCAGAGGCGAGCAAGGTCTCGATGGTGGCGACACGCCGCCTCCAGCTCGTCGCGGCCGACGCCGACATGCCGGTGCTGCTGCTGCGCCGCGCGCGGGGTCTCAACCAGGACGTGTTCGCCGAGCCCTCCGCCGCGTGGACGCGATGGCGGATCGGTGCCGCGCCGTCCGAGCGGTTGGGTGTCGCGGGTGTGGGAAGAGCGAGATGGGCGGTGGAGTGCGTCCGACAGCGTGGGGGTGAAGGCTTCTCCCTGATTGTGGAGGGCAGCGATGAGACGGGTCGTCTCGCTGTTCCTGCCGAGCTTGGCCGTGGAGCGGCTGAGACGGCTGGAACGGTCCGCTCCGCGGCAGCCTGAAAGGCCTGTCCTCGAGCTGCCGGTAGACGACGACACCGG
Organism: Sphingomonas sp. BK069; assembly: GCF_014193405.1. Taxonomy (NCBI): domain Bacteria; kingdom Pseudomonadati; phylum Pseudomonadota; class Alphaproteobacteria; order Sphingomonadales; family Sphingomonadaceae; genus Sphingomonas; species Sphingomonas sp. BK069. Next base: position 5,866 of record NZ_JACHZH010000016.1, on the reverse strand, counting down.
CGCCTGTTTGGTGCCGCGGGGCGGGGGATGGCGGCCAGGCGCCCGCTGGGCGCGGGAAGGCATGCCGTCACGCGGCGACGTCGAGGCACAGATCGCGACGCTGCCGACCCATGCACAGCCGCCCATGCGCGAGCTCGGCCGGCGCTCGGAGGCTGCCAGCCACCCCTACAAGGCGGCAACGCCCGCGCCGCGCATCAGCGTGCCCTCCGCCAAGCCGCTCGAGCACGCTCCGCTAGCGCTGATCGACAAGGTGGGCCGACGCGAGGAGGTGGTTGCCGCTTGTGACGGTGCGCGCGCGCTCGGTGTGCATCCAGGCATGGCGGCAACCCACGCGCGCGCGCTCGTGTCCGATCTCGACTTCCGCCCGGCCGAACCGCAGGCCGACGCCGCGCTGCTCGACCGGCTCGCGCTTTTGGCCGTGCGCCGCTGGTCGCCGATCGCCGCAGTCTCCCCAAGCGATGGTCTCTGGATTGATCTCGCCGGCTGCGAGCACCTGCATGGCGGCGAGGAGCGCTTCTGCCGGCGGTTGCTCGCCTTCTGCAGGCGGGCAGGCTTCACGGCGCGTGTGGCGGTCGCGGACACGCCCGGCGCCGCGCACGCGCTCGCGCGCCACGGTCGCGGCGACCTCATCCGCGCCGAGCCGGGTGCGACTGCCAGCGCGCTGGCGCCGCTGCCGATCGTGGCGCTGCGCCTCGTTCCCAATGCGCTCAGTGCCGCGCGCCGCTTCGGCTTCGAGACGATCGCGGATCTGCTGCCGGTCGCGCGCGGGCCGCTCGCGCGCCGGCTCGGCCTGCCGGCGATCACGCGGCTCGACCAGGCGCTCGGCGCAGTCGCGGAGCCGATCACGCCGCGCGAGGATGCCGAGGTGCCGCTCGTCGAGCGCCGGCTGCTCGAGCCCATCGGCACAGCCGAGGCGATAGAGCAGGTCATGGGCGACCTGCTGCGCGATCTCGCCGGCGTGCTGCAGGAGCGCGGTCTCGGTGCGCGCGCCCTCCGGCTCACCGGCCTGCGCGTCGAGGGGACCGAACAGGTGGTCGCCGTTGGCACGTCGCGGCCGACGCGCGAGGTGCCGCACCTGCTGCGGCTGCTGAAGCTCAAGATCGAGCGGATCGATCCCGGCATGGGGCTCGAGCAGTTCTGGCTCGTGGCGCCGCACACCGAGCCGCTCGATGCGATTGACCTCGGCGCGGTGCTCGCCGGCGAGACGCTAGTGCGCGACCCCGCGCGCCTCGTCGACGTGATCGCCGGCAGGATCGGGCCGCGCGCCGTCTTCCGCGTGGCGCCAGTCGAGAGCCATGTGCCGGAGCGAGCCGTCGCCCGCTTCGACCCGAACGAAACGCCCGGACCCTGGCCAAAGTGGCCGCGGCCGATCCGGCTGTTTGCACGGCCGGAGCCGCTCGCCCGCGTCATGGCGCTGATGCCCGACCAGCCGCCGCGGCGCTTCGAGTGGCGCGGCAAGACCTACAAGATCGTCGCCGGCGACGGTCCCGAGCGCGTCCATGGCGAGTGGTGGCGCCGTGAGGCCGAGGTGTGGGCGGTACGCGACTATTACCGCGTCGAGGACGAAGAGGGCGGCCGCTACTGGGTGTTCCGCCGCGGCGACGGCTTCGAGGAGGACACCGGCGACCTCAGCTGGTGGATGCACGGGGTCTTCGGATGACCCACTATGTCGAGCTGCAGGTGCTCACGCATTTCTCGCTGCTGCGCGGTGCGTCCAGCCCTGAGGAGCTGTTCGCGGCCGCAGCCCTGCTCGGCTATCCCGCGATCGGCGTCAGCGACATCGGCACGGTCGGAGGCGTCGTGCGCGCATGGGAGGCGCATAAGGCGACCGGCGTGCGCTCGATCGCGGGCACGCGCGTGGATCTGTCGTGCGGGCGTCGCCTGCTGCTCTACCCGACCGATCGTCCCGCCTGGTCGCGGATCACGCGGCTGCTCACTGTCGGCAAGAAGCGGGCAGGGAAGGGTGCGTGCCTGCTCCACTGGCACGACCTCGAGCCATGGTCCGACGGCGTCATCGCCATCCTGCTGCCGCATGAGGCGGACGAGGAGAACCTGGCGGCGCTGCAGGACCTGAAGGCGGTCTACGGGCGCCGTAGCTACATGGCGCTCTACCAGCGGCGCCGGCCGGGTGACGCCGTCCGCATCGACGCGCTTGCACGGCAGGCGGGCGGCGCTGGCGTGCGCGCCGTGGTCACCGGCGACGTCCTCTACCACGCGCCCGAGGCACGCCTGCTGCAGGATGTCGTCACTGCGGTGCGTGAGAAATGCACCGTCGACGAGCTTGGCTACCGCCGCGAGGTGAACGCCGATCGCGCGCTGAAATCGCCTGATGAGATGGTCCGACGCTTTCGCGCCTACCCCGATGCACTGCAGGCCAGCGTTGATATCGCCAGGCTCTGCACCTTCGACCTCGGCGAGTTGGCCTACCAGTATCCGCACGAGCGCCTGATCGAGGGGCTGACGGCGCAGGAGGCGTTGCAGAAGCTGGCGACCGAGGCGGTCGAGCGGATGTTCGACGGCAACGTGCCGGAAGCCTACACCACGCAGATCGCCCATGAGATGCGCCTGATCGGCGAGCTCGGCTACGCGCCCTACTTTCTCACCGTCTACGCCATCGTGCGCGAGGCGCGCCGGCGCGGGATCCTCTGCCAGGGCCGCGGCTCGGCCGCCAACAGCTGCGTGTGCTTCGTGCTCGGCGTGACCTCGATCGACCCGATCAAGCACGAGCTGCTGTTCGAGCGCTTCGTATCAGGCGAGCGCCGCGAGCCCCCCGACATCGACGTCGACTTTGAGCATGAGCGCCGCGAGGAGATCATTCAGTGGATCTATGAAACCTATGGTCGCAACCACTCCGCGCTGACGGCGGTCGTGACCCGCTACCGCGCGCGCGGGGCCGTGCGCGACGTGGGCAAGGCGCTCGGCCTGCCAGAGGATCTGACCTCCTCGCTCGCCGGCCTCGTGTGGGGCTGGTCGGCCGAGGGTGTCGGCGAGAAGCAGGTCGACGAGCTCAACCTCGACATCGCCGATCGCCGGCTGCGGCTGACGCTCGACCTCGCGCGCAAGCTCATCGGGGTGCCGCGTCACATGTCGCAGCACCCGGGCGGTTTCGTGCTGACGCATGACCGCCTCGACGACCTGGTGCCCATCGAGCCCGCGGCCATGGAAGACCGCCAGATCATCGAGTGGGATAAGGACGACATCGACGCACTCAAGTTCATGAAGGTCGACGTTCTCGGATTGGGGATGCTCGGCTGCATGAACCGCGCCTTCAACCTGCTCGAGCAGGACAAGGGCATCCGCGTCGGGCTGGCCGACCTGCAGGACGACGATCCAGACGTCTACGCCATGATCCAGAAGGCCGACACGCTCGGCACCTTCCAGATCGAGAGCCGCGCGCAGATGAGCATGCTGCCGCGCATGAAGCCGCGGCGCTTCTACGATCTCGTTATCCAGGTCGCGATCGTGCGGCCGGGCCCGATCCAGGGCGACATGGTCCACCCTTACCTGCGCCGGCGCGAAGGACTCGAGCGGCCCGAGTACCCGCGCCCCGAGCTGCGCGCGGTGCTCGAGAAGACGCTCGGCGTGCCCCTGTTCCAGGAGCAGGCCATGAAGGTCGCGATCGTCGGCGCCGGCTTCACGCCGGCCGAGGCGGACCAGCTGCGCCGCGCCATGGCGACCTTCAAGTTCACAGGCGGGGTCAGCCACTTCAGTGAAAAGCTGGTCGAGGGCATGGTCGTGCGCGGCTATCCGCGCGAGTTCGCCGAGCGCACCTTCCGCCAGCTCGAGGGCTTCGGCTCCTACGGCTTTCCCGAGAGCCACGCCGCCAGCTTCGCCAAGATCTCCTACGCGAGCAGCTGGATGAAGCACCACCATCCCGACGTCTTCTGCGCCGCGCTCATGAATGCGCAGCCGATGGGCTTCTACGCGCCCGCGCAGATTGTCCGCGACGCGCGCGAGCACGGCGTTGAGGTGCGACCGCCCTGCGTTAACGCGAGCCGGTGGGACTGCACGCTCGAGCCGACGCGCGGGCGCTACCTGGCCGTGCGGCTCGGCCTAAGACAGATCCGAGGGCTGTCGAACGCAGACGGCGCCAAGATCGTCTCCGCGCGCAGCACCACGCCCTACGAGAGCGTCGAAGATGTATGGCGCCGCTCCGGCGCGCAGCGCGCCGCGATCGAGGGGCTCGCGGACGGCGATGCCTTCCACAGCTTCGGCGCCGATCGCCGGCAGGGCCTCTGGAAGGTGAGGGGGCTCGGCGAGGCACCGCTGCCGCTGTTCGCTGCAGCCGACCGCGCGGCCGAGACGCAGAGCGCCGAGGGGATCGAGCCCGAGGTGCAGCTGCGTTCGCTTACCGACGGCCGTGAGGTGATCGAGGATTACCGCAACCTGCAGCTGTCGCTACGCGCGCATCCGCTGTCGTTCGTGCGCGACGAGCTGACGCGCCGCGGCGTGACGCGCTGTGCGGATCTCGCCAGCGTGCGCGATGGCCGCCACGTCGAGGTCGCCGGCATCGTTCTCGTCCGCCAGAAGCCCGGCTCGGCCAAGGGCGTGCTGTTCATCACGATCGAGGACGAAACCGGAATCGCCAACGGCATCCTCTGGCCCGACCGTTTCGAAGCGCAGCGTCGCACCGTGATGTCGGCTTCCATGGTCGGCCTGAAGGGGCGAGTGCAGAAGGAGGGCGAGGTCATCCACGTCATCTGCGACCGCATCGTCGACCACGGCGACCTGCTCCACCGCGTGGGTGACATGTCCTTCCCACATCGTACCGGCCGCGGCGATGCCGCCCAGCACCCCGGCTCCCCAGACCGCGGCGACAAGGAGTGGAGCCCCGAGCCGCGCAACTGCTACTGGCCGCCGCATGCCGAGGGCATGGATCCTGAGGATGTCGTGCGCTTCAAGTCGCACGACTTCCACTGATCCGTGGCGACGCTGCCTCGGCACCAGCGCGTCGTGATCGCGTTGTCGGTGCACATCCTGCGTGCCGGCGTGGCGAAATGCTCGGAGACGAAGGTCGACGGGATCGAGGTGCGCCTCGCGCTGCGATGCCTGCTGCCGCACTGCCCTGAGCGCTGGCCGCTGGAGCTCTACTGGGACGCGGCCTCACAGGCCAATGAGATCGGGCGCGCCCAGGGCGTGACCGCGGCCTTCAACGGGATCGTGAGGCAGCTGCGGAAAGCCGGACGGTACGAGGACGTTTCGCCGCTGTGAGCAGCCGGCCGACGAATGACACCTCCTATCGAACGCTTGGCGAGTGGGCGGCTGATCGCGCCGACATGCGGATCGTCTGCGCGTGCGGCCGCACCATCAACTTTCCAGCGGAGAGGATTCTCGAGCGCTTCAAGGGTGACGGTGAGGTCGCTGCCAAGATGATCCGGTTACGCTGTCGAGGCTGCGGTCGGCGGGGTCATGCCTCGCTATCGGCGGTCCCAGCACTGCGCCGTTAGTTGGCCTCGATCGCGCGCACGTTGTCTGTAGACCGGGTGCGAGAAGATGCCTCCGCTCTGGTCCGATCCCATTGCAATGACAGCACAATTCGGCTTGCTGGCGCTTCGTGGGAGCCTAGCCAATGGACACCTTCAAAGAGATCGAGGAGACGCAGGCGGCGCTCGATCAGGCCTACGCCAAGCTCGTTGCCATGCGTCAGAGCCACGATGTCGAGAACCTGGGTGAGGTTCACGGCCGCGCCGAGGAGGCTCTCGCCGGCGCGCGGGCCCTAGTGCAGATGCTTGAAGAGCTGGCCGGCAAGAAGAAGGCCTAGTGTCGCATCCCTAGGGTCAGGACCCATTGATGTGAGCGTCGCGATCTGATTCAGGCTCTGCAAGGAGACCCGGATGAGCGACCTGTTTTGGCTGACGGACGATCA
>NZ_JACHZH010000015.1:0-47727 GCF_014193405.1 Sphingomonas sp. BK069 | reverse complement strand
CTCACCCATGGCTGTTCTCCGTTCCGATGAATGGGCCCGGCTGCCAGTCGTGAGCCCGCACCTTCATCTACCGGGGAACAGCCACCTTCCTCCACGTCATCGCCGATCGAGGTAGCTCGCTCCCGCAATTACCCCATGTTCGTTCATCTCGATGCGTTTCTTTGCCGACTCGCAGAACGCCCCGCTTCTTCCCCCGCTTAAGCAGTGCCTCGGATTGCTGCCGCGAGTATAGCGGCGAGCGCTTCCTCTGCCCTTTGCCTCAAGGCAGGATCGGTGGATGACAGATCCCGGCGGATCCAGTCAGGTGCCCGGCTCAACACAGAGGTAATCACAGCGAGCTGCTCGTCCGTCATGCCGTCAGTTTTCCTTTTTGTTCTCGCGCTCGCTGATTCATAGAATAGAAATGCCGATACGTCCCGAGAACCGCTGGCTCTACCCCATCGTTTGGGAGCAGCTGTCAGCATCAGTGCGCTTCAAGCGCGCAGGTTCGCGGTGCGATCACTGTGGCCCTCACCTGCGCAGGGTCATCCACCTGGGGGACGGCAGGTGGTGGGACGCCAACGCCGAGCGCTGGCGGTCACATTGGGGGCGACGAAAAGCGCTGTCCGGCTATCTCGCACTTTCGGCTGTCCGAACGACCAAGGTCGTGCTCGCTTGCGCTCACCTCGACCACGGTCCCGGCAACAATGCGCGCTCCAACCTGGCTGCGCTCTGCCAACGTTGTCACTTGGTCCACGACGCCGCGGAGCACCGCTGGCAGCGTTGGTGGAACAGGTTCCGGCGGCGAGCCATGCGCGACCTCTTCGAGGATCCACGCTTGACCAGAAGGCGCGTCGTTTACCCGGCTGCCAGCTCGCCTAGGCCCACTGCGAAGCGAGCTTAAGTGCGGAATTGCCGCCCTTCTACACGTTGCCGACGACGTCCTCGGCCACCTGCTCGATGGCAGCGCCGACCCCCTCCGCGCAGCGTGGCGGCCGAGTAGACGTGCACCGGCGTGCCGAAAGCCTCCGCGATTCGGACATAGGTCCAGCCGATGCCAGACCGGGCGCGATCCGACGCCGTGCTAGTGCCTGGAGGGATGCACGAACAACGCCTCCATTGGACCCTCCTGCAACAGCATGAATGTCAGCGGCGTCCATGCGGTTACGGGTACAGCGGAAACAGCGGATACAGCGGATACAGCGGACACAGCGGTGAGCGTCTTCCGTCCCTTCTCCACTGCGCCCGTGGACCCGAAAGCAGTCTTTGCGAGAACCCCGCTCGGATCCTGATCTCGGTCGCTCTCTGTGGATGGCTCCCGCGTTGCAAGGGTAATTCGACGTGTCGACGTAGGGTCGGGTGCAGCTCTCTGTTCGGCCTGTTGGTGCAGCCGGTGAGGACTGCTGGCCCTGATGGAGTCCGCGAGCTGAGTCCCATCTCGTTCAACAGGCTATGATGCCTTGAGCGTCCGTTGGGTTGTCTCTGCTCCCGGTCTGACCGGTTCGCCATCACATCGCATCGCTCTCACAACCTCGTGAAGCTGGTCTCCTTGGTTTGGTCGTTCCAGCTAAGTCGTTATGCCGCAAGCCTGGGTTGGTGCCCGGCCCGGTACGTCTCGCCGCGCGCCATGATGGCCCAGACAACCCGGGCGGTCTGGTTCGCCATGGCGACGGTCGCCACGCGTGTCGGCTTGCGCGCGAGTAGGGCCACGAGCCGCGGGTCGGCAGTCTCCGGCTTGCGCTCCACGCGTTTGATGAGCGACGTCATGCCCACGACGAGCAGCGTTCGAAGGTATTTGTCGCCCATCTTGGTGATGCGCCCAAGCCGCTCTTTGCCGCCACTTGAATGCTGCCGCGGCGTCAGGCCCAACCAGGCGGCGAACTCTCGCCCTGAGCGGAACTGGCTCGCATCAGTGACCGACGCGGCAAGCGCCGTTGCCCCGATCGGACCGATGCCGGGGATCGACATGAGACGGCGAGCCGTATCGTTTGCCCGCTGCCAGGCCAGGAGATCCAGATCGATCTCTCGAAGCTGCGCATGGGTGTCGAGCGCCTGCTGTGACAATCGTCCGACGACCCTTGCCGCCTCGCTCGGCACCGCCGGCGCCTCGCCGTCGACGATCTTGCGCGCCATTCCCAACGCCAAACGAACGCCTTGGGGAATGTTGATGCCGAACTCCGCCAGCAGCGCTCGCACCATGTTGACGAGTTGCGTACGCTGCTTGACCAGCAGGTCGCGCGCCCGATGCATCGACAAGGCCGCCTGCTGCTCCGGCGACTTCACCGGCACGAACCGCATCGTCGGACGCGTCACCGCCTCGCAAATCGCCTCCGCATCAGCTGCGTCTGTCTTGCCGCGCTTCACATAGGGTTTGACATAGGCCGGCGGCATCTGCCGCACTTCGTGACCCAGCTTCATCAGCTCGCGCGCCCATTAATGCGCGGTCCCGCACGCCTCCATGCCGATAAGACAAGGCGGTAGCTTCTCAAAGAATGGCAGAACCTGCGCTCGTCGCAGCGTCTTGCGGACGACCACGCTGCCCTCCGCATCTACGCCGTGAACCTGGAAAACGTTCTTGGCCAGATCAAGGCCAATCGTGCTAATCTCCATGACGGGTGGCTCCCATATGCTCGTGAATGCCTGACAGCCTTCGCACTTTGGCACCGCGATGCCGTGAGCGGGAGCCATCCACCCCATTCGTTCAGGTCAGATTTAGGGGCGGCGAGACGGTGTGGCGGACTCTCGGATCCACCGCTTTAGGATGCGAGCAGGAACGAGCCGCGACATTCTACTAATCGCCCAAACTATGGTCGAAGTCACCCATTTGGCTGCAGTCGGCGAGCACATAAGCCATGACCATCGGCTCCGTTGGGGCCGACCGTGGCTGGCCTAGCATGCCATGGGCGTTTGCACGTCCGCTTTAAAGTTGCGCGGACATGCAAACGTCATTGGCGAGGTAAACTCCTAGCGCGTTTTTGCGTCAGGATCTGCAAGCAATGTTGTCTGCCAGAAGAGCATCGACGCGTTGAAATAATAGTCGCTGTTCTCCTTCTTGCGAAAGCCGTGTCCTTCGTTCTGCGCGATCAGGTGCCAGGCCGTGCCGCCGCGGCCGCGCACCGCCGCGATCATCTGATCGGCCTCCGACTTGGGCACGCGCGGGTCGTTGCCGCCGGTGGCCACCAGCAGCGGCATGGTGATCTTGTCGACGCTGGTGAGCGGCGAGATCGCGGTAAGCTTGGCGCGCTGGCGCGGGTCGCGCTCGTCGCCATATTCGACGCGGCGCAAGTCGCGGCGATAGCTTTGCGTATTCTCGAGGAAGGTGACGAAGTTTGAAATCGCGACATAGCAGTTCGCGCCCTTGAACCGCGCCGCGTAGCGGATCGCGCTGGCGTAGCACATATAGCCGCCGTAGGAGACGCCGGTCACCGCGAAGCGCGTCGCGTCCAGCGCCGGGTCACGCTCCAGCGCGTCGAGGAACGCGCCGATGTCGCGCACGGAATTCTCGCGCAGGTCCGGGCCGTTGTCGAGGTTGACGAAGCGCTTGCCGAAGCCCGACGAGCCGCGCACGTTCGGGTAGAAGAGTGCCACGCCGAGCTCGTTGAGCAGGTAATTGTCGGCGCCGAGGAAGTCGGGGCGGGTCTGGCCCTCCGGGCCGCCGTGGATGTCCACCACCAGCGGGCGCTTGCCCGGGAAGTGGCGCGCATCAGGGCGGTAGAGGAAGCCCGACACGGTCTCGCCGTCGAAGCTCTTCACCTCGACCAGCTGCGGCGCCGCGTTGCCGGCCGGATCCAGCCCGCCCGCCTCGCTGTCGGTCCAGCGCGTCACCGCCAGGGTGCGCGCGTCCACCGCGAAGGCGTCGCCGGGCACGCGCGCCGCGCCGATGCTCAGCCCGATCACGCCCCAGGGGGAGATCTCCAGCGCCGGGCCGATGCTGTACGGGATGACGCCCTCGGGCAGGTCGGTCACCGGCCGCACCGTCCCGCCGGCGACGTCGAGCACGCGCAGCCGGCTGATCCCCGCCTCGTTGACGGCGTAGGCGATCGTCGCGCCGTCGGGGGACAGCGCATAGTCGCTCACGTCCCAGCGCGGCTCGCGCGACACCGCGGTGAAGCGGCCGCGCGCGTCGAGCCGGCCGAGCCGCAGGAAGTCGGCGCCGCCGGCGTCGGACACGACCCAGATGGCGCCGCCGGCGCCGTATCGCGGATGCTCGTACGACACCTGCGCCTTGACGTCGGTGAGCGCGCGGAGGGCGCCCGAGGCGAGGTCGAGCTCGTACAAATCGGCCTTGTTGATCGACTGGCGGTTGAGCACCAGCGCGCGGCGCCCGTCGCTCGAGAAATCAGCGATGTTCCAGCCGCCGCCGCGCACCTGCGCGACGCGGCGGTCGCTGGCGCGATCGCGCGGGTCGATGACGTAGAGGTCGCTGTCAGCGCCGTTGCGCCGCGTCGAGGAATAGCCGACCAGCGCGCCATCGCGACTCCACGCACCGAACCAGTTGCGGCTCTTGCCGTCGGTCAGTAGCTCGAGCCGGCCGTCGGCGAGGCGGTAGAGCTGGTAGAACTCTCCCCCGCCGACATCCTTCTGCACCACCAGCGCGTCGGCGCGGCCTGGCGCCAGCGTGGCGGCGAGAACCGGCTCATCCTCGAAGCTGAGCTGGTGCCGCGACGCGAGCGGCGCCGCGACGCGGTGCACCTGATCGGTGCTACCGAAGCGGGTGCGGATCAGCATCGAACGATCGGCGTCGTTCCAGCCGAGGAACTGCGCGCGGCGCGACTGGAGATAGGGGCGGGTTGCGTCGGCCAGGGCGACCGGAATGGCAGGCACGCCGTCCGCGACGATTGCCGCCGGCCTGGCGACGACGGCGGAAGCCGTGGCGGGATCACCCGCCTGAGCGACAGCGCTGAGCGGGATGAGGAGCGAGGTGGCGAGCAGGAACGGGCACAGCGGCCGCATGGCAGTCTCCGGGAAGAGGGCCGTCGCCGCCGATGACGGCGACGGTGAGGGATCAGAAGCGGACGCGGGCGCCGACCGTGACGTACCGGCCGATGACATCGTAGTAAGGCGAGTAGAGCGAGCCCACCGGCGGTGCCTTGTCGAACAGGTTGCTCGCATTGGCGTAGACCTCGAGCGACGGCCCGCTCGTCACCGGTATGCGCGCGGCGAGCTGCAGGTCGACATAGGTGTAGGCGCCGATATGGCCGTTGGTGATGTCCTGGGTCAGGTTATACTCGCCCGGGGAAATGTAGCGCGCGCGCAGCTCGGCCGAATAGGTCTTATCGTCATAGCCGATCGCGCCGTTGACCCGCCATTTCGGCACGCCCAGCCCGAACGAATAGCCTTGCGAGCGGACATACTCGATCTGGCTGACACCGTCGTCGGTGCTGAGCCCGTCGACCCAGGTGCCGAGCAGGCGGAAGCGCAGCCGCCCGCCGCTGTCGACCCCTAGCCGGCTGAGCGGCAGCAGGTACGACAGCTCGGCGTCGATCCCGTTGGTCTGATACTGCGACAGGTTGACGAAGGTGGAGCGGGTGCGGACCAACGTGCCCGCGGCGTCGCGGTCGATCCGCGAGCACAGGTCGAGGTTGCCGGCGAAGCAGCGCGTCACCAGGTCCTGCGGCGCGATCGTGGTGATCACGTCGTCGATGCGGATGTCGTAATAGTCGACCGTCAGATTGAGCCCGGCGACTGACGCGGGCGACCAGGTCACGCCGCCGGTGAAGGTGTTCGCCACCTCCGGGCGCAGCGCGACGTTCCCGCCGCCAATGTTCTGGACGTAGACGCTCTGCCCGGTCTGGGGGTCGGTCAGGTTGTTGTAGCCGACCGTCGATTGGGTGAAGAGCTCGGACAGGCTGGCCGAGCGGATGTCGCGCGAGTAGGTCGCGCGGCCGCGCAGCCCGGGAAAGAACTCGTTGGTGCCACCCAGCTTGTACGACCAGATCGAGCCGGTCGTGCTATAGTCGCTGACGCGCACCGCGCCGTTGAGCTCGAGCCGGCGCAGCAGCGGCGTGTCGTGGATCAGCGGCACCAGCAGCTCGCCGAACGCCTCCTTCACCGTGAACGCGCCCGCCAGCGGCGAGAAGCTGAACGAGGTGAAGGCGCGCGCCAGGTCGAGCGCGCCGACGCGCGTGTCGATCTGCTCCTTGCGCGCCTCGAACCCGGCCGCGAACGAGACGTCGCCCGCGGGCAGCGCGAACGGCTCGCCGCGCAGCGAGAAGCCGGTGACGTCGAGCTTGGTGGTCGAGCGCGACATCGGCGTGCCGGTGACATAGGCCGCCGCCGCAGCGGACGGCGCGCCCTCGCCGAACAAGTTGATCGGCACGCAGGCGGTGCCCGGGTCGGTCAGCGCGACGCGGCAGATCGGCTGGCCCGTTGTCGGGCTGACGATCGAGTCGACCGCTCGGGCATAGTTCTGCGTCAGGATGAAGCCCGGCGTGTCGATGTTGTTCTGGAACGCGCCGTGGGTGTAATAGGCGCTCCAGCGCAGCCGGGTGCCGATCGTGCCGTCCAGCGCCAGCGTCGCCTGCGTGGTCTCGCGCTCGAAGTCGATCGTCGAGTAAGCAAAGTCGTTGTTGAAACGACCGAGGAAGAAGCTCGTCTGCCCCGCCGCGGCCATCTGCTCGCGCACCGCCGCCGGGAGAAAGGCGTTGTCGCTGCCGATCCGCAGCCCGCTCGTGGCACTGCTGCGGTTGTGATCGCCGAACCAAATATAGTTGTTGTACATGCGCGAGTGGCGCACCTCGGCGGTCGCCTTCACCGCGTCCGACAGCTCGTAGCTGACGCGCGCCAGGCCATTGTAGCGGCGCTGCGGCGTCACCAGCGGGCTGAGGTCGTCGTTGGACGGCCCCTCGCCGCCGATCGAGTTGGTGCCGCGCACGGTGCCGCCGTCGAAGCGGCGCAGCGTGCCGTCGGGGTTGAAGGCGTTGCCGGCGAGCACCCCCGACATGATCAGCCCGCCATAGGCCGCGTTGGAGAAGCCGACGTCGGGCGCGAGCACGAAGCGTCCAGCGCCGTCGGCCACGGTGGCCCAGCGGCCGATCCGCGGCCGGCTGACCTTGGGCACCACGCCGTCATTGTCGAGATACTCGCCGCCGACCAGCACGTGGCCGCGCCCGCCCGCGAACGCGGCGCCGAACGCGCCCTCGAAGCGGCGCTCGGCGGCGTCGTTGAACGAGGAGATGCCCGCCTGCGCGCCGAGCCGCAGCCCGTTGAAACGGTCGTCGATGCTGACGTTGACCACGCCCGCGACCGCGCCCGAGCCCCACGCGGCCGAGGCGCCGCCGGTGACCACGTCGACGCTCTTGATCAGTACCGTCGGGATCGTGTTGAGGTCGTTGTCGCTGGCGAAGCGGCGCCCGTCGAGCAGCACCAAGGTGCGGCTGGTGCCGAGGCCGCGCAGGTCGACCGGGGCGGTGCCCGCGCCGGTGTTGGTGCCGGTGGTCTGCGCCGAGGTGGTGGCGCGGAACTGCGGCAGGTCGTTGAGCGCCGCGGCAACGTTGGGCCGGCCGCCGACGCTCAGGTCGGTAGCGGTGACTCGCAGCGTCGGCGTGGGCGCGTCATAGCCGGCGCGATCGATGCGCGACCCGGTGACGACGACGTCCTGCCCGGCAGCGTCGCGTTGATCTAGCGCACTCGCCTGATCGGGCGTGGCGGTGGCCGAGGTGGTGGCCGGGTCGATGCCGGCATCGGCAGCGGCCGCCGCTGGCGCGCTCGACTGCGCGAACGCCGGCATGGCGAAAATCGCGGTCAGCGCGAGCGCGCTGCCGCCCGCCGCAAGCGAGCGGCGGAACAAACTATCATGCAACATCAACAAACCCCTTCGAGTAGCCGCTTGCGCGGCGCGTCGTCGTTCTCCCTGCGGAAAGCCCTATGCGGGCGTTGCGGCCTTTAGCGGCGCGCGGTCGGGCATGGTGAATGCGCGCCCGATTGCATCGCAAGATGCTAGGGCGAGCGATTGTGTCACCGCTCCCGATCTGTGTGACACGTTCTTGCGTCGGGAGATCGGAAAGGGAAAGACTATTGTCCGATGTTATCCCATCGGCATGTCATAGCCGCGCGTTATGGATGCAACGTCGGCGCTAGGCTTGCAATTAGGTGCTCGAGGAAGGCCGCCGCCAACGCACCGGGTGGGCGGCTTTCCGGGTATAATGCGTAGACGTCGAAGGCGATTGGGGGGTCGAGCGGACGGCTCTCGAGCCCCTGCGCCACCGCGGTGCCCGCCGTGTAGCTGTCGACGACGGTTACACCGACACCAGCCTCGACCAGCGCCGCCGCGACAAAGAAGGTTCTGGCTGCGGCGAGTTCGTCAAGTTGCAGCTCCTGCTGCTCGAGCGCGGCGAGCAACATTTGGCCCTGGGGTCCGCTGTCTACCGTCGAGACGAAGGGCAGCTCGGCGAGCCGCTCGAGCGACACGCGCTCTGGCAAGTCGCTTAACTCCCCGGCTCGGTATAGTAGCACCATCTCGCCGCGGCCAACGCGCACGCTCTGCAGCGCCGCGCCGCGAGGGCGATGATAGCTGATCACGATGTCGCTCTCGCCCTCGAGCAGGTTGCGAGCGATATCGTCGGTGTGGATCGTGTGCAGCTCGAACCGCACCTCGGCATGGCGCTCCAGGAAGTGCGCTACTGCACGCGGGATTGCTCCCAACCCAAGCGACGGCAACGTCGAGAGCCGCAGCGTGGTGCCGCGACCACGCCGCAGGTTGTGCGCCCGCCGCTGCATGAGATGGACACCACTCTGGATCGCAGCGGCATCGTCAAACAAGGCGTGTGCGTCGGCAGTGGGCACCATTTTGCCCTTGATCCGCTCGAACAACGGGAAGCCGAGCACCTGCTCGGCGTGTTGCAGCACCTTGGTGACCGACGGCTGCGACACGTGGAGCGCACGCGCCGCTGCGCTGACCGACCCGGCCGAGTAGACCGCGTGGAAAACCTCGATATGCCGCAGGCGCATCATGCGATCATCACGTTGGCGTGGTGTTGCAGGCCTTAATCGATGTCAACGCTTGCTATCGTCAGCTCTCACAACCTGGCCGCTCCGAAGCCGCGCCCTGAGAGCTCATGTGCTCGCACGCGGTGATACGACATGAGCACGTAAGCCGACGAATATTGATCAACCTGAGTCCTAAACGTACCCAACTTCGTTCGATCGTTAGATGTCGATCGCGAGAGCTATGCGACATATTTGCAACATATATAAGTATTGGAGCGATCCGGATCATTTTCCGCTTGTCGGACGATCCTTCCTAATCCCACTCTCTTGGTCAGCGGCACGCGTCAACGATGCCGCAGACATCTGCAGGGCTGATCATCACGCGTCCTGGCGCACCGGGCTGAAACCGGCGGTGAAGGGCGGGAACGTCTGGAAGGGAGCCTGAGAGCCACTCGTCATAGGGGCCTCAGATGATCAGACACATGACCTCGACCGTCGCACTCGCGTTCGCCCTCGTCGCAGCGCAGGCGGCGCACGGAGAAGGAACCACGACGAGCGACGCGGTGCCGAGCGCGCCGCAGGCGGAAGTGCCGCAGGACACGTCGGCGGCGTCGGGCACGGCCGCGACCGTCCAGCCCGAGAGCGACATCGTCGTGCTCGGCACCCGGCGCACCGACCGCACGCTGACCAACTCGCCCTCGCCGGTGGACGTGATCAGCGCCGCCGAGCTGACCACCCAGCCGGCCACCAACATGGTGGATCAGCTCAAGAACATCGTGCCCTCCTTCTACGCGGGCCAGAACACGATCTCCGACGCCTCCACCTTCGTGCGCTCGCCGTCGCTGCGCGGCCTCGCCGGCGACCAGGTGCTCGTCATGCTGAACGGCAAGCGCTACAATCGCTCGGCGCTGGTGCAGGTCTACGGGGGCAGCGACACCGGCCTCGGTCGCGGCGCGCAGGGGCCCGACATCTCCGCCATCCCCTCGCTCGCGATCGGCAGCCTGCAGGTGCTGCGCGAGGGGGCGACCGCGCAATATGGCTCGGACGCGATCGCCGGCGTGCTCAACTACGGCCTGCGCGAGAACCAGGGCATCGAGCTCGTCGGGCGCGCCGGTCAGTTCTACGCGGGCGACGGCGAGAGCTACCAGATCGCCGGCAACGCGGGCGTGAAGGGTGACTGGGGCTTCATCAACGTCACCGGCGAGTACACCGACGACGGCCAGACCAGCCGCGGGCGCACGCGGCCGTCGGCCGCCAATTTCGCGCAGAACTTTCCCGACCTCGCCTCGCAGCTGCCGAACTACCCGCTGCCCGCGCAGATCTGGGGCAGCTCGCCGATCCACGGCTTCAAGGCGGTGTACAACTCGGCCATCAACGTGACCGAGACGAGCAAGCTCTACGTGTTCGCCAACTACGCCGAGAGCAAGGGCAACCAGAGCTTCAACTATCGCGCCTCGGTCTCGAGCACCGCGACCGACACCACCGGCGCCGTGCGCAATCAGGGAGCGAACGGCGCCTTCAACAACACCTTCTTCCTGACCCCCTGTCCGGCCGGCAGCGCGACCTGCCCCGCCGGCGGCTTCGTGCGTGACGGCAACACCTTCCGCTTCGCCGACCTGTACCCGGCGGGCTTCACCCCGCGCTTCGTCGGCGAGACCCAGCAGGTCTACGGCGTGCTCGGCTACAAGGGCACCGCCGGCGCCTTCAGCTACGACGTGTCGGGCACGCTCGCGCGCAACAAGCTGTCGCTCTCGATGTACAGCTCGGCCAATTTCTCGTTCGGGCCCGACACGCAGACCAGCTTCGATTTCGGCGAGCTCATACAGAAGGAGACTAACTTCAACGCCGACTTCACCTACGCGGCCGATCTCGGCCTGGCCGCGCCGCTGACGATCTCCGCGGGCGCCGAGTATCGCGAGGAGACCTACGCGCAGACCGCGGGCGACCTGCAATCCTACGCCGCCGGTCCGTACGCGGTCGCGCAGCAGCTCTACACGCAGACCGCGCCCGGCGTGTACACCGCCTCCGGCACGACCGCGGCGCAGGGCGTCGGCGCCAGCGGCTATGCCGGGACCAGCCCGGAGACGGCCGGGCGCTTCAACCAGAAGGCGTACGGCGCCTATGTCGGCCTGGAGACCGACCTCACCGAGGCGCTGACGGTGGGCGCCGCGGGGCGCTACGAACATTACAACACCTTCGGCGACGCCTGGGTCGGCAAGGTCAACGCGCTCTACAAATTCGCCGAGGCCTTCTCGATCCGCGGCAGCGTCGGCACTGGCTTCCACGCCCCGTCGCCAGGTCAGTCGAACGTCTCGATCGTGACGACCTCGTTCAACAACGGCGTCGCGTTCCAGAGCGGCACCTACCCGACCAATACCGCGGTGGCGCAATATTACGGCGCCACGCCGCTCACGCCGGAGAAGTCGACCAACTACGGGCTCGGCTTCATCCTGGAGCCGGTCAGCGGGATGACGATCACCGTCGACGGCTATCAGATCAACCTGCGCAACCGGATCGGGCTGACCTCGCCCTTCATCGTCTCGGCGGCGGATCTGGCAGCGCAGCCCGCGCTGCTGCCGGTCGGCGTCGATGGCCAGGTGCAATATTTCACCAACGGCTTCCGCACGCGGACACGAGGCATCGACGTGGTGGGTACCTGGCGAACGCAGCTGAGCGAGGCGCTGCTCAACTTTTCGATCGGGTACAATTACAACGAGACCAAGGTAACCGACTATGACGAACGGGTGGTGAGCACCGCGCAGCTAATCGATGCGGAGCACCTCGCGCCCCGCCACCGCGTGGTTTTCAACGGCAATTGGTCGCTGGGCAACCTCAGCTTCAACGTGCGCGAGAACTATTACAGCTCCTTCACCAGCGCGCAGGACTATGGGCAGACGAACGGCGTCGCCAACCAGCTTTTCGGGGGCAAGTTCACCACCGACCTCGAACTGAGCTACACCTTCGCCGAGCACGTCACGCTCTCGGTCGGCGCACAGAACTTCACCGACGAGCACCCCGACCGGCTCGCGCCCACTTCGACGGTGCAGATCTACCCGCTCACGGGCGGCACCGCGGACGGGCAGGTGTATCCGCGCAACGGCGGGCCGTTCGGCTTCAACGGCGGTTTCTACTACACGCGCCTGCGGGTGAAGTACTGACGGCATGCGGCGGGGCGGCTTGCCCGTCCCGCCCGAACCGGCGAGGATCGCACGATGGATCTCACCCACCGCGTCGCCACGCTCGACGATCTCGACGCCATCCGCGTCGTCGTGCGTCGCGCGATCGAGCAGCTGCAGTCCGACTTCCTCACGCCCGAACAGGTCGCGGCCAGCCACCTTGTGATGGGCGTCGACACGCAGCTGCTGCGCGACGGTACCTACATCCTCCTGCTCGCCGGCGACCGGATCGCGGGCTGCGGTGGCTGGAGCTACCGCCGGACGCTGTTCGGCGGCGATGCCAGCGTGATCGCGCGCGAGCCGGAGACGCTGGACCCTTCGATCGACGCGGCGCGCATCCGCGCGATGTACACCGACCCCGCTTTCACGCGCCGCGGCATCGGCCGACGCGTGCTCGAGCTGTGCGAGCGGGCAGCCTGGGACCGTGGATTCCGGCGGACGGAGATGATGGCCACGATGGCGGGCGAGCCGCTGTACCGCTCGTGCGGCTATGTCCGGCTGGAGGAGCCGATCGCCGCAGAGGCGGGCGGCGCCGCGGTGCCTCTCGTTAGGATGGGAAAGATACTGATGAGGTGACATAGCTATCGGACCAGTCCGAACATCCGGCACGTGGCGCCGCAGACACCAGCTGCCTGGAAGGAGGGAGCACAAGTGGGAGGACCCAGAAGCGGCCGTTCCCGGCGCCCTTACCGCTTCCCAACTCCAGCCGCTTGTTCATGTCTATGCGTCGTCGTACGCCCGCGCGCCTCATGCCCGCCTTTCCTCGCCCACTAAACGCCCCGCATTGCTGCCGCGAGCATAGCGGCCAGCGCTTCCTCAGCCCTTTGCCTCAGGGCCGAGTTGGTGGATGACAGATTCCGGCGGATCCAGTCAGGTGCCCGGCTAACAACAGCGGCAACCACCGCCAGCTGCTCTTCCGTCAGACCGTCAGCTTTCCCTTTTGTTCTCGCGCTCGCTGACTCATAGAATCGGAATGCCGATACGTCCCGAGAACCGCTGGCTCTACCCCATTGACTGGGAGCAGCTGTCGGCAGCGGTACGCTTCAAACGCGCAGGTTCGCGGTGCGACCACTGTGGCCGCCCTCACTTGCGCAGGATCATCCACCTAGGAGATGGTAGGTGGTGGGACGCGGACGCCGGGTGCTGGCGATCGCATCTAGGAAGACGAGTTTTGCTCTCAGGCTATCTCGCACTCTCGTCTGTGCGGTCGACCAAGGTCGTGCTGGCCTGCGCCCATCTCGACCACGATCCCGGCAACAATGCGCGCTCCAACCTGGCTGCGCTCTGCCAGCGTTGTCATCTGGTCCACGATGCTGCGGAGCACCGCTGGCAACGTTGGTGGAATAGGTTCCGGCGCCGAGCCATCCGCGACCTCTTCGAGGACCCACGTCTAACCAGACGGCGTGTCGTTCAACCGGCTGCTAACTCGCTAAGGCGCATTGCGCAGCGAGCTTAGGTGCGGATACCCAGCGTCTTGCGCGCGGCGCCAAGCGCGGCTCTGCCGCCCTTCTCCGCTTTGCCGACGACCTCCTCGGCCACCTGCTCGAGGGCAGCACCGGCGCTCTCCACCGCGGTCGCAGCCTTTCGCCCCAGTCCGATCTGCTTCGCATGTGAGCGCCGCCGCTCACTGTAACCCGGTGCCACCATCGGATAATCAGACTTGAGGTTGAACCGCTCGCGATACTCAGCAGGCGTGAGCCCGTGGCTGGCGAGATGACGCTTCAAACTGGCGTACGGCTTGCCGTCTATCATGCTGATGATCCGATCCGGATCAGCGAGCGACTTGCGGGCCGATACCGCCGGCATATGCTCAATCGCCGACGTGGCGTCTGCGACCGAAGTGCGACTCGACAGACCCTCCACAGCCTCGTGCATCGACGTCAGGAAGGCGAGTACCTCGGCTGAGCTTGCACGCGTGTGTGGATTGGTGAGCCAGGCCGCTGTCAATTCCGCGGCGAGCGCAATGATATCGGGCGCATGCGCGCTTGGCTCGGAGGTCATAATGGTCATTCTTTGGGTCTAGCGAGGCGGCAAATCCGCTGTCCAGCGTTCTGATCGCCCCTCTCCAATCTACTGTGCGTTTTTTGATCTCTAAGTCACCTTTTGCTGCTGAGACCCAGGCGCGGTTACGCGTGGCGCCTCACTCGCCCTCGAACATGAGCCTGCCGTCATCTATTCGCGCCTCTTGCGTGCCCTCCGCTGCCGTGGTCATGCCTGGATCGCATTCAACGATCGAGGGAGCCGCGGCATGCAGGTGAACGCAGAGGGTGAAGACACTGAGTCAGAGCGCGCCGAAGTTCACTTCCTCGCTGCGCTTTTAGACGAGCTGATGCGCAAGGTGCTTAGTGCCGGCGTGTTGACGCAAGCGGAATTAAACGAGGTTGAGGCCGCCGCTGCTAAGAGAGTCGGCGGAGTACCTCGGGCTTGGTAGCATCAGGAGTGCCAACCGGCATCAGTGGGCGCTTGCGACCACCTACTCTCTCGTGCCGAGGACCAAACAGCGGACACTCAGACGGCCCCCCGCTTCTCGACTCCGGCCATTCGTCGTCTAATCGCGCCGGGTGCAAGGGTTTTTCAAGATGCCGCTGCCAGGAGCATGGTCGTCTTCGCGGTCGGCATGTGCCGCCGCATGATGGGGCTTCGCGGGGCGACCCCTCCGAGGTTCATTACGCATTCTGCTGCCGTTGAGGCAACGGATGCAACGAGCGTCGCGGAGTGGGTCGGCCTACGTCCCGGCAGGACGTCTCGCAGCGCCTTGCGACGCGGACGAGTTCGGGTGTCAGGCTGAGGCGCGTGTTTGCTGGAACGGTTCGCCAGTGACCAGCATAGTGTGCATGATAACGGCCAGCTTGCGCGCAACTGCGACCGCAGCGCGCTTGAAGCCGACCCGCTCGCGCAGCTGCAGCCCCCACTTGCGCAGGTCGCACTCGGATCGGCTCCGGACCAGCAGTACGGTCGCGGCTTCGTAGAGCAGCCCGCGCAAATGGCTGTCGCCTCGCCGCGAGATATGGCCGTCATAGTCGATCTCGCCCGACTGGTAGCGCCGGGTGGTCAACCCGACCCAGGCACCGACAGATCGTGATCGCTTGAAGTTGGTCGGATCCTCGATGGCTGTGATGAACGAAGTGGCGGTCACGACGCCGACACCGGGAATGGACATGAGCAGCTGGCAGGCATCGCTGCGCCGGGCGTCCGCCAGCAGCTTGCGTCCCAGCTCCGCGGCGCGAAGGCGAACCGCGTGCCAGGCCTCGAGTAGCGGCCGAATGATCCGGCCAAGGTCGGCATTGTCGGCGAGCAAAGCCTCCACCTCCCGCTCGAACTTGCTGCCCGACGCCGGCGGGACGACCAGCCCGAACGTCTTCATCAAGCCCCGGATCTGGTTCGACAGCTCGGTGCCGATCCGCACCAGGCGAGTCCGCGCCGCGACCAACGTGCGCGCGAGCATGCTGTCGAAGCTCTTGACCCGCACCTCCTTGTAGAACCCGACCTCCGCCAAGTGAGCCAGGCCGTCGGCGTCGTTAGCATCTGTCTTGTTGGCCGCCATGTCGAGCGCGGCCTTGGCATGACGGGCGTCGATGCAGATCGCGGGCAGCCCCTCTGCCGTGAGCGCGTGGTAGAACCAAATCGAGAGCGGCCCCGTCTCGAACACAACCCGCTCGGCGGCCGGCGCATGTTTGCGGATCAGAGCCGCGATGGCCGCTGGATCCGACAGGTACTTGCCACGCCACACCCGCTTGCCACCGCGCCGGATCGAAACGGCTGTCTCTTTCAACGATACGTCGAGCCCGATATACTCACCCATGGCTGTTCTCCGTTCCGATGAATGGGCCCGGCTGCCAGTCGTGAGCCCGCACCTTCATCTACCGGGGAACAGCCACCTTCCTCCACGTCATCGCTGATCGAGGTAGCTCGCTCCCGCGATTACCCCATGTTCATCTCGCCGCTCGGGCCTTCCGAAAGGGGCTGGTAGATCGGGCAAGTCGGTATTTAAATGCAAGGATCGAGATACAGCGCGCGGTTCCGACGCTAGATGGGAGCGCGTAGGATTGTGCGCTAATGTCCTTTCGTGTTTCAGGCCATGTCGGACCTGTTACACACGGCGTCGGATGCAAGGGGCGTCCCGCCAACTGCTTCCAGAGCAAGGCCCGATGTTTGAGCTTAGTTCCGCATCTGCGACTTTACCGCGATGCTGGCTCGGCGTAATGCCGTAGCGCGCGCGGAAGGCACGGCTGAAATGGGGTGCGTCGCCGAAGCCCCAGCGGTAGCAAATTTCGGAGATCGACAGCTGCGCGTGGATCGGGCTGACGAGATCCGCATAGCAGCGCTCCAGCCTTCGCTCGCGCACATAAGAGGAAAAACGAAGGCCGGCGGCGGTGAATAATTTCTGAAGATAGCGCGGCGTAATGCCATCCTCGGCTGCGATCACGACCGGGGACAGCTCGGGGTCGGACAGGCGGGCCTCGATCCGCTGGCACAGGCGGCGCAAATGGCTGGCGCGCGCCCCCGCCGCGCCGCCGCGCGCCGCCATCCCGCCCGAACTGGCCACCAGCGTGATGAGCAGTTCGATCGTCGATTGCTCGATCGCGGGTAGGTGATCCTCGCCGAGGGCTCCGATCTGCTCCGCCAGCGTGTCGAGGAACCCGAAGAACAGAGCATTGAAGCCCGCATCCGGCCACACCGCGCGCACCGTCCGCTCCACCGGAGTCACCAGCCGCGAGCTGACCGCAACCTGCGGGAAGCGAACGAAGAGCAGCCGAAAATCGCTTTCCATCCGCAGCGTCGTGTCGATCTCCGGAGCCCCGACGATTAACGATCCGCGCGCCACCGGGGTCTCCCCGCCGGCGCCCGCCAACACGCCCTCGCCCGCGATGATCGCTACGATCCACGCGCTCGAGCGAAGATCGACGCTGCGCCCTGAAAATGTCTGCGCGGACGCGCTCATCAGCGCGAATTCAGTGCCCAGCGGCGCGGTGGCGACCGTCACCGCGCCAGCCGCCGCGCGCATCGAGCCGGGATCCGCCACGGGCAGGCGGAGGCGCGACAGCACGTCGATCCACGCCGACTGCCGCTCCCCGGCCTCGATCTCGTCTAGCGAGAAGCTCCAGCTTGCCATGCCACCTTCATCGTCACTCTAGTCGGCGCGGGTCCTTCACCACGCCTCTCGACGGGAAGATGCCGCGATCGATGCGTACATGGATACCGCGTGTCCCGTCCACGACCTGCGTGACCCCGAAGTCCGCGGCGACCGACATCAGCGAATAGGCGTCGTCGCGCGACAGCCGCTGGTGCTCGGTCAATAGCGTCAGCATATCGAGCGAGGCGTTCTTCATCGCCTGGTTGAGGTCCTCGTGAAATCCGTGAACGATCCAGGTATCGGCCGTCTCCAGCAGCGGCGAGGGAAAGCTGAAGTCCTTCCGCAGCACGATCTGGAACAGCACGTCAAGCGACGCCTCGATCGCGGTGCCCGAGATTTCACCGTCGCCCTGCGACACATGCGGATCGCCGATCGAAAACAGCCCGCCCTTCACCTGTACCGGATAATACATGGTCGCGCCCGCGCCGATGCGCCAATTATCGATATTGCCGCCGTGCAGCCCGGGCGGGATGGTCGATATGCGTTCGTTGACCGCCGGGGCGACGCCCGCGGTGCCCAGGTGCGGGCGCGCGGGCACGGTGATTCCCTCCAGCGCGGGCATCCGGTCGCATTCGGGGCAGTGCGTGATCGTGCCCGGGGTCAGATAGGTGCCCGGAAAATCATAGGCATATTCCGCGGTCGCAGTGTTGGTGTTGGGGTTGAGCGCGTAGATCGTCACGCGCTCCTTCTTCCCGAACTCCTCGTACAGATGCCCCCAGTTGGCGGCGAGGTTCGAGCCATGATTGTTGCGCGGGACCATGCGCAGATAACGCACCTCCAGCATGTCACCGGGCTCCGCACCCTCGACATAGATCGGGCCAGTCATAATGTGGACGCCGGGGTTGCGATCCGCCTCGGGCACCTCGGCGTAGATGCGGTGGATCGCCGGGTCCATCATCAGCTCGGGCGCGTCGCCCGCGTGATGCGTGATCGCCTCGGCCATCACCAGATCGCCCGAGTTGACGCGCAGCGCGGGCTTTACCTCGGGATGAAAATAGCCCCAATGGATCGTCTCCGGGGTCGCCTTCAGCAAATGGAGCGCGCGCGCCTCGGTATCGGAGCGCTTCTCGCCGGTCGCACTGGTCATCAACATGAAACCCCCCTTCGTATGATCTGTCGTCCGGCACGCGCCGGGTGGTTCGCCGGCGCGATGGGCGCCGACGGAATGTCCCATTCCGGATTATCAGGCCTCAGGCGGCGCGGACGACCGGCCTTGCGCCGCCGTTTAGCCGGTCCCAGGTTTCGCGGTAGCGGGTCACCAGCCAGCGATTGAACTGGATCTGTGCGCCTTCCTGCCACGAATAGCGGCCTCGCGGCGCGAAGCGCGAGCGCAGCCCGACCTGGACCAGCCCGTCGACGTGCATGTCCTGATCGATGATGTGCGACGCCGCCGTCATGTTCATCGCCATCCTGTACGCGAAGGACGGGTGCTTCGACGCGCCGGGCGCGACCAACACGCCGGTATCCTGCTCCATCGTCTCCGGCCCGGTCGGGCGCAGGATCAGATAGATCACCATGTCGCTCATCATCACCAGCGATAGCGTCGGCGGGATGTTGGCGAACGTCATGCGGCTGCGCGCAGTCTCGTCCAGCCCCGGGAAGACCGGCATCAGCGCCTTCTGAGTGGCGTTGAAGCTGGCGTCCGGATGCAGCGTGCCATTGTAGCGCAGGAAGCCGGCGTCAGCGGGGTCGGCGTCCGGAAACACCGACAGTTCCGACGGCACGAAATCGTGCAGCGGCCCCTGATGCAGCTTCGACGCGTGATAGCCGTCGTTGTTGTTCTCGAACATGACCTTCCAATTCCATGCGAAAACGCCCGGCTCGCCCGGCTTCTCTCCCTCGGCGCTGGCAAGGTCATAGCCCGCGATCGCCTCGGTCACCGCGGCGAGGCGCGGCGCGAGCGGCGCGGCCTGATGATCGAAATTGACGAAGATGAACCCCTGCCACAGCTCGACCTTGAAGGTCGCGAGCCCGTGGTCCTCCTTCTGGAAGTTGCAGGTCTTCTCCATCGCGGGCGCACCGACCAGCTTGCCGTCCAGCCCATAGGCCCAGTGATGATAGGGACACAGGAACATCCGCGTGTTGCCCGCGCCTTCTGCGACCAACATCGCGCGATGCGCGCAGACCGACGACATGGCATTGATCTTCCCGTCGCGCCCACGCGCCACCACGATCGGCTCGCCGACGATCCTGGTGGTGAAATAGTCGCCCGACGCCGCAACCCAACTCTCACGACCCACGCACAGCCATTCGTGGAAGAAGAGAGCCTCCTTCTCGAACTCGTAAAAGCCGGCGTCGGTGTAGCAGGCGGGCGGCAGCGTCTCGGCATCGGCAAGGTCGATGGCGGACGTGTTCAGCGACGCGATGAATTCCTGGTTAGGCAAAGCGGCCATCACGGCGCTCCTAGCAACTCGTATCGTGGCAGCGCCCCGGCAGACTACATGCGGCCGGCGGATGCCAACATCCCATTGCTACCCCTGCCGCCGCCCGACTCTCTTGTTTGGCGGCGCACACAAAGTTGCGCGGCGCCTCGGTTCAGCGACAGGAAATCGACAGCGTGGTCTCCCGCCAAGCGTCGACATCGGCCTTCATCGCCGCCATCTCGCCGTCGGCATAACGCAACGCATCGGCCCCCAGCAGCAGGCGAAGCGGCGGTTTGGCGGAATCAGCCACCCGCAGCACCGCCGCCGCCGCCAGCACCGGGTCGCCCGGCTCCTCGCCCGCATGGCCGCGCAAGGTCCGCTCCGCCTCATGCGCGGGGCCTTCATAGTTCTCGATCGGGTTCGACGCCGCTCGCAGCGAGCCGGCGGCGAAATCGGTGCGCAGCCCGCCCGGCGCCACGTTGGTGACGCGGATGCCGTAGTCCGCGACCTCCTGGGCCAGCGTGCGCCCGACGCATTCCAGTGCGAACTTGGTCGCGCCATAAAGCGCGGTTCCAGCCCACGGCGCCCAGCCGCTGACCGAGGTGATGTTGAGGATCCGCCCCGCGCGACGCGCGCGCATCCCCGGCAGCACCGCCTGCAATACCGCGATTGCGCCGAAGACGTTGACATCGAACAGCGCGCGGACGTCCTCGCCGCTATATTCCTCGATCGCGCCGGTGATCCCGACGCCCGCGTTGTTGACCAGCACGTCGATCTCGCCCGCCGCCGCCACAGCGCGGTCGATCGCCGCGCGATCGGTGACATCGGCGACCAGCCCGGTGCCCAGCCCCGGCGCCAGCGCCGCGAACGCCGCCGCATCCGCCTCGCCGCGCACCGTGCCGAACACCGTGTCGCCGCGCTCCAGCGCCGCCTGTGCGATCGCGCGCCCCAAGCCCTTCGACGCGCCCGTGATGAACCATCGCATCAGATTTTCCCCACCGCCATGCCGCGCAGATCGCGGCCCTCACGCTTTCGCCACAGCCGCGCGAACCGCTCTTGGCGCTGCGCGTCATGCTTGTTGAGCGCAGCGGCAGAAGGTGCGCCACGCACAAGTTCCAGTGCGCGCCGCCACAAGACGGTTACCCGGCCGGCATCGAACATTCGGATCACGGGAACCCGTCGGCAGGAGAGCGAACACGCCCATGCCGCGCCGGGCCGGGGATCAACCATATAGAGGGGGACGATCGATGTTCGATCCGTCGCGTATCATGCGACTGCATTCGCTTAGCCTATCCGCACTCGCGCTGGCGCTTGCCACCGGTTCGGCGCACGCCCAAGCCGTAACGGCCGCCGCGACCGCCGCCGCCGATCCGACAGATGCTCCGCAGGAAAGCGCCGATGTTGTCGTCACCGGCGCGCGCGACCTGAACGGCGTGATCCAGGCCGGATCGACCGAAAGCGTGTTCGGCATCGACAAGCCGCTGGTCGACACCCCGCGCTCTGTCACCGCCGTCTCGGACGAACTCCTCTCGCGCTACAACATTCGCAACGTCTTCGATCTCGCCAGCGTTTCGGCGGGCGCCTCGACCGGCTCCTATTTCGGCGTGCCGGGCAGCCTTAATCTGCGCGGCAACATGGCGGACAACTATTTCAATGGCTTCCAGGGGCTGTCGAACTTCGCCAATTACCCGACGCCGGTCGATGCGACCTCCTCGATCGAAATCGTTCGCGGCCCCGCCTCGCCCGTCTATGGCGCGGGGCAGGTCGGCGGGTACCTGAACTTCATTCCCAAGACCGGCTATGGCGAGAAGACGAAATACGTCAACGAGCTGAGCGGCAACCTGACGGGCGTGCTGGGCAGCTACAACCAGCGCGAGCTGACCGGCAATGTCGCGATCCCGCTGGGCATTGGTGGCAATGCGGGCGGGCTGCACCTGTTCGGCAAGCTGGAAGACTCGGACAGCTTCTACAAGGGCATGCACCCGAAGTCGCAGATCGGGCAGGCATCCTATGCGGGTGACCTGACGTCGAAACTGTCGGTCGAGCTGACGTATCAATACATCCATTCGGACGGCTATTTGAAGAACATCGGCTGGAATCGCGTCACGCAGGATCTGATCGATAATAGCAGTTACGTCGCCGGTCGCCCAATCGCACAGATCTCCGATGGGGTCTCGCCCTATATCACGCCGCAGCGGTTCTATCAGGTAACCGGCGGGTCGACGCTGATGTTCTATGGGCCCGCGATCGGGGTACCAGTGTCGCCGAACAATTTCACGAAGCTGGATCCGGCGACGATCCGCATGGTCAAGCTGAGCTCGCGCACGACTTTCATCGACGAGGGCGTGGACATCAACGAGGCATATACCAACACCGGCTATGGTCGCCTCGCCTATGCGTTCGACAATGGCAGCACGCTGAAGTTCGAGAGCTTCGTTAATACACTGAGCTCGCGCAACTACCAGAGCTACGGCTTCGGCAGCTATTATCGCTCGACCGTGACCGAGCAGCGGCTGAGCTATCTCGCCGATTTCGCGACCGGGCCGGTCGAGTGGAAGACCGTGTTCGGCGGCAATCACCGCTTCACCGACGCGCATGTGCAGAGCAGCCTGAACGACTTTGTCCTCTCCGAGGACCGCCGCGACCTGAGCGTCGGGGCGACGATCGACGACCGGTTCAACAACCCGTTCGCGGGCGATAATTTCGCCTGGGCCACCGACGTGAAGAGCACGATCCGCGACATCGGCGGGTTCGCGCTGGTCGATGCGACGCTGGGGCCGGTAAGGCTGACCGCAGGCGGGCGCGTCGACAACTATAAGGTCAAGTCGCTCAACACCGGCAGCGAGGTGGACGGCGCGCGCCAAACCTTCCGCGCGAGCGACACGACGGGCAGCTTCAACACCTCGCTGGCATACAAAATCCCGTTGGCGACCTTCTACGGCACCTATGCGGAAGCGCGCTCGGTCCAGGTCGATCAAGGCGGCGGGATCAACCCCGCGCTGGTGCAGAACGACGCCTATCTCGGGCCGTCGAAGCTGAAGGAAGTCGGGATCAAGACCTCACAGTTCGGCGGGCGGCTTTTCGCGGCAATCGACGCCTATGAGCAGCGACGATCGTATCTCTCCACCCCGCCCACTGGGGTGCAATCGGTCGATGCCCGGCGGACGCGGGGCATCGAAGCGGAGCTGCGCTATCTCGTCACCCGCTCCCTAGGGGTCACCGGCACCTTCACGCACCAGCGGACCAAGGTGCTGCCGACCGCCGGAGCTGGCTTCTTCCTGACGGTGCCGTCATGCCTTGCCGGGATCCCGTGCACCGACGGCTATGGCGGTTATGTCTTCACGAACGCCAACCGCATACCAGAGCTACAGGGCGGCTATTACCTGCATGCCACCCCGGACACGAGCGCATCGCTATTCGCCACCTATGACCGGCGCGGGCACTGGGGGCTGACCGGCGGCGTGACGTATTCGTCGCAGACCGGCGGCTATCTGCCGGGGGCGATCAAGGTGCCGAGCTATGCGCTGTTCCGTGCGGGCGTCTATGTCATCGACGGGCCGTGGCGTGTGGACGTGAACGCCAACAACCTGTTCGACAAGCGGTACTTCATCGCCGGTTACGACACCGACGCCAACGCCAATGTCCTGCCGGGCATCGGCCGCACCGTCCAGGTCCGCTTGAGCCGCAATTTTTAGAATCGGCGCGCCACCCGCGCCGCAATGGGCGCGGGTGGCAGGACGGAGGTTCACTAAATCCGCATCATGGCGCTACTCCGGAGCCTGGGAGACACCTCGATGCGAGCGGCGGCGCCTCGGCGCGCATCACGCCATCGTCACTCCCGGCGAAGGCTGGGGTCCTCCTATGGCCGTCGCGGGGCAGCAAATTCGCGACGGAGACAGGGATGCCAGCCGTTGCTGGCATGACCAGAAGGAGCGCTGCTGCGCTATCCCAGCAGCGCCAGCGCCTCGCGATAGGTTGGCGCCGCATCCGCCGTGGCGCGCGATACCGCCAGCGCTCCCGCCGCCGCCGCCAGCCGCATCGCGGCCGGCAGTGGCTCGCCCAGTGCCAGCGCATACGCCAACGCACCGTTGTAGGCGTCCCCCGCCCCTGTGGTGTCCACAGCCGACGCGGGAAACGCGGGCTGGCGCACCAGTTCGTCGCCGATCAGCGCGGCGCTGCCATCTCCCCCCAGCGTCACCAGCGCGGCGCCCGCTCCCGCCGCGACCAGCGCCTTCAGCCCCGCCGCCACGTCATCGGTGCCGGTAAGTGTCGCCAGTTCGGTCTCGTTCGGCGTCACCAGATCGACCAGCGGCAACAGCGACAGTGCGGCGCATTCGGCAGGCGCAGGGTTCAGGAGCGTGCGGACATTGTGCCGCCGCGCGACGCGCAGCGCCGCCTCGATCGCATCAAGCGGGGTTTCAAGCTGTACCATAAGCAACCCCGCGTCTGCGATCGAGGCTTCCGCCGCCTCCACCAGCGCGGGCGTCACCAGCGCGTTCGCGCCCGCCGTCACCGCGATGACATTGCCGCCATCGGCCGCGACCATGATGTGCGCGGTCCCGGTCGGCGCCGCGACACCATCGATATAGAGCGTGTTGATCCCCGCCGCGACCAGATGGCCGCACGCCGCCGCCCCTTCGGCATCGTTGCCGACCGCGCCGATCATGCACACGCGCGCACCCATCCGCCGCGCGGCGATCGCCTGATTGAGCCCCTTGCCCCCTATCCCCCGCCGCAGCCCGCGGGTCATTATCGTCTCGTGCGGGCGCGGCAGTGCCGCCACGTCGATGATGATGTCTGTGTTGATGCTGCCGACGACGGCGATGCGGGGCGCGATGCTCATGCCCGCAAGCCTAGCGCAGCCGAGCCCCTCGCGCGTTGATGCTGCGCACACGGCGACTTGTCGTCCGGTGCATGGTCTGTTGGCCCGTCGGATTCGCGCGCCGTTTATTTCGGTTTTCTCGCGGACTCCGTTGATCCTGAGGAGCCATTGAGCTTGTCGAGATGACTCTTCGAGGGACGGTGGTTCCCGGTGCTTCGAAACAGGGCCTCGACAAGCTCAGCCTCTCCTCAGCACGAACGGATACCCACTAGTGAGTCCGTTCGTCTCGAGCGCAGGGTTGAGCGAGGCCGAGACCTGAAGTCGAATTTTGGGGAGCCACCACGCCCGACGAGTTCTCGACGGGCGCACCTCGGCAGGCTCGATGCTGCTCGAATCGGACAGTTGGTGAAACACAGCTCCCCGGCAAACCGGCCATTCACCCACTTCCGCAATCGGGTGCGCCCATCAATGCACGAACAGCGCCTTGCGGATGATCGCGTGCGCGCCCCAGTTGCCATTGACCACCTGTGTCACGCCGAAATCGACTCCGACGGACAGCAGGGAGATCGCCTCGTCCTCGGTCAGCCCGCGCGTCGTCATTAGGAAGCGGCGAGCCTTGCGGAAGGCATCGCGCATCGCGCTTTCGATCGAACTCTGCTTGTAGATGTCGCTCTGCGCCTTGCCGCCCAGATCGCGCAGGTAATTGGGCTGCGAAAAGCCCAGGATCACCCATTCGTCGCGCGTCTCGATCAACGGGTAATCGAGATCGCGCAGTGTCTCGGGCTGGTCGACACGCCGGTGGAGCACAATCTGGATCACCGCGCTCATCGAACATTCGATGGCGGTGCCGCACAATTCGGAGTCGCCCTGCGACGCATGCGGATCACCCAGTGACAGCAGCCCTTCCGCGACATTGACCGGCAGGAAAACCGATCCACCTGCGCCCATCCGCCAGTTGTCGATATTGCCGCCAAAATTGGCGGGTGGGACCGAATCGATCAGCCCGTCATGCGCGGGCGCCATCGCGACAAAGCCGAAATGCGGGCGCACCGGCACCTCTACGTCGCGCAGCACGTTGAAGTTCTTCGTCACCAGTTCGGGATCGACGATCACCCCGGGGTAATCATAGCGCTGGTGAACGACGCCATTGGGGTCGGTCTGCGGCACGTAACGGTAACTGTAGACCGCTTGCGCGCAATGCCCGCCGTGGCGCCGCTCGACCTCATATATGGTGACGACCTCGCGCGGCTTAGGCTCGGTCAACATGTCGCCGTAATGAAAGCCCCAATAGGCCGCGACGTTGCTGCCGAAGCTGCGCCCGGCGAACTTTTCGCTGCCCGAGGGGCGCGGCGTCATCTCCAGGAAGCGCACCTCCACGACGTCGCCGCGCTCCGCCCCCGCGATCGCGATCGGTCCGGTCATGATATGGACACCGAACCCCTCGCCCGCGCCGCGCCCGACCGCGGAGGCATCCATCGGCCCGGCGCCGCGGCGGTTGATTGCCTTGTCGCCCTTTTCCCAATGGTAGATGCGCTCGACCTCCGGGTCGCCCTCGATCATCCGTTCGTGATCGTCGCCGGCGTGATGAGTGACCGTCTCGATCGTGACGTAATCGCCCGACCGGACGCGCAGCACCGGGCGCAGGTTACGGCTGAGATAGCCCCAATGGACGGTGTCCACCGTCGCGCGCAGATGATGATGGCGCACGTCGCCGGCGGGGACCATATCGTCGGCGCCGATGCCGGGTTCGATCGCAGCCTCAAGCTCTAGCGGTTCGTCGGTCGGCGCGTCGGCGGTGCGCGCGACGGGGCTGCCGCGCTGGGGAACACTGTCGTCCTCGCCGCCGGGCGAGGCCTTGCGATATTCGCGCGGCGACACTCCGTAGCGCTCGCGGAAGCTGCGGCTGAACGAGGCCGAATCGTTGAAGCCCCATTGAAACAGGATGTCGGAAATCGACTTCTGCGCATGCAGCGGACTGACCAGGTCCATCCGGCAGCGTTCAAGCCGCCGTTGCTTCACATAATGGCCGAAGCTGTCGTCGATCGATTCGAACAGCTTCTGGAGGTAGCGCATCGAGATGCCGTGCTCGGTGGCGACGAATTGAAGGTTGAGCGTCGGATCGGAAAGATGCATCTCGATCGACTGGAAGACGCGCTCCAGCAGCATCGCGCGCGCACCCGCCGACCCGCCGAGCGAGCGCGCGGGCGCCCCCTCAAGCAGCGCAGTGAGCAGGAATTCGGACAGGCTGAGTTCGACCGGGCGCAGCCGGTCGCTGGTGAGCTCGTTGATCGTATCCGCGACCGAGCGCAGCATCGCCGACAGCAACCGCCCCGCCCCGGTATCCGACGCGATCAGGCTGAGATCGGCGGGCAGCAGGTTGCGCACCGCCGGGCCAAAAAACGCGCGCGGGACATGCATCATTAGGAAGCGATGATCGCGCGGCAGATCCAGCACCGCGCGTGCATCGTTCCCGCCGATCAGCACGTCGCCTTCACGCACGACAACCGTCTGCGCGCCGACCGTGGCGGAAAGCTCGCCCTCCAGCAGCTGCACCATCCAGATATGATCGGCGCGATCTGACAGGTCGATCGTGACGTTCTGGCTGGTGGAGGATATGCTGATGAACTCGGGCCCGTTGGCGCCGCGATGGCTCGACAGCTCGCCATAGGCCGGTTCGCTCATGACGTTGAGCAGCACCGATTTGCGCTTGAGCGCGAAGCGCCACGCCTCCCAGCGTTCTTCCTTGGGATAGGCATTCGTGGTGAATCGCAATTCAAGATCCCCGCATTTACCGAGCGAACGCAGCATGATCGGCTACCCGGTGATGATAAAGGTGCCGCAACGCAGCATCGGTGGCCATAGCGGGACGGCCCGGCTGCGCGCGACACCGGCCGTGCGCAAGAATTCGTGCCGTTTCAGGCAAGCCGTCGCGGGCATGCCGTGTCACCTATGCTCAAGCAGTCGCAGCATTTTGTGCGCTAGGGGCGGGATCAGAGAGCGGTGGACGTCGAACAGATCAGCGTACGGGTCGACCGGATCCGCGTGACGGGGGCGGAAGGCAGCGCGGGGGCGGTCGCGATCCTGGATCTGCTGCCCGACGCAGACGCGATACTGCCGCCGTTCGTCGCTGGCGCGCATATCGACCTGCACCTGACCCCCGATCTGATCCGGCAATATTCGCTGCTCAACGATCCGGCGGACAGCGGGCGCTATGTCGTCGCGGTCGCGCTGGATGCCGATAGCCGGGGCGGATCGCGGCACCTGCACGAACAGGTCTCTGAAGGCGACGTCATCACCATCAGCGCGCCACGTTGCCATTTTCCCTTAATAGAGGACGCGGCGCACAGCGTGTTGATCGCGGGCGGAATCGGGGTGACGCCGCTGTGGGCGATGGCGCAGCGGCTGCGCACGCTGGGACGGCCCTTCTCCTTCCATTTCGGCGCGCGCAGCGCCGCAACCGCGCCGCTGCTTAACGAGATCGCGCCGGTGCTGGAAGGGTTGGCAACGACGTTCGAGACGGTGTTC
Organism: Sphingomonas sp. BK069; assembly: GCF_014193405.1. Taxonomy (NCBI): domain Bacteria; kingdom Pseudomonadati; phylum Pseudomonadota; class Alphaproteobacteria; order Sphingomonadales; family Sphingomonadaceae; genus Sphingomonas; species Sphingomonas sp. BK069. The sequence continues at coordinate 19,800 of NZ_JACHZH010000015.1, read as the reverse complement.
GAAGCGGATCGAGGCGCGCGGCTGGATCTCGCGCGGTTATTTGCCCAGGCACCCGCGGGCAGCCATTTTTACGCCTGCGGGCCGTCCGGGATGCTCGATGCCTATGTCGACGCGGCCAAAGCCGCCGGAGTGGACGAAGCCGTGGTCCATCTGGAGCGCTTCGCGGGCACCGGCACCACGGCGACCGAGGGCGGGTTCACCGTCGAATTGGCGCGAACGGGGGGGTGCTATGCGGTCGCGCAAGGATCGACGATCCTCGAGACGCTGAAGGCGGCGGGGATCAACATCCCGCATTCCTGTGCCGAGGGGATCTGCGGCGCGTGCGAGGCGACGGTGCTCGACGGCGTGCCCGATCACCGTGACGATGTGCTTTCCGATGCGGAAAAGGCGGCGAACCGGACAATGATGGTCTGCTGTTCGGGCGCCAAGTCCGCGCACCTGGTGCTTGACCTGTGAGTGCGTTGCGGCGCGCAATGTCGCGTACGACCGGCTGGGTCGATCCGTTCATCGTGCTCATGCTGGGGCTGGTGGTGCTCGCCAGCATCGCGCCGGTGCGCGGGCTCGCAGCGCAGGCGGTGGAGATCGCCGCGGAAGTGTCGATCGTCCTGCTGTTCCTCCTCCACGGCGCGAAGCTGTCGCGCGATGCGATTGTCTCGGGGTTCAGCAACCTGCGGCTCCATGCGGCGGTGTTGGCGACGACCTTCGCGCTGTTCCCGCTGCTGGGGCTGGCAATCCGCGCGGCGTTAACGGGGCACATGGCGCCGGGCTTGCTCGACGGCATCCTGTTCCTGTGCCTGTTGCCCTCCACTGTCCAGTCGTCGATCGCCTTCACCGCACTCGCGCGCGGCAATGTCGCAGCGGCGGTGTGCAGCGCGTCCTTTTCCAGCCTGCTGGGCGTGATGGCGACGCCGTTCCTCGTCGCGCTGCTGATGGGGCATAGCGCAAGCGTCTCGACCGCTGCGATCGAAAAGATCGTGCTGCAACTGGTGCTGCCATTTGCCGCCGGGCATTTGCTGCGCCCGTGGATCGGCAAGGTCGTCGACCGGCATCGCAAGCTGGTGGGCCGCGTCGATCGCAGCTCGATCCTGCTGATCGTCTTCTCCGCGTTCAGCGCCTCGGTGGTCGAGGGACTGTGGAACCGTGTGGACGCCACCGACATCGCCGCGATCCTGCTCGTCTCCGCCGCGCTGCTGGCGACGGTGATGACGCTGACCTGGTGGGCGTCGTCGTGGATCGGGCTGAAGCGCGAGGACCGGATCGTGATGCTGTTCGCAGGCTCGAAGAAGAGCCTCGCGACCGGGGTGCCAATCGCCTCGACGCTGTTCCCGGCGGCGGCGCTGGGGTCGGTGCTGTTGCCGGTGATGCTGTTCCACCAACTCCAGCTTATCGTCTGCGCCGCGATGGCGCAGGCGTTCGCGCGCGGCGCGGACGATGCCGCCACCGCGGACCTCGCCGCCGCCTGACCCCAAGGGAGCGACCCCTATGAAGCGCTTTGCCCTGCTCACCTTGTGCGCGATCGCTTCGCCTGCCCTCGCCGGTCCGCGTGTCGATACGCCGGCAGGCCGAATCGAAGGATTGTACACGGGCGCGGTCGAGGCATTCCTCGGGGTGCCCTATGCGGCACCCCCGATCGGCGCGTCTCGCTGGCGCCCGCCCGCTCCGGCTACGCGCTGGACGGGGATGCGGCAGGCGAGCGCGATCGGCGCGGATTGCGTTCAGGATTCGAAGAACAACCCGCTCCCCGTCGGCTACACCAATCAGCAGAGTGAGGATTGCCTCTTCCTCAACATCTGGCGTCCGCGAGCGACGCTCGGCGCGCGACTGCCGGTGATGGTGTGGATACACGGCGGTGCGTTCATTATGGGATCGGGGTCGATGCCCGATTATGACGGTGCGGCGCTGGCGGCTCGCGGTGCCATAGTGGTGACGCTCAACTATCGGCTCGGGCGGTTCGGGACGTTCGTCCATCCCGAACTGCTCAAGGAACAGGCAGGGCAGCCGATCGCCAATTATGGGCTGATGGATCAGATAGCGGCTCTTAAATGGGTTCGCGACAATATCGCGCCGTTTGGGGGCGATGCCGCGAACGTCACGATCTTCGGCGAGTCGGCGGGCGCCTCGTCTGTCAATTTCCTGATGACCTCGCCCGCTGCCAAAGGACTGTTCGCCAGGGCGATATCGGCATCGGGCGGCCGCAACGACGTGCTCGATTCGATCGATGCCGCCGCCGCAAAGGGTAGCGCGTGGGCTACGATCAAGCGCGCGACGACGCTCGCGCAATTGCGCGCGCTCGGCGCCGACATGATCCTCGACGCCCCCGTCACCGTCGCCGCGCGCCCGGTGATCGACGGAAAGCTGGTGGTCGCACGCACCGATGTTGCCTTCCGCACCGGGCTGGCTGCGAAGGTCCCCTATCTGGTCGGCGCCAACGATTTTGAGCAAAGCCTGTTGCGCTGGTTCCCGGGCGGAGGCGAAACGATGGTTCGCCAGTTCGGCGACAAGGCTTCCGCGCTGCTCGCCGCCTACGCCGCCTCGGGCGACACGCGTGAAAGCCAGATCGGGCGGCTGTGGGGTGAGAATGCGATGACCGAACCCGCACGCTGGCGTGCCAAGCAGCAGGCGGCGCACGGCGCGCCGGTCTATCTCTATCGCTTCGCCTATGTGCCGGAGGCATTGCGCGCGACCACGCCGGGCGTGGGCCATGCCGACGAGATACCGTTCGTGTTCGGCAACGGGCCGGCGCACCCGGGCTATCGATGGACTGCGGCGGATCGTGCAACCGCGCGGCTGATGGGGGATTATTGGCTCGCGTTCGCAAGGACGGGCAACCCCAACCATGCCGGTGCGCCCGACTGGCCCGCGTTCACCCCCCGCGCCGACCGCCTGCAACTGATCAACGCCTATGGCACCAGCACGGTCATCGACTTCGCGCGCCCGCGCCTCGATCTGATAGAGGCGGCGGCAGGATCGGCGGACGCCAGGTAGATCAAGCAATGGGGTTCGCACGAACAAGTCGAAAGGCGGGGTCGCTGTTATCCTAACGATGGTCGGGTGGATTTTCTCCCGAACCCGGCAATGGCTGGAGGCCCATCATCATGAACATCGCCGCGGCGATCACCCCCGCTGCTCCGCTGGAGGAAATCCACACTGAAGCCGCATGGCGCGGCGACGTGCTGTCGAAGGGCGACGGCTGGATCTACCAATTGTCCGCCAAGGAGCTGGCGGAGCTGGAAGAGCTCGGTACGCGCTTCGTCGAGGCCGATCCCGATCTGCGCTTTGTCCAGAAGGAAGAATATCCGCTTACCGCCTGTGCCGAAGCGGTGCTGAAATGGGGGCGCGACGTCGACAGCGGGCGCGGCTTTGTGCTGGTGCGCGGATTGCGCACGCATCTCTATTCGGACGCGCTGTCAGCGGCGATCTACTACATCCTCGGGCTGCACATGGGCGATCCGATCCGCCAGAACGAGAAGGGCGACCTGATCGATTCGGTCTACGCCACCTCGGACAAGACGATGGATGATCCTACCGCCAAATCGTCCAAGGTGCGCGACGGCCTCGTCTATCACTCGGACTCATCGGACATCGTCGCGCTGATGTGCCTGCGCCCGGCCAAGGACGGCGGCGCGTCGTGCCTCGTCTCGGGCGCGCAGATCTACAACGAGATCCTGCGCCGCCGCCCCGATCTCGCGCCCCTGCTGTTCGAGCCGTATCACTGGGACTGGCGCCGCCAGGACGTGCGCGCGCCCGCCGACACCTATACCTCGCCGATCATCGACCTGACCGACGGCGTGTTCAGCATGTATGCGGGATCGCTCTACATCCTCACCGCGCAGGATTACCCCGGCGTGCCGAAGCTGACCGAGGCGCAGATCGAGGTGCTTAAGCTGTTCGACGAGATCGCTTACGAGCCTGGCATGGCGATCGAGATGGATTTCCGTCCCGGCGACATCCAGTGGCTGTCGAACTATGCCGCGCTGCATGCGCGCACCGGCTTCGACGATTATCCCGAACCGCAGCGCCGTCGCCACCTGCTTCGCCTGTGGCTGAGCCGACAGGGCGAGCGCCCGGTGATCGACGGCTTCGGCAAGAACGGCGTGGTGCAGGTGCGTCACAAGCCGCGCGAGGGCGTGACCGTGGACGATCAGGGCTTCTTCCGCATCAAGGACGCGCCGGTGCCGCGCCTGCTGGCGGACCACGGCTAGGCCCGGAGCCGGGCTTCTTCGTTCGCAAGAGGGAAGTAGAAGCCTGATTATGTGCTCCTGCGCACGCAGGAGCCCGGGGTTGCTGCGGTTGTCCTCCGCAACTCTGGGTTCCCGCGTGCGCAAGGACATCGGGCGGACAAAAGAAGGGGGCGACGCACGCTGCGTGTCCCGCCCCTTTCCGTTTGTGACGCCCGCGCGCTTTATTCGCGAGTGAAGCTTTCGGGCACCACCGCCGGATCGCCGGCCTTGCCCCACAGGATGATCTCATTGCCCCAAGGGTCCTCGAACGCCCAGTTCAGGCCGTTGAACTCCTTCCAATAATGATTGCGCCACAGCACCTTGGCGCCACGCGTCTCCGCGGCGGCGAGGATGTCGTCTGCCTTCTGGTCGTCGCCGATCAACAGCCAGATGCGAGCTTTGTGATCGGTCCCGCGCGACAGCGGGCGCGAGCCGCCACCTTCGATCGCGGGATAAGGACGCGCGTTGGCGGAATTGTAGACGCCGATGTGGAGGTTGCCGATGGCGCTGTCGGTGCCGTCCTTGTGGCGGAAGTTCCCGCCGGGGACGAGGCGGTGATAGACGCCCGCCGGGCGCCCTTCATTGGTCCAGCCGAAGACCTCGGCATAGAATGCACCGGTCGCCTCGGGATCGTCGGAGGCGAGATCGACGAAGATCAGGGTGGTCGGATTTTCCATGTCGGTCCTTATCCAAAGCGGAATGCGGAAACGGTCGCCTTCATGACGACGTCGGAGAAGATGCGCTTACCGGGAGCGTCGGCACCCGCCCCCGCTGCGATCATCAGCGGCAGCAAATGCTCTTCGCGCGGGTGCGCGTTGCGCGCGGCGTCGCCCCCGCTCCACTGGGCGAGCTGCCCCAGCCGCGCATTGGCGTCGTCCTGCCCCAGAGCGCCGGTGAGCCAGCCGTCGAACGCGGCAGAGGGTGCGGTCGCCATCGGCGTGCGGAAGGCGCGCATGTTGTGATAGCTCATGCCCGACGCGACGATCAGCACGCCCTCATCGCGTAACGCGGTCAGCGCCTTGCCCGCCGCGATATGCTCGGCGGGGTCGAGGTTGGACTTGAGCGACAACGGCACCACCGGAATATCCGCGTCCGGGAAGGCAAGCAGGAAGGGTATGAACACCCCGTGATCGAACCCGCGCCGCACATCCACGCGGATCGGGATCCCGGCGTCCTGCATCAGCTCGACGACGCGGCGCGCGATGTCGCTTGAACCTGGGGCGGGATATTGCAGCTGATAGGTGTGCGGCGGGAAGCCGTTGTAATCGTAGATCATCCCCGGCGCCGGCACCGAGGCGACGGTGAATACCGGCTCCTCCCAATGCCCCGAGACGACCAGGATCGCCTTGGGCTTTTCCGGCAGGTCGGCGGCGAGCCCGCGCAGCCAGGCGGCGGTCTTGTCCCATGTATCTGCCGGTTCGCCCATCAGCGACCAGTCCATGAAGAAGCACGGCCCGCCCCCGTGGGGGATGAACAAGGTCGGTTGCGTTGTGCCCGGCATGCGATGAAACCCCCGTCTACTACAGTCGATGATGCTGGTCAGTTCTAGCCACGCGGCGTGCGGTTCCACTTGTCGGCATGCGCCGGGAAAGTTGTTGCGCGCATCCGGCTCATCCATCGAGCCTAACAGGGCCGGATCGGACTAGACGCCTCGCGAACTGTTTCTTGTCAGACGCGGCCGTCGGTCGCTTTGGCTTTGACGTGGAGCGCGCGAGGCGTTCGTCTGGCGGTGCAACCGACTCTGCGAGGCGCGTCTTTCATGTCCGGCACCGAGAATTCGCGAACCGCTCTGGGCGTTGTCGTCGCCTGCACGATCGGCAACATGCTGTGCATGACGACGACGGTCAGCGCGGTGTTCGGGGTGTTCCTAGTCCCGATCGCGGAGGATTTTGGCTGGCCACGCGCGCAGGTGACAAGCGTCCTGGGGCTGATCGCGATCATCAACGCATTCGCCTATCCGCTGGTGGGCCGCGCAATCGACCGCTTCGGCGCGCGGCCGATCCTGCTGGCGGGGAACGTCCTCCTCGCGGCGAGTGTCGCCTCGATCAGTCTGGCGCACGCCACGGTGGCCAGCTTCTACGGCCATTTCGTTCTGGTCGGGCTCGCGGGTTCCATCCCTTGTACGGCGATGTTCTCCAAGGTCGTGTCGGGTTGGTTCGACAAGAAGCGTGGACTGATGCTCGGCATTTCCGCGGGTGTCGGCAATGGCGTGGGAGCGACGATCATGCCGATCATCGCCGCCGCCAGCCTGGCCGCCTTGGGATGGCAGACCAGCTATGCGCTGATCGGCGCGATCATCTTCGTCGTCGGTTTTCCGCTGCAATGGTTCCTGCTGCGAGAGCCCGCGCCCGTTGCAGCCAGCATCAATGCACCGGCCCCGCAACTGGAAGGGCATACGCTGGTTGAGGCGCTGCGTACCCCTGCCTTCTGGCTGATCCTTGCGACGCTGGGGCTGGGATCGGGATGCCTGACGGCGGTGTTCTCGCACGTCATCCCGGTGCTGACCGATCGCGGGTTCGACCTCGCCACCGCCGCCTCCGTCATGTCGACGCTGGCGCTGGTAACGAGCGCCGCGCAGATCCTGTCGGGCTCGCTGCTCGACCGCTTCGCCTCGCCACGAGTCGTCGCCCCCGCCTTCGCGATCGCGACCGCCGGGCTGTGGCTGCTCGAACATCGGGACGGCGCGACGCTGCTGGTCGCGGGCGCGATGCTGGGCATCGGGCTGGGCGCGGTGTTCGGCGCGCTGCCGCTGTTCATCTCGCGTTATTTCGGATTGCGCAGCTACGGCACGATCGGCGGAGTAATCTACGCGATCGTCATGCTGGCGCAGGGCGGCACCCCGGTGGCGATGGACTGGATGTTCGACTCCTATGGCAGCTATGCACCGTCGATCCTGCTGATCGAGGCGTGCCTGCTGGGTATCTCCGCGCTGATGCTGGTGCTGCCGCCGTTCGGCGCGCGCCGGGTAGCGCATGAGGATGTCGCCGGGCTGGCGCATGTCGGGCTGTAATGCGCGCGGCACGTCAACTTTGCGGACGCGCAGGGGCAAGCATCGCACACGTCCGCGCATAGACTGAGGTCACAGGATCGCGGCGTTACGTGCGACGCGGCGTGTGACGGAGGTGGCGCGATGGGTCGTGCGATCGGCAGCACCAGCCTCTTGCCGCCCTCAACCGCGGCCGCGGTCGCGGCGGCGGTGGGGTTCGGGCTTGGCCTGTCGCAGACAATGCTGGGGATTTACGGCATTCTGCTCGTCCCCATCGCGAACGAATTCGGCTGGCCGCGCGCGCTGGCGGCGGGCGTTATGAGCCTGGTGGTGGTCAAGTCGCTCGCGCTCACGCTGGTCGTCGGAACGCTGGTCGATCGCTTCGGGCCGCGGCGCGTGCTGCTGAGCGCGCTCACGCTCTATGCGGCCGGGCTGATCGTGTTCGCCACGCTGCCGGGCGAGGTGACAATCTTCTACGCCGGGTTCGGGCTGATCTGCGCGCTGGGCGCACCTATGGCAGGGCCGACTCTGGGCAAGGCGCTGGCGGGGTGGTTCGATCGCAACCGCGGCGCCGCGATCGGGCTGTCGGCGGGGCTGGGCACCGGTATCGGATCCGCGGTCTTCCCAATAATCGCGGGGAGAGCGCTGCCATCGCTCGGCTGGCGCGGGGTGGTGATGCTGATCGCCGCTATCATCCTGCTCCTCGGCGTGCCGGTGGTTTTCGCGCTGTTCCGCGATCCGCCTGCGCGCGCGGTCGAGCCGACCGAAGCGGAGGGAATGACGCTGACGCAGGTGCTTCAAACCCCCGCCTTCTGGGGGCTGATGCTCAGCGTCGGGATCTGCGCTGGGTGCATGACCGCGATGTTCACGCAGGTGGTGCCGATCACGCTGTCGAACGGAATGGCGATGGGGGAGGCGGTGACAGCGGTGAGCACCTTCGCGCTGGTCTGCGCGGGAGCGCAATGGGCGATCGGGATGCTGATTGATCGGTTTCAGCGACCGGCGGTGCTGGTGCCCTTCTACCTTGTCGGCATTGCGGGGCTGTGGCTGCTGGCCAGATCAACCACCGTTCCCTCGCTGCTGGCGGCGGCGGTAATGATGGGGGTGTGCCTGGGAGCGGAATATAGCGCGCTGCCGGTGCTGCTGTCGCGCTGGTTCGGGCTGGTGCATTTCGGCAAGATCTCGGCACTAGCCTATGGCATCGTTGCGGTTGTTACGGGGTTTATACCCGCGGGGCTGAACGCGGTGTTCGACGCTACCGGATCATATCGCAACGCGATCGACGCGATGCAGATGGTGATGCTGATCGCGACGCTGGCGATCGTACCACTGCCGGCGCGGATCGCGCGCGCGCCTCGCAACGTGGCGGCTCCGGCGCTGTACCGCGCTTGAGATCAGTCCGGAAGCGGGCCACCGCCTGCACCGCTCTCCCGGATCGCTGCATTGATGTGCGCGAGGTCCGCCGCCCCAAGCGACAGCGTGGCGGCGGCGAGCCAGCCATCGACCTGCTGGGGCGCACGCGCGCCAACGATTGCCCCCGTCACCCCCTCCACCGCCAGCACCCAGGCGACCGCCACCGCCGCCGCGCTCACCCCACGCTGTACCGCAACTTCGCGGATCGCCTCGGCCACTGTCAGGTTACGGAGCAGCGCCTCGCCCGAGAAATCCGCATGCCGCTTGCGCCAGTCATCATCGGCCAGCGCGTCGACGCGCTCGGCCGAGAAGGCCCCCGATAATAGCCCCGACTGCATCGGGCTGTAGACGATCACTCCGGTGCCGTGCGCGCGGCACCATGGCAGCTCGGCGGCGAGCGACCCACGCCGGATCGCGGATAGCGGCGGCTGGAGCGTGTCCACATGGCCGATCGCCTCAGCGGTCTGAAGCTGCGCGGCGTCATGGTTCGACAGGCCGATCGCGCGCACCTTGCCCTCCGCCTTCAGCTCGAGCAACGCGCCCCAATATTCTTCCAGCGGCGATCCGTCCTCAGCGGGCCAGTGCATCTGATAGAGATCGATCACATCGACGCGCAGGCGGCGGAGCGAGCCCTCTACCTCGCGCCGGATGCTGTCGCGCCGCCCGACGCGCCGCTTACTGTAGCGATCCGCCAGGTCCCACACCTGCCCGCATTTGGTAAAGACATAAGGGCGTCCGCTTTCTGGTAACTCCGCCAGCGCGCGCGCGACGATCTCCTCCGAATGGCCAAGACCATAGATCGCGGCCGTATCGATCCAATTGACGCCACGATCGACCGCGTGGCGAATCGCGCGGATCGACTCATCGTCCGACTGCGCCCCCCAGCCGACCGCCCAGTCCGCCCCGCCGATCGCCCAAGCGCCGAAACCGACCCGCGTGATCGCAAGACCGGTGCTACCCAGGTCGACGACCGGCAACGTCGCGACAATGTTGCTGACCTGCATCGCCCAATCCCTCTCTCGAATAAGCGTCCTTAGCGCCGCCGCGAGGGAGAATGGCTTGACTTACCGACCCCTTATTCTTGATTGCGCCTTGTGACGAAGCGTTTTCGTTTGTGTGCAACCGTTCAAACGGCCGGGGCGTATGCTCCCGCAACAAAAACCGCCTGCAGCGATCCGGAGTTGTTGGTGATCGCCACATGGTTCGGCTGCTGTCCGACACTGTCATGCCGTGTCGGCTCACCTAAGCGGAGCGGCCCTTTAAGGCGCTATGAAGCGGCACGTCGTTTCTCGACCCGGCGCCGAGTATTGCCTAGCCAGCCCAAGAACAATAAGCAGCGTTCGCAATGACGCGTTGAGAACATCGCCGAGGCCGCGCAAAGCTCTTATTCCGAGGTGCGACGGCTTCCGAATGTGGGCGGGCTAGCAGCTCAAGCGGACCTGGGGCTTTGAAGAGCTTGCGTGACCTGGCGAGACGGACCCACAAGGCGACACTCAGGACACCTTATCTGCTCCCCAACTTCCGACGTTCGTTCACCTCGGACATCGGCGGCTCGTAATGATAATCAGCTTGTGCAAGTCGGTCAGCCGTTCCGGTTCGCCCAGAGCTCGGCCATGTCGATGTTCGGTAGCGCCTCCTCCATCCGTCGCTTGGCGTTATCGGAGAAGCACGGGATCTTCTGTGCTCCGAACTCGAAGACGTGACAGCAATTCGGGTCGTCGTCGATGCCGAGATGGGCACGTAGTACCTTGGCCTTGGGCGGGCTGAGGCCGACCTTTGTGGCAAGCTCGTTCCGCTGAAGGTAAAACTTCTTACGCAGATCGACTTCGCGGACGGCTGCCGATGCCGTCGGATCGTCGCCGCCGACGTAATGCACCGGCGCACCCTGCTTTTTCGTAAAATGGACGATCAAGTTCACGCCCTCACCCTCTGTGGTGGTGCCAACGGTTGCTAGGCGCGGGAACACGGCGGCGAACCCAGCGCCACCACGCATTGCTTTCTCGATCCGGTCGATGTCGCGTTCGGAAATCTCGACTTTGTCGGTGACTATCGCCTCCATCGCAAGCATCGCTCGGATTCGGGCACGCGCCTCGTCGCGCGCGCGACGGCCGGGCTGCAGCAACTCGTTGACGTAGTTGAATTCCTTATCGACCAGGAATTCGAAGTCGCCGGGTGGCTTCGTCGAGATCGGCAGGACCCGGGGCGGGATGTGCTCCTGCAGAGCTTCGTCCAGCTTGCGCTTCAGATAGGCGTCGAACGTGGTGATCAGCGCCCGGAGCTGCATGTAGAGCAAGTCCTCTGACACGACGACGAACCAGTGCTGCGCCGCATCCCGCTGAGCGTCGATCGCCCGCATTATGCCGGCCTCGTCGGCAGTGAGGTCGTGGTGCGCCTGGCACAGACCAAGGCATTTCTCGAAGCCAATTGATTTGCCGCTGTCCTTGTCGAAAACCTTCATTTTACCCTGAACGAGGACCGCCTTGAGCAGCATTTCGCAGGCGTGTTGAGTGTGCATCAGGACCGTGGTCACGCGTCCCATCTCGTCGTAGCTGTTGAACGCGGTCATTGCGGTCCGAAGCGACTCGATGGCCTTGGTCTTGAGCGTTCGAGCGTCGCGTACCAGCTTCATCATGCCCCCAATCTTTTCCCCGCAGGCGCAAGATGCCTGGGAAAATGCACTATGTCGACGCAAGCACCTCCAACCGGCAGCTTTGATCGCCAACGACCCCAGTGGCTTGGCGGATTTGTAGGCTAGCAGAGCCCTCTCGCTGAGCCTTGGTCAGCGGCGACCCAGAACCGGTCGTTCATGGTGCCTGCTCGCCTCCCACTTTCTGCCATTGGCTCATGCTGATGGCCGCGGCGCCGTGAGAAGCTATCTGCTCGGGCAATCACTTCCGAAAGTCTTTGTCCGAATACGCTTTAGGACCATGCAGCATCACGCTAGGCTGACGGGGGGAGACGGCATGGACCTGCAGAGCTTCATAGGCGAGATCAACGCCGAGCAGACCGACGGCACGACCGTCACGGTCTATCGAGGGCATCCGAACCGAAGCTACACGCTGAAGCCCACGATCTTCAGAACCACCGCCTATGCCGCGAACGAACATCTGCTGCTTCGTGACCTCGTGGCGATGCACCCCGACCAGTTCGCGGCCGACACGAGCGCCCTAGAGATGCTCGTCTGCATGCAGCACTACTCACTTCCGACACGCCTGCTCGACGCCACCTGGAACCCGCTCGTCGCCCTCTACTTCGCGGCACAGTCTAAGAAAGCCCGAAAGTTGCGTCCCGGCACCAAGATTCGTGTCAGCCAAGAGGCGGACGGCGAAGTCGTGAGGCTCGTCGTCGACAAGAAGCTGGTCCGCTAATTCGACAGTGATACCGTCAGCTGTCTGGCCAACCTTGCCCGATGCGACACGGAGCTGAAGGACGATGTCGGCAGGCTGCTGCTGGATGCCCGGTGCGACGATAGCGAAGCCGGCATCGAGTGGTTCAACGGCAACCGACCGGTCAAGCGGCTGGTGCACTTCATCAGTGCCGAGAAGCCCGCCTTCGCACCCGACATCGTCCCCTCGCATCTCTCGCGCGTGTTCCTGGTAAAGCCGAAGCTCAGCAATCGACGTATTCTGGCCCAGGAGGGGTGCTTCTTCGCCTTCGGCCTCACGGAGGAGATCGACGGTCGTGCGACGCCCGGAATGCGTGTAGAACGGATCAGGGTTCCAGCCGGAGACAAAGCCGACATCCTAGCGCAGCTCAAGCGGGTTGCGATCAACGAACGCACCATGTTCCCCGAGATCGAACGGGCGGCCAAGTACCTGACCGACGACGTCTCGGCGACGGCCATCCTTTCACGAACGGTCTGATCGCCGGTCGCGTGTGACGGCGTTCCCATCGGCAGCGGTCCCACATCGCCGCGTGCGTTGTCCTCCCCGCGCCTGACGATCACGAGCTGCGATGGGTCTGAAACGATGTGACGACCCGCGGGGCCGTCTCGACCCCGCGGGCGATGGTGGATCAGCGACCGGTGATCCGTCGGAAGGTCGCCACGAGCCAGTCGGCGACACGCCCGATAAAGCGCCGGCGTCGTGGTGCAGGCGCCGCCTTGATCGGCGGACGCTTAAGCAGGCGGTCCTTCTCGCGCCCCGCCTCGATGGCCGCCCGCGACATCCGCCCGGACCACTCGATCCGTCCATGGTCGATGACGTAATGGGAGCGGCAGGCGAAGTCGTGATTTCCGATCGAGGGCCAGATCGAAGCGTCGTCCCCGGTCATGGTGAGCGAGTATTCGGTCGGCACCAGCGGGGTCGACACCTCCTCCCCGCAGCCGCACGCGCAGTGATGGAGGGCGACATGGCATTCCCGCGACACGTAGAGGATCCCGTCCTCAAGGGTCTCGGGGATCTCGGCCACGAACACCGTACGTAGCCGATCAACCCGGCTCACCTGGCTACCCGGTTCGAGATGTTGTTCCCTTCGATCATGTAGACCGAGTTCATCTCGTTCCGCTCATCGCGAAAGTAGTTCGCCCAGCGCTTCCAGCGCATCACCGCCATGATCGCGTTCAGCGAGTTGACGGCGGCGATCTGGATGTCGGTGCGGTATAGGTCATCATCCTCAGCGTCGTCGCCGAACGGCAGCAGCCTCTCCACCTCCGCCCAGGGCGTCTCGGGGCGGATGAAGGTAACCCGCGCACAACCATCCAGGCAGTCGTCCTCCATGCCGACCCCGATGCCCGTGTCGACGAACGGGATCCCCAACCGAAGCAAACCCTCCGCGATAGCCCGCCGCGACGAACCCTTGTCGACGCACACGAAGACGAAGTCGAAGCCCGCGAGCTCGTCGACATTGTCTTGCGTGACGCGGAAAGGATGCGCCGTGATGCCGGCATGGATCCGGCCATAGGTCTGCGCATAGTAGTTCACCTTAAGTGGGAACTCCTTGAGCAACGCGGGCTCCGGCGATCCAGGCGACCGGAACAGATTGTGGTTCAGGAGCTGGTCGCCGTCGTAGAGGTGAATTTCCGTCACCCACGTCTTGACCAGAAGGTCGAGGAGGTAGGATCCCGTGCCGCCGAGCCCAATGATGGCGACCCGACCCATCAGCTTCCGGTTCACCTTGCCGATGCGGTAGCGGGCCGAAGCGGAGTCCGGAATCGCGAACGGGCTGTCGTCGTTCGCGATTATTCCCCGCGCGTAGGTGCGCGCATTGGCGGACTTGTCGAGCGAGCGCGCGGCGCTCCCGATCAGCCGTTCGTATGCGACCACCTTGTCGTAGACGTTCTCGTAACGATGCGTGACCTCGGGCTTCGACGACAAGTAGTAATCGACTTCGATCTCCCCGAACCGCTGCCTCGAAGAGCTGGCGATGATGTTCGACATGAGGGTGCCGTCTCGATGGCACGGCGTTCCGGCGAAGAACATCGTGTGGGGCTCTTGGGGCGTGGACGTGAGCCCGGTGGCGGCGTCGATCGACAGCTCGCACGTGAGGACGCCCCTCGCCAACGTTCCATCGGTCGTCACGTGCGGGATGCTGCGAACAACCAGATGAGTGTTCGCGACCTCGATCTCGAAGCCCTCGTCGGCGAGGCGCCTCAGATGAGGATCAAGACTTATCAGAGCGGCGGACATTGAAGACCATCCCATTCTTGACCGCGATCGATTCACCCTCGACCAGGTCGCCCTCGGCACCGTCGACCCCGTGAAGGTACGTGGTCGTGTAATTGAAGTTCTCGAAGTCGGGGTTGGGGTAGGCGATCGCCGCGATCTCCCGATACGTGTGGCGGCGCTTATCGACGACACGGGGACGGCCGTTGACCTTGATCGTCACGGTCTTCGCCTCACGGGTGCGAACCCGTTCGACACCCTTACCCTCGAGGTCGATTTGCCCGTCCGGCGCGATGACGGTGTCGGCGTCGCTGTCGAGCACCAACTCGCGGTCGGCGTCGATTTGGGCGTGGAGGCGCAGGTCCGCCGCGCTGATCGTCGCCGCACCCCATTCCCAACCGCGCTCATCGAGGGTGAAGTTGAAGACGCGATCGCTATCGAAGGACAGGAACGTCGCGGGGTGCTTGGCGTCGAGCGTCACCTCATCCTGCAGCCCGACCGAACGGGCCGAGCCGCTGACGATCTGGATCAGCACGAAGTCGCTCGCCGGCGCCTTATCTGCGGCCTCCCGGACCTGGCTGCCGTCGAGGATCTTGTCGTCCGTGCCGAAGGGGGCACCGTCGACGGTGAACTTATATTTGTCTCGGCCATTCGCCACGGCGGTGCTCCACGTCCTAGGACTCTTGATCCCGAGTCCCACGCGGACTAGGGTGTCTTTCGAGTCCCGATGTGGACTATCTATATCGGGACTGATGTGCGTTTCAAGTCCATCTTGGCACGGAGGAGGTCATGCGTGGTGAAAAATGAACCCGCCGCTCAATCGAGCGGAGGGCAAGCCCCGATGCCCGCCGTCATCGAGGCGTTCCTGGGCATCGCCGACTTATGGCAGCTCACCACCGAGGATCAGCTGCTCCTGCTCGGGTCGCCAGGCAGATCGACGTTCTTCAAGTGGAAGAAGGAGGGTGGTTCGATACCAAGGGACAGCGTTGAGCGCGTCTCCCACCTCCTCGCGATTCATAAAGCGCTAGAGATACTCCTTCCCGATCCCAGGGCGGCGGACGGGTGGGTCCGCCGTCCCAACAAGTTCTTCAACGATCAGAGCGCGCTCGATGTGATGAGGGGTGGACAGGTGATGGATATCTATCGTGTCCGACAATACGTGGACGCGCAGCGTGGCGGCTGAGGATCACCAGATCGTCGACGTCGACCAGACGTTCTTCACCCTCATCCCTTCGAGGTTCCCGACGATCGACGTCTTCGCGCGCGTGGCGAACGATCGCAGCGGCGAACTGGCGGAACTGGAGTCGCTGACCAACCCGCGTCTCCGGGAGCGTGACCGGCTGCTCAGCGGCGCGCAGGTTGTCGACGGCAACGGTCCGCTCCTTCAGAACTGGAACCACGCGCCGTTCGCATACCACAACCCGGAAGGTTCGCGCTTCTTCGAGGCCGAGCACCCGGTGCTGGATCTCGCCAGCGACATGCAGACCGCGCTCGCCATCTCGATTCGCAAGCGTGAGACCTTCCTCTCAAGCACCGGCGAGGCCGCCATCGGCTTGGAGATGCGCGAGCTCTCCCGCACCGTTCGCGGTCGATTTGCAGATGGCCGGAGCTGGGCCGTCGATATCGCACGGGGCGACCGCCTCCAGCTTGGCCGCTCTATACTGGAGGCCGGTCTCGACGGGTTGCTCTACCGTCCGCCTGAGCGGCCCGCCGGGTTCTGCATCTGCGTGCTGCGGGGGGACGTCCTCGACCGCGCCGTCCAGCGGGACCACTTTAAGTTCGTCTGGAACGGAAGCAAAGTCAGCAAGGTCTACTCGTTCGGCTCGGGCGCCGAGTACCATCCCGACGATCTGCGCGGCGAAGACCAGATACTGGCCGCCTGACGAATACGGCTGCGATTAATCAATGAGTTGCCACGGCCGCCGATGTACCATCACTCAGCCTCACACGAACGAACGTCTTTTTCTGACCGACTTCGGATCTGAGGCCCCTTCCCGGCCCTCTGAACGAACGTCCGGTTTTCCCGGCCGGCCGCCCCAAAGCGTTGGGGTCGGGTGGACGCCCCCTGACGGCATCGATGTGCCAGAAGTGGAGGTGTTGAAACACCACTGCAGGAGGCGTCCGTGAGTGAGGTTAGCACAGTCGGCATCGATCTCGCGAAGTCGGTTTTTCAGGTCCACGGCGCGGATGCGAGCGGCGGGGTCGTGTTCCGCAAGAAGCTACGACGGGATCAGGTACTGCCCTTCTTCTCGACCTTGCCGCGGTGCATCGTCGCGATGGAGGCGTGCGCGAGTGCACATTACTGGGCGCGTGAGCTCGCGGCAGTTGGGCACGAGACCAGGCTGATCTCGCCGGCGTACGTGAAGCCGTTCGTCAAGCGGCAGAAGAACGACATGGCCGACGCGGAGGCGATCTGCGAGGCAGTGCAGCGACCGACGATGCGGTTTGTTCAAGGTAAGAGCGCTGAAGCACAGGCTTCGGCGGTCGTGTTCCGAACGCGCGACCTGCTCGTGCGCCAGCGAACCCAGCTGATCAATGCCCTGCGCGGGCACCTCAACGAGTTCGGCTACATCGTTCGGCAGGGTGTCGGGCACGTCGGCAAGCTCGTCGAGATCGTCGCCGACCCGGCTTCCGATCTGCCGGCAGTGGCGCGGCCAGTACTGGCCGTCGTCGCACAGGGCTTGCAGGCGCTACAGGAGCAGATCGCCCTTCTCGACCGTGAGAACGCAAGCCGGGCAAAGGCGGACGCGGTCGCGAAGCGGCTGATGACGATCCCCGGTGTCGGCCCCGTGACCGCGACCGCGCTGGTGGCGCTAGCGCCGGCCGCCAGCACCTTCCGCCGGGGACGCGACTTCGCAGCCTGGCTCGGCCTCGTACCGCGCCAGCACTCAAGCGGCGGCAAGGAACGGCTGGGCCGTACGACCAAGATGGGCGAGCGCAGCCTGCGACGGCTGCTGATCCTAGGGGCAAGTTCGGCAACAAAGGTCGCGGCGCGCAAGCCCGAGAAGGCCACTGCGTGGTTGGCAGGCATGCTCGCGCGCAAGCCGCGCATGCTGGTCACCGTCGCGTTCGCGAACAAGATGGCACGGATCGTCTGGGCGCTGATGGCGCACGGCGGTACCTACAGAGCTCCGGCCGCGGCGTAACCGCCAAGGCTTGAGGCGTCAGGGACGCAGGGAAGGTCAGCAGAGAGGAATGGCGCAACGGTCAGAAGACGGGGTCGGGATAACCAGTGCACTGTCCAAGCGCCTCGAGCGCGCGAAAGCGGTTTGGACCCGATCCGCGATCTCCATTCAGGCCAGCGGCCGTGATGAAGGCTGCATCAACAGGCCGGACACACGGAAGCACCTGAACCCGCGCGCTAAAATCTCTCCGACACCCCCTTGCGTCCGAAGGGGCGTCCACACACGGACAGGCCGCTCTCCACCCTCGGTCGGCGATCGAGCCCCTCCCCTGCCCGCTGAACGAACGTCCGGTTTTCCCGGCCGACCGCCCGATAGCGGACGGGCAGCTATGCCACCCTGACGCGACCGTTCATGTTCGCCGGCTCTTCCTCTCTGAAAAAAGTTGCCGACGAGCTCCGCCCTCTGCGCTGGCCCCAGCGCCTCACCAAGCGCGCGGCGCTCCCCCGACCCTCTTGGCTGCGGCCGCTTCCACGTCGTTCAGATCGGCCTGCGTCAGTACGCCGGCAGCGAGAACCTTCCGCATCAGCTCGTCAAGAAGGGCGGCCAAAAAGTGGACCTCCGCTCTCTCTGACTCGGTGTCTTCCCCTTCTGCGTTCACGTGCATACCACGACACCTCCGGTGCTAAACCGACCGCAGCTATGATCGTCTTCCGTGATCGGCGAAGCAACAGCGATACTGAGCGTCTAAGAATGAGCCAGCGCTCGTGTGCGACCGTGCATCTGGGCACCTTCGTCCTTGTGCGCCCGTGCATCTGTGCACCGCTGGGATCGTGATGGAGGTGCGCGCAAGCCAGCACCACTGGCGTCCAGCGCCCGCGGGCTAGCAGGTTTTCGGTCGAACGCCGTACACGACGCCTGCTACCCTCTCGCCAGTAGAGGCGCTCCGGATCCCACCATCGGCCATCGCCCAAGTGGAAGATCCGACGGCGGTGAGGTCTACCGCCATGCTCGCAGCGTCCCCTCGCTTGCTTGAAGCGGATCAAGCTCGAGATGTTTGGCTAGTTGGTGAGATCAAGGAAGGCGTGCTCAGGACGGATCGGCATCCGTCCCCTCCCGTGCACTGACCGTCGAGGCCTCGCTCGCGCTCAGTCGATGCGCAGCTTGGGCTGGCATAAAGCGGTAGACGGTGCCGCGCGAGATACCGAGTTGGCGCGCGATGTGCGATGGTCGGACGCCCTCGGCAGCCAGCTTGCGCACGGCCTCCGGATCGATGCGCGGCTTGCCTCCCTTGTAGGCGCCTCTCGCCTTCGCTGCCTGGATCCCCTCAGCCTGACGCTCCTTGCGTAGGTTCGTCTCGAACTCGGCAAAGACCCCGAGCATGTCGAGAAAGGCTTTCCCAGCCGCAGTCCCGGTGTCGATCGGCTGCTCTGTCGCCTTCAGCGACACTCCCCTGCCCTTCAACTCGTGCACGATGTCCTGAAGGTCCTTCATCGAGCGGGCGAGCCGGTCGATGCGCGTCACCACAAGCGTGTCGCCATCGCGAAGGAAGTCGAGCAGGATCTGAAGCTCAGGCCGTGATCCACGTTCGACGCCAGACTTCTTCTCCGACCGGATCGTCTGGCATCCCGCTGCACGCAGCGCCGCGACCTGGATGCCGAGGTCCTGATCGATCGTTGACACTCGAGCATAGCCGAAAAGCGTCATGATACCCCTTTCTGTTCGATCAGCTTCTAGACCTGTTCGGCTGACTGTTCAATATAGCTGCCAGCGACCCTGATTGAACGGGAAAGCTGTTCTAGGAGATATGTACCGACAGGGTATACCCTCTGCGTTCCTACCTTGGCCGGTCCTATTTCCGCCGAAAAGGAACATCAAGAAATTGGCCCGGATTGGCCCATTGGTCCGCCTGGAGTCCTAACCAAGGAGAACCAAAGGGCACCCTACCAAACGGCACTGCAGGAGCTTCATAGAGGGTCGAAGCTCAGCCTTTTATGGGCTCGCGAGGCGGTGTCGGCGTGTTGCAGCTCACTGCTGGCGACCGTCCCACAAATGATTATAAACTGGGAAAGAGCGGACCTCTCACAACCCACCTGCGAGGATAATTTGAGAAACAGGCGCACCGTTCGAGCTGCCGCCTGGACGGAGCTTAACATTGTCGGTCTAGGCGCACATAGAAAGCAACCTTATGACCATATTACCGTTTGGTCATTGGTCGGGCGATGCTGATCGTTGGCACCGACGTGTTCCATAAATGGCCTCAACGAATGCCCCTAGAGCATAACTCCGAGGCGGTGGGCACGACCGATTAAACAGGAGCAAACGGATGGACCTGGAACCTATCAACTACGCGAATGGTGCTGACGTGCTCCCCAAAGCTCTACCAGTCATAACTGGAGTCCGGGGCTATTATGGTGCCCCTCGGGGCGGTGTTGCACAACCCGCCTGGCAGCATC
>NZ_JACHZH010000014.1:0-50757 GCF_014193405.1 Sphingomonas sp. BK069 | reverse complement strand
GATCTGCTCCTCGCTGAACCTGGTCTTCTTCACATCCATCTCCTCACGAAGGTGGACTCTAGCTCAAACTGGCGGAGTTTCAGGGGAGCACGTCAGTGCTGCGCTCGTCACTGGCGGTACGTCAGGCATCGGCAAGGAAATTTCGCTGGAGCTGGTCCGGCGTGGCGTTCGCAAGCTCGTGATTGTTGCTCGCGAAACCGAGAAGCTCGATCAGGTCTCCGAAGAGATCGCCGCCCTGGAACCGGCGTGCGAGGTCCATACCATTGCACTTGATCTTGCCGAGCGAGATGCCGGCGCCAAGGTCCGCCAGAACGTCGACGAGAAAGGCTGGCCGGTCGAGATCCTGGTCAACGATGCCGGTTTTGCTCGTAAATACGTGTTCGCCGAAAATGTGGAGAGCGACCCGTCACTGCCGATGGTCGATCTGATGGTTCGCGCCGTCGTCGATCTGTCCCTTCAGTTCCTGCCCGACATGGTGAAGCGGGGCCGCGGAGGTATCTTGAACCTTGGATCGACTGCGGCCTACAGCCCTGTTCCCTTTACCTCCGTCTACGCGGCCGCCAAGGCGTTCGTGGTCTCGTTCTCAAAGGCGGTCCGCGAGGAAAATCGCGATACGGGCGTTCGGATCGCCTGCATCGTTCCGGGCATCACCGACACGAACCTAGCCGGGGACGGCCATGGCGAGAAACGCGGCACGCTCGATCTGGTCGGCATCGACAATCCCGCGGACGTGGCGAAGGGCGCGGTCGACGTGCTGGAAGCGAATGAGGCGGCGCGGACGTTCGGCTGGAACAACAAACTGTTGGCTGCCGCACAAGGCGTGCTGCCCGACTCCGCCAATGCATATCTGGTCGCCAAGTCACGTGGGCGGCCGGGTGACGAAGACTGAGTTTGGGCAATCGGCTCAAGGCAACATCACGCTACTTGTCCAAGCCTCTTGATCTGTAGAAATTGGTCAACAGCAAACCGTGCTCGACGACATACCAGCGCTGCTCGAAAATGCGGCGCTGGTCGGTTGTGGATGAATAGCCGTGCAGCGGCAGCGATGCGGCATCGTTGACCAGCAGATCGAAGAGGATCTCGCGCAGTTCCTCTGTCTCCAAAGGCGGGAGCGCGCCCTGCTGCTTCGCTATGTCCACCAATGCGTCGACGGGCGCGACGTAGCGTGCACGCACATGACCGAGCGCTTGCCGAACCGCCTCCTCAGTAATCGCCGTCAGCGCTAGACGTTGCAGCGCAAGCATCTTGTCTGCGCTGATCCGTTCGCGATAGCGCCACATCAGGGTCTGGAGGCTTGCGATCGGGTCGGCGACATCGGGGATCGGTGTACTATCAGCGTGCAGCTGCGCTGAATGACGAAGGATAACCTCCGCCAGTAATTCCGCCTTGCCGGGAAAGCGCCGGTACAGGGACATCTTGGTGATTCCGGCCGCTGCTGCCACCCGGTCCATCCGCGCAGCTTCGAACCCGTGCGCGCGAAAGATGTCAAATGCCGCCTCGATGACGCGCGCGTCGATCTGCTGCCGTTCGGCCTCGCTCGGCCGTCCGCGCTTGTGCTCCGATCGCTCTGAAGGCTTATTCGTCACAGTCGTCATGCCTCCTTTTATAGCGACAAAAGCGAACGATCGACCACGGCTAGGAACAAATATACCTCTGGTATATTTTGCCAGTATGCCTCCCGGAGATCGCGATGACTGCCAAAGTTCGCCTAGCCCTGTCATGCGCCGTATTGTCGTCCGCTGCGGCGGACGCTGTCGCGCAGTCAGCGCCGGTCGCACCGCTGCCCACGCAGAGCCGTTCGCCAGATGAGCGCGCGGTGGAGAAGGTCGCGCAGATGACGCAGGAGGAGAAATTCTCTTGGATCTCCGGCCCGATGGCGATCCCGATCGGGGATACGAAGAAGCCCGAGGGCGCGCTTGGGTCGGCAGCCTATTATCCCGCCATCCCGCGCCTCGGCATTCCAGCGCAGCAACAGAGCGATGCGAGCCTCGGCGTCGGCAATCTGGGCGGCGTTCGGCCTGGCGACAATGCGACCGCCCTGCCTTCCTCGCTGCTCCTTGGTGCAGCTTTCGATCCCGAAGGCGCGCGAGAGACGGGGGCGCTCGTTGGGCAAGAAGCGCGAGCCAAGGGCTTCACCGTCCAGCTCGCGGGTGGTGCGAACCTGATCCGCGAGCCGCGCGGCGGACGCAATTTCGAGTATGTCTCAGAGGATCCACTGCTGACCGGCGTGATCGCCGGCAGTTCTGTCGCCGGCATCCAGTCGCAAGGCGTCGTGGCCACGGTGAAGCATTTCGCGGTCAACGCGCAGGAGACCGGACGCGTGCTGGTCAGCTCCGACCTGTCCCAGGCGGCGCTGCACGAATCGGACCTGCTGGCGTTCAAGATCGCGATAGAGATCGGCCGACCCGGCTCGGTGATGCCGGGCTACAACCTCGTCAATGGCGAGTGGGCGTCAGAGAACGCCTACCTCATCAACAATGTGTTGAAGGGGGAGTGGAAGTATCCCGGCTGGGTCATGTCCGACTGGGGGGCGACGCATTCCACGGTCAAGGCGGCGCTGGCCGGGCTCGACGTTCAATCGGGCGCGAACCTCGATCCCGAGCCCTTCTTCGCCGCGCCGTTACGCAAGGCGGTGGCCGCGGGCACGGTGCCGCAGGCGCGCATCGACGACATGGTGCGGCGTCAGCTGCGCAGCCTCTACGCGGTCGGCGTCATCGACCATCCGCCGCAGCCCGGCGGTGCGATCGACTACAGCGCGCATCGCCTGATCGCGCAGCGCGCGG
The DNA here is from genome assembly GCF_014193405.1 of Sphingomonas sp. BK069. Classification (NCBI taxonomy): domain Bacteria; kingdom Pseudomonadati; phylum Pseudomonadota; class Alphaproteobacteria; order Sphingomonadales; family Sphingomonadaceae; genus Sphingomonas; species Sphingomonas sp. BK069. The sequence continues at coordinate 47,974 of NZ_JACHZH010000014.1, read as the reverse complement.
CCGAGCGTGGGCTCGTGCTGCTGAAGAACGAAGGCGACATCCTGCCGCTCGCCAAGGGGGCGAAGCGCATCCTGGTCATCGGCCGCCATGCAGATGCGGGCGTGTTGGCGGGCGGAGGTTCATCGACGGTGACGCCGGTCGGCAGCCTGTCGACCAAGGGCATGTCGTTCATGGGTACCGAAATGGAGAAGGTCTATCACCCATCCTCGCCGCTGATGGCGATCCGGGCGGAGGCCAACGCAGCTCGGGTCGATTTGCTCGACGGAACCGATCGTGCGGAGACGATTGCAGCGGCGCGCGATGCCGACATGGTGATCGTGCTGGCGGAAGAGTGGCGATCGGAAGGGCTCGACATGCAGGGGCTCGACCTTCCCGATGAGCAGAACACCCTGATCGACGGCGTGGCGAGTGCCAACGCTAAGACAATCGTGGTCCTGGAGTCCGGCGGTCCTGTCCTGATGCCATGGCTGGCCAAGGTGCCGTCCGTTATTGCCGCCTTCTATCCCGGATCGGGCGGCGGCGAGGCGATCGCCGGCGTGCTGTTCGGGCGAGTCAATCCGTCAGGTCACCTACCGATCACCTTCCCTGCGAGTGTTGCGCAGCTGCCGCATCCCGAGCAGCGCGATCCCGAGACGACGACGTCGAACCCCGGCATGAAACCGAAGGGCGGCGTCTTCCACGTCGATTATAACGTTGAGGGATCCGACGTCGGCTATCGGTGGTACGCCCGGCAGAATCTGACGCCGCTGTTCCCGTTCGGCCACGGCCTATCCTACACCCGGTTCCGCAACAGCGACCTGTCGGTGCGCGCGGCGAACGGCAGCATCACTGCCGGCTTCACCGTAGCCAACACCGGCGTGCGACCGGGCGCCGACGTGCCGCAGATCTATGTCACATTGCCGGGCGAGGGCGGCTTCGTCACGCGTCTGGCGGGCTTCGACCGGGTCGAGCTGGCGCCGGGAGCAAGCGAGCAGATCGAGGTGCGTATCGACCCACGCCTCCTCGCGCGGTTCGACGCGGATACGCGCCAGTGGCGGATCGCCGCGGGCCGCTACGAAGTCCGGCTGGCGAACGACGCGGCGGATCCGGGTATCCGCGCCACCCTCGATCTTCCGGCCGCAAGCTTCGCGTCCTGATTCTCACCCTGCCAAGTCACCTCCAAAGAAGGATTTTACGATGAAGACGATTCTCTCCGCCACCGTTCTGGCACTCACGTTGGGGGGTCTTTCCGCCTGCTCGACGCTGAAGGGCGCAGGTGTCGGCGCGGCAGGCGGCGCGGGCGTTGCCGCCGCGACGGGCGGTAGCGTCGAGAAAGGTGCCGCAGTCGGCGGTGCGGGCGGCGCGGCCGTCGGCACGGTCGTCGATTGACGGGGCGCGGCGGCCGGCGGCACGCTGGTCGCCGTCCTTCTCCTGCCATTTGGTCCGAGGTTCTTCAGCCATGCAATCGATGATCGGCGCGGCCATGGGGCTGGCGGTATTCGCCGCCAGTGCCGCCACCACCCAGCAAACGTCGCCCGCGCCAGTGGAGCGACAGACACGCTACGTTGCGATGGGCAGCTCCTACGCGGCGGGGCCCGGTATCCCGGCTGCCGCTGACGGGGATACCCGTTGCGCACGATCGACCAACAATTACGCGCACCAGTTCGCCCGCATGCGCCAGCTGACGCTGGTCGATGTCTCGTGCAGTGGTGCAACGACCAGGGATATCCTGAAGCGCTCGGGCACAACGCCGGCGCAGATCGACGCCGTGACCCCGGAAACCGCGCTAGTGACTGTCACGATCGGTGGCAACGATGTCGGCTTCGTCACGCTGCTGGGATCGGCCTCGTGCCGCCAGCTCGGACTGGCCAGGAAAGCGCCGGGCGGCACCTGTCCCACGGCCCCCGCGGTTACTGAGCGCAGCTGGAAGGATCTCGCAGCCGCGATGAAGCGCATCGCCGACGAGGTGCGGCAACGCGCGCCAGCGGCACGGTTGGTGTTCGTCGACTATCCGGTAGTGCTGCCGGCGCGAGGTCATTGCACGGCGACACCGATGACCCCGGCCGAGGCGGACGCTGCACGGGCGCTTGCCCGTCGGCTTGCGGCGGTGACCGCCGAGGCAGCCGAGGCGAGCGGAGCAACGCTGGTGCGCGCATCGTCGTTGTCGCGCGGACACGACGCGTGCAGCAATAACCCGTGGATTAACGGTTTTCCTCGCACGGGTCAGGCCCGCTTCGTGCCTTACCATCCCATTCAAGCCGGCATGACCGTAATAGCCAAAGCACTTGATTCAACAATCCGCTGAGAGTGCCTGCCGGGTGGAGGATCCGTAGAGCGGGAAAGACGTTGCTGCGATCCTCGCGTTACATGCCGTTCCGTCAAGGATCATCGAACTCATGACCGATTTCGACCGTGCCGATAATAAACATCGGCCACCCCTTGGCGGCACAAAGGTGCCGACCGGGAAGCCGTTGATCGTGACGCCGACCTTCGTCAGCCGAGTTGACGACACTCCTCGTGGCGAGCGGCCGCAGGACAGCGGCTCAGCCAAGAGCCGCCATGGTCATGAAGTGCACTTTCTCGACTGGCGCGCGAGTGCGTTGGCGCTCGAAGGTGATCCCAACCTCGCGTTCGAACACTGGGATGAATATTGGCGTAAGGTGCACGGCCCCAAATTCGCTTGGGACGAGCCAGGCAGTTCGTCCGCCAAAGTGCTACGTTACGATCAGGTGCACCGGGTCGCCTCGGGTCCATCGTCCGGTTTCCCTCTGCCATATCGGGCGATGGTGGACGATGATGGCCGGCTGCCGTCTGACCCCTGGAAGCGGGGGCCGGAATTCAAGCGGCCACGTTGGGACGGGCTCGCCTACATCGCCTATGCTGACGAGGATGATATCGAAGCGACGCTTGGTCAGGAGAAGTTTGCCAAGCGGATCATCGCAGACGAGCAAACCGCCTTTCGGATGGTGACGCGCGAGATCACGCGTGAACATATCTTGATCCCGAGCGAACGACATCGCGACCCAATCAGCCTGGTAAAAATCCACATGCGTAGGCCGGAGCTGTCCCGCGACGCGTTTCAGGCTCGCCTGCTGCACGATCACGCCGATCTCGTCATGGCGCAAGGAGCGACGAAGGAACTGGTGCGCCGCTACGCACAGCTTCACAATATCGGGTCGACCCAGACCGACCCCGAAGGATCGAAGATCGATGCGGTATCGATCCTTTCGTTCGCCTGCATGAACGATGTCGAGGATTATCTGGTGCACGCCGACCACGCCGCGATCGCGGCATCGGAGGATGCGCTCGCTGGCAAGGGCTCCGAGTGGTGGACCGCGGTCAACTATTCCGTGATCAACCGGCTCAACCCTGAAGTCATTACTCTCCGAAAGGAGGAGAACTGATGCGCCCTCTACCCGCAGCGGTGCTCGGCGGATTAGCGGCCGGCATCATAACCACAGCCGTCATGACCGTGGGCCGCAAGACTGGCCTTTTGGGCAAGACCCTTGATCGCGATGCAGTCGACTGGATCGACGATCTCACCGGCAGTCGCGACGTCATCGGCGACACAGGAACGAGCGTGGTGGAGTTTGCCAATCATCTCGGCGCGTCGGCCGCTTTTGCCGTGGCATGGCCGACGTTGCGGCGTCTAGCGCCCGAGGCTTCGGTACCACTCGTCGCGGCAGCGTATGGCACGGCCCTTTATGCGGTGAACATCGCCGGCGTTGCGCCAAGACTCGGCATTACAGAAGGCGAAATCGAAGCCGGACCGCGAAAGGCAGCGGAGCGTTGGATGGTTCACGTTGTCCAAGCAGTTGCGACCGGAATGCTAGCTGAGCGGCTTACCGATCGATAGCCAGCCTCGGAGCACGCCCCCACAGACACGGCAAGTGGCTGTGGGGCGTCAATTAGGATTCGACTACGACACGAGCACTTCGTCCAAGGCTCTTACGGCGCCTCTCCCCAGCGTTGCGACAGAGCTCGAATAGCCTCTAACACACTGCGCATGTCGCCCCCTCGAGGCGTCAGGATATACGCTTGGCGGTCCGCAGGTGGCGGCAGGCAGACGCGATCAAGTAGATCCTCCTGCTCAAGATCGCGCAGTCTTTTCGTTAAAACGTTGGCTGAGACGAGCGGAAGGCGCCTCTTCAAGTCCGAGAAGCGGGCCGGCCCATCGAGCAAAATCTGCATGATAGGCACGGTCCATTTAGTCGAGATGATCTGCTCAAGCGACATCCGGGTGCTTTGCATCTCGCTCATACGGTGACATTCCCAGCGTCTACGCTTCGACGGCGACATCCGGTGGACGAGCGGCACAGGAAGCGGCGACGTACCGGCATCATTTGGCTGATGATCCTTGCACCAGGTCTAGATAGCGCGACGCGAGTTCGTAATGGGAATTACAGGCCTTCGCATTGTCGGCACGCTGCGCCATCACGAGCTCGGCCTCCGCCCGCTTTTGAAAGTAAGCGAGGTCGTCTGACTTTGACATCGATGCCTCCGAACCTGAGTCGCCCGGTGCGCAGCTCACCGGCTCGCAATCTGTCTGGGGTTCCAGCCGCCGCCCAAGGCGCGAAAGGACGCAACCGCGCCACGGCTCGCGGCCGCTCGCGCCTGTATCGCGCTGTCACGTGTCTCGAGCAGTCTGCGGTCGGCGTCGAGCACCTCGATGAGGCTGACGACTCCGCCTTTGTAGGCAAGATCGGACGTATTCCTTGCGCGCGTTAGCGCCACCTCCCCTTGCGCAAGCGTGGTCGCCCGGGCCTCCTGCTGCACCAGCGTCGAAAAGGCATTCTCGACATCCTCGGATGCCTTGAGGACGGCGAGACGATAGGCGGCGAGCGCCTCGGCATTACGACCGCGTGCCGCCTTGATCTCGGCATCGACGCGCCCGAAGTCGAACAGGCGCCAGCGCAGCCCGAAGATGCCATTGGCCTGGATGGAATTGCCCGAAAACAGGCCACCTGCGGCGGTAGTCGCGGTGCCCAGCAGACCGCTGAGGCTGAATTTCGGGTAGTATTCCGATATTGCCACGCCAATGCGGGCATTGCTCGCGGCGAGCGTCCGCTCGGCTGCGATGATGTCGGGCCGGCGTCGCAACAGCGTCGCCGGCCCGCCCGCCGTCGATACCTGGGGAGGGGAAGGGATCGCGGCAGGAACAGAAAGATCGGCCTGGCTAGAGCCGGGCTGTGCGCCGATCAGTACGTCGAGCGCATTCATCGCGACGTCGAGATCATTCTGAATTTGGGGGATAGAGGCGCGCACCTGCGCGGCGGCACCCTCGGCCTGCCGCAACTGCAGCTCAGCCGCGATGCCCTTGCGGTACTGCAGAGCGATCAGGTCAACGAGGCGCTGCTGGGTCAGGCTCTGCGCCTTGGCAACGTCGAGACGGGCCTGGAGCGATCGGATGAGGATGTAGGTGTCCGCAGTCTGTGCAGCGATCGACAGTCGCGCGGCAACCGCTCCGGCTTCAGAGGCCTGCCAATCGGCACGGGCGGCATCCCGCGCGGCATCGCGGCCGCCGAAGAGGTCGATTTCCCAGCTCGCGGTCGCATCGAGTTCGTAGATCTCAGTCGATCGCTCGAATTGCGGAAAGGCGTTCGCGACCCTGCCGATCGGCGTCTCGAGCGATTGGTAGGTCTCACCTGCCTGTCCGGAAATCTGACCCGACGGGAGCAGCGCGGCATTGGCGTTCTTCAACGCCGCCCGTGCCTGCAACACACGAGCTCGCGCCTGCTGCAGATCAAGGTTCTGGTCGAGTGCCTGTTCGACATACCGCACCAACAGCGGATCGTGAAACGACTGCCACCAAGTAGCCAGATCAACGTCGTTTCGCACGACGGCTCGTGCTTCCACCGCCTGAGCGCCCACGAAGGTTGCGGGCGCCTGAGAAACGGGCGCGACGTAACGCGGACCCACTGCGCAGCCACTCGATAGGGCAGTGAGCGTGAGCGCGGACGCCTTTAGGAGGTTGAGACGCATTCCGGAGATCCCTTGTCTGTGACCGATGTACGTTATAGTCACTCATTGTCAATCCGGCGATGAGCAGTATGTTGAGACGATGACCGATAACCAGACCATCGAAGCCCCTGCCCGAGGCCCCGCAGAGCACGCGGTTCGCGACCAGATCATCGAGGCGGCCAACGATTGCTTCGCGCGATACGGTTTTCAAAAGACCACCGTATCTGACCTCGCCAAGTCGATCGGCTTCTCCAAAGCCTACATCTACCGCTTCTTCGAATCGAAGCAGGCTATTGGCGAGGCCATATGCCGATCGAGGCTCGACATCATCGTTCAGCGTGCCCGCGAAGCAATGGAAGGCGCGTCCGGTGCGAATGATAGATACCGCCGTATGTTTAAGGCGATAACAGCCTCAAGCGTTGAGCTGTTCTTCGTCGATCGAAAAATCTACGAGGTTGCCTCGCTCGCAGCGTCTGAAAACTGGGAGTCTGCGCAGGCGTACACCCAAACGCTGCTCAGCATGATCGAAGAGGTAGTCCGGGAAGGACGTGAGAGTGGCGAGTTTGAGCGCAAAACGCCGCTCGACGAGACGTGTCGCTCAATCTTCTACGCGATGATGCCGTTTGTGAATCCGATCTTTCTCGAACGCAATCTGTCGCTGGTTCCGGACGGGCAAGGCGAGGTCGCGAACCTGATCCTGAGGAGCCTTGCCCCCTAGCTTCAAACGCTAAAAGCATTGTGACCAGTTGACATATCGGTCACAGAACTACATTTGAGCTTCTCCTGAGGGAGGGATTGCTCGTGCCTAATCGTCAACTCGGCGCCGCTCTGGCTAGCGCCACGCTTCTATCGGTTGCGCTGTCGGCGTGCGGAAAGAAGGCCGAGGATCCTCGCACCGAGCCGCCGCTGGTCCGGGTGTCGACGCCAGCGCTGGCAAACAGCGCGACGCGCGAGTTTACCGGCATCGTCGCGGCGCGTGTGCAGAGCGATCTTGGCTTCCGGGTTGGAGGCAAGGTCATCCAACGCCTGGTCAACGCTGGCGAGACCGTGCGCCGGGGCCAACCCCTCATGCGGATCGACAACACCGACCTCGCGCTGGCGACGCGCTCGGCGGCCGGGTCCGTCGAGGCGGCCCGCGCCCGTGCGATCCAGACCGCGGCCGACGAGCGGCGCTACCGCGATCTCGTCAGCGCCGGAGCCGTCTCCGCCTCCGCCTATGACCAGGCGCGCGCGGCTGCCGACAGCGCCCGCGCTCAACTCGTCTCAGCTGAGGCGCAAGCCGGCGTCGCGCGCAACGAAGCGAACTACACCGTGCTCCTTGCTGACGCAGACGGTACCGTCGTCGAAACGCTGGCGGAGCCCGGACAGGTTGTCGCCGCAGGCCAGATCGTGGTTCGTATCGCCCGCTCGGGGCCACGCGAGGCGCTGGTGCAGCTGCCCGAGACGCTGCGTCCGGCGCTCGGCACCAGAGCCCAGGGACGTATCTTCGATGGCGCGACCGGTACCGCCAGATTGCGCCAGCTGTCAGATTCGGCCGATCCCGCCTCACGCACCTTTGAGGCGCGCTACGTCCTCGAAGGCCAGACCGCGCGTGCACCGCTCGGCTCGACTGTCACCATCGCGCTCCAGAGCCCCGGCAAGGTCGCCAGCACCGAAGTGCCGCTCGGCGCCCTGCGCGACATCGGACGCGGTCCTGGCGTCTGGATCGTCCGCGACGGCAAGCAGCCGACGGTCGCCTGGCAACCGGTCAAGCTGTCGGCGATCGGCGAGGAAACCGCGACCATCGTCTCGGGCCTGACCCCTGGTCAGCGGTTGGTCGCGATGGGCGCACACATGTTGCACCAGGGCGAGGCCGTTCGGATCGCAGCGCCTGCTCCGGGAGCCGCACGATGAGCGATCATGACGACGGCAAGCGACCCGACGGGGCTGCTGACGCTTCCCATAGCGGACACGGCGACGGTCATGCGCCCGCCGCGCACGGGCATCACGACGACCATGACGCGCAGCCCGGCCGCTTCAACCTCTCGGCGATCGCGGTGCGCGAGCGGTCGGTCACCCTATTCTTCCTGGTAGCGATCATCCTCGCCGGGATCTTCGCGTTCCTGAAACTTGGCCGCGCCGAGGATCCGAGCTTCACTATCAAGACGGCGACGATCGTCACCGCCTGGCCCGGCGCGACCGCACAGGAGATGCAGGATCAGGTCGCCGAGCCGCTGGAGAAGCGGATGCAGGAACTGCGGTGGTACGATCGCAGCGAGACCTTCACCCGTCCCGGGCTCGCCTTCACCACGCTGACGTTGCGCGACGACACGCCGCCCAAGGATGTCGAAGGCGAGTTTTACCAGACCCGCAAGAAGATGATGGACGAGGCCCCCAGCCTGCCGCGTGGCGTGGTCGGACCGTTCGTCAACGACGAATATGCCGACGTCACGTTCGCGCTCTACGCGCTGAAGGCCAAGGGGGAGCCTCAGCGATTGCTGGTGCGCGAGGCCGAACAGCTGCGCCAGCGCCTGCTGCACGTCCCCGGCGTCAACAAGATCAACATCGTCGGCGAGCGGCCCGAGCGCATCTTCGTCGAGTTTGCGCAGGAGCGCCTTGCCACGCTCGGAGTCTCGCCGCGCGACATCTTCGCAGCGCTCGCGAAGCAGAACCTCATCACACCCGCCGGCTCGATCGAGACGAAGGGCCAACAGGTCGCGATCCGCCTCGACGGCGCGTTCAACGAGCTCGAGACGATCCGCGACGTGCCGGTCGTGGTGCAAGGCAAGACCTTCCGCCTGTCGGAGATCGCCAAGGTCGAACGAGGCTACGAAGACCCCGCCACCTTCATCGTTCGCAACCAGGGCGAGCCGGCGTTGATGCTGGGCGTCATCATGCGACCGGGCTGGAACGGGCTGGAGCTCGGCAAGGCGCTGAACGCGGAGATCGCCCAGATCGGCAAAGAGCTGCCGACGGGCATGACGCTGACTCCGGTCACCGATCAGGCGGTGAACATCGACGAGGCCGTCGGCCAGTTCATGCACACCTTCATGGAGGCGCTCATCATCGTAATGGTCGTCAGCCTTATCAGCCTGGGGTGGCGCGTCGGTATCGTCGTCGCAGCGGCGGTGCCGCTGACGCTGGCGGTGGTGCTGGTCATCATGTGGGCGACCGGCCGCGCGCTTGACCGCATCACGCTAGGCGCGCTGATCCTCGCGCTCGGCCTTCTCGTCGACGACGCGATCATCGCCATCGAGATGATGGTCGTGAAGATGGAGGAGGGCTATGATCGTATCCGCGCCTCTGCCTATGCGTGGAGCCATACCGCGGCGCCGATGCTGGCGGGCACGCTCGTCACCGTCATCGGCCTGATGCCGGTCGGGTTCGCGCAGTCAACTGCGGGCGAATATGCCGGCAACATCTTCTGGGTCGTCGGCTTTGCGCTGATCTCGTCCTGGTTCGTGGCGGTGATTTTCACGCCGTACATGGGCGTCAAGCTGCTGCCGAACATCAAGCCGGTCGAAGGCGGTCACGCCGCCATCTACCAGACGCCGCGCTATGAGAAGGTCCGCGGCTTCATTGCCTGGGCAGTGCGGCGCAAGGTCGCTGTCACGCTTGCCGTGCTCGCCATCTTCCTGGTGGCAGGGGCGGGTATGGCGCTGGTCAAGAAGCAGTTCTTCCCGGCGTCGGACCGTCCCGAGGTGCTGGTCGAGGTGCAGATGCCAAAGGGCACTGCGATCAAACAGACGGCTGAATCCGCTAAGCAGGTCGAGGCGTGGCTACGCAAGCAGCCGGAAGCCAAGATGGTCTCGACCTATATCGGTCAGGGCGCACCGCGCTTCTTCCTTTCGCTCGCGCCGGAGCTTCCCGACCCCTCATTCGCCAAGATCATCGTGCTGACGCCCGATCAGGAAGCGCGAGAGGAATTAACGCTCCGCCTGCGCAAGGCAGTGAGCGATGGCCTCGCTCCCGCGGGGCGGGTACGTGCTACCAAGCTGACCTTCGGTCCCTATTCGCCCTTCCCGGTCGCGTTCCGCGTCAGCGGACCCGATCTGGCTGAAGTGCGGACCATCGCCGCCAAGGCGCAGGCCGTCCTTCAGGCCGATCCGATGATGCGCACGGTCAACGCTGACTGGGGTGAGCGCGCACCGTCGCTACACTTCGTCCTCGACCAGGATCGCCTGCGAGCTCTGGGGCTGACCTCCGGCGATGTTGCCGATCAGCTGCAATTCTACCTCACCGGTGCCACCGTCAGCCAGGCTCGTGAGGACATCCGCACGGTCGATGTGGTGGCGCGTTCCGCCGGCGCCGACCGGTTCGACCCGGCACGAGTGGGCGATTACATGCTCACCGGCGCGCAGGGTCAGCGCGTACCCGTGAGCCAGATCGGAAAGCTCGAGGTCCGTATGGAGGATCCGATCCTCCAGCGTCGCGATCGCCTGCCGACGATCACCGTGCGCGGCGACATCGCCGATGGCCTGCAGCCGCCCGACGTCTCCACCGCCATGTTCAAGAAGCTGCAGCCGCTGATCCAGCAACTGCCCAGCGGCTACAAGATCGAAATGGCGGGCTCGATCGAGGAAGCCGGTAAGGCGAACAAGGCACTCGCCCCCATCTTCCCGATCATGATCGTGCTGATGATGATCGTCATCATCCTCCAGGTGCGCAGCCTGTCGGCCATGGCGATCGTCCTCCTCACCGCGCCCCTGGGGCTAATCGGGGTCGTGCCAACGCTGCTGGTGAGCGGACAGCCCTTCGGGTTCAACGCCATCCTCGGGCTGATCGCGCTGGCGGGCATCTTGATGCGCAACACGCTGATCCTGATCGGGCAGATCCACGATCATGAGCGCGACGGCATGGATCCCTACCATGCCGTGGTCGAGGCGACCGTGCAGCGTTCGCGGCCGGTGATCCTAACCGCGCTTGCCGCCGTGCTCGCCTTTGTGCCGCTCATTTCCTCGGTGTTCTGGGGTTCGATGGCGGTCACGCTGATCGGCGGGACGTTGGGCGGCACGATCCTGACCCTGCTGTTCCTGCCGGCACTCTACGCCTTGTGGTTCAAGATCAAGCCGCCGGTAGACGAGAAGGACGGGCACGCACCCGCCAGCCAACCTGCTCATGCGTGAGGAGTAGATCATGCTGTATCTGCCCAGACAGGCGTTCGCCACGATGACGGTCCGGGAGGAAGCAATTCAGCTTCCTCTCAGCCCCCTCGAACGATAGGTCCTATTCCTGTCGCTCAAGGATCATCGGCGTACGGCGATGGAGGAGACAAGCTTGCGTCGTCTCCTGCCGCGCCTGTTCGGGCAGCGAAGGTCCAATCGCCTGGCCGATCTGAGACTGGAGGCACTCCGCGTGTTCTGCGTTCGCTAGGCCCACACGTTCGCGCTGCCGATCCGCCCATGCGCGCCGCAGCAGCGTAGCACCGGCCAATCCCCCGATGACGGCGACGAGCGCGGTCAGGGCTGTCACAGATGCAGTTCCAGACCGGCACCGAACGTCTGCGGATCGCCGAGAATGCCGCGATTGCCGTCAGGGGTGCGGTACTGGAGGTAGTCCTGGTCGAGCAGGTTCCGGGCGAAGGCGAACACCGTCCAGCGACCGGCATCATAGCCCAGCCGGGCGTTCACCACCGTGCGGCCGGACACGCGCGATTGATTCTGCTCGGTGCCAACATCGGTGAAGACGCCGCTGCGATAGTTGGCGTTGACGTTGCCCACGATGGCACCGACACGGCCGTTGATCCCGGCTGCCAGCGTCCAGCGGGGCGCATAGGGGAATTGCGATCCGGCCAGATCAACCGTGCTGGTCGAACCCGTGGGGAGGTCGAAGCGATCATACTTGGTCCGGACGTAGCCGGCCGAGGCGTAAGCATCGAACATGCGATTGAGGCGGCCCTGCACTTCAAGCTCCCCGCCATAGAGGTGCGACTTGCCGGCGTTCACTGTATTGTAGTCGTAGGCGTTGAGACCGAAGAAGGCGGTCGTTTGCTGATCCTTCCAATCGACGTAGAAGACGTTGGCATTGACAGTCAGCCTGCCGTCCAGCCAGCGCGAGCGCAGCGATCCCTCGTAGTTCCAGCTATATTCCGGATCATAGGCGACGAGCGTCGCGCGCGCCGGGTTCTGGCTGGACCCGCCCGAGCGATAGGCGCGCTGCACGGTGAAGGCGGTGGTGAGGTCCGGCGTCCACTCCATGCTGACGCCGGCCTTTGGCAGGAAGGCGTCGAAGCTGCGGGCGGTGCTGGCCCGGGCCGATGCCGCCTGCGCAACCAGGCCGAGCACCCCGCGGTTGATCGCGGTCACCGCCAGGTTGAGCGGGGTGCCGGTTGCGCCGAACGCGGCCGGGCTCGGCAATGTGCCGTTGAAGGTGGCGATCGTCTCTGCGCCGTAGCGATTGTCCTCGTGATCGTAGCGGAAGCCGGCGAGCAGCGAGAGGCGATCGGTCACCCGCAAGCGACCATCGCCGAACAGCGCGGCGTTCTTCACGAGCAAGGGTTGATCGGCGATGTAACGGACCGGTATTTGAGGCAGCGCGGTGGCATAGGCGGTTGCGATCTGCCGAGCGGCAGTGGCCGGGAAGCCGCCGCTCTGCAACAGTCCGACGATCGTGGTGACAGGCGTCGCGATGTTCAGGCGGTTGTTGGCATCGAGTCCGCCTGAGCGTCGATAGGCCCAGGCGCCCAGCACGCCGCTCACCCGTTCACCGTCGTAGTTGAGGCGGAGTTCCTGCGTCCAGGTCCGATAACGGCTGTCGTTGCTGATGAACTGTACGTCGGCGGCCGTGCCGTCCGCGTCCGTCTGGGCCAATGTCGCGGTGCGATTGAACGAGGTAACGCTCGACAATCGCAGGTGGGGAGCGATCTCGTAGCCGACGTTCAACACTGCGATGTCGGAGCGGACATAGCCGCGATTGGGCTGGTCGCTGGTCGAGCGCCGGTGATCGTAGAAGTCCGGCGTGGTGAGGTTGGTGTATTCGTAGAGATAACCGCCGTCGCGCCGCACACGATTGTAGCTCGCCTGTACATCAAGGCCGGGCAGCGCCTGTGGCGTCCAGTGGAGCTTGCCGCGCAGGTTGAGCATGCGCAGGCTGTCGTCGTAACCGCCTCGCGTGACATTGCGGATGATGCCGCGATCAGCACGACGTTCAGCCGACAGGCGAATGCCCAGCTCGTCGCGGATCAGCGGGCCGCCTGCCGCGGCCGAGAAGGTGCGATCGTTCTGGTCTGTCCACAGGATACGGCCGTCAGCGCTATAGTCGGTGACGGAGGCATTGCGGGTCGTTAGCACGATGGCGCCGGCCAGCGCGTTCAAGCCCTGGATAGTGGATTGCGGTCCGCGCAGGATTTCTACCTGATCGATGTCCCATAGGTCGGTGGGACCGCCGAACAGCGCCTGGCGAGGAATGGGTGCCCCGTCCACGTACACCGTCGCCGTATCCGCATTGCCGCCCGCACCCACACCCTGATTGTTGATCCCGCGAATGGTGAAGCCGGCAGAGCCGTAGGTTTCGGAGACGTTGGCGGTACGGTTGTAGATATCCTGGATCGTCAGGATGTTCTCTTGCCGGATACGCTCCGGGGTCGTGACCGCGACGCTGGTCGTCGTCTCCTGGAGCGTCCGGTTCGATTTCTCGCCGGTGACGATGATGTCGTCCGGTTGCGCTTCCTGCGCGGTGGCGGGCGCCTCTTGCGCAAAGCCGGGTGTGGCAACGACCAGCGTGCCGGTGCAGAGCAGGTAAGCGATCAGTCTCATTGTAGCCCCTTTTTTGGTAGGAGCTACAAACCGTCTTAATGATAATCAATAGCAGAACGGTTTAGCTCGCTCGGTAGGTGTACTCCTGTCGCACGAGTGTCAGAACCGTCCGGGGCTGTCGAAAAAAGCCGCGCTGGTGGCTGGGTATGGTTGGGGGCGGAATGACACCCCAAGGCGTTGCGATGCCGTCCCATAGGGATAAGGCGGTCGAGACGGCCGGAGCATTCCCATTGGGATGGTGAATTGGGAAACGTCAGTATCCCGATCGCCACATTGTACCGGCGAAAAAATATCATCGGCCCTGTGATGAACCGCCCCCGCCTGCGAATAACCCTGCGTAACGATAATGGGGTTGCGAAACAGTGGCGAGCAGGGGGATCAGGGATAGCGAGAAGTTCGCGGGACTGATCCGGGATCATGCCGGCATCGTCCGCAAGGTAGCGGCTACCTATGCCAGCGATCCTGACGACCGCGCCGATCTGGTGCAGGACATGCTGGCTAATCTTTGGGCGGCTTGGCCTCGTTACGACGATACGCGGCCCTTTCCGACCTGGATGTATCGCGTGGCGCTCAACGTCGCGCTGTCACATGTACGCTCGGTCTATCGAGAGCGGCGGGTAATGATCCCGCTTACCATCGACCATGACACGGTAGCCGCGACAGGCCCGGACCACGCTGCAAACCACGCGCTCGACGCACTGCACGCGACGATGGCTCGCTTCGATCCGCTCAACCGGGCGGTGCTGCTGCTCTACCTCGATGAGCGCAGCCATCGCGAGATCGGCGAAATCGTCGGTCTCGGCGAAAGCGCCGTCGGCACCCGGATCGACCGCATCAAACAGAAGCTCCGGAGGGAGCTGGCATGACGGAGGAACTGACGATGGACACCGACGCGCTGAAAGCTGCGGTGGCGATGCTTGAGGGCGGGGACCGCGAACTGGTCTTTCCCGGCACGGTCGCCGTCCGCAAGGCTAGGCACGGCATTGATGCGCTCGGCAAATGGCAGATCGTTCAGATCGGTGCCGGCATCATCTTCGCCGTTGCAGGAGGAACGGTATGGAGCGGCCTGCTGGCGCGACCGGGGCTGCTGTTCGCCAGCGGGCTGCTCATCAATCTCTTCGGGGCAGCCATGATCGCGCTCGGGATAGCCGGTCTTACCCACGCCGTGCGGATCGACGTGACCGCCCCCATCATCGAAACCGAAGAGCACATGGCCCGGCTGCACAGGATCAAGCTGATATCGGGCTGGATGCTCGGCGCGAGTTGGTGGGTGCTGTGGCTCCCGTTCATGGCCGTGGTTATCCGACTTCTGTGGGGCGCCGACATGCTGGGTCCGATCGGGATCAGTGCGTGGCTCCTCACGACCGTCGCGAGCGGGGTAATTGGGTGGGCCGGCATGTGGGGGCTGCGGCGCTGGGCGGCCCGGAACGGGCGGGCGCGCCTTGCCACGCGGATGGATGACATGATGACCGGCCACAGCTTCCGCGAGGCGCATCGCCGCCTCAAAGAGGTTGCCCGCCTCGCGGCGGACTAGCGGCGATGCCTTCTCGATTGGGAACGGCGGTCGAGACGGCCTAGGCATTCCCATTGGGATGGTGTTTTGGGAAACAGTGTTAGCCTTGCTGAGTGGGGTCGTTCTGCACCGCATCGGCGAAGCGGCGCATTAAGCGGGTAAGATCGGCAACATCCTGGTTCGCCCAATCGGCAAAAATCGTGCGCGCCGTTGCCTCACGCGCCATGTCGATCTTGTCGGTCAGGGCTTTGCCACTGGCGGTTATGACTGCCTCACGGACCCGCCCATCTGTTGGGCTTGAACGGCGCTCCACGAAGCCGAGGCTCTCCAGCTTGGTGACCTGTCGGCTAACCGTCGTGTAGTCGCGCCCCACCCGGTCGGCGAGGTCGACGATGCCGATGGGTCCCAGCCGTTCCACCATCACAAGCAGCGGGAACAGCGCCCGATCGAGTGCGATCCCCGCCTCGCGGACCATTCCCTCGTCGCGCTGCGGCCGGTTCATGACGCTAACGATGTCGATCAGCGCGCCGTGCAGTTCGCGCAGCAATGCCGAATTAGGTGTATTATGCACGTTTCTGTTTGACTCCAACCGTCGCCCAATCTAGGTGCATATTACACATATGGAGCATGGTATGACAAACGGTTTTGCAGCGGATGTGCTCATCTGCGGCGCGGGCGCGGCTGGCCTGACGCTGGCGATCGACCTCGCCCGGCGCGGCGTCTCGTTCCGGCTGATCGAGAAGCTGGACGATCCCTTCCGCGGCTCGCGCGGCAAGGGCATCCAGCCCCGCACTCAGGAGGTGTTCGAGGACCTTGGCATTCTCGACCGGATCGTGGCGGCGGGGGGCTTCTTCCCCAAGCAACGCAAATATGCGGACGACGGCAGCTTCACCGATGCCGATGTGGTGGAGGCGGAGCCCGCGACGCCGGCGGAGCCCTATCACCTGCCGCTGATGGTGCCCCAGTTTCTCACCGAGCGTGTGATGCGGGAGCGGCTGACGGAACTGGGCCACGGCCCAGAGTTTGGCTGCGAACTGCTCGGCTTCACGCAGGACGACTATGCGGTGACGGCGCGGATCGCGACGGAGGCCGGCGAGGAGACGGTCCGCGTCCGTTGGCTCGTCGGTACGGACGGCGGCCGCTCCTTCGTTCGCCATGCCCTGGACATCGGCTTTCCGGGCAAGACGCTGGGCGTACGCGCCATCGTCGCGGATGTAATGCTCTCCGGCCTGTCACGCGACGTGTGGCACCGCTTCGGCGAGGGCGACATGCAGCGCCAGATTTCCGCCTGCCCGCTTGCCGGCACCGATCTCTTCCAGCTCCAGGGACCGATCCCGCTGGAAGGCCACGTCGACCTATCGGTCACCGGGCTCACCGCTCTGCTGCGCGAGCGAACCGGGCGGGACGATCCCTTCGTCCACTCGGTATCCTGGGCATCTGCCTTCCACATGAACGCGCGCCTTGCCGATCGCTACCGGGTCGGCCGTGTCTTTCTCGTGGGCGATGCCGCGCACACCCACCCCCCGACCGGCGGGCAGGGTCTGAACACCAGCGTGCAAGATGCTTACAACCTAGGCTGGAAGCTCGACGCGGTCCTGCACGGCGCTCCCGATGGGCTGCTCGACACCTACGAGGCGGAACGCCGCCCCGTCGCCCAAGCCATGCTTGGCCTCGCGACCAGCCTGCTCGATGCCATGAAGCGCGGCCAGATGCGGCGCGGGCGCGACGTGCATCAGCTCGACATCGGCTATCCCGAATCCTTCCTGGCCGTGGAAGCGCCGGAACGGCACGGCGTCCTGCTCGCCGGTGACCGAGCGCCCGACGCACATGTCCGGGGTGCAGCCGGACAGCCGCATCGATTGTTCGACCTATTCAGAGGTCCCCATTGGACACTGCTGACTTATGGCGATGCGTCCATGGCAACGCGGCCGGGGTTGCACGCCCATGCCATCGGGCAGCGCGGCGACCTTGCCGACGATGCCGGACAGTTCCGGGCTGCCTATGGTGTCGCGGCCGGCGATCGAGTGCTGGTGCGACCGGATGGCTATATCGGGGCGATTGTCGGCGCCGGCGAAGATGCGGTGCTGGATGCCTACCTTCTACAGGTTAGCATGGCGGGCAAAGTAGATGGCTAAACCTACCACCGTTCGCACTTGGGCCACCCCGCTCACGATCGGCGCCTTCCTGCTGATGGCGGCGACCGGCATTTTAATGTTCTTCGGCTGGAACACCGGGCTGACCACCGTTGCCCATCAATGGCTGTCCTGGTTCTTCCTGGTCGGCGCGGGCGGGCACATCGTGGCTAACTGGCGCCCGCTCAGGAACCATCTGAAAACCCGGTGGGGTCGCGTTAGCCTGTTGTGCTTCTCGGCCCTGCTAGCCACATCGCTGTTCGCCTGGGGGCGGGTGACAGGGCCGCAACTGGAACGCCCGATCATGACGGCGCTGGTTGACGCTCCACTATCCTCCCTGGCTGGTGTTGCCGGCATGGCGCCGGACGACATGGTACGACGATTCAACGCTCATGGCGTCCCTGCCGATCGACAACGATCGATCCGCGAACGGTCTATTCGGCACCATATCGGGATCGACCGGCTGCTGGGCTTGGTCTTCCTGCCTGACGCGCAAAGTTGATGGTGTTGGGGATGCTCGCCCTGAATGCCGGGGGGCAGCGCGCCTTCAAAAGGGAACGCCCAGCGAGACCGCGCGGGCGTTCTTGGAATCGATGGTCAAAAGGGAATGAGGCTGCGCGAGACCTGCGCTGCGTCTAGCATTGGTTACGCAGCGTCGTTTACGACTTTGGCTTTCGCGTTGGCGGCACCACGTTCGGCTACCTCTTTCAGAATAGCGGCGGCGCGACCTTGATCATTTTCCCGCAATTCAGCCTTGGCTTGCTCTAGAAGGTGCCGATCACTCGATCCACCGTTGCCCATTGTTACCTCCAAAACTGACGTCGATAACCAGCTTGGCCCGACAGCCAGCGAGTGTCCAGCGAGCGACTAACACGCTCGATCTCACTGATCCGGCGTTCCGATTGGGAACGGACAGCGAGACAGTCGCAGCTTTCCCATTGGGAACCCATAGCGGGACAGTTGCTCAGGAGACCGCGGCAGCGGTCGCCCAGAGCACCTGCTTTTCCAAAATCTGTTCCCAATTGCTCCTTCCCAAAATGGCATGTCGGAGGCGGAGAAGCGGAAAAGATCGCGCTTTACGAATGGCTGTTTTGGGGACGGCGGGTCGCCAGCGTAAATGGTTGCATGAGCAGGCGTCAAGCTGAGCTGAGTTCGTGCTTTCGAGTATTACATCCACGGCATGATCCGTGGCTCTTATGACCCAATTGCGGTCATTCGCGACCTCTTTTCAGTTCCCCACTTTCTGCCATCCATTCATGTGGCTGGGCAGGCGATGTTGAGCTTCGGTTGTGCTCGCGGCGCCGTCAGCTTGCGGGGACGATGGTGTTCTGGGGATGTCAGCCGGTTCGAGAGGTCGGATCAGAGCTGGCATATTGGGAAGCGCAACAGAGCCTCATCTAATACGCGCCGATGCGTAGGCCATCCACCAGAACCATCACCATGCGCTGCGTCTGCGGCGTGGTGTCGGCATCCGACATCGACAGACGTGCGACCGCGCCGAGCAGCTCGTCCGCGGCGACGTCGCCGCGGACGCGCCCCGCCCCCTGCGCCGTGACCAAGAGCCCCTCCAGTGCCGGTCGTAGCCGCGCTTCGAAGTGGCCAGGCAATGCCGCGTAGGCCGGCTCGCCCGAATGCAGCGCCGCCGCCAACCCGCGTTTCGTGGCGAAGAACGCCGAGAACCGCGCCATCCACAGCCGCAACGCCTCGAACGGCTCCTCCTCGGCGGCGAGTTGCACGGCGGCATCGGCACAACGATCCATCTCGCGGCGGAACACCGCGGCGATCAGGTCCGAGCGTTGCGGAAAGTGGCGGTAGACCGTGCCGAGCCCCACCCCCGCTTTGGCGGCGATGTCGCGGATCGGGGCGTCGACGCCGATAGCAGCGAACACCTCCTGCGCCGCCTGCAAGAGCGCGTCTACACTGCGCTGCGCGTCCGCCCGCAGCGGCTTGGCGGGACCAGCATCAGGGGTGGAGGTCGCGGTTTCGCTCATAAAGCCTTGTCATCCGGAACATTGTTCCATATCTACCTCGAACAACGTTCCGCTTGCATAGCGGAACGAAGTGTCACCGCCTAGCCCTTGGAGCCTTGCTATGATCCCCTCGACGTTCGACCTCTCCGGCAAGAACGCGTTGGTCACCGGCGGCAGCCGCGGCATCGGTGCCGCGATCGCCGTTCTTCTGGCGCAGCGCGGCGCGACCGTCGCGATCACCTATGCGCGCAGCCCCGACCGCGCGGCGGCGCTGGTCTCCGACATCGAGGCGGCGGGCGGCCGGGCATTCGCCGTCGAGGCGGACATCGCCGACCCCGAGGCCGCCCGCGCCGGCGTCGAGGCGGCGGTGAAGCGGTTCGGCGGGCCGCTCGACATCCTGGTCAACAATGCCGGCATCGCCGAGCACGGACCGCTGGGCGTGATCGCGGGCGCCGCGTTCGAGCGGCAGCTCGATACCAACGTGCGCGGCGTCTGGTACACCACGGCCGCGGCGGTCGCGGCGCTTCGCGACGACGGGCGTATCGTCAACATCGGCAGCTTCTTCAGCGAACGCGCGCCGGCGCCCGGTACCAGCGCCTACGCGATGACCAAGCACGCGGTCGCCGGGCTGACCAAGGGCTGGGCGCGAGACCTCGCGCCGCGTCGCATCACCGTCAACACGGTCGAGCCCGGCGCGATCGCGACCGAGGCCAACCCGGACGCGGGCGAGCGGTCGGCGACGATCAAGACGACCGTGCCGCTCGGCCGCTACGGCCAGCCGGGCGAAGTGGCCGAGCTGGTCGCGTTCCTGGCGTCGCCGGCGGCCGGCTACATCACCGGCGCGCAGATCCTCATCGATGGCGGCATGCTCGCTTGAACGGCGCGGGAAAGATGGAGGCGAAGCATATGGGTCATCGGCAGCATCCGCTCGGCAGCGGTTTTCCCCCGTCGGCCACCGCCGCCGAGGTACTGGACGGGATCGACCTATCGGGTCGTCACGCGGTGGTGACCGGCGGGCATGCCGGCATCGGGCTGGAGGTGACGCGCGCGCTCGCCGAGGCGGGCGCGCAGGTACTGGTCGGCGCGCGCGATCTCGAGCGGGCCCGCATGGCGCTGGCGGACGTGCCCGGTGTGACGGTCGACCGGCTCGATCTGATCGACCCCGCCTCGATCGAAGGCTTCGCCGCCCAGCGGCTCGCGAGCGGCGCGCCGCTGCACATCCTGGTCAACAACGCCGGCTCGTCGGGGGGACCCGAGCGCGACTCGCGCGGCTACGAGCGGCAGTTCGCGGTCAACCACCTCGGCCATTTCCAGCTGACGCGCGCGCTTCTGACGGCGTTGCGCGCGGCCGGGCGGGCGCGGGTGGTCGTGGTGTCGTCGGGCGCACACCGGTTCGGGCGCATCCGCTGGGACGATCCGCACTTCACGTCCGGCTACGATTCGCTAGCCGCCTACGCGCAGTCCAAAACGGCCAACGTCCTGTTCGCGGTCGGGTTGGACGCGCGCTGGTCGGGCGACGGCATCCGCGGCTACGCGGTGCACCCCGGCGTAGTCGCGGGCACCAAGCTCAACGCTGCGGCGGGACTTGACGCGCTGCGCCGCATGGGGCTGATCGATGCTGACGGGCGGCCGATCATCGATCCTGCAGGCGGTAAGAAGACGCCGGCGCAGGGCGCCAGCACCATCGTATTCGCCGCGACCAGTCCGCTGCTGAACAATCTGGGCGGCGTGTACCTGACGGACAACGACGTCGCGCCGCTAACCGACGGTGACGTGCCGTTGACGGCCGGCCGCATCCCCGCTGACGCCGCGTCGCATTCGATCGACCCGGCGCAGGCGGAGCGGTTATGGCGGTTGTCGGAGGGAATGCTGTGACTGACGCCAAACCGACCCAAAACCGGTCAGCCCGCAGGCCCTGCCCGCCTCTCGAATCCAGACATTTGTTCATCTTGAGGGTGCCGTCGCTATGAGCGACCGCTGCAGGCACCGCTTCATACCCGATCCTGCGGGCGTTCGTGGGAGGCACCGCTAACCCCAACTCTCCTTGAGTGCGCTCCAAGTGACCAAGCAGTCGCACCTCGTTAACATATGTTGCTCTATGTTGCTGATACCCCTTGAGAGTGTCAGCACGTGAAGAACCTGAAGATCAGCTCGAAGCTGCTCGTTGCCTTCGGCATCCTACTCGGCTCGCTGCTGCTCATGGCAGCCGCATCGATCACCAGCCAGCGCACCTTGAACGACGCAGCAGAGCTGCTGGGTCACGATCGGCGCGATAAGTTGGTCGCTGTTGCGGCCCTCGACACGGCCACGTCGGATTACCGAAATGCGGAGGCGAACAGCATCCTGTCAGAGGCGCCTGCCGACATCGCTGCTGCTGAAACCGATGCGGCGGCTCAGGCGGCAGAGGTCGGCAAGAACGCGAGCTTCTTAAGCGAGGCGCTCAAGAACCCTGCCGCGCGATCCATGTTCGAACGATTCGAGGCGGACTGGCGCACCTACCTGACGCAGTCGAAGACCACACTGACCCTGTCGCACGACAATCAGAACGACGCGGCACTCGCCAGCTTCCGCCGCAGCAAGGCGGTCTATGATCAGGCCAGCGATGATGCCGGCAAGCTGAAGGCGATCCAGGTCAGCCTGATGGATGGCGACATGGCCGCGGCGAATGCGACCTACACGACCTCCCGCGATGTCTCGATCGGGATCGCCGTCGCGGTGCTCGCCCTCACCATTATCATGCTGCTGTCGCTGATCCGCGGCATCGCCACGCCGCTGACGGCGATGACGGCGACGATGCGCCGGCTCGGCGCGGGTGACCTCAACGCCGAGGTCGCGGTCGATCCGCGCCGCGACGAGGTGGGCGAGCTCGCGGGCTCAATGGTGGCGTTCCGCGATCAGCTCGTCGCCGCCGAGCGCGCCAAGCAGGAGCAGACCCGCCTGATCGTCGACAGCGTTGGCAGCGGGCTCGACTCGCTCGCGCGCGGCGACCTCACCGCACGGATCGAGGCCGAGCTGACCGGGCCGTTCGCCAAGCTGAAGGACGACTTCAACAACGCGATGCAGTCGGTCGCGGGCACGCTCACCGCGGTCAACGCCAGCGCCGAGGGGATCACCAACGGTGCCAGCGACATCCGCCAGGCCTCGGACGATCTGTCGCGCCGCACCGAGCAGCAGGCCGCCAGCCTGGAAGAGACCGCGGCGGCGATGCACGAAATCACCACCACGGTGCGCGACACCGCCGCCAACGCGGTCAAGGCGAACGGCGTGGTGAACGACACGCGCCGCGACGCCGAACAGTCGGGTGACGTCGTCCGCCGCGCGGTCGAAGCGATGAACGGGATCGAGCGCTCGTCCAACGAGATCAGCGAGATCATCGCGGTGATCGACGGTATCGCGTTCCAGACCAACCTGCTCGCGCTCAACGCGGGCGTCGAGGCGGCGCGCGCGGGGGACGCAGGCAAGGGCTTCGCGGTGGTCGCCTCCGAGGTGCGTGCGCTGGCGCAGCGCTCGGCCGACGCCGCGAAGGACGTGAAGAGCAAGATCACCACCTCGACCGAGCAGGTCGACGCCGGCGTCACGCTGGTGGCGCAGGCGGGCGAGGCGCTCAGCCGCATCACCGGGCGGATCGGCGAGATCAGCGCCTTGGTGTCCGACATCGCCTCGGCCGCCGAGCAGCAGGCGATCGGGCTCCAGCAGGTCAATACCGCAGTCAGCGAGATGGACGGCGTGACGCAGCAGAACGCCGCGATGGTCGAGGAAGCCACTGCCGCGGCGCGCAGCCTTGCCGAGGAGACCGAAAACATGGCGCGTCAGGTCAGCCGCTTCAAACTAGGCGAGGCTGCATCACCGGCGTCGTCGGTTCACCAGCTCCAGGCACGCGCCGCGCAGGTTGGTGCTCGATTGGTTGCCGGCGCGCGTGCGCGTCGGACGAGCGTGGCGGCGGCGTCACCGCAGGATGATTGGTCTTCCTTCTAGGGGATCGATGATGGACCAGCACCCAGAAGCCGCTCCTTCTACGGTCGTCGCCGAAGCTCTCCTTATGTCGGCACAGGCAGAGTGCCTGCTGCTGGATCTCGCCGAACTGAAGCAGCAGGTCGAAGCAACCCTCCGCTTGCTACGGGCGTCCGAGGAGGGAAACCAGACAGCAAGCCTATCACGATAGCTAAGAACCTGCTGGAACGCTGCTGTGTGGGAGGGTAGCAGGTACGCAGCCCCTCTCGGCTTGTGCTTTGACCAGTTTGCGTCTTTTCTTGCCGGAAAAGGCCTCTACGACTCCCCCCTGGTTGATGCACCATTTTTTAGCAATGTCGTGCAATGGCGATGCTGATCCATGGGCCAGGTCCGTCCCTCCTCCTCCGTGCAGCGAATGACCGGCGCGGTTTTGTCCCGGCTTCGAACGCCGGGCTTAAATCTGAGTCCAATAAGCGCCCGGCACTCCCAGCAGGCCGGCCTGTTCAGGCTAGGCTGGCTGCTGCGGCGAATAGCGGGGCCACGAGCGGTTATCGTCCTTCTGATCATGGCCGTGGCCTTGTGCCTAGGCACGCTTATCTACGTTCAGCATACGACCAGCGTCATCGTTGATCGCGACATGGAGACGGCGCTCACCTTGAGCGAGATCGCGGCAAGCTTCGATCACGAGGATGGTAGTCTCTACCGTGTCATGGTGGACAAGGCGGCTGATGGCGCAACGTATGACATCGGTCCTCGAGTCGATACCATTCACGCGCGCGTCTCAAGAATTCGCGATCTCTTGGTCCAGCAGAGAGGGAGGCTTTCACGTCGCGACCGACGTCGCGTCGATCGCGTGATCCTCGAACTTAATACGTATAATGACGCTGTGAGCGTATTATCCTCCATGCTGGAGGTCGACTTTGCCACGAGCGTGGCGATGCTGAGACCCTTCCGCGCGAACGCCAACAAGGTCCTTACTGAAGTCAAAGGGATAGCACGGTCTGGCATCACCGATGCTCACCGCCATGCGGAAGCGGCGGCCTGGCGCACACGTATCCTCGTTATTGTTGTCATCGCGGCAGTGCTCATCGTGGGACTGCTGTCATACCTCTGGCTTGCCATCGCCGCTGCTCGAGGCGTGCAACTACAAGAGGAGGTTCGCCGTCGTGGCGAAGCCGAGCGCGAGGCGTTGGTTCTCGCGCGGACCGATGCGCTGACCGGCTTGGTGAACCGGCGGGTTTTTAGTTCTGAGTTGCAGGCTGCTGTCGATGCAGCCACAGCTGACGTCGGCGAGCTCGCGGTTGTGCTAATCGACCTCGACGGCTTCAAGGAAGCGAATGATTGTCATGGCCACGCTGCCGGCGATGCTATCTTGAGAGCCGTGGCACGGCGGCTCACCTCGATCTTCGGCGCAGACAGCACCATCGCTCGCCTCGGTGGTGACGAGTTCGGCGTTCTTGTCCCTGTGGCGCATTGTGGACCCGCGATACCACTTGCTGAAGTGGCAAGCGTGTCGCTGCGTGCCCCCGTAGGCTGGCTGGGGAACATGCTGACAACCGGGGCCAGCATAGGAGTGTCGCAGTACCCGCGCGACGGACGCGAACCCGACGAGCTCCTGCATGCCGCTGATGTTGCAATGTACCACGCCAAGCGGAACATGAAGGGAGGCGTATGCCGGTTCAACACGACGATGGAGGCCGAGCGGCTGGAACGGCGGCGTCTGGAAGGAGAGCTGCGCGACGGGATCGAACGCGGCGAGGTTCGCCCATTCTATCAACCGATCGTGCATCTCGTAGACCGGACGGTATGCGGCTTCGAGGTTCTGGCGCGATGGCAGCATCCGCGCCTGGGTCTGCTGACACCCGACTCCTTTATCAGACTGGCCGAAACCACGAGACAGATCACCGCGCTGACTCGGCGCATCCTGACACAGGCATGTAGTGACCTCGCCGACCTGCCGTCTCATATCCGATTGGCCATCAACATATCGCCGACACAGCTGATGGAGCCCGACTTGGCGGCGTCGCTGATTGCAATCATTCAAGAGCATGGGGTCGACCCAGCAAGGATCGAGATCGAGATCACAGAAGATGCAGTCATGGATGACGTGCTGCTAGCAGAGAGCGTCCTCCAGACCTTTCGAAACGCGGGAATGTCAATTGCGCTCGACGATTTCGGCACCGGCTACTCCAGCCTCGCAAATTTGCGGCGCTTGAGGTTTGATAAGATCAAGATTGACCAAACCTTTGTTCGTACGCTGCATGGGAGCGTGGAGAGCGAGAAGCTTGTCGACGCCATTCTCTCGCTTGCTGCCAGCTTCGGTATGGCCGTTACGGCAGAAGGCATTGAGGACGAGAAGGTAGCTGGCTTACTATCCGGCAAGGGCTGCACCAGAGGACAGGGCTACCTTTTCGGTCGACCTGCGGCCTTAGTCGACGTCCTGCCGTTGTGCGCTGAGCGGCACTGCGAGGCGGCATAGCCGCGTGCCCGCCGAGGCCGGCCTTAACCATTTGGTATCGGCGTAGCGCTAGGGGCAAATCCGAACTGATCGGGACGATCGTGAGCCTCAAAATATTCACCAGGTCGATCGGCGCGGTAGCCATGGCGTGCTGGTCCTCGGCGTCTACGCCGGCAACCGGGCTCAACGTGCCGGTAGCCGCGCGCGTGATTTCGTTCATTCAGCCAACGCCGCAAGGCATCCTGCCCGTAGCTATTGTCTACCAGCCGGGCAACGCAACATCGGAAGCCGAAGCGGTGACTATCGAGAGGGCGCTGGCTACAACCACACAGGTGGGACGGGCGCGACTGAAGACTCGTCGTGTTACGACATCGAACCTCGCCGCGCTTGATGGTGCGAAAGCCGCCTTCGTCACGAGTAGTTTACGACCGCATCACGACGATGTCGCGCAGGCGGCCACGTCTCGGTCTATCCTGACGATCACATCCGACACGACCTGCGTGATGGCCGAGCGGTGCGTGGTTGGGATCACCAGCGCTGATCGCACTCAGATCATCGTCAGCAGGGCTGCGGCCCGGCGCAACGGCATCCGCTTCGGATCTGCCTTCCTGATGCTCGTCAAGGAAATCTGAGCATGACCGCCAGTGTGCGTTGCCTCCTGCTGGCATCGGCTGTCCTGGTCGCGTGTGCACCCGGAGTACAGGCGCAACAGGTCGATTACGAGGCGTTGCAACAGACCGTTGGCGAGCCGGTCACGACGAGCGTGACGGGCAAGCCGCAGCGTCAGTCTGACACGCCGGCCTCCACCATCATCATCACCCGAGAGCAGATTGATCGTTCTCCGGCAAAGGACGTGCCGGGTCTGCTGAAGACCTACGCTGGCATCGACGTGAACCGCTGGACGGCAGGGCAGAGCGACGTGGCGGTACGTGGCGGCGTGCAGACCTACAATCCACGCCTTCTGGTGCTCGTGAACGGCAGGCAGGTCTACCTCGATCATTATGGAATGACCGACTGGAACCTGCTGGGCATACAGCTGGAGGAGGTGCGACAAATCGAGCTGGTGCGTGGTCCATCGGGAGCGCTGTTCGGCTTCAACGCTGCGAGCGGTGTGGTGAACATCATCACCGATGACCCCTTGAGCAGTCCCCGGGTCACCGCCAGCATCGAGGGCGGGAACCACGATTATCGTCGCCTTGCCGGTGCGATAAGCGTACCTGTCGGGTCCTCAGTCGGCGTGCGCCTCTCCGGCGGTCACATGCGAGAGGGGGAGCGTCGTATCCCCAGCGACCAGCTACAGCCTACTCGTAGCGGTGACGTATCGCGCGATGAGCTATCGACCGCTATGAGCGTAGCGATTGATCCACAGACGAGCCTTACGATCAGCGGCGGGTTGGCTCGCAACGAGCAACTCGAGCTTCTGGTGACGCAGATCGCCAGTCGCCAACGATATGCAACCGAGAACGCTGGATTGCGGATCGACCGCGACACGTCGTGGGGCGGCTTGTCGGCCAGCGTCTACGCCAACTGGCTGGACGCTCGTTACGGCTTGGGAGCAAACGACCCCGGTGCTATGCCGATCGCGGCTCTTCAGACCTTCCAGCTCTCAGCCGTCACTACTGTGGCGCAGACCTCTGCGCTGTTCAGCCTGGGAGACGACACGGCACGTCTAGGCCTTGAATACCGCCACAACAGCATGGACAGCGGTATCAGCTTCTCTCGAACGATCGAGTACACCGCGCTCGCGGCGAACGCGATGTACGACAAGAAGCTCGACGATCACGTCACGCTGAACGTTGCCGGGCGCCTGGACCGTCTGTCGCTGGGCCAGTCGGGAGCATTGGCGCGGTTAACCGCCGACGTGCCGGCGGATTTCGATAGGAGCTTTCTAGCCTTCAGCTTCAACGCCGGGTTGCAGGCGCGGCTCGACGAGCGCCAGTCACTGAGGATCAACGGCGGACGAGCGGTTCAGGCTCCATCACTCGTGGTCTTCGGTATGAACGTCCCTGTATCGTTCGTCGGCGTACCATTGCCGGTGCTCGTCGCAGGCGACCCTCGCATCAAACCTGTCACGGTGTGGAGCGCAGAGGCTGCCTACGATATACGGCTGTCAGAACAGGCGGAATTTAAGTCCGCAGCGTTTTTTACGCGGACCAACGATGCGATCTCTTATCCAGGTGACGATCCGGTGCTGGAACTGCAGCCCAGATTCGACCCCTTCCTTGTGACGCGCGTCGCCAATGTGGGCAGCTTCACTACCTACGGCCTCGAGCTTTCCGGACAAGGCGCGATCACGCCTATGCTCAATTGGCGGGCTAATTACACCCTTACCGAGACGAACGACACGCTGCCGGGCACCTCACCCGCGATCAAATACTCACTCGCGCCCAGCCTCGGAACAGCCCGCCACAAGGCAAATTTCATCCTTGATGGAAGTCGTGGCTCCCTATCCGCTTCTATAGCGATGAGGTACACCTCAGCGACACGGCAGATCAGCACCAGACCAGACACTTTCCTGGCGCTCCTTCGAGTTGAGCCAGCACTCGCTCTCGATGCGAAGTTCAGTGTGCGCATGGGTAAGCGCTTCGGTATATGGTTGGCAGGAGAGAACCTGACCAACGCGTCCGGGGCGACAGGTTCACCTCTCCCAGGGGACACGCGGGTGCGTTCCGGGGTAAAGCTGGCTCTCTGACCGGTAGGGCGGTAGCAGCAGCTCGATGGCGATGCAGGTGGTCCTCTTCACCAGGACACCACAGGAACAACCGCCGGCGCGTACGAAGGTTTAAAGCGGCGGCGGAAATGCCGCTCTTGCGCCCGAAGAGACGAACCAAGTCGCTTAGGTTGGCTAGGCGGCGGCGAGAACTACCACAGTCTTCAGTCCTCTCACGCCTCGCCCTATGTCGCGAGCACCCGCTTGCGGCCCCCTGCCCTCTCGTGCCGAGGACCCAAAAGCGGTCACTCCAAGCGCCCTGCCCAACTCCCAACTTCGGACGCCCATTCATCTCTGCGGCGGACACGGGTGACGCGCCGCAACGCCGGTGATCCTGGTCGGGCCTTGGGAGGATTGCGGCCGGACGGCTTTCGGGTACCCTCTGCACACTTACGACAAGCGCGGCGAACGTCCTGAGGCGCCGGCACGATCTTTCGGCGAGCTGTAGCCGGCGTAGACATGAGGAACTAAGATGAAGCTGAGCGCCCGCAATCAGATCTCCGGTAAGATCACCTCGATCACGCCTGGAGCCGTAAACGGCTCGATTAAGGTCGACATCGGCGGTGGCAACGTCGTGACGGCCAGTATCACCGAGGAGGCGATTCAGGAGCTTGGCCTTGCCGAGGGGGACACCGTTACAGTCATCGTCAAGGCTAGCGACGTGATGATCGGCAAGTGAGATGAAGATCGGCCCGCTATGGCTGAAGCTGCAGATAGCCTGCGGCGATGCGCTCGCTCTAGGACCCGGCAAGGCCGATCTCCTCGAGGCCATCGGCGCGCATGGGTCGATCACGGCCGCGGCACAAGCGCTTGGCATGAGTTATCGCCGCGCCTGGATGCTCGTCGACGAGATGAACCGCTGCTTCGAGCCGCCTTTGGTCGAGACGCTGAAAGGCGGCGGACGCGAGCGGGGCGCGCGGATCACTTCTACAGGACAGGACGTGCTCGAGGCGTATCGCGAGATGGAGCGAGAGGCAGCGCGCATCGCCAATCACGAGGCCTATGAACGGTTGCGCTCTCACCTGCGCGACCAGCCCCGCCCACAGGAGTGACGCCAAGACGATACGTCACCTGGCACCCTGACTATATACGGCAGAATACCGTCTCGGTATACGGCGGAACATAATGGTGCGGCGATGACCGCGAACTGGGGTGTTCCACGATGTCGACGCGTCTCGCAGTGTTCCTGTGTGCGGTAGCCATGCCTGCGCTGAGCGAAGCCGCTCTCGCCCAGAACGTACCCTTTGCGACTGACGCGGCGGCCGAAAGCACGACAGCTGTAGGCGACACTGACGGCCTG
Source organism: Sphingomonas sp. BK069 (assembly GCF_014193405.1). Taxonomy (NCBI): domain Bacteria; kingdom Pseudomonadati; phylum Pseudomonadota; class Alphaproteobacteria; order Sphingomonadales; family Sphingomonadaceae; genus Sphingomonas; species Sphingomonas sp. BK069. Next base: position 18,267 of record NZ_JACHZH010000014.1, on the reverse strand, counting down.
CCCGACGTCACCGTGACCGCGAGGCGTCGCGCAGAGAATGCCCAGCACGTGCCCACTTCGCTGTCGGTCGTCGGCGGGAATCTCATCGACCGAAGCTACACGGTGAACACGCAGGGGCTGACGACGCTGATCCCCAGCCTCAACTACTCGTCGGCCAACCCGCGCAACACCGCCTTCACGATCCGCGGGCTCGGCTCCAGCGTCGTCGCTGTGAGCCAGGCCAATGACGGGTTGGAGCCCGGCGTCGGCTTCTATGTCGACCAGGTCTATCACGCGCGGCCCGCGACGGCGGCATTTGACTTCGCCGACATCGAGCAGGTCGAGGAGCTGCGCGGCCCGCAGGGGACGCTGTTCGGCAAGAACACCACCGCCGGCGCGCTCAACATCACATCGCGCGCGCCCAGCTTCACGCGGGAAGGCTTCGCCGAGCTCTCCTACGGCGAGTACAACTCCGTTCAGGCTAAGGGCTGGGTCTCCGGCCCGATCACCGACAGCATCGCCTACCGCGTCTCAGGCGTGTCGACACGCCGTGATGGCGTAATCAGCAACGTGCGCACGGGGCGCGATACCAACACGCTCGGCACGCAGGCGGTGCGGGGCCAGCTGCTGTTCAAGCCCGACGACGCGATCCAGATGCGTCTGATCGCGGACTTCACCAACTTCCAGGCCTATTGCTGCGGACAGGTGTATCTCCGCACGGGCACCAGCCAGCGCGCAGCCGGTCGACAGTTCGGCGGCCCGAGCGGGCTCGCGGCGCAGTTCGGCTACGCACCCGCCAGCACCAACCCCTATGATCGCAAGACCGACATCGACGGCCCGCTCGGCGTGGACACCAACGAGGGCGGCGTCAGTGCGATCACCGACTGGAACCTGGGCTTCGCCACGCTGACCTCGGTCACCGCATGGCGCTTCTGGAACTGGGACGCGGAGAACGACCGCGACTATACCGGCCTTCCGGTGCAGCTCTCGCAGCACATCCCCTCGCGCCAGGACCAATATAGCCAGGAGTTGCGCCTCGCCTCGAACGGCGATGGTCGGCTGTCCTACGTCGCCGGCCTCTACGGCTTCCGCCAGCGGCTCACCGGTCGTCCCATCAGCATCTACGGCCCCGCGGCCGCGCGCTACCTGATCGGCACGACCACCGGCGCCAACAACACGCCCGTGCCGTCCAACCTGCTCGACGGCTACGGCCAGGACGGGCGGACAGACTTCCGCAGCCTCAGCTATGCCGCGTTCGGCGAGGTCAACTACCGGATCGTCCCCGCGGTCACCGCGACACTCGGGCTACGCTACACGCAGGAGGACAAGGACGGCTACTACACCATCACCGTCTCCGGCGGCCCCGCGACCACCAGCACCGCGCTGATCAACGCGAGACTCGGCGTATTGCGGCCGCAGAGTTACGAGGCGCACGACAGCGACGGCAGCCTGTCGGGCCGCGGCAATGTCGCCTGGCAGGTGACCGGGCAGACCATGGCCTATGCGAGCTACGCGCGCGGCTTCAAGTCGGGCGGGATCAACATGTCGGGCCTGCCGCTCGACAATGCCAACCAGCCGGTGCTCGCCACCGCGGTGGTGCGGCCCGAGCGCAACGAGACCTATGAGGTCGGGGTCAAGAACACGCTGTTCGACCGGCGGCTGATCCTCAACCTCGACGCCTTCTACACCAAGGTGCACGACTTCCAGGCGACCGTGGTCGAGAACTCGCTGACGCAGACGGTGCAGCTGCGCGGCTATCTCTCCAACATTCCCGAGGTGACGGTGAAGGGCGTCGAGGCCGACGTCGCCGCGCTGATCCTGCCTGGCCTGAGCGCGCGCACCAGCGCAGCCTACTCAGAGGGCGAGTACAGCGACTATCCCGCCGGCCCCTGCCCGCTTGAGGTGCAGACCGCGGCGACGACCCAGTGCAGCCTGACGGGGCGCCGCCTCGCCTCGCTGCCGCGCTACGCGATCAGCGCTGGGCTCGACTATGTCCGCCCGCTCGGCGCCGGCGCGCTGACGCTCCACGTCGATACCGCATCGCGCAGCGGTTATAACGGCGACCCGAGCCTGTCGCGCTTCACCTCCATTCGCGGCTACAACCTTACTAACGCCAACATCGGCTACCGTTTCACCAGTGGGCTGGAGTTGATCGTGTGGGCGCGCAACCTGCTCGATGCCGACTACATCCAGAACCTGACGATCCAGGCTGGCAACTCCGGACTAATCCTCGGCAGCCCGAGCGACCCGCGGACCATAGGTGGCACGCTGCGCTTGCGGGTATAACGCTGCCACCCAAACCACCGTGACCAGAGACCCATTTACGGTCACTCAGTGGCGCCTGCCGGTCTCCCAGCTTCGGCTATTCGTTAATCTTGATCTCGGAGGCGCCGGGGCCGCCCTGCGAGGCGATGCAGTGCTCCTACCGTCGGCTTAGCTGCGATCACGAATGCGGTGTTCGCGGCTCTCAACGACCTGCGCCCGTCCGATCCTAACATCGCGATGGGAGCCGAGCGCATCGCTTGGGCTGGGTCGTTAATCAACATTTATCCGACAATCAGTTGACAAGGTCAGATTAATCTGGCGGTTTGCGGAGAACGCTAACAAGCGTGTTTTCGGAGAGGGCTGAGATGAACCGGAAGGCTTCGTTGCTGGGGGGCGCAGCGATCGTCTCGATCGGATTGGCGTCATCCGGCTTGGCTGTGGCACAGACAACGCCTACTCCGACGGGACCCGCAGGAACCGCGACGAACTCGTCCAGCTCAGATTTGGGAACGTTCACGGCGCCAGATCGGGCGGTGGATCAGGCAGACGTCGGCACCTCCGCCAACGAGGAGGCAGGCTCGGGCGAAGTGCTCGTCACCGCCCGCCGCCAAGCGCTCCAGAGCGCCACGGAGCGCAAGCGGAACTCCGACACGATCATCGACTCGGTGGTCGCTGACGATGCCGGCAAGCTCCCGGACAACTCGATCACCGAAGTGCTGCAGCGCGTGCCCGGCGTTTCGATCGTCCGCTTCGCGTCGCTCGGTGATCCGGACCGCTTCTCGGTGGAAGGGTCCGGCATCCAGGTGCGCGGACTGTCGGGCGTCCTGGCGACGCTGAACGGCCGTGAGATCGTCGGCGCCAACGGCGGTGGCGGGATCAGCTGGGGCGAGGTCACGCCCGAGCTCATGGCCGCGGTTGACGTCTACAAGGCAAGCACCGCGGACCGCATCGAGGGTGGGATCGGCGGAGCGGTCGATCTTCGGACCAAGATGCCTTTCGACTTCAAGTCGTTCACCGTCTCAGGCAACGCGCAGGGAGGTTACGGCGACTCCTCCAAGAAGGGCTCGTACGGCGGCTCGCTCCTGGTGGCGAACACATGGGACACCGGCATCGGCCGACTGGGCGTGCTGGTTGACGTCGCGTACAACAAGTTGCGGAGCCGCAGCTCGTTCGCGCGCGCCGAGCCCTATTACCCCCGCATCGTCGCCGGCGAGCAGCGCTATATCCCCGGCGGTTTCGACTTCGGCCAGGAGGATTTCGAGCGGCGTCGTCAGGGCTTCTACGGCGCGGTTCAGTGGGAGCCGACCGAGGGGCTGCGCTTCTTCCACACCAGCTTCATATCCAATTATCGAAGCGATCGGACCGAACGCGTCGTGTTCGCGGTGCCGAGCAACACCGATGCCACGCTCTTCCCCAATCCGTCCGCGGACGCAGCCTACGACTCGAACGGGATCCTGGTGAGCGCCAGCAGCCTGACTCCCGCGTCGCAGGCCAACTTCACGCAAGGCTCGCTTTCGACGTCGGGCACGGCCAGCCGCCAGGAGAACGAGACGCGTGACTTCAGCCAGGGCTTCACCTGGGACGTGAGCTCGAAGCTGCGGTTGTCCGGCGCGGTGCAGTTCATCCATTCCTTCTCGAACCTAGACGCCGAAAGTTCGTCGATCGGCACGACGCTGGGCTCGTTCGGCTTCGACGCCACGGGCGACCTGCCGCTCTTCACCGCCACTCCTGCAACTTCCTTCGGCGATCGTTCAGCCTACCAATGGCAGAGCTTCGCCTTCAATCCGGATCGGAACCGGGCAAACGAGACCGCGATCAACCTCGATCTCTCCTGGAACGTGGGCGACGGCACCGGCTTCGTGCGCCAGATTCAGGCGGGTGCGCGCTATGCCAACCGCCGGGAGCGGGACAATCAGATCGGCACGTATTGGGCCGCTCTCGGGCGTGACTGGAACGGCTCGCCGCAGCGCACTCTCGCTGACGGACGGCCTGGTGACGCGAACTTCGAGGGCTTCAGCAACTTCTTCAAGGGCGATCTCGATGTCCCTGCCGGCGTCTACACGCCAAGTCAGTCGCTGCTCGGGACCTACGACCCCATCCTGATCCAGCAACTGTACGGCTACGACACGGCAGCCAATCCCAACGGACCCAACCCTGTAGGCCTTCAGGATCGCGCTGGGCTGATCGTCACCCGCCTGCGCAACAAGGCGGCCTACGTTCAAGCCCGCTTCGCTGGGGGCACCGACCTCCGGGTCGATGGCAACGTTGGTCTTCGCGTCGTCCGACTGGAGCGTGACGGTTCGGGCAACAGCGTGATCACGACGCCGAGCTTCTACTTTTCGCAGGCCGACGCAGACGCGGATCTTGCTGACGGCGTCGCGAACAACTTCGTGCAGCAGGCCAGCAGCGCCTCGGTGGTCAGCGGTCGCTTTAACGTGACCCGCTTCCTGCCGTCTCTGAACATCAATCTTCACCCAACCGAGAATCTGGCCGTTCGGCTGGCGGCGACGCGCACGCTGTCGATGCCTGACTTCATCTCGACGAGAGCCACGCAGATCATCGGCCTCAACACGGCGACGAATGCCAACAACACGGACGGCAACTCGTTCAATCCGATCTTTAACGGCTTCACTGCGAACCGCGGGAACGTCGCACTCAAGCCGACCATGTCGACCAACCTCGACCTGAGCGCCGAATATTACAGAGGCAACGACCTCAATCTACATATCGCTGTCTTCCACAAGGCGTTGACCGACCAGATCCTGTATGGAACAACACTTCGACCCTACTCGCAGACCTTCACGCGAGCAGACGGCACGACCTTCAACGCCACCAGCTTCATCCAGGCCAATGAGGTCTACAACGCCTCCAAGAAGTCGTTCGTCACTGGGACCGAGATCGGCGGCCGGAAATTTTTCAGCGAACTTCCCGCGCCCTTCGATGGCATCGGTGTGGAGGCAAACTACACCTTCATCGACAGCAAGTCGCCGAGCGCACTTGCAAGGGGGATCAGCGGCGAGGAGCTGAGCGGCATACCGCTCGTCGGCCTCTCGAAGCACAACGTGAATGCGCAGCTGCTATACGAGCGTAATCCGCTCTCGCTCCGCGTCGCTTACTCGTGGCGAAGCCGGTATCTGCAGACGACCAATGGCAACGGTACCACGCCGAACTACTCGCTGGTGGATGCATCGGGCGCCAGCAGAACGGTCAGCGCCTCGCTTCCCGTCTACGCCGCGGCATATGGCCAGTTGGACGCCGGCGTGACCATCGAGCTGATCAAGAACCTTCGCGTCTACATCCAGGGAACCAACCTCACCAACTCCACCACCAAGACGCTGATGGGCGGCTATCCGGGCGGCGCCCTGCTGACGCGTAGCTGGTTCATCTCGGATCGTCGGGTGGAAGGGGGTATAAACTTCAGCTTCTGATCGGTTCGTAGTAGGAGAGGGTCGGTTGGCGCTGGTCAGGGACATCATCATCGTGGGAGGCGGCACGGCGGGCTGGATCGCCGCCGCCTACCTGGCCAAACGCCTGAACTCAGCCTCCCCCGACGGAGTTCGTGTCACCGTCATCGAGGCACCCGACATTCCGCCCATCGGCGTCGGCGAGGGCAGCTTCCCCAGCCTGCGCAAGACGCTGGAGGCCATCGATATCGACGAGGCCGAGCTGATCCGCGAGTGCTCCGCTACGTTCAAGCAGGGCATTCGGTTCAACGACTGGTTGATCGCGCCGTCGGCCACGGCCCAGCACCATTACTTCCACCCTTTCCAGCTCAGCGATGATCACGACGGGCTCGATCTGTTGCCGTACTGGCTGCTCGGTGCCGCCGGCGAGGTTGCATGGGCGAGCGCCAACACCGTTCAACAGGTCGCGGCCGATGCCTGCCTCGCGCCCAAGCTGGCACAGCACCCGCCTTATCGCGGCCCCCTCGCCTACGCGTACCACTTCGATGCCGCTCTACTTGGCCGACTCCTGCGGCGGCGAGCCGTGGAGCTGGGGGTCACGCACGTGGTCGACACGGTCACCTCGGTGCAGCTTGGAGAAGACGGCGCCATCGCCGAACTCGCGTGTCGTGACAGCGGCACCCATCGCGCCGGCCTGTACGTCGACTGCACCGGCTTCCGGGCACAGCTGATCGGTCAGGCTCTCGACGTCCCGTTCCGATCGCGTCGAGCCGAGTTGTTCACCAACCGGGCGGTGGCGATCCAGCTGCCCTATCAATCGACGCAATCGCCCGTGCCCTCGCAGACCTTCGCTACCGCGCAGCGCGCGGGATGGATCTGGGACATCGGGCTGCACGAGCGCCGCGGGACTGGCTACGTCTACTCCACCGATCATTGCAGCGACGACGACGCCGAGCGCACGTTGCGCGACTATCTCGGACCTGACGCGGAGCAATCGAACGCACGCAGGCTGGACTTCGAGACCGGCTATCGCACCGCACAATGGCACAAGAACTGCGTCGCAATCGGATTGTCCGCTGGCTTCATCGAGCCGCTCGAAGCCACCGGGATCGGCTTCGCCGAGATCGCGGTCATGAACCTGGTCAATCTTTTTCCGTGGAACGGACAGATCGAGGTGTCGGCACGCCAATTCAACGAGATCATGGTGCGCCGCTACGATCACGTGGTTGACTTCATTAAGTTACATTACTGCCTCAGCCATCGTGATGACGACCCGTTCTGGCGCGACAACCGCGACTCCTCGACGATCTCGGACAGCCTCAGGGAACGCTTGGAGCGCTGGCGCTATCGCGCCCCCGCCTTCATGGACGTGGATCTGAATCACGACGTGTTCCTCGCCGAGAACTGGCAGTACGTGTTATATGGCATGAACTTCCGGACAGACCTGACCGCCCAGGCTGGATCGTATCGCTTCTTCGAGGACGCGCGCAGGACCTTCGCCGACATCCGCGCGCAACAGGCCAACGCGGTTCGACGGCTTCCGCCACATCGCGCTCTGATACAGCAACTCGGTGCAACGATGCCGGCCGTGGCCCTGACATGACGGCCGAGGGCCTCGTCCGGCGCGTCGTGATCGTGGGCGGGGGTAGCGCCGGCTGGATGACCGCGGCGGCCATGGCTCGGCTGCTCATGCCCTCCGGCGTTGAGGTGACGCTCGTCGAGTCGGACGCGATCGGGACGGTGGGGGTCGGCGAGGCGACGATCCCGACCATCAGGGACTTCAACGCCTTGCTGGGGATCGACGAACATCAGTTCATCCGCGAGACAGGCGGCAGCTTCAAGTTGGGGATCGAATTCGTCGACTGGGGGCGTCTCGGCAACCGCTATTTCCATCCCTTCGGCACCTTCGGGCGGGATACCCGGACGTTGCGGTTCCACCAGCTGTGGCTGCGTCGCCGCCACGACGACGGAAGGTCCGAGCAGGAACGCCTCGAACACTACAGCATGGCCGCGCTCGCCGCCTCCCGCGGCCGCTTCGGCACGCCCTCGTCCGATCCCAACCATCCGCTCTCGACCATTAGCTATGCCTATCACTTCGACGCAGGGCGCTATGCGATGCTGCTGCGGCGCTGGAGCGAGGCGAAGGGCGTGCGCCGGATCGAAGGCCGGATCACGGACGTACGCCGCTCCGACCGCGACGGCGCCGTCGACTCCATCGCGCTCGAGAACGGGACCGAGATCGTCGGCGACCTCTTTATCGATTGCAGCGGCTTCGCATCGCTGCTGCTCGGTCGCGCGATGGCAGAGCCGTTCGAGGATTGGTCGCGTTGGCTGCCCTGCGATCGCGCCATCGCACTGCCCTCCGTGCGGTCCGGCCCGGTCCTGCCCTACACCCGCTCCACGGCCGTGCGCGGCGGCTGGCGCTGGCGCATTCCGCTGCAGCATCGGACCGGCAACGGGATCGTCTACAGCAGCGCGCATCTGAGTGACGAGGCTGCATTGAAGGAGCTGCGCGCCGGCTTGGACGGCGAAGCGGTCGGCGAGCCGAGGCACCTCCGCTTCATCGCCGGTCATCGACGAAGGCTGTGGAGCCGCAACGTCGTAGCCATCGGTTTGTCGGGAGGCTTCCTTGAACCACTCGAGTCGACCAGCATCCACCTCATCCAAACGGCCATCACACGGCTGCTCACGCTCTTCCCGACCGCCGCGGGCTGGCAAGCCGAGCGCGCTGAGTTCAACCGACAGAGTGTCAGCGAATATGAACGAATACGTGACTTCCTCATCCTTCACTACAAGGCAAGCACGCGCGACGACGACGCCTTTTGGCGATATTGCGGCGATATGCGCGTGCCGGACTCGCTGGCTCGGCGGCTCGATCTGTTTCGTGCCGCCGGACGGATCTTCCGCAAGGGCGACGAACTCTTCTCCGAGAGCAGCTGGCTCGCCGTGATGGTAGGCCAGGGCATCATGCCGCACGCGCACGACCCCGCCGCCGATTCGATTCCAGCGCTTTCGTTGGCGACACAGATGGCTGCGATGCGCAGTGCCCTTGCGCGAGCCGCCGACCAACTAGCGCTTCACGAAGACTACATCTCCAGCTGCTGTGCAGCCGCTTCGGCAGTCGATGCCTCATCGCCGGACGTGCGCTGGCCAGCGATCGACCGGTCGAGAACGGCGGCGGAACCATGAGCGAGGCGCCGCCTATGTCCCGTTGGGTCGACCGCCTCGTCTTGTTCGCCCTGGCCTGTGCCGTGCCGGGCGCTGGCGTCGCCGGGGAGTCGGGTGGCACCATGACGGTCCGCGGTCGCTTCCTCTATACCGCAGCGGGCGAGCGGGTGGTGCTACGCGGCGTCAACGAGATGTTCGCCCACTCGCCCGACCCGACGGGACAGTGGACCCTCCCGGAGATCGCCCGGACCGGCGCCAACTCGGTCAGGATCATGACCACACCCGATTATGCGGCGGAGACGCTCGACGCGGTTTTGCGCAATGCGATCAACAACGGGCTGATACCAATCGCGGAATGCCACGCCGCTACCGGCAAGTGGGAGAAATTGGGCGACTGTGTCGACTATTGGACTCGGCCCGACGTTGCCGCGGTAGTCCGACGTCACAGGCGCTGGGTGCTTGTCAACATCGCCAACGAGGCCGGCGCGGAGGTCTCGGCAAGCGCGTTCGTCGCGGGTTACCGCGTCGCGATCGCCCGCATCCGCGCGGCCGACATCGATGTGCCGCTTGTGGTTGACGGCTCAGACTGGGGTAAGGAGTACGAAATGCTCCTAGACAGCTGGACCCCGCTGAACGCTGCGGACCCGCGCCGGGCCATCCTCGTGTCCGCGCATAGCTATTGGGTCGGGACCGAGCAGCAGCGCAAGGCGCCTTATCGCGCGATCGTCAAGCGGGTGACGCGGGAGAACATCCCCTTTCTCCTGGGCGAAGGTCCGACGTCGTCGGGATGGGACTGCGGGGCGTCGCCATATCGCTGGGCAATGCGGGTGCTCCAGCGCGCGCAGATCGGCTGGCTTACATGGTCCTGGGGCATGGTACCCAACGGCGACTGTCGCGCCGAGAACCGCTACGACGTGACCAACGATGGGCGATACGGACATTGGAAGTCCGACGCGGGCGAGGCGCTGATGATCTCCGATCCCGGCAGCGTCCGGCACACGTCGCGCCGCCCCTGCTCAATCTCCAACGCAGGCGCCTTATGCACGCCCCCGAGTGGCGGGCGACGCAGGTCGTTAGCCGAGGAGGCACAATGAATATCATGAGGACCGACCGCGGACGTCGTTGCGGCATCGGCGAGAATGCTCACGCGAGCCGTACCCGCGTGACGCTGCTGGAGGGTTAAATGACAAGAAAGATCTCATCTGCCATCGCAGCGACCATCCTGCTGCTGCAGGCCACGTCGCCCGCTTTGGGGCAGGAGGTTCTCGATCAGGACCCGAACACCTTGGCGCCGTCGAAAGACCCGAAGCGGCGGCCCAACGGCCTCGCGCAGACACCGCCGATGGGATGGAACAGCTGGAACAAGTTCGCCTGCAAGGTGAACGAGCAGACGATCCGCGCCACTGCGGACGCGATCGCCACGAACGGCATGAAGGCCGCCGGGTACGAGTACGTCGTCATCGACGACTGCTGGCATGGCACACGTAATGCCGACGGCTTCATCACCGAGGATCGGGACCGATTTCCCTCCGGGCTGAAAGCGCTCGCCGACTACGTTCATGGCAAAGGCCTGAAGTTTGGCATCTATTCTGATGCTGGCACGAAGACCTGCGGCGGTCGTCCGGGCAGCCAGGGGCACGAGTACCAGGACGCGCTCCAATATGCGCGCTGGGGCGTAGACTATCTGAAATACGACTGGTGCTCGACCGGCGTGCGGAACGCCGAGGAGGCGTATGCTCTCATGTCGGACGCGCTTCGTGCCAGCGGTCGCGATCCTGTTCTCGATGTGCGAGTGGGGCAACTCGAAGCCTTGGCTCTGGGCCGCCAACATCGGCAATATGTGGCGCACCACCGGTGACATAACCGACAAGTGGAAGGGCAAGCACAGCTACAGCTGGGGCGTCTCCTCGATCGTCGACATGAATGAACCGCTGTGGCCCTACGCCGGCCCTGGGCATTGGAACGACCCGGACATGCTTGAAGTCGGTAACGGCGGACTGACGGACGAGGAGTACAGGTCGCACTTCTCGCTCTGGGCTATGATGGCCTCCCCCCTCATCGCGGGCAACGACGTGGCGGCCATGTCACAGGCCACCCGCGACATCCTCCTCAATCGCGAGGTGATCGCGGTCGACCAGGATCCACTCGGGGTGCAAGGGCATCGTGTTCGGCGCGACGGCGACCTAGAGGTCTGGTCGAAGCCGCTCGCGGACGGCGGTCGCGCGGTGACGTTGTGGAATCGAGGCGAGACGCGGGCGCGCATCACGGCCGAGTGGGCGGCACTCGGTTTGCCCGCATCTGTGAAGCTGAAGGTTCGCGACCTGTGGGCCCACCGGGATCTCGGCTCTAGCTCTCGCCAGTTCGCCAGTCAGGTGGCGCCCCACGGCGTGACCATGATCCGACTAAAGCCATAACCGCCCCTCGCGCTCGCCTCGATGACCGGACGTGCGAGCCATCAGCGGCAACAATCCCCTTCTTGCCATGACTTGACTTGTAAAGTCAGGCTCTAAGCTCATGGAGCACGACGATGAATCATGGTGACCCTGCCAGCCTACAACTTGAATCGCCTGCGCACGATCCATCGCCTCCTCTCTTTTCGAGGCGAGGTTACCTTCTAGGAGGTGGTGCGCTGGTGGCGTACATAATAGGTCCGTTCAACCACGCTGTCGCCGCAATGGCCGCGCCGCTCAACGTAGCGAAGCTCAACGGCTCAGCGGGCGGGAAGAGGTTTGATGGAATTGGCGTCGTCAATGGCGGTGGCGCGACGTCGGTATTGCTGAAGGATTATCCCGAGCCCCAGCGCAGTCAGATCATGGATCTCCTTTACCGGCCCAAGTTTGGCGCGTCGGTGAGCGCGCTGCTGGTCGAAATACCAGGCGACGGCAATTCAACACAGGGATCGATGCCGAGTCACATGCATTCCCGTGACGACCTCGACTACAATCGCGGATACACCTGGTGGGTTCTCAAAGAAGCCAAGAAGCGTAATCCAAAGCTGTCTCTCGATGCAACGGCATGGAGTGCACCCGGGTGGATCGGTGCAGGAGAGAGCAACGGAGCTCCTACCGGCCAGCGGAACAACTCCGATTTTTGGTCGCAGGACGCGGTCGACTATTATATCAAGTGGCTTGAGGGACTGCGCTCCGTCCACGGCCTCGAACTGGACGCGATTGGCTGCCGCAATGAGAAGGGTTCCAGCATCAGCTTCGCTAAGGCGTTAAAGGCGGCGCTTAACTTACGCCACTTTGACAAGGTAAAGTTGCATGCTTTCGATAATTGGGGTCCTGATAAGCTGAACTTTGTGTCAGCAATGCTTAAAGACAAGGAGTTGCGCGACGCGATCGACGTCATAAGCGCCCACACGTTCAGTGAGATACCTGCCTCCCCGGCCATTGTTGAAGCCGCAAGGCGCATGGGCAAGCCGATCTGGAACACAGAGGACCATGTCTATAAGAAGGGCTTTGACTGCGCCATAAGCATAGTGAACTGCTTCAACAGAAACTTCATAGAAAGCGGCGCGACAAAGATTGTTAATTGGTATGATATTGGCGGTGTCTACCCTCTTGAACCCTATTCAGAGGACCCGCCCGCCGTGCTTGCTTGGGAGCCGTGGAGCGGCCACTACAAGGTGCGGGAGGCACTTTGGGGATACGCTCACTACGGGCAGTTTTCGGAAATCGGCTGGACTTATCTTGATGGCGGCAGCGGAAAGCTGAATAAGGGCGGGACCTACGTTACCTTAGCGTCGGGCGATGGTGACTTCAGCGTCGTTCTTGAGACGCGTGAGGCCAAGGCCCGCCAGATATTCCGACTCGAAATCGCTGGCGGCCTATCGACCGCCCCCTTGTCCGTTTGGAGGAGTGACGCCACCGAACAGTTCGTTCGACAGTCAGACCTGACCGTTAGAGATGGGCGTGCAACGCTTACACTACAGCCTGGCACCATCTATACTTTGTCAACGACAAGGGGGCAGCGCCGAGGGGAGTTTGATGACATTCCTTCTTCAAAGCCCTTTCCTTTCCCCTACTCCGACGATTTCAGCTCGTATGGGGACCCTTCGGAGAGCGGGTATCTTCCTCGCTTCACGGCGGACATCTTAGGCGCTTTCGAGCTTTCGAAGCGACCGGACGGTAAGCCGGGGGCATGCCTGCGGCAGGTGGTTCCCAGACCCACTCTCTCTTGGGCACCCGAATGGCAGCCGTACACAATCATCGGTGACAGCAACTGGTCAGATTACGAGGTCAGTGCCGACGTTTGGCTCGAATCCGGCGACACGGCCGGCGTCATGGGCCGGATCAACCACGTGGGTACCGGCTATGGCACAATCCCCAAAGGATATTATCTTCAACTTGATCATACAGGCGAGTGTCGACTGATAGCCATTCGTGGCAAGAAAGATCCTAAAGAACTGGTTGGTGACGCAGAACAACGAAGGCTCATCGCTGCGGGCAAGTTCGAGGGTGAAGGAGGTGAGTTAGTTCTCGATAAAGCCAAGGCTGCGACCGAAGGTAGTAGGTGGGTACGGCTGACGCTGCGGATGAAGGGCGAGACTCTCACTGGCCTTGTGGATGGCAAACCGGTCTTGTCAGCAACGAATCGCCTCTACAATACGGGAATGGCTGGTCTCCTGGCTGGACAGGACGACAGGCGTACGAGCACGCCATACTATGCCGCACTTCGGATAGGAGCTGCACGTGATCCTGTAGGATAGTACAAGCCTGATCATCAATGTGCCCCGCCGGCCAATTCGGGGGCACACTGATGTGGGCATCGTTGTCTCCCAAAGGACCAACCGGGCTGGCAGGTCGGCTGCGCTACAGCTGCTCCTGAGCGCTTTTTGATTGTCGATCTGGGCACACTCTCGCCCGACGATCACTGGCTGAGTCACTTCGTTGTGTGCGTGTGACGGTTAGGCGCATGCTTCCACCTCAAGCCCGTGGAATCTAATAATCGCGATTCAAGCCCACCTCCCCGCTGACCCCTGTGTGGACGGCCCTCCGTTGGCAAGCTTGAACATTCGCTTCGCGTTGCTGGTTGGTGCGGCCATGTGTCCGACCTGTTGGTGCGGCACATAGCCGCTGGCCATAATGCCATTCGCGCGTCTCGGGTCCCGATCAAAAGCACGCACTCGAGGTGCCTGGGTCATCGTGGGTTTTCCCGATCCGGCGGTTCAACCGGCTTGTCGCATTAGCTCCTGTTCGCCCTTTCCAACTTCGTCAGGCGCAGCTGCCCGCGCCGTGTTCCTTACGCGACCTGCGGCTCGCGGTATCGTTCGCCGCTCGCCATTATCGCCCAGATCATGCGGGCATTCTTGTTAGCGAGCGCGACTGCGGCGACCTTGGTCTTCCGCCGTGCGAGCAGCTGTACCAGCCATGGTCGCTTCGCTCCGTTCCGCTCGGCGTAGCGAACCACCGCCATTGCGCCAACGATCAGCATCTGGCGCAGGTACTGGTGCCCTGCCTTTGTGATCCCGCCAAGCCGCTCCTTGCCGCCGCTTGAGTTCTGCCGCGGCACCAGCCCGATCCACGCGGCAAGGTTACGGCCTGAGCGGAAGATCGCCGGATCGGGCACGGTGGCAACGATAGCGCTGGCGAGCAGGGGACCGACACCGGGTATCTCCATCAGGCGGCGACCAAGCTCGGTCTCTCGCGCGCTCGCCAGGATGCGGCGGTCGTTCTCCAGGATCTGCTCCTTCACGATGCGCAGCTGAGCCGCCAGCATCTCCAGGCAGAACCGCGCATCGGCCGGCACCCGCTCGTCGGTAGGATCGGCGATCACGTCGAGGAGCTGCTCGATGCCGTTCCTGCCGATCGGCGCCGCGATCCCGAACTCAGCCAGGTGAGCGCGCATCGCGTTGGACAGCTGCGTGCGCTGGCGGTTGAGGATCAGGCGTACACGGTGCAGCATCATGGCGCTCTGTTGCTCCGGCGACTTGATGCCGACAAAGCGCATCGTCGGCCGGGTCACTGCCTCGCAGATCGCCTCGGCATCCGCCGCGTCGTTCTTGCCCCGCTTGACGTAGGGCTTCACATACTGCGCCGGCATGAGCTTCACGTCGTGGCCGAGTGCCACCAGCTCGCGTGCCCAGTAGTGCGATGTCGCGCATGCCTCGATACCGATCAGACACCTGGGCAGCTTCGCGAAGAACTTCAACATCCGCCCTCGCGTCAGCCGCTGCCGGATCACCGCCGCACCCTCCGCATCGACGCCATGTACCTGGAACACGTTCTTGGCGAGATCGAGACCTATCGTCGTGACGTTGCCCACCGCAGTTCTCCTTCCGGCTCTCCGCAGGTCATCCTGCGGGAGGGTTGGAGAGCCGTCCACGTCATCAATAGCGGTCACTCAGGGCCACCTGGCGCCGTCCCACTTTCGGACGCTTGTTCATCTCGCCGCGAAAGCAGCCTGAGCGTTCCACACAGCTGTCCGGCTGGCCGGATTGGCAGGAGAGCGGACGTTCCCGGAGTCGGCAACGGCCTTATCTGGGACGTTCGTCACGCCGACGCTGCGGTGGACGCCCAAAAACTTATCCACCAGAGTGCGGGCATGATGAGAAGGGCCGCAAATCGCGCGAGGGAGAACCTTCTAAATACGAGAAAGGACAATGTCACAGTGCCGAGCAACACCACAGGCTTAGCCAAAAGCACAATCAACATCACATAGGCGCTAATTATTGACGACGAGCCGGGCGCGTCAAAGAGCATTGGCGTCAGGAGCGCTGTCATTGCGGCCTTTGGAATGGCAAGCAGCGCCAGTACTCCGACGAGTGCGGGAATGACACGCCTCCAAAGCTCGTTCGTACCACCTCGATATTCTGGTTCTTGCATGGCTTTGAGCTCCTGGCAGGTCGACGATGGCTAGCGCAGACGCTGGACTCGGTCAGAATGTAAGCTCCTGGTGCCTTCTGCAAGCAGCTGGTCCACCCACGCAGGGACGTTCCAAAGCAGACCTCGAGTGCGAAGAACTCCTCAACGGATGTCGCCTTATGGGCGCTTGCGCCCCCCTGCCCTCTCGCGCCGAGGACCCATGTGTGGACGGCCCTCCGTTGGCAAGCTTGAACATTCGCCTTGCTATGCTGGTTGGTGCGGCCATGTGTCCGACCTGTTGGTGCGGCACATAGCCGCTGGCCGTAATGCCATTCGCGCGTCTCGGGTCCCGATCACAAACACGCACTCGAGGTGCTTGGGTCATCGTGGGTTTTCCCGATTCGGCGGTTCAACCGGCTTGTCGCATTAGCTCCTGTTCGCCCTTTCCAACCTCGTCAGGCGCAGCTGCCCGCGCCGTGTTCCTTACGCGACCTGCGGCTCGCGATATCGTTCGCCGCTCGCCATCATCGCCCAGATCATGCGGGCATTCTTGTTAGCGAGCGCGACTGCGGCGACCTTGGTCTTCCGCCGTGCGAGCAGCTGCACCAGCCATGGTCGCTTCGCTCCGTTCCGCTCGGCGTAGCGAACCACCGCCATTGCGCCAACGATCAGCATCTGGCGCAGGTACTGGTGCCCCGCCTTAGTGATCCCGCCAAGCCGCTCCTTGCCGCCGCTTGAGTTCTGCCGCGGCACCAGCCCGATCCACGCGGCAAGGTTACGGCCTGAGCGGAAGATCGCCGGATCGGGCACGGTGGCAATGATAGCGCTGGCGAGCAGCGGTCCGACACCGGGTATCTCCATCAGGCGGCGACCAAGCTCGGTCTCTCGCGCGCTCGCCAGGATGCGGCGGTCGTTCTCCAGGATCTGCTCCTTCACGATGCGCAGCTGAGCCGCCAGCATCTCCAGGCAGAACCGCGCATCGGCCGGCACCCGCTCGTCGGTAGGATCGGCGATCACGTCGAGGAGCTGCTCGATGCCGTTCCTGCCGATCGGCGCCGCGATCCCGAACTCAGCCAGGTGAGCGCGCATCGCGTTGGACAGCTGCGTGCGCTGGCGGTTGAGGATCAGGCGGACACGGTGCAGCATCATGGCGCTCTGTTGCTCCGGCGACTTGATGCCGACAAAGCGCATCGTCGGCCGGGTCACTGCCTCGCAGATCGCCTCGGCATCCGCCGCGTCGTTCTTGCCCCGCTTGACGTAGGGCTTCACATACTGCGCCGGCATGAGCTTCACGTCGTGGCCGAGTGCCACCAGCTCGCGTGCCCAGTAGTGCGATGTCGCGCATGCCTCGATACCGATCAGACACCTGGGCAGCTTGGCGAAGAACTTCAGCATCCGCCCTCGCGTCAGCCGCTGGCGGATCACCGCCACGCCCTCCGCATCCACGCCATGCACCTGGAACACGTTCTTCGCGAGATCGAGACCTATCGTCGTGACGCTGCCCATCGTGGTTCTCCTTCCGGCTCTCCGCAGGTCATCCTGCGGGAGGGTTGGAGAGCCGTCCACGTCATCACAAGCGGTCACTCAGGCGGCTCTCCCCGCTTCCCAACTTCGGCCGTCGTCTAATAGCGGGGTTTGCAAGCGCCTTTGTGTGGGGACGTCATTTGCCGGGGCACGGTCGTCTTCGCGGTCGACATGAGCCGCCGCATCATGGGGCTTCGCGGGATGGCCCTTCCAATGTTCGTTCCGCACGCATCGAACCGGGTTCGCGGTGCAACGGCCGAAGCGGAATGGACCAGCCTACGTCCCGGCAGGGACGCCTCGTCACGCCATAGGCGCTGGCGAGCTCTTGGATCAGGCGGTAGCGGTTGTCCTGGTGAACAGTTCTCCGGAGCGCAGCATCGCGTGCATGATGACCGCGAGCTTGCGGGCGACGGCGATCGCAGCACGCTTGAAGCCAATCTTCTCGCGGAGCCTCATGCCCCAGCTGCGCAGATCGCTGTCGGCGTGGCTGCGCGTCAGGATCACGACGGCCGCCTCGTACAGGAGCGAGCGGACGTGGCTGTCGCCGCGTCTGGAGATATGGCCGTCATAGTCCACCTCCCCCGACTGGTATCGCCTGGTGGTCAGCCCGAGCCAGGCGCCGACCGAGCGGGATCGGCTGAAGTTGGCGGGGTCCTCTACCGCGGTCAGGTAGGCGGTAGCGGTAATAGCGCCGACGCCGGGGATCGACATAGCAGCTGACATTTCTGGCTCCCGCGTGCTTCGGCGAGCAGTTGGCGACCAAGTGCAGTCGCCTGGATGCGCAAGCCCCGCCACGCCTCGAGGAGAGGCAGGATGATCCGAGCGAGCGCGGCATTGTCGGCGAGCAGGCCGCAGACGTTCGCCTCGAATTTGCCGCCGATGCCACGCGCCACGATGAGCCCGAAGGTCTTCATCAGCCCACGGATTTGCCCTGCTATGTCCAGCGTCGCCCGGACGAGCTTTGTGCGCGCCGCAATCAGCGTCCGCGAAAGCATGCTGTCGAAACCCTTCACCCGCACCTCGCGGAAGAACCCTACCTCGGCGAGGTGCGCCAGCCCGTCGGCATCGTTGGCGTCGGTCTTGTTGGCCGCCATGTCGAGCGCGGCCTTGGCATGACGGGC
>NZ_JACHZH010000013.1:0-59190 GCF_014193405.1 Sphingomonas sp. BK069 | reverse complement strand
GGGTTAACCCCGCCCGTTGCTTCACCTGCGCTCATGCGCGACAACACCGGTCAGTCTCTGGTTGCCGCTGGATGAAAGGCGGGGGTCACGTCAGGCCCCTAGGGAGTGACCCACGAGCACGTACGGCCCTACCAGCTTATTTGCTCGCAAGGCGCGCTCAAGATCGTTGGTTGTTTCGTCTACAGTCTGCTGCGCCAAACTTGCTGAGCTGAAACCGGAACCCGCTCTGTCCCAGGTACAGACCTGAGTTCGCCGGGCTATTTTATTCTGAACGCGTCCCCAAACCACGCCCCAGTCTGCCGCACCCGCATTCAAGATGACCGTCGGCTTTCCCTCGCCCCTGCATACCATATTGATGCGACGTCCATCTGGAAGCGCAGCTGCGCGGCTGGTGTCCGCGTACATAGCTATGACGGGATCGGGCTTGAGCTGGTCGGCTGATACCACGCCCGAGATCGGCAGCATCAGGAGGGTAGCGGTTAAACAGTAACGCATAGGTGGGTTCTAATCACATCGACGCCGCGTAGGTTCACTCCACCAGACATGCCCTGCCCTCCTTGACGCTTTGTCCGATGCTGTCGTGTCAGCTGGACTTGAAAATCGTCCTGATCGGGGCCGGCACGCCAGCTGTCAGCACGGCGAGACGTTCGCGCACCGACGCGTCATCCTCGCCTCGCAGCGCAGCCATGGTCCAATCGCCAAATGCCCGTTCCTTCTCCGCCGTGTCGCTTAGTACCTCGACATGCGAGTGCCGGTCGTCTCGACGAATCCGCTCGAACGTCGTTGCCACGCTCTCGGGCGGGCCTTCGAGCACCTGAACGAACATGCCCTGCTTCGCCAGTAACAGGCCGCTGATGCCGTCGATGCCGTTGTTCGCGCGGCTCACGCGTAGGATGTCCACCAGATCGTGGTCGGTTGCGCGGCTGGTGTAGATAAGGCGCCTCAACGCGCCGATGTCATTGGAAGCCATACAGCCTCTCTAACGCTCTCGACGCTCATCGGCTGCAAAAGGCATGGACGACCACATCACCGATGCCGACCAGGTTCCTTCGTTAGCGCTTAATCGGCGCCGTCGGACGCGTGCGTGTAAGTTCGCGTAGCAGAAGGGAAATCGTGGTTCGACCTATAGCGCCTTCCAGGCAATGCATTTGCGGAAGACTCTCGATAACTGTTCGATCGAGTATGGTTTGTGCAGCAGCTCGAAACCATGACGGCCATTTTGCGCCAGAACGTGGCTGTAACCACTCGTTAAAATAATCGGCAGTGCCGGTCTGAGCCTGCGGACCTCCTGAGCCAATTCCAGCCCACTCATTCCCGGCATTACTACGTCGGAGAACAAGATCTGGAAGCGCCCTTCGTCATTCTCGAGCTCTTTCAAGGCGTCAGCACCGTTCAACGCCAAGGCCGTCTTATATCCAAGCTCGCGCAAAGCCTGGACGGCAAACTCGCCAACATCGCTATTGTCTTCCACAACCAGTACGCAGATGCCCTCGCCGTCAACGGTAGGTAGCTCGATCTTCCCGACCGGCTCGGCAGCCTCGTCCATCATTCGCGGAAGATACAACGTGAACGTTGTGCCCTTGCCGGGAGAGCTTTCAACTTGAATGTCACCGTCCGACTGTTTGGCAAAGCCGATGACCTGAGATAGTCCGAGACCAGTCCCCTGACCCTCAACCTTGGTGGTGAAAAACGGCTCGAAGATGCGAGTCACATGCTCGGCCGATATGCCGCTGCCATCGTCGGTGACCGTCACAGCCACATAGTCGCCCGCGATGGGAGCGTGTGATCGTATCGCGGGAATGCCGGAAATCGGCCCAACCGCGATCGTCAGGCTGCCCTCCCCCTCCATCGCGTCACGTGCGTTGATGCTCATGTTGACGATCGCGGTGTCGAATTGCCCCTTGTCGGCAAGGATGAAGCACGGCTCGTCTGGAACGATCGTCTCTAGAACGATGCGTGACCCAGTCAGCGTGCGGATGATCGCTGCTACCTCATTGAGGCTCTCTCCCGCGTCGAAGGTCTCGGGTTTGAGTACCTGTCGGCGGGCGAAGGCGAGAAGTTGGGCGGTCAGCTTCGCTGCACGATCAGCGGTGTCACCGATCGCATCGATGTAACGCGCCCGGCGACTGTCATCGAGGTTGGGCCGCCGCAGCAGATCAACCGAGCCGCGGATTACGGTCAGCAGGTTGTTGAAGTCGTGCGCAACGCCACCCGTCAATTGCACGACCGCCTCCATCTTTTGCGCCTGCCTTAGAGCGTCCTCGGCTACGGCCAAACTGTCGGCCTGCAGGCGCGTCGCGTGCACATCTCGCGTGCTCGAATAGAGCTTGCCCTCGAAGGGCACCGCTACCCAGGACAACCACCGCCAATCACCGTCTTTCGTACGGCAGCGGTTCTCGAACTTGAGCATGGGCTCGCCATCGCGAAGCCGATCAAAGATCACCTTACTGGCGTCGACATCGTCGACCAGCAGGAACTCGGAGAGAGCGACCCCCTCCATCTCCTGCGGAGTCCAACCCAGTACCGCTGCCCACGCGGGGTTCACACGATCGAAGCAGCCGGTTCGTAGGTCAATCACCGATAGAAGCTCGGAGCTGACCGTCCACGTTAGCGAGCGTTCACGGCTGCGCGTGATGATCTGAGACTCGAGATCGGCGTTCAACGCCCGTAGAGCACTCTCCGCTCGAATGCGGGCGGTAACGTCGCTCACCTGATGTAGCACCGCGGTGACCCTGCCCGACGCATCTTTGATCGGCGTGTTGACCGGGTCCCACCAACGCTCTTCGAAGCCGCCGTTTGGGGTGGTGATATCGTACTTCTGAAAGGCCATGCGGTCGGGTTTACCGCTGGCAATCGCCTGTTCCATCGATGACCGGAGATTGCGCGTACCGGTAGCTACGGGGTCGTCCGGGTTGTCCGGCATAGCCTCGAACAGCGCTCGACCGACCAGGCTCTCCCGCGTCCGCATCGTAGCGGCGAGATAGGCCTGGTTGACGTCCGTGACCGTGAAGTCCGGCGCATCTGCAGCGACGAGGAGCATAGGGCTTGCGCAGGCCAAAAACACCTGCGGGTAATCTGTGTCGGCAGAGAGCGGGCTAGCCATCAAGTCCAGTCCTTCGGGCACGCAGCGCCGGTTGCGGCGACGCATCGAGCCACCAGGTATCGGCAGCTCTAGCCGATAACGCTGGCGCAAGCACTTGTGACACTTTTGCCCGAACTGCTTCAGTGCGGCAGCCTCGCCTGCGTTCGCGACTGGCTCGCCCGTGCCCGGCTCGCCGCTTACCGGATCGGTGCCGCGCGCGCGAGATGCCGGGGTTCCTTGGCGGGAGAGCTGGCACTACGCTGCCGATCGATGGAGAGTGACCGCATGACCCTGCACCGCGGAGAAACCGGCCGAGATCCTGTGGTCGAGCTCGAGCGCCGCCTGCGGCGCATCACCGACCGCTACACGTGGAAGCGCATGTTCCTCTTCGGCGCTCTCCTCGTCTGGCTTATGAAGTCGTACGGCACGCTCGTCGACGACGTCGCCGGCCAGTCCTGCCTCGGCGTCTGGACATTGGCAGCGATCGGCTGCTGGACCGCCTCTGGGTGGTTGCTCGACCTCCCCCGCCTGCTCTTTCCCGACGTGCAGGCTTTCCAGCACCTCCGCCGACCGGCGCCGCAACGACACCTGTCAGGCGACGCATCATGAAAACAGCGCTGATGCTGACCATCCCTGCGGTAGCCGCCGTGCTTGTCGCCGGAGCGACATATATCCACTCCACCAATCGTCGCCCGGTCATGCCAGAGGTCGTCGTCGACGTTCGAGCGCCGCAAGGTGGACGCAGCTCGCCGCTAATGCTCATCTACGGCGAACAAGGCTCGAGCCCTTTCCGACAGGGTCCGCTCGCGCCAGACCAGCGGGTCGCGCAATGTCAGACTGTCGGTAGCCGGTGCGTCAGCCCGTCCGCACGACGTGAGTTCGCGATGCCTCGACAAGGTCCGCAAAGCCTTCAGGTCCGCCTTTTCAACGGCGCCGGTAACCCCATCGTCGGCGGGGTGACCTGGACCGGCCCCTGGCATCCGTCACAGGTCCGCCTCACCTGTGATCTTCGCATCGCCGACATGCGATCCGCATGCACGGTCGCGAGCTTTACGGCCTGACGCAGCGCACAGCTGGTGCAACCGTTCGATCCTGAGGTCCTCGCGACGATCCTCTTCTTTCATGCCAACCTCATAGGCATCCCGGGAATCATCGCTGCCAGCATCACCGCTGCTGTGGCGCTCGCCGCCAAGCGGCTGCTCCATTCCCCGGCGCACCACCTGCTCTACGTCGCGATCGGCTCCGCCCTGCCCCTGCTCATGCTCGGCGGAGGTCTCTACCTCGCCTTTCCATGGCCCTGGTGGCTGCCCAAAACCCTTCCGATCGATGGCTTCCCACCCGGGCCGATCCTCGCCATGGCAGGCTACGTCTCGTGGCCATTCACCCTTTGGCTCGCCCGGGCCATTCTGCTTCGGCGTCGCAGGGGGTGATCGCATGCACGACAAGCGCGCTTAGCAGCTTCGCCTAGAATGCCTCATCATCGGCAAAGTCTGGAAGCCTGCATGTACCCATCGGGATGTTCGAGACAGTGCGGATCTCCCCATCCTTCGCGTCGTAAATTGCTGAAACGAAGTGCCTCTTGCTCAAGGCTCTCCCTTGTCGCGCTAAGTACATGAGTGACGCCCTTGAGACGCTCCACTGCCAGTTGCGCGTCGTGCCGATTGCCTTTCGTCGAGATCGTCTTGAGGAAAGCCACCTGCGCGCTCAACGCCTCCTCTTTGTCACGGCAAGAAGTTAGCGCCTTTCCCAACGCGTCAGCAGCCCTGTTCCATTCGGTAGAAAAGCGCTCCGTGCCGAATGCCTCGATCGCGTACTTGTTGCTGAACGCCATCGCGTCTCCACAGCGCTCGAAAGAAACGGTAACGCGCGTGGCTATTGGTCGCGCAGCATCTTCGACGTCTTTCGTGAAAGGCGGCAGCGGTATAGGCGCACGAGGGACCGCGGTTGGCGCGAGCACACTGGCTTGAATCGCAGCGACAATGACTGTGAGCACGTCTGATCTCCATGCCGCCACTTTATCGCCAGAGGGCGACGTTAATCGCGAAGCCCATCCAGGCAACCCTTCCGGCCGTGGTCGCCAACATGCCGCCGTCGCTTCGAAAAACCCCTCTCCCCATACCGCCACCTCGTCGATCCTTCGCCTCAGTCGGGCGACCTATACCCCGCTGGTTGGTTCGGATCAGACTTCTTGAAGCTGCCCCGACGGGGATTTGGTATCGCCTTGCCCCCGGACCGGCTGGTGACGACAGTATCCGGCTGACCACTCTGAGTAGCAGAAGGCGCTGACATTGGTGCTGCAGTCGGCTCGCTGCCGCATGAGCTCAGCATCAATGCGGTCGCGAGCGATGCGGCGACCATGGGATGGCTCATGACGACTCCTGGCATTTGCGATCCTCCGGTTGGCTTGCAGGCGGGATCGTAGGCGGTAGATCATAATCGGTCTCTGCCTGGATCAGGACACCATGGTGCAGCTATCCTGCAGATAGAAGAGAAAAGGCAGGCGGGGCCACCCCGCCCGGTGGGCGGGGCCGGGCTCTAGTCGGCTAAAGCCGACCGGAGCCCCGCTGAAGCGGGTCTCCGCCGCAAGCGGTCACGATCCCTTGTCCGGGTCCCGAGACGCCTCCACGGCGCTCCTGCGGCGTCTGGCGCGGATGCGCGGCGCTGCCCCCTGCCCTCTCCTCACGCGGCCTATCCAGATCGGTGGGCACCGCTGGCAGCCTGCGGCTGGGGAATCATGCGCTTGCGCGCATGATGATTGTTTGTTGGGCCAATGATCTCATCGCACCCTTCGCCGTCTCTCAGTGTCTCTGCGTGCCAGACCCGTCCGACGGGGTCGGCGTCGAAGGAGAATTGCCAGTAGAGCTGGCAATGCTTTTATTTGTTTGAAGACGCCTCAACAAGAATAACGGTTTCTACCGCTAAAGCGGCAGACACTCCGTGATTCGTGTTGACCCCGCCGGCCGTGCCTGCCTCTTGAGCCCCTGCGAGGACGGCTCCGGGTGCGATGAGATCACAGGCCGGGGCTACGCCCCCCAAACATCGTTCCTGTTTATCTGAATTGCTCGCTACCGCGATCAATGCGTACTTGATTTGATTAGTTACGCTCCCTAGTCGGGAGCTATTTGTGCTCGGACTCACCAAGTACGATGACAAAGGTGTCAAGAAATCAATGCGCTTCAATACTTGGAGCGGAGGGGGTAAAAGAAAGATGTCGGGAGGGGAAAGGCCCCAAGCCCAAACAACAGGGGGACAGGCCCCCGCCTAGATGGAGTAAGTGCTATGAACATCGGTCAGTTCGCCGTCGTCAAGGGTCAGCTTCTCGGTTCGATCGCTACCGCCACCATCGACCTGCCGCGCCTCGGCCTGCGCGCGACCAACAGCACCAACGAGCGCGCGCCCGCGTTCGAGATCATGGTGCTGAACGTCGCCAAGCGCTGGGTGCAGATCGGCGCGCTGTGGGAGCTTAAGAGCAACAGCACCGGCGAGGTCTTCTTTCAGGGCAAGCTCGACGACCCCAGCCTGAGCGAGCCGCTGCAGATCATGCTCTTCGGCAACATGGAGGAAGGTTACCGCGTCGTGTGGAACCGCCCCGAGCCGCGCCAGTCCAATCTGGACGGCAGCCGCAGCAACCGCCGCGCCGCCCGCACCACCAACGCCGACGAGTTCGCGGGCAACGCAACCGACGATGGCCAGATCACCGACGAGCAGGTGAACGATCCGGATTACGTCCCGCAGATGTAATCCCCACCAAGTCGGGCGGGGAGAGGGGTGCAACCCTCCCCCAGCCCTAGCCGCCACACCCTGCCAAAGGTACGAACCATGACCAAGCCGACGACCTCCGCCCGCTTTACCAGCTTCGCCGCGATGGGCGAAGCCCTGAACCCCGCCGCCCGCAACGACACGCCCGATTGCAGCGCGCAGGATGACAGCGCCGAGCACGACCAGCACGCGACCGACGCGGCCGACGATGCCGCCGGGAGCCACGCCGAGGCGACCGCCACCACCAACTTTCAGGACGCGTTCGGCGACGTCGGCGCGCTGTCCATCGTGGAGTTGGGCGGCGAGCGGCAGGAATTGGACATGCCCGAGCCGATCGAGGCGCAGCACGATTGCGCGGCGATCATGGCAACGCTGTTCGACCTGTTCCGCGACACCCGCCTAGAGGCGAGCGCGCAGGCCATCGCGTGGGGCTTCGTCAATTCCTTCCACTACGAGGCGCAGAAGCTCGAGCGCGAGGAGGACCGGCTTTGCGCCGAGCTTTCCGACATGACGCGCCGCATGGACCCTTCCGAAATCTTCGCGGTGGAGATGGAAGAATCGCAGCTTCGCGCCCAGACCAAGACCGAGCAGCGCGCCGCCATCGAATGCATGCGCGACTATGCCGCCGACTGCTACCGCGCGCAGACCGGCCACCCATGGTCCCCGGCGCGCGGATCGAAGGTTTCGAGCGGAGGCACCGCAAGCCAGATCGCCGCAATCGACTTCCTGAAAGCGCGCGCGACCGACCACCGCGAAAAGCGTAATCCGACCGGCCCGCTTGTCGTCTTTTCGGGCGGTCAGGAGTGGCACGACTGGCAGCAGCTTTGGGCCAAACTCGACCAGATCAAGACGCGCGTGCCGCATATGACGCTATGCACCACGGCACAGCGCAAAGGCGCGGACGCTATCGCCGCCTCTTGGGCCGCGAGCCGCGACGTTACCCTGATCGCGTTTACGCCGAACACCGCCCGCTATGGCAAGCGCGCCGGGTTCGTCCGCAACGAGCAGCTGGCCAACCTCAACCCGGTTGAGGCGGTTGTCTGTCAGGGTTCCGGCCTTCAATCCAACCTGTTGCAGGTGCTGAAAACCGCCCGCATCCCCACCCACGCTTTCCGGATCGACGGACAGGCCCCCGCCCCCGTCGCAACCCAGCGCGCCGCGTTCGGTTGATCCATCGGGCGGCGCGCTCCCCCCTCGCGCCGCCCTCCCCTTTCCTTGGCAGGAAAAGCCTCAGGCCAGCGACGGGTGAGCCCCGGCGCTGGCCTCTTTTCGCCAGCGTCGCTTAGTGGGGGAAACCCACTGGTTTCCCCCACGCCAGGTGATCGGCCGCGCGACGCCTTGGCGCGGCCTTGGCGGGCCGCACCTCGTCGCCGCGCGGCCGATCACCTTCCCCCTTCCGGTAAGGCGCTGCCGCACGCCCGCGGCGCCGGCGAGCTGCTCCGAGATCAACCGCATGTTGTTAGGAGGTGTCCGCTAGAGCCGCATCGTCCACGGTCGACCGGGGGATGACGGCCCGGCCAGCTGACGAGCGGCACCCGGGATCTGCCACCGTCATATTGGCGACCGTCTCCCCGCTGAAAGGGGTTTCGGGTCGGCCGTGGACAACCCCCCGCCCCACCCCGCTCGCTCGCTTCGGTCCGGCCCTTCGGCCTGCCCTTGCTACGCCTTGGCCGGGGAAGCGCCGGAGCGGGCATCGAGCCCGCCCCGGCGCTGCTGCCGCGGGGAAAAACTCTCTCTCAAGTCGTCCCAGTGTGTCGGCCGGGGCGGCGAGCCTCAAGGACGGCGGGGCCCCACCATTTTGCTACGCAAAATCGTGACCCCCACCGCCGCTGGCGCGGCCGCTTCGCGGTCCTTGACCCTCGCCACCCCGACCGACGCGAGGACACCGTCATCGAGACGAAGGAGACGGTCATGAACACCATCGACACGCAGCACCGCTACGCCACCCACGAAGCCGGCTATCTCGCCGCCCAGTGCCACGGGTTCCAGACGATCCAGCGGCTGGAAGACGCGCTCCGGGAGCGGGACGGATGGGCCGGTCGATATATCGGCTACTGGGACTTGGAGCTGGAGGAGATGGTGGTCGATGGAGACTGCTCCGACGACTACGAGCACGCTCACAAGTTCGCCGAGCGCATCGCGGCCGAAGCAGCACGCGGGAACGCGCGAGGAATCATCATCGCACAGGGCCGCGACGATGAAGCGGCGCTGATGATCCTCGCGGCAAGCCCCTCGCCGGGGTGAGACTCGAGGCGCGCGCGGCACCCGGCTCGCTCGCATCGGTTAGGCCCTTCGGCCTGCCCTTGCTACGCCTCGGCCGGGAAGCGCCGAAGCGGGCATCGAGCCCGCCCCGGCGCTGCTGCCGCGGGGAAAAACTCGCTCTCAAGTCGTCCCAGTGTGTCGGCCGGGGCGGCGAGCCTCAAGGACGGCGGGGCCCTACCATTTTGCTACGCAAAATCGTGACCCCCACCGCCGCTGACGCGGCCGCTACGCGGTCCTTGACCCTCGCCGCCCCGACCGACGCGTGAGCTTCGTCATAGAGACGAAGGAGGAACAGACATGCAGGTAACGTTGTTTCAGGCCCTGATTTCGGCTAATATCGCTGAGGATGTGGCTGCGCGCGCAGTCGCCGCTGTCGAGGAACACATCGACATGACTGTCGGACTGGCCAACAAGCCGCTGGAAGCCCAGATCGCCGCACTACGCACCACGATGGATGCACGCTTCGGCTCTATGGAAGCGAAGCTCGACGCCGGGCTAAAGGGCATGCAGACCTCAATCGACGGTCTCAAATGGTTCCTGATCCTGCAGGGCACTGCGCTGGTCGGCATCGCCAGCTACGTGCAGCTGGTCAAGTAACTCAGCGGGGCCGCGAGGCTCCGCTACCTGCCTTCGAAAACAAGGGCTGCTTGGGCGACCGGGCGGCCCTTTTTGCTGCCCGCTTGGCTCCTGCCCCGGCCCGGCTCGCTCGCATTGGTCGGCCCCGCCGGGCCGCCCTTGCTACGCCTCGGCCCGGGAAGCGCCAGTGCGGGCATCGAGCCCGCCCTGGCGCTGCTGACGCGGCCATCGCCGCAGACGGTCCGGCGGGCTCGCAGACTGCCGTCACGCCCCGACCAGCGGGCGGTACATCCTCGCTGGAGAGGAGAGAGAAAGAGAGACGCGGTTTCAACGAAGGAGGTCGAGATGACCATCACGTTCCGCGTCGACGACGGCCACAATATCCTGTCGCCCTCCCCTGCCGTCATCACGCCCGACCAGCTCGGCGCGTTGCGCGATCTGCTCGGCCGCCATGTCGTGCGCAGCGGCGTCGCCATGGTGGTCCCGGTCCACGGCGATCCCCGCGTCCGGATCGTTCGAGATTGAGGTCCGGGTCTGCCCGCTGGCGCTGGCGTCGATCGCGCGCTGTTTCGACTGGGACCCGGCCGTCATCACCGTCGTCGACGAGGCGCAATTCCTCGGCCGCCGCGCGCGCATCTGGCAGTCGGAGCCGGGCGGTGACATCAAGCTCGGCCTCGGCCTCAACCCCGACGCCGCGCCCGAGCTGGAGGTCGCCAACGGCAATGCCTATGCGATCCTCGCCAGCCTCGGACTGGACGAGGAAAGCTGCGGTGCCGTGCCTATGTCGGAGGTGCGGCAGCGGCTCATGGACCCACGCATTCGGCGACGGCTCGACGACGACCCGCACATGACGCGCTACGTCGAGGCGCTGACCACGATGGCAGCGCTGAAACCCGTCGACGGCGAGTATCATCTCGCATGGGCCTAACGGCTCTGCTCGACACTGACAGCGACCCACAGGGACGCCCAGCCTGACGGCTGGCGCGTCCCTTTTTTTGCCTGCAAATCTCAAGCCGGCTGCGCCTCGACCCTCGTCGGAAAGAGAATGGCCGCACAGGGTAGCAGCCCCGTGCGGCCATCGCCGTGACCATCGGTCTCGAACCGGCTCAGGCTGTCGCCGTGAGCCGCTTCTCCACCTCGTCGACGCCCAGCGTCTTCACCGCCTTCATCAGCCCCTCAAGTCGATCGAGCGGGAGCTTCAGGAGCCCCGCCCTTTCGACCGTTCCGACAGCCGCCTCGCGGACCTTTGCCGAGTGCGCCTGACGGCGCTCGGCGATCTTCCGCTCGTCGGCTTCGATCGCGGCCATTTCAGCGTCCAGTGACTTCGCCATAGTGTTGCCTTTCGGTCAGGCTCATCGGCTTCTGAACGGCGTCGTTATATCGGCCACACTCGCGATCTGGAAGCCATCTCGCAGCACCTGCGACCAACCCCGGAGACGACCTATGAAACAGCCTCGGCGTCGCCTCGCCGACAAGGCGCGCAGCGCCCCTCAAGACCTGCCATTCCGCCTCACGGCGGAGAGGGTCCCGGCGGACGACCGGGACACGCCCGAGACATCCTCGAAGAACCTAGGGGATCAAGGCAGCATGGAGGATCTGGGACTACAGTAGTGCACACCCTACGCAAGCTACGCTTGCAGAATGGAAAAAAGCCCAGCAAAATCAATGCGCACCCTGCCGGAGCTGGTCTGCTGTTCGAGGTGTGGCGATGGCCATCTGCTCCCCAAAAGCGGCGGTTTTCTCGACGTTTATGCAAGCGAGCCGACGGTCTCCGATAGCTATCTGCTCCCCAATGCCTCTGCGCGGGTGAGAAAGGCGCTTCTCGACGGCAACTTTGCCCGACGAAGCCACCCCGCCCGGCCTTCCGAGTACGTCATCTGGGATACCGAGCTCGCCGGCTTCGGGTTACGCGTTCGGCCGAGCGGGAGCGCGTTCTGGACGGTGCGGCTGCGCCATCGCGGCAAGCAGCGCCGTGTTACCCTCGGCCGCGTCAAGGACGTTGACGCGACCGTCGCGCGTGCCCAGGCGCGGCGTCTCCTCGCGGAAGTGGTACTTGACGGCTTGCCAAAGCGAGCTGTGGTCAAGGTCACGCCGACGCTCGCCGCCTATGTCGAGAGCTATTGGACCGATATCGCTCGGTATTGGAAGCCGTCGACGGCCAAGCGCAACCGCGACGCGTGGCGGCGCGACCTCGCGCCGGTGTTCGCGCAGATGCGCGTCGCCGAGGTGCTGCCTGCTGATGTGATCCGCTGGCGCGACGATTGCGCGGGTTCGGCGGAAGCCCGCTACAACCGCGCTGTGCCGGTGCTCGCCAGTCTATTCAAGTACGCCGAAGCGCTGCATCTCCGCCGCAAGGGCTCGAACCCGTGCCGAGGTTTGCCGCGGTACCCGCGAGAGGCGAAGGAGCGATATCTGCTGCCGCTCGAGTACCGCCGGCTTGGCGCAGCACTCCGCGAGGCTGAGGTGACCCATCCCGCACAGGTCGCCATCGTTCGGCTGCTTCTCTACACCGGCGCACGCCTCGGAGAGATACAAGGGCTTCGGTGGGAATGGGTCCGTCCGCCGAGGCTCGACCTTCCCGACAGCAAGACCGGGGCGAAAACAATCTGGCTGAACAGCCAGGCCGTGGCCATTCTCGAAGCCCTGTCGTGCGGAACCGGCTCTCCCTTCGTGTTCCCGAACAAGGATGGCACCGCCCCCATCGCCATAACCGCCTGGTGGACAGGGCTTCGCGGTCGCTGCTCCATGCCGAACCTGCGCATCCACGATCTACGCCACAGCTTCGCCTCCACGGCGATCATGGCGAACGTTCCGTTGGCGACCATCAGCAAGCTGCTCGGGCACCTGTTACCGGAGACCACCGCAAGGTACGCGCACCTCGCCGACGAAGTGATCGCCGACGCCGCCCAGCGGATTTCGGGCTCGCTTGCTCAGGCATTGGGGATTCGGCCATGACCTCGCACCTTCTAAGCGAGGTGGTGCAGAAGGCTTTGGCCGAGATCGGGCTTGCTGATCGCTACCAGGCAGCGAGAGGGAAGCATCGCGCTACCACGTGGTTGCCGGGCGAACGCGGTTTCGGCTTACGACAGTACGCGAGCGGTCGTGAGGTCTACGTCGTCCAGACCCGCATGGGCGGACGGCTCCGTACAGTTACAATCGCGTCATCCACTCTGGTCAGCCAACATCAAGCGCTGGTGATCGCGCGACGAGTGATCGCGTATGCGCAGGTCGGGCATGATCCTGCCAGCGATCGTCAGCGAACCCGCACCGCACCTCGCTTCGACGACTTCCTCGACGAATACTGGCGGCGCTGGTCGCCGAGGTGGAAAGCGTCGACGCTGGCGACCCATGACGTTTACCGCCGCCTCTACCTCGACAAGGCGTTCGCTGGCGTTTTCATCGACGAACTGAATGAGGCGCATATCACGAGGTGGTTCGCCACGCTCAACAACGAGACCGGACCGGGCGCGGCCAACCGATGCATGAACATCCTCGCTAACATGCTGAGCAAGGCGGAAAGCTGGGGCTACCGGGTGGAGAACACCAATCCCTGCCGTGCCGTAAGGCTCAACCGGAAGCGGTTTTACGAGAGGTTCCTCTCAGACGCGGAATTGGACCGACTTGGAAGGGTGCTGGCGGAGGATCGTGCGGGAGAGGACGAGTTGAAGGTTTCGGTAGCGTCCGCACTGACCTTGCTGCTTCTGACCGGATGCCGCTCGGGCGAGATCGCAAGCCTGAGGTGGGAAGACGTAAGAGCCAATAAGCTCAAGCTGCGAGATAGCAAGTCGGGCCCTCGGACCGTCTGGTTGGGCAAGGAGGCGCAATCGCTTATTGCCGCCCTGCCCCGGTATCGCGGTGTACGATGGCTCTTCTGGAACCCGATCCTGCGTAAGCCTGTGCTGCGGCTCGGCAACGCGTGGCCCGCGATCCGCGATCGAGCGGGGCTCCGCGACGTGCGACTACACGACCTCAGACACACATTCGCCAGTCATGCGGCAATGAGGAAGGAGACCTTGCCGATGATTGGTCGTCTCCTCGGTCATCGCAGTATGCAGTCGACCTCTCGTTATGCGCACCTGGGTCACGAACACGTTGTCGAAGCGGCGGAACAAATTGGAGTAGCGATCGAACAGATGCTTGCCTGAGCGATGAACGATCGCCTGTTATGGCTGAGAGAAGCGCCTCTGGACGTTCTCTGCCGGGCGAGTGCGTCCTTCCTTTCTCATGATCGAAAATCACTATGACCCAAGGCCACCTACTCCCCTTTCCCCTACATTCGGACGCTTGTTCATCTCGCCCCTTCAAGCCCCTGGCTGGGGCGGTTGGTGAACTCGGTGGGTGCCATGCCGACGCTGCTGTGCGGACGCACGGTGTTGTAGTCCGTCCGCCATGCCTCGATGATCCGCCTCGCCACAGCAGCGAGGGGAATAGGTGCTCGTTCAGGCACTCGTCGCGCAAGCGACCACTGAACGATTCCACAAAGGCGTTCTGCTGCGGCTTTCCGGCGCAATGTACAGCCGGTACACCTTCTTCAGGTTCATGCACTTGCCTTCGCGCCTGAGCAGGATCGCCAGCCGGCGATAGCCGAACCGGCGACGCTCGTTGGCGATCTCGCGCATCCGCTCGCGGTCAGCATCGTCCTTTCCGTGAAGCGGCTCATATTGCCACGCCGACCGACTGACCCCGACCAGCCTGCAGGCGCGACGCTCGGAGAAGCCGTGGTGGGTCATCAGCTTCGCCACCGCAGCGTAGCGGTTCACAGACCAGTCAGTTTTTTCCGAGCAGATCCTTCAGCGCCGACACGTCCAGCATCGACTTCGCCAGCAGCTTCTTCAGTCGCCGGTTCTCGTCCTTGATGGAATTCGCACATCCAGCCGCACGCCTCTCCCCTCCCAATTTGATTTCGTGATTAAGTCTTCCGTCCGATCAAACTGAGGCACCGCTATTATCCCGTCGCCGAGATCAACCGGTCCCGCAGGGTTTGCGCCCCCGCGCGTGATCTCGCCGATGACCTTGCCCAGCTTGTGCGGCTGCAAATAGTAGGCAAGCTCTTCACCACCGGAGGAAGTGCCTTTGCTAGTTAGCACGTCACCTGTTCGGTTTGCAAAGGTGACCGGCGTAGTTTAGCCGTGCTGACGAAGGCGCTTGAAGCCGACTTTTCCCGGCGTGCGCATAATGATGCTTGAGATTTCGCACCATAAAGGCCGCCGCCCACTACCGCTCCGAGGACTAAAGCTTTTCGGACCTGGCGCGCGGCCGTAGCCAGGCCGCCTGGACTAGCCGGCGGTCCGCCCGCGCACGTCGATCTCGTACGGCGTCAGGTCCGTCTCGCCTCGTGTGGTGACCAGCATACAGGCGTCCCCAACCAGCTTGGTAAGCACGTGCCAGTAGGTCTGACCATCCGGTCGCTCTGTGGAGTTCATGGCGGGCGCATACCCCTCGACAATCTCGGCCGGGAGCGCCCACATCCGCCCGCTGTCGAGCGCGCACAGCACGAGCCAGGCCGTTCGCACCTCGGTCAGGAACGCACGCTGGGTGTCGTAGAGCGCATACCAGTAGGACTGGTAGTCGCGCTCGTACCGCTTCGAGACGGCGATAACCGCGCGGCGCGAGCCGTCAGGGGACTCGTACCAAGACCGACGCCGCCGGGTCAGCCGCGCGCCGACGGTATTGGACACCGCATCGGCGGCCAGCCGCCGGAGCGGCTCGACTCCGCCGCTCGCGAGCGAGGAGGGCAGCCGCAGGGCGGCGCGGGCATCCGGGTCCTCCCCTTCGGAGTCCGCGGCGACAGCTTCATCTCGAGTGGGCGCAGCCTTGGCCTCGGGCGGCGGAGCATCGGCATCGACGCGGACGTCGAACATGAGGTCCACAATTCGGTCGAGCCGAGTATACTCGATCGGACGCAGCACCGAGCGAATCCGCTCCACCACGTCTGGAGCCTCTGCGTTCACCTTGACTTGGAGCAGCCGCATTAGGCTGGCTGCGCCGATGATGCGCATGGTCCACGCGTGGGGGGAGCCGCGGATCTGCGCTTCCAGCGCCCCGGTGTCGTCGCGGCCGACCACGAACAGCACCGAGCTTTCGGGGCCGAACAAGCCTTGGTTGATCAGCGCGCGCCTGTAGCCATCGATTGTCTCCAGCCGAATTGTGTAGGCATCTGTCGTTTTCACCTCGACGAGCAGGTCTCTCCCCGACCCGTCCCGCCAAATGCCGTCGAAGCCCACGCGGCCACGGCTCCCGCGGTACACGCCGTTCGTCACGTCGTAGTCGAGCCGGCGACCGACCTCGTTCACTGCATCCTGCAGGACGAGGCCGCTGTCCTCAAAGCCCCTCTCGCCGCGCCGGGCACCTTCGCGTGGACCAAGGCACTCGAGGACGTAACGGCCCAGGTCGTCCGCCTCGACCTCAGCGAGGAACGCCCGGAGTTCAAAGGAGCATTCGGACCCGTCGAGGAGCCGGCCATCACCCGCGAGGGCCAGGACCTGCCGCACCGCCAGTGTCCGCAGACCGTCGGCCCCGGTGCGCCAGAGGGAGAGCAGCGTCACGCCGCGCCGGCGGTCACGCCGCCTCACCGTCGACCGGTGACGCCCCAACGGCCTGGGTGGAAATGGGCTCGCGCCGAGGCAGGTCGGCGAAGAGCTCGGCGAGCGTGATGTCGAGCGCCTCGGCGACGTCGACCACGACCCCGAGCGTGACGTTGCGCTCGCCGCGCTCGATCAGCCCGACGTAGTTGCGATGGATCCCTGCGCACTCGGCCAGGCGCTCCTGGCTTAGGCCGCGCGCGACACGGACCCGCCGCACCTGCGCCCCAATCGCCGCCAAAAACGCGTCCGTTTCCATCCTAGGCGATCTTGCCGCCAACGTCAGGATTAGCTACACACCGCCAGTGTGCATGATCGATCGTTTGCCGTCCTGGCCCAATTATTCTAGAACCCGAGCAAGCCAGAGTTGAGGGCTCCTATCGACGTGCATGCCGCGGCCACCCCATGAGCAACGCCGACCCAGACCGCAATGGCACCGGCGCGCTCATGGAGCGCGTTCGCGCAACGATCGCGGCCAGGCGGCTGTCCCACAAGGACGCCGCCGCGCTGATCGGTGTCGGTAAGAACACCTTGGAAGATCATCTCGCGGGAGAGCACGTCCGCAGCGACTCGGCCGAGAAGTACCGGAGCTGGCTCGCCGGACGCCAGCGCGCCAGCAACGTGTTTGTCCTGCCGTCAGCCGAGCGGGAGCTCGATCTCCAGCTGCCCGGCGAGGAGAGCCCGCCTCCTCCGTCCAGGCCCAGGCTGGTAGTCGACATCTTCTCGGGTTGCGGAGGCCTGAGCCTCGGCTTCGATCTGCTCGAGGGCGGCTCCCAGTTCCGCACCGTGTTGGCCCTCGACAACCAGGTCGCGCCGATCGCGACCCTGAACCGCAACGCCGCGGCCCTCGGCCATGGCGAGCGCGCGATCGGGCGGGTCGTCGACCTCACCGAGTTTCTGAACGCCACGGAGTTCCTGGCCTTCTACCTCCAGCATGCCGGCGAGGCGCTCGATGACGCGGAGCTGCAGGCAGGCCTGCGGACGCTCGACGACGGCGCCTTCTTACTATTCCTCGACGAGATCGCGCGGACCGACCGGGCCTTCGTCGAGCGGCTCAACGCCATCCGCTCGACGCCGAACTGGGCGGCGGCCTGCGGCGGGCTGAACCCCCGCGCGGTCGACCAGACCTCGGTGGGGCGGTTTCACGACGCGCTGCGCCTCCCTCGTCCGTCGCGCAAGGTGGCCACCCTTCCGCCGCTCCTCTGGAGCGCGCCGACGCCGGAGCGCGCTTCGCCTGCCTCGCCTGGAGGGAAGGACCGGACGGATCAGGACTGGATCGCAGAGGTCGAGGCCGAATGGGACGCGGAGGTCGAGCTCCTGGCCGGACGGCGCGAAGGCGACGGCCGCGGCCAGCTGACCGCATCGGCGCGCCGCGTGGGCGCGTTTGCCGACTTCCTGGCGACCGACGCGATGCAGCAGGTGCGCGCGGCCTGGATCGAGTGGCGCGCCCGGAGGGAGTGGCTGCGCGCCAGTCTGTTCTGCGACGCGAGGTTCGCGTCGGGGCTCCGCAGGCTCTACGAGCGCGCTCAGGTCGCGGTGCTCGTCGGCGGGCCGCCGTGCCAGGGATTCAGCCGGATAGGGCGCGGCAAGATCCGCAGCCTGCGCGAGGCCAGGATCCAGGCCCATCCCGACACCGAGGCCGGCGACGCCCGTAACCGGCTTTTCCAGCAGTATGTGACGGTGCTGAGCGCGCTCCGGCCCGACGTCTTCCTGTTCGAGAATGTGGCCCACTTCCGATCGGTGGTCAGGGTCGACGGGGCCGCGTTCCAGGCCACCGAGCTGCTCAAGGAGGCCATTGAGCGGGTGTCGCATGGCGAGACCCGCTACGAGGTGGCGCAGGAGGTGATCGACGCCTCGCGGCACGGCGTACCCCAGACGCGGCAGCGCTACTTCATGGCGGGCGTGCTGACAGGCCGCGACGCAGAGTCGTCGACGAGGCTCGCGGCGGCCTGCTTGGAGCTGAGGCGTGACCGCGAGGCTCCACTCGCCCTCGCGCTCGCCGGACTGCCGGCACCGGGCGTGGCGGGCGGCGACGGCAGGTCGACCGGCGCCATGGACGCCCAGCACGCGCTCGACCACAGCGACGCCGACGCCCATGCCTTCTCGCGATGGGTGAGGCAGCCGCGGCCAGGAACGAAGGTGTCGCCCGTCACCGTCGACGCCCATGTGTGCCGCGCGCCGCGCTCAGACGACGCCGCGCTCTTCGCCCTCATGGGACCGGGGCGCCGCTGGATGGACTACCGCGCCGAGCAGGCTAACACGAGCGCGCTGCTGGCCGGGCTGGTCGACGCGCTGCTCGACCTTTCGGACGACGAATTGGGTCGACTCGGCGCGTCCGCCACCGGTCCGGGTCGCCCGATCCCGGGTCGCGATGCCCTGCTGGACCTGCGCTCGCGGATCGACGGCGCGCTGCCCCTGCGGCTTCTGCTCGAGCAGATCGGCGCGCGCCTGGGCACGCCCCACCACCTGCTCGAGGGCGGCTACATCGCCAAGAAGGAGAGCAACCACGGCGACTGGCTGGCGCGCCTGGACGCCTCGCGTCCATCGAAGACGATGACCAGCCATATGTCGAAGGACACCTACGCCTACGTCCATCCCTCGGCGCCGCGGACGCTGTCCGTCCGCGAGGCCGCGCGCGTTCAGACCTTCCCCGACTGGTTCGCCTTCGGCGGCGTCGCGCTCACCGAGGCCTTCAAGATGATCGGGAATGCCGTCCCGCCGATGATCAGCGGCGCGATCGCCACGCGGGTGGCCGTGGTGCTGCATCGGCGCGAGGTCGCCGGCCGCGAAGCAGTCGCGCGTCAGCGCGGCTGAGCCCCGGCGGCGCCGGCCGGTCCGATCAGCGCCGTCACTCGGGCGCAGAGATCGCGCGGAAGGCGAGCGCCCGCCGGACCGTTGTGGACCAGCGTGGGGGAGGTGTACGCCTATGACCGCGAAGGGACGGCGCAGCCCGGCTATCTCGAAGCCGCGCGCGACGAGCGGTGTACCGCAGCTGAAGCCTCTCCTGGCGCAGCGCCTCGGAGACGGCGGCGTGGCGGCTGGCGTTCGTGAACCACATCGTCGGTAGGCCCGTCAGTCGCGATACCTCCCGACGGCGCTCGTTCCTGCCGCCGTGCAGCCGGAAGTCCGAGGCGGGAAGGTCGTGCTCGGCGAACCTGCGCAGCGTCCAGAAGTCGACGAAGCCCTGCGCCGGCTGATCGTCCTCGCCCGCCACCCGTTCCTTGCGCCTCAACTCGGTTGACTCGAGCACCAGCCCGTCCGGACCGCCTCGCGCGCCGCGCGCCACGTCTTCCCGGTCTCTGGCGGACGGGCAAAACCTTCATGACGGCCATGCGTCCCCTATCATCGTAATGCCCGATGATGGGCCAGCCCGGTCCACGAGCCACGTCCGAGGCGTGCGCGCGCGCGGATCAACAGGCGTTGGCGATGCGGTTGCGTCCACCCATATGCGCTGAGAACATCGGGAGATGAGGCACTGTACGGGACTGGAGACGATCGCGAGTGGGCGGTGCGGAGGGCCTATGCCGGCCCCGCCGTCGGCGGGGCTAAGGAGTGCGGGGACAGCAGGCCGGGTTCCGATGGCGATCGACGCCTCCGAGAAGGCTCGACGGAACGTGCCGACGCACTCCAGACGGCCCCGTCTGCAGCTCCGTCGCGCGGCCGGCCACGCCGGGCTTCGAGGCCCGACCCGCTGACGCCCGAGCAGCGCAGTTGCAACATGTCGCGCATCGGGGCTCGCAACACGAAGCCCGAGCTCCTCCTCCGCCGCGCCATCCATCGCGCGGGCATGCGCTACCGGCTGCATCGTGCGGACCTGCCGGGCAGGCCCGACATCGTGATGGCGGGTCGCCGGGCCGTGATCTTCGTGCACGGCTGCTTTTGGCACGCTCACGACTGCCCCAAGGGGGTCACACCGGCCACCCGGACGGAGTTCTGGACGGCGAAGCTCGCCCGCAACCGGGAGCGCGACGCCGAACAGGCCGCCGCCCTGCGGGGGATGGGTTGGCGCGTCGCCACGGTGTGGGAATGCGCCCTCGTCGGCCGCGCCAGGATCGACAACGCGAAGGTCGCCGCGCGACTGGCGGCGTGGCTGGAGGAAGGTCCCGAGGAACTGGCGATCGGCGGCGAATAGGCCGTCGCCGCCCAGCGGGGATCATGATGCCCTTTCACGGCGACCGGAGCCGCGGCATCCGGTTTGCAGATCCTCAGGGTGCGGCGGGATCGGCCTCTGTCTCACGCGGAACCCCAGGCTTCATGGAGACGGATGGGGCCTGTCAGCCCGCGCCTGCGGCGTCCGACGCCGACGCGGGGTCCGAACCTTCGAGCGCGGCCTTTGCCGCGCGAAGCCACTTCAGCGCGCCGGCGTCGGCCACCACGGCGAGGAAAGTCCTCGGCCGGGTGAAGCCCACATACGCGAGCTCTGCCTCCATCATGTCGCACGGCGCAATCACAAGGATCACCGCCGGACGCTCCAGCCCCTTAAAGCGCCGGACCGTGTCGAGCACGGTCGCATCCGAGCGCAGTCCGTCGGCCCCGACGAACTCGAAGTCCGACCTCGCCGCCACCTCCCGGAACCGCTCCGCGAGATCCGCCGACGGGACGAGCACCGCGACGTCCGACGGCGCGACCTCCTCGGTGTGCACGAGGCGGCGGAGCTCGCGATAAGCGGCGTGCAGCCGGTCCTGCCCATCCCGCAGCTCGATCCACCTCACCTCCGGCCCATCGGGACCGACCGCCTTGATCTCGGGCCCGGTGTAGTGCGCGGACGCCGCGTCGCAAATTGCGCGAGTGTTCCTGAGGTTGCGCGTAAGGCGGATCGGCACCAGCTCTAAGTCGAGACCCGGAACGCGACCGGTGCCGTAGACGCGCTGGTTCGCGTCCGACATCACTCGCAGGCGCACTTCCGCGGCCATGACCTCGGTGAGCGCGATCCACCAGTTCTGTCGGAAGTCCTGCCCCTCGTCGACGACGACCGCGTCGAAGCGCTCGCCCGGGAGCAGGCGCGCCGCGTCCATCAGCGCCGCCGGGAGCACCTCGTCGTAGAAGAGCGGTCCGGATCCCGTTGCCCGCACCCCGGCCTTCGCTGCGAGGG
This sequence comes from Sphingomonas sp. BK069, assembly GCF_014193405.1. Taxonomy (NCBI): domain Bacteria; kingdom Pseudomonadati; phylum Pseudomonadota; class Alphaproteobacteria; order Sphingomonadales; family Sphingomonadaceae; genus Sphingomonas; species Sphingomonas sp. BK069. The sequence continues at coordinate 37,838 of NZ_JACHZH010000013.1, read as the reverse complement.
TGCCGCACAGCGAGTGGAAGCTCGCGACGGTCAAATCCGCCTCGCCCGAGAGCCGCCGCTGGAGGTCGGCGGCCAGCGGTGCGCTGTGGCAGGTGAGGAGCGTCCGCCGTCCCGAGCGCGCGAGGTGCAGCGCCTCCTCGGCCGCGATCACCGTCTTGCCCGTGCCGGCCCCGCCGCGGATCTCCGCCCGGTCGATGTCGGCGATGTTGTCGAGAATGAGGTACTGCGTCGGTTCGAGCACGCCCATGCGCTCCGCCGCGTCCGCCATCAGCGCGGACACGGGGAAGTGCAGATGGAAGGGGCTGGCGAGGAATCGCTCCAGTGCGGCGATCCCGTCCGCGCCGAGCGGCTCGCATCCCGCCGGACGGGCGCCGACGCACAGCCGCTCGCCCACCCAGCCGCGCAGATCGGCGGCGAATCGGCTCGAGCCGCAGAACAGCCGGGCCGGCCTGTCCGCACCGAGGTCGCGGTCGGGCATTGCGGAGTCCGGGAAGACCACCCCATGGGCGGCGTGCACCGGCCGACGGCGCCAGCGCGGCGAGTCGCCCAACCGCCTAAGCATCTCGTGCTTCGCGGACCTTGCCTGCTCAACCGGATCCCTAATGGCATGGACGAAGCCGTGCCGGTCTCTGCTCTGCCATCTCCCGAGCGCCGGGTCGTAGGAGATCCTGCCGCCCTTGACCTCGAGCGCAAGGATCCCGTGAACTGCATGGCAGACGAGGAAGTCGCATTCGCCGTCCCGCTCCCTCCCGAAGCGGTCTTCGCCGAGCCATGGGCTCGAGTAGAAGACCGTGAATTGGTCATCCAGCTCGGCCCTCAGGCGGTCGAAAGTGCGCACCTCAGCCTGCCGTCTAGGGTGGTCGCGAACGGACAGCGGCAGCTCTCGCGGCCAGGTCGTCGCCATCAGTCGGGTTCCGCGAGACCGGAGAAGAAGCCGGTGCCAGGGTGGCCGGGGACATCGATCAGGAGCCCGCGATCGAGGAACGAGTTGAACGCCTCGCAAGAGGTCTCCGGGGCGAGCACGCATGCGTGACAGGCAGCGTTGGAGAAGCTGGCGGAGGCGTTCATCATTTCCGAAATGCAGAGAGGGTCCGACGAGCACCACTCCATGGCCGCCAACGCACGACCGAGGATGCCGGAGATCCGGTTGGCCTTGCCCTGGCGCTGGAGGCCGCCGAGGGTCCCGTCCGAGTCCGTGGTCGCCGTGTAGATCAGGACCCCCGCCATCTGATTCTCGCCCTCGGCGGCGTAGACCCGCTCTTGGAGGGCGGCGCTGGCATAGCCGCACTCGAGCGTCAGCTGGCGCATCAGCGCGTGGGCCAGGGTGTGGCAGAGGAGGTAGCGGGCACTGATTGTCCGGGGAGGCTCGGCGTCCTCGTCGTGGCGGGACTGCCAGTCTGCCCGGTACAGCGCGTGCACCCTTGCGGCGCGCTCGGCCACGGCGGGCGTCCGCTCCCAGGCCGCGACCGCCGCCTCGTTCAAGGCGAGGAACACCCCCTCCCCCCGCACGTCGATGGCTGGAAGCCAGTTGAGTGGCGCGGCCGAGAGGCTGGCGTGCTCGGAACCGTCCGGATCCCCAGGAGGGTTGATACGCGTGAAGCCGGTGATCGCCCGAACCTCGCGCAGACGCACCGCGCGCACGATCGAGGAGACCCACGGCGCGATCGAATTGGGGACCGCCTCGCGACGGATCTCGAAGTCGAGGTCGCGCTCGACCAAATCGCCCGCCTGGTCGGTGAACTGCCGGAACTCAGCCGGCCTGAGGTCGGCGGTGTCGATCTCGGCGTAGCCGCGGATCCGCCGGTCGATCGCCTGGGCGAGCTGCGCCGGATCCATGCCGAGCTCCTTCAGGACGGGCCCGAGCTCACCCACCGCGAGCATGCCGATGAACTGCTCGCGCTGATCTTCCTGAACGTTCACCAGGGCGTCCCAGTAGGTGCCGAGCGCCTCCTGAAGCCTGTCTGACCACGGGGGGATGCTGAGCGCGGACTGGGTCACAGCGAAGTAGAGGTTGGAGGCGCCGCGCTGGACCGCGACGGGCTTCTCCCCGCAGGTCTCGTCCGCGTCGGCCAGCCAAGGACGGCGACCGGAGCAGGCGGTGAACCGCTCCCAGGTCTGCTTCGCGAAGATCCCATCCATGGAGCGCCTAGCCCTGCACTTCGGGCAGCTCAGGATGAGGCCAGCGAGGCCCGCCCCCTCCGACTTCAGCGCCAGTGCGCCTTTCCGGTTCGCGCACGACGCGGCGTGCCCCACCCACCAGTGCCACGGGAACTCGTCGACGTGCCCCCTCCCGCACGCCAGGACGAAGCGGACGGGGATCGCGAACACCTTGCGCCGCCCCGGCGCGCGGGCAGTGCAGTTGGCGCAGTAGCGGTAGGCCCGTCCCGGGTCGTCCGACCAGTGCCTCGCCGGCGCCACGCGGTCGCACTCCGGGCATTGCAGCCAGAGCGGGAAGCGCACCGCAACGAGGCGTCGCATGTCGGGATCCTCCTCCTTGCGGCGCTGCTCTATCACGGGCGGCAGCCGGAATCCCTGAACGCCGAGCTTCTTCTGCAGGCGAGTCTCGCGCACGGTTTGCGGGTTAGCCAGTCCGGCGGGCGGGAACGAGCGGTCCCACTCCTCGAGCCCCGCGGCCATCCCGGAAACAGGCGCGTTGTCCGCGCGAAAGTCGACCACGGCCCCCGGGCCGAACCCGGAGACGACGGCGCTGCGGCGCAGCTCCTGAAGCTCATTTGCCATCGCCGGACGCCCTCGACCTAAGCACCGGCGCCATGCGGAACGGCGTGCCGGCCTCGACCGTCCGCATGGAGTTGAGCGTCGGCCAAGCCTTGCCCGCATCCCTTCCCAGCGCCTTCTTCCAGGCGGCCCGCTCCGCGCTCTGCATCAGCGATTGCGTGTCCTTCCAGTCATTCCAGTAGTGGAGGGGCGCCCGCGCGGCCCAGCGCTCCAGCCGCGCCTCCAGCTCGGCCCGCACCGCGGTCTCCTCGGGATCGATGCGGGCCGCGCGCTCGACGATGCGGTCGATCAGCTCCTCGGCCCTGTCCCGCGCGTCATCGTCGAGCCCGGGCCGGTCGAGCATGCCCGGTGCTAGGTGCCGCACCGCTGCCACCAGGGCGGCGTGCAGGGCGCGGTCCCGGGCCCGCGAGGCGAACGGGGTGACGCTCGTCGCCTCCACCTCGCGGTATATGGTGCCGTGCCACGTCGCGAACGTCTCATAGCGCGACCGGTCCCGCGCCTTCGCGTTGTTGAGGACCGCGACAACGAGCCCGCTGACCTCGCCGCGGCCGACCCGGCTCGTGGACTGTATGTACTCCGAGATCGTTTTAGGCTGGCCGTTCACGACCATGACGCCGAGCCTTGGTATGTCGACGCCGACGCTGAGCATGTTGGTGGCAAGGACGGCGTCGAGGACCCCCGGCAACCCGACCGGGGTGTCGAGCGCCTCCAGCATCGCGAGCACCTCCTCCTGCGTCCGCCGCGACGTCAGCTCCTCAACGTTGCGAATCGGACGCTCGGGCTCACCGCGGGCCGCGGCGTAGAGCGCGATCGCGTCCGTGACGTCGTCCTGCATTAAGACGAGCGCGCCGCCCAGCTCGCGCAGCGAGTTGAAGTAGCCGACCAGCGTGAAGTAGGGGTCCCGCGCGCGGTCCTCGTCGAACCCGCCCGCCGCCGACTGGAGCAGCGAGGCGGCCACCGACTGGAGCGTGAACTTCGCAGACCGTCCAGCGGTCGAGACGCCCACATACCGCCTGCCCGGCGCCTCGAGGTTCTGCACGGCGAACCCGGAGTCGGCCTGATCGAGACCCGGCGGCGGGAACTGTGCCGCCGTGCGATCGAATAGATCGCGTATCTGCTCCGCCGCGCGGCGTATCGTGGCCGTGGAGCCGATGACCTTCGGCCGCCCGGCCTCCGAGCTGAAGAGCATGTCAAACGCCGTCTCGTAGGTCCCCGAAACGGTGCCGAGCGGACCGGAAATGAGATGCAGCTCATCCTGGATAATAAGGTCGGGCGGGCAGCCCCTGGCGACCCCAAAGAGGTCGTTCGTCCTGGGCTGGCGGACGATCTGCGCGAACTTGTCGACCGTGCCGATCACGAGCGTCGGCCGCTCCCGGTATACGTCCTCGTCAACCGTCCAGACCGGCAGGGGCCCCCGGAGCGCGCAGTCCCGTGTCGTGCAGCTCACGATTACCGGTGACGCGACGCTCGCCTGCATCCAGTCCACCTCCGTGCGGCATGCCGGGCAGCGCGCGAGCTGCTTGGGGGATGGAACCTCGCGCGATCCCTGGAGCGAGGCCCACGCGGTCGCGAGCGAGTTCGGGGACGCGTCGCCCCCGACCCAGAGACCTATGGAGAAAGCGGGCGCGCCGCGCAGGCGGTCGGCATGCGGCGCATGGATCCGCCCGGTCCGCATCGCCTCGCAGGCCAGGATCATGGCCGCAGACCGCGCGAACTGCTGCGTGGTCAGGAGACGGAGCGTGTAGCGCATGAGCGCAGACACCCCGTCGGCCGCCGCGCTAGGGGCGAGCCGCCGACGGATGGCCGTGACCGCGATGAGGGCGAGATACGCCTCCGTCTTCCCGCCGCCGGTGGGAAACCAGAGCAGGTCCATAATCACGCGGTCGGCGTGGCCGGGCACCGCCGAGGAAGGCGCGCCCAGCAGCAGGAAGGCAAGCTGGAACGGACGCCACCTCAGCTCCCCACGGTTGGCCTTCTTGGGATCCCAGCCGTGCTGGATGTGCATGGCATAGTTCGCGAGCTGGAAGGCGTGGCGGAGATCCGCGTCGTCGCAGACCTCGGCGACGCACCGGCGCATCCGCCTAAGGACCCCGTCGCAGACGTCCAAGTTGGCTTCCGCGGTCCTGCGCTCGTTGCTCTCAGGCGTCGGGAGACGTGAGCGCCGCTGGAGCGAGATCCAGTCCGCATAGCAGTCGCAGACACGGTCGAGCGCCGCGCGGAGCTTCTCGGGAGTCGCCTCCGCGAGGGATCGGGCCCCGAGCGGATCGACCTCGCCCGATTCGGGCCTTAGTTGCGCGAACAGAGCGTGGCCGGACGAGCTGACGTCAGGCACGATCGCCGACGGGACCCAGGACGACGCGATCACCTCGGCCTCGGGACCGGTCTCGCCCAAGGGCGCCTCCCGCCACACCGCTGAGCAGGTGTGCCCGGCGGCGAAGGAGTGAACGTTGCGGAAGAGAAGCGCGGCTGAGCTCTCGTCCGAGTGCTCGTCCGGATCGGCGACGCTCTTCCCGGTCGGACGGGGCACCAGCCGGGTGCCGGGGCCGGGCCGGATCTCCATGGCTGTTTGCAGCAGCGCCGCCATCTCCATCCCCTCGCGGCCGGGCTCGGCCTCGATGCCGTTCACCATCGAGACCGTCGCAAGCCAGCGGTCCCCGCCGTCGATGCAGCGGACGTGGAGCCTGACGCCAGCCGCCGCCGGCTCGTGGTCGGCCAGCTCCACGAAGCGGCTCCCGGGAGCCAGGTCGAGATCCGCGATCCGCACCGCGACCGGAACGCGCCTCCACGAGACGGCGTGCCTCGCCCCCCGCGAGGTCGTCGGCTGCGCACCGGCGTCGCCGCCAGCAGTCGTCGACGCCGGGCCCGACGCGACCTCCGCGACGGCGTGCTCCGCGTCCCCGGACGGTTCCTCGACCGGCGGGTTGGTCCGATCACCATCCGCGCCCGCCGGATCGAACAGCCGGTACCTGCCGAAGCTGCAGCGCACGTCGATGGTCGGACGGTCGGTACGGGCCAAGCCAAAGCTGATGCCGGCCACCGACGGCTTCTGGATTGAGCTGGCCGGGACAGCCGCCGTCTCGGTCTCCTCCGTCCCGTCGCTGCCGCCGGGTCCCGCGGCTAGGCTGTCGTCGTCCTCGCCCTGCATCGCGGTCCGCTGCGGCCACAGTACGCCGGTTAGATAGGTGTCGGTCGGCCGATCATGGAGCACCTCGTCCTCGGCGCGCGGACCGACGAGATCGTCGAACAGCCGGCGGACGACGAGGTCGCGGTCGGGAGTGCGGTCGGCGATCACCCGCGCCTCCTCCAGAAGCCCACGCGGGTGAAGGTTGCGAGGCGGGGCGCCAAGAGGAAGCCGGACGCGTTCCAGGGGGCATGCAGCTTAGAGGCCACCGGATCATCGGGTCCGACCACCATGGCGCGGCATCCGAGAGCGCGGATGTGAGATGCCCGAAGCGGCGGCTGAACGCCTCCCGACTCGCCACCGAGCCGCCTGGCCACCTCCCAAAGATCCTGGCGGAGAGCCGGCGACATCAGCCCGACGCCGACCTCCTCGTCCGCGGCGGACAGCCGCCAGTTCCAGTCGTGCTCCGCGTCGCGTGCCATGCCGAACGCCATGATCTGGTCGGCGCGCGCGAGAAGCCAGTCCTGCGCAAGGCGCGCGGAGCCCGCATCTTGGTGCCCAATGCCGACCAGCCCTTCCACGTTCAGGTCCTCGGGACGTCCGATCTCCACCATCGCGGCCGGCTTGGCGCCCTTGGAGAGCGTCCGGTAGCATCGGCCCGATTGGACCGATGATCCCGGCCAGCGATTGCCGCTGCCGACGCGCAGGGTCACCCGGGCGCGGGTCGAGCCGACGAAGAGCACGCGGGTCTCCTCCTCTTCGGCCTTCTCCGATCGGAACTCGTCCCCCACCGGCATGAGCAGGAGCACGCTGTCCGCCTCGCGGCCCTTGCTCGCGTGGATGGTGCCGATCACCGGACCACCGAGGCCGAACTCGGGCGTGGCGAACTCGAGCGGCGCCGCGCGGCGCGACAGCGCGCTCCTGAGCGCTCTTATGTCGATCGAGCCGTCCGCGGCTCCGGCGACCCGCGCCAGGCGGCGCCACGCATCCTCAGGCCCGTATTCGGGCATGCAGGCGGCCGTCACCCTGGCCTGCCACCGATCCGCGAACTCGCCGGGCGTGATCCGGCGGGCAGTTTGGTCGAAAAAGCAGGCCGCCAGCCAGGGCGGCAGGTTCGCGCCGTAGCCGGACAGCCTGAGGCTGTGAGGCGCCTTGCAGAACTGGGACGCCTCCAGCGCCTCCGACCGCCTGCGGAACAGGACCAGCGTCCCCGCGGGCAGCCCATCGATCCCGAGCTTGGTGCGCTCCAGGTCATCGGAGTCGGCGTGCGAGGAGACGGCCTCCCGTATCCGGGCGAACAGCCCCGCCCCCGAGCCGGTCAGCACCGATGTGCGGACCTCCGAGAAGATGCGCCGGAGCCCGGGTGCGGACGTACGGTGGATGGTCTGGAGCGCATCGCTCCGGAACGGTGTCGTGGGATGACGCCGCAGCCTTTCCAGCAGGCACTCGCGCTCGTCCTCGGCGACGTGGGCCTCCTCGGACCAGCCGTAGATGGCCTGCGCCTCGTCGGCAAAGATCGTCACGCCGCACCCCGAAGACAGCCGCTCCACCATCCGCTCGATCAGCTCGGCATGGAGTCCGACGAGGTCTTGGGCCTCGTCGACGACCAGATGCTCCACGTTCTGTAAATAGTCAGCCACCTCGTCGTCCTCGGACAGCAGCTCGATGACCCGCTTCAAGTTGTGCTCGTAGCCGCCCGTCAAACTCGCCTTCGGGTCGTAGCCCGAGTGGATCGTCCAGGCGTGCGCATCCACGGTGGCCACCTTTACGGCCGATGCGGCGTCGCCGACATGGCTATGAAGGCGGGAGCGGATCTCCGCGATCGCAGTCCGCGTGAAGCTCACCATCCAGACCTGTGAGGGCAGCACAGCACCGGTCTCAATGAGATGTCCGAGCCGGGCGCACGCCACGGCCGTCTTACCCGTGCCCGGCCCGGCGTCGACGACCATGCGCTCCGAGGCGTCGGCCTGGATGATGCGCCGTTGCGACGCGTCCCACTCGACGTCGGCCGCCCGACGCTGCACGCCCGAACTCAGCATACCGACCTGCGGCAACGCGCGATTCGCAACAGGAGCCCTCTCGCTACCAAGAGCCAAATAGGCTCCTCGCGCGTGAGCGCGTCAATACGGCATCGCCCGCCCGTGCCACGCCGCGCCCCACCAGAGAAGCTCATCCGTCGGACCTTTCGGCAACTAGCATTGCCGGCTCGGACAGGGGGCGCCGACCACCGGCTCCGCGACTGCACGAATCGACTGCCCGCGGTACCCGGCATCGGTTGTAGTCCTCCGGTCATCCGGCGTCGTTTATCCAAGCTTGTTCAAGGCCATGCGATGGTCGCGAGCATGTTGCCTTCGGCGCGTCGCTGACCGGCGCGTTGATTCGCCCGGACGATCCTGATCTCGAGAGCCATATCGGCTCGGCGCACGACATAGGCGTTGTCGGGACCATAGCACGTCCTCAGGCGCTCAAGCGCGCCGCCAAGAAAGTCGTCGCCCACTGCTCTCCGCACACCAGCCAGCCACCGTGCCGAAGCGTAGGGGTGTCGCCGTATCCACAGATCTCGTGCGAGGTCGGCCAGCGCAAGCAACAGCCATCCTCCGAGCGCTACAAGCAGTACGAGCGCCGACGTCCTATCGCCGAAGAAAGTGACCGTCAGCGAAGCTAACAGCATCACGCCTGAAATTGGGAGATGGATGATCCCCGGCATGCCGCTGAGTGGCCCTACCTCCCATGCGGCGAGCGCCCGGTCGGCCGCGGTCACGGGGTCAGCCACGCCAGGGATCATGTCCGCCTCCGATGCTATTCCATGAGCCGCTATCGAGCCACTGCGACGAGCTGTCGTAGTGGCTTGAGGACGCACCGGAGCTTGCGGAATGCCAGTCGTCATGACGGTGCGCAGTCAGGTCAGTGCCGAAGGTATTGCCGAGCACATCAACGCCGCCGATGCCACCGGTCATCGGCAGGCCATTAGCGGGGTTTAAAGCAGGCTCAATGGTCGTCGAGAGGCATGGCGAGGCATGCCAATCGTCGAACAACGAGGTGATGCGATCCAGCAGTCCCATGGGTCGAAGTCCTTCACCAATGAGTACGCAGCGACGTCCGTCTGACCCCTCTCACAACGACCGTCCAGCGCGGCGAGGTTTGCGCTCGCAGACGGAGGTCATCGCCCGACCTCTTACGCAAAGTTCGGGTCCACGTCGTTCGCCGTTGCATCCAACTTGGAGGCAAGCGCCAAGCTCGTCGCAGCGTCCAACATGTGCCCGCCGGATAGTGATGTCTGGCCACGCGGGCCTTCCTCGGGCACGATCGCTGATCCAAAGAACACGGGGCCGAAGCGGGACCGCCAGCGATCTTTGATCCTGCAGAGATTGGACGGCCGATCTGCTATGCTGATGATATCCCGACGGCTAGCCGGCTAGCGGCATACCGCCTCTCACCAAGTCGCTCACGACGGCCCGCCGCGTCGAATCTAGAACGCGAAGCGGAAGCCGCCGTCGCCATAAGCGGTTCAAAGCCCGGAAAGGCGCCGGGCGAGCTTCGCGCCCTCTAAACTCCGGTTTTACAAACGTCGTCGCTCGCCATTGCCGCTCGCCCGTCGCGACAAAGCCGGCTTCAGAGAGCCGTCGCTCGCGCGTGCCGCTTTAGCCCTCAAGCTAGCTTCTAGCTGCAGCTTCCACGGCCGCGCACGTGGGCCAATCGCTTCATTGATTACAGTGGACCAGCGTGAGACCGGGATTATCATGCTTCAAAGTTTATTAGCCGAAAGGCTGACCGTGCTGCCAGTTGGCAGCCTTCAATTTTGCGCCATGGCTCAACATGCTGATCAGCATGCGCCTGGTCTACCGGCGGGCGACGAGCACCACCTGGCTAAAGAGCCTAAAGCAGGTACTATTCTGCGAGCGTTGGATAGCAAATTGGCCGATGCTGCCCCTTCATTGAGCATGCCGACAAGTCAACTGGCGTGGACTCATGCTAGGAGCTGTCCCAAGGTGCTGCGAATGTTTTGTGGAACAACCAACCGCAACGAGGCGGGGAGACCCAACTCCGGTCACTAAGCGCCAACTGCCCGTCAGCGAACTCCCGCAATTGATCCAGCCGGCTAAAACAGTCGTGCTTCGGCGTGAGTGGACTCCTCTCGCGCTGAAACTAACAAGGTAAAGCGGACGCGATGTGTCCTTGTCGACCGATTGCTGCTCCTTCAATTGCCAGATCCGAGCGCCCGCCGTGCCTCTGGGACGACCGTGTAGACCGCCTGACGCTTAGCGCCGCGGTTTCGATGATCGACACGGTAACCCTGGTAGTGCCGCGTGACGAGGCCGGCGCGGACTAGCTCTGACACGGCACGACTGACGTTGGTACGGCCCGACCGACGGAGACGTTCACCCACCTTCTCGTCTACGAGGCGCTGCGCAAGCTCCGGGTCGGCCGGGAGAACCCGCTCGGCCTCGAGCTCGCAACGCACCTTCTGGGAAAGAGCGAGCCGCCGAGGATCGCGCTGCGCAACTGGCAATAAGGCGTCGCAAAGCCAGTCGCGGATCGGGATGATCGTATCGCCTTCGCGGATGTGCGGTCCTGCCGAGCCGCTGCGCGCCCCGGCCTGAGCGATAAGGTTTAGAACCATGAAGCTGTATCGCGGTCGCTCGCAAGACGCGGTTAATCGCTCGAGGATTGCCGGTAGGTCGAGCAGCGGGCGGGAGGCGCTACGCTTGGCTTGCTCGTCGCGCCGCTCGGGCGGGAAGAGGTCGTGCTGGAACATGGAACATTACAAGCACAGTCGGACTCGCGAGTGAATCCCCTTCTTCGATCCGACACTGTTTGACCACTCGTGGCACTTTGCCGGTCGGTAAAGTGCCACGGCTGTTTCCTGCGTGTTCATGTAAGGCGTGATGCCTTAGTGTGGGAGCTCAAGCTCGTGCCCTGAATAGCTTCGGCGTCGCTAGCGGACGCGGCTGTCACAAAATTCGTGACGGCTTAAGATGCATCCGGTGACGCCCCGATTTCCTCCCACCTAGAACTATGGTGGTCAACGAGGGAGCCGGCGGCGACAATTGGAGCAGGTCTGGGACGAGGTCGTCAGCCAATACCGAGCTTTCGGCCGACATGGCCGATCAGCGCGTGCCGGTCCGGTTCCACCCCAACGATAAAGTGGATGCGACCCTCACCCGGAGCGAAGTCGGTATGATCACTGAATGCGCGAGAGTTACCATCCGCGTCGTTGAAGGCGACTAGCCCCATTCGGCTGCGGCTCTCGGGCCGCACATTAAATGGGAACCTCGGTCGGGCGCCCCCGGTCCGACGCCATGTTTCGATAGCTCGATCTATGCCCATGAGTTTGCCCCAAACGGACTCAAGGACAGGATCACCTTCGAGTATTCCTTCGATCTGAGCCCGTGTCCGAGGTATGAAGCGAAGACGTGGAAGGAGAGCCTCCCGGTTCAACCATAGCTCGGCCCCGCTGCTAAATTGCGGCAGACTCAGCTGCCGCAACGCCTCGGAATGATAGCTCACGTCATCCGCGCAGTAGGCATTTCTCGCAATTACGGCTGCGCTTTGCAGTTCTCCATTTCCGAGCAACTCGAGCCGATCGAGCGGTACTTCCGGACCACGCCAGTGCGCATGGGTGGGCAAACTAACGGTTAGTCCGTCTAGAAGATGAGAAAGGCCCAGCGCCTGAGCAGCAGCTCCAGGCGATACGGGAGAGTCCTCAGGAAGTTTGTATTCGACGTTTGAGGCATCGGGCGCACCAGGGTCCTGCAAAGCTTGGTTCAATGGCGCCCTGTCCTGCAGCGTCTTCAGAAAGAGGGTTTCAGTCACGCAGTCGCCCGCGTTTCTCACCGCCGCCACTGTGAAGTTGGCTCCGAGTGGAAGGGCATTGATTGCGCACTCACAGTTGAGAACGGCGGCACCGCTGACGGCGCGAGCCGCCTTTGCGACTTCGACGATGCCCTTTAGCATTCTTACTGCTTCGGCATGCGAGAGATCCTCTGCCGTGAGCGTCAGTTCATTCAGGAAGAGCTGGAGCGGCATGTTCAGTCGAGCAGGCGATCTAGGCTTCGCTCCCATTGGTCGAAGAAGCCTGAGGGCCAATAGGACAAACGACCTGCCTCATCTACGGTAGGCGTCTCGTACGAGCTGGCGGCCCCACGAGCCCGGCTGAAAAAGTGCAACTCCGCGTCCTCGGGGCTCAGCTTACCATTTTTGATGGCCAGCCGAATACCATTGAGCACATGATCACTATGACTTTCCACGATGACTTGGACGCCTCCCGCTGCTGTTAGCGCAAGGAGCCTGCCAATCGCTGCTTGACCACGCGGGTGAAGCTGGGCCTCAGGGTTCTCAATCACCATCATTGTACCGGGTTGAGCCGCTAGACACGCGGCAATCACCGGCAAGGCGTGGGTCAATCCGAAACCCACGTTCGTCGGACGTAACGGCTCACCATAAGCAGCGGCTTCCCCTCGGTAGGAGAAGACGAGTCGAACGAAGTCCGTCATCGGAACCTGGATTGCGTCCACCCGTACTCCCGGACTGAACTCCTGCATCCAAGCGTTCACTTGAGCCCCGAGGCTCTGTGTGTCTGGTTCACCATGCCAGCGGACCAACGGCGACGTGCTCACTTCCTCCCCAAACTCCAGCAGGAAATGTGCCGTAAACTCACCCCGCGCGCCTAAAAAGCGGCGCTGACGAACAGCATGTTGCGACTTCGGGAAGGCCACAGCAGGCGTGATCCGGTCAGCTCGCAGGAACTGAAAACCTTCTCCCAGAATGTTCAAAGGAGGCAGGGAACCGTGCTCAGGCTGCTGGCTGCACGACAGGACGTCTGCATCGGGTTGAACCTGCATGATCCAGGTCAGGTCACGCGTGCCTGCCGCATCCGAATGGCCGAGAGATATGGAAACTTCCGGCGCGTCGAACCCGTGATACAGCGCGTCACGCCCAGTCCCAATCTCGACCAGCTCGCCATTCAGCGCGACCTCTCCAGCTAGGAGGAAATTTGCATCGAAAGATTGGCGAAGTAGCCCGAGGGCCTGAACCACGGTGCTCTTCCCACTGCCGTTCAGTCCAGACAGCAGGGTGAGGTTGCCCAGCCTAACTTCGACTTCTTCGAAGCTCTTGAAGTTCTTGAGTGCGAGGAAATCAAGCACCTGACAGAACCCTTTCGAGCAATTCCGCTATTCCCTCAAAGCGCCTACGCACCTTCCGCACGTCACCCGTTCCTTGCGAAATCGCCGACTCGAATGCTCGAGTGTTACAAAGCTCGATGAGGCCTTGGCGGACGCGGGACGCACGGGCGATCAGCGTTCTGGCCTGTTGGTCTGAGAGGCGGGCGAGATTGACGGAGATTGCTTCGAACAGAGCCTTATTGATCGGCAGGCGACTAGCGTTGTCGGAGAAGCGCTTACGGAAAGCATCATTACCAAAGACCGCGCGGGCGGTGCTCATGGCCTGTGAAAAATGAAGACTGACCTCCGCCAAACGTTCCTCAGACAGCTCATTGATGGACTTCATGGCGGTTATCAGAAAACCATCCATATCGGGCTGTCTATAGCTGTCCAGCCCCAGGCAGTAGAAAGCTAGGAAGCGGAGAACGAGTTCACGATCGTCCATCCGAATAGCCTGCACACTCCCATCGGTCGCGCTCTTGAACGCGCTGGATGCTGCCCATTCCTCAAGGACGGAGCGCGCCTTTCCGGGAGTTATTGCGTGCCGGAGTTCTTGCGGAGAAAGCGCCATTCCTCCCGTGTTGATCCTGGCAAATATGTTGAATTTGACTTCGGGCGGGGTGCCCTTTTTGATCAAATGAATGATAAGTTCCGTTTCCTGAAGACGCAGCTGCATTCGGGAACTGAGGTCGGGAAAACGCTTACCCTCGTAGTCGCTGAGGTACTCCAATCCCGATAGCACGAGGGGCGCACTGTCGATTGCCTTAGGCTCCACAAATCGGGCAATCGTGGACAATCTTTGAATACCGTCGACGATTTCCCATCGCTCATCATCGTCCTCAGCGGCATACAAAACAGGTAGTGGAATGCGTAGCATGAGGGACTCGATCAGACGGGTCTGCCGACGTGTATCCCATACGCCCCACCGTCGCTGAAAGTCCGGTTGCAAATCGATCATGCCGGATTTCGTCCGGGAGAGAAGCAGGTTCACCGTCATGTTGCGAGTGACGACGTCGATGTCCTCCGGGTTGAAGGGCTCGGCGATCGATTCAGCGCCGTCGGGCGCAGCATCGTCGACCTCCACACCGGTCCCCTTGCCCATAAGGTCGGTCTGCTCGACGACAGCGGCCTCAGCTCCCGTAACCTCCTCCGCGACCGTCCCGTACGTCACCATGCTTCGGCCCTCCAAGGCCCTCAATTTGACTCGCTTCTGGCGGACCATAGGGGCTTACAACTGGTTTCGCTACGCGCGCCAACAAGCGACGGAGCTCACCTCTGAGAAACTCGTTCATGAGTCTCAATGAGAAAGGTCGCTGGGCGTTGGGCGCGCACCGGTCGAACAGGCTGAGTAGCGCTAGTCCCTTTGTGGCACGCTGAACCAGCCCGTCTTGTGGATGCTATTTGGTAGCCGGGGCGTCTATTTGCAGCAGACGGGCGCACCTGACGCAGGCACAAACCGCCTTCGGCGCCCCACCGGCACACCCGAATCCTTCTTATTTTCAGAAGCTGCCTGGGCGTGTGCAGCGTGTCGGCGCCGTGCCAGTAGCATGCAGGTGGACGACCCGGGTGGACTGCCCGATGTCTCCGTGCCGGTGGAGCATCGTGCGAAAGGTCGGCCCACCGGCTCGAGCGACCGCGACCGACAGGAGCGGGTCGAAGTTGGTCGTTAGCACGGTCCTGCCAAACCGGTCCGGCCAACCGGCCGCGAGGCGGGCCAGCGCCTCGACGCCGGGCGCGAGGTGCCAACCGGCGAGATCCGCGTCAAAGGAGCGGCAGACGTCCTTCGGCGTCGTCGCACCGATCTCATACGGGGTGGCAGGCCCATCCGTCGGCAGCAGTCGTGCGCGAGCCACCGCCTTCCTCATGACGCCGTTCACCTCCTGCTGCCCACGGCGCCTCAGCAGAAATTGGAAAGCCGCATATTACGGATTTGCTGCGGGGTCGCACTCGGCGCGGAGTCTGCCACGTTGCTCCTCGCCGAACTCCCGCTCGATTAGCTCGACCACGCCCCAGACGCCCGGCGAGCCCGGCCCTCCCTCGACCAAGGGCGCGCTCAGCGCCGACCCGGCCAGGAAGACCACCTCGCGTCCGGAGGTGCGGCCGCCGGTGAGCCGCTCGCGGAGGTCCCGCGCGTCGAAGATGTCGATCCCCAGGTCTTTCATGCTCTACCCACGCTCCGCCGGCACCCGTGATCAGCCGACGCTACTACACCCCCACCCCGCCGGGCGAGGCTCGCTCGCCTGATGGCTAGGTCCCGCCGGGCTAATGGCAGACAATCACCGTCTGAATGGAGCTGCGCTTCGCGGGCGCTGCAACCTTGAGATCGATTCGTCCTCGAGGGTCAGGCCGATACGACGCATCAGCTGTGGCGCCCTGCAATGAGCACGACGACATCCAACGGCTCAGGTTCCAACCCTCCGAGGACGGACGGTCTACGGCACCTGCGGTAGGCTCGACGGAGCCCGTCGGGCTCTGGAGTTGCGGATGGACGCGGTTGGTCTATCTGCCTGCCGCGGTCCGCGGGCGGGACGCCGGAGACCCACGGCACGCTCTCCACGAGCTGCGGCACGTCGCCGTTGCGCCCATCACGGAGATTGGTCATGGATGACGAGCAGCGCGCCGACGGACCCGCCGGGGGTCTATGGTGCTTTGACCAGAACCGCCTGCTTCCCGGTGACGTCGTTCTCGAGCGCGGCCATGGCAAGTTCAGCCCGCTCATCACCGCAGTCGATCGCGGCCGATACAGCCACGCCCTGATCTGGATTGGCGGCGGTGAGTTTCTCGAGGCGGTCAAAGGCGGCGTGCGCCCGATCGGCTTCGCGCGCGTACCCGTACGTGAGCCGGCGAACTGGCTTGCCCTGCGCCATCCCAACCCCGCCGCAGGTGCGGCCGCGGCGGTCGTGAGCAGAAGCATGGCCCACAGGGGCTACGATCTCCTGGGTGCGCTGACGTCGATCACGCCCTTCGCCCGGCTCGATCCGACCCGGCTATTCTGCTCCCAGCTGGTCGCGACGGCCTACGAGCGCGCTGGCTACCCCCTCCTTGCCGACCTGTCGCCGCACCAAGTCACGCCCAACATGCTGATCCGTGACGCATGTCTGGAACCGGTCACGCCGCCGCCGCTAATCGAGCCGACGGGCGCGGTCAGGGCCGTGGCCACCGAGATCATGAACCGCGACCGGGCGTATGGGGCATCCCCGATGGCTGCGGAGATGGGAGTGGTGCAGGCGGTGTTCGCGCTGATCCGGCCCATGTACCCAGCCATCCCCATGCCGCCGTGGAAGGGGCTCACGTCGCCGCCGGCCGATCTCTACGAGGCCATGGCCCTGCTCCAAGTCTTGGACGAGCCGGTGGCGCGCGCCATCTCGGACCGGCTGGTCGACGAGCTCGACCGGCGTGGTTACTTCCATCTGGCGGACGGATACTTGGCCGCGGCGGCCGGTCGCCGGTTGATCGAGAGGGCCCGGCTTAACGTGGGCTCCGCCCGCGACCTCGACCTGCCTGTGCTCGCCGCCGGGCTGCGCGCCCTGTTGCCAGGCCGGAAGGCAGCTCTCGCCAGGCACGAGGCCAACGCCGCCGCCTATGACGAGATCCTGGCGCAACGCCGGCTGCGGCTGTTCAAGCGCCTTCGGCATATGCACGCCATGATCGCCATCCATCTGCAGCTGATCCTCCGGATCGAAGGCGAGATCTTGGCAGAGTGCGAGCGTCGCCTCGGCGTCCCATGACGGCCGGGGGCGACCCCGCCGCAGCCGACAAGGCGGACCGACGTCGAAAGCCGAATAGGCGACAGGCTGCTCGCGATGCGGCTCGGGCCAGAAGCGGACGAGACCGCGATCCCAGCGCGTCGGTCCAAATCTCTGGCCCGAGCCGGCGCACGTCGGCACGCGGTTGGCTAGATGCGCAGCGGTGCCTATATTCACGGTATGGCGGA
This sequence comes from Sphingomonas sp. BK069, assembly GCF_014193405.1. Taxonomy (NCBI): domain Bacteria; kingdom Pseudomonadati; phylum Pseudomonadota; class Alphaproteobacteria; order Sphingomonadales; family Sphingomonadaceae; genus Sphingomonas; species Sphingomonas sp. BK069. Next base: position 20,884 of record NZ_JACHZH010000013.1, on the reverse strand, counting down.
CCCGAGCCATTCATCGCGGTATGATGCACGCATGGTGCAGCTTCCGGACGTCGGCGCACTGCGGCCCGGCGACATCCTGCTAACGCGCAATGTCGAGGCCAGTGGGCGGAAGGGCAACAAGGACTCCATGGTCATCCGCCGGGTGACGAACGGCCGCTTCAGCCATGCGCTGATCTGCTCCTCGCCGCCGAGCTTCGTGGAGGCGATCGGCTCCGGAGTAAGCACGCTTTCGCTCGCGCGATGCTTCGCGCACGAGATCGCGAACGTCCGAGTCCTGCGGCATCCCGATCTGCGCATCTCGGCCCGCGCGGCGCGGCTGGCGCAATACGAGGTGGGACGCGACTATTCGCTCGCGGGGGCGATCGGGTCCGTGTTTCCTGCAGCCACCATCGGACTCATTGGCGACCGTGGGATCTTCTGCTCGGCGCTCGTCGCCCATGTATTCGCTGCGGCCGGTTGCCTAGCGTTCCAAAGCCTCGCCATGCACCGTGTCACGCCCGCTGCCCTGGACGACATGGACTTTATGGTCGACGTCACGGCCGAGATCTTCAGGCCGGCTCTCGCGCCGCGCAACGTCGAGGCGATGTCCGCTCTTGACGGGGATCGGGTGCTTACGCCCTCCGCCAGGCAGACCGCGATCTCGAACGCGTTCGCCAAGGCGCTCCTTCCCGAGGCCGATCGGATCGCCGCGACCTACCCGGAGCTGGAGCTGCAGGTTACGCCGGCGCTCAACGGGATCCTCGATCTCCTAGTGAAAGCGAACGAGCGATCCGACCGTGTTGAGGGCGCGCGACGGGCGGACCTGCTTGCCGACCTGGTCGCGTTCGACGAGCTGGCGGCGTCGGGACTAATCAGGTCCGGGCTCTCCGAGCTGCTCACGGAGGTCATGGCGGCGGATGACGAGATGCTGCAGCGGAGCCTCGAACAATCCTTTCAGGCCCGGCCCGACATCGACGTGGTCGCGATGCGAGGCTATCTCAAGGCATCACGCGAGCAGCTGGCGACCCGGCGAGGCGGATTGCGGCAGTGGGAGAGCTGGGGGCTGCATCGGTCCAAGGCCGTTACCATTAACCACGCCATAGACAGCCGCGCAGCCGAGGCAACGGAGCGGCGGGTCCGCCTGCTCGAGGAGATCATCGGCCGGATCGACTGACCGCGCACCTCCGCTCGCCCGGGGTGATGCTCGCGGCCGCGATCTGCGGCTCGACCTCGATCGCGGAACGGCGCATCGTCGAGACCGGGGACGTGGGGAAGCGGTTTGTGTCGCAGGTTGCTGGCGAATGGCGTTGGGTTGCGAGGCTGAGGTCGTGGGTGCTGCGGCGCCGCGGCGAGTGGCGCCGCCTGATGGACGCGCGTATCTCCATCCTTGTGATCACGCTCGGGATCATGATCCTCGCGCGGCCCCAGGGCCTCGACGTGGTGCGGGACTTGGTGGACTCCGCGAACAGCTACATACGCGATCCGCAGGGCTGGTGGACCGAGGCTGCCATTCGATCCTACTTCCGATGGGGCTGCTTTCTGGCCGCGTGTGTGTGGAGCGGCCTTATCGCGTGGTACTGGCCGCACCTCCTGACCCGCGCTAGGGTCTCGCGGGAGGAGCCTGCTGGCTTCCGCTGGCTGCGGCGCCTGCTCGGAATAGGACCCCTTCTGGCCGGCACCGCGGCGGTCATGGTGACGGGCTGGGAGCACCTCCGCGACGTGTGGATCGCCCTTTGCCTGTTCGCCGGCACCACCTTGGTCCTGGCCGGCTTCTTTGTGCGCCGGCGCGCCCTCGTCGAGAGGCGGCTGCGGCTCAGCTGGTGGGTCCGCCCCTCTGGGCGGCTGGCCCCCCTGCTCCGCAGGCTCGGCGGCCGACACGATCTGAGCCTTACGCTCGGCGACGAGGCCTTCGTCGGCGTGACCTTCGCCATGTCCGTGGCGGTCCTAGTCCTCTTCTCGACACCCGTCGTGCGCACGCATTTCGCCGTCGGAGTGGGCGCGGCGTCGATCGCGTTCGGGGCCGTCGGCTCGGTCATCGCCCTAGCGAGCTTCCTGCTGCTCATTCTCTTCGGGTCGCGTCTGCCGGTAGTGAGCGTCGTTTTGCTGCTGATCGTGCTGTTCAGCGCCACCAACGACAACCACGCGGTCTCGCCCGTCCCCTCCCAGCTCGTCGCGCGAAGGCCGACGCTGGACGCCGCCTTCGCCGCGTGGGAGCGCCGGACGCCTGGAGGTCCGGTGATCTTGGTCGCGACGGCAGGCGGAGCCTCCCGCGCGGCATACTGGACAGCCGCCGTTCTGCGGGCTTTTGACGATCGGACTGGCGGCAGGTTCGGCCGGCAGGTATTCGCGATTAGCTCTGTCTCGGGCGGAACGCTCGCGGCCACCGGATACGCGGCGTGGCTCGCCGACCAGCAGGTCGACGGCGCGTCCTGCCCCTACGATCCAGCCGCGCGGCTCGCCTTCGACCGCGCATTCGTGGGTGCGGACTACCTGTCGCCCGCCATCGCCGGGCTCCTGTATCCCGACCTGACCCAGTCGACGATGCCGCTGCCTGTGTTCCGCGACCGGGCGAGCTCGCTCGAGGAGGGCTGGTCGATCGGCTGGACGGATGCCGTGGGGCAGCGGCGCACGGGCTGCGCGCCGCAGGCAGGGAAGCTTGCTGCCGACTTTCTCGCGATTTGGGAGAGCTCGCTCGAGGCTGGCGGTCCCTGGGTTCCCCTCGTCCTTGCCAACGGCACGCTGGTCGAGGACGGGAAGCGCGTCATCACCGCCCCGATCCGCGTCGAGCCGGCCGTCTTCGAGGACAGCCACGACTTCGTCGACCTGTTCGGCCGGTCGGTATCCGGGGCGACGGCGATCCTGAACTCCGCCCGCTTTCCGCTGATCAGCCCCGCCGCGACCGTGCCGACGCCCGGTGGAACGCTCCATCTGGTCGACGGGGGTTACTTCGAAAACGGGGGGCTGGAGACGCTCTACGACGTGGCGCGTCATATCCGCGCCACGGTGGGGCGGTCTCGCCCCATCCTCATCATCGAGATCAACAACGACGACGACGCGCCTGGCGATCCGCACTCGGTCGACAACCTGGCCCGCTATCCAAATGAAATGGACCCAGCCGACAGCGCGGCGACGAGCCTCGGAGTGGCCCTGCCCGAGGCATCGACGCTCCGCGTTGCGGCGGGGGTGCGGTCCGTCGTCGGCGCTCTCTACGGCACACGCACTTCGCGCGGCGTGCTCGGCGCTAAGCGGCTCTCTTCCCTACGCGCGGTCGGGCTGACGGACACCTACCGCGCGACCTTCAACCTCGGGCCGCTTCTGGCGGGTCGCAAGACGGCCATGAGTTGGTCGCTGTCGCTGAGCTCGCGCAACGCGATCGACGCCGCGCTAACACGGCGACCTCCGTCGGCCGCAGGTCGCTCCGGCCGGCCGGCGACCCGGTCCGAGGCGACGGTCGCGTGCCAGCGAGCGGCCCTCAACGAGATCGCGCGCGCGCTCGGCGCCGACCCGGGCGCCCCGGAGGCTGGCTGCCCGCTGGGCTCGCACGACGCGCAGTGGGTCGGCGTCCCCCTCGGGCTCCGCGGCGCGGCCGCCCAGTAGGCGCGCGCGACGGCGCCCGTGGGCCTCGCCCGCCGACCGAAACGCGAGAGCATCCGGCGCTCGTTAGCGTCGTTGATCCATTGACCGACGCGCCACCCGCGGCGCTATCATGACGTGCATTCCGGTACGAAGATCACGCGTTGGTTCACCATCAACGGGCGTTTGTAGCGCCCTGCGCCGGTTTCCGAACAGGGGCAGCTTACCGGTGTCGAATGCTCGAAAGCAGACGGGCCGCTTACCCCCCAGCTGCAGTCGTTCAAGCCCCCCCGCTAGGCCGCCTGTATGGACGTCCACTTTTTCGCGATCGCCGGCAAAAGCGGCCATTCCGCTTTCCATCCCGGCAGGCGCTCAAGCCCCCTCCCCTGTCCGCTGAACGAACAGCGGCTTTCGCCGGCCGGTTCCCGAAAGCGGACGGCAGCTAACCACCGACGCAAGCTCGTCGGCATGCCGGACGCGCGTCCCTCGCGCTGTCACCCTCGCAGGACTGCACGGTGCGGAGCCGGCGCCATGTCCACGGCCCTGTGTCTTACCTGCGGCGGCCGCATGGTCAACGGGACCGCAATGAAGGGCCGCAATTTAGGTCGCCGATTTCTTGGGCTGCGCAGTCTATTTCACGTTGTCGTCATGACGGTGCGCAGTCAGGTCAGTGCCGAAGGTATTGCCGAGCACATCAACGCCGCCGATGCCACCGGTCATCGGCAGGCCATTAGCGGGGTTTAAAGCAGGCTCAATGGTCGTCGAGAGGCATGGCGAGGCATGCCAATCGTCGAACAACGAGGTGATGCGATCCAGCAGTCCCATGGGTCGAAGTCCTTCACCAATGAGTGCGCAGCGACGTCCATCTGCCCCCCCCCACAACGACCGTCCCCCGCGGCCGGGTTCGCGCTCGCTGACGGAGAATCGCCTCCCGACCTTTTACGCAAAGTTCAGGTCCACGTCGTTCGCCGTTGCATCCAATTGGAGGCAAGCGCCAAGCTGGTCGCAGCGTCCAACATGTGCCCGCCGGATAGTGGCGTCTGGGCCGCGCAGGCCTTCCTCTGACACGATCGCTGATCCAAAGAACACGGGGCCGAAACGGAACCGCCAGCGATCTTTGATCCTGCACAGATCGGACGGCCGATCTGCTATGCTGATGATCCTGACGGCTAGCCGGCGAGCGGCATACCGCCTCGCACCCAGTCGCTCGAAACGGCCTTCCGCGCCGGATCTTGAACGCGAAGCGGAAGCCGCCGCCGCCGAAAGCGGTTTGAAGCTTGAGAAGGCGCCGGGCGAGCTTCGCGCCCTCTAAATTCCGGTTTTACAAACGTCGTCGCTCGCGAATTGCGCTCGCCCGTTGCGACAAAGCCGGCTTCAGAGAGCCGTCGCTCTCGCGTGTCGCTTTAGCCCTCAAGCTAGCTTCTAGTTGCAGCTCCCACAGCCGCGCACGTGGGCCAATCGCTTCATAGAAGGCTTTGTAGGCGTTCGGGTACCGCCCGTGGCGGAGCAAGTAGCAGCGAAGCGACCCTGGTCTGCTGTGCCTCAGGCGATCGCAAGTAGTTCGGATCCTTGTGATGGCTATTTGATCCCCAAAGCGGGCCAAAGAGGGAACAGGCCGCGTTGGAGAGCGATTCGGAGCGGCATCGAGGCGCGCTGTCCCGCGCGCCTAAATCCCTGCAGAAAGGCGGTAATCAGGTCGTGTTCAACGCTTTGTACGCCAGCCTTATTCGCGCGTACCATGTGCTGAATTGACAGCACACCCTACGCAAGCTTCGCTTGCCGTTTTTCCCTGATTTCTGGGGTTTTCTGCCCGTTTCGAGGGCGCACCGGGTTGAACTCGTTTGCGCACCGGGTTGAACCCGTTTGAGAACTGGCAGATTTCCGCCGTTTTAACAAGTTCTCACCGGTGCGTATTCTAACCACAGCCTACGACGGCTGTTGCCAGGCCGGCCGAGAGAGAATATAGCAAAACGGTCGAAGTGCCCACCATCCTCCCTGCTAGGAGGTTGGTTTGAAACGCTCAAAGTTCGCTCGGACCGTCCGGTTCGAACCCGAGCACCTGCAGCGACTGGAACAGCTAGCCGTCGATCAAAATCGATCGATGGCCGAGATCCTGCGGTCTGCAATCATTCAGTATCTCGAGGGCCACCAGCGCTTCTCGGCCAGCGAACTGCGCCACCTTCGCGTCGCCGAATATACGCAGGTCGCGCTCGACGCGATCATTCGGGAAGAACACCCGGAGCTGCGCGATACGCTGGTGCTAGAAACGGATCGCCGCATGGAGCGATACCATGGCGCGCGATGACCCCAAGGGCATGCGGCGCGACATCCGCAACAACCGCCTGGCGATCCCGCAGGAGCACCATTCCTCCCGCGGCGATACACCCCGCAACTCGGGCAATTTCACCCGCGGTTCGCAGCTCCTGAACACCCAGGTGCTGATGTGGCTGCAGGGGGCCAAGCTGCCGGTCCTGATGTGGCTCGGCGTGTTCGCCCTCGCCTATGTCATCATCCTGTCCATCACCCTCGACGAGAACAACGTGCAGCTCATCTGCATGCGCATCCTGTCGAGCCTCTGGAACTGGGTCGCGCTCGACAATCTGAAGCAGGTCGACCTGCGCATGCCGGACAACAGCCTGCACCGCACGATCATGGGCTACGTGCCCTACGTTCCGGAGGTCGCCCGCGCGTGGGACAAGGCGGTTCGCGGGGTGCTGGGATCGATGATGATCGCCACCTGCGTGACGGTGCCGCTGGCCATCTGGTTCGTCGATTTCTCGAAGCGCCGCGGCAAGGCCATGATCCAGGAACGCCACGAGCGCGGTGCCATGCTGGTCGAGCGCAATCTGCTCTACGCTGAGATCGTCCAGCACAACAAGATTGAGTTCGTGAAGGAGGCTCAGACCCTCTTCCCCGGCAAGACCGCGAACGAGGTGCTGAAGCTGCCGTTCGGCGCGCGGAAAGCGGGCGGCATCCATCACCCTTACTACATTGCCGGCATCCCCTACCCGCACCGCCTCGAGCAGTCGCACACGATGCTGCTCGGCACCACCGGCTCGGGCAAAACCACGGCGCTGCGCAAGCACATCCAGCAGATGCGCGAGCGCCAGGACAGCGCCGTGATCTTCGACCTGACGGGCGCCTATGTGGAGGCCTTCTACGACCCCGAGCGCGACACGATCCTGAACCCGCTCGACGCGCGCTGCCCGGCCTGGTCGATCTTCAACGATTGCAGCACTTACAGCGAACTTACCGCTGCGGCCGCGGCCCTGATCCCGTCGGATGGCGGCGCGGCCGAGCCCTTCTGGGCGCTCGCCGCGCGCACCCTGTTCATCGAGATGTGCATGAAGCTCATCGAGAAGAACATGATGTCGAACCAGGCGCTGGCCGACAACCTCATGACGGCCGACCTGAAGCAGGTCCACAAGCACCTCGCCAAGACGATCGCCGACCCCATCACGGCTCCGGAAGCGGCCAAGATGGCGGAGTCGATCCGCGCCGTTTTCAACACCAACGCGCAGGTGCTCCGCTTCCTCCCCGACACCGGCCCGAGCTACTCGATCAAGGGCTGGATGACGGGCGAGAAGAAGCCTGGCTCGATCCTCTTCATCACCTCCAACTACACCGACCTCGAGATGAACCGCGCGCTGCTGACGCTGTGGTCCAACCTCGCGATCCACTCGCTCATGACGATGGCGAAAACCCGGTCGCTCAGGACCTGGTTCATGTTCGACGAGCTGGGCGCGCTGCACCGCTTGCCGGCCATCGAGAGCGGCCTGCAGACCGCGCGAAATTACGGCGGGGCGATGATCCTCGGCCTGCACTCCTTCGACAAGCTGGTGCAGGTCTACGGAGAGGAAAACGCGCGCAACCTCTCGTCGCTCGCACGCACCAAGCTGATCCTCGCCGCGGCCGATCTCGATACCGCCGAGCAGTGCGCACGGTACATCGGGAACCGCGAAATCCGGCAAATGGATGAGGGTTATAGCTACGGCTATAACAGCACCCGCGACGCCTCGACCCTGACGCCCCGCAAGCAGATCGAGCCGCTCGTCATTCCCGACGACATCACGAACCTGCCGTCGATGCACGGCTTCATCAAATTCCCCGATGGTTTCCCCGCCGCGCGCATCCAGCTCGAGTGGGAGCATTACCCCAAGGTCGCCGAGGGCTTCGTGCCCCGCAAACCGGACAAGCCGGACGACGCCCGGTCGGGTGCGCGCGGAGGTGGAGGCAAGCCGAAAGGTGGTGATGACGAAGGCGGGCGTGGGGAGTCGCTGGCGCTGACGGAGGATGAGGTGACGCCGGCGAATGAGGCGAACAACCTCGCCGCCAGCATCCTCTCGCAGCCGACCGAGGGCGAGCTGGATCGGTCGAACGACGGCCTGTCGCTCGATGCCACCGCGCGGGGCAGCAGTGACCCGCGTGCGGCATCCTCCTCGGAGCGATCCGGCGAGGAGGATCGCGACGAGCGGGCGCAGTCGATGAACGGCCAGAGCGTCACACCGCAGCCCGAACACCGCGACCGCGGCGATCGCATGTCGATGGACGAACGCTCGGAGGATCTGTCGATCCGGGAGGCACGTGACGCCTTCCCCGACGAGATCGACGACGGCCTGGGCATGGGCGACTGACATGCACTCGATCGCGAGCGTGAAGTCGGCCTCGGGCGCGGCGAAATACTTCACCAAGGACGACTTTGTCGCCGGTGCCTATTACACCGACGAGAAGGCCGGTGAGGTCAGCCTGTGGGGCGGTGAAGGCGCGGCCGCAGCCGGCCTCACCGGCACCGTCACGCAGGAGGCGTTCAGCAAGGTCCTGCACGGCGAGCTGCCGTCGGGCGAGAAGGTCGACCAGCGCCCCGGGCGCCGCACAGGCTACGACCTCACCTTCTCGGCGCCGAAGTCGGTGTCGATCATGGCCTATATCGCCGGCGACAAGCGCATTCTTGGTCCCGACGGCGCGCACACCAAGGCGGTCCAGCAGACAATGCGTTGGGTCGAGAAGAACCTCGCCGAGACGCGCATTACCAAGGACGGCAAAACCGAGACGTTGAAGACCGGCAACCTGGTCTATGCGCTCTTCCAGCACGACACGAGCCGGGCGCTCGACCCGCAGGCCCACATCCACGCGATCACGGGCAACATGACGATGGGGCCGGACGGCGAGTGGCACGCGCTGCACGCCGACAAGATCTGGGCCAACAACACCCTCATCGGCGCGATCTATCACGCCTACCTCCGCAACGAGCTGGAGAAGCTCGGCTACCAGCTGGTGGCCAGCGGGAAGAACGGTACGTTCGAGATCGTCGGCGTGCCGAAGGAGGTGCTCGACACCTTCAGCCAGCGCCGCGAACAGATCCTCGAGAAGGCAGCCGAGCTCGGCATCGTCTCTCCTAAGGGACGCGACGGCGTCACCGTCACCACCCGCGATCCGAAACTCAGCATCGAGGACCGCGACGGCCTGGTGCTCGAGTGGATGAAGGAGGCGGCCGAGAAGGGGTTCGACGGCAAGGAGCTGCTCGACAACGCGATGCGGCTCGCTGCCAAGATGGAGCAGCGTGAAGCCGCCGGTCCGATCGCGCGCAGCTACCATGCCATCGCCGACGCCGTGAAGGTCGCGCGCGAGACGGTGTCCGGCATGCTGCGCTCGCCCGATCCGCTGATTGATCGCGGCATCGTCCGCCTGTCGCAGACGCCCGGTCAGGCGGGCGCGCAGATAGCCGTCGCTTCGGCCATTCGCAGCCTCAGCGAGAACGAGGCTGCCATCGAGAAGAACCAGATCGCCAAGAAGGCGCTCAACTACAACATATCCGCGGTCACGATCGAGCAGGTCGAAGCCCGCATCGAGCAGCTGATCGAGAAGGGCAAGCTGCTGCCGGGCGAGATCCGTCACGAGGGACGGATGGTGGCAGCCGTGACGACGCCGGAGGCGCTCAGGACCGAGGAGAGGATCCTCGAGCGGGTCGAGGCAGGCAAGGACAGCGGAAAGGCGCTGGTGGCGCCCTCGGAGGCTCCGGACCGCCTGCAGGCCGCCTCCCCTCACCCACTCAACGAAGGCCAGCTCGCAGCCGCGACGCTGATCGTCTCCACCACGGACCGCATCGTCGCCGTCCAGGGCATCGCCGGTGCCGGCAAGTCGACCATGCTGCAGGCGGTCGCCCGCGTCGTGGAGGCCGAGGGGAAGTCGGTGCTCGGCCTTGCCTTCCAGAACAAGATGGTCACCGACATGAAGCAGGGCATGGCGCGGCCGGACGCCAACCCCACCCGCGAGATGTCGGTCGATCAGATGGAGGCGGCCGGTGTCAGCGCCGAGACGATCGCTCACTTTGTCTGGCACAACGAGAAGTACGCCACCAACCCGAACACGCCCGCGGCGCAGGCCCGCCGCGACGAGTTGAAGGACACCGTCATCGTCGTCGACGAGACGTCGATGGTGTCAAACGATCAGATGCTGAAGATGCTGACGATCGCGGAAGCGCTCGGCATCGAGAAGATCGCCCTCATCGGTGATCGCCAGCAGCTCCTCCCCATCAACGCCGGCAAAGCGTTCGCGATGATGCAGGCGGCCAGGATCGGCATGGCGCGCATGGATGAGAACCTGCGCCAGCAGAGCGACCAGCTGAAGACGGTGGCCGCGCTCGCCAATATCGGACGCTCCGGCCAGGCAATGAAGGTGCTCGGCGACAAGGTGGTTGAGCACGAGGATCCCGCGGCCAAGGCCTCCGAGATGTGGCTGGAGCTGACACCTGCCGAGCGGGCCGAGACCGCCATCTTTGCCTCCGGCCGCGCCACCCGAGCGGCCATCAACAAGGCGGTGCAGAAGGGCTTGCTGAATGAGGGCACGCTCAAGGGCGACGGGCTGTTCATCACCGTCATCCAGAACGTCAACCTGCCGAAAGAGGATCTCCGCTACGCGCAGTCTTACGAGAAGGGGCAGCGGCTCGAGGTAAAGGGCTACGTCGCCGAGCTCGACCTCAAACGTGGCTCGGGCGAGGTGACGCGCGTCTTCGCCAACGGGAAGGTCGAGATCCGCAAAGACGGTCAACGGATCAGGTTCGATCCGCAGAAGATCGATCCCATGATGGGCCGGGATCGCATGTCGCTCGCCACCTTGGAGACGATCAAGATCCACGAGGGCGATCGCATCCGCTGGACCGACAACGACAAGGAGCGCGGCATCGACAATGCCTCGCTGGCCACCATCACGGGGATCGAGGGCGGAAAGGTCACCGTCGAGCTGGCGAACAAGGAGAAGCTCACGCTCGAGAAGGGCGATCCGATGATGCAGCGGATGGACCTCGCCTACTCGCTCAACATGCACATGGCGCAGGGCGTGACCACCAACAAAGCCATCACGGTGATGCTCAGCTACGAGCGCAACCTCTCCAATCAGCGCCTCTTCAACGTTGGGGTCACCCGTATCCGCTTCGACCTGACCATGGTCGTCGACAACCAGCAGAAGCTCGAGCGGCAGCTGGATCGCAACCGCGGTGACAAGACCGCGTCCTTGGAGAGCCTGGGCCGCCTCGACATCGACGGCACCTCCTCGCGGAACCAGGCGGCCGACGATGCCCTGAGCGCCGCGGTCGCGTCGCTCGACCATGACGAGGTTGGCAAGACGCTCATCGACGTCGCCAGCCTCGATCTCACCGATCTGCCGGACATGGGCAAGTCGGAGACGGATTACTCCGATCCGAAGCAATTCGAGGCCGACGCGCCGTCGCTCGACCGTAAGAATGGCGAGGACCGCGAGAAGCCGGCCGAGCTGCGCAAGGATGACGAACTTGGGCTGCGGCCGCTCAATATGGACGATCTGAGCGCCCTGCCCGCGATGCCCGCGATCGCCGACCAGATACCCGGGCTGCCGCAGAAGCACCTTGGCCTGGACATGTGAGGACCGCCATGACCCTTATCGTAGAAGGCACATTGGACACCCTTCCGGGAGCACTGCTCGAGGAGCTTGTCGGGCTCGCAAGGCGTGATGGCGAGCGTGTGGTCATCATCGACACTGGCTATGATCTGCCGTCGACGATCGCCGACCAGCAGGTCGATCTCTTGCTCAACCCGGCATTCGGGAATTGGGACTTCTTCGCCGACCATCGCTCGAATGAGGATTTCGCGCGAGCCGCAGAGGCGATCACCGCCTCGCCAGACGGCGGGCTATTCTTCCACCATGTGACCGCACTGTTGGTCGAAGAGTTCCTCCACAGCGAAGCCAGCGAGCCGCATGGCAGTCTCGCCGGCGTGCGGCAGCGGGCCCTTTCGCTGCAACCCGGTCGGGTGAGATCGTGGCTGGAACGCCTCGACCTTGCATCTGGTGACGAGGCGGATCGGCTGTCGTTCTCCGTGCTCGCCTACCTGGTTCTGAGCTGTAGCTTCCAGCCACACGAGGGTAAGATGCCTCGCGTCTCGCTCCGACGTTGGCTGTCCGGCGCGGCCGGCAGTATCCTTTTCATGGCTTGCGGACCTGGTGGGCGAGATCCGATGATCGCCGCGGCGATCGCGTGCATCGTCGAGATGGAGGCAGCTAGGGGCCGGCCGGTCCATCTCGCAGGAAAGCCGGACAAGACAGGTCAGAACGTCGCGGCAAGACGCGCTCTGCAGTCGGCTGGAGGTGCCCAGTGGACCGGTCGATAGCCCTGCTTGTCGCCATCGTATGCGTCGTGGCCATCTTAAAGGCGATCGGCGCCGGCAACCTGTTCGGTCCACCGCGGCCGATTGCCAAGCGCTTCCTGACCGCGCGTGAAACAGCGATGCTGACAACGCTGGAGCGTGCCCTGCCCCATTGCCGCATCCACGCCCAGGTCGCGATGGGCGCACTGCTGCAGGTGCCGAATAACCCGCTGCGCAAGCGCAAGCTTTCGGATCGCAATGCGTTCTCGCAGAAGATCGTCGACTTCGTAGCGCAGGATCGAGCGACTGGCGCCATCCTCGCGCTGATCGAGGTCGACGACCGAAGTCACCACGCCGCTCGGGACCGCGTGCGCGACGAGATGACAGGCTACGCCGGTTACCGGACGGTCCGGATACCCGGTCGTGTCCAACCCAATTACCATGACGTCGTTGCCTTTGTGGGCCACCTCCGTGCCCCCGTCGCGGCGACGTTCACGGAACAGCCCGCGTGACGCGGCTCGTTGCCAACGACGTCACCGAAGGTGGCGAGGATCTGGCCGAGCTGGCGGCCGAGTATCGTACGCTGGCCTTCAAGGTCATGGAGCGATCGAACGTCGCCGCTGCCCATCTCGTCCTCGCAGCGGCCACGTTGGCGCCCGAGTGCCGCGAGGAGCGTGAGGTCGCCGACTTCTATGGCGAGGTGATAGCTGATTTTGCCGCCCAGCTGGCAGCAATCCACCGTCGCAGGCGCCTGCAGCAACTTCGACAAGGGGAGCAGTTTGATGGGGCTCGATGACCGTGACTACATGCGCGAGCGCTATCGAAAGCGTCAGGGCCTCGACCAAGGCGACACGACTTGGAACGACAAGAAGGCACGGCGTGAGCAGGCCGGCGCCGGCTACAAGAAGACGGTGCCGCTCGGTAGCGCCAGCTGGGTTGGCAAGCCAATCAAGATGAAGGCAAGCGGCACCGGAGGCGGTGCGTGATTCGCCGCCAAGAACCGCGGCTTCGATTATCAGAAGGGACGCTTTCGCCCTTCCCCTCCGCTCTTCAAACCGCATCCGTTTCAGGGATTGGTGCTGCTGCTGTCAGCGGTCGGCATCCTCATCCCGGCGTATCGCGAGGCAAAGAGGGCGGGCTGGTTTCCGGACAGAACACCAGAGATCGCGTTCCCCGCCACTGGGACTGTCACCGTGAGCAACGACGTGGATCCGCGCAGTGCTACCTCGCAGATGAAAGTCGCGACCGACCAGGCCAACGCCGTCGTCCAGCTTTTCAAGCGCGAGACAGACGCTCACGTCATCTCGGTCTATGTTCACCGTAACGATGATGTCACAGTGCCCGTGCCTCCTGGCACCTACCGGATGAAAATCATCGAGGGGGACAAATGGCACGGGACGACGAGCTATTTCGGGCCGTCGACGACGTACGAGACGGTCGTGCGACCGATGGTCTTCACGCGTCGGCGCGGAGCCGGCATCGATCTTCATCAATCGCCGGCCGGCACTCTCCATACGAGCATCAACATCAAAAATCCGAAGCCACTGAATTAAACCAAGGGAGGGTACAATGCACAGGACACTCGCACTCATATCGGTGCTGGCGCTGACAACGGCGCCAGCGCTGGCACAGAAGACCGGCAAGGGCGGCATCGGCATCGACGAGACCACTGAGGTGCCGCGATGCGACCGCTCGCTTGGGACCATCGCGCTGGTAGAGGAACGTGCTGCAGGCGGCACAGAGGAAGGCCTGCCGCCAGGCATAGCCGCGATGATGCGGATGGCGCAGGCGCAGAATGGCGGCAATCAGCGTGTCGACCCCCTCCCCCTTCTCAAGCTGCTCGTCGCTCAGTCGGGCTGTTTCCAGGTCGTCGATCGCGGCGAGGGGTTCGACGCTCTTCAGCGTGAGCGGCAGCTAGCTGCGGGTGGTTCGGTCGCCGGAGCGAACAACCAGGCGACGCTCAAGGCGGCCGACTACCTCTTGCAGGCGAAGGTGCTCTACTCTGACAATGACTCCGGTGGCAGCGGAGGCGGGCTCGGATCGATGTTCCCGGGCGGCCTCGGCTTCAAGCAGAAGGTGAAATCAAGCCAAACGATGCTCACCCTCGTCGAGGTGAAGACGGGCATACAGCAGGCGATCGCGACCGGGTCTGCGCGGAAGAAGGACATCTCCGTGCTTGGAGGAGGCCTCCTCAACAACGCCGGCGTCGGTGCCCTCGGCGGAACCTACACCAGCACCGACATGGGCAAGATCACCTCGCTTGCCATGCTCGACGCCTTCCGGAAGCTGACGACGCAGGCGCAGTCGCGGATCGCACCCGCGGCTGCGCCCACTCCTGCCCCAACCACGCCGACCACTGGAGCGTCACCGCCTGCGAACGGTCCGGCGGCACCGGCAGCAGTCGCGCCGAGGCAGTGAAGAGGAGGGAGGAGAGGATCGGATGGACGGTCGACACGCGGGCCTGAAGCACCCTCCCCTCCCCTTCAAACCACGGCCCCAGTTATAAGACCGCAAACTCGCAAACACGATCTGTTTCGGTCGACTGCAGATAGCTGGGCCGGCGAGGAGACACCAAAAGCGCTTAAGCACTCGGCTCAGCCCATCCCGGTACCTTGCCGCACGCTCCGCACGCTCCCGCACGCTCCGCACGCTCCCGCACGCTCCCCCCGCTTGGCCCCTTCTTTTCGATCCGTTTGCTCCGTACGCTCCGTACGCTCCGTACGCTCCGTACGCTCCGTTCGTTCCGAACGCTCCGCACGCTCCCCCTGCTCCGCCCGCTTCGCACGCTCCCCCTGCTCCGCACGCTCCGCACGCTCCCTCTGCTGCGCACGGGCCGCACGCTCCGCACGCTTTGCACGCTCCACACGCTCCACACGCTCCCCTGCTCCGCCCGTTCGGCCCTTCCCGCTCGTACGCTCCGCACGTCCCGCTCGCCTTGCCCGCTCCTCCCGCTCGGGCTCGTCCGCAAGCTCCGCAAGCTCCGCAAGCTCCGCAAGCTCCGCAAGCTCCGCAATCTCCGCAATCTCCGCAATCTCCGCAATCTCCGCAATCTCCGCAATCTCCGTAATCTCCGTAATCCCCGTAATCTCCGTAATCTTTGTAATCTCCGTAATCTCCGTAATCTCCGTAATCCCCGCAAGCTCCGCAAGCTCCGCAAGCTCCGCAAGCTCCGCGATCTCCGCCATCTCCGCCATCTCCGCGATCTCCGCGATCTCCGCGATCTCCGCGATCTCCGCAAGCTCCGGGACCTCCGCAAGCTCCGCGATCTCCGCGATCTCCGCAAGCTCCGTGATCTCCGCGATCTCCGCAAGCTCCGCAAGCTCCGCAAGCTCCGCAAGCTCCGCAAGCTCCGCAAGCTCCGCAAGCTCCGCAAGCTCCGCAAGCTCCGCAAGCTCCGCAATCTCCGCAAGCTCCGCAAGCTCCGCATGGTCCACACGCTTCACACGCTTCACAAGCTCCGCATGCTCCACGCGCCCCCCCCCCCCCTGCTCCGCCCCGTCTGGCCTTCCCGCTCA
This sequence comes from Sphingomonas sp. BK069, assembly GCF_014193405.1. Lineage (NCBI taxonomy): Bacteria > Pseudomonadati > Pseudomonadota > Alphaproteobacteria > Sphingomonadales > Sphingomonadaceae > Sphingomonas > Sphingomonas sp. BK069. The sequence goes on along the minus strand of NZ_JACHZH010000013.1, from coordinate 5,202 downwards.
GTCCGTGCGCTCCGTACGCTCCGTACGCTCCGTACGCTCCGTACGCTCCGTACGCTCCGTACGGCTCGCATTCTCCGTTCCCCGCAGCGCCTTCGGTGCCCGCCACTCTCGGCGTGCTCCGCGCGCTTCCGGCGCTCCACCCGGGCTGACTCCTCACGCGCGCCAACTCGCAACGGCCCTGAAGTCACATAAGACTTATGTGCGAGTTGTAGAACCGGTCCGATCGAGACGGACTTCCTCTCGATTGTCGAGCTGACGCTGCGTTCGACCGAGCTGGTTCGGAGCTTTCCTGCGGCGGGAATGGAGAATCGAAGCTGTCGGGCGTGTGTCGATAGTTAGGCGAGGATACCTCGGTCTGCCTCTCGGCCACCAGGTCGGCGATGAACGCCACAAAGATTCGGCAATGTGCGCGTGCCGCTCGGACGCGAAGCCGACGTGCGCCGATTTGCCAAGCAGGGAAGGGGGCGTGCCGAGCGGACACCTCGTAAGGGCATCGGCTGTTCGTCAACCGCGCTTCGTATTGTTTCCTCGTGCTGCTGTAACCGCGCGCTCCGCTGCGGCTGCTCGAACCGCTGTGGCTTGCCGAACCGCTCGAACCGCCTTAACGCAGCGTGTCACGGGAACGTGCAAGTTGGAGGTTCGAATGCCCGTCATCACGCTGCTTTCACCCAAGGGCGGGGTGGGGAAGACTACGACCGCGCTGCTCCTCGCCACGGAGCTCGCGGCCCAAGGTGCCAATGTCATCTTGATCGACGCCGACCCAAATTTCCCCCTGTCGAAATGGGCAGCTTTGAACGGCAAGCCTGAGAACATTGATGTGCTGGAGGAGATCGACGAGGAGACTATTATCGACACGATCACCGAGGCACGCAAGCGCGCGAAGTTCGTCATTGTCGACTTAGAGGGAAGGGCGTCTGGACGAGTAACGAACGCGCTCCTCGTCTCCAACCTTGCGCTGATTCCAATTCAGGGTTCGGCGCTCGACTCCAACGAAGCAGCGCGTGCGTTCAAGAATGTTAAGCAGGTCTCGAAGCACCGTGACAAGCCGCTCAAGTTCGCGGCGGTATTGGCCAAGACCCAGGCATCCGCCCGCCTATGGCCGCGCGACCTCAAGCAAATCATCGCCGGACTTCGAGAGGCTGGCATTCCTGTGATTAGCACCGCACTGGCGGATCGTGGCGCGTTCCGCGCGCTGTTCAGCTTTGGCGGGACGCTCGCGACGCTGAAGGCAACGGACGTCGGCTCGCTCGCGACCGCCCGTGCGAATGCGGCGGCGTTCACCGTCGACGTGTTGACCCTCCTCAACGAAAAGGCATCGGCATGACCAAAGGCAGCGCTCGCCCCGGCCTCGCGAATTTCGCGCTCGACGAAGATGATGATATTCCTGTGCCGACGGCAGAACAGCGCGCGGCCGCGCGGCAGGGCGGGGAGCGGCTTGGCTTCAAGTCCGAGCCCGGCGATACGGCACCGAAGCCCGCGTCCGCGCCTCCGCCCGTCCGAGCTGCCGTCTACACCGCAAATTTTCACATCCGGACGACGCCGGAGGATCGCGATCGCTATGACGATTTCGCGTATAGGCATCGCATGAGGAAGGGGGAGGCAATGAGGCTTCTCTTGGATTTGGCTGAGGAGGCCGAGGCGGCCCGCAACAAGGCCAAATAGAAGTATCGGAGCGAAGGGAACGATCTGGGGAGCAGGGGAGGGGGCAAGCAGGCCGCCAAGATGCAACGCGCTTGCTCGTGGCGTTCTGGGCGACCCGCACGGTTGCACCCGCACGGTTACAGCGGAGATATGCGGACGGGATGCGATCGTCTGCCTGACTGATTGTCGAGGAAAGCGCCTCTCACGGCTACGGCACGTTGGAACGAACGAGCCACGCTCGAGTGGCTCACGTCGACCCGCGAGAATCCGTGGCACAGGTTCTGATCCTGAACATGAAAGCAAAAGCTGGCGCTTGCACTGGGTCAACGCGGGCCGTGCGTTTTCATCGATCGATTTGCCCGCCGATTCTTCGGCTGCAGGCGCGCTGCATGTTTGCAGTTTTGACCCGGAAGAAACCAGCCTTCCTTCATAGGGCAGGGAGGGGGGCTTGAGTGCCTGCCGAGGGTGGTAAGCGGCCTGTCGGCTTTCGGGCGAGCGTCGCGAGAAAACAGACGTCCGTTCAGGCGAAGGGGAGGGGGCCTCAACGCCCGCGGATGGTGCATTAAGGCCCGTCCGCTTACGGGCGCTGAGATGGCGTAAGCGTCCCTTCGTTCAACGGTAGCCGATCGGCAGCTACGCGCCCCAAATGACGGTCATTGCGCCTGCCGCTACAGATCCTGGAAGCCGCCGCTAGTTTCAGCAAACACCGATTTGCGTGATTGGTGGAATGCTGGACGATCCGCCGATTTTGAACGTGCTTCTTTTCCTCTCTTCCTAGGGCTACGTGGCCGAATCTAGCGGCGCCTGAGGATGCGCTTCATCGGCTTGTTCCTCGGCGGCACGACGCCGCCGCGCACGTTGATCTCAACCCGACGGCGGCCGATTATGCGGCCCCACTGGTAGACGGTGATGTCCATGGCGTGGTTGCCGTTGTAGGCGGAATGCTCGTCGGCGGTGCGCTCCGCCCCGGCGAAATGCCCGATGTCGTTCTTGCTCCAGGCGTCGTGCCCGCGGTTGCGGACGGTCCAGCGCACCGAGGCGCCGGCCGGCAGCTCGTCCGCGTTGATCAGCTCGAAGTGGATCGAGCAGTTCTTCACGATCGTGGCGATCGAGTTCACGCCATCGCGGACGTAGCTGTCGTTGTCCCTCGAGACGGCCCGGATGTAGATCCGGGGGTCAAAGGCGTAGGCCGCCAGCGCTGTGCTCTTGGCGACGGTCGCCTCGCTGCGTTCGCCGCCATTCTCGCCGTCGACGTCCTCGGGCATGGGGAAGAAGTGCTCGAAGGCCTCGGTCCAGATCTCGGCAGCGCTCTCCTCACTGGTGGCGGTATTGGCCCGCCGGGCGGTATCCTCGAACTCGCGCAGCCGCGCGACGAGGTCCTTGCTGGCATCAGCCGTCAGCCTGTTGAGGTTCTCGCCGGTGTCGGCCGGATTGGGGACCTCGGTATCGGCGTCCAGCCGGTCAGCGACCACGGTGATCGTCTTCTCCAGCACGTCGTCATCGTCGGTCAGGTCCGATCGGTCGAGTTCGCCGAACGCCTCGGCGACCAGAACGGTGAGCATGATCGACGACGGTCGCGCGGTCTCGTCCTCGATCTTCAGCGCCGCACACATCTTGGAGTAGCAAACCAGGCGCCGCAGCTGTGCGCGGTCGGCCACGTCCCCGTGCAGGTCCTTGAACCAGGTGTAGACCGCTTTGGGATCGCTCTCCTCCCATCCGCGGGTCTCGGTTGCAAGAGCGCGCCGGTCGGCGCCGCGGTCCAAATGGTAGGAGGGCACGTCGATGTGGAAGTCGGGCTTGAAGGCGATGCGGCAGCAGCGCTCCTTCGGATCTGCGACACCCGACGCGTCGTTCTCGCTGTCGTCGGCATAGTCCAGCAGCGCGTTCTGCACGAGTTCCTTGAACCCTTCGGGCTCGTATTCGCCGTCGTCGTCGTCGCCGGACCATTCGAAGTAGAGGCCGAGATCGATGTCGAATTCGGCGCCGGATTCCCACGGGCGGATTTGGGTGTCGAACTTGTAGGAGCCCTGGAGCCAGGTGCTCATCGCGTAGCCCGTGTCGTCCTTGAGCCGCGACTTCAGGAAGTCGGCCAGGTCGTTCCACCGCGCCTGCTGCGTCGCGAATTGGTCGCTGGACGGCGTGATGCGCGAGTAGAGCGTCTGGTCGGACTTGGAATGGAACAGGCGTGCGGCGCGGGACATGGGGCCTCAGATGCTCGCGTTGACGAAGGTGAATGGCGGCGCCTCGTGCGCGAGGAAGGCGCGCAGGCGGTCGTCCCCCGACACCTCGGCGAACGAGGCGCGGGCGATCGACTGCAGGTTCGTGACCGCGCCTGGCGTCGCCACGTCGAGCGCCAGCTCCCGGCGTTGCTCGTCGGCCTGACGGCGGTCGATGCGCATGTACCGGTCGTCGAGGACGTGCTTCATCATATCGTTGGTCAATGCCTGCTGCGACCCGATCATCACGTCGGTAAGCCTTTGGTTTCTTGTCCATCCCCACACCCCCAAGTCCGGGTCGAGCGAGCTGGACATGGCGAAGTCGGTGGTGGTCGTACCGACGCTGAGCACTCGGATGTCATCGCGCCGCGCGCCGAGGAACATCTCGGCCTCATGCATCGCAATCATGTCGGGCGAGTTCGCGAACATGCCGCCGTCGGCGAAGAGCTCATCGTCGATCCGGTGCGCCGGGAAGTATGTGGGCGCAGCGGAGGTGGCGAGCGCCACGTCGGCCACCTTCAGGCGCCAGTCCAACACGAAGCGCGGATGATGCCCGGTCTTGAACACCTTGGGGCCGCCCTTGGTGAGGTTCACGGCCGGAATCACGACGGGCCGGACCAGGTCCGACATGCGGGTGTCCTTGCCGACGATCTGCTCGACCGTGTCGCGCAACGGAGCGGCGCCGTAGAGCGGCTTGGGCACGTTGCGCGCGAATCGGACGAACGAGGCGGTCTTCGTCTTCGGCTGGGCTCGGGGAAAGATGTGTGGTCCATGTTCGATGAAGGCATCGCGGATGTCACTGGCCGAGCGCCCGGCGGCGAGCCCGAGCGCGATGATGCCCCCGATCGAGGTGCCCGCGATCAGGTCGAAGCACTGGTTCAGCGGCTTGCCCGACCGCTCCTCCAGCTCCGCCAGCATGGCGGCGGTGTAGAGGCCGAGGAACCCGCCCCCAGAAAGCGAAAGGATTTGAAAGGCCACGCGCACCCCCTTCTTCGAACATAGCGCGAACGCATGGGGATGCAACAGCGACCAGGTCACCGGCCGTGAGTATAGCTCACTGGGAATTATCCGCGTTGCGGATGAGTCAGCCAGAGGCGCGCACTCGGTGTGAGCGTCAGCCCGAGCATCTGAGCGCCGCCCCGCAACGCATTCTGCATTTGAGAGCTGACCAGGCGATATGAACGTTCGCTCTTAGGTCTTTGCGGTTCCACAGCTATCGGAGCGAATGTTTGCTATGGACGTCGAAGCGCCCTGACGTGACCCCCGCCTTTCATCCAGCGGCAACCAGAGACTGACCGGTGTTGTCGCGCATGAGCGCAGGTGAAGCAACGGGCGGGGTTAACCC
>NZ_JACHZH010000012.1:0-59475 GCF_014193405.1 Sphingomonas sp. BK069 | reverse complement strand
CTTCGATCGGGGAGACCGCTGTCCTTCCTAACTGGCGACCGACCCAGAAGCGCCGCCTCAGCAGCACCCCCCGTCCGGTGAAGCGGCATATATGGGGCACTTCCGGGAGGGTCAAGCGATTCGATGACAGTTTTTTGGCGCGGCGATGTCAGTTCGTCGTACGCGTCATCCGCAGGACAAGACTGGCTGATTCACGTCAACGCCTGGAACGCCGCCGCCGCGCCGATCGGTTGAGTGCCCGACCCAAGATGGAGATCGCACCGTGACCGACCGCCCCACCCCGCCCTATCCCGAGCAGCAGCAGCCGATGCCCGGCACCACCGCGGCGATGGACCCGCGCCCCGATCACGGCGAGCACAGCTATGTCGGTCGCGGTCGCCTCACGGACAAGAAGACGATCGTCACCGGCGGTGACAGCGGCATCGGCCGCGCGGTCGCGCTCGCCTTCGCTCGCGAGGGCGCGGACGTGCTGATCTCCTATCTCAGCGAGGAGGAGGACGCGCGCGAGACCCAGCGGCTGGTCGAGCAGGCCGGCCGTCAGGCGATACTCGTGCCCGGCGACATCAGCGATCCGGCGCACGCCCGTGCCGTGGTCGATCGTGCGGTGGAAGCGTTCGGGCGCGTCGACGTGCTCGTCAACAATGCCGCGCACCAGGCCAGCTTCCAGACGATCGAGGACATCGCCGACGAGGAGTGGCAGCTGACCTTCGCCACCAACATCCACGCGATGTTCTATCTGTCCAAGGCCGCGGTGCCGCACATGCGCGAGGGATCGTCGATCATCAACACCACCTCGATCAACGCCGACCAGCCCAACGAGCAGCTGCTCGCTTATGCCACCACCAAGGGCGCGATCCACAATTTCACCGCCGGGTTGGGCCAGATGCTCGCCGAGCGCGGGATCCGCGTCAACGCGGTCGCGCCCGGTCCGGTGTGGACGCCGCTGATCCCCTCGACCATGCCGCCCGAGAAGGTGAAGAGCTTCGGCGAGAACACGCCGATCGGCCGCGCCGCGCAGCCCGCCGAGCTGGCACCCGCCTATGTGATGCTCGCCAGCGACGAGGCGAGCTATATCCTCGCGGCGACGATCGCGGTGACCGGCGGCCGCCCCTTCCTGTGACCGATGCGCGCCCGGAGCGCCGCGCTCCGGGCGTGCGGACTTGACGCAAGTTGTTGTAATAACGCCGTTATTCTAACCCACTATAGTAAACTTCGGGCGCGCTGAGCCGTTGGCGCGTGATCGGGGCGGGATCATTCCAACAGCGAGGACGTGCGATGTACTATCACGACAAGCGGCTCCAATATCCGGTCCAGGTGACCGAGCCCGATCCCGCCTTCGCGCGGATGCTCCAGCAGGCGATCGGCGGCGTCGAGGGCGAGATCCGCGTCTGCATGCAATATTTCTTCCAAGCCTGGGGCAATCGCGCGCCCACGCCGAAGTATCGCGACATGCTGCTCCACACCGCCACCGAGGAGATCGGCCATATCGAGATGCTCGCCACCGCCGTGGCGCTCAACCTCGACAAGGCACCCGCGAGCCTGCAGGCCGAGGGCGCCGCGGACAGCATCGTCGGCGCGGTGATGGGGGGCGAGCGACCGCGCCACATCATCGAGGGGCTGATCCACAAGAACCTGCTCTCGACCGGGCTCGCGGCGATGCCGGTCGATTCCGACGGCGTACCGTTCAACATGAGCCACATCTACGCCAGCGGGAACATCGCCGCGGACATGTACTGCAACGTCGCCGCGGAGAGCACCGGGCGCGTACTCGCCACACGCCTCTACAATGCGGCGCGCGACGAGGGCATGAAGAAGATGCTCCACTTCATGATCGCGCGCGACACGATGCATCAGGAGCAGTGGCTCGCGGTGATCGAGGAGCTCGGCGGCGCCGCGACCCAGCTGCCGATCCCCAATTCCTTCCCGCAGGAGAAGGAGGACCAGGAGCACAATTACGATTTCTTCGTGACGTCGCTCGACGGCAGCTACCCCGAGGGACGCTGGACCAGCGGCCCGAGCATCGACGGGCGCGGCGAGTTCACGGTCTTCCGCAACGAGCCCCTCGGCGGCGAGCCCGACCTCGGCGCGGCACGGCCAGACGGCATGGCGCAGGTCGAGCAGACCGACGCGACCTCGGTCTGAGCCGCACGGCCGGCGCTACCGTTGCGCGCCGGCCACAGCTGCGGCGGGATCGTTCCGATACGGTCCCGTCGCATCTTTGAAATCGATTAACGCCGGCATAGAGTCGCGGTCGACGCCACCCCCATCGAGAGGGTGATGCGACCCACGTTCCTCAGGAGGGGAAGATGCCGCTACTCACCACGCGCCGCGCCGCCCTGCTCGCCGGCGTCGCGCTGCTGCCGACCGCGCCCGCGCTGGCCCAGTCCGTCGCCAGCCCCCCCGCCGCCAATGCCGCCGACCAGACCGGCACGCCCTCCCCCGCGCAGGACTCGCCCGATACGGCTCCCGGTACGGCGCCCGCGGCCGACAACGGCGACGGGCTGCAGGACATCGTCGTCACCGGCCAGACCTCGCGCGACCGTCCGCTGATCACCTCCTCCGCCGACATCACCTACGCCACCCGCGACGACATCGACCGCCGCGCGCCGCGCTCCACCGCCGACATGCTCGAGCTGGTGCCCGGCATCTTCGTCGAGGGCACCGCGGGTGAGGCGTCGAACAACTACTCGGTGCGCGGCCTGCAGGGCGGCGGGCAGCGCTTCGTTCAGCTCGAGGAGGACGGCATGCCGATCCTCTACGGCGGCGGCGGTGCCGACTTCTTCTTCCAGCAGGACCTCACGATCGACCGGCTCGAGGCGGTCAAGGGCGGCTCGTCGGGCGTGCTCACCGTCAACGGCGCGGGCGCGACGATCAACTTCATCTCGAAGCGCCCCAATCAGGAGCGGTTCGAGGCGATCGCGCGCGGCACCTATTATAATTACGGACTTAAGCGCGCCGATCTCTACGTCTCGGCGCCCTTGGCGCAGAACCTCGCCTTCAGCATCGGCGGCTATTACCAGAGCAGCCCGGGCGTGCGGCGCAACCCGTTCGACTATGACGGCTATCGCGTGAAGGCGATGTTGGAATACCGCTTCGACGACGGCGGCTTCCTGCGGCTGTCCGCCAAGCGCGGCGACATGAGCACGGCCTATTACGCCAGCATGCCGTACCGCTACGACAACGGCGAGCCGAGCGGTTTTCCGGGCCTCGACACGCAGCGCGACAATATCGGCGGTGACGCCTTTCGCAACATCGCGGTGCCGGTGTCGACGTTCGTCGAGAGCGACGGCATCCGCAACTTCCGCTACGATCAGGGCATCAAGTCGATCTCGAACCAGTTCCGGATCGATCTCGAGAAGCCGGTGACCGACACGTTCGACGTGTTCCTGCGGAGCCGCTATCTCGACTATTCCTACGACTTCAACGGCCTGTTCCCCGGCTCGGGCACCGGCAACGCCGGTCTGGCGAGCGCGGTGAGCTATTTGACTCCGGGCAGCGGCTCGCCGATCAACGACCTGCTCAGTGCCGGCGCGGTCGCCTTCCCGGCGCGGGTGAGCTTCGGCATCCGCAACCTGCGCACCGGCACGGTGATCGGCGCCAATCAGACGAGCGAGCTCAACGCGCTCAACGGCAACGGCTTCCTCCAGCGCACCACGCTCAACCACGATCGGCTCGACGCGCACGACTTCGGGCTCAACCTGGGCGGGCGCTGGGAATATCAGGGCGGCAGCTTCACCAACTCGCTCACCGCGGGCATGATGTATTACGCCGTCCACCGTCGCCAGAACCAGTCGGCGGTCGCCAGCGTCGTCAACGACGTGCGCAACAACAGCGACATCTACGACATCGTCGCGCTCGACGGCGGCAACAACGTGATCGGCACGCTGAGCGATAACGGGCTGGTCTCCTACGGCGACTGGGGCAACGGCATCCGCGTGCGCGACGACAATGCCGTGTCGCTCTACGCCAACGACGAGCTCGCGATCGGCAAGCTCCGCATCGACGGCGGCATCCGCTTCGAGAACATCCAGTCGACCGCGCGTGACGGCATCGACGCCGCGGCGATCGATGCGGCCAACCGGATCGACGAGGTACGGCCCGGCGTCTTCCAGCAACAGGTGCCGACGGGGGTCGGTGGCGTTGTCCGCTATGTCGGCCCTACCTTCGCGGGCCAATATACCACGCTCAACCGCAGCCAGGAGAAGATCGCCTGGACGGTCGGCGCCAACTATCTGATCACGCCGAACCTCTCGATCTACGCGCGCTACGCCGACGGCTTCCAGACCAACAGCGCCGACCCGATCACCACGATCAAATTGTACGAGGCCGGAATCCGCTACCAGTATCAGCGCTTCTTCAGCGGCTCGGTCACGGTGTTCCGCACCAACTTCGACGACCAGAACTACAATTTCGCCAACCCCGAGAACCCGGCGCAGCAACAGAACATCAACGCCGACCTGCGCACCAAGGGCATCGAGATCGACGCGGTGATCCGGCCGGTGCGCTGGTTCTCGATCGACGGCCAGGCGGTGTTCCAGGATCCGCGGCTCGAGAACCTCCAGCTCGATGGCGCTACCCAGGCGGGCTATGAGGGCAATCGCCCCGAGCGCACGCCCTCCACCTTGTGGACCGTGACGCCGGCGATCCAGCTGCCGAACGGTCTCGGCGACATCTTCGCGCGCTATAAATACGTCGGCAAGATCTTCGCCGATGCGGGCAACGGCGTCGCGCTGCCCGGCTATGGCGTCACCAGCGCGGGGATCAACGTCAACGTCACGCCGCAGCTGCAGGTGAGCTTCAACGCCGAGAACATCTTCAACGTCGTCGGCCTGACGGAGGGCAACCCGCGCCAGGGCCAGACCCAGGCGATCACCCAGGGCTTCTTCTACGCCCGCGGCATCGTCGGCCCGACCTATGGCGGGTCGGTCACGCTGCGGTTCTGAGGACCGGGGCGAGCGGAGAGGATGGGTCGTCCTCAGCCGCTCCCCCGCACTGTGCTCCTGCGCACGCAGGAGCACGGCGACGAGAGCGCGACGGCCGCGATCCTGGGCTCCTGCGTGCGCAGGACCACGGCAACGGCTACAGTGCTGATGCGTCTGCCACCCACAGCCGGAGCCCGATCATGACCCGCGCCGCCCGCCTCCTCGCCGCGCTGCTGCTTGCGGGCAGCGCCGGGGTGGCGCTCGCCCAGCGTCCGCCCGCGCTTGCCTATCAGCTGAGCGAGGGCGACAACCTCAACGCCTTCCTGCGCGACGGCGCCACCGCGGCGCACCTGCTGCTGCGCGAGGGCGCCGAGCCGCGTATCCTCGTCGCCTTCCCGGCGGGCAATAGCGGAGTCGGCCTCTGGTTCGAGCGCACCGCCGCCCCGGTGACGTGGCGGCTCGACCGCGCACCCGCGGCGATCACGCTCGCCGACGCGCGCGGCCGCCCGCTTCACGGCCTCCGCGCCACCGCCAGCGTCGCCGCGCCGCGGCTGGCGCTGCGTCAGGCCGTGCTGTCGAACGTCCGCTTCCTGCGCGACTATCAGAGCGTCGGGCGCTTCCCGCCCGAGTTGGCGGTCGCTCCCCGTTTCGGCCGCGACACCATCACCTACGCGCGCGACCGCGCCGACGGCGCGCCCGGCTACCGGCTCGGCTTGCGCGTGCTCGCCGGCCGGATCGAACGCGGTGCGCTGGTGGCGGGACGCGACGGCCGCATCCAGCTCGAGATCACCGCCGCGACAGGTGACACGCCGCTCACCGGCATCGCGCTGCCCGATCTGCTCAACGCTGACGCCGCCGACGATCCCCAGGCGCGCAATGCCCTGCGCTTCCTCAGCTATCGCGAGAAGTTCCTGGCGGGTTCGTGGCGCTTCGACACCTATTTCGGACGCGACACGCTGATGTCGGTGCGGCTGCTCATGCCCGCGCTCCAGCCCACCGCGATCGAGGCGGGGCTCGGCGCGGTGCTGGCGCGGCTCGCCGCCGACGGCGACGTCGCGCACGAGGAAGGCCTGTCCGAGTTCGCGCTGCTGGAGAATCGCAAGGCCGGGCGCACCGGAGACGCCGCCACACTCGACTATGCCATGATCGACGACGACTTCATGCTCGCGCCGGTAGCCGCCGCCTATCTGCTCGAACACGCCGACCCGGCCCGCGCGCGCGCCTTCCTGGCACGCCCGATCGCGAGCGAGGCGCGTCCGGGCACCAGCGAGCCCGCCGGCGCGGCGCTGCTGCGCAACCTGCGGCTGGTGATCGAGCGCGCGCGCGCCTTCGCCGAGGCACCCGCGGTGGACCGACTCGTCGCGCTGCGCCCCGGCCGCATGACCGGTCAGTGGCGCGACAGCGAGGAGGGGCTCGGGCGCGGGCGCTACCCCTATGACGTCAACGCCGTCCTGGTTCCCGCCGCGCTCGACGCCGCGGCCCGGCTGAGCGCGGCGGGGCTGCTCGAACCGTATGTGAGCCCGTCAGACCGCGCCGGCCTCGCGCGTGCCGCGGCGATGGCGGCGACGTGGCGCGAGCGCGCGCCGGCGCTGTTCCGCGTCGAGCTGCCCGCGCGCGCGGCGGCACCGAAGATCGCGGCCTATGCGCGCACACTCGGCGTCCCCGCCGCGCCGGCGCTGGCAAGCCTGGGTCAGGCGCCGCTGGTCTATCACGCGCTGTCGCTCGACGCGCGCGGCCGCGCGGTACCGATCCTCAACTCGGACGAGGGCTTCGCGCTGCTCTTCGGTGAGCCGCCAGCGGCCGAGCTGGAGCGCGACGTCGCCGCGCTGGCGCGTCCCTTTCCCGCCGGGCTGATGACCGACATCGGCCTGCTCGTCGCCAACCCGGCGCTGGCGGACGCGGCGACGCAGGCGCGCTTCACGCCCGCGGCCTATCACGGCGCGGTCGTATGGTCGTGGCAGCAGGCGTTGTTCGCCGCCGGGCTGGAACGGCAGCTGAAGCGCCGCGACCTGCCCGCCTCGACCCGCGCGGTGCTGACCGACGCGCAGGCACGGCTGTGGCGCGCCATCGCTGCGACGCGCGCGACGCAGAGCTCGGAGCTGTGGTCCTGGGCCTATCGCGACGGGCACTATGCGGTGGTGCCGTTCGGCGCGGGCAAGAAGGACGTCGATGAGTCCAACGCGGCGCAGCTGTGGAGCACGGTCTATCTGGCGGTTCGCCCGCCGCGGTGAGCGGACGGCGCTAATCTCTTCCGTCATCCCGGACTCGTTCCGGGATCCGCTCCTCCGCGCGAGCAACGCTTTCGGAATGCGCGGCCCGGTGGATCCCGGACCAAGTCCGGGATGACGGGGAGGATGAAAGCGGGAGGCGACCAACCATCCTCACCCCATCGCCGCGGCCAGCGCGTCGTCGTGCGTCGGCAGCGTCGGCGCGGCGCGCGCGATCAGCGCGGCGAGCGCGCGCACCTGCTCGATGTTGGCAGCGCCGTCGAGCGCGTCAGCGAGCGGGTGATAGCCCTCGGCCGCGATCCCCTGACCCTCCAGCACCGCCAGCCAGCTCGTCTCGCGGAACAGCTCGTCGGCCTCCAGCATCAGCCGCCCGCCGCGGCGGTACAGCGCCTCGCGCTCCAGCAGCGCGTCGGGCAGTGTCATCGCGCGGCACGCCTCCCACAGCGGATCGGGCTTCCCGCGCTGCGCGTGATAGTGGAGGATCAGAAAGTCGCGGATTCGCTCCATCTCCGCCGCCATCAGCCGGTTGTAGCGCGCCGCGAGCGCCGCATCGTCGCCGCGTTCGGGGAAAAGCGTCAGCAGCTTGGCGATGCCGCTCTGGATCAGGTGGATGCTGGTCGATTCGAGCGGCTCGAGGAAGCCCACCGCCAGCCCGATCGCGACGACGTTGCCGCGCCACGGCTCGGGCCGGGCGCCCGCGGTGAAGCGCAGGAAACGCGGCTCGCCCAACGCCTCGCCGTCGAGACCGGCGAGCAGCGTCGCCGCCGCCTTGTCGTCGGAGAGAAAGGGCGAGGCATAGACATAACCGTTGCCGGTGCGATGCTGCAGCGGGATGCGCCACTGCCAGCCGCCCGCGCGCGCGATCGAGCGCGTGTACGGCAGCGTCGGCCGCGTCGCCGCGCTGGGCACCGCCACCGCGCGGTCGCACATCAGCCAGTGCGACCAATCGTCGTAGCGCGCGCCCATCTCGCCCGCGATCAGCAGCGCGCGGAAGCCCGAGCAATCGACGAACAGCTCGCCCGCGAGCCGCTCGCCGCGCTGGGTGGTGAGCGCGGTGACGCGGCCGCTGCCCGCGTCGCGCTCGACCGTGGCGAGCCGACCCTCGACCCGCACCACCCCGGCCGCCTCGGCGAGCCCGCGCAGATGCGCGGCGTAGCGCCCGGCGTCGAAATGATAGGCATAGCCGAGCGTCGACAAGATCGAACGCTGCTCCGCCGCCGGCTTGCCGAAATGACCGGCGAGCGCCGCCTGCGTGGCCAGCGACAGCGCGGCGAGCGGCAGATCGAGCCCCTCCGCCCGCGCGCGCAGCCAGCGGTGGTGGAAGGCGACCCCCGGCAGCGCCGCGCCATAGTGGCCGAACGGGTGAAAATAGCGGTGCCCCGGCCGCGCCCAGTCGACGAACTCGATGCCGAGTTTGTAGGTCGCCCCCGTGGCCCGCAGGAACGCCGCCTCGTCGAGCCCGATCAGCTGGTTGAACCAGTGGATCGTCGGGATCGTCGCCTCGCCGACGCCCACGGTGCCGATCTCCTCCGACTCGAGCAAGGTGATCTCCACCGAGCGCCCAAGCTGGCGCGCGAGCGCGATCGCCGTCATCCAGCCGGCGGTGCCGCCGCCGAGGATCACCACGCGCCTCACCCGCTCCCGCTCCGCCACACCCGTCTCCCTTCGACGACGGTGTAGGGCGGAACGGCGCCGAGGGGGAGCGGGGAAGCGCAGGATCTCGCGTCGCTGTCGCGCGCCGGATCGGCGCCACCGCCGACGCACGCCTTCGCGACCGCCCCCCATTTCACTGCGCCACTGACGTGATGACGACGGGAAAAGACCGAGTGCGCGCGGAAGAGTAGGCGAGAAGGTGACGCCGGAGGTGGCCCCTCCCGCACTCTGGCCGCGCCCCCGCCCGCTCTGCTATCGCCGCGGCGATGACGTGCTCTCCGCTGTCCGCCCGGGTGCGCGCCGCCGCGCTGTTGCTGCTGGCGCTGCTCGCGCTTCTGCTGGCGCCGCTCGCCGCCGCGCAGGTCGACCCGGTCACCGCCGCCACGGCGCGGCTGATCAAGGCCGAGCGCGAGGTGCGCTCGGTCGACGGCGCGCTCGACCAGTCGACCGACCGCGAGGCACGCGACACGCTGCGCGAGCGGGTCAACGCCGCGCGCGAGGACGCCGCCGCCGCCGCCGACGACCTCACCGACCAGCTCGCGCTCGTCGACGCGCGCGCCGCGCAGCTCGGCCCTGCCGCCGCTGGCGAGGCGGCCGACCTCGCCGCGCAGCGCGCGCGGCTGGCGCGGCAGCGCACCGCGATCGACTCGAACAGCAAGCGCGGCCGGCTGATCGCGGTCGAGGCGCAACAGCTGGTCGAGGAAATCGACCGCACCGAGGCCGAGCAGTTCAGCCAGACGATCGCGGCGCACGTCCCTTCGCCGCTTTCCCCCGGCTTCTGGGGCGCGGTGCTGCAGGCCGCCCCGCGCGACCTGCGCCGGATCGAGGTGGTGGTCACGCAGGCGACGCGCCAGCTCGCCGCCGGCTGGCGCGAGGCGCCGGTCTGGCCGGCGCTGCTCGGGCTGCTCGTCGCGCTGGCGATTGCGCTGCCCGGCCGCGCCGCGGCGGTGCGGATCGGCCTGCGCTTCCTGATCGACGACGCCCCCGGCCATCGCGTACGCCGCTCGGGCAACGCGATCTGGCGCGTGCTGGTCGGCACGCTCACCCCGCTACTGGCCAGCTTCGCGCTGGTGCAGGGGCTGCGCTGGGCGGGGCTGGTGCCCGCGGCGGTCAACGGGCTGGCGGACACGTTCGTGCAGGCGAGCTCGTTCGCGGGCTTCACCGTCGCGGTCACGGGCGCGGTGCTGATGCGCCACCAGCCGAGCTGGCGCGTCGCGCCGATCGCCGACGATGTCGCGGCGCGGCTGCGACCCTTCAGCTGGCTGCTCGCCGCGGTCGCCTTCCTCTCCATCGCCGTCAACGCGTTCAATCAGATCGTCGGCGCGAGTGCCGCGGCGCTGAGCGCGACCCAGGTGCTCGTCGCGCTGCTCCACCTGCTGATCCTGGCCGCCGCGCTGGTCGCGCTCGGCCGGCTGCGCGCGGCGCGTGCGGAGGACGACCAGGCGCCGGCACGCGCCGGGCTGGGCGCCGCCTCGCTGGTGGCCTGGACGGTGGTCGTGGTGGCGACGTTCGCGCTGCTGCTCGGCTATGTCGGGTTGGCCTCGTTCATCGTCCGGATCGTCGCCTGGGCGACCGTGCTCGGCTGCGCCACCTTCCTGCTGATGGCGGCGATCGACGACGTCGCCACCACCGTTTTCGTGCGCGATGGCGGGCTCGGGCGCACGCTGTCACGCGCGCTCGGTGTGCGCGGCGCGCTGATCGAGCAGTTCGGCGTGCTCGCCTCGGGCGTGCTGCGGCTGACGCTGGCGCTGTTCGCGCTGGGGCTGCTCTTCTCACCGTTCAGCGGCGGCAACGGCGTCGCCGCGCTGGTCTCGCGGCTGGGCACGCTGGCGCAGGGCGTGCAGGTCGGCGGCATCGCGATCTCGCCGGGGACGATCCTGCGCGGCGTGGTGGTGCTGTTCGTCGGGCTGGCGCTGGTGCGCGGTTTCATGCGCTGGCTCGAGCAGCGCTATCTGCCCGCCACCGACCTCGACGGCTCGGGGCGCAACTCGGTCAGCCTGGTGGCGCGCTACGTCGGCGTCGCGCTGGCGGTGATCTGGGCGCTGGCCTCGCTCGGTATCGGCGTCGAGCGGATCGCGCTGCTGCTCTCGGCGCTATCGGTCGGGATCGGCTTCGGCCTGCAGGCGATCACCTCAAACTTCGTGTCGGGGCTGATCCTGCTGGCGGAGCGCCCGATCAAGATCGGCGACTGGATCCGCGTCGGCACCGACGAGGGCGACGTCAAGCGCATCAGCGTGCGCTCGACCGAGATCGCGCTGGCCGACCATTCCACGCTGATTGTGCCCAACAGCGAGCTGATCACCAAGTCGGTGCTCAACAAGACGCTGGCGAGCCCGCTCGGCCGCATCCAAGTGCAATTCTCGGTGCCGCTGGACAGCGACGCCGACGAGGTGCGCGCGATCGTTTCCCAGACCTTCGCCGACGAGAGCGCCATCCTCGACGATCCGGCCCCCGCGATCTTCATCGACTCGATCGCGGACGGGCGAATCTTCTTCAACTGCTTCGCGCATGTCGGCTCTCCGCGTGCCGCGTACAGCGCCCGCAGCGCGGTCTTCACGGTGCTGCTGCGCCGTTTTCGCGACAAGGGGATCGAGCTGGGGACGGTGCCGCAGCGGCTCGAGCTGCTCTCGCGCGATCCGGCGAACGGGTTGGGGCGCGCCGAGACGCCGGGCGGGGAGCAGCGCTCCTCGGTGTAGAGCCGCCACGAACGACGCGGTGAGTAACTTCCCCTCTACCTCCGTCATCCCGAACCAAGTTTGGGATGACGGAAGGGTTGGTTGATGCGCCGCATTCCCTCGAAGTGACGTCGGAGCGGGCAGCAGGCTCGCCGTCGCAAGAAGCGCCTGGGCCGTCACCCCGCAGACCGCCTGAATTGGAAGGAATCGCCGTCGCCGCGTTAGTGTATCGTCAGTCCATCCGCTCTATGGATCGCCGCGGGGGAAAGGGCGCGCGCGGTCTGGGGGTGGCGATGGTGAGGCGGCTGTATCGTTGGTACGCCGGGATCGGTGACGATCCGCGGCTGGCGATCGCCCAGGTCACCAACCTCTATCGCCAGGTGCCGCTGCTCTACGGCCTGCTGCTGATCAACTCGCTCGCGGTCGCGGTGACTCACCGCGGCAGTGCGCCCGCGCTGCTCACCGTGACCGTGCCCACGCTGCTCTTCGCCGTCACGCTGATCCGGCTGCTGCGCTGGGCCCGTGCCGGCCGCCGCAGCGTCGCGCCCTCCCCCGCCGCCGCGCGTCGCCAGCTGCGCACGATCACCGCCGCCGCTGCACCGATCGCCACCGCTTACATGGTCTGGTCGCTGCTGCTGATGCGCTACGGCGGCGCGGCGCAGCAGACGCACGCCGCAGTGTATCTCTCGACCACGGTGATGGGCTGCGTCTTCTGCCTGATGTCGCTGCCGCAGGCCGCGCTGCTGGTGGCGACGATGGTCGTCCCCCCCTTCATCGCCGCCTGCCTCGCGCATTATCAGATCATGTTCGCGGTGATTGCCACCAACGTGGCGCTGGTCGTCGCGGTGCTGCTGCGCGTGCTGTTCAACAGCTTCGACTATTTCCGCGACCAGGTCGCGGCGCGCGCCGCGCTGGAGCAGCAGCACGCCGAGCTGGTGCGGCTCAACGCCGAGAACGGCCGGCTGGCGCTGACCGACAGCCTCACCGCGCTGCCCAACCGCCGCCAGTTCCACCATGATCTCGACCTGCTCGCGGCCGCGCGCGACGGCACGCCCTTCGCGGTCGGGCTGCTCGACCTCGACCGCTTCAAGCCGGTCAACGACACCTACGGTCACCAGGTCGGTGACCTGCTGCTCGTCGAGCTGGCGCGGCGGATGCGCGCGATCGCGGGCGGCACCACCACCATCTACCGGCTCGGGGGCGACGAGTTCGGCCTGCTCACTCTGGGCGCGCGCGACGAGGCGGTCGCCGCGGCCGAGTGGCTGTGCCAGAGCATCGCCGCGCCGTTCAGCGTCGGCGAGCTGCGCGTCGCGGTGGGCGGCTCGCTCGGGCTGGCACTCTCGGGCGAGGTGGAGGCGGCGGGCGCGCTGGCGGGCGAGCTGTTCGATCGCGCCGACTATGCGCTCTACCATGCCAAGCGAGTCAACGGCGGCGGCACCTGCGTGTTCACGCCCGATATGGCGCGCGCGATCCGCACCGACCGCGCGATCGAGGCCGCGCTCCAGGCCAGCGCGCTCGACGACGAGCTGCGCGTCGTCGCCCAGCCGATCGTGGCCGCGGCGAGCGGCACGATCGTGGCGGTGGAGTGGCTCGCGCGCTGGCACAGCCCGCTCGTGGGCGAGGTACCCCCGGCCGAATTCATCGCCATCGCGGAGCGCTCGTCGCTGATCCACGAGATCACGCTGGCGGTGTTCCGCAAGGGCTTCGCGGCGGCGCGCGCGCTACCGGCCGAGCTGGCGCTGTCGTTCAACCTCTCGGCGTGCGACCTGCATTCGCCCGCGACGATGACGGCGATCGAGCGCGAGATCACCGCCTCGGGCGTGGCGGCCGAGCGGATCTGGATCGAGGTGACCGAGACCGCGGTGATGCGCGACCCGCCCGCGGCGGCGCGCGCGCTGGCGCAGCTGCGTGCGCGCGGCATCAAGGTGGCGCTCGACGATTTCGGCACCGGCCATTCCAGCCTCAGCAACCTGCACCAGCTGCCGCTCGACAAGGTGAAGATCGACCGCAGCTTCCTCGCCGACGACGAGGCCGCGCGCGGCTGGGCGGTGGTGGCGGCGGTGGTGGCCCTGTGCCGCTCGCTGGCGCTGGAATGCGTGGCGGAGGGCGTGGAGACCGAGGCGCAGCTCGACGCGCTGCTGCGGATCGGCTGCGGCGCGGTGCAGGGTTATCTGTTCTCGCCCCCGGTCGAGGCGGAGGCCGCCGCGACGCTGGTGCGCGAGTGGGAGCGGCGGCGCGAGGCGGCTTGAGGGAGGATGGGTCGGCGGAAGATGGCTCGGCACCCTCTCTCTTCGCCGTCATCCTGAACTCGTTTCGAGATCCACGGCGCCGGGCACCTGAGGCGTGAGGCGCCTGCGAAGCGGTGGATCCTGAAACGAGTTCAGGATGACGCCAGCGGCGGGTGGGTCGTCCCGGCTGCGCTTGGACAATTTCTATCGACGACACCTCCCCTCATCGCGGCGCCGCGGTCGAGGCGCGCACCTTGAGCTCGCCCGCGATCACCACCGGCGCGGCGGGTCGGGCCCGGCCGCCGAGCTGCGCGATGATCAGCTCCACCGCGCGCGCCGTCACCGCCGCGATCGGCTGCTCCATCGCGGTGAGCGGCGGGTGCGCGAAGCGCGCGATCGGCGTGTCGTCGAAGCTCACCACCGACAGGTCCTCGGGCACGCTGAGGCCACGCTCGCGCGCCGCGGCGAGCACGCCCAGCGCCATCTGGTCGCTGCTCGCCAGGATCGCGCTGGGCGGCACCGCCGCGCCGAGCAGCGCGTGCGCGGCCGCCTCGCCGCTCGGGAAATCGAAGTTGCCGACCGCGAGCAGCCCGTCGCAGCTCGCGCCGGCCTCGCGCATCGCGCCGCGCCAGCCGTCGGCCCGCTGCGCGCTGGTGGTATAATCCTCCGGCCCCGCGACGAAGCCGATGCGGCGGTGGCCGAGCGCCAGCAGGTGCTCGGTGGCGCGCCGCGCCCCCGCCTCGTCCGCCATCGACAGCGCGATGCCGGTGCCGCCGCCCTGCGCGCCGATCCGCGCGAAGGCGATGTCGTGCCGGTCGAGCAGCTCGGCGATGAGCGGGTTGTCCGAGTGCGGCGGAGTCAGGATCACGCCGTCGGGCTGGAGCGCCGCGATCGTCGCGGCGAGCTCGCGCTCGATCCGGTCGCTGTGCGTGTCGACCAGCTCGAGCAGCAGGCGATAGCCGTGGCGCGCGCAGGTCAGCATGCCGCCGAGCAGCATCTGGTCGACCCAGTCGGTGCCCTGTCGCGCGCGCCAGTCGCTGATCGTCCGCTCGCGATCGTTGAGCGCCAGGATCAGATAGCTGCGCGAGCCGCCCATCCGCTGCGCCGCCAGTGAGGGCACATAGCCCAGCCGCGTTATAGCCTCGCGCACGCGCTCGGCCATTGCCGGGCGCACGTTGGGCTCGTTGTTGATGACGCGGCTGACGGTCTGCAGCGACACGCCGGCGTCCGCCGCGACATGCTTGATCGTGACCGTCTGCCGCCGCCGTGCCATCCCCGCTCCCCCGATCGCCGTCGCCCGGCGGCGCCTGCCATAGCCAAGCGCGCGGCGCCCCGCCATCGCGTTGAGGTCGAGGGTGGCGCGTCGGTCGCGGAGCCCTATCATGCGCGTGTCCATGGCCGTTCCCGCTCTTCCCCGCCCCGCGCGTCCGGCGTGGTTCCTGCTCGCTTTCGCGCTCGCCAACATGGGCGGGGTGATCGCCTATCTGCCGCTGCTCACGTTGCTGCTGCCGCTCAAGATCCACGCCATCGCGGGGGACGCGCGCATCCCGCTGCTGAGCCTCACCGCGATCCTGGGCGCACTCGCGGCGAGCGCGGCCAACATCGTGTTCGGCTGGCTCAGCGACCGCTCGGTGGCGCGCGGCGGCGGGCGGCGGCGCTGGGTCGCGGGCGGGCTGGTCACCACGGCGGCGAGCTACGCGCTGGTCGCCTCGGCCTCCACCGCGGTGACGATCGTGGCGGCGGTGGTGCTGTTCCAGGTCGCGGTCAACGCGGTGCTCGCGCCGCTGCTGCCGATCATGGCCGACGAGGTGCCCGACGCGCACAAGGGCCTTGCCGCCGGGCTGATCGCGCTCGGCAACCCGGTCGCGGCGCTGCTCTCGGCGGTGCTGGTGGCGGACGAGGGGCTCGCCGACGCGACCCGCCTCGCGGTGGTGCCGCTGCTCGCGGCGCTGGCGCTGCTGCCGCTGCTGCTGCTGCGTGGCGACGGCGGCGCGGACGGGACCGCGCCCGCGACCGCACCGCTCCTGCCACGCCGCGACCTGCTGATCGCCGCGGTCGCGCGGCTGCTGATGCAGCTCGCCACCGCGGCGCTGTCGCTCTACCTGCTGTACGTGTTCGAGAGCATCGCGCCGGGCGAGCGCCAGCTCGTGCTCGCGCGCCAGGTCGGCACGCTGCTGACGATCTGCTACGTCATCCCGCTGCCGCTCGCGCTGCTGGTCGGGCGCTGGTCCGACCGCGTCGGGCGGCGCCAGCCCTTCCTCGTCGCCGCCGGGCTGGTCGCGGTGGCCGGGCTGGGCACGATGGCGCTGGCGGCCGGCACCACCGCTGCGGCGATCGGCTTCGCGACCTATTCGGTCGGCTCGGCGGTGTTCCTCGCGCTCCACTCGGCGTTCGCGCTGCAGCTGCTGCCCGACCCGCGGCGGCGCGGGCGCGACCTCGGGCTGCTCAACCTGACCAACACGCTGCCGGCGCTGCTCGGCCCGCTGCTGACCTGGACCTTGGCGACGCCGCGCGACTTCGCGCTGCTGCTGACGGTGCTGGCGGTGCTCACCGCGCTCGGCACCGGCGCGGTGACGCTGGTGCGCGCGCGGCGCTGACGCGGTTGCCAGCACGGCGGCGAGGTCGCACATCGGCGTCATGTCCACCGCCCGCGGCGACCTGCCCGATCTCAGCTACTTCCTCGTCATCGCGCGCCACCTGAGCTTCGCGCGTGCGGCGGTGGAGCTGCGCGTCACCGCTTCGGCGCTGAGCCACTCGATGAAGGCGCTCGAGGCGCGGCTGGGCGTGCGGCTGCTCCACCGCACCAACCGCAGCGTCACGCTAACCGCCGCGGGCGAGCAGTTGCGCGACTCGATCAGCGACCCGCTGCGCGCGATCGACGGCGCGATCGAGGCGCTCAACCGGTTCCGCGACGCGCCAGCGGGGCGGATCCGGCTCAACGTGGTGGTCGACGCGGCGCGGCTTCTGCTCGCGCCGGTGCTGCCCGGCTTCGTCGAGCGCTACCCCGATATCGAGGTCGACGTGGTCGCGAGCAACCGGTTGGTCGACGTCGTCGGCGAGGGGTTCGACGCCGGGATCCGCTACGGCGGCACCGTGCCCGAGGACATGATCGCGCTGCGGCTCTCGCGCGACATCCGCTGGGTGGTGGCCGCGGCGCCGGCCTATCTCGACCGCTTCGGCACGCCGGCGCACCCGCGCGAACTGGCGCAGCATCGCTGCGTGCGGCTGCGCCAGGGCGCCGGGCGCATCTACCACTGGGAGTTCGAGCGCGGCGACGAGGAGTTGGCGATCGACGTGCCCGGCGCGCTGACGATCGACGATACCGATCTCGGCCTGACGCTGGCGCGCGGCGGCGCGGGGCTGATGTACGGGCCCGAGCCGGTCTTCGCGGGCGCGCTGGGCGAGGGTACGCTGCGGCTGGTGCTGGAGGACTGGGCCGCGGTCGGTGGCGGCTATCACCTCTATTATTCGAGCCGCCGCCAGGTGCCGACCGCGCTGCGCCTGCTCGCCGATCACATCCGGGAGAGGCGGCCGCTGGGGTGAGTAGCGTCTCGATGTAGCCGGTCCGTGCTCCTGCGCACGCAGGAGCCCAGGCTCCCGAACGCTGCGCTTGTAGCTCTGCGCTCCTGCGTGCGCAGGAGCACACGGGAAGGCACCGCTGAGCGATCCTCATCACCGCGTTGAACGCACGTCCCGCCTGCGCTGGCGCCGCCGCGGTCCTATCTGAGGCCCGCGCGTCGCCAGGCGCGCCCACTTCTGAAGGGGAACAATCATGGCCACCAAAGCCTATGGCGCGACCGCCGGCGACAAGCCGCTCGAGCCGATGGATATCACTAGGCGCGAGCTCGGGCCGCATGACGTCCAGATCGACATCGCGTACTGCGGCGTCTGCCACTCCGATCTCCACCAGGTGCGCGGCGAGTGGGGCGGCACGCTGTATCCCTGCGTGCCGGGCCACGAGATCGTCGGCCATGTCACCGCGGTCGGCGGCGAGGTGACGAAGTTCAAGGTCGGCGACACGGTCGGGGTCGGCTGCATGGTCGACAGCTGCCAGCATTGCGCCTCGTGCGACGAGGGGCTGGAGCAATATTGCACCGGCGGCGGCTTCGTCGGCACCTACAACGGCCCGACCGCGGACGCGCCCGGCCACACGCTCGGCGGCTATTCGCAGGCGATCACCGTCTCGGACAAGTTCGTGCTCAAGATCTCGCACCCCGAGGAGCAGCTCGCCGCGGTCGCGCCGCTGCTGTGCGCGGGCATCACCACCTACTCGCCGCTGCGCCACTGGGGCGTCGGGCCGGGCAAGAAGGTCGGCATCGTCGGGATCGGCGGACTCGGGCACATGGGGGTCAAGATCGCGCACGCGATGGGCGCGCACGTGATCGCCTTCACCACTTCGGAGACGAAGCGCGCGGACGCCCGGGCGCTGGGCGCCGACGAGGTGATCAACTCGCGCAACAGCGAGGAGATGGCGGCGCATGCCGGCAGCTTCGACATGATCCTCAACACCGTCGCCGCGAGCCACGATCTCGACGCCTTCACCGGCCTGCTCAAGCGCGACGGCACCCTGGTGCTGGTCGGCGTGCCCGAGCATCCGCATCCGTCGCCCAGCGTCGGCACGTTGATCTTCGGCCGCCGCGCGATCGCGGGCTCGCTGATCGGCGGCATCGCCGAGACGCAGGAGATGCTCGACTTCTGCGCCGAGAAGGGCGTCACCGCCGACATCGAGATGATCCGCATCCAGCAGATCGACGAGGCCTATGACCGCATGCAGCGCAGCGACGTGAAGTACCGCTTCGTGATCGACAACGCGACGCTCGCGGAGGGGTGAGGTGCTAAATCCTCCCCGCTCGCGGGGAGGGGGACCGCGCCCGAAGGGCGTGGTGGAGGGGGTTCTCCACGAAGCGCAGCACTAGCGGAGAGCCCCCTCCACCATGCTGCGCATGGTCCCCCCTCCCCGCCATGCGGGGAGGATCTGCCGCTCCCCCGCAACGATTTTCTCAACCCCCTTGCGACGATCCCGCGGTTCGGGAGTTACAGCCGCGGAAAACCGGGAAAAAGGGAACGGGCATGTCGGACGATCGCGAGGGACAGATCCGCGAGCGCGCTTATCGCCTCTGGCAGGACGAGGGTGAGCCGCACGGCAAGCACGACGAGCACTGGCATCGCGCGCAGCAGGAATTCCCCGGCGAGCAGCCCGCCGCCACGCCCGAGCCGCAGGACGGCAGCGACACGCCCGCCGTCACCTCCGGCGACGAGACCACCGGCGCCGAGCTGACCAAGCCGCTCGCCAACGAGCCGGCGGACTCGCCCGCCACCACCATCCCCTCAGGCAGCCCCGAGGCCGGGGGCACCGCCAGCAAGGCGCCGCGCGCGCGTGGCGCGAAGGCCGCCGACTCCAAGGTGCCGGCTGCCACCGCAGCACCCAAGCGTCCGGGACCGCGCACCAAGCGCGCCTGAGGCGCGCCGCGGCGCCCCTCCCCGGCGCGAGACACTTTCCCTCTTCGGCCGCGGCAGCGCGGCCTCTCTCCTGTCGGGAGCATGATGTTGCACGACCTGCCGGACCGGCTGTTGCCGGGATCGCCCTATCCGCTTGGCGCCACGTTCGACGGCGAAGGCGTCAATTTCGCGGTCTTCTCCGCCAACGCCGACGCGATCGAGCTCTGCGTGTTCGATCCCGCGGGCAAGCGCGAACTGCGCAAGCTGATGCTGCCCGAGTGCACCGACGAGGTGTGGCATGGCTATCTCCCCGATGTCGGGCCGGGACTGGTCTACGGCTATCGCGCGCACGGCCGCTACGCGCCCGAGGAGGGGCACCGCTTCAACCCCAACAAGCTGCTGCTCGACCCCTATGCGCGCCGCATCCAGGGGCAGATCAAATGGACTGACGCGCTCCACGGCTATCGCATCGGTCACCGCCGCGAGGACCTGTCGTTCGACAAGCGCGACAGTGCCCCCGCCATGCCCAAGGCGATGGTGGTCGACGATCACTGGGACTGGTCGCGCGACCGCCGGCCGAACACGCCCTGGTCGGAGACGGTGATCTACGAGGCCCACGTCAAAGGCCTCACCAAGCTGATGGAGCTGGTCCCCGCGCGCGAGCGCGGCACCTATGCCGCGCTGGGCCATCCCGCGGTGATCAAGCACCTCCAGCGCATCGGCGTCACGGCGATCGAGCTGCTGCCGATCCACAGCTTCACGCAGGACCGCTTCCTGCAGGAGAAGGGGCTGCGCAACTACTGGGGCTATAACTCGCTCGGCTTCTTCGCGCCCGAGCAGTCGTACATGGCCTCGGACCATCAGGACGAGTTGCGCCGCGCGGTCCACCGGCTCCACAAGGCGGGGATCGAGGTGATCCTCGACGTCGTCTACAATCACACCTGCGAGGGGTCCGAGCGCGGCCCCACCCTCTCCTGGCGCGGGCTGGACAATGCCAGCTACTATCGCCTGGTCCAGGACAACCCGCGCTACACGATCAACGACACCGGCACGGGCAACACGCTCAACATGAGCAAAGCGCGCGTGATCCAGATGGTCGCCGACTCGCTGCGCTACTGGGCGACCAGCTTCGGCATCGACGGCTTCCGCTTCGACCTCGGCCTCACGCTCGGGCGCGAGGACTATGGCTTCGACCCCGGCGCGGCCTTCTTCGACGTGCTGCGGCAGGATCCGGTGCTCGGCCGGCTCAAGCTGATCGCGGAGCCGTGGGACGTCGGCCCGGGCGGCTATCAGCTCGGCAACTTCCCGCCCGGCTTCGCCGAGTGGAACGACAAGTACCGCGACACGGTGCGGAAGTACTGGCGCGGCGATCCGTCGCAGCGCGGCGACCTCGCGGCGCGGCTGTCGGGCTCGGGCGACCTGTTCGACCGGCGCGCGCGGCGCCCCTGGGCCACGGTCAACCTGCTCTCGGCACACGACGGCTACACGCTCGCCGACACGGTGATGTACGAGGGCCGCCACAACGAGGCCAATGGCGAGGACAATCGCGACGGCCATTCCGAGAATTACTCGCGCAACTGGGGCGCCGAGGGACCGACCGACGATCCCTCGATCAACGACGCCCGCGGCCGCGTGATGCGCTCGATGCTGACCACGCTGCTCGCCTCGCTCGGCACGCCGATGCTGGTGGCGGGCGACGAGTTCGGGCGCACGCAGGGCGGCAACAACAACGCCTACTGCCAAGACAATGAGATCAGCTGGCTCGACTGGACCGCGGCGGCGAGCGAGGACGGGCAGCGCCAGATCGACTATACCGCGCGGCTCACCGAGCTGCGCCGGCGCTATCCGGTGCTGCGCGCCGCTACCTTCCTCTACGGCCAGGACTCACCGGGCGAGGGCATCAACGACGTCGAGTGGTGGAACGAGCGCGGCGAGCGCATGACCCCCGAGGACTGGGACAATCCCGAGGGCCGCGCGCTGATGATGCGCCGCGCCACGCGCACCGAGGACGGCGAGGTCGAGGCGATCTCGCTGCTGCTCAACGCCAGCGCCGACCCGATCACCTTCCAGCTGCCCGCCCCGCAGGTGCAGCGCGTGGTGCTGCTCGACAGCGCCAAGCCCGAGCAGGGCGAGATCGAGGTGGACGACCACTACGAGGTCGCGCCGCAGGGCGCGGTGCTGCTGACCTGGCGGAGCGCGTTCCCGTCATGATGGCCTGGGGCCCCGAGCCGATCGATGGCGGCGGCACGCGCTTCCGCCTGTGGGCGCCCGACGCCGCGGCGGTGACGCTCGAGCTCGCCGACGGTGCGCCGGTCGCGATGACCGCGGGCGAGGACGGCTGGTACGCCGCCGAGGCGCCGGTCGGTGCGGGCGCGCGCTACCGCTTCCGCGTCGGCGACCAGGCCGTGCCCGACCCGGCGTCGCGCCGGCAGGACGGCGGCGTGCACGGCTGGAGCGTCGTCACCGACACCCGCTTCGATTGGCAGCACCCGCAGTGGCGCGGGCGGCCGTGGCACGAGATGGTGATCGTCGAGCTCCACGCCGGCGCGCTCGGCGGCTTCGCCGGGATGACCGAGCGGCTCGCCGACATCGCGGCCAGCGGCGCCACCGCGATCGAGCTGATGCCGCTGGGCGCCTATGGCGGCGAACGCGGCTGGGGCTATGACGGCGTGCTGCCCTACGCGCTGCACGAGGCCTATGGCACGCCCGACGCGCTGCGCACGCTGGTCGACGCCGCGCACGGGCTCGGGCTGAGCGTTTTCGTCGACGTGGTGTACAACCACTTCGGCCCCGACGGGAATTATCTCGGGCTCTACGCCAAGAGCTTCTTTGATGAGGCCGTCCACACGCCCTGGGGCGGCGCGGTGAACGTCTCGGCGCCGCCAGTGGCCTGCTATTTCGTCGACAACGCGCTGATGTGGCTGCGCGACTATCGCGTCGACGGGCTGCGCTTCGACGCCGTCCACGCCATCGCCGACGACGATTTCCTCGACGCCATGGCGGCCGAGCTGCGCGCCACGCTGCCGGGCCGCCACGTCCATCTCGTGCTCGAGAACGAGCGCAACGACGCCGCGCGACTCAACGACGGCGGCTATGACGCGCAGTGGAACGACGATTTCCACAACGTCCTCCACGTGCTGCTCACCGGCGAGACGAGCGCCTATTACGGCGACTTCGCCGATCGCCCCGCCGAACGGCTGGCGCGCTGCCTCGCGGAGGGCTTCATCTACCAGGGCGACCCCTCGCCCAACCACGACGGCAAGCCGCGCGGCACGCCGAGCAAGGGCCTGCCGCCGACTCGCTTCGTCGCCTTCCTCCAGAACCACGACCAGGTCGGCAATCGCGCGATGGGTGAGCGGCTGACGCTGCTGACCGCGCCCGACAAGCTGCGCGCCGCGACCGCGCTGCTGCTGCTGTGCCCGCAGGTGCCGCTGCTGTTCATGGGCGATACGGACGGCAGCGAGACGCCGTTCCTGTTTTTCACCGACTTCCACGACGAGCTCGCCGACGCGGTGCGCGAGGGCCGGCGCAAGGAGTTCGCCAAGTTCGACGCCTTCGCCGACGAGGCGGCGCGCGAACGCATCCCCGATCCCAACGCGGCGAGCACGTTCGAGCGCTCGCGCCCCGAGCCGGGGCCGCAGGCGGCGGCGTGGCGCGCGCTCTACGCCGACCTGCTCGCGCTGCGCGCCGAGCGGATCGTGCCCGGGCTGGAGGGTACGACCTCGCTCGGCGCGCGCGCCATTGGCGCGGCGGCGGTGGAGGCGCGCTGGCGGCTCGGCGACGGCACCACGCTGGCGCTCGCGCTCGACCTCGGTGACGATCCCGCGCCGCTGCCGACACCCGAGCGCGTGCTGTGGCGCGAGGGCGAGCGCTTCGTCGCCTGGGTGGAGGCATGAGCTTGGGGGCGGCCTCCTCCGGCTCGGCGGGTGGGGCAACGCTCCCCCCTCCTCCGTCATCCCGGACTTGTTCCGGGATCCACCCCTTCGCGCACCCCGCCGCCCCTGAGTTCGCGGCACGGTGGATTCCGGACCAGGTTCGGGATGACGGCAAGGGGTGGGGTGACGTCAGGGACGACATTATCGCGCGCCTCCCTCCCCGCCGCGGCCCCCTCGCATGACCGACCTCGCCGCCCGCGCCGCCGCTGCCGGCCTCGTCCGCGACTGGGAGGACGCCGACGGCAACGCGCAGCGCGTGCCCGACGACGTGCTCGCCGCCGTCCTCGACCGACTCGACCCGACGCCGCCCGAGACCCCCTTCCTCTCCGCCGACGCGGACACCGCGATCGATCTCCCCGCCGACGCCAGCGGAGCGGTCGAGCTCCACTTCGAGGACGGCGGCCGCGCCACCCCGAAGCGCGACGCCAGAGGCCGGCTCCCCCCGCTCGACCGCCCCGGCTACCACCGCTTGCTCGTCGGCGACCGCGCGTACACGCTCGCGCTCGCACCGCGGCGCTGCCCTGAGCCGCCACCGCGCAGCTGGGGCGCCGCGGTGCAGATCCCGGCGCTCCAGTCGCGCGAGCGCCGCGCGTTCGGCGACGCGGGCGCGCTGGTCGAGGCGGCCGAGGCGTTCGGCCGCGCCGGCGCGCACGCGCTCGCGATCAGCCCGACGCACGCGCTCTTCCCCGCCGACCCGACGCGCTTCAGCCCCTATGCGCCGTCGACGCGGCTGTTCCACAACGTCCTGCTCGCCGACCCCGGCCTCATCGGCGTGCCGCTCCCCCCGGCCCCCGCGCCGCCACTCATCGAATGGGAGAGCGCGGCGCGCGAGCGGCTGCAGCAGCTGCGCGGCGCCTATGACCTCGCCGGCGAGGCGGCGCGCTCGGCCGCGCTCGCCTTCCGCCGCCAGCGCGGCGTCGCGCTCGAGGCGCACGCGCGCTTCGACGCGCTCCACGCGCGGCTCGGCGGGCGCGGCTGGCAGGACTGGCCGAGCAACTATCAGGACCCGACCTCCGAGGCGGTGATCCGCTTCGCCGCCGAGCACGCCGACGATGTCGCCTTCTACGCCTTCCTCCAGTGGCTCGCCGATCTCGGCCTCGCCACCGCGCAGCGTGCCGCGCGCGAGCGGATGCAGGTCGGGCTGATCGCCGACCTCGCGGTCGGCATGGACGGCGGCGGCAGCCACGCCTGGGGCGCGCGCGACGAGCTGCTCACCGGCCTCACCGTCGGGGCCCCGCCCGACCCGCTCGGCCCCGACGGGCAAAATTGGGGGATCACCGCGCTCGACCCGTTCGCGCTCGAGCGCACCGGCTTCCGACCCTTCGTCGAGACGCTACGCGCGACGCTGGCGCACGCCGGCGGCATCCGCGTCGACCACGCGCTCGGGCTGCAGCGCCTTTGGGTCGTCCCGGAGGGCGAGAGCGCCGGGCGCGGCGCCTATCTCACGATGCCCGGCGACCACCTCCGCCGCATCCTCGCGATCGAGGCGCAGCGCGCCGGCGCGCTGGTGATCGCGGAAGACCTCGGCACCGTCCCGCCCGGCTTCCGCGACGAGCTCGCGCGGCGCTGCATGCTCGGCATGCGCGTGCTGCCATTCGAGCGCGATGCCGACGGCGGCTTCACCGATCCCGCCGGCTGGGACGAGATGGCGGTGGCGATGACCGGCACGCACGACACCCCCACGGTGGCCGGCTGGTGGAAGGGCCGCGACATCGACTGGGCGTGGAAGCTCGGCCGCCGCTCGCGCCATGCCAGCGCGGCCGGGGACAGGGCGCACCGCGACGAGGAACGCGCCGCCTTGTGGCAGACGATGGGCGGGACCGGTGCGCCGCCCGCGCAGCCCCCGCTCGACCGCGTGCTCGCGCACGTCGCCGCCGCGCCCGCGCCGCTCGCGATCGTGCCGGTCGAGGACCTGCTCGGCGAGGAGGAACAGCCCAACCTGCCCGGCACGGTCGACGAGCACCCCAATTGGCGCCGCCGCCTACCCGCCCCCACTGAGCAGCTGCTCGCGCAACGCGACGTCGCGCGCCGCACCGACCTGCTCACCGCCGAAAGACACGGATGACCCCGCGCGCCACCTATCGCTTCCAGTTCCACAAGGACTTCACCTTCGCCGACGCGGAGGCGCTGGTCCCGTACCTCGACCAGCTCGGGGTCAGCCACGTCTATGCCTCGCCGATCACGGTGGCGACGCCGGGCTCGACGCATGGCTACGACGTCACCGACTCGACCCGGATCAACCCCGAGCTCGGCGGCGAGGAGGCGTTCCGCTCGCTCGTGGCCGCGCTGCGCGCACGCGACATGGGCGTGATCATCGACATCGTCCCCAACCACATGGGCGTCGCCGGCGGCCACAACGCCTGGTGGACCGACGTCCTCCAGCGCGGCCCCGACAGCCCGCACGCGCGCGTGTTCGACATCGACTGGCGCCAGCGGATCGTCCTGCCCGTGCTCGGCGCGCCCTTGTCGGAGGCGCTGGGCAACGGCGACATCGCGGTCGAGCGTGCCGGTGACCGCTGGGAGGTGGTGGCCTATGGCGAGCACCGCTTCCCGATCCGCGACGAGGACCAGGACGGCGCCGAGACCAGCCCGCTCGCCCCGCTGCTCGAGCGTCAGCATTACCGCCTCGCTTACTGGCGCACCGCCAACGATCAGCTCAACTGGCGGCGCTTCTTCACCATCAACGAGCTCGCCGGCGTCCGGGCCGAGGACCCCGCGGTGTTCGAGGCGACGCACGCGCTCTACTTCCGCCTCCACGACGAGGGGCTGATCGACGGTGTCCGTGTCGACCATGTCGACGGGCTCACCGACCCGATCGGCTATTGTCACCGGCTGCGCGAGCGGCTCGGCGACGATGCCTGGATCATCGTCGAGAAGATCCTCGGCGCGGGCGAGCCGCAGCCGCACGGTTGGGCGATCGACGGGACCAGCGGCTACGACTTCATGGAGCAGGTCACCGCGCTGCTCCACGATCCCGCCGGCGCGGAACCGCTCGGCGCCTTGTGGGAGGAGATCAGCGGGCGCAGCGCGACCTTCGAGCCAGAGGAGTTCCAGGCGCGCCAAGACCTGCTGTCGTGGCAGTTCGCCGGCCAGCTCGACGGTTGCGTCGCGGCGTTCAACGCGCTCGCCGCGAGCGCGCCCGGCGGCGATGGCGTCACCCCCGCCGCACTGCGCCGCGCGATCGAGCGGCTGCTATGGGTCTTCCCGGTCTATCGCACCTACGGCACTGGCGACGCCGCGCCCGCCGGAGACGAGGCTGTGCGCGCGCAGGTCCGCGCCCGCGTCGCCGAGCTGATCCCGCCGGGCGAGGCGCCGATCACCGACCTTGTCCTCGCCTGGCTCGCCGGCGACGGCCCCGGCGATGCGGCTTTGGCCGCCGAGGCGGTGCGGCGCTTCCAGCAGCTCTCCGCGCCGATCGCGGCCAAGGCGGTGGAGGACACCGCTTTCTACCGCTACGGCCGGTTGCTCTCGCGCAACGACGTCGGCTTCGACGCCGAGACCTTCGCGATGCCCCCCGCGGCTTTCCACGCGGCGATGGAGGAGCGCGCGCGGGCGGTGCCGCACGCGATGCTCACCACCGCGACGCACGACCACAAGCGCGGCGAGGACATGCGCGCGCGGCTGGCGGCGGTGAGCGCGCGGCCGGAGGCGTGGCGCGCGTTCGCGTTTCGGTGGGTGGACGAGGACGAGGCGGTCGATCCCGCCGACGCCTACATGCTGCTCCAGACCTTGGTCGGGGCGTGGCCAGACAATGGGCCGGGCGACGGCCCCGGGGGCGACTTCGCCGAGCGCGTGAAGGGCTGGCAGCAGAAGGCGTTGCGCGAGGCGAAGCTGCGCTCGTCGTGGGAAGCGCCCGACGAGGCCTACGAGGCCGCCGCGGATGCGCTGCTCGACCGCTGGCTCGCCGACGCGGCGTTCGTGGCGGCGGTGGAGGACATGCTCGCCGAGCTGCGCCCGATCGCGGAGGCGAACACGCTGGCGCAGGTGCTGCTGCGCTACACGCTGCCGGGCGTGCCCGACCTCTACCAGGGAACCGAGTTGGCCGACCTCTCGCTGGTCGATCCCGACAACCGTCGGCCGGTCGACTATGATCGGCGCGCGCGACTGCTGGACGCCGCGGCGCCGGCGAAGCTGCGGCTGATCGCCGAGCTGCTGTCGCTGCGGCGCGCGCACCCGGCGCTGTTCCGCGACGGCGACTATGCCGCGGCCGAGGTGAGCGGCGCGGGTGCCGCGCACCTGCTCGCCTTCGAGCGCCGCGGCGATGGCCGGACCCTGCGCTGCGCGGTGGCGCTGCACGGGGCGAGGGACTGGGGCGACACGCGCGTGCGCTACGACTCGGGCGAGGAGATGGCGGCGAGCGCGCTGTTCGCCGCATCGCCGGTGACGGTCGCGGTGGTGTGAGCGGGCTGAGTAGCGGGACCTAGATCCTCCCCGGCACGGGGAGGGGGACCATGCGAAGCATGGTGGAGGGGGGCTTCCGCAGGCGCTGCGCTCCGGGGAGAGCCCCCTCCACCACCGCGCTGCGCGCGGCGGTCCCCTCCCCGTGCCGGGGAGGATTGGCGCCTCGACTCACCGCTGTCCTACACTTGGGCGGCCTGTCACATACGCGCGGCTCTGTCTCATCGTCGCCGGCCGCGATCGCGCCCGGCGACGCCCGTTAACCAAGATCACCGCGCCGCCCGCGGACTCAACATTCGCGCGAACCGCGCCAGCGACTCAACATTCGCAACATTCGCGGCCGCCGCCGCCCCGACCGGCAGGGCGAAACCCCAGTTCCGCCGTCACTTGGCCGAACGCGCCGTCACCGCGCGAACATTGAGCCCCGCCCGCCTTAGTGGCTCGCCGTCTCTCCCGCGGCGCGGCGCTCGACATATTTCAGCGTCAGCTCGGCATTGTGCTCGTCGACCCAGGC
Organism: Sphingomonas sp. BK069; assembly: GCF_014193405.1. NCBI lineage: Bacteria > Pseudomonadati > Pseudomonadota > Alphaproteobacteria > Sphingomonadales > Sphingomonadaceae > Sphingomonas > Sphingomonas sp. BK069. The sequence goes on along the minus strand of NZ_JACHZH010000012.1, from coordinate 31,483 downwards.
GGCCATCGCCAGCTCCTCGTTGAGCGACGCGGTCAGCAGCGACACCGGCTGCTGGAAGCCGCCGGCGTCCGCCAGCGTCAGCAGCGACTTGTAGCTCGCCGCCTCGAAATTCTCGAAAGCGAAATTGGCGAAGCTGTTCTTGAGGATCTCGTCGGGCGCGAACACGTGCGCCAGCGCCGCCATATTGCCGGTGAACGACAGCGCCGCGTCCTTGAGCACCGAATGGGTCTCGCCGAAGCCGGCGAGGATCTCCTCCAGCCGCTGGATCTGCTCCTCCGTCTCGGCACGGTGCATGCGCAGCTGCGCGGCGACCTCCGGATAATTGGCGAGGTGGTCGAGCTGACGGTCGATGAGCGCGAGCGCCTGATGCTCGACTCCGTGCGCGTTCTTCAACCCGGTCACGAACACCGACTGGACCGTTTCGTTGGAATAGCTTGGCATGCGTCTCTCCTTGCTCCCCCGATCAAGCTGGTGCGGCGCGGGATGTTCCTTTAAAAACAATGGCTTTGATGCAGGTTATCGGTTTTCGGGACGAAACCGCCGATGGCGCTGCAACCCAAGTGTCACATGTCTCGGCCATGGCGCCGCTCGGTTTTGCTTGGCGCCGCGCGCAACTCGTGCTTCGGGCTATCGGGACGGGAAACACCTTCGGGTGGGGATGGGAGTTCGATGTTCGCTTGGTTCCAGCGTCTTCTGCCGAGGACGGGCAATTTCTTCGAGATGTTCGAGGCGCACGCCGTGACCGACCTGGCGGGCGCACGCGCGCTCGCCAAGCTGGTCGGCGGCGAGTGCGATGCTGCGGCGATGATCGCGGAGATCATCGCCCACGAGCACCGCGCCGACGACATCACCCGTGACGTGCTCAAGACGGTGCGCTCGACCTTTCTGACGCCGTTCGACCGCGGCGCGATCGCAACGCTGATCGGCGCGCTCGACGATACGGTCGACGAGATGCAGGCAGCCGCCGCCGCGATCGACCTCTACCAGGTGCGCGAGTTCGCCCCCGAGATGCGCGAGATGGCCGCCGCCGCGGTGGAGGCGGCCGAGCTCGCCGTCGCGGCGATGCCGCTGCTGCGCGACGTCAGCCGCAACGGGCAGAAGCTGCACGACTTCACCGAGCAATTGATCCGCATCGAGGGCCGCGCCGACGAGATGCACGCCGCCGGGCTCAAGCGCTCGCTCGGCGAGTTCGGCCGCACCGATACCTTGCGTTTCGTGGTGGAGCGCGAGCTGTACAAGCATCTCGAGCGCGTGCTCGACGCCTTCGAGGACGTCGCCGACGAGATCGATGGCATCGTCATCGACCACGCCTGAGCCGCGGCCATGCACGAGCTCGCCTTTCCGCTGCTGGTCGGCCTCATCCTGGTCGCGCTGGCGTTCGATTATCTGAACGGGCTGCACGACGCCGCCAACTCGATCGCCACCGTGGTGGCGACACGGCTGCTGTCACCGGTGCAGGCGGTGGTGTTCGCCGCCTTCTTCAACTTCGCCGCCTATTTCCTGACGCTGGCGGTGCCGAGCCTCCACGCCGTGGCCGAGACGATCGGCAAGGGGCTGATCGCGCAGGAGGTGGTGACCCCCGCCGTGATCTTCGGCGCGCTCGGCGGGGCGATGACGTGGAACGTCATCACCTGGCTCAAGGGCATCCCCTCGTCGAGCAGCCACGCGCTGGTGGGCGGCCTGATCGGTGCGGGCGTGGCGCATGCCGGGCTGTCAGGCGTGAAATGGGCCGGGCTCAATAAGACGCTGATCGCGATCGTGCTCTCGCCGACGATCGGGATGTTCCTGGCGATGCTGGTGATGCTGCTGTCGAGCTGGGCGCTGCGGCGCCGCACCGCCAACCAGGCGGAGCGTTCGTTCCGTGTCCTGCACCTGATGTCGTCCGCCGCCTACTCGCTCAGCCACGGTCTCAACGATGCGCAGAAGACAATGGGGATCATCACCGTCCTGCTCTACTCGACCGGCTACCTGACCGGGCCGTTCGAGGTGCCGCACTGGGTCGCGATCAGCTGCTATGTCGCGATCGGGCTCGGCACGATGACCGGCGGCTGGCGGATCATCGAGACGATGGGCTCGCGGATCACGCGGCTGTCGCAGCACCAGGGGTTCAGCGCCTCGCTGGCGGGGTCGATCGTGCTGTTCGGCGCGTCGACGCTCGGCATTCCGGTGTCGACGACGCATACGATCACCGGATCGATCATCGGCGCGGGCGTAGCGCGGCGCGCCACAGCGGTGCGCTGGGGCGTGGCCAAGAACGTGGTGGTGGCGTGGGTGATCACCATCCCTGCCTCGGCCGCCGTGGGCGCGCTGGTCTACTCCCTGACCTTGCTGTTCTGAACCGCTCGACAGGTCGCTACGCCATGTGCTTCGAGGCGGCGCTTCGACGAGCTCAGCGCCTTCTCAGCATGAACGGTGCCTCCGTCGTCATCCGGTCGCGCTGAGGAGAGGCTGAGCCTGTCGAAGCCTCGTCTCGAAGTGCCCCCTCACCCCGTGGTCAGCGTCTTCGCCACGGCGACCTTCCACCCCGCCACCAGCCGCTCGCGGTCGGCCGCGGCCATGCGCGGCTCGAAACAGTCGCGCCGCGCCCAGGTGGCGCGCACCGCGTCAAGGTCGGCCCACACTCCCGTCGCCAGGCCGGCGAGAAAGGCGGCGCCCAGCGCGGTGGTCTCGAGATGCACCGGCCGTTCCACCGCCACCTCGAGCAGGTCGGCGAGGAACTGACACAGCCAGTCGTTCGCCGCCATGCCGCCGTCGACCCGGATCGTGGCGGGCGCGGCGCCGCCGTCGGCGATCATCGCCGCGGTGAGATCCATCGTCTGATAGCCCACCGCCTCCAGCGCGGCGCGCGCGAGGTGGGCCTGGGTGGCGCCGAGCGTCAGCCCGAAGATCGCCCCGCGAGCGTCCGGGTCCCAGTGCGGCGCGCCGAGACCGACGAACGCCGGGACCATGTAGACGCCGTGGCTGTCGGGCACCTGAGTCGCCATGTCGTTGGTCTCGCGCGCGTGGGTGATGACGCCGATGCCGTCGCGCAGCCATTTCACCGCCGCGCCCGCGACGAAGATCGAGCCCTCCAGCGCGTAGGTCATCGCGCCCTCGAGCCGATAGGCCGGCGTGGTCAGCAGCCGGTGCTCCGACTCGATCGCCTCGGCGCCGGTGTTCAGCAGCAGGAAGCAGCCGGTGCCATAGGTCGACTTGGCCATGCCGATATCGAAACAGGCCTGGCCGATCAGCGCGGCCTGCTGGTCGCCGGCGATGCCTGCTATCGGGATCGCCTCGTCGAACAGTCCTTCGGCGGTGTGGCCGAAGACGCGGCTGTTGTCGTGCACCTCCGGCAGCAGCGTCATCGGCACGTCGAAGAGCCGGCACAATTCCTCGTCCCAGCGCTGCGCGCGGATGTCGTAGAGCAGGGTGCGGCCAGCGTTGGTGACGTCGGTGGCGTGGACCTGCCCGCCGGTCAACCGCCACAGCAGGAAGCTGTCGATCGTGCCGAACGCCAGCTCGCCGCGCTCCGCCCGCTCCCGCGCGCCCGTGACGTGATCGAGGATCCAGGCGAGCTTGGTGGCGGAGAAATAGGGGTCGATCAGCAGGCCGGTCTTGGCGCGCACCGCCGGCTCATGCCCGGCCGACTTGAGCTCGGCGCAGAGCCTGGCGGTGCGGCGGTCCTGCCAGACGATCGCGCGGTGGATCGGCTCGCCGGTCGCGCGATCCCACACCACCACCGTCTCGCGCTGGTTGGTGATGCCGATCGCGGCCACGCCCGCCGCGCCGACACCGCTCTGCGCCATCGCGTCGCGTGCGACCTGGAGCGTGTCGCGCCAGATGTCCTCGGGATCGTGCTCCACCCAGCCGCCCTCGGGATAATGCTGCGCGAACTCGGTCTGAGCGGTCGCGACCGGGCGCGCGTCGCGGTCGAAGACGATCGCACGGGTGGAGGTGGTGCCCTGGTCGATCGCCAGCACGTGGTTCTTCGTATCGGCCATGATCCCTCTCCTCAGCGCCGCCGCGGCAGATACGGCTTGACCAGGAATTGATAGAGCCCCGCACCGACGACGCCACCCACCAGTGGCCCCGCGATTGGCACCCACCAATAATGGTCGGGCCCGGGGAAGGCGGACTCGCCCCAACCCAGCAGCCAGCAGAACAGCCGTGGCCCGACGTCGCGCGCGGGATTGATCGGCCAGCCTTCGAGGAAGCCCGCCGAGGCGCCGATACACGCCACCAGCAGGCCGATGATCAGCGCGCTGGCATTGGCCATCGGCGCGGAGGTGTTGAACTCGTCGGTGATGGCGAAGATGCCGAGCAGCAGGATCGCGGTGAGCACCACCTCGTCCCAGAAGGCGTGGACCGCCGTGATGTGCAATCCCGGCGCGGTGAAGAACACGCCCGCCGCCCCGCCCTGCGCGCGGGTGAGCGCGTGGCTCGCATTATAGGCGTCGATCACCGGGCCGAAGAGCTGGTAGACCAGCGCCGCGCCGATCATCGCGCCAACCACCTGCGCCACCACGTACGGCAGCACCTTGCGGCGCGGGAAGTCGCGGAACAGCGTCAGCGCCAGCGTCACCGCCGGGTTGGCGTGCGTGCCCGAGACCGCGCCGGTGACGTAGATCGCGATCGTTACCGCGAGACCCCAGGCGATGCACACGCCCCAGTAAGCCGTGGCATAGGGGCTGGGGTCGTACAGCGTGATCATCGCCGCCGCCGAGTCGCCGAGCGTGATGATGATCGCCACCGCGAGCATCTCCGAGATCAGCTCGCCGCGCAGCGTGCTGGCCACCGGCGCCGCATCCTCCGCCATGTCCCTCTCCCCGCGGCCCTGGTGACCGTTGCCGACTTTTGTCCGCCGGGTTCGAACGAACGTCAACATCTTCGTTTGAAGTCTCGGATGCCGCGGCTCATATTCGCGCCATGGCGAGCGGGAACGAGACACGCGACGGTTTCGACACCGACATCTTGGTGGTCGGCGGCGGCATCAACGGCGCCGGGATCGCGCGCGACGCCGCCGGGCGCGGGCTTCGCGTGACGCTCGTCGAGCAGGACGATCTCGCCGCGCACACCTCCTCGGCCTCGACCAAGCTGATCCACGGTGGGCTGCGCTACCTCGAATATGGCGAGGTGCGGCTGGTGCGCGAGGCGCTGATCGAGCGCGAGCGGCTGTGGGCGATGGCGCCGCACATCATCTGGCCGCTGCGCTTCGTGCTGCCGCAGACGAACTCGCCGCGCCCGGCCTGGATGGTGCGCGCGGGGCTGTTCCTCTACGATCATCTCGGCGGGCGCGAGCGCCTGCCCGCGACCGAGACGATCCGCCTCGCGAACGATCCGCGCGGCGACGGGCTGCGCCAGCGCGGCCGCGCCTTCGTCTATTCCGACTGCTGGGTCGAGGACAGCCGATTGGTCGTGCTCAACGCGCGCGACGCCGCCGACCGCGGCGCCACCGTCCTCACGCGCACCCGCCTGGTCGACGCCGCGCGCGCGGGCGGCGGCTGGCGCGCGACGCTATTGGGCGTAAGCGCGGACGCCGGCGGCGAGCGCACTCTCACCGCGCGCGCCCTTGTCAACGCCGCCGGGCCGTGGGTCGCCGACATCTTGTCGCGCGTGCCGCACGCGCGCGACGACCGAGGGGTTCGGCTGGTCAAGGGCAGCCATATCGTCGTGCCGCGGCTCTACGCGGGCGACCACGCCTTCATGCTGCAGAACCCCGACCGCCGCATCGTTTTCGCCATCCCCTATGAGGGCGCGTTCACCCTGGTAGGCACCACCGACGAAGCATGGGAGGGCGCGCCCGGCCGTGCCGCGATCGCGCCGCACGAGACCGACTATCTGCTCGAGACGATCGCGCGCTACTTCGAGGCCCCCGTCACGCGCGAGCAGATCGTGTGGAGCTACGCCGGCATCCGGCCGCTGTACGACGACAAGGCCGCCAGCGCTTCGGCGGTGACGCGCGACTATGTGCTCGACCTCGATCGCGGCCCCGCCGGCGCCAACGAGAACGCGCCGATGCTGAGCATCTTCGGCGGCAAGATCACGACCTATCGCAAGCTCGCCGAGCACGCGATGGCGGAGCTGGCCGAGACCTTCCCCGAGGCCGGCAGCGCCTGGACCGCGGGTGCGACGCTGCCGGGCGGCGACTTCCCGGCAGAAGGATTCGAGCCACTCCTCGACTCGCTGACGCGCGACTATCCCGCGCTCGACCGCGCGCTGCTGCGCCGGCTGGCGCGCGCTTACGGCACGAAGGCACACGTGTTGCTCGGGACGGTGCGTTCCGCCGCCGACCTAGGCGAGGAGTTCGGCGCTGGTCTGACCGCGCGCGAGCTCGATTATCTAATCGCGGACGAGTGGGCACGCACCGCCGAGGATGTGCTCTTCCGCCGCAGCAAGCTCGGGCTCCACGTCCCGCCGGGCACCGCCGATCGGGTCGACGCCTATCTCGCGCGCGCCCTGGCGCCGGCGTGAGCGGGGACGCGCCCGACGGCGGCGACCCCGCCGCCGAGCGCCACCGCCGCATCCTCGCGCTGGTGCGCGGCGCCGGGCGCGTGACGGTCGAGGACCTAGCCGCGCGTTTCGAGGTCACCCCGCAAACGATCCGGCGCGACCTCAACGTGCTGGCACGGCGCGCGCTGTTGTCGCGGGTGCATGGCGGGGCAATCGTGACCTCCGGGGTCGACAATCTCGCTTATGCCAAACGCCGCGGCGTCGCGACCGGCGCCAAGGCGGCGATCGGCGCCGCCGCCGCCGCGTTGATCCCGAACGGCGCGTCGCTCTTCATCAATATCGGCACCACCACCGAGGCGGTCGCGGGGCAGCTGGTGGCGCACCGCGACCTGCTGGTGATCTCGAACAACCTCAACGTCATCGATCTGCTGGACGGGCATGACGGGATCGAGCTGGTAGTGGTCGGCGGTCAGGTGCGCCGCGGCGACCGCGCGGTGGTGGGGGCGCTGGCGATGCGCTTCATCGAGAGCTTCAAGGTCGACGTCGCGCTGATCGGCGCCTCCGCGATCGACTCGGATGGCAGCCTGCTCGACTTCGCCGCCGACGAGGTGCAGGTCACCCAGACGATCGCGCGCAACGCGCGTCAGGTGATCCTGGTGGTCGACGGGTCCAAGGTGGGGCGCGCGGCGCCGGTGCGGGTCGGGCGGCTCGACATGGTGGACTATCTGGTCACCGACCAGCCACTTCCGGAAGAGCTGCTGCGCGCCTGCCACGAGCATCGCGTGCAGGTGATCGAGGCGGGGTGAGTCACGTTGCCGCGATTTTCCAATGCCTCGGCGTCATCCTGAACTCGTTTCAGGATCCACTGCGCCGCGAACATGTCGGCCGCTGGTACGCGGCGCGGTGGATCCTGAGACGAGCTCAGGATGACCCTAGTTGGTAGGATGACGCTAATCGGTAAGTTAACCCCTCACCGCCGCGCCGGACCCTTCACATAGGGCACGAAATCACCGAGCCGCAGGATCGGCCGCGGCACGCGCGAGAAGCGGTCGACGACCCGGATCTGGTCGTTGCGGCACAATTGGCCGCCGAAGCGCTCGGTGACCAGCACGTCGTCCCATCGCATCGTGTCGAGCCGGCCGATCGGCACGTTCACCCAGATGCGGCGGCCGTTGCCGTAGACGATCGCCTTGCCCGAGATGATCCGCTGCGAGTCGTTGGTGGTCGGGGTGATGCAGCGCACCGCGGGCTCGGCAGTGCGGCCCTTGAGCAGCTCGGCCAGCTCCGCGTCCGGGGTCTTGCGCTTCGCCGACGCTGGTGCCGCCGCGAGCAGCGCCACCATCGCCATCGCCACGCTCGCTCTCAGCATCGTACCACCTCGCGCCGCCTATCGTCCGCAGAGCAAGGGAACGCCGCCCCCGCAGGCTCGTTCCGCCCCCTAACTTCAGGGGTTTAGCCGAATGACCGAGACAGAGGCGGCAGCGCTCCCCGCGCTGACCGACCCATTGCCGACGCCGCAGCTGGGCGTCGCCGAGAGCGCCGCCGCGCTGGCCGAGCTACTCGGCGAACGCGACCTGTTCGTCGCCACCGTGGACGAGGCGCGCGGTCTCTCCCTGGCGCATGCGCTCGCCGCCGCGATGCCGGATGCCTGCGTCATCTTCTGCCCCGGCAGCGACGCCCTGCCGGGCGAGAAGGCCGCCGCCTCCCCCGCCAACGTCGGCCAGCGTGTCTCAGCGTTGCGTCGGCTGCGGCTGTTGACCAAGAACAAGAAGGGCGAGCGACCGCGCCTTGCCTGCATCACTACCGGCGAGGCGCTGGCGCGCGCCTATCCCTCCCCCGCGGCGTTCGAGGCCGAGCCGCCGACGGTGAAGCGCGGGACGGCACTCGATCTCGCGGCGCTCTACGACGGGCTGATAGCGATCGGCTATGTCGCCGACGAGCGCGTCGACGAGCCTGGCGAGGTGGCGCTGCGCGGCCAGGTGCTCGACGTCTTCCCCGCCGACGCGCCGCAGCCGCTTCGGGTCGAGGTGGCGGAGGGCAAGGTCGTCGGCCTGCGCAGCTACGACCCGGCGGACCAGCGCACGACCGAGGAGCTGGACGAGCGCGAGCTCGGGCGCGTGTCGGAGCCGGAGGTAACCGCGTCTTCCGCAGAGAAGTCCGGCACAACCACCACCCTGCTCGATCATCTCCCCGACGCGCTGGTCGTGATCGGTCCTGCGGCGGAGGAGCGGCGGCGCCGCTTCCTCGCGCTCGCCGCCGACACCGCCAAGAGATCGCCGCATCGTACGCTCGCCGACGTGGTCGACGAAGCGGCCTGGACAAAGGCACTCGCCGCACGCGACCAGGCCAGCGTCGATCGGGCTGGTGACCCGCCGCCGCGCTTCGTCGAGCACAAGGCGCCGCTGCGCGCCTTTGCCAAGCTCGCGCGCGCCGCACGTGAGGAGGGCGACCGGGTGGCGCTGCTCGGCAGCGAGCGCGACCTGCGCTTCCTGCGCCGTCGCGTCGCCAAGGCGCTCAAGGACGAGATCGCCCCGGTCAACTCCTTGGCCGAGGTCGCCAAGGCGAAGAAAGGCGCGCTCGTGGCACTCGCGCTGCCGGCGGACCGCGGTTTCCGGCGCGACGGCGTGGTCGCGGTCGCCGCCGCTGACCTGCTCGGCAGCCGCGCCGAGCGCGAGAGCCTCGCCACCGCCCCCGCCGACCTCGTCTTGTTCGAGACCGGCGAGATCCGCGTCGGCGACGTCGTTGTCCACGAGGAGCATGGCATCGGCGTCGTGCTCGGGCTCGAGAGCCTGCCCGGCGAGGACGACGGCGACGCGATCAAGCTGGGCTATGCCGACGACGGCGTGCGGCTCGTGCCGGTCGCCGAGGCCGATCGCATCTGGCGCTACGGCGCCGACGCGGACGCAGTGACGCTCGACCGGCTCGACGGGTCGAGCTGGCAGAAGCGCCGCGGCGAGATCGACGCGACCATCGCCGAGAGCGCGCGCCAGCTCACCGAGGTGGCGCGCGAGCGCGAGGCGCGCGAGGCGCCGGTGCTCGAGCCTGACGCCGCCGCCTACGAGCGCTTCGCCGCCGGCTTCGCCTTCACCGAGACCGCCGACCAGGCGCGTGCGATCGAGGCGGTGCGCCACGATCTCGCCTCGGGCCGGCCGATGGACCGGCTCGTCATCGGCGACGTCGGCTACGGCAAGACCGAGGTGGCGCTGCGCGCCGTCGCGATCGCCGCGCTCGCGGGCAAGCAGGTCGCGGTCGCCGCGCCCACCACGGTGCTCGCGCGCCAGCATCTGGAGAGTTTCGCGCGCCGGTTCGAGCCGCTCGGGATCGAAGTGGCGGGCCTGTCGCGGCTGAGCAGCGCGGCGGAGAAGAAACGCGTCAAGGCCGGGCTCGCCGACGGCTCGATCCGGGTCGTGATCGGCACCGGCGCGGTCGCGGGCAAGGGCGTCGACTATCACGACCTCGCGCTGGTGGTGATCGACGAGGAGCAGCGCTTCGGCACCGCCGACAAGGAGAAGCTGCGCTCGCTCTCCGCCGGCCACGTGCTGACGCTGAGCGCGACGCCGATCCCGCGCACGCTGCAGAGTGCGCTGGTTGGGCTGCAGCAGCTCTCGATCATCGCCACCCCGCCCGCGCGGCGCCAGCCGATCCGCACCGCGGTGGGCGACTTCGAACCGGAGACGCTGCGTGCGGCGCTGCTGCGCGAGCGCGCGCGCGGTGGACAGAGCTTCGTGGTGGTGCCGCGGATCGAGGACATGGCGGGGATCGCCGACAAGCTGGCGCGGCTCGTCCCCGAGCTGTCGCTGGTGCAGGCGCACGGCAAGATGCCCGCGGCCGAGATCGACGAGGCGATGGTGCGCTTCGCCGGCGGCGACGGCGACGTGCTGCTCGCCACCAACATCATCGAGGCGGGGCTGGACGTGCCGCGTGCCAACACGATGGTGATCTGGCGCGCCGACCGCTTCGGTCTGTCGCAGCTCCACCAGCTGCGCGGGCGCGTCGGGCGCGGGACGCGGCGAGGGCATGTGCTGCTCGTCACCGATCCCGAGCACGAGATCGCGCCCCGCACCCTCAAGCGGCTGCGCACGCTGGAGGCGTTCGACCGGCTCGGCGCCGGCTTCGCGATCAGCGCGCGTGACCTCGACATGCGCGGCGCGGGCGACCTGCTCGGCGACACCCAGGCGGGGCATATGAAGCTGATCGGGATCGACCTCTACCAGCAGCTGCTCGAGGGCGCGCTGCGCCGCGCGCGCGGCGAGGAGGTGGAGCGCTGGACGCCCGAGCTGCAACTGGAGGTGGGTGGCCGGCTGCCCGAGAGCTGGATCCGCGACGAGGAGATCCGCGTGACGATTTACGCGCGGCTGGCGCGGATCGACGAGGGCGAGGCGCTCGACGCGCTGGAGGAAGAGCTGGAGGACCGCTTCGGCGCGCTACCAGAGGAAGCGCGGACTCTGCTGGCGGTGGCGCGGCTGCGGGTCGACGCGCGCGCGGCGGGGATCGCGGCCGTGGTCGCGGGCCCGGCGGCGATCGCGCTGACGCCGCGGCCGGGCGTGGAGGTGGACGCCGCCGCGCATGGGCTGGAGGCGAAGGAGCGCCGGCTGCTGCTGCGCGAGCGGATCGACTCGCCGCATGAACGGCTGGACCGCGCCGGCGCGCTGCTGCGCGAGCTGGCGGGGGAGTGAGGGGGCGCTTTACGCCCACTCCCGCCTCGCGCGTGAGATCCATCCCGGCGCGACCGTGCTCCGGCGAACGCCGGAGCCCAGGGCCGCAGGAGCGACGCTCGTGGCTCTGGGCTCCTGCGTCCTTAGGAGCACGCCGCTGATCCATCAAAGATGGATCAGACCCTAAGCAGCACACCTTTCGCGCTGAGGAGAGGCTGAGCCTGTCGAAGCCTCGTCTCGAAGCGCCGCCACCCCAGAAGCGACGCTGCTTCGAGACGGCATTTCGACGAGCTCAGTGCCTCTTCAGCACGAACGGTGACGGGCGTTCCAACGCGCGAAGCCTTGGTGGAGCATGCCCATCATGGCCTATCGACTCCGTTCGCGCTGAGGAGAAGCTGAGCCTGTCGAAGCCTCGTCTCGAAGCGCTGTCACCGCGCGCGGAACGCTGCTTCGAGACGGCACTTCGACGAGCTCAGTGCCTCCTCAGCACGAACGGGCAGCGTCTTTTCCCCGAACCTCAGAACCGCACGCGCCCGCCCGCCGAGAACACCAGCGCGCGCGCGTCGGTCAGCGTACCGTTGACCAGCACCGGAGTCTGCGCCGCCGTCCCGGCATAGGCGGCGGTGGTGCGGTCGATCGTGGTGTCGGCGAAGTCGACGTAATTGCCCGCGAGGTCGAGCGAGAAGCTCGGCGTCACGTCGAAGGAGGCGCCCAGCGCGTAGTTCCAGCGGTTGGCGTCGGGTACGCGCGCGTCGCGCTCGCCGTCGCGCGTCGGAGTCAGCGCCCGCTGCACGCCGCCGCGCAGCGTCAGCCGCGGCGAGACCGCATAGTCGATGCCGCCGGCGTAGCTCCACGTGCTGCGGTAGTTCTCGGGCAGCGCGGCGTTGACCGGCGCGCCGAGGCGGATCGCGTCGAACTTCTCCCAGGTGTAGCGGATCGTCTGCGCGTTGAGCGTCAGCGCTGGCGTCACGCGGAAGCGGCCGCCGACGATCACCTGCGCGGGCGTGGAGAAGCTGGCGTCGACGCCGTTGATCTCGCGGTTGTTCGCCGCGAGCGGGCCGAGCAGGCCGCTGACGGTCAGGTCACCCTTCAGGTTGTGCTTGATCGCCGACTTGTAGCTGACGCCGACGGTCGCCCAGTCATTGTGCATCTGGAAACCGGCGCTCCAGCCCACGTCCCAGCCACCCCCGGCGAGCTTCTGGCTGCCGTCGGGCAGCGCCGCGGCCAGGTTGGGCAGCGCGTTGGTGAGGCTCGCCTCGGCATGCTCGACGTTGGCGGCGCCGCCGACGCGCAGCCAGTCGGTCACCGCGACGGCGACCGAGGGCTGGATGTCGAAGGTGCGCAGATAAGTACGGTCGGCGCTGTAGCGCGCCCAGCTGTCGCCGCTGTAGTCGGTGGTAAAGCTGTACGGCGAGGTGACCGCGAGGCCGACGGCGATCCGGTCGGTCAGCGGCACCGCGACCGCGCCCGAGGGCAGCACGCCGTTGTTGATCGGATCCTCGGAGGTGGAGTCACCGCCGACCGGCGCGAAGGTGCCGCCGGGGCGGCGGATCAGCGTGTTGCTGTTGGTCACCTTGCCCTTGGGGAGGATCACCGAGGCGCTGACCGTGGCTTCGGCACGTTCCTGCCCGCCGATCGCCGCCGGGTTCCACCACAGCGAGGCCGCACCGGTATCGGCCGCCTCGCCCGAGAAAGCGCGACCTGCGGCGCGCGCGGCCTGCTCCTGAAGGTAGAAGGCCTGGGCGTGCGCAGCACCGGCGCTCGCCAGCGCGCCCGTGGCGGCAGTGACGATCAGGGCCAGCTTCTTCGACGGGGACATGGGCGAACCTCTCTTGTGACGTTTTCTGTGATCTGCCTGCGGCCAGGTCGGCTGAACGCGCGGTGAAGGAAAATGTAAGGTGGCGTGGACGGTTTAACGTTCTCAGTAACTTACGTCCCCCACTTCCGTGATCCCGGACTTGACCCGGGATCCATCGTGCCACTCACACCACGCTTGTTGCGTCCGCGGCACGATGGATCCCGGCTCGAGGCCGGGTTGGCGGAGAGCGCGCTAGTTGCGCAGCGGCTTGCCGGTCATCAGCATCGCCTCCACCCGCGCGTGCGTGCGCTCGTCGCGCGCGCTCTCCAGGAAGGCGGCGCGTTCCAGCGACAGCAGCTGCTCCTCGCTGACCGCGTCGACCAGATCGGCCTCGCCCCCGGTCAGCACCTCGGCGAGCCGGCCCGCCACCACCACGTCATAGTCGGTGGCGACGCCCTTGCGGTGGAAGTCGGCGACCGCGCCAGCGATGCCGACACGCCCGCTCTCGCCCGGCAGACGATAGACCGGCGGCTCGGGCGGCTGGTAGCCGTCGACCAGCGCCAGCGCGCGCGCCTTGGCGTCGGCGAGCAGCCGGTCGCGGTTCATCGTCACGCCGTCGCTCGCGCGCAGGAAGCCCATCTCCCTGGCCTGCGCCGCGGACTTGGAGACCTGCGCGGTCGAGATCAGCTCGAACGCCTTCATCACCGCGGGCATCGGACCCCTGGGTATCGTCGGCAGCTTGGCGAGCCGGTCGAGCAGCTCGCCGTGCCCGCCCCAGCCCGGCACCAATCCGACGCCGCACTCGACCAGCCCGACATAGCTCTCGGCGTGCGCCTGCACCGCGTCGGAGTGGAGCAGCACCTCGCAGCCGCCGCCCAGCGCCAGCCCCGAGGGCGCGCTCACCACCGGGAAGGGCGCGTACTTGAGTGCCTTGAACGCGCGCTGTCCGGACGCGACCAGCTTCTCCACCTCGCCCCAGGCGCCCGCCTTCACCGCGAACAAAGCAAGCCCGAGATTGGCGCCGGCGGAGAAATTGCTCCCCTCGTTGTAGATCACCAGCGCCTTGAAGCGGCCCGGCACCAGCGCCACCGCCTGTTCGATCAGCGCCGCGACCTCGCCGTCGAGCGCGTTCATCTTGGCGGTGAACTCGAGGCACAGCACGCCGTCGCCGACGTCCCACAGCGCCGCCGAGGCGCTGGTCGCGACCGGCGCCGAGCGACGCTTGACGTCCTCGAGCAGCAGCACGCCCTCGGCGCGCGGCACGTCGTGGTACGCGCCATCGCCGCCGAGGTACTGCCGCACCCCGCCTTCGACGCGGTAGAACGGCCGGTCGCCGGCGGTGTCGAGGATCGCCGGCACGGCGCGGCCCTCGGCGCGCAACCGCTCGGCGAGCCTGCCGGGCCCAAGCCGGTCGATCAGCTCGAACGGGCCGAACTTCCAATTGTAGCCGAGCTTCATCGCGTCATCGATCGCGACCACGTCGTCCGCCGCCTCGCCGACCAGCATCGCGGCGTAGCTCAGCACATTGCCGAGGATCGTCCAGGCATAGTCGCCGACCTTGCCCGGCGCCGTCACCAGCGCGGCCAGATCTTTCTCCGCCGCGGGCGGCAGCGCGGCCGGCTTCTGCTCGGGGCGATAGTCGCCGCTGGCGAGATCAATAGCCAGCTTGGCACGGCTGCCGTCGGGGCGCTTGTCCAGCCGGTAGAAGCCGCCCTTGCCCTTGCGACCGGTGAAACCCTCGGCGATCATGCGATCGACCAGCGGCAGCTCGCGCACCGTCGCGAAGTACGGGTCGCCGGCGGGGAGCGTCGCAGACAGACTCTTCGACAGCAGCGGCATGAGGTCGATCCCGACGAGATCGATCAGCCCGAAGATGCCGGTCTTGGGCACGCCCATCGGGCGCCCGCCGATCTGGTCCGCTTCCTCGACCGTCAGTCCCTGGTCGAGCGCGGCGTTGACCGCGACCGCGAGCCAGTAGGTGCCGATGCGATTGGCGATGAAGCCCGGCGTGTCCTTCGCGCGGACGATGCGCTTGCCCATGAAGCGGTCGACGAAGGCCTCGACCTTCTCCGCCACGGCCGCGTCGGTGTGTGCGCCTCGCACGATCTCGATCAGCCGCATGTAGCGCGGTGGATTGAAGAAGTGGGTGATCAGGAAGTCGCGCCGGAACTGCTCCGAGCGGCCCTCCACCAGATGGCCGAGCGGGATCGTCGAGGTGTTCGACGACACCGCGGTGCCGGGGCGCTTGAGCTGCTCGAGCCTTGCGTAGAGCGCCTGCTTGATGTCGAGCCGCTCGACGATCGCCTCGACGATCCAGTCGCACTCGGCGACGCGGTCGAGATGGTCGTCGATGTTGCCGGTCTCGACCAGCCGCGCCGCGGCGGCCGACATGAACGGCGCGGGCTCGGTCTTGAGCATCTTCGCCACCGCGCCCTTGGCGACCGCGTCACGGTCGGTCGCGTCCTTGGGCACGATGTCGAGTAGCAGCACCGGCACGCCCGCGTTGGCAACCTGCGCGGCGATCCCAGCGCCCATCACGCCCGCGCCGATAACGCAGACCTTCTTCACAGCCTCGCTCATGTCACGCGCGCTCCAGCACCGTGGCAATGCCCTGCCCGCCGCCGATGCATTGCGTCGCCAGCGCGTAGCGGCCGCCCTCGCGCTCGAGCAGCGCCGCCGCCTTGCCGACGATGCGCGCGCCGGTGGCGCCGAGCGGGTGGCCGATCGCGATCGCGCCGCCGTCGAGGTTGATCGTCTCTTCTTTGAGGCCCAGGTCGCGGATGCAGGCGATCGCCTGGCTGGCGAAGGCCTCGTTGATCTCGACGACGTCGAGATCGCCCGCGGCGATCCCGGCGCGCTCCAGCGCCTTCCTCGAGGCGCCGATCGGCCCCAGCCCCATCGTCTCGGGCGCGCAGCCGGCGACACCGACCGACACGATCCGCGCCAGCACCTTGAGCCCGTGCTTCGCCGCGAACTCTTCGGAGGTGACCAGCACCGCGCTGGCGCCGTCGGTGAGCGGCGAGGAAGTGCCCGCGGTGACCGAGCCGTCGGCGCTGAACGCGGGCTTGAGCCCGGCGAGTACCTCGGCGGTGGTCTCAGGGCGGATGATGCCGTCCTGCGTCACCTCGCCCTTCTTCGTGCGGATCGGCACGATCTCCTCGGCGAGCCGTCCCTTGGCGCGCGCCGTGGCCGCCTTCTGCTGGCTGTTCACCGCGAACGCCTCCTGCTCGGCGCGCGTGATCTGATATTGCTGCGCGACGTTCTCAGCGGTCTGGCCCATCCCCATGTACGCGCCCGGGCTCTTGGCGGCGAGCTCGGGGCTGGGCAGCGGGTTGTAGCCGCCCATCGGGATGCGGCTCATCGACTCGAGCCCGGCACAGATGAACGCCTCGCCCGCACCGATCTGGATCTGCCCCATCGCGATATGGATCGCGCTCATCGACGAGCCGCAGAAGCGGTTCACCGTCATGCCGCCGACCGACAGCGGCAGGTCGGCGAGCAGCCCGACGAGGCGCGCGACGTTGAGCCCCTGCTCGCCCTCAGGGAAAGCGCAGCCCAGGATGATGTCCTCGATCGCGGCGGGATCGACCTTCGTCTTCTCCAGCAGCCCGCGGATCACCTGCGCGGCGAGGTCGTCGGGGCGGACCCGCGCCAGCTCGCCCTTGCCCGCGAGCTGGAAGGGCGACCGGGCGTAGCCGGCGATCACGACGTTGCTCATCTCATACCTCTCGAGTCCGAGTTCGTTGGATGCCGCTTACGTCAACGTCAACGCACGCTCAAGCCGCGATCGGCTCGCTTCGCTGCGATGATAGAAGAACTGCTGCGATGCCAAGTGCATCTGGACTCGTCTCCGCGATCGGATAGCCTAGCCTGCGAACGCCGATCCGTGGGAGACGATCATGTTCGCCATCGCCGACTCGGGGCCGTTCGCGGTGCTCGCGATCAACGACTCGGCGCGACCCGTGCCGACCTGGAAGACGATGTTCGGCTGGCCCGCCGATGATCCGCGCGCGCTGCCGCTGTCGGTCCGCTCGCGCGCCGACCGCAAGATCTGGGCGGCCAAGGTCGACCAGGCCGTGTGCGCGACGCAGCGGCCGGTGCTGCTGATCGCCGACGGGCTGGGCTGTGCCGCGAGCGCCTGGTGGGGGCGGCTTTCGCCCGCCGACTATGTTTCGCGGATCGCGGGCGCGCTGCTGTTCGCCCCACGCGGCGAGGAGACCGGCGCCGACGGCGATCCCGGCCTGTTCGCCTCGCCGGGTACGCCGCTGCCCTTCCCCTCGGTGGTGATCCAGCCGCAGCACGACGAGGCGGCGATCCGCTCGACGCTCGACGCCTGGGGCAGCCAGCTCATCGCCGGGCGGCGGGTCCGCAGCGTCGCGGACGAGCGCGGCGCGTGGCAGCAGGCGCAGCGCTTGTTCCTGCGCGTGACCCACCAGGTCGCGGCGCACGAGGTCGCGCGTGCCGAGGCGCTGATCGGACGACGGTAGCGGACGCCCGCCGAGCCGCTGGATCCGTGCTCCTGCGCGAGCAGGAGCACAGAGCCGCGGCGTGGGCGTGACTATCACTGGGCTCCTGCGTGCGCAGGCGCACGGCGCGGTGCGTTCAGGCCCCTACCGCCGCACGTCCAACTCACCGCTGAGGAACGCGTCGAGGTCGCTCTCGCGGAACAGCCCGGCGTCTCCCGGCAGCGAATGTTTGAGCGCCGCGAGCGCCAGCCCGCTCCGCGCCGCCGCCGCGGCGCCCTCGCCCCGCCGCAACGCGTGGAGCACGCCGGCGGCGAAGGCGTCGCCACCGCCGATCCGGTCGACGATCCCGGCGAGCACCACTTCCTCGCTCGCGACCGCCCCCTCGCGCGTGTCGATCCGCGCCGAGAGCCGGTTGAGGTCGACATGCTCGACGTGCCGCGCGGTCGAGGCGATCGTCCGCAGCGTCGGGAAGGCGTCGAAGGCCGCCTCGGCAGCGCGCCGCGGATCACCGGCGAGATCGTCGCGGCCGAGCAACAGCGCGACGTCGCGGTGGTTGCCGAACATCAGGTCGGCGTGGCGGACGATCTCGCCGAGGATCGCGCGTGGATTACCGTCCCAGCGCGCCCATAGCTTGCCGCGCCAATTGCCGTCGAATGAGACCGCCACTCCACGCGACGCCGCCGCTTGCGCCACCGCTACCGCGCTGCGGGCTGGCACCGGACCGAGCGCGGGGGTAATGCCCGAGAGGTGGAGCCGGTCGACGCCGTCGAGCAACCGGTCCCAGTCCCACGACTCGGCCGGCGCCTCGGCGAAAGCGGAGTGAGCGCGGTCGTACACCACCTCGGTCGCGCGCAGCCCCGCGCCGGTGGTGGCGAAATAGAGCCCGATCCGCTCGCCGCCGAGCGCGACATGAGAAACGTCGACCCCGTGTGCGCGCAACGTGCGGAGCGCGGCGCGGCCGAGATCATTATCGGGCACGCGGCTGGCGAAGGCGACGTCATGGCCGAGGCAGGCAAGCTGGGTGACGACATTGGCCTCGGCACCCGCGACCCAGACATCGAGCCGCGGCGACTGGAGCAACAGCTCGCGCCCCGGCGGCGACAGCCGCAGCATCACCTCGCCGAACGCCAGCAGTCTGCCCATCGCTCTCCCCTAACCCGTTGCGCCGCCGTGTGTCGGGGCTCGGGACAGCGACGTCAACCGCGCGCGGTGCCGGGCTCGGCGACGAAGCGCGCGATCACGTCCTTGGCGAGACGCGCCGGGCGCTGCGTCGCGGCGTCGAGACAGCACCACACGCTGCTCACCTCGGCGACGATCTCCTCGCCGCGCTTGAACAGGGTGCTGAAGAAGGTGCGCGCGCCCTGCGCCTTCTCCGCGATGACCTCGGCGACGATGCCGTCCTCAAGAAAGGTCGGGCGGCGGTAGGTGATCTCGTGCTTGAGCGCGACCCAGAGATGCTGCGCCACCGCCTCGGGCGGCGCGACGCGCTCCCAATAATCCATCACCGCGGCCTGAACCCACTTGAGATAGACAGCGTTGTTGACGTGGCCCATGAAGTCGATGTCCTCGTCCGCGACATGGACGGGATATTCGTGCGCGTGCGCGGTCATGAGTCGGTCTTCCAGTGACGAGCGCGGAGCGTACGGGATCGCGCCGCGCCGCACAATCCGCGCCTGACCCGCGCTGCACTGTTATGATGCGGCGGTCCGGGCGCTTCCATGCTCCCGAACGCGGACGTTGCCGGCGTTGACGCCGCGCTTGCGGCTCCAGGCTCCTGCGCCCGCAGGAGCACGGCTCCTCACAGCCCCTCGCCGCCGACCCATTGCGCGTTGGCGAGGCGGCGCGCGAGCGTCCAGTTCTGCTGCCGGATATCGGGCACCGCCACTACCTCCCAGAGCTCGCCGCGCGTCATCGGCCCGATACAGTAGAGCCGGTCGCTGATCCCGCCGTCGGCGGCAACGACGCGCGACTGGCGGTCGACGTCGAGGCCGATCCGCAGCGCGTCGGGCCGGATCATCCCGGCGGCGAGCAGCTGGCGGATCAGCGGCTCGCGCGAGCGCAGCAGATCGCCCTGCGGTCCGGTGCAGTTGACGATCCGCGCCGCGCGCGTCGTCGTCACCGCCTCACCGCCGCGCGCACGCCAGTGCAGCAGCGCGTGCGTGCCGTCCGCCTCGGCCGCCACCAGCTTGCCCGCGGCGAAGCGCAAGCGCCCCGCCTCGACCAACGCGTGGATCCGACCCGCCACCGCGGGGGCGAGCCGGTGGCGGTGCACGTCCCAATAAGGGCGCAAGTGGCGGAGGAAGCGCGCGCGCGTCGTCGCGTCGGCGCTGCCCCACATCATCTGGGTCACCGGGCGCAGTTCGTCGACAGCCGCGCGCCAGCCGATCGCCTCGGTGCGGTCGCGCACCGCGCGCACCAGCGCCGAGAGCGTCGCCGCGGGCCGCTCGCTCAGCCCCGGTCGCGGCGCGCCGTCGGCGTGGCGGCGCGGCACCAGCCCGCGCCGCGACAGCGCGAGGATGCGCCCGCGGAACCCCGCGGATTCGAGCAGCAGCGCGGCATCAATTGCTGTCAGCCCGGTGCCGACCAGCACCACCTCGTCGTCGTCGGACAGCCCCTCGGCGATGTCGCCGGACCAGGGGTCGGCGCGGTAGCAGTCCTCCGGCAGCGTCGCCGGGTCGAGCCCGGGCGGGCTGTGCGGCGGCAGGTTGCCGAGCGCGAGCACCGCGACATCGGCCTCGACGCGCCCGCCCTCGGCCAGCGTCAGCGCGAAGCCGCGCGAGTCGCAGTCGAGCGCGCAGACCTCGCCGGTCACCAGCGTCAGCCGCTCCGGATGCGCCGCGGCGGCCTCCTCGAGCATCGCGCGGAGATAGCGGCCGTAGGTCTTGCGCGGGACGAAGGTGGCGCGGTCGCCCAGCCGCTCGCGCTCGAGCCAGCGGACGAAATGGTCGGGGTCGTCGGGCAGCGCGCTCATGTTGCCGGCGCGGACGTTGAGCAGATGCTCGTCGTGCGCGGCGCTATAGGCGACGCCGCGCGCGACCTGAGCGGGGCGTCGCTCGATCAGCGTCGCGCGAGGGCCATCGTGGCGGACGAGGTTGATCGCGAGCAAGGTCCCCGAGAAGCCGCCGCCGACGATCGCGACATGGTCGCCCGGCTGCACCAGCGTCACAGCCCCAGCTCCCGCATCTCGACCACGCGATGCTCGCGCGCGCTGATTTCGGCGGCGACGCCGATCGCGACCGCGCGCAGCCCGTCTTCCGCGCTCACCTGCACCGGCGCCTCGCCGCGCACCGCGGCGGCGAAGGCGAGATGCTGGTAATAGGTCGCCCCCTCGTGGCTGCCGGCGGCGTGCGCGACCGGGTCGATCGCCACGGTCGTTCGCTCCACGCGCTTGGCGTTGCCGAAGCCAGTGCGCGGCGAGAACACCAGCTCGCCCGGCGGGATCAGCACGTCGAGCCGCGCGGCGTCCCCGGTGGCGCTCATCTCCTCCTGGTGCTCGGCGCCGTCGGCGAACATGCAGAGGTCGAGCAGGGCGCGGACGCCGTTGCTGAAGTCGACCGTGGTGTAGCTGTTGTCGATGATGTCGGGGCGCTCGCAGCCGTAGCGCTCGTCCAGGTGGTTGACGTCCATCGCGCCAGAGCAGTGAACGCGCACGGGCTCGGCGCCGGTGATCACACGCATCAGGTCGAAGAAGTGGCAGCATTTCTCCACCATCGTGCCGCCGGTGTTGCGGGCGAAGCGGTTCCAGTCGCCGACCTTCTTGAGGAAGGGGAAACGGTGCTCGCGGATCGACAGCATGCGCAACGCGCCGACGCGCCCGGCGTGCACCTGCGCGATGAACGCCGCGGCCGGCGGCATGAAGCGATATTCCATGCCGGTCCAGAACGGCGCCGCGCGCGTCGCTGTCCGATCGACGATCCAGCGCGCATCGTCGAGCGTGGTGGCGAGCGGCTTCTCGCACAGGATCGCGGCGTCGGTGGCGAACAGCGGCTCCAGCACGGCACGGTGGGTGTGGTTGGGCGAGGCGATCACGATCGCGTCGACCTGGGCGTCGCGCGCCAGCGCCTCGGCCGAATCGTAGGCGGTCGCGCCCGCTGCGGCCTCGCCGAGCGCGTCGCGCGCCCAGTTGAGCGAGGTCGGCACCGGGTCGGCGAGCGCGACGACGCGCGCGCCGGGCACCAGCGCGATGTTGTGGAGGTGCTCGACCCCCATCATCCCCGTGCCGACCAATCCGTACCTGATCTCGGCTACCATCACGCCCGCCCCTGTGCCATGCCGCCGCGGATGACGACGCTGCGCCTATCGAACCAACCGCGCCCGCTCGGCAAGAGCGGGCTGACCGTCTCACCGCTCGCCTGGGGCATGTGGCGCCTCGCCGGCGAGGACACCGCGCCGGTGCGCGCGCTGATCGATGCCGCGCTCGAGGCCGGGATCTCGCTGTTCGACACCGCCGACATCTACGGCGCCGACGTGCCCGCCGGCTTTGGCTCGGCCGAGCAACTGTTCGGCCGCGCGCTGGCCGAGGATCGTGCGCTGCGCGACCGTATGGTGATCGCGACCAAGGGCGGCATCCGGCCCGGCGTCCCGTACAACTCGAGCGTCGACTATCTTGCCGAGGCGTTCGACGCCTCGCTGCGCCGCCTCGGCGTCGAGGTGGTCGACCTCTACCAGGTCCACCGCCGCGACTTCCTCACCCACCCGCAGGAGGTCGCCGCCGCGCTGACCCGCATGGTGGAGAGCGGCAAGGTGCGCGCGCTGGGCGTCTCCAACCATTCGGTGCACGAGCTGGAGGCGCTCCAGTCCTTCCTCGCGCAGCCGCTGGCGAGCACGCAGCCCGAGTTCTCGCCGCTGCGCGCCGCGCCGCTGTTCGACGGCGTGCTCGACCAGGCGATGCGGCTCGACCTCGCGGTGCTCGCCTGGTCGCCGCTCGGCGGCGGGCGGCTGGCCGACCCGTCGCACCCGGCGGCGCGGCTGCTCGCCGAGCAGGGCGCCGCGTTCGGCGTCGACGCGGCCACCGCGGCGCTGTCCTGGGTGATGGCGCACCCCGCGCGCGTGATCCCGATCATCGGCTCGCAGAACCCGGCGCGCGTGCGCGCCGCCGCGGACGCGTACAAGGTCGAGTGGACGCGCGCGCGCTGGTATGCAGTGCTCGAGACCGGCATGGGGGAGAAACTGCCATGACGCGCCCGCCTTGCGAGGTAAGCTGGTTCTCGGCGTTGTGCGACGACGATTACGAGTTCCTCGGCGTTCCGGACGAGCGGCTGCGCTCGTCGTGGGAGCATTGCCGCGACATCGTGCTCCAGGCCGAGACCGGCGGGTTCGACAATATCCTGCTGCCGTCGGGCTACACGCTCGGGATCGACACCACCGCCTTTGCCGCGGGCATCGCGCCGCTGCTGCGCCGGCTATGGCTGCTGATGGCGGTGCGTGTCGGCGAGAGCTGGCCGCCGCAGCTCGCGCGCCAGATCGCGACGATCGACCGGATGCTGGGCGGCCGGCTGACCGTCAACATCATCTCGAGCGACCTGCCGGGCGAGACGCTGGAGAGCGCGCCGCGCTACCGCCGCACGGTGGAGGCGATGCACATCCTGCGCACGCTGCTCGACGGCAAGTCGCTCGATCACCAGGGTGAGTTCTGGCAGCTCCAACTCGACCCGCCCGGCATCACCACCACGCTGGGGCGCTGTCCGCTGCTTTATTTCGGCGGCCTGTCGGAGGCGGCGCGCGACGCCGCGGCCGAGCAGGCCGACGTCTATCTGATGTGGCCCGACACGATCGAGGGCGTGCGCGGCATCGTCGCCGACCTGCGCGCGCGCGCCGCGGCGAAGGGGCGGACGCTGCGCTTCGGCTATCGCGTCCATGTCGTGGTGCGCGAGAGCGAGGCCGAGGCGCGCGACGCCGCGGACCGGCTGCTGTCGCGGCTCGACGATGCCACCGGCGCCGCGATCCGCGCGCGCTCGCTCGACTCGCAGTCGGCGGGGGTGCGGCGCCAGGCCGAGCTGCGCGAGGGCAGCGACGACGGCTATGCCGAGGCCAACCTGTGGACCGGGATCGGGCGCGCGCGCTCGGGCTGCGGCGCCGCGATCGTCGGCGACCCCGATCAGGTGCTCGCCAAGCTGGAGGCGTATCGCGCCGAGGGGATCGATGCCTTCATTCTCTCGGGCTACCCGCACGCCGCCGAGGCCGACCTGTTCGCGCGCCACGTGCTGCCGCGGCTCGACCACGCACCGCTGGCGCGCTAGGGTGGTGCGGCAGGGTGCGCGGGCACGGGGAGTGGCGGAATGGGCGCCTTGGCCCCGCCCTCCCCTCCCGCTCCGTTATTCGAGGCTCCTCCGTCATCCCGGACTTGTTCCGGGATCCACCGTGTTCCGAGCGCAGCGGTCGTCGAGCCCATGGGCGGGTAGCCCCCGGAACAAGTCCGGGGTGACGGAGGACGTTCGCGGACGAGCCGTATCGCCGAACTGGGACAAGCCGGCTCACCTTGATGCCGCTTACACCCTCGCCCGTCACGCCGGGCTTGACCCGGCATACATGGCGCCGCGTACACAACAGGCGTGGAGCGCGCGGCACCATGGGCCCCGGCTCAGGGCCGGCGTGACGAGGAGGGGGGCGATCGTACCGGCCCGCGCCAGATGACCCGCAGCCTCGCCGACCTCGGCTCCGCCCGTCGCTCCCTCCTCTTCGCGCTCGTGATCACCGCGGGCGTGCTCAACCTCGTCGACCGCCAGATCATCGCGGTGCTCAAGCCGCAGATCGCCGCCGACCTCCACTGGAGCGACGACGATTACGGCACGCTCGCCGCCTGGTTCCAGGCCGGTGCGGCGGGCGGCTTCCTCGTTACCGGCTGGATCGCGGACAAGCTCGGGGTGAAATGGGCCAACCCGGTCGGCGTCGCGGCGTGGAGCGTCGCCGCGCTGCTGCACGGCTGGGCGCGCACCACGATCGAATTCGTGCTGGTCCGCGTCACGCTAGGCGCCACCGAGGCGATGGGCACGCCCACCGCCACCAAGACCGTCGCCGCGGTACTGCCCGCCAACTGGCGCTCGGCCGGCTTCGGCGTCAGCAACGCGGCGAGCAGCCTCGGCGCGATCCTGGCGCCGCTCGCCATCCCGGCCGCGGCGCTGCTGCTCGGCTGGCGCGGCACCTTCGCCGCCGCCGGCGTGATCGGGCTCGGCTGGGCGCTGGCCTGGCTGGTCGCCACGCGTGGCCTGCGGCTGGACTCGCCCGCAATGGTGCCGGGCGCGTCGGCGCCGGTCGACTATGGCCCCATATTGCGCGAGCGGCGAACGTGGGCGGTCGCGGGCGCCAAGCTGCTGTCCGACGCGACCTGGTGGCTGCTGCTGTTCTGGCTGCCCGATTTCTTCCACCGCCGCTTCGGGCTGAGCGGGGTCGAGCTCGGCGTGCCGCTGGCGCTGGCTTATGGCGGCGCCGCGCTCGGCTCGCTGCTCGGCGGCGGGATCGCGACTCGACTGCTCGCACTCGGGCATCGCGCCTGGACGGTGCGGCGGGGGGTGATGCTGGCGGCGGCGCTGTGCGTACTGCCCGTGCCGCTCGCGCTGGCGACCGCTAGCTATCCTGCCGCGGTGGCGCTGATGGCGCTCGCGCTGGCGGGGCATCAGGCCTTCTCCACCAACCTGTTCGCGCTGATCGCCGACATCGTGCCGCAGCAGAAGGTCGGGCGGGTCACCGCCTTCGGTTCGTTCAGCGGCAATGTCGGGGGTGTGGTGATCTCGAAGGTGGCGGGCGTGGTACTCGCGGCGGGGCTCGGCTACCTGCCGCTGCTGCTTTTCGCCGCGGTATCGTACCTGCTCGCGCTGGGCTGGATCGTGCTGCTGCTTGGCACCGCGCTGCGGACCGGGCGTGCATCGTCCCGTGCCTGATCGAACGCCGC
This sequence comes from Sphingomonas sp. BK069, assembly GCF_014193405.1. Lineage (NCBI taxonomy): Bacteria > Pseudomonadati > Pseudomonadota > Alphaproteobacteria > Sphingomonadales > Sphingomonadaceae > Sphingomonas > Sphingomonas sp. BK069. The sequence goes on along the minus strand of NZ_JACHZH010000012.1, from coordinate 6,247 downwards.
ACTTTCGCTCGATCAAAGCTGTTGCGCGGACCGCATGGTAGCGCTAACTATCTCACCGACGCGGGCGAAGATCCGCTGCGAACCGAGAGGAGTACGCCCGAATGCGCCCATCCCGATCCACTGTCCGCCGGCTGCTGCTCGCCGCGCTCGCGCCGCTGCCGCTGATCGCCTGCTCGTCGCAGGAGAGCGGCTCCGCCGCCGCGGGCAACAACGCGACCGCCGAGACCGCCGGCTGGGACCAGGAGCGCGCGCCGGACGGTCGGTCGTATCTCTCACAGCCGCTGGTGCGCGACATCTACACCGCGGATCCCTCCGCGCACGTCTGGCCTGACGGTAAGCTGTACGTCTATCCCAGCCACGACATTCCGACCGAGACCAAGGACGACGATCTCGGCAACCAGTACGCCATGCGCGACTATCGCGTGCTGCGGCTCGACGAGCCCGGTGGCAAGGTGACGGTCGGCCCGGTCGCGCTCGACGTGAAGGACGTGCCCTGGGCCTCGCAGCAGATGTGGGCGCCCGACGCGGCCTTCAAGAACGGCACCTACTACCTCTATTTTCCGGCGCGCGACCGCACCAAGGATCGCAACGGCCTGGGCGCGTTCCGCATCGGCGTCGCCACCTCGAACAACCCGATGGGCCCGTTCAAGGCCGAGCCCGAGGCGATCAAGGGCAGCTACTCGATGGACCCGGCGGTGTTCACCGACGCCGACGGCACCTCGTACATGTATTTCGGCGGCATCTGGGGCGGCCAGCTTCAGCGCTGGAAGGACGGCAAATACGATCCCAACGGCAGCGATACCGATCTGAAGCAGGACGACCAGCCCGCGCTCTCGGGCAAAGTCGCCAAGCTCAACGCCGACATGAAGAGCTTCGCCGAGACCCCGCGCGACGCGGTGATCCTCGACGAGAAGGGCAAGCCTGTGCTCGGCGGCGACCATGAGAAGCGCTTCTTCGAAGCGTCGTGGGTCTTCAAACGCGGCGGTCAATATTACTACACCTACTCGACCGGCGACACGCACTTCCTCAACTATGCGATCGGCAAGACGCCCTACGGCCCGTTCACGTACAAGGGCCATATCCTGGAGCCGGTGCAGGGCTGGACCACGCACCACTCGATCGTCGAGTGGAAGGGCAAATGGTGGCTGTTCTATGCCGACACCCAGCTGTCGGGGAAGAACCACCTCCGCAACGTCAAGATGACCGAGCTGAAGTTCAACCCGGACGGCACGATCCCGACGATCGACCCGTTCGTGAAGTGAGGCGCGCGGCAGTACGTCCAAGCTGTTCCCCGGCTAAGGCCGGGGCCCAGTTACGGAACGTGCGGGCTGACTCGCTGCCGCCTTCCCACCTGGATCCCGGCCTTCGCCGGGGCACGACCAACGCATCCGAAGGCTAGAATACCATGTTCCTCGGCATCGACATCGGCACCTCGGGCGTGAAGGCGGTGGTCATCGACCCCGCGGGCGCGATCGTCGCGCAGGGTACCGCCGCGCTCACGGTTCAGCGCCCGCACCCGCTCTGGTCCGAGCAGGACCCCGAGGCGTGGTGGCAGGCGACCGAGGCGGCGGTGCGCGCGCTCCCCGCCGAGGTGCGCCGCTCGGTGCGCGGCATCGGGCTCGCCGGCCAGATGCACGGCGCGACCTTGCTCGGTGCCGACGACCGCGCGCTGCGTCCCGCGATCCTGTGGAACGACGGCCGCTCCTTCGCGGAGTGTGCGGAGCTGGAGGCCAAGGCGCCCGAGCTGCACCAGGTCGCCGCCAACCTCGCCATGCCCGGCTTCACCGCGCCCAAGCTCCTCTGGGTCGCGCACCATGAGCCCGAAGTGTTCGCCGCGATCCGCACCGTGCTGCTGCCAAAGGACCATGTCCGGCTGCGCATGACCGGCGAGAAGGCGAGCGACGTGTCCGACGCCGCTGGCACGCTGTGGCTCGACGTGGCGAAGCGCGACTGGAGCGACGACCTGCTCGCCGCCACCGGGCTCAGCCGCGAGCAGATGCCGCGCGCGGTCGAGGGCAGCGACGTCGCCGGCACGCTGCGCGCCGAGATCGCGGAGCGCTGGGGCATGGACCAGGTGCCGGTCGCGGGCGGCGGCGGCGACAATGCCGCGGGCGCGGCGGGCGTCGGCGTGGTCAAGGACGGCGACGCTCTGCTGTCGCTCGGCACCTCGGGCGTGATCTTCGTCGCCACCGCCGAGCTGCGCGCCAACCCGGCGGCCGCGGTCCATGCCTTCTGCCACTGTCTGCCGAACCTGTGGCACCAGATGGCGGTGCATCTCTCCGCCGCGGTCTGCGTCGACTGGGCGGCGCGGCTGATCGGCGCGGCGGGGGCGGCCGAGCTGTTCGCGCGCGCCGAGTCGGCGGGCGTCGGCAACGGCCCCGAGCTCTTTCTCCCGTATCTCTCCGGCGAGCGCACCCCGCACAACGACGCGCAGGTGCGCGGCGGCTTCCTGCGGCTCGACCATGACACCACGCCCGAGCGGCTCGCCCAGGCGGTGCTGGAGGGCGTCGCCTTCGCGCTGGCCGACGGCGTGCGCGTGCTGCGCGAGTCGGGCACCGCGGTCGAGCGGCTCTCGGTGATCGGCGGCGGCGCGCGCTCGCGCTACTGGGGCGAGACGCTCGCCGCCGCGCTCGAGGTCGAGCTCGCCTATCTCAAGGGCGGCGAGGTCGGCCCGGCGATGGGCGCGGCACGGCTGGCGCAGCTCGCGGTCGACGGCGGTACGCCCGCCGAGGTCTGCGTTGCGCCGCCGGTCAGCCACGTCGTCGCGCCCGATCCCGCGCTGGTCGACCGGCTTGCCCCCAAACGCGCCGCCTTCCGCGACGCCTACCCCCGCATCGCGCCGCACGCGGCCTGATCTTACCCACGAACCACCACGCCAAGGAGCGCCTGCATGGCCACCGACTTCTTCGCCGACATCCCCCAGATCAAGTACGAGGGGCCCGACAGCGACAACGAGCTCGCCTATCGCTTTTACGACAAGGACCGGGTCGTGCTCGGCAAGCGCATGGAGGACCACCTCCGCTTCGCCGCCTGCTTCTGGCACACCTTCTGCTGGCCCGGCTCGGACGTGTTCGGCGGCGGCACGTTCAACCGCCCGTGGCACGCCGGCGCCAACGACAGCGCCGCCGCGGCGCAAAAGCGTGAGGTGGCGTTCGACTTCTTCGGCAAGCTCGACGTGCCCTATTACTGCTTCCACGACGTCGACGTGATGGCGGACGCGCACGGCGTCGCCGAGCATCGCCGCTACTTCGCCGAGGCGGTCGACCATCTCGAGAAGCTGCAGGCCTCGTCGGGCCGCAAGCTGCTGTGGGGCACCGCCAACCTGTTCAGCCACCCGCGCTTCGCCGCCGGCGGCGCGAGCAACCCCGACCCTGAGGTCTTCGCGTTCGGCGCGGTGCAGGTGCGCGACGCGCTGGAGGCGACGCATCGGCTCGGCGGCCAGAACTACGTGCTGTGGGGCGGTCGCGAGGGCTATGAGTCGCTCCACAACACTGATCTCAAGCGCGAGCTCGACAATCTTGGCCGCTTCCTCAGCCTCGTCGTCGAGCACAAGCACAAGATCGGCTTCGACGGCACGATCCTGATCGAGCCGAAGCCGCACGAGCCGACCAAGCATCAGTACGACTTCGACACCGCCACGGTGTACGGCTTCCTCAAGCGCTACGGGCTGGAGAACGAGGTCAAGGTCAACATCGAGGCGAACCACGCCACGCTCGCCGGCCACACCTTCGAGCATGAGATCGCCACCGCCGCCGCGCTCGGCATCTTCGGCTCGATCGACGCCAATCGCGGCGACCCGCAGAACGGCTGGGACACCGACCAATTCCCCAACTCGGTCGAGGAACTGACGCTGGCGATGCTCGAGATCATCCGTGCGGGCGGCTTCACCACGGGCGGGTTCAACTTCGACGCCAAGGTACGCCGCCAGTCGATCGACGCAGCCGACCTGTTCTACGGCCATGTCGGCGGCATCGACACGGTCGCGCGCGGGCTGCTCAACGCGGCGAAGCTGATCGAGGACGGCCGGCTCGACTCGATCAAGCGCGACCGCTACGCCGGCTGGGACGGCGCGTTCGGCCAGCAAGTGTCGTCGCTCGACCTCGCCGGGATCGCGGACCTCGCCGAGCGTGAGAATGTCGACCCGCGCCCGCGCTCTGGCCAGCAGGAGCGGATCGAGAACCTGCTCAATCGCTTCATCTGAGAGAACGGCGGGGCGGCGTGGGTCACGCCGCCTCGCCATGGTGACGGGACGTTCGCCGAAACTTGACTATCCCCGGCGAAAGCCGGGGTCCGGTTGGGAACGCCGTGGTAGCACCCACAAGCGTCCCCCACCTGGGCCCCGGCGTTCGCCGGGGAACAAGGTTGCGGTGAAGGCGGCGAACCTACCCAGGGTTGCGCCCCCTCCTACCGCCGCCTAAATATGTCCGACTAATTCCCCAGAGCCGAGGAAATTCATGATCGACGGAGCGATGCTGATCGGTGCCGAGTTGCGCCAGGCCGAGGCGCGGTTCACCGCGGTAGACCCGGCCAAGGGCGCGCCTCTCACCCCGACCTTCTCCTCCGCCGGTCCCGACGCCGTCGCCGACGCCTGCGAGCTCGCCGCCGCGGCCTTCCCGGCCTATGCCGCGACCGCGCCCGAGGACCGCGCCGCCTTCCTCGAGGCGATCGCCGACGAGATCGTCGCGCTCGGCGACCAGCTGATCGAGCGCGCGCAGCAGGAGAGCGGGCTGCCGCGCGCGCGGCTCGAGGGTGAGCGCGGCCGCACCGTCGGCCAGCTCAAGCTGTTCGCGCAGGTGGTGCGCCAGGGCGACTGGCTCGACGCCACGATCGACCCCGCGCTGCCTGACCGGCAGCCCCTTCCCCGCCCCGACCTGCGTCGCATGAACGTCGCTGTCGGGCCGGTGGCGGTGTTCGGCGCCTCCAACTTCCCGCTCGCCTTCTCGGTCGCGGGTGGCGACACCGCTTCGGCGCTCGCCGCGGGCTGCCCGGTGGTGGTTAAGGGCCATCCGGCGCACCCGGGCACGGGCGAGCTGGTCGCGCGCGCGATCCGCGCCGCGGTCGACAAGGCCGGGCTGCCCGCGGGGGTCTTCTCCTATCTGCCGGGCGAGACCAACCGGCTTGGCGAGGCGCTGGTCGCCAGTCGCCGCATCAAGGCGGTCGGCTTCACCGGCTCGCGCGGGGGCGGGCTCGCGCTGGTGAAGATCGCGGCCAACCGCGCCGAGCCGATCCCGGTCTATGCCGAGATGTCGAGCATCAACCCGGTCGTCATCATGCCGCACGCGCTCGAAGCGCGCGGCGAGGCGCTGGCGCCGGCCTATGTCCAGTCGCTGACGATGGGCGCGGGGCAATTCTGCACCAATCCCGGCCTCGTGCTCGCGATCGCGGGCGAGGCGCTCGACGCCTTCGTCGCCGCGGCGGGCCGCGCGCTGACCGAGAGCGCGCCCGCGACCATGTTGTCGCCCGGCATCCACGCCAGCTTCGAGCAGGGCGTCGAGGCGCTGGCACGTCACAGCGCGGTGACGACGGTGGCGCGCGGCAAGGTCGGCGAGGGCGTCAACCAGGCGGTCGGCGCGCTGTTCCGCGCCGACGCGGCCAGCTTCCTCGCCGATCGCGCGCTCGGGCACGAGGTGTTCGGCTCGTCCTCGATCGTGGTGGCATGCCGCGACATGGACGAGGTGCGTCAGGTCATCGCCAGCCTCGAGGGCCAGCTCACTGCGACGCTCCACCTCGACGCCGAGGACGAGGCGGAGGCCAAGACGCTGATACCGGTGCTCGCCGATCGCGTCGGTCGCATCCTGGTCAACGGCTGGCCGACCGGGGTCGAGGTGAGCCACGCGATGGTCCACGGCGGGCCCTTCCCCGCGACCAGCGACGGCCGTACCACCTCGGTCGGGACCGCGGCGATCTACCGCTTCCTGCGGCCGGTGAGCCTGCAGAACCTGCCCGCGTCGCTGCTACCTGAGGCGTTGTCAGACGCCAACCCCTGGGGCGTGGCGCGACGGCTCGACGGCAAGCGCGAGGCGTCGCCGCGGTAAGCTGTGGGTCGGGGTGGAACACGGGAGGGCGGCCTTACGAGGCCGCCTTTTTCGTTGGTGGGGCATTCACGCGGAGGCGCGGAGGCGCGGAGCGGGCGCACGGTGAGCGCAGTTGTTCCGCGCGCGGTCCCGTGAGCTGGCGCGGCGCCCTCACCTCCTGGCGTCATCCTGAGCTCGTCTCAGGATCCACTGTCCCGCAGGCGCCACGGCCA
>NZ_JACHZH010000011.1:0-82960 GCF_014193405.1 Sphingomonas sp. BK069 | reverse complement strand
GCCCCCCTTTCCCCGCTGCGCTGGCGACTGTGCAGCGCCCTCCACGCCCGGCGTGTCGCGCAGCGCATGCAGGCCGAAGGGCTCGACGTCGTGCTACTGCTCACCGGCGACAGGATGCAGCCCTGGCGCGTGATAGAGCGCGCGGATGCACCGATCGACGAGGTGAGCGCATGCGCATGATCCTCGGGCTCGCACTCATCGCAGCTGCCTGCACCGGTGCTGCGCCGCGGTCGGATCAGAGCAACGCGATCACCGCCGACGGTCGCGCGATCGACGGCGATACGGTGTCGATCGACATCCGCCTGTTCGGCGCGGACGCATTCGAGAAGCGCCAGATGTGCCGCACGACGTCGGGCTGCTGGCCCTGCGGCAAGGCCGCGCAGGACTATGCGTCCAAGCTGCTCAAGGCGAAGCCGGCCACGATCCGGCTGACGGGCAAGCAGAGCTACGGCCGTCCGATCGGGACCGTCGATGTTGGCGGGCAGGATCTCGGCGAGATGATGATTGCCGCCGGCCTCGCAGTGCCCGCCACCAGCTACCTCAAAGGCGATCCTGCACGCGCGCAGCGCTACGTCGCCGCCTACGAGACGGCGCAGCGACGACAACTCGGAGCGCACGCAGGCTACTTCGTCGATCCCGCGAAGTGGCGCCACGGCGAGCGCCTGTCGTGTGAGAGGCGAAGCTCACGCGAATGAAGGTTCATGATTACCCGGTAAGTTCTCTAATCCGGTTACTTGGGGTCCTCGGGAAGTCGGGACGCGCAGCCGCGGGGAGACAGCGGTGTATCATCCTCGCCTTCCAGCTCCACGTTTAGAAAGAGGGGGAGGGATGGCGTCGATCTGGGAGAAGATGATCATGCCCGCCTTCGCCTCAACCCCCGCACCTGTTCACACCCTCTGGGACGCACCTCAGACCGCCGAGCAACGCCTGCCCGGTGTATGGTCGGTGACCACCGCGTCGCACGGCGGCTTCGTGCTCTCCGATGAGCGCCAGGCAGCAATGCCGGAGGCGCTGCGGCTCGACAGCATCTACTACGAAGAGGACGTTGACTGGTCGCTGGTGATACTCGGCTTCGAGGCCGAGTTCGCCGCCCTGCGTAAACCGCTGTTCGTTCTCGAGCGTGATCTCGCGCGCCAGACTGCGCGGCATTGGCGTCCGCAGCGCTACTCCGCCTTCACCGGCGAGGTGCTGCAACCGAACGACAGCCACGTGTTGCGCTCGATCGCGTCGTACGAAGCCGCAATCGGCGAGGTCGGCGTGCTCGCCGCCTGGGGCGATTGGTCAGACTGGGTGCCAGCCGGCAAGGTCGGCGTCGTCGGGCAGCGGATTACCGGCTGCAGCCATCTTGGCTTCGCCACCTACGACGGCCCCGACTTGAAAGGCCTGTGCGACGCGGCGCGCTACGATGCGCGCGATCAGGCGAGCACATTTGCTTCGCTAGGCGTCGAGCTGATCGACTGAGCGCCCACGGAAAGAGGTTTCCGAAACCGGCAACCTCTTTCCGCGCGCCTTAATCGGAGACGAGCGAGCCTGAGCCCGTGAAGCGCCGGGGCGACCAGCCCCGAGGGGCTGACGGCCACGGGGAGGATCCAGAGCCGCGGAGAAGAGGGGGGAGTGAGAGGCGGGCGTGAGGTGTCGCGCCAGGTCCTCTCACATGGAGTCAGGCGTCATGAGCTTCGACGTACCGTTCCGCCACCATCAGGCGATGGATGCAGCCTCGCTGCCCACGATCACCGTCACCCTGCAGGCGATGACCAAGGCGCTTGCCGATTGCCGCAATGCCGGCGTCGATCCTGACAGCGACCCCGCCATGGTCCTGCTGGCGCGCCACATGGCGGTCGTCTCGACCAACCGCGCGCCGCGCTCGGTGCTGCTGCATGCCTGCAAGCGCCGCATCGACGCGCTCCGGCGCTTCCCGACGCTGCTCTCCCTCGCGATCCGCGGCGTCGAGTACGACCAGGTCGCCAAGGAACGCTTCCACATGGACGCCCGCGCCGAGCTGCAGAAGCTGGCCACGGCGCTGAACCTCATCGACGGCAGCTACACCGTCATCTCCTCGCAAGGTACGACGGCCGAGTCCGGCTATGTCATCCTCGCTGCGCCAGAGGTCGCCGTCGTCGTTCGGGTCGGCGGGCGGTACGAGGGACGCGAGGTCGCCTATCGCGCCGTCGTGAACGGGATCGAGCAGCCCAACCGGCATGCCGGCATGGCCGAGCTGCTGAACACCGCGCGCTTCGCCGAGCGCCTCACGCGCGAGCTTAATCTTACCGCCCCTGCGACCGCTCGCACCGAGCCCGCGCTGATCGCCGCCTGAGGAGCACGACCCATGTGGATCCAGGATGCGCTCGCCATCGCGCGGGCCGACCTCGCGCGCATCGCGCGCTACATCGAGCGGCGTGAGCGCTTTCTCGACGCGCTGGACTGGTCGATGCTCTCCGACGCGCAGGCGCGCCAGTCGGCGATGCTCGCCGAGCTGCTCGCCGAGGACATGGCCGATGGCCAAAACTACGTCGAGTGGCTCGTCGAGCGGATGACCACGCACCTCACCGTTCCGGGCGCTCTGCGCTTTGCGCCTCACCCGCGGCCGTGGCACGCTGAGTGGATCACGCTGGCCGACTAACCCTCGAGGGAGATTGGACGATGAGCCGTCATACCTTCGCCGGAACCGCCGGCGTTTCCGTCGCGATCGGATGGGACCGGCCGCTCGACACCTTCTACGTCCAGGTTTCGCGCCCGGACCCGGAGGACGAGGGCGAGCGAGAGACCATCGTCTGGGAAGGCACGAGCCCGCGCGAGCTGCCTACAGCAGCCGCGGCGATCGCCGTTGCGGCGTCCCATGCCGAGCTGCCCGCCGATCTCGCCAGCACGCTCGAGACAGATCGGTTGAAGACGCTTGGAAGCTTTGATGGACCCGCGCAGGCGGCCATGAAGCGTCAGCGCTTTGGTCGAGATCTGTAACGGAGGGGGCTTCAACATGGACGACCAGCGTCAGCCCACATCGCCTAGGGGCGGCTTCGATATCGGACTGAACTGCGGACTGCTTGGAGTATTCCTCTCAGCGGCGAACTTTATAACATCGCAATCTGCCGAACTCGGAGACGGCCTTGGCACCGATCACGCAAGTCCGATGCAGCAGATAGCCGATCTGCTCAGCGGCAATGTCGTGAAGTCGCTCGCCGTTGTGCTCATCCTCGTAGGCGGAATGCTTTACGCAACAGGTATGGGATACATCGAGCTAGCTGGACCTTCCGAAGGGACCGCCCCGCGACAAAAGCCTCTGGCTGCTACCCTGCCGATGAACATCGACGCGCGAATGGCAGAGGCGCGGATTGCCGGGCTGTTCGCTCGCCTCAAGGCCGTGCCTGAAGAGTTGCGCGAGGAAGCCACCATCGAGCTCGAAGGGATCGAACAGCGGCACATGCCGGCGCTGACCCAGGCTCACCGGAAGGCACGTTCCACCGTCTCACCGACGTCGCAGCAGGCCGATGAGCTCGACACAGATTACGCGGCTTCGCTCAACCGCCTCAGTGCCACTCTCGAGCAGATGGTCAATCGGTCCGAAGCGCTTGGGCGTGAGCGGCTGCATTGGCAGACACTGGTGATAGAAGAGCGCTTCCCGAACGCTGGCCCTCAAAAGGATTAGGCGTAGACATCGGCAAGGAGGGGTAGCTCCCGGCTGCCTTCCTCGGTCGCCGTGATGCCACGCGCGCGGGCTTGTCTAGATGTGAATCCGGAAAACCACTGCTGACGCTCATGCGCCATCAAGGCCGAGCTGTAGGGGCAGTCGGCAACAGTCGATCCCTTCCGACGCGCGTGCGCCAGCCCTTCGTTATAGGGGTTCTGCATTTTTCTTCCCTGCGACACGCAGGTCCCGTCCTGCGTAGACACGCTTCTCCGGCGGTCGCGGGCGGATAACCAAACTTGGTTAATGAATTAAGACAATTAGGGCGTCAGCAATCGTTCGTCACGCCCTCACCCGACGGCACGTTCGATGAGGTCCCAGCGGTTGCCGTATCGATCCTCGAACACGACGACGACGCCGTAAGCCTCGTGCCGCGGGTACTCGACGAAGCGAACTCCACGCTCCCGCAAGAGCTGGAAGTCGCGCACGAGATCGTCAGTTTCGAGAAAGAGGAAGACCCTGCCACCGCTCTGATTGCCGATGGCGCGCCGCTGCCGCTCGTCGGCTGCGCGAGCGAGCAACAGGCCCGTAGAAGCTCCGTGCGGCGCGACGACCACCCACCGCTTGGTCGGGCTCTGCACCGCGTCCTCGCGCAACTCGAAGCCGAGCGTGCCGACATAATAGTCGATCGCGGTGTCGTACTCGTCGACGACGATGGCAACGAGGCTGAGGTGCTGAGGCATGCGCGCCTCCTGCCGGCACACGGCTGCTCTGCCAAGCAAGAGAGGAGGGGGAGGGGAGTGCTGATCCACGCGGATCGAAGGAGACCCTCCCATGTCCGACATCATCGATCTTGGCGGTGCACCCGCCGAAGAGGACTGCGCGCAGTTGGGCCGCACGCTCGACTTCGACGCGGTGAACGCCTATGAAGTGTTCGCCTATAAGCTGGCGATCATCGCTCGGTACGGTCAGCCTCCCGCCGGGTGCCGCCTCAAGCCGCTCGCCAACCGCCACGACTTCGGTGTCTACCGCACGCTGTCGCTCCGGATCGACGACGACGCGGACGAGGCTGTCCAGACGTACGCTGAAGCCGTCGAGAACGGCTTGGCCCGCTGGCTCGACGGCGGTTTCGCTCCGCCGATCAGCTACGAGGGCAGCGTCGCCACGATCCTTCGGCCCGACGTCACCGAGCTGGTGATCGGCGCGCTGCAGACAACGCGCCCCGGTCCTGACGGCTCGTTCCCGGTCGCAGACTTCCAGACGCTGCACACCAATCTAGCAACCGCCTTCCCCGACGAGGCCGCGATCGCGCGTGCGCGCCTGGCGACCGCCTGACCACCTGCTCGCGCCCGCGGGCGCGTCGACCAGCGAGGCCACCATGCCTGACACCGACTTCAACCCTGCGGAGGCTTCGACCTGGTTGGCGCGCGGCCGCAGGCCTGCTCACGCCGAGGCATTGGCCAAGGCATGGCGCGACTTCCCTGACCTGCCACCCACCGCGCCTGTCGCCGATCGCCAGGCGCGCAGTCGCGAGCGCGTGATCGCGACGCGCCCTGTCTTCGAGGAAATGCGCCTCGAGGCCGAGGCCGAGCGCCACGCCACCAACTTCGCCTTCACCGAGAACGAGGTGCGTGAGGGCAAGGCGAACGAACGCGACGTAGCGATCCTGAACGGCCGCGATCGGCACGGCTACGATTGGGACGTCGCCAACCGCTACGCCGATGGCTGGTACGCGGCGCACGTCGGATGGCCGCACCACTATCCCGACGGGATCCCGTGCAATGCGCCGCTTGAGATTCGCCGCGCGGCCTATGACCAGGGCTTCACGGACGGGGGCGGTGACCGCACCGACCTGTTCGACGCGGCAAGGCGTGCGAACCTGGCGCTGCACCGTCAGAGCAACAGACCGGCTCCCATGGTCCCGACCGCACCGGCCCGGCCGCTGCCGAGCAGCTGGTCCAAGCCGAGCGATGAGGCGCGTCCTGCCCGCTGGTCGCGGCGTCTGGCTATTCTTAGCGATGCCGATCTTGCCGATGGGGATCCAGCACGCGCGAAGTGGGACTTCCTGCGGATCGTGCGCGATCGTCACGGCGCCGAGGCCGCGACGATTCTGATCCTGACGGATGGCGGCTTCGCTCACGCGGCCGACTACGCACCGAACGCCAGCCAAGGACGTCGCCGGCAGGTTACCGGCGACGTCCTGCGCCAACAGCTGGTGCAAGCACTTGCTCGTCGCGAGATCGATGACGTTCTGGTGGCGCTGCAGGACGAGGACCTGCGACTGCTCGACGGGATTGCCAGCGCGCTGCCGCTATGCCGGACGATGGAGCGGACGCGGAACACCAAGCTTCAGCAGCGCACCCATCTGCGTACATGGCTCGATCGCGGCTATGGCGACGACGAGAACATGGCGGCGGGCCATATCCGTTGGGGCAAGCTGATCCAGGGTCTGGTCGGCAAGCTCGGCGAGTTCACTGTGCGGCACGTCGGGCCAGCTCCCGTGCGCGGCCAACTGATCCGGGTCGAGGTCGACGACGGGCAACTCGCGACCGGCTACGCCGATGCCAACGGCACGCCGATCGCGGCCGAGATCGTTGTATCGAGCAAGGCCAAGCTGCGTTCGGAAATGGCGGCGACGCTGCGCCGCTTCGGCGCCGCCACGAAGATGATGGCCGCCATCAATCGCGAGGCCGCGTGACGCTCATCAGAGCGGCGGGAAGCGCTCGGTTCTATCGAGATGGGCGCGCATCGCCCTGACCAGCTCCTGGCTGAAAGTGCGGTACTCGGACCAGTGGAGCAACGTCTCATCCACCGTCCATCGGGCAATGTGCTGCGAATAACGGTGACGAAGCGCTGTTAGAGTTTCGAGTTCACCGCGCCATGCATCAGCAGCATGCCCGCTGATAGTACCTACTTGGCCGCTCAGATGACCGAAGTAGGCGTTGACCGACTGAACTAAGGTAACTCGCTGCTGGGCGAGGCCGCGCGCATCGCCGCCTTTCACGTCCAGGATGAAGCTTTCGAAAGTCTGCAGGCCTTCAACGACCTGTATTCTGCGTTCTGCGTACGTTGACACGCTGGGCCCTTCAATCAAAGAGGCAGGTAGATTGAATTGGCCCCTTAGCGGCGCGGCTATCTCGCCCGGATGAACAACTTATTACAACATAGAGCAAGGTGCTGGCTCTAGATGCAAGCCCCCGCAACACCGGTTCAGGTGCCGCGCTAGCAGCTGAAAGTGACAGGCGGATCCGAGCCGCGGAAGAGGAGAGGGGAGGGAGCGGGCACGCCGGAATGAGCCGGCGAGGAGCTACCTCATGCCCGAGTCTGTGCCCGCGTCAGCCAATTACCTCATGCGCCCGATCCTCTGGACGTTCGGAGAAGGTCCGACCTTCCCGGGCTACACCGACGACACCCATTGGAACGGCTTCCTCAACGTGTCCGTCAGCATGGCGACATGGCCCTATGTCCTGCGGACGCTCATCGCCGGCGCTGACGGCGACGCGGAAACGATCGCGGCGTACCGTGAGATGGCGGGTGGCAGCATGGTCTCACTCGCCGACCGTTTCACCACCGAAGCCGTGGACCGGAACTGGCCGTGGCAATTCCCCGATTATCCGGTCGCGACCATGATGCCGATCCCGGAGCGCTGGTCGGAGATGAGCTGGCACCATGACATCGCACCCAGCTTCGGCCCTTGTGTGGGACCGATGGGCGAGGCCGCGCAGGTCTGGGTCGACTATGCCGATCCGTCGAAGCGCGAGTTTCCGGAGGCGCCGCGGTTCAGCTTTAGCCGACGCGACGCAGTGGGCGAGCTGACCACCATCTACGCCGGCGCCGACTGGGACGAGGTGCTGGCGTCGGCCGCGGTTGAGGCGCTCGCGTGCGCCTTCGCGCGCGGGCTCGCTCTCGAGCTTGCGCCCGCGCAGTGGCAGGACATGCGGCTGCGCAACCGGGTTGCTCAGCAAGGCACGTGTGCCTCGCACGACTTCGTCGATGCCAACATGGTGATGCTCGCCGCCTGGACGAACGAACGCGGGCATCCTCTGCTGCCGACCGCCGAGCCGGCCACGTTCGAGGACGATCTCGCGCGCGTGAACGCGGCATGGAAGATCGCGACGGCGCACTATCTCACCGCCTCCGATGAGGGAGAGCGGTTCGACGCCTGGCGCCTCACCGCCCGCGACGTCGACGGCCTCGCCGCTGCTGGCGAGGAGCTGGGCCGGGTCGACGATAGCGACAGCCCGGGACGGATCTACGCGACCGGCTTCATGGAGCGGGGTGGCGAACAGTGGATCGTCAACGTCGGCAACTCCAGCCAGGCCTTCGACGAGCTTTTCGATGCGGAAGCGCACCTCTGGAGCGTCCATGCATCCACGGAGAGCCGACCCGAGGTAGGCCAGCCGCTGCGGTTGCCGCCTCCGCCTTCCGCCATCCACTTCACCGTCGACGAGATCACGGTGACCGCGGACGCGATCGATCGTCGGCTGGCCACACTCGCGGAGCGGATGGAGACAGTTCCGGAGTTATCGTCCGAGGGGTTGTTCCTCACCGAGAGCGCGCGACGGCTGAAAGCCGCTCGGGTCAAGCTGAGCGAGGCCGCGCGGCCCTGAGCGAGGGACAGGAGAGGGGAGCAGGAGGTCGCGGGATTGTGCCGGCGAGAAGGAGACCGCCATGCTGCCCGCCTCGATCGCACCCACCGCCGCGCCGAGCGCCGTCGCTACGGTGCAGGAACTGCTCGCCGAGGGCATCACCGACATCCTGCTCGCGCTTCTGCAAGCCGCGCGCGCCACTGGCGCTACCCGCATCGACGTCGCCGCGATTGGCGAGATTACGACACAAATTGGCTCTATAAGGATAACGCCGCGGGATTGTTGCAGGTAAAAAGCTGAATGGTTAGAAAGCGCTTCATTCACGCGGATCGAGGTTCTGAAAAAGACAGCCGGACGGACGAACTGCGGCGTGAACTTGCACGGCGAGGATGCCGGGCCACGCCCGAGCGTGAACTTATTGCCAGAATCGTCCGCGAAGCCGCGGACCATCCCGACGTCAACGAAATCCACCGCCGTGGCCAATTAGTTCAGCGAGGTCTAAGCGTCGCAACTGTTTACCGCACCGTAAAGCTGCTTGTCTCATTAGGGATCTTTAATGGCCATCGATTTGGCAATGGCAGAACCCGTTACGAGTTCGCAGCGGCGGGGCATCACGACCACCTGATCGACATCGAAACCGGGCAGATCGTCGAATTCCGCGACCCCCAGCTTGCCGCGATGCAAACCCGGCTTGCGCGAGAGATGGGATATGAGATCGTGTCATATCGATTAGAGGTATTTGCCGCGAAGCGTAAGGCAACAAACAGCAAAACGGAACGTGCCAATTTTTTGGTTTCGACCAGGGTAGAAACGGAGATCAAATCTAAGCCGATGCGTCATAACAGCAGCAGCTATCACAACAACAATGGCGTGTGATTGCATTTATCGGCAGGACAGGTTGTGCGTGGACTTACAAAGACCTGTGAAGTTGCAAGCCCGTCATTACCTAGCCAAGGGACAAGCACGATGTCCGAGGAACTTCTAAGGATCGTTTTTGGGCGCCTTACGATTGACAGCTTTCCAGTCCACGAACCTATCCTGATTACGACCTTCGCCATGGTCGCGATGGGTGGTGCGGCGCTAGTCGCCGCCCTAACCTACTACAAGGCCTGGGGCTATCTGTGGAAGGAATGGTTCACCTCGGTCGATCACAAGAAGATCGGTATCATGTATATGATCCTCGGTATTGTGATGCTGCTGCGCGGCTTCTCGGATGCGATTATGATGCGCATCCAGCAGGCAATGGCCTTCGGCGGCAACAGCGGCTACTTGCCCGCCCACCATTACGACCAGGTATTCACCGCGCACGGCGTCATCATGATCTTCTTCGTTGCAATGCCATTCATTACCGGCTTGATGAACTATGTCGTGCCTTTACAGATCGGCACACGCGACGTGTCGTTCCCGTTCCTCAATAATCTTAGCTTCTGGATGAACGCGGCCGGCGCAGTCATCGTTATGGTAAGCCTGTTCGTGGGTGAGTTCGCTCGCACGGGCTGGCTAGCGATGCCACCCCTGTCAGAGCTTGATTACTCACCCGATGTCGGAGTGGACTATTACATATGGGCGCTTCAGGTTTCCGGAGTTGGCACACTGCTGTCCGGTATTAACCTACTTACGACGATACTAAAAATGCGCGCGTCCGGTATGGACATGATGAAGATGCCGGTCTTTACTTGGTCGGCGCTCGCCACCAACGTGCTGATCGTCGCCGCTTTCCCGATCCTGACTGCAGTGCTCGCATTGCTCAGCCTCGACCGTTACGTCGGCACCCACTTTTTTACCAACACGATGGGTGGCAACCCCATGATGTACGTCAACATGATCTGGATCTGGGGTCACCCGGAGGTATACATCCTGATCCTGCCCGCCTTCGGCGTGTTCAGCGAGGTTACCTCGACCTTCTGCAGCAAGCGGATCTTCGGCTATACCTCGATGGTCTACGCGCTGCTGGTCATCACCATCCTCGCCTATCTCGTCTGGCTACACCACTTCTTCACCATGGGGTCGGGGGCGAGCGTCAATTCGTTCTTCGGCATTTCAACGATGATCATTTCAATTCCGACCGGAGCAAAGATCTTCAACTGGCTATTTACAATGTACAAAGGAAGAATCCGTTTCGAGCTGCCGATGATGTGGGCTGTTGCGTTTATGGTCACCTTTACCATTGGAGGCACAACTGGTGTGATGCTCGCCGTGCCACCTGCTGACTTCGTTCTGCACAACTCTTTGTTCCTCGTTGCGCATTTCCACAACGTAATCATTGGCGGCGTGCTGTTCGGGGTTTTTGCCGGCATCAACTACTGGTTTCCCAAGGCATTTGGATTCAAGCTCGACAAAAGGTGGGGTACGATCAGCTTCTGGTTCTGGGTAGTTGGTTTCTACGTCGCCTTCATGCCGCTCTATGTGCTCGGCCTGATGGGCGTGACGCGCCGCCTGCGGCAGTTCGAGGACCCGTCGTTGCAGATTTGGTTCATCATCGCCGCAGCCGGGGCGGCTATGATTGCGTTCGGCATCGCCGCCTTCCTGATCCAGTTGTACGTCAGCCTCCGCAACCGTGAGGCCCTGCGCGACATCACGGGGGATCCGTGGGACGGCCGAAGTCTGGAATGGGCGACGTCATCGCCGCCACCTTCCTACAACTTTGCCTTCGCCCCGATCGTCTACGATCTCGACGCCTGGTACGACATGAAGTCTAAGCACGCGATTCGTCCAGTGACCGCGTTTCGTGATATCGACATGCCCCGAAACACTGGCGTCGGAGTCATCCTCGCCTCAATATCGGCAACTTTCGCGCTGGCGATGATCTGGTATATATGGTGGCTCGCGGCATTGGCGTTAGTCGCGCTTCTGGCAACGGCGATTGGCCACACTTTCAACTATGATCGGGAAGCCCGTATTTCTGCCGACGATGTCGCGCTGGTTGAGAATGAACGTACGCAACAGCTCGAAAACCTATTAAGGTAATGCGCTAGAGGAGACATAGCTAATATTGGCTTCATTCGTTGAATCAAGTTTAGGCGAGGTCATATTTATTAGCCTGACGCTTTCTGAGATATGGCTTTTCCATTCAAAATTAGCTGTTTTGTAATAAACCATAATGAGCTTTAGTGAAGCGATTAGGTAGTGAAAACTGGAAGGCTGCGCTTGCCAGACTGTAACGTTAGATTGCCGTCCTCGCGACGTGATTGCTTCCGACGTGGTCCTACTTAACCTACTGGTGGTCCAAAGTCCCGGAAGACAAGGAGGGCTCAATGGCGCGACAAGGGGAAGGGCTCTACAAGCGGATCGCTTACCTAATACGAGATGATCTTGTAAATGAATCGAGTCGTTCGGGTCGGCATA
Source organism: Sphingomonas sp. BK069 (assembly GCF_014193405.1). Lineage (NCBI taxonomy): Bacteria > Pseudomonadati > Pseudomonadota > Alphaproteobacteria > Sphingomonadales > Sphingomonadaceae > Sphingomonas > Sphingomonas sp. BK069. The sequence continues at coordinate 71,404 of NZ_JACHZH010000011.1, read as the reverse complement.
TTCCGAGCGAAAGAGAGCTTATGGCGCGGTTCAAGGTGAGTCGGTCAACTATTCGTGAGGCGCTCATCGCTCTCGAATATATAGGAACTACTGAAAAGAACGACGCGGGGAGGATACAAGTCCCATACCATATCGAAGAAGGGGCCGATGACGATATTGAGGATGCAACGAATATCCTAGCTGCGCATCGACTGATTGAGGGTCAGGTTGCAGCACTGGCGGCGATCGTTTCCGATGTAAGTCAGGGCCTTAGAGGTCGCATGGAAGGCTGCAAATCCATATTGACTGAAAACTCCTTTGAAATGCTTCGTTCTATCCACCTTTCGATCTCCGGACATGTTGGAAATGAGGTGGTAAACCTTTGGGTTCGTACAAACTGGCTTAAGAATGAGCCTGCTTTGCGACGCGCCTTTGATAAGGTTCATGAAACGGCGTTGCTACGTACGTCGCTAGTAGAAGCCCAACTTGATCTCAGCGTGGCTATACAACGCGGCAATTCCAATGCTGCCAGGCAAGCGATGCATCAATCATTCGACACGTTGACAATCGGCCTGAAAGCCCACAGCAAGTCGAACGCTTAGAACTCGATTGCGGCGGCTCTGAGTATCTCGGTTTTCGTCCCCAGCGAAGCTAGATGTTTGATCCTGCGTTCCATCTCACCCGTTTTGCACAATCGGGACAGTGGGCGCTGCTCGTATGCCGTTTTGCCGATCTTTCCCGATTGTCTTAGGAAGTCTCACCACTGAACATAAATACGGATCACCAGTTTGAGATTGTAGTTGAACCAAAATTCGTGAGGATTGTGGCCTCATGATTTTGAGGACGTCGCGCGAAACAATGGATAGTGGGATCAGTCACGTCCGAACGAAGTGGCATTTCCTATATGGCGGTTGTACTCACATGCTGAACAGCGACGGTGACACCACACTCGCGCAATGATTTAACCCGTAGACCAAGCATGGGACCACAGCCATGAAGCATCGTGTCGTCGTTAGCGAGCAGCTTCCTCCCGTCGCAAGTCGGCTCGCGGACTGGTACGAAGGCGCGGACCTGCTCGACTCCTTCGCGGTGCAGCTGCCTGCGCATCATGGCGGTGATATCCGTGCCATCGGGCACGCAGTGTTTGATGAAGCCGAGCCTTGGGTTAAGCTCCTCTTGTCGCTCCGAGACCGGATCGTTGCTCCCATCGGACTACGGACATCCGGCGATATGCGCAAATCTCGGCCCGACCGGGATCAAATCGGGTTTTTCGAGATATTGGCTGAAAGTGCCACGGAGATTGTAGTCGGAGATGACGACACACATCTGAGTTTTCGGCTGTCGCTGCTCATCCAGCGTGAGGGGCAGGACGGGCGGCGATTGATCGCCACTACGGCTGTCAAATGCCATAATCTCCTGGGGTCGGCTTATCTGGCGGTCATACGGCCGTTTCATCGCTTGGTCATACGATCGCGACTGCGCCGCGCCATGACGATCGACCTTTCGCTTCAGCCGTCACGTGCCGATCGGGTATGATCGGTGCCGTGTCGTCTGAATATGGTGGCGGCAAGACGGCGAGTTGACAGCTGTTGGCCTCAATCCGACATGAAGCTGCAGGCCGATCGGACTTATAATGGCAGCTCGCGATGACGTCATCTACCCGCAGACGGGGATAGCGCGGTGCAATGCCACCGCGATCCGGCAGGCGGCACGGCACATGACCCGGTTTTACGATAATGCGCTGGCGGGCACGGGGCTGCGGGGAACGCAGTACACGACCCTACTGTATCTCGCGCGCCATGGTCCGATGAGCATCGGCAGATTGGCAGACGCGATGGTGATGGACAGAACGACCGCCGGCCACCTTGTCAAGCCGCTCGAACGCGACGGTCTGCTGCGCATCTCTCCCGACCCGGATGATCGCAGGTCACGGATCATCAGCGTGACGGAACCCGGCTTCTCGCGGGTTCGCGATGGTTATGCGGCATGGGAGAAGGCTCAGGCCGCCTTTGAGGCAAGCTTCGGTGTGGAGAATGCGCGCCAGATGCGCGAGACGATGTCGGCGGTCATCGCGACTGAGCTTCCGCTCGAATAGCTTGAAGCTGGCGGTCGCCGGGTTGCTTGCGAACGTCGCGAGGCTATATAGGCGCATAGTACCGTATCTTTGAGGAACGCGTCCATGGTGACGAAGACCGATGTGACCTTCCCCGCGGAGGGCGATGTGACGCTCGGCGCTTGGCTGTTCCGTCCAGAAAAGGCAGGGCCCCATCCCGCCATCACAATGGCGCATGGCTATGCCGGCACAAAGGAGCATGGGATCGAGCCGTTCGCTCGGGCTTTTGCCGAGGCGGGCTTCGTCGTCCTAGTCCACGACCATCGCAGTTTTGGTGCCAGCGGAGGAGAGCCGAGAGCCGATGTCGACCCATGGCGCCAGATCGCCGATTGGCGGCGGGCGATTTCCTACCTTGAATTGCTGGAGGACGTGGACGGTTCGCGGATCGGCCTGTGGGGCACGAGCTATGCCGGCGGCCATGCGATCGTGTTAGGGGCGACTGATCGTCGGCTGCGCTGCGTCGTTGCGCAGGTGCCGACGATCAGCGGCTTCGAACAGGGCCTGCGCCGCATCGCGCCGGACAACATTCCCGCCCTCGAGCGAACGTTTGATGAGGATGAGCGAGCGCAGCTCGCCGGCGAGCAGCCGCGCCGCCAAGCCATCGTCAGCGACGATCCCGCCGTGCCCGCCGCCTATCGTTCGCGCGACGCAATCGACTTCTATCTTCAGCTTATTCCTGACGGCATCTGGGAAAATGAGGTTACGGTGCGCTCGACGCGTGCCGCGCGCATGTACGAGCCGGGCGCATGGATCGCGCGCGTGTCACCGACCCCCTTGCTGATGGTGGTCGCTGCCGAGGACCGGGTCACCGTCACCGACCTTGCACTGGCTGCGTACGAGCGTGCGCTGGAGCCCAAGCGGCTTGCGCTCATACCGGGCGGCCATTTCGATCCGTATATTGGGCAACTGTCTGCCGCTGCGACAGCCGCGACCGCATGGTTCCGCGAGCATCTCACCTGAGGGCGGATGCTCACCCTTTGGTCCGGTAAGGAAACACGGTGAAACACGAACTCTTCTGGATCAGCGGCAGTCCTTATTCCTGGCGGGTACAGCTGACGCTTGCGTACAAGGGCATCGCCTATGACTCCCATCGCCTCGACACGGGCAAGGACGAGCATCGCACCCCCGCTTTCCTAGCGCTGAATTCACGAGGCAAGGCACCGGTGTTGAAGACCGGCGGATCCGCGATTAGCGAGTCGATCGCGATCATGGCGTTTCTGGATCGGGCGCATCCAGCCGTTCCGCTGTTCGGCCGCACCGCGCAGGAAGTCGGCTGGATTTGGCAGCAAATCCTCGAGTTCGAGAATTACCTGCGTGATCTCATCGAAAACGGGATCGTCCGCCCGCTGCTGCGCGGCGAGGCGGGGCACGATCCGGAGGCGATGCGCGCGTCCGCGGACCGGGTCTGGGAAGCGCTCGGCGGAATGAGCCGGACGCTTTCGGGTTCGCCCTGCCTGGTCGGTAACGACATCACCGCCGCAGACATTGTTGCCCTACCCCACATCCAGTTGCTGCGTCGGGTCGCGCCCCGATTGCAGCCGGTCGAAAGGGGATTTGAACTCGACAAGCTCGCCGCACGGCTACCCGCTCTCGACGACTGGCGAGTACGGATGGAGGCTATGCGGGGCTATGACGCCGCCTACCCTCCGCATTGGCGCATATCGTGAAACTCACCGACGAAGGGCTCAGCCACGATGCTGATGCGGGCCCATATTCCTCAAGCTCAGCGAGTGTAGCGTCGATGTACCAAGGATTTGACCTATCTGGAAAGGTTGCCGTCCTCACCGGGTCGACGGCGGGGATGGGGCTGGCCATTGCGCGCGGTCTCGCAGCATGCGGGTGCAGTGTGGTCGTCTCCAGCCATCGTGACGACGACACAGAGGCCGTCGCCCGATCTCTATTGGCCGAAGGCTACACCGCCAAGGGCGTACGCTGCGACATCACCAGCCGCGAAGATGTCGACAGCTTCGGGGAGCGGGTCGCCAGTGCTTTCGGCAGGGTCGATATTCTGTTCTGCCTTGCGGCCGAAGTCCCACCAATCGGCTCGGTTCTCGCCCAATCGCCCGAGACGCTGCAGCACATGCTTGCGACCACGGTCGTGAACACCCATGCAATCGTCCGCCAGTTCCTGCCCACCATGGTTGCCCAACGCGACGGCAGCATCATCCTGATGTCGAGCATCGCGTCGGAGCGAGCCAGTCCCGGGCTGGCGACCTACGGCGTCACCAAGGCTGCGCTGAACAGCTACGTCCGCAGCGTGGCCGCCGAGTTTGGACCGTCCAACATCCGAGCAAATGCCTTGGCACCCGCGTTCGTTCGCACCGAGTTCGCGCGGGAGATATGGAATGACGACAAACGCGCGCAGAAGATGATCGACCGAGTTCCTGTGAAACGGTTGGCTGATCCCGTCGACCTCGTCGGCCCGGCTATCCTCCTCGCTTCCCCAGCCGGATCATACATTTCCGGACAGGTCATCCTGGTCGACGGCGGCCGATCAATCGCCTGATCGCGCGCAGAGCGTACCTATCCATTGTGACCAAAACAAAGGACCGATCCATGCCGATATTCCACGCACACCTTCCCGCAGGCAAGTTCACCAGCGACCAGAAGCGCGGGCTGGCCGATGCGCTAAACCTCGCTCTGCATGAGGCAATGGATACTCCAATGGACGACCGCTTCGTCGTCATAAGCGAGCACAGCGAGGACGCGCTCTTCATCCATCCAACCTTTCCCGCGCAGCAGCGATCCGACCGGCGCCTGATCGTCACCGTCACCTTCGGGGACAGCCGAACTACCGAGCAGAAGCGAAAGCTCGCTGAGTTGGTCACACGCTACGCGGTGGAGAAAGCCGGCGTTGATCAGGATGACGTCAGCCTGCTCATGTACGCCATTCCGCTCGAGAACATGAGCTTTGGCGGCGGCAAGCTGGTGACCGATATCGACCTGTCGATGCCGTGGGTGAAGAAGGATTGAAGCAAGTGGTTGCCGCGGTCATCTTCGCGCGGCAACTTAAACGACGTACGCCTAGACCCTCGCCAAGATGTGTTCAATACCCCTGCAGACGGGCCTGATCGAACGGAGAAGCTGTTCAGGCGAGCTGTTTGATCAACTATCTCAGGATTGTACCTCTCCGCTGGGCTGTCAGCAGCGCACGCGTGCTCTGCAGCGATCGCCAATCGTCAGGGAAGTATGTCACCTACCGCCGTATTATCGTGGTTCTTGCTCGAGCGGAAAGTAGGGCGGCAGAGGGGCGCCGCGGGCGGCTTTCTCGGCGTGCCCCGATACCCTCGATCGGCGCGCCAGCTCGGCGCGGACCTCGTTCATCGATAACCCGGCATCGGCCAACAGGACCAAGAGGTGGTAAAGCAGGTCCGCTGCCTCACGCACGATCGCGCGTTCGTCGTCACAAAGCGCCGCTATCACAGTCTCCACCGCTTCTTCACCTAGCTTCTGCGCAATGTGCGGCCGCCCACGCGCGAACAGCGAGGCTGTGTAGGAGGAGGCAGGGTCGGCGTCGCGTCGAGAGGCGATCGTTGCGAAAAGTCGGTCGAGTGGTTCGGGCTGATCCATCGTTCGGGCGTGCAGCGTGAGGGCTTTCGGGTCAAGCCAAGCCCTAGGTTCCCCCGCTGCGTTTCCCGAGTGTTAATCGCTATGGCAATGGCCTCGCCAGGAGGCATAGTGAGCCTGGCAGCGACTTCCAGTGCCTCCTTGAGCCGCTGCGCCGAGACCTTGCCCATGAGACCACACGGGCGCCAGCTGCGACATATCTACCTCTTGGTTAGTCGAGTAGCTCGACGACGCCGTCATTCATTGACGCAGTCAAGAAATGCAAAAGTGACTGATACTTCGACTTCAGCCCGCAGGTCCCGGCAAGCCGGTCTTGGTCGGGGAGCCGCGCCGGACGATAGGTGTCAGGGAGCCCTTGGTCTCCAAGGCGTACCTGGCGATCTCATCCTTGCGGGCGAACAAAACATCGGGCTTCGACTTGGCGTACGTGAGAAATCGATCAAGAAGTCGGACGCGATTTGCGTGTCCCGAGATGCGGTCGTGCAACGATATCACCATCATGCGACGCCGATGCGCTCCTTCGTCATAGAGTTGATCGAATTCGTCCTTCAGCGCCTGCTCATAGGCGATCGGATCATAACCTTCGAACGGGAACGACGAAATGTCGTTCATGTGGAAGGTGTAGGGCACCGTCACGATGTCGCCGCCCGACAGAGGCACGATGAACGGCTCGTCGCGGCTGGGTTCGTCGATATGATACTCGAAGCCGAGCTCCTGCAGGATGTCGAGCGTGTTGGGGGAGTTGCGCAACCAGTAAGCGTTCCAGCCGACCGGCTTCACTCCGGTAATCTTCTCGATCGACGCCGCGCCATCAGCGATGAAGCGCCGTTCCTCGTCGGGTTGCATGGTGTAGCTGGTCTCCCACGTGCGCCCGTGCGCCGCGATCTCGTGACCCCGCCGGACGATCTCCCGCGCCAGCTCAGGGGCCTTCTCGATCGCCTGACCGATCACGAAGGACGACAGCTTGATGCCATGCTTGTCCATCAGGTCGAGGATGCGCGGAATGCCCTCATTGACGCCATAGGCGAAGAAGGCGTTGGTCGGCAGGTCGGGCAGGCCGTCCTGGATCGGTTCTGGGATCGGCCCATTTGCGCCCGAAATCGGCTGGCCGCCACCTTCGAACATCAGGCTTAGGGAGATGGCGAGGCGTGCGCCGCCGGGCCAGAATGCAGTGTCGGACATGCGCCGTAATCCTTTGAAGGTCTTGTTTTCATCCGGATCGGCGGACCGGCCACCCGTGACACCGGGGCCCAGGCTTCGGTCTGGAATAGCCGGTCCTGCCGGTTCTACACGTCGATTTGACCGTTGTGGCAGATCTCGATGACCTCGCCGTCGAGGCCCACGATCATGGCGATGCGGAAGGGAAGGTTCGGCTCGCCTACCAGCTCGCGGCCCTGCGGCTCCGTATGCACCGTGGCACCTGCGGCGACCGCGCGCGCAACGACCCGATCGACGCTCTCGGGGCTGGCTGCCTTGAGCGCGACATGGACGATACCGGGCTCCACCTTTCCGTCGAACGGCGCCGTCTTGACACTGTTCTCGGGTGCGCCGGCCGCATCGTCGTCAGAGCCGAAGACCTCGATGAAGCCGCCGCCCGGCGCCCGCAGGAACGCCGACCGCTTGATCAGTGGCTCGAAGGTCCAGGGATAGACCATCTCGAAGCCGAGTCCCTCGACGTAGAACTTGACCGTTGCGTCCCAATCCACGGCACGGATCGCGTAATGATGCAGACCAAGAATATCAGTCATGATAATCCTCTCTCGATTGCAAATCTGGCAGGATCGTTCAGGGCTGATGTCAGGACCCCGCCACGGCCATGCTGTCAGGGAATAAGCTTGCGCTGGCGCATGTCGTCGAGATGCGCGAGCAGCACGTCATCCGAGCGCTCGTCCATCGCGAAGCCGGCGCGTCGGGCCTTGGTGACGTCGAAGATCGCGTCCGCCTCGACGTTGAAGATGAAGTCGCCGAATGCACCCGGCGCGAGGCGATCGATATCCGCTTCCGCCAGATCGTTCGCCTTTGCGAGCTCTCGCCACACGGGTCGCATCGCGTGGAGCCGCTGCACCAGCGAAATCGGTTGTGGCTCGCCCACCTCCAGCCCAAACCAGGCCGCGAGCTTGGGCCAGACGTGCGACCAGCGAAAGACGTCGCCGTTGGTGATGTTGAAGGCGCCGTCCGCCTCCGTCTCAACCGACCAGAGCGCGGCGCGGCGCAGCACGTCGGCACCGGTGACGTTCACCAGCGTATCCCGATAAGCCTTTTCGGTACCGGGAAACTGGAACGACGTTCCCGTGGCACGGCAGAGCGAACCGTAGACGCCGATCAGGTTGCCGAGGTTCATCGCCGATCCGAGCGAATGGCCGATCACGATGTCCGGGCGCAGCGCCGTCCAGCGAATGCCGTCCTTCTCGAGCGAACGGGCGAAATCCTCGTGGCGGAAGTAGAGGTTGGGCGGGAAGTGCCGGCTGTCGTCCTCACGCGCCGGCGTCCTGTAGACGCCGAGCTGCGCGCCGTAGACCTTGCCGCCCTGGATGAAGGTCACCCGCTCGAGTGGAGCGCCGACGCGGCGCAATGCCGCAACGAGGTTCTCCAGCATCGTCGCATTCTCGTCCGCCTCCACGCCGGGGTCGGCGTTGGGCTTGAGCGCCGCGTAGAACAGATGCGTGACGGTCTTCAGCGTGTCGCTCGACGCATCGAGGCTGTTCGGATCGAGCAGGTCCGCCGGGATGTGCTGTCCCTTCCCCAACGCGGTGTCGTCGCGATTGAGCGTGGTGACGGGCCAACCCGCCTCTTCGAACGCGGCAATCGCTGTCCGACCGACGACGCCCGCGCCGCCCGCCACCAGGATGTGCTTGTCTGCCATGATGTTTCTCCTGAAATCGTGATGTTCCGCTAGTCGTTAGGAACGATCGCTCAGGCGACCCGGCCGCCGCCATCGACGTTCACTACGGTGCCGTTGATGAAGCCGTTCTCCATCACCGCGAGCGCGGCGTGCGCTTCGTCCTCGACCTCACCGACGCGCCCGACAGGAAGCGCCGCGGCGACGTCGGCGAAGAAAGTCGTGCGTTCGTCCTCGCTCATGCTCGACCAGGAACCCGCATCCACGACACCGGGCGAGATAACGTTGACGCGCTTGGGCTTGAGTTCGATGGCAAGCGCCGCGGCAAGGCTCTCCAGTGCGATATTGACCACACCGACGATCGAGGAACCGGGGCCCTGACGGTAGGCTGCGAGACCCGAGAAGAACAACAGGCTGCCCTGCGGGGCGAGATGCTTTTCGGCAGCCCGGCCAAGATTGATCGGTCCCCAGAATTTGGAGGCCAGCATGCCCTCGATCTGAGCGTCGGTGAGGCCGGTGAACGGTCCGAAGGTGAGGTCGGCCGCGGTCGTCACGATGTGATCGTAGGGACCGTGTTCCGCGAGCGCCGCCTCGACCTGTGCCCGATCAGTGACGTCGAGCGCATAGACTCCCAGCACCGCACCGCCCAGCGTCGCCCCGGTCGCATCCAGCTTGTCGCGGCTGCGCCCGGCCAATGCCACCTTGGCGCCGCGCGCGGCTGCCATGCTCGCGATCGCACGCCCGACGCCCGAGCCGGCACCGACGACGAAGATCTTGGCACCGATCAGGGCGCCTAGCCCGTCACCGCCGCGGGTCGCCTGCGAAGTCGTATTCGTCATCTTGCTTGCTCCATTCCATCTTTATGAAACAGAGATAGGCGTTGCTCGTCGTTGAATAATCCGCATAGGCGATCAGGCACCTTTCGGTCAGGGCGAACAATGGATCAGTTCAACCTGCTTCGTCTCTATGTCGCGGTTGCCGATCTCGGCAGCCTGTCGGCGGTTGCGCGCGCGCAGGGGCTCTCGCCCTCAACCGTGACGTCGGCATTGCAGCGGTTGGAGGAGCGGGTTGGCGCGCGACTGGTCACGCGCACCACTCGGCGGCTGTCGCTTACCCCGGAGGGTGAGCGCTTTCTCGCCAACTGCCGTCGCATCCTTGCCGATCTCGACGAAGCGATGGACGAGGTATCTGATCGCGGACCGCTCCGCGGCGAAATCCGTGTGACGGCCACCAATGATTTCGGGCGCAGCACGCTGGCTCCGCTTCTTCATGAGTTCATGGAGGCGAACCCGGGCGTGCAGATTGCGCTGACGCTGAGCGATGCGGTGGTCGACATGGTCGAGGACAGCTACGATCTGGCGCTGCGCATGGGTCAACTCCCGGACTCAGGTCTGACGGCGCGGCTGCTGATGCGCGGCGCGCGCCGGGTCTGCGCGTCGCCGGCCTATTGGCGACAGCACGGTCGGCCCGAGCATCCCCGCGATCTGGCGCGGCATAATTGCATCGTCCTTGCCCGGCCGGGCGCACCGCAGAGCAGCTGGCAATTCCAGGAGGAGGGCCGTGCATTCGCGGTGCGCATTCGCGGTGACCGGACCGCCAACGACGGCGGGACCTTGCGCGCCTGGGCGATCGCCAGCGCGGGAGTCGTCCTAAAGTTCGACCTCGACATCGCACAGGATCTTGCCGCCGGCCGGCTTGAAGCCGTGCTCGACGATTTCAGCACCGGTGCCGTGAACCTTCACGCGGTCCATCCCGCTGGCCGACACCCGTCCCGCCGCGTGGCCGCGTTGCTGGACTTCCTTGCCGCGCGGCTGGGCCTTGGCAGGTCTTGAATTCGGCGTGCAGCGTTGACGGACGGCCGGCAGCGAAGTTGAAGTCGGTCCGACGCAGAGCGTCAGTGCGTATGTCTAGACGCGGCCTGATCGCGGTAATCGCTTGGCATCAGCGCCGTGACTGGGACAGCGACAAGTATCAGCAGCCCCGCCAGGATGAACGCCGTGTCGAACCCGGCCGTGCCGATCATGCGGCCTAGAGGCACGGCGACGGCAGCGGTCCCGATGACCACGCCAAGCTGCCGCACGACGCTCAGGATCGACGTTCCACGTGCGATCTGGGCCTGGTCCATCCCGCGGAAAGGGGCAGTCTGAAGCGGGACCACCGTCAAGCCGAACGAACCGCCCGCCACCAGGAGGATCAATCCCATGAGGACCTGTGACGTGGCTTGACTGGTGAGCGCGAAGGCGAGGGTCGAAACGCCGGAGCCGAGCAGGCCGATCGACAGAACGACCCGTCCTCCAAAGACCCTTATCAACTTCGGGCCGAGAACGGTCGTCACGATGATGCCGACCGCATGCGTGGCCATGACGGTTCCCGCGCGTGCAGCGGAAAAGCCGTGCGGTCCTTGCAGCAGAAGGGGCAGAGCGAACAGCAACCCACCGAATCCCACCGAAGCCAGAAACATGGTCGCATTGCCGACCGCGAACTCCCTGCCTTGGAAGAGGCGAAGATCGACCAGCGGCGCGGCGCTCTTCAGTTCGGCCTGCACGAAGGCCGCAAGGATCAGGATTCCTCCCAGCAGCGGGATCAGGATGCCGGGTCGAACGAGCGGTCCTTCCGGGGCGAATGAGAGGGCGATCGTCACCGCCACGAAACCAAGCGCGCCAAGGATGAAGCCCCTGGCGTCGAGGGCATCGCCTCGCTCGACCCGGTCCTCCTTGAGCCAGAGGAAACCAAGACCGAGCCCGACGACGCCGATGGGCACGTTGATCAGGAATATCCAGCGCCAGCTGACGACGTCGATGAGGATGCCGCCGAGGAATGGTCCGAGGGCCGGTGCGACTGCGGCCGGTACCGAGAAGATCGCCGAAGCGGTTGCGCGTTCCCGTTCCGGAAACGCCCGAAACAGGATGGCCATGCCGACCGGCACCAAGAGGCCTCCGCCGATGCCCTGCAAGGCACGAGCGGCGATCAGCGCGTGCATGCTCCAGGCTGCTCCGCACAGGGCGGAGCCGAGCGTGAAGACGCTGAGAGAGAAGAGGAACGTCCGCTTGGCGCCGAACCTGTCCGCCGCCCAGCCGCTTGCGGGCATCACGGCGGCTACCGTCACGAGATAGGCCGTGACCGCCAGTTGAGCGACGCCGATGGACGCGGCGAACTCCGCTTTAAGGGTGGGGATCGCGAGGTTGACGGTCGTGAGGTCGAGCAGGTCCACGAACAACGCGAACACGGTCACGACCGCGACTTTGTATTTCAAGACCATCCCGGCATCATCGCACGTCCTCATCCGGCAGCAAGGCCGGACTCCCGGTGCTGAAGCGCCACCCGTCATATGCAACGGCGGCGCCTGATGCGGTTGCGAAGAGCTGCGTCTCAGAGGATTGGCGCAGGCGGAATGGCCGCGGCCGAGATCATTCTAGCGGCCTGACGGACAGGAAGTCCTGATGTCAGGCGGCCAGCATCGCCTCCTGCGTGTCCGCTTCCAGCGGTAGGCGGATGAGGTGATCGAACGCCGACAGCGACGCCTTCGAGCCCTCGCCCATCGCGATCACGATCTGCTTGAAGGGCACCGTCGTCACATCCCCTGCGCCGAAGATACCCGGCACCGACGTCTCTCCGCGATGATCGACCTCGATCTCGCCGTGCGGCGTCAACGCGATGGCGTCGAGGAGCCACTCGGTGTTGGGGACAAGGCCGATCTGGACGAAGATGCCCTCCAGCTCGATCTGGTGCACGGCATCGTGGTTGCGGTCCTTGTATGTCAGGCCCGTCACGCGCGTTCCGTCGCCATCGACCTCCGTCGTCATCGCCGATGTGATGACCTTCACATTGGGCAGGCTGGCGAGCTTGCGCTGAAGCACCGCGTCGGCTCGCAGGTCAGCGGCATATTCGATCAGCGTGACGTGTGCGACGACCCCGGCCAGATCGATCGCCGCCTCGACACCCGAATTTCCGCCACCAATCACTGCGACGCGCTTGCCCTTGAACAATGGGCCGTCGCAGTGCGGACAATAGGTCACGCCCTTGTTGCGATAGGTTTCCTCGCCCGGCACGTTCATCTGGCGCCACCGCGCACCTGTCGCCAGAATGACGCTGCGGGCCTTTAGCGATGCGCCGCTCTCCAGTTGCACCTCGTGCAGGCCACCCACCGTCGACGAAGGGATCAGCTTGGCCGCGCGCTGCTGGCTCATCACGTCGACGCCGTATTCGGCGACGTGACGCTCCAGGTCACTGGCGAGCCGTGGACCCTCAGTGTGTGGAACGGAAACGAAGTTCTCGATCGACATCGTGTCGAGCACCTGACCGCCCATCCGTTCGGCGGCGATACCGGTGCGGATGCCCTTGCGCGCCGCATAGATCGCTGCGGACGCGCCCGCAGGTCCGCCGCCGACGACGAGGACGTCGAACGCGTCCTTGGCGCCGATCTTGGCCGCCACCTTCTCGGCGCCTTCGTGATCCAGCTTGGAGACGATCTGCTCGACGGTCATGCGGCCCTGACCGAACGGCTGGCCGTTGAGGAAGATCGAGGGAACCGACATGACGGATCGCGCCGCCACCTCCTCCTGAAACAGCCCGCCCTCAATCGCGACATGGCTGATCCGTGGGTTGAGGACGCTCATCAAGTTCAGTGCCTGAACGACGTCGGGACAGTTCTGGCACGAAAGCGAGAAGTAGGTCTCGAAGGCAAGCGGCCCTTCGAGCGCTGCAATCTGCGCGACGACGTCCTGCGCCAGCTTGGACGGATGACCGCCGACCTGAAGCAACGCAAGCACGAGCGAGGTGAACTCGTGCCCCAGCGGAATGCCGGCAAAGCGCACGGCGATATCCGTGCCTACCCGCCGGATCAGGAACGATGGGCGCCGCGGGTCGTCTCCGGCCACGACCGACACCTTGTCCGACAGCGCTTCGATCTCGCGAAGCAGCCTGATGAGCTCGCGCGAACCCGTGGAGTCGTCGAGAGCCGCGACCAGTTCGATCGGGTGGACGATCTTGGTCAGATAGCCCTTGAGCTGCGCGCTGAGATCTGCGCCGAGCATGAAGTTTCTCCTCAAACAGGTGCGGCGGTGGGGGAAGAGCAGGAACCAGCCTCGGGGCGTCGGGTCAGATCTTGCCGACCAGGTCGAGCGAAGGAGCGAGCGTCGTGTCGCCCTCTTCCCACTTGGCGGGACAAACCTCGCCGGGATGCGCGGCGATGTACTGCGCGGCCTTGACCTTGCGCAGCAGCTCCATCGCGTTGCGGCCGACGCCTTCGGACGTGATCTCGATAAGTTGGATGACGCCATCGGGGTCGACGACGAAGGTGCCACGGTCCGCGAGCCCCTGGCCCTCACGCATGACATCGAAGTTGTTGGTGATGACGCCTGCTGGGTCACCGATCATGGTGAAATCGATCTTGCCGATCGCGGGTGAGGTGTCATGCCACGCCGCGTGACTGAAGTGAGTGTCGGTCGATACTGAGTAGATCTCGACGTCCATCTCGCGAAAGGTTTGGGAGTTATCGGCCAAATCCTCCAGCTCAGTGGGGCAGACGAACGTAAAATCGGCGGGGTAGAAGAAAAACACAGCCCACTTGCCAATAACGTCTGAGTCGCTGACTGTGACGAAGTTGCCGTCCCGATATGCTTGTGCGGTAAACGGCTTGATACGGGTGCCGACGAGCGACATGTGATGGCTCCTTGATCTGATCCAATATTAGATGCGCAGCAATGGACGCACTTCGTTTGGAACAGATAGGAAACCGGCGTTGGACGCGATAACGTCATCACGACTTATAATGATGGCCTTTCGTCAACGGTCTCGAGGGCATTCAAAAAACAATCAATGATGAAAATAAGCGCCTGGCGTTGTCCCGAAGGTTGCACGGAAGTTTGCGATGAAGCTCGAGGGATTTTCGTAGCCGATCGCGAATGAGGTCGCCTGGACGCTCTCACCCGCCGCCAGCCGCTCGAGAGCGGCGACCATGCGTGCGCGGCCACGCCAAGCCCCAAAACTCATCCTCGTCTCGGCCGCGAAAAGGCGCTCGATGGTCCGCTCGGAGGCGCCTACCTCCCGCGCCATGTGGCGCAGGGGGACGCGGCTGGCGATATCGGCCGCAACGATCTGAGCGACCCGGACCGCGCGCGCATCACGCGGCATCGGAAGGCTGACCGGGGCTTTCGGCAGAGTAGAAAGCTCGTCGAACAGAACGCCGATCCGTCGCGCCTCGGGCGTGTCGCGGGGATAGACATCGTCCATGTCCATACACGCCTCAATCAGGTGGCGCACCAAGGGTGAGACGTTGACGACCGCACAGCCTTCCCATGCCGGCAGGTTCGGAGCGTCGATACCGAAATAGAGGATCTCGAGGTCGGCGCCGCGGCTGACCTCAAGACCGTGTTCAGTTTCGGCGGCTATCCAGAGCGCCCTGCCGGGCGGAAGGATCCAGCGGCCCGCGGGAGTGGCCACGTGCATCAGCCCACGCGCCGCATACATCAACTGCGCACGATCGCGATGCACATGGCGTGAGAAGTCGCCAGGTCCAGCCGTCGTCCGAAAGCCGGTGACGACGACCCGCCCTGCATGGTTCGAGTACGGAGCTGTCATGTCCATGTGTAAGCCGGATGTCCTCGACAGTAAGAGCGCAGCTCGCGACTAACCGGTCGGCAGGCCGGTCTCGTTGAGCATCGGGAATCCGTGCTGGTGCCAGTACGGATACGGCGCGGGTGCCGTGCTCGCATCATCCAGGCGAGCGACCTGCTCGTCGGTAAGCGCCCACCCGGCCGCGCCGGTATTCTCGATGAGCTGCTCCTCGTTGCGGGCGCCCACAATGACGGTCGCGACGGTGGGGCGACGCAGCAGCCAATTGAGCGCGATCTGGGGTATGGTCTTGCCCGTCTCTTCGGCCAGATTGTCGAGAACGTCTACGATACGGTATAGCCGTTCCTCATCGAACTGCGGACCGGTGCCGGCGATATCGTGCGCTCTGGTACCGGGTTTGGCGGGCTGGCCGCGCCGAATCCGCCCGGTCAGCTTGCCCCAACCGAGCGGGCTCCAGATCGTAGCGCCCACGCCCTGATCGTGACCAAGCGGCATCAGCTCCCACTCGTAATCCCGGTTTAGCAGGGAGTAGTAGACCTGATGCGCGACGTGTCGCGGATATCCGAGCCGGTCGGCAGCGGCCAGCGACTTCATGAGATGCCAGCCCGAGAAGTTGGACGCTCCGACATAGCGCACCTTCCCCTCCCGGACGAGTTGGTCGAGCGTCGACAACGTCTCCTCGACCGGCGTCCCATGATCCTGGCCGTGAAGGTGCAGCAGGTCGATGTGATCGACGCCGAGACGCTTCATTGATGCATGGACCGCTTCGAGCAGGTGGATGCGCGACGAACCATAATCGTTGGCTCCGTCACCGGTCGGGAACGTCACCTTGGTGGAGACGAGAAGCCGATTACGCTTGCCGCGGATTGCCTCCCCAAGCATTCGTTCGGCAAGTCCGGACGAATAGCCATCGGCGCTGTCGAACATCGTGATGCCATGGTCGAGGCAGACGTCGATGAGGCGTGCGGCTCCGTCTGCGTCGGTCGAACCCCACGCCTTGAAGAAATCACCGGCGCCTCCGAACGTCCCGGTGCCGAAAGCCAAGGCGGGCACCCGAAGACCCGATGAACCAAGACGACGATGTTCCATACGTTGGCACTCCTATTCGATGCCGGCTTCACGCGCGGACGTCGCCGTCCCATGGGGACGGACGAGGCATGATCGTGACGGTTTCCAGCTCTGTGACGATGGCGGTCAGTGTAACGTCCCAAGGTTCCCTCGGCACTTCGTCCACTTCCTGAACGCTCCAGGAGACGCCGATCCGCTTTGCGGTCGGCCGGCGTTCGAGGAAGCGGTCGTAGAAGCCGCCTCCTTGGCCCAGCCTGCCGCCCTCCCGGTCAAACCCGAGAAGCGGAACGAGCAAGACGCCGGGTTCGCAGATACCTCCACGGGTCTCAGGCACCTGGATGCCGGCATAACCGGGCACCAGAGTGTCGCCCGGTGACCAGGAGACGAAGTCCATACGTCCGCCTCGCACCTGCGGAAGCAATATCGTGCGACCTGCCGTGTGCAGGTCGGCGAGCAGCGGCAGCACGTCCGGCTCATTAGCTTGCGAGGCATAACCCGCCACGGGTTCATCACCGTCGGTGAGGGGACGCAGCGCGGTGAGGATGCGAGCGTTGGCGGCCGTCCGCTCCGCAGCCCCCACGTCCACCAGGAAGTCGCGTCGCGACCGCCTCAACGCCGCCCTTAGAAGAGGCTTCGGTGAGCCGGGACAAGGTGCCTCAGGCTGTTCAGCCATGCATCCGATCCGAGAAGAGTCTCAAGCGGCCCATTCTCCCGACGTGGGTCGTGCCTTCCTTCACAGCTAGCGTCATCGCGCCGTTTGATAACCGCTTCTCGCCACGGCAGCAGGCCGCACTACGGTTTACGTGGCGGGAAAGCATTATTCTTTGTCAGAATACATCGTTGCCGTTTTGCGAACGATTATCAATTATGGTGTGGTTATTGGGAAAAGAACATGCCACCTCAACCGCAAAGCCCTGCGTTCGATGCGGAGGTTACCTGCGTCCAAGAGATTACCCACCGCATGCGGCGGGTCACCTTCGGCAGTGAAGACTTCTGCAGCCTGCGCGATGTTCGCCCAGGCCAGTGGATGAAGCTCTTCTTCGGCGAGGGCGCTGCGGGTCGTGCCTACACGATCCGCGCCCACCGTCCAGAGGCCGGCGAAATCGACATTGATTTCGTCTTGCATGGAGAAGCGCCTGATCCCGGTCCGGCTGCCTCCTGGATCAGAAAGGTGAGCCTTGGATGCCGTGTGCGGCTCTACGGCCCCCGCAGCGACTTCCGGCATGATCCGAAACGCCGCCTCTGCCTCTTCGGCGACGAATGCGCGTTGCCCGCCATCTGCGTTATCCTCGAAAGTCTGCCACGGCAGACCTCCTGCATCGCCATCGTCGAGGGCGCCGACCGACCTGCCATTGGTAAACTTTGCCAGGCAGCCAGCCTGATTAACTCTAGCGTTGTGCAGACCCCCGACCGACGCGGAGAGGGGCTGCTCGCCGTCGGACGTAATTTGCCGCTGAGCCCCGACTGGGATCAGATATGGGTAGGTTGCGAAAGCGCGACGGCGCGACGCCTGCGCGCAGAGTTCGCCGAGCTCGGCTTCGAACGGCGATCGCTGCACGTGTCCGGCTATTGGAAGCGCGGGGTGTCTGACCATGTCGACAGCGACGGCGACTATTAAAGGGGCGGAACGGCATGAGGCACGCTCAGCGGGCTTCATCGTGCGTTTCGGGCTGATAGCAAGCTCCAACGATCCCGCAGGTCCGCTCTGGTACGGCGTTGAGGACCTCGGCTGCCTTCTTCCGCTGCGCCTCCAGAACGAGCGACCGAAGCCTTGACCAAGACAAACGACGCAATCACCCGATCACGCCGAGCCCCGAAGGTCGAAGCGGATGGAACCCCGGCACAGGTTGCGCTTGGGCTTCCCTCGCGACGTTTAGGTGCCTTGATCCGCGTCGATCATGCCGGCGAGTTCGGCGCAGTTAGGATCTACGACGGGCAGATCGCGGTGTTGGGCCGTGATGGCCGCTACGGCACTGACCTGCTGCACATGCGAGCGCAGGAGCGCGAGCACCATGCACGGTTCTCTGAACTCCTCACAGACCGGAACGTTCGCCCGACCATCCTCCTCCCGCTGTGGCACGCCGCCGGTTTCGCCTTAGGCGTCACTACCGCCCTGATGAGTCCTGAAGCCGCGATGGCCTGTACCGAGGCGGTCGAGGACACGGTCGTGCAGCACTACGACGACCAGCTTGCTTCGCTTGGCGCTAACGAACCCGATCTGTCGGCGATCGTCCAACGGATCAGGGACGAGGAGCTGGAGCACCGCGACCAAGCCGTGGAGGCCGGATCCCATCATGCTCCCGGTCATGCATTCCTCTACGGAGCGATCCGTCTCGGCTGCCGTATTGCCATCGCGATTAGCAAACGGATCTGAGATCGTGATCTACGGCCAGCACGTCTGTCTTGCATCCAAGCCAAGCCGATTTCGGCTGTCGGGCGTCAGCCCCTGCTACCGTCACCAACAAGCAGCAAGGATTAGCGCATGATGAAGATGATGACGTCCGCAGGTTTCCTTGCGCTCCTGGCGCTCGGATGGCCCGCTTCGGCACAGGACGCCGGCGTGAAGGGTGTTACCCGGACGGTGCTCGGATCCGGGCAACCGGTTGCGGCACCCGGCCTCGAGCTTTCGCTTCGCCGTGTCGTGTTCGCTCCCGGCGCGACCATCTCCGGCGAGGTTCATTCGGGTATGCAGGTGATCTACGTCCTGTCCGGGCGTCTCTCGCTCCAGGTCCTGGGTGGCAGCGCGATGGTGCGGAGGGCACTGCCCGACGGCAGCATGGGACCTGCGACGGAGATCAAAGCGGGGCCGACCCCCGTGACGCTGCGGCCTCGCGACACCGCGCTCGAGAACGAGACGTTGGTGCTCCATCCGTCCAATCCGTCGCGGGAGCCGCTCGTCATCCTCGCCGGCTCGTTGATGCCGATCGGGAGGCCCCAGAGCGTTCAAATCACCGAATCTATTCGAATACCGTGACGGAGGATCATGATCGGGCTCAAGCGGGACTGTCGGGCCTACTGTACGGCAAGGCCAACGTGTTGCTGTATGGCGTGGCTTAAGGATCAAATTGCCCAGTTTGTGTGTCGGCATCGCCCGCGTAGCCCTTGCGCGATAGCCGACATCGGTCAGCTGCCCGCTTTTCCAAAAGGATGTCATTATGGAAATGAGTGGTAGCTCTAAGAAGTCGAAGACGCACTTCATCTGAGAAGCAAAGCGTCGTGGACGACGTGCGCTATCGCCACGGCACACTATCTCACCGCATCCTATGAAGCCGAGCTCTTCAACGCCTGGCGCCTGACTGCCCGCGATGTCGACGGGCTCACCGCGGCCGGCGAGGAGCTGGGCCGGGTCGACGATAGCGACAGCCCGGGCCGGATCTACGCGACCGGCTTCATGGAGCGAAGTGGCGAACGGTGGATCGTCAACGTCGACAACTCCAGCCAGGCCTTCGACGAGCTCTTCGATGCGGAAGCGCACCTCTGGGCGTCCATGCATCCACCGAGAGCCGACCCGAGGTGCGCCAGCCGCTGCGATTGCCGCCTCCGCCTTCCGCCATCCACTTCACCGTCGACGAGATCACGGTGACCGCGGACGCGATCGATCGTCGGCTGGTCACACTCGCGGAGCGGATGGAGACAGTTTCGGAGTTATCGTCCGAGGGGTTGTTCCTCACCGAGAGCGTGCGACGGCTGAAAGCCGCTCGGATCAAGCTGATCGAGGCCGCGCAGCCCTGAGCGAGGAAGAGGAGAGGGGAGCAGGAGGTCGCGGGATTGAACCCGCGAGAAGGAGACCGCCATGCTCCCCGCCTCATTCGCAACCACCGCCGCGCCAAGCGCGGTTGCTACGGTGCAGGAGCTCTTCGCCGACAGCATCACCGACGTCCTGCTCGAACTTCTGCAGGCGGCCCGTGCCGCGGACGCTGCCCGCGTCGATGTCGCGGTCATCGGCGCAGCCGGCGAGCGGCTGCTACAGCTCAGCGACGACGGCCATGGGCTCGACGAGCCCGGTGCGATCTTCGGTCACCCGCTGCCGCGCTTCGGCATCTTCAGTCTCGCCGGCCGCGACGTGATCGTCCGCTCCTGGTCACGTGCCGCGCATCAGGGTTGGAGCGCACACATCACCGCCGCGGCGTGGACGGGCAGGCGCCCCATCGCGATCTCGCCCGACCCGATTGCTCGCGGCACCGCCATCACCTTCCGCATGCCGGCGGTCGCCGAAGCCGTGGTCCGCGCTGCGCTGGCCGAGGCCGCTTGCCTCGCCGGCGTCGTCGTCACCTTCAACGGTCGGGGGATCTGACATGGACATGCCACCCTCTCCCGTCGTGCTTGCCTACGGCATCGGCGTGGATAGTACCGCGCTTCTCGTTGAGCTGGTCGCACGCGGGCAGAAGCCCGACCTGGTGCTGAGCGCTGACACCGGGGTCGAGAAGCCGGCGACCTACGCCTATCTCGATGTGATCCGACCATGGATGGACGCGCACGGCATCCGGCACGAGCTGGTCTCGTACACGCCCAAGCGCTTCAAACACTGGCCGCCCTACTATGGGCTGCTGGAGATGTGCCTGACCAACGCCACGCTGCCGAGCAAAAGCCTCGGCGGCTCGAGCTGCAGCCTGAAATATAAGAAGGCGCCGCAAGATGCGTTCCTGGCTGGCTGGCAGCCGGCGAAAGACGCTTGGGCGCTTGGCCAACGTGTCATTCGGCTGATCGGCTACGATGCAGGCCCGCGTGACACGCTGCGGGCCAACCACGCGCTGTCGATCGATGACCCGCTCTACGAGTGCCGCTACCCGCTACGCGAATGGGGCTGGGATCGAGAGGCCTGCGAAGCCCGCATCGTCGCGGCCGGGCTGCCTGTCCCGCCAAAGTCGGCGTGCTGGCTTTGCATCGCCAATAGGCCTCAGGAAATCCGCGAGCTTCCTCGCTGGTGCCTGCGCCTGATCGTGTTGGTCGAGGCGCGCGCCGCACCGCGGCTGCACACGGTCGAGGGATTGTGGCGGCGATCGACCAAGGCGCGCCCGGGCCGCATGACCGATTTTATCCGCGCCGAAGGCCTCCTGCCCGCGCGCGAAATCGATCGGATCTGGCGCGACGCGCCAGTTGACCTGATCCGCTTCCAGGACGTCGCTGCCATGGTGCCGCTTGGCGAGCGGCCGACGATGCAGAGCTGGCTCGAGCGATTCAATGCTGGACTGTCGACCCGGAGGATGGGCGAACCAATCGCTGCGTAAACGTCATTGATCGGCCGACGGTGACGCCTGGTTGACGATGACCAGCTCTCCCGGCGCGAGGCCGACTACCGTCAGGCCAGCCATCGTGAGGAAGATGCTGGTCGCCAAAGCGATGAGCGGACCGGCTGGGATCACCTTACGTCGGTAGAGCAGGGCCATGCCCTCGAATGCGGCCGCGCCGAGCAGCGCGATGATGATCGCGAAGATCTGCATCCCACCCATTTACCCGAAGGGACCTGAGATGGACACCGCCGTTCAACTCACACGCACCGAGATCATCGGCGCGCTCAATGATCGCTGCCGGTGCGGCCTCGACCGCCGCGCGCGCATCGTAGTCACGCGCTCGTGTCTCGCGACCTTCGCCGAGGGCGGGGTACCCGCGATTGTCGCCTAAATCGAAATCATGGCCGCCGTGCGAGCGCATGCATTTCCGGAGAAGGATCGCGAGCGGAACCGCGGTGAGTTCGAGCTGCGCGGCCGCACGGTCTACTTTGCGATCGACTACTACGATCTCGCGCTTGAGTATGGCTCAGAAGATCGGGCCAACCCGAGCATCACACGGCGCGTGCTCACGATCATGATGCGCGAAGATTTGTAGCCAATCGGGTGAGCCGCCGATCACTCTATCTTTTCTGCGATGTCAGCGATGTCCTTGTTGGACAATCCCTCGTCCTCGTCGCGTAGATAGCGAAGCAGTTCGTCCACTTCGGCAGGCCCGAAGCTTATATCCAGCGTGTCCATCTTGATTGCAGTCGAAAACCGTTCATCGTGTGGCATCGCCTCGACGAATGCCGCGCACTCGCTCAACGTCCCGTTCGAGAGGACGGTCGATGTCACCTTGCCATCGTCGTCGGTCGCATAGGTCGTTGCTGGCTCGCTTAGCGGATAGGTCGTCATGTCGTAGCCCCTTGGTTTGCGCAGAGAACGTTCGCGGCGACGTGTTGGGCTCAGCTGGCTAAGGTCGCGTACCACATGCCGAAGGCGTTGCTCGCGACGTGGACAAAGAGCCCGGGCACAATAGAGCGCGTGCGCAGCGCGCAGATGCCGGTCCCAAGGCCAAGGCACAGCGAAGCGACCAGGTTCGCAGGCTCGAAGTGCAGCGTCACAAAGAGGAAGGCCGACACCAGCACTGCGGTGACGCGCCAACCGCGGTCGACCAGCGCGCCGAGCAGGTAACCGCGGTAGAGCAGCTCCTCGACCATCGGCGCGACGATCACCGTTGCGACGAGCAGCGCCAGCCCGGCAGGTCCAGACAGCGATGCGACGAGCGCCCGGCCGACCTCAAGGTTGCTGCCGGCACCCGACTGCCACACGGTTGCTTCCTGCAGAGCGAGGATTCCAAGTGGGATTTGCGCGACGGCAAGGCCGATAACCATCGTGACCGCTGTGCGCCGCTCCCATGAAGGCGCCGTGAGCAGCACGGCGCGCGCGCGTCCTGCACGCCGCGTGTCGAGCGCTACAAGGCCGAAGATCAGCAGCGCCGCCAGTACGATCGCCGCTGCGGTGAGCGCGGCCGACGCCGGGTCGAACCCCATGGCAGGTCCGACGATGTAGTGGATCACGGTGAGTGCCGCCTGATGCGCGATCAGGAGCCCGGCGACGAGCCACAGCGAAGGTGTATTAGACTGAAGCCCCGACACAGATTGCTCACCGCTTCCGATCATTGCCTCTAGCATCTTCTGTCCCTTGGAATCGGCGTTCTGGCTGATGAGACGAGCTCGATGTCAGGCGCTGAGCCGTTAACGTTCAGCTCTAATCTTCAGGCAAAGCAAGCGCGGCTCCACCTTCAAGAGGGCCAGGTCCTGGCGTTCGTGGATCAACGACAGGTTCAGTGTTGTCACTGTCGCCAAGCCGATCCCGCCGGTGAGGCGATCCACATCGGCGAAGGATCTCTTCGCGAAGAGCCCTCTGAGCAGCGGTAGGACGGGGCGGTCCCCGCAAATCCTGGGTAGGCATCCAAGCCTCCTAGCCAGGCCCCAAACATCTGAAGCCGAGGCCATCATCCCTGAGGACTGAGAGAAAGAGAAGGGGGGAGAGGAGGTCGGATCATTGGGATCCGGGAGCCTCACCATGAACGCATTCAGTCACGCGACCGCTGAGGTGGTGATCCGCCATGGCCACATGGCGTGCGGCCTCGGCGCCGGCGCTGCCGGCATGAACGCGGCCAATCCGCGCGTCGGCCCACTGCGCGGTCGCTTCGAGTGCGCAGGCGGGATCGACGTCGATGAGGGGGCGATCCGCAACTTCCAGCGGTTCACGGGCGTGAAGGGCACGGTGATGGACCTCTTCTCCGAGGCCCAATACCGCGCCTTCCATCAACGCGCGCCGGACCCGAGCTGGCGCGAGGCCACGCCGCTCGACATCCGCCGCGTCTTCGGTCGCCTCGACGTCCTGTTCGCGAGCTATCCCTGCAAAGGCTTCTCCGGCCTGCTGTCGGCGCGCACGGCCGAGACGGCCAAGTACCAGGCGCTCAATGACCTGACGACGCGCGGCATGATGCTGAGCCTCGAGGCGTACCGCGATGACCCGGTCGCGATCGTCGCTTTCGAGAACGTGCCGCGCATCGCGACCGCGCGGGGCGCACGCTTCCTTGCCCAGATCGACGCGCTGTACCGCGCCTATGGCTATGTCGTCAGCGACGTCGAGGACAGCATCCACGACTGCGGCGCGATCGGCGGACTCGCGCAGCGCCGCAAGCGTTTCCTGCGGCTGTTTCGCCATCCGTCCAAGGTGCCGAACTTCATCTACCAGCCCGCCAAGAAGCGGCTGCGCGGCGTCGGCGAGGTCATCGGCAAGCTGCCGATGCCGGGCGACCCGGCCGCGGGCGTGATGCACCGTGTGCCGGCGCTGCAGTGGAAGACGTGGGTGCGGCTCGCCTTCGTGCCCGCGGGGCGCGACTGGCGGGCGCTGAACGATCTGGCGGTGGTCGACGGCCGACTGCGCGACTTCGGCATCGTGCCTGAGCAGGCGTTGCGCGAGAACGCGCTTGGCGTGCTCGACTGGTCGGACACGGCGCCGACCCTCACCTCCGCGCGCGCGCCGGCGCAGGGCCGCTTCTCAGTCGCCGACGTTCGCGTCTCGGCCGATTGGAACGCCGACGTCCTCGGCGTCCGCGACTGGCACCAGCATGCCGGCACCGTCACCGGGCGAAACGGCCCTACCAACGGCGCGCACAGTGTCGCCGATCCAAGGCCGGACTATGGTGCTGCCACGCATCGCAACGTGCTCGGCGTGAAGCGCTGGAGCGAGAGCGCTGCCACGGTAAGCGGGAGCCCCAAGCCGAGCGCCGGCGCGCACGCGGTCGCCGATCCTCGCTTCGAGGCCCACCCGAAGAGTGTCCAGCTCGGCGTCCGGCCATGGTCGGCGCCGTCCCCGTGCATCAAAGCCGATGTGTCGGTCGGCACCGGGCCCTACGCGATCCCGGATCCGCGCCAAGCGGCCGCGGCGGGACAGCTCGGCAACGTCTTCCGCATCGTGCCGATCGACAAGGCCGGTGAGCCGGTCACCGACCCGAGGGCGGGCTACGCGGCCGGCACCCACCGCAACATCCTCGCCGTCACTGACTTCAGCGACACGGCCAAGGTGGTCACGGGTGCGGTCCATCCTGCAGGCGGTGCGCTGTCGGTCGCGGATCCTCGCCCCGTCGGGCTCAGTGCTGGCGGGCGAGACCAGCACGGCTACAACAGCCAGGCGCATTACGGCGTCCTCGGCTGGGAGGACACGAGCGTCGCCGTGCCCGGTTACGCCAAGTACGATCGCGGCAAGTGGTCGGTCGCCGATCCTCGACTGCCGGAGCCCGAGCCGCTGGCCGCGCTGCCAGCACCAAACGATCGCGTCGTCGCGCGCATCATCGCCGCGGACGGTACGTGGCATCGGCCCTTCACGACGCTCGAGCTCGCAGCACTCCAGTCGCTGTTCGATCCCGAGCAGGTCTTCCGCTTCGATGGCGAACGAGACGCCTGGTCCATGGCGCAGCCGTTCGAGCTCGAGGGAAGCTCCGACGCGCAGAAGCGTGAGTGGATCGGCAATGCCGTCCCTTCGGCCGCGGCGCAGGGTATGGCTGAGGAGATCGGCGAGGCGCTGCTCCTGGTCAGGCTCGGCGAAACCTTCATGCTGTCCGAGAAGGCCATCTGGGTGTCGCCGCTGCGCATGGCGGTGGCAGTCGATCACGCGCCGGTCGCGGCGATCACCCACCAGCAGGATCTCGATTGGGGAGAAGCATGATGGCAAGGCTCGATCATGGGCAACGGATCGCGAGTGCCGTTCTCTTCATCATGTTCGCAACGCTGGCGGGATTGATGTCCTGCGCCTTCTACGGCGAACGCGATATCGCACCCTCGCAGCTGCGCACTGAATTGGCGACTCTGCCAGAGCCGCTGCGAGCCCGGACGCTCGACTATCTGCGCAGCTCGCATGAGGCGATGTTCGACAGCTACACGCCCGGCGATCGGCTGACGTGGAACCGCTTACGCAAAGCCAAGGCTGCAGCGCGGCAGGCGATCAAGAACGACGCCGAAGAAGCGCAACAGGCCCGAGTACGGGCTGATCGAGAAGCCTTGCTGAATGCCATCGCGGTAAACCTGACCGGCGACGGGGTGCCGCGATGAGGTATGATCCGCGCATCGCAACGGTGTCGCGTGACGAGTTCGAGGAGCTGCTCGTACTTGCGCGACTGGCCAACGAGCCGCCTGGGCCGATGACGGATGATGATCGCTGGCGCGCCGACTACGCCGAGGCGCAACGTCGACGCCGCGTCGTCGGCTACCAGCAGGATCTCTTCTCCTCCACGACGATGACGCACTATCGTCGCAACGCCGCTGCGTTCGAGTGGGCGCGAGCGCCTGTCGAGACGATCGAGCAGAAGCTTGAGCGCATCAAGGGCGACCCCTTCGCTACCTTCGGTCCGCCAAGGTCGGACCGGCCGTCGACACTGACACGCGCCGAACGGGACGCGATCGTGCGCAAGGCCGGTAACTGGCTCGGCGTGCGTCGGCGAGTACGGCTGGTGGACGCCCCGGGCTCGGTCGATCCTGCTTTTGGCATCCAGCGTTACCTCGGGCGCGAAGGCGTCGTGTGGCGTCTGTGCAGCGCTCCGTTCGACGATCACTGCTACGTCTTCTTCGATGCGGTTGGTGCGGAGCGCACCGCCAAGATCGCGCTTGCCGAGCTGCGCGATGTGGAGCCGGTCGAGTGAGCTGGCGCGAACCCGATCTCTTCTATGGGGAGAGGCAGCCACCACGCACACTTCCGCCAATGAAGAGCTATCGGCCCGCGGCGCGCAAGGCCGCAAAGCCTTTCGCGTGGGAGAGCATGGGCGCCTGGGTCCGGCTCATGCACCGACTGTTTGCCCTCGAGACGCCGAGCAGCGAGCATTATCAGCGCACGCGCGAGACAGCGCGTGCGCTGACCGTGGAGCGCATCCGCGAATGCCGCCACGATGACGACCTAGCCCGCTGCGAGGCGATGCTCATGGAAGCGCGGGCAGGGTGGCTCTATGGCCTCGATCGTGCCTTCACGCGCGCAGAGCGCGGCACCCTGCTGGTTGAGGTCCGCAACCGACGCCAGCTGCTGGCGCTCGGACGCCAGGCGCCCAAGCCGAAGGGCGCGCGCATGGACCCGCGATGCCTGCCCGACGATGCTCTCAAGCGGCTGATCCAGTCGCACGCCGACGTTGCGGTCGTCGACCGGCTGCGCAGGGAGCGGGAGCGACGGGCGGTTGAAAGGAGAGGGTGAGATCCGTATTATACGGATGAGGAGATCGGCCCATGGTGCAGTCAGCGACAGCCGGTGAGGTCTCGAAGGCGTTTGGCCGCTTCAGCCGCCGGGCGCTGGTCGAGCCGCTCACCATCACGAACCGCGGCGACGAGGCTTTGGTCCTCATGTCGATGCAGGAATATACCCGCCTGAAGAGCCGCGACCGCGTAGCAATGTCTCTCGACGAGGTCACGCAGGAGATGCGCGACGCTGTCGCTGCCTCGAAGGCGCCTGAGGAGTCCAAGGCCTTCAACCACGAGCTGGATTGAGGGTGGACGTACCGACGCCGCGTCCTGGCCAGGTCATCCGCTACGAATACCTCTGGAAGCGCGAGGCCGACCGCGGCGCCGAGGACGGCCGCAAGGAGCGGCCGTGCGCGCTGCTGCTGTCGCAACAGATGCGCGACGGCCGTACCGAGGTCTTCGTCCTTCCCATCACGCACAGCCCGCCGACCGAACGCGCGCTCGCGATCGAGATCCCGCAGGCCGTGAAGCGTCGTCTCAAGCTCGACGACGAGCGCTCATGGATCATCCTGTCGGAGCTGAACCGCACGCCTTGGCCGAACCAGGACACGCGGGTCGTGCCCGGCTCCAAGCCGGAGACGATCGTCTATGGACAGCTGCCGGAGGCGCTCTACAACAAGGTTCGGGATCGCTGGCTGGAGCTTGTCGATCAGCGGCTAGTTAAGGTTGTGCCTCGCACAGAGTAACCGATCGCAGTGTTGGCGCCATTTAGAAAAGACACATTCTCCGCTAAATAGAAATGACACCGCTTCGTGGCAGCGGGGGCAGCGTGGAGCTACCCAAGCAGCGCAGCGCTGCCCCCGCTGTTACGATGACCTCTCGGCTTCTGCACCCTCGGACCCGATGCGCCAGCAGCGGGCTCGGTCACGCCAGTGGATGGCCGCTTACGCCCATGTCGGCCGTTGTCGGAATTTGCGTGGCTGTCCGCGAGGGACAGACGCAGGTCTCCGCGGTCAACTCCACAGGGCTACGCCGTTGCACGGCGAGGGAGCATTGACAGGTAGCCGTAGTGGCACTCATTCGTTGCCAATGATCTCTGCGCTTCGAAAGCCATTGACCGGCGGGTTGCTGATCCTAGCCTTTAGCATGGGGGCGGCCGTCGCGCAGACGCCTCTGACACCCGCGGATGCGAGATATTGGCTCCAGAACAGCCGCAAGCCGTCTGCAGATCCTAAGCGCCTGACGAGGATCGCACAGGCGTTCGCGGGCGCGCCGTTACCGGACGGTTGGGTGCCGAACCGACCGATCTCGCCTCCAGCGCAGCTCTGGGACTTTGACGACGACGGCCGTCTGGAACTGTACTCAATCGGCCAGTCTGCGGGCGGCGGGAACAAGCATGCCCTCCTCGTTACGGAGCAACAGGCGGACGGAAGCTGGACGAGCGCGAAGGTTGCCGACACGAGCGAGTCTACGTTGATCCGCCTAGCCATCGTTGCGCCGGGAAAATATCTCACGAGCTGCAACAATTGCCCTGTTACCGACCGAGCCACCGTCCTTTTGGATCGGACCGGCCTCGAATATAAATCGGGCTATACCTGGCGGTACTTTGTTCCTGCCAAGGGCGGATTGGTCGAGGTGACTGGAAAGCGCTGACCAGCGCGGCGCTTCGTTCCACAGAGATCGCCCAGGTGCGGACGTTCGAGCACGTGGCCGAGGTTCAACAGCTACCTATTAGCGCCGTCACGGGCTCGCAGCTTAATCGGTGAGCGGTGGCGACCGAAGGTTGCGCGTCAGCAACAGACCCGCGAATATGACTTCGATCCCCCCTATCGCGAATGCAGTAGACAGACTCATTGGGGCTCCCCCGAAGATCACCAGCAGGCCAACTCCGCTCATCAGGCATGCCAACAGCCAGAACAGACGGTCGCCGTAGATTGTCTTGAATAGGGCGTAGCGTGTGCCGGCGGCGATTGCCGCAACCGGAAAGACGAAGTCGGGGCGCAGTGGAATTAATAGCCAGGGGGTCACCAGACCGCCGATCATGGCAATCGTGCTTTCCAGCGCCGCGCCTGCCAGCGGGTTCCCGGTGACTTCCCTCGAGCGACCGAACATGGTGCGGCACAGGGACGTGCTGACCGGATGAATGATCATCCTGCCGATGAAGAGCACCGCAAAACCGCGGCCCACCCCTTGGCTCTGCGCTGTGATCGCTGCTGCCAGCCACACCAGCCCCGAAACCAGAACACCTGGCCCCCCACCGACGTAGGCGCGGCGGAAGTCCTGCTGAGCTTCATCGATACCCATTCTGCTCCCTAGTGAAGAGCCTTGTGCATGGCTTAGTCAACGTCTGCTTTCCTGCCAATCTCAGACGCTTGAGGTGCGTTCGGCCGGTGCTGCGGGTGAATGGCCGAGGTTGGCAGGATTGCAGACGGTCCGCTTTCAAAGAGGAAAGCGTCGATATGCGACGCTCCGCGAGGCCTTTGTCGGGCCGGCAGCTAAGCCGCCACTTCTAGTTCGCGTAAGCTGCGGCCCCGCGTCTCTCTGCCTGCGCGTCCGATCAGTACCGCTGAGAGCGTCATCGGTATGATCAGCGCGACTGCGGCGCCTCCCATAGTAGGGATTAGCCCAGCAAAGGCCCCAAGCTGAACGGCAACCCCGCCGAACTTACTGCTGCCCGCAATAAGTCCGGTGGCGCGTCCACGGACGCGCAAGGCATAGTTTTCTGCTGCATAAGGCAAGAGCACGGCGATCAATCCGTTTGTCCCAACCACCAGCAACGCGATCACAGCTATGAGCAGCGGTGGCCAAACCAGCGTAGGGGCCGGCAGTAGAGCTCCAGCAAGCCCGGCTAGAGTGAGGAGCACAGTGCCGATCAGAGTGCGCTTGCTGCTCCACCGGCTGTAGAGGAAAGCTGCGATCATGATCGTGGGCAGAGCAACGAGCGCAGAGCTAGCGATTATACCGCTCGCGATCTCGGCACTGAAACCGCGATCCTGGAGATCGGACGGTAGCACAGCAGGAGCCCGAAGTTGACGAAGCTCCAGGACAGCGCGGTGATAACCAAGGCGATGGTCAATTCACGGTGGTGAGCCGCTGCACAACCGGTATCTGCTGGGGGAGATTGAACCGGACGCCTGACGATGCCGAACTTGCGGGCCATCTCGGCCAGCTCTGCGTTCATGCCTCGTTCCATCAGAAAGCGCGGTGACTCGGGGATCCATCGTGCCATTGCGAGCAGTAGCAGGCCTGTCGGGAAGCCCTGCAGCCACAAGCTGCGCCAGCCGAAGAGAGGCTCGAACAGATGCGCGGCACCGCTGGCCGCGAGGTAGCCTCCGACCAGCCCCGTGCCGCCAACAAGCACGAGAACCCAGCTCCGGTGCCGCGGCGGCATGATCTCAGCGAGCAGCGTGTAAACGACGGGCAGCATGCCTCCTGCCGAGCACCCCATCAGGAAGCACATGATCAGGTTCCAGCTGTACGAAGGCATGGCTCCACAGATGGAGGTCGAGACGAACAGGATCGTCGACAGCAGGATCGAGACTCGCCGACCGTAGATGTCCGCAAGCCATCCCCAGAGGAACGAGCCAACTGTGGTTCCGGTTAAAGCAACGAACGGCAGCAGCGCCACGGTCGATTTCGCAAGGCCATACTCGCCACGCATGCCAGGGAGCACGAAGCCGAGCGTTGCTGGCTTCATCGTGTCGATGATCAGACCGAGGGTAAGCACCAGCAGCACGGTGGCGTGCGAGCGCGTCATAGGGGTGTCGTCGGGTGCTTCGAAGGCACCGCCAGCGCCTGCTTGGTGGTCAGGCCAATTCTTCGGAAGCGCACCAAAGATCGCAGCTGGCACGCCGATGCCGATCAGCGCCATGCCAAGGTACATCCAACCGTCCATGGGCATTCCCGACAGGTGATTGCCCATCGTATGCGCCATGGCCAGCATAGGTAAGTGAAGGGCGACTCCAGCACTGATCGCCGCGCAACCTGCCCAGAAGAGCGGCCAGCGCTCCCCGACAACCGAGCTTCCGCGGCTGCTACTGCCGTTCGCCATGCTTCTATCCCCACCAGTCGCAGCGGCATACGCCACGCGGCTTGCCTGCTACAAGCAAAGCCCCTGCTCAGGGCTGGGTTAAGCCTCATGGCTTACCGCCTGGCTGCTCTCAGGCTCCTGGATCACCAACACGAGCGTCCGGCTCTGGGTCTCTGACCGGTATCCTGGAGATTGAGCAAGTAGGGTTACGTTGCGCCTGCTCAGTGCTAAGGAGCTGTATGCGCAAGCTCGTGCCCTTCCTGGCGTGCCTGATGCTGGTCCTGACGACTTGGGCCGGCATGGCGCATGCCGCAGAAGCCGGCGGCGTCGAGACGAGCAGGGCCGAGATGGCTGCCCACGCGCCGGGCGATGGTGACGAAGTGCCCGCCGACGCCGACAAGGGCTATCCCCACCATCATGCGAGCTGCCATGAGCATCACGCGAGCACGCCCGCCGTCCGTGCCGCAGCGTGCCCGATCACCGTCGCGGCGGCGATGCCGCTGCCGGTACCCGCCCGCGTACTGAGCGGGCGGGACACCGAAGCGGATCTCCGACCCCCACAAGCCTGACGAGTGTCCAAGGGCGCGCGAGCGCGCCCGGAACACCACCGTCAGGAGCGTCACATGTACCGCATCATCGCGGCCGTCCTGGCCGCAGGCGTCTGCGCATCGTCGCTGCAGGCCCAGACCAGCCCGCCGGCGTCAGCGGCGCCGGCGCTCACGCTTGCGGAGGCACTCGACCGTGCGGGCGCCTCGTCGCCCTTCCAGGATGCGGCCGCGGCGGGGATCCGTGGAGCCGAAGCGCAGCATCGCGTGGCCGGCCTCCGGCCCAACCCGTCCATCATCGGCGAGGCCGAGAACGTCGCCGGCACCGGCATCTACCAGGGGCTGCGCTCGTCGGAGACGACGGTCGGCCTCGCCCTGCCGCTGGAACTCGGCGGCAAGCGCGGCGCCCGCATCGCGGTCGCCGAGGCGCAGATCGGGCGTGCCGCCCTCCAGGCCGAGATCGCGCGCGCCGACCTGCGGCTGAGGGTCACGCAGACCTACAACGCCGCAGCCGCCGCCCAGCGCAGGGTGGCGATCGCGGAAGGTCAGGTGGGCGTCGCGGGCGAAGTGCTCCGGGCCGCCCGCGTGCGCGTGCAGGCCGGGCGCGCGTCTCCGCTGGAGGAGCAGCGCGCCGACTTCGCGCGGATCGCCGCGGAAGGTGCGCTCGAACGAGCACGGCGCTCGGCGGAGGCCGCTTCCGGCAACCTCGCCCGTCTGGTCGGCATGCCGGTGGGGCAGCTCGATCACGACTGGTTCGACGCCTTGCCCCCGCCCGGCGCGTCGCGTCGTTCAGCGTCGGGAAGCCTCGCGGTCGCCACGGCGCGCGCCGACCTCGACACGGCCACCGCGCAGGTGCGCCTGGCCCGCAGCCAGCGCGTGCCTGACCTGACCGTCAGCGCCAGCGCCCGCCGGCTGGAGCAGACCAACGACGTCGCCGCGGTGTTCAGCATCTCGATACCGCTGAACGTCTTCAACAACGGTCGAGCCAGCATCGCCGTCGCCGAGGCGCAGCGCGAGCAGTCCGACGCACAGCGACGGATCGCTCTGCTCGACGTGGAGCAGGACGTGGCCATGGCGCAGGTCGAGGCCGAGAACGCCGCCACTACCGCGCGCAACGCCGCCGGACCCGCGCTCGCCGCCGCCATGGAGGCCGCCCGGATCGCCCGCATCGGCTACCGGGAAGGTAAGTTCGGGCAGCTCGACCTGCTCGACGCAGAACGGACGCTGCTCGAGACACGCACGGCCGCGATCGACGCGCTGGCCGCCCAGCACGACGCGCAGGCCCGCCTGGAACGCCTGACCGCCGCGGCGTCGCTTCCCAAGGACGATCAACGATGAACCGCATCATGAAGGCCGCCATGCCGGCCGCGCTGGTCCTCGCCGCATCCGGCTGCGACCGATCCGCCGAACCTGTCGAGAAGACCGCCGAGGCCGGCGAAGTGAAGGAGCGTCCCGCAGCCGATCCCATGACCGCCACGCTCACCCCGCAGCAGATCGCCGACGCCGGCATCGAGGTGACGCGCCCGACCGTCGGCGGCGTCGCCGGCGCGATCGAGCTGCCCGCCACGATCGAAGGGGATCCGCAGGGCGTGCAGGTGGTGTCGGCGGCCATCGGCGGCCGGCTCGTCTCGCTCACCCGCAATCTCGGCCAGTCGGTCCGCCGCGGCGAAACGCTTGCCGTCATCGAGAGCCGGGAAGCCGCAAGCCTCAACGCCGAGGTGGAAGCGGCGCGCGCGCGCTCGGCGCTCGCGCAGTCGAACCTGCGTCGCGAACAGCGCCTGTTCGCCGAGCGGGTGTCGCCAGAGCAGGATCTCGTCGCCGCCCGCACGGCCGCGACCGAGGCGAGCATCGCGCTGCGTCTCGCCCGTCAGCAGCTCTCGGCCACCGGCGGCGGGGCCGGTGCGCTCAACCGCATTGCGGTCCGCTCGCCGATCTCCGGCCAGGTGATCGCCCGCTCGGCCACCCTGGGCCAGCAGATCGCCGCCGACGCCGAGATCTTCCGGATCGCGAACCTCGCCAGAGTGTCGGTGACGATGTCGCTGGTGCCGGCGGATGCGGGCCGCGTCGCGCCTGGCGCACCGGTCGAGGTCACCTCCGCGGGACGACGTCAGGAGGGCCGCGTGACCTTCGTCTCGCCGATCCTCGACGAGACCACCCGCCTCGTCCCGGTCATCGCCACCATCGACAATTCGGGCGGCACGTGGCGCGTCGGCGAGAACGTCGGCGTCTCCGTGCTGCTGCCGGCCACCGGCGATCGCAGCGTCGCGGTGCCGTCGGCCGCCGTGCAGATGATCGGCGACAGGCCGCATGTCTTCGTCCGGACGCCATCGGGCTTCAAGGCGACGCCGGTGACGCTCGGCCGCACCAACGGCGGTTCGGTCACCGTCACCGCCGGCCTGACCGGAGAGGAGCGGATCGCCTCCACCAACAGCTTCACGCTCAAGGCCGAACTCGGCAAGGGCGCGGCCAACGACGAGGACTAGGCCATGCTCGCCCGCATCGTCACCTTCGCCGTCGAGAAGCGCTGGCTCGTCCTGCTGCTGACGCTCGCCGCGGCGCTCGCCGGGACGTTCGCCATCCAGCGGCTGCCCATCGACGCCGTTCCCGACATCACCAACAACCAGGTGCAGATCAACGTCGTCGCGCCCGCCCTCTCGCCGGACCAGATCGAGAAGCAGGTCGCCTTCACTGTCGAGACCGCGCTCGCCGGCATCCCCGGCCTCGAATACACCCGCTCGCTCAGCCGCAACGGGTTCGCCCAGGTCACCGCCGTCTTCGACGAGCGGACGGACATCTACTTCGCGCGTCAGCAGGTCACCGAGCGGCTGCGCCCGGCCGAGGAGAGCCTGCCCGACGGCGTGAACCCTGAGATGGGACCGATCGCCACCGGGCTCGGCGACATCTTCATGTGGACCGTCGAATACCGCGAGCTCGACCAGGTCAATCATCGGAACGGCGAGCCCGGCCTCCAGAAGGACGGGAGCTACATCACGCCCGAGGGCGACCACCTCGTCACGGCCGCCGACAAGGCGACCTACCTGCGCACCGTGCAGGACTGGATCGTCACGCCGCAGCTGAAGAGCAGCGCGGGCCTCGCCGGCGTCGAT
Organism: Sphingomonas sp. BK069; assembly: GCF_014193405.1. Lineage (NCBI taxonomy): Bacteria > Pseudomonadati > Pseudomonadota > Alphaproteobacteria > Sphingomonadales > Sphingomonadaceae > Sphingomonas > Sphingomonas sp. BK069. The sequence continues at coordinate 36,638 of NZ_JACHZH010000011.1, read as the reverse complement.
AGCCTCGGCGGCTACACCAAGCAGTATCTGGTCGTCCCCGACATCCAGCGCATGGCGGCGATGAGGATCACGCTGCAGGACCTCGCCACTGCGCTGGAGCGCAACAACACGAGTGCAGGTGCCGGCGTCGTCAACCGCAACGGCGAAGGGCTTGCCGTCCGGGCGGACGGGCGCGTGCGCAACGCCGACGAACTCGCGCGCACGGTCGTTGCCACGCGCGAGAGCGTGCCGATCCTGCTCAGCCAGATCGCCACCGTCCGCACCGGGCAGGCGCTGCGCATGGGGTCGGCGTCCGAGAACGGCCACGAGGTCGTGGTCGGGACCGCCGTCATGCGGATCGGCGAGAACAGCCGCACCGTGTCTTCCGGGGTCGGCGAACGGCTGAAGGAGATCGGCCGCGCGCTGCCCGTCGACGTCGTCGTCAAGCCGGTGCTCAACCGCACGGAGCTGGTAAACTCGACCATCGCCACGGTCGCCCGCAACCTCGCCGAAGGCGCGCTGCTCGTCATCGTCGTGCTGTTCGCCCTACTCGGCAACTTCCGCGCTGCGCTGATCGCTGCACTGGTAATCCCGATCACCATGCTGCTGACCAGCGTCGGCATGCTGCGGGCCGGGGTGTCGGCGAACCTGATGAGCCTCGGCGCGCTCGACTTCGGCCTGATCGTCGACGGCGCCGTCATCATCGTCGAGAACGCGCTGCGCCGGCTCGGCGACGCCCAGCACGGCCGTAGCGAGCCGCTGCCGCTCCGGGAGCGCCTCGACCTCGTCGCGGCGTCGGCGCGCGAGATGGTCCGCCCCTCCGTCTACGGCCAAGCGATCATCATCCTCGTCTACGCGCCGCTGCTCACCTTCACCGGCGTCGAGGGCAAGATGTTCGAGCCGATGGCGCTGACCGTCATCATCGCGCTCGTCTTCGCCTTCATCCTGTCGATGACCTTCGTGCCGGCTGCCACCGCCTGTCTGCTCAGCCGGCCGGTCGACGAGAAGGAGGGCCGCATCGTCGGCTGGCTGCGTCGCCGCTACGAGCCAGGTCTCGGCAAGGCGATGGGGCGGCCGAGCGTCACGCTGGGCGTGGCGGCGGGCGCGCTCGCCCTCGCAGGCGTCGCGTTCACCACACTCGGGCAGGAATTCCTGCCCCAGCTCGACGAAGGCAACATCCTCGTCCAGGCGGTGCGCATCCCCGGCACCTCGGTCGATCAGAGTCAGGCGATGCAGTTCCAGGTCGAGAAGATGCTCGGCCGCCAACCGGAGGTGCGCTTCGCCTTCTCCCGCACCGGCACGTCGGAGATCGCCTCCGATCCGATGCCGCCGAACGCCACCGACACCTTCGTCATCCTGAAGCCGCGTAGCGAATGGCCCGACCCGGGCCTGCCCAAGGAGGAGCTGGTGGAGCGGATGGAGAAGAGGCTCTCGACGCTGCCGGGCAACGCCTACGAGATAACCCAGCCGATCCAGATGCGCTTCAACGAGCTGATCGCCGGCGTCCGCGGCGACATCGCGGTGAAGATCTTCGGCGACGACTTCGGCGGCATGAACGACGCGGCCGGCCGCATCGCCGACATCCTGCGCAGGACGAGGGGCGCCGTCGACGTGCGGGTCGAGCAGATCGAGGGGCTGCCGATGCTCGACATCCGCCCGAACCGCATGGCGATGTCGCGGATCGGCGTCACCGCCGGCGACGTCCAGGACACCGTCGCAGCCGCGATCGGCGGCCGCGAGGCGGGCGTGATCTTCGAGGGGGACCGCCGCTTTCCGGTGGTCATCCGACTGTCGGACGCGTCGCGGTCGGATCTCACCGAGGTGGCGCAGGTGCCGGTGCCGACTTCCGCCGGCGGCTTCGTGCCGCTGTCGACCGTGGCCGACATCGCGGTCGTCGACGGGCCGAACCAGATCAGCCGCGAGAACGGCAAGCGGCGGGTCGTCGTGCAGGCGAACGTGCGCGACCGCGACGTCGCCGGCGTGGTGGCCGACGCGCAGGCAGCGATCGAGGCGCAGGTGAGGATGCCGCCCGGCACCTACGTCGAATGGGGCGGCCGGTTCGAGAACCTGACCTCCGCCCGCGACCGGCTGCTGCTCGTCGTGCCCGTCTGCTTCGCGGTCATAATGCTGCTGCTCTACGGGGCGCTCGGCTCGGTGCGGGACGCCGTGATCGTCTTTACCGGCGTGCCGCTGGCGCTCGTCGGGGGCGTGCTGGCGCTGACGCTGCGCGGCATGCCGTTCTCGGTGTCGGCCGCGGTCGGCTTCATCGCGCTGTCAGGCATCGCGGTCCTCAACGGGCTCGTGATGGTGTCGTCGATCCACGACCTTATGGCCCGCGGCATGGACAGGGGGCAGGCCGCCCACAACGGCGCGCTTGCACGCCTTCGGCCCGTGGCGATGACGGCGCTTGTCGCCAGCCTCGGCTTCGTGCCGATGGCGCTCGGCCACGGTGCAGGCGCCGAGGTGCAAAAGCCGTTGGCAACGGTCGTCATCGGTGGGCTCATCTCGGCGACGCTACTGACCCTTTTCGTCCTGCCGACCCTCTACGCCCGCTTCGGCGGGTGGAGAAGTCGACCCGAACACGAGCTCGCTAGCTGAACGAACGTCTGGAGCTTGGGATGACTGTCCAGCACGCTGGATGGCGGGAATTGGCAGGAAAGCGGACATCAGCCGACGCGCTTCAACCGTCCCAGAAGCCAAACCATCACAAAGATGTCCAAGAAGGCGAAGGGGAGGAACGCCATACCCGGCACCCGCTGGTAAGGCCCTTCGACGAGAATAAGCACGATCGCATGAGCCGTTGCCATAAGCCCTACCATCATCCAGAAATTAGGGGAGGTCCGCCTATCCCACCGAATATGCACGGCCATTATCAAGGCGAAAGCCGAAAACGCTCCCACAACTCCTCGCTGCGGCGATCCTGCTGCAACGAAGGCTGCAAACACGAGCAATCCTACCACGCCACTGAGCGCACCCCAAAGGCGCGGTGATGCTGGTTCCCTCATTATCCTAAGCTGACATCCATGCTTGGGTCACCGCAAGTGGGCGCTACCGGACATACTCCCCAAGGCCGCGTGCCACCAGTTCCTCGTTGGAGAGGCGAGGGCCGCGCTTCAGCTTCGGCGTGCACAGCCGGCGCCGGTCGCTCTTGCCCGGGGAGGAGGCAGGGGGTGCGAACACCCCGACGGACCGGGAGCTGCGCGCCGGCTCATTGTTGTTGCGCTTGGGATGATGCGGCGCGGCTGCCTGGATAGCCTGAGCCATGGCAAGGGCGGCGCCCAGGTGCTTGTTATCGACAATAGCGGCCTGGTTCACCCGGCGCATCTTGTCGAACACACGGTAGGGTAGCACGCGCTCGCCGTGGCGGATCTCGATGCGGCCGTCTGGGTACTCGCACACGTGAACGCGCTTGCGTGCCAGCGAGCGGGTGAGGGGCGTCGGCTCGAGATTGAACATCGCCTTGTTATAGTGCAGCGCCAGTGAAGCGGTGACGGTCCGCTCCTCACGCCACACCATCTCGGCCTCGACGTTCTCATGCGCGGCGAGCGGGCGGTGCACGTCGCGCGGATCCGCTGGCGCGCAGGCGAAGTGGGCATTGTGCCGGGCGACATAGGAGGGGAGGAAGGTGTTAGCTTCGTCGATGGACGAGATGCCGGCCAGCCTCATCGCCTTGACCAGCCGGTCCTGCAACGTGCCATTGGCGCGCTCGACGCGGCCCTTGGCCTGCGGCGAGTTGGCGCAGATGATCTCGACCCCGAGCTTGTCCAGCGCCCGGCCGAGATGCGTCATGCCGTCGCTGTCGGCGGTCGCATTGTTGTTCCGAAAGACGCTGTGCTTGTCCGAATAGAAGGCCACCGGCTTGCCGTGGCGCTCGAGGTAGCTGCGGGTCGCGCGCATGTAGGAGAAGGCGCTCTCGCTTTCAGCCATCTCCAAGTGCATCAGCTCGCTGGTGGCGTCGTCGATGTAGACCAGCAGCGTGCAGCGCGGACCGCGGCCTTCGAACCAGTCATGCTCCGACCCGTCGACCTGCACCAGCTCGCCGCGACACTCGCGCCGGTAGCGCGACTGGTGGAGGCGGGCGCGTTTCGCGACCTTGGCCTTCCACACGCCGGCTGCCATCAGCATCTGCCGCAGCGTCTCGCGCGAAAGCGTGATCCCATGCTGCTCAGCCAGGTACTCGCACGCCAGCGTCGGACCGAAGTCGGCGTAGCGCTCGCGCACGATGCCGACGACCTGGTCGCGAAAAGCCTCGCTGAACCGCCTGTTGCTCGGCCGCCCGCGCTTGCGGGACACGAGGCCGGCCGCGCCATCTCGTCGAAGGCGCTTGAGCAGGCGGTACAGCTGGCTGCGCTGCAGCCCCAGCAGCGCCATGGCATCGACCGGCCGGATCTCACCGCGGTCGAGCCGCATCAGCGTATCGAACCGGCTCACTTCGGCAGCACTCATCGTCAGCACCGTCATCGCTCACACATCCTCGATGTTCGAGGATGGTTATGGCACCGGAGGCCCGCTGCAGAACGGCTGTGCCTTTTCTAAATAGCGGGAGTGTGCCATTTGTACGTTGCGTCTACACCCGCTTACACGCAGTGTTGCCGCCAGTTAGAAAAGACACATTCTCCGCTAGATAGAAATGACACCGCCTCGTGGCAGCGGGGGCAGCGTGTAGCCTCCCAAGCAGCGCAGCGCTGCCCCCGCTGATGCGCTGACCTCTCGGCTCTTGCGCCCATGGACCCGCTGCGACAGCAGCGGGCTCGGTCACGCGTGCGGATGGCGGCAAAGGCAGGATTCAAGACGATCGGTCGAACAGCTCGGCTTCTCGAGATCGGTTGTTCGTTACGCGCTGTGCCTTCCGATCCTCGGCAAAGCTTGGGACCTAGAGGAAAGCGCAATCGAGGGGCCGGGTAAGCAGGTTCCGCAGGCGGCCGTTTTGCTCGACCGCTGCGTTGAGACCATCCTCGTGGGCACCGAAGGAACGCGAGCAGAACTGCATCAACCATACCACTTTGCGTCGGCAATCGGCTTGGAACGACCACTTTCGTCGACTGAGACCATTGTGAACAGTGCAGTGGCGGCATGCCGCCTCCCGCCGGTTATCAGATCTTCGGCAGAAAGATCCACGGCGATGCGCACCGAACTGCGCCCGGTCATACGCACCTCGGCGGTCAGCTCCACCATTTCACCCTCTTTGATAGGCGAGCGGAAGTCGATCCGGTCCGAGGCCGCCATGACCATGACTGACCGGGCATGTCGGGTAGAGGCGATGAAAGCCGCCTTGCCCATCATACGAAGTGCATCGCCACCATAGAGCGTACCGTAATGGTTAGTCTGGTTCGGGAAGATCATGTCGACCATTCGCAAGGGCGGCGCTGCGTCCCGCAGGACCGTCTCCACCATCGGGGGCAAGAGATTGTCGGCTTCGACGGCAACGAGCGTGAAACGGCCGCGCGTACACAGCCGTCGTTCACCTGATACCGGCGCCTCTGCGATCAGTTCGACCTCGACGTCCAGCGACCTTCGCCCCACCCGCATGACCCGGCCCGTGACCTCCACCATGTCGCCGATCCGCGCAGGTGCCGCGAAATCGATCTTTTCCGAAGAGGCAGTGACAAAGGCTGCGCGTCCATGGCGCGAGGCCGCCAAAAAGGCGACCTTGTCCATGTGCGCCAAGGCCACCCCGCCAAACAGCGTGCCGTGGTGATTGGCATCGCCGGGAAAAACCATGTCGATCAGCTGGATGGGGGCGCTGCTTTGTTCCTGTGACATCATGGTCCTCAATCTGTCGCGAGGGCCTCCAGACGCCAGCGGCCAACAGGAGCGACTGAACTCCTCCCGCAGCGACGCAGCGGCCAGACCGGGCACCCCGCCGGTGGTCGTTATGGCGTCGAAGGCAGGTCTCCTGGCTCGCGGGTCGTCATTGCAATCCCGGCCTTCCCAGCGTCGAAACACCAGTGGCACACGAGGGGACCTCAACTCGCCGCTTACAGTTGCGGGGGCAGCATCGGCATTGAACCGATTTCCCGTCTTAGCCTTCGGCCATGCGGCGAAGGAACCTTGACCTCACCCCGGTCGCAGAGAACGGTCCGTCGCGTCAAGGCCGGGCGCTCGCCAACTGAGAACGGTATCGCTGCCGTTGCCGCACCTGCCGCTGCCACGCGGGCAGCAGGTCGCGCATCAAGATATAAAGATGTCTTTATATCAGCATTGACAAACGGCGCTCGATCGTGTGGAAAGGCACTGTCGAGGTTCCCCATTCCAGGCATGGCGATGGGGCTAAGACGGGAAGCTGGTGGTGTCCGTCAGGGCAGAGTCCGGCGCTGCCCCCGCAACTGTGAGCGGCGAGTGGCGGCTCCATTTCGTGTCACTGGGTTCCCGCAAGGAGCCTGGGAAGGCCGGAGCCGCCGCGTTGACCCGTGAGCCAGGAGACCTGCCTTCGACGCGATAACGTTCCTCGGACGGGGGTTCCTCCGGTGGATCGCGCTTGATGCGACGGTCCGTGGCTTGCCGCCATCCGGGCCTGTTCACGCCTTGCGCGCTTTCGCCTGACCTCCCGCCCGCAAGCCTGGGTGAGTCATGACGAATAGCGGGTTCACATTCTCAATCAGCACTATCCCGTTCGACGAGGATTACCGTCCGGCCGACAACACGCGCATCACCACCAACTTCGCCAACCTCGCGCGCGGGGACCGCCGCCAGGAGAATCTACGCAACACGCTGGTGATGATCGACCATCGCTTCAACGCGCTGATGCACTGGGACAATCCCATGGGTGATCGTTACACGCTGGAGCTGAAGATCGTCTCGGCCGCGCTCACGCTGGGGGACAGCGCAGACGACGAAGCGTTTCCACTGATCGAGATCCTGCACACCACGGTGACCGACCGGATCAGCGGCGAGCGTAGCGACGGGATGATCGGCAATAACTTCTCGTCCTATGTTCGCGATTACGACTTCAGCGTCGTCCTGCCCGATCACCTGAATGCCGGAGGTGGCGGCGCGCCGGAAGGCTTCGGCGATCTGCACGGCAACCTGTTCAAGCTTTTCCTCGGATCGAGCGCCTACCGCGACCATTTCCGCAAGCTCCCGGTCATCTGCCTCAGCGTATCGAGCAAGGAGGTGTATCACCGGACCGCCAACGTGCATCCGATCCTCGGCGTCGAATATCGCGACGACAAACTCTCACCCACCGATCAGTATTTTGCGAAGATGGGCATGAAGGTGCGCTATTTCATGCCGCCGCACAGTGTCGCGCCGTTCGCCTTTTATCACACCGGCGACTTAGTCAGTGACTATACCAACCTTGAGCTCGCAAGCACTATCGCGACGATGGAGACGTTCCAGAAGATCTACCGTCCGGAGATCTACAACGCGAACTCGGTCGCGGCGGAGCATTATCAGCCGAGCCTGAGGTATCAGGACTATTCGCTGACCCGCATCGTCTACGATCGCGAGGAGCGCAGCCGCCTCGCCGCCCTGCAGGGCAAATTCGCCGAAGAGCATTTCATCAAACCGCACTGGCCGGCGCTTCAACGCTGGTCCGCGACCTGCGGCCTCTGAACACCACCCACACGACAGGTATTGCATCATGACGACATTGTTGCCGACGACGACTGCGGGCAGCCTGCCCAAGCCCTCGTGGCTCGCTCAGCCCGAAACCCTGTGGTCGCCGTGGAAGCTGGAGGGCGAGGAGCTGGTCGCGGGCAAGCAGGACGCGCTGCGCCTGGCGGTCGACGACCAGCGGCGGGCGGGGATCGACATTCTCGGCGATGGCGAGCAGACGCGCCAGCACTTCGTCACGACGTTCATCGAGCATCTTGACGGCGTCGATTTCGAGAAGCGCGAGATGGTGCGCATCCGCAACCGCTATGACGCCAGCGTGCCGACGGTCGTCGGCGCAGTCTCGCGGCCGACGTCGGTGTTCGTCGACGACGCCCGGTTTCTGCGCGCCCAGACCGATCAGCCGATCAAGTGGACGCTGCCCGGGCCGATGACCATGATCGACACCCTGTACGACGCGCATTACCGCAGCCGCGAGAAGCTGGCGTGGGAGTTCGCCCGCATTCTCAACGAGGAAGCACGCGAGCTGGAGGCGGCCGGGGTCGACATCATCCAGTTCGACGAGCCTGCGTTCAACGTCTTTTTCGACGAGGCCAACGACTGGGGCATCGCCACGCTGGAGCGCGCGGCCGAGGGCCTGAAGGCCGAGACCGCCGTCCACATTTGCTATGGCTATGGCATCAAGGCCAATACCGACTGGAAGAAGACGCTCGGCTCCGAATGGCGCCAATATGAGGAAACCTTCCCCAATCTTCAAAAGTCGAAGATCGATATCATCTCGCTCGAATGCCACAACTCGCGCGTGCCGATGGATTTGATCGAGCTGATCCGTGGTAAGAAGGTGATGGTTGGCGCGATCGACGTCGCGACGGACACGATCGAGACGCCGGAGCAGGTCGCTGACACGCTGCGCAATGCGCTGCGGTTCGTAGATTCCGACAAACTCTACCCGGCTACCAACTGCGGCATGGCCCCTTTGAGCCGTGAGGTCGCTACCGGAAAACTGAAGGCGCTGGGCGCGGGGGCAGAGATCGTTCGCCGGGAAATCGTTGCCTGAAGTGCCGCGATCGCCAGCTTAGGGCCTACCCCAAGCTGGCGACCGGCTAGAGTTCAGAAGTTGACCCTGGCACCCAAGCGCAGCGTTCGTGGCTCGACGACACGGCTTAGCCGTCCATCTGTCGGTCCCGCCGAGTCGAAGGCAGGTATGTAGGCCTCGTAGTAGTACGCGATGTCCTTATCGCGGCTGTCGAGGATGTTCAGCACCTCGCCGTACAACTCGTAGCGTCCGATCTTCCGTGCCGCCCGGAGGTTGACGACCGTGCTGCCTCGATCGCGGACACTGTTGTCCTCGATTAGCGGATAGGGGCCGAGATGACGGACGCGGACGCTCGCCTCCCATGGGTTTAGGACCAACGCGATACCGGCAGATGCAGCATTTTCAAAAGCGTTCGGGATGCGGTCGCCACTATCGTAGCGCGACCTGCTCTCGGTATAGTTGCCGTCGATCGCGACCCACGACGTGGGACGCCAGAACGCTACCAGCTCATAGCCCCGTCGCTTGCTGGCGCCTGTCGGTTCGACTGCGTTTGAGTCGCCGACGAAGCGCAACTCGCTGTCGACATCGAGCCACCAATAGGTCGCGGTGAGCGAGAAGCCGGGCAGCTGCCAGCGAGCGCCAATCTCGCGACCGTCTCCGCGCACCAACACTGGCACCGGCGTCTCGACGTTGACCGCCCCGCGCACGTCATTGGAGTGGAAGCCACGGCCCCAGTTACCGTAGAACTCGAGCTGATCGGTCGGAGAGTATGCGATCGATGCCTTGGGCGAGAAGATGGCATCATCGCCGCTGCCTTGGCCTGCAAGAACCGCCGCCTCATCCCGCGCGCGAACGACGAAATGGTAATAGTCCCCGCGAACCCCACCGATGAGCCGGAGGCCTGTGATCGGTGTCACCGTCACATCGCCATATAGCGCGGCAGACGCCTCCTCGACATGGTAGCGGCCAAGCGACGACAGGAAGGCGCGGGCGCTGGTACGATAAACTCCGACGCTCCCGACATGGTCGTAGCGTTCCTCCGTCCCGACCGACACGGCGACGGCCGGCGCAAGCGTCCAGCGCTTCTCGCCCCGCGCGCCGATGATCCAGCGTTTGTCGAACTGGCGAATCTGTGCGCTGGTGCCGTCGGCATCGGTATAGGTCGGATTGGAATACATCGACCAGTCGTAGAACTGGCCATAGACGTTGGCGTGCCAATCGGGCTGCCGCACCGCGATGTTGCCGACGAGCCGCGTCGTCTCGCCGCGAGCGGTCGGATCGGGAGAACAGAAGACGTCCTTGCAAGAGGCAGTCCCGATGATCCTCTCGGTGATCTGCTCGGTTGGGCGCCAGGTCGCACGGTAGGAGTTGAAGGACGCCTCGATCTGACCGGCGCCGGCAGGCGCGATGTACTTCGCAAAGCCTGATGCGTGGCGCAGATGCTCGGGCTCCTGCCAAGGCCCATCATAGATCTTGGCCTGTGCCACCAGCGTCAGCTCGCCGGAGCCAATATCCTTGATGCTACCACCTGCCGCTATCCGGCCATAGCCATAGGAGCCACCTTCGATCGACATCCAGGGCCGTGCATAGCCGTCAATCGTGGTCATGTAGGCGGCGCCTGCCAAGGCGAAGTCGCCACCATCGGCGCGGTATGGTCCTTTGCGGAAATCCTCACGCGCGACGATCTCGGGAATGAGGCCATTGAGGTCGAGATAGCCCTGTCCGTGACCGTGCGTGCGCAGGTTCATCTGCACGCCATCGATGTAGGTCGTGAAATCGGACCCGTGATCGAGGTTGAAGCCGCGTAGGAAATATTGATTGGCCTTGCCGCTCCCGGAATGCTGAGCGGCGACCATGCCCGGGACCGCCTCCAGCAGCTCCGCTACGCGGAGCAGAGGCCGAACCAGCAAGTCCGCGCCCGCAACGGTGCCCTCGCTCGCCGCGTGGGCGACACCGATCTTCGCTTCGCCCCGGCCAAATACAACGATATCGTCAGCTGGCTCCTTCGTCGAGGCGGCGCCTGTACCCTCGGTTTGTGCGCTTGCTGGTGTCCCACTGGACGCTGCAATCAGCACAGCGCATCCAAGCCAGCCGGCACGTAGTCTCGTATCCTTCATGTTCGTCCCCTCACGCCAAGCGACCTCGACGGGGGTGTCCGCTGTAAACGGTCGGCGTGCGTCGACAGACGGACGCAAGCATCCGCGACACGAACCAATGCGACCCCCGTCGCTCGTTCGTCGCTCAGACGGAAGAACCGTGCCCCGGCCATCCCCTGGGCCAAAGCAAGAGCGACCGGACGCTGGCAGGTCTCCTGGCTCACGGGTCGTCGCTCGACATACGGCCTTCCCGGATCGTGGCCGCTGCGGCGTTGATCCAGTGGCTGCATCTCCCAACGGGAAATGCGATGTACGTCTCGCTCGCCGCTTACAGTTGCAGGGACAGCCTCGGTCTGGGGGAGGGTGTCCTCCCTTACCGTGTTCCCTTTTAAGCCCCTCTCGGGGCACCAGCGCGATCGGTGTCCGACTGGAGGTGCCTCCGGTCGGACAAGAGGCGCGTACCGCTTGCCCGGTTGATCCGCAACTCTGCGTGACGAGCGCCGTCGCAGCGGCACTCAGGAACGCCGGCGCGGCTACCCGTCCGCTGCATCTGCACTCTCGTGGGCCGATTCACCAGAAGCGGACCGTCCGCTACCCTCCCGCTCTCAGCCATTTACCAGTGGCGCCGGCCGGACGCACCTCGAACGTCTGAGATTGGCAGGTTTGCGGACCGGCCGCTTTCGGGTGAGGCAGCGCTCATAGCTAACGTTGGCTTACGCCGCTCACCGTCCCGATTGAGATGGTCGAATGGGAAAGCCTGCGGCTTCTCAGAAGCCGTCGTCCACTCAGATTTCAAGAACCCTGACGCCAAACGCCAGCGCGTATCCATCTATCTCGGAAGCCGTATGGTGACACCGAATGCCCGCTCGGATCGGGACAGAATTGCATTGCCGCCATGACCAACGGCGATGGCGCGAACGAGGGCAAGGCCCAGCCCATGCCCGTCAGTGGTACGTGACGCCTCGGCGCGCGCGAAACGCTGAAACAGGCGTTTGGCATCAGCGGGGTGAACGCCTGGGCCGTCATCCTCCAGCGCCACCTCGATCGCATCCTGCGTAGCCGTTGCAGCCAGTGTCGCTGTGGTGCCGGGCGGCGTGTGGCGCAACACGTTCTCCAACAGGTTCGACAGCGCCTGAGCCAGCAGACGGCGGTCGCCCTCGACACGCAAGCAGGCCGGTATATCCGCCGATAACAGGTGGCCGCTGGCCTCAAAGTCGGGGCGATAAGTTTCGGCCATGTCCTCCAGCAGCGCCGACAGGTCGATCGACCCTAACGCCCGACGTTCAGCCAGCCCTTCGACTTCGGCAATGCGCAGCAGCGCGGCGAATATCTCCAGCAGATCGTCGGCTTGCCGCCGTGCCGCCTCGATCGCGCCCGCGTCCCCGGCCGCGGCGCGGTCGAGCTGGTTGCACAGGCGGGTCAAAGGCGTGCGCAGGTCGTGGGCGACGTCGGTCGATACCTGCCGCAGATTATCCATCAGCGCGGCGATGCGATCGAGCATCCGGTTGAGGGTGGCGGCGAGGCGGTCAAACTCGCTGTCCGACCCGTCGCGTGGCACCCGCTGCGTCAGGTCGCCGGCGATGATCGCCTGCGCAGTGGTATCGATGCGTGACAGGCGACGCCGAGTGAGCCATCCGACCAGCACGGCCGCGCCGATCCCCAGCGCCAGCATCGTCGCCAGCGCGGTCGCGAACAGCGACGCCAGCGTCCGGTCGATCGCCGCGAGATCGCGCCGGTCGGCGACGACGACCAGCATCCCGCCGGGCAGCGGCGTGGCGAGCGCCTGACCGACGCCGGCATCAGCGCCGCGCCGGAAACCCAAATGCTCCTGATAGCCCGGCTCGACCGGCGTCAGCGGCGTGATCGTCGCGGCGATCGTCCGCCCGGCGCGGTCGACGAGCAGATAATCGAGGCTCGCCTCGTTGCGGGCATCCTTGCGCAGGCGGACTGCGTCCGCCACCCCCGCCAAGCCGCCTTCGCGCGCCTCGGCAATCAGCGCATGCGTCTCGACCGCGACGCGGTGGTCGAGTTGCTCCTCCAACGCCTCGTGCGTCACCTCATAGGCGACAGCACCGATCGCCAGCGTCGCGACGCTGAACGCCAGCGCGACCAGCACGACGATGCCGAAAGTCGAGCGCCACAGGCGGGCGAGCATCTATTCGCCCCGGATCATGTAGCCGGCACCGCGCACCGTTTCGATTGCATCAGCGTCGAAGCCGGCGTTGAGCTTGGAGCGCAGTCGACTCAGATGCGTCTCGACGATGTTGGTCTTCGGGTCGAAATCGAAATCCCACACCCGCTCCAGCAGCATGGTGCGCGTCATCACCCGGCGCGGGTTGCGCATCAGCTCGGCGAGCAGCGCGAACTCGCGCGGTTGCAGGGTGACGCGCCGGCCGTCGCGCTCGACGGCGCGACGATGCAGGTCGAGGACGATATCGCCGACCCGGAGCAGATGCGTGTAGTCGCCGCGCGGTGCCGGCCGACGCGCCAGCGCATTGAGGCGAGCGGCGAGTTCGGAGAAGGCGAAGGGCTTGACCAGATAGTCGTCGGCACCGCCCTCCAGCCCCTCGACGCGATCGGCGATACCGCCCACCGCGGTCAGCATCAGGACCGGAGTCGCGTCGCCAGCCGCGCGCAACGCCTTCACCAGCGCCAGGCCGTCGAGGCCGGGCAGCATCCGGTCGACCACGATCGCATCGAAGCCCCCACCGGTCGCCTGGAACAGTCCGTCGCGACCATCCTCGCTGACCGCGATCTGATGTCCGGCCTGCCCCAGCCCCTGCGCGACGAAGGCGCGGGTGTCGCTATCATCCTCGACGATCAATATCCGCATCGCGCGACTATCGCGTAGCAGCGTCAGTTCGCCAACCGCCGCCCAAAGCGCGGAAGAGAGCGACCTCGGTTTGAGACACCGCCAGATCGGACTGGACCTGTTGCAACGTCGCCGATGCGGTTGCTCGCTGCGCGTCGACCTGGAGCAGACCGGGTGCGTCGCCGAGGCGGACCCGGGCAACCGCGCGCCGCGCATAGGCCTGCGCCTCGCGCGAGGCGGTCGCCAGATCGCGGTTGCGCCGGGTCTCGGCGTCGTAGGTCGCCAGCGCCGTCTCGACCTCGCGCAGCGCGCGCAGCGCCGCCACGTCCCATCCGGCCAGCGCCGCGCGCTCGGTAGCGCGGGCCTGTTCCAGCCTTGCGCGTGCCGGTGCCTGGTTGGGAAAGGCCCAGCTGACGAGCGGCGTCACCGCCGCGCTGATCCCGCCGGACAGCAACCCGACAGCCGCGCCCAGATTGACCCGCGGATAGAGGTCCGCGCGTGCCACGCCGATCCGTGCGGCCGCGGCGGCAAGGCGGCGCTCCGCCTCGCGCACGTCGGGGCGGCGCAACAGCAACGCGGTCCCGTCGCCGACCGGTGCCGCCCCGCGCAGGCGAGGCGCAGCGGTGCAGGCGAAGCGCCAGGCGCGCGCCTCGGCGGGGGGGCGACCCTGCAGCGTCGCAAGTCGATACAGCGCATTAGCGCGCTGTGCCTCGAATGGCGCGATGGCGGCGCGGGTGGCGGCGGCGATCGTCGCGACCTGCGACACCTCCAGCGGCGACACCTCGCCCGCGCGAAGCTGTTCACGGACCAGCCCGACCGACCGATCCTGCGCCGCAGCGACCTCGCGCGCGGTGGCGATGGCGCGGCTCGATCCGCACAGGTCGACATAGGCCAGCACGGTGTCGGCGACGACCGCGACGCGCAAGCCGTCGACGACGGCCGCCTGGGCCTCCGCGTCCGCCCCCGCCGCAGTCGCGGCCGAGCGAAGCCGGCCGAACAGGTCGAGATCCCAGCTCGCGGTCGCGGCGATATCGTAGTCTGTCGTCGGGACATTACCCGACGCGCTCGGCTGTCCGGCGGGGTTGTCGACTCCAAGCGCGCTCTCGATCGTCGTCTGCGGCAGCCGCGCCGCCCGTGCCTGTCGCAAGGCCGCGCGTGCGCCGTCGAGATTGGCATAGGCGACGCGCAGATCGGCGTTAGCAGCCAATGCCGAGCGCACCAGTCCGTCGAGCACGGGATCGTCATAGAGCCGCCACCAGTCGTCGGGCACCGGCGCGATCGAGGCCACCGGAAGCGACGCGAAGGCCCCGGTGGCGCTGTCCGGCGCCACGGTGGGCGGCGGCTTGGGCACGCTCATGCAGGCGGATGCGAGTAGGGCTGCGGCGGGGGCCAGGCGGCGGATCATGCCAGCGCCTCCTTGTGTGCGGCAGCAGGCGGCACGGCGCGTTCCTCGCCATAGCGGGCATAGAGCGCAGGCAGCAGCAGCAGGTTGAGCGCGGTCGACGAGATGAGGCCGCCGAGGATCACGATCGCCATCGGATGCTCGATCTCGTGCCCCGGCGCGTTGCCGGCGACGATCAGCGGGACCAGCGCGAGGCCGGCGCAGGCGGCGGTCATGAGGATCGGCACCAGACGTTCCTCGGCCCCGCGCAGCACCAGTTCGCGGCCGAAGGTCATCCCCTCATGCCGTTCGAGATGCTGGTAATGCGACAGGAGCATGATGCCGTTACGCGCGGCGATGCCGATGACGGTGACGAACCCGACCAGCGACCCCAGCGACAGCGTGCCCCCGGTCAGCGCGACCGCCATCACACCCCCGACCAGCGCGAACGGCAGGCTGACGGCGACCAGCGCCGTGATGCGGCGCGAGCGGAACTCCATCCATACCAGCAGCAGGATGCCGACGAGGCAGAGCGCACCGATGCTCCACAACCGGCTGCGCGATTCCTTCAGCGCGGCATATTCGCCCAGCACCTGCGGGTGATAGCCGGTCGCGAACGGCACCTTCGCGACCGCGGCGTCGACCGCCTGTGCGACCGTGCCGAGGTCCGCGCCTGCGACGTTCATCGTCACGTCTAGCCGACGCTGGCCGTTCTCGCGCTTCACCTCGTTGGGCGCGGGAGCGATCTCGATATCGGCGATATCGCCGAGCCGCACCGGCGCGCCGGTGACGGGTGCCTGGATCATCAGGTCGCGGAGCGCATGGACGCTGTTCCGCACCCGCGGCTCGCCCCACACCGCGACGTCGAACGCGCGCTGATCGCGATAGATTTCGCCGACCTTGGCCTGCGCGACCAGTATCTGCGCCTGACGGCGGACCTCGCCCGCGGTCAGGCCGAGCCGCGCCAGTTCGGCAGGCCGCGGACGGATGCGGATTTGCGGGACCAGCACCTGGGATTCCAGCTTCAGGTCGGAGACGCCCGGAATACCGCTTATCGCATCGCGAACCCGTGCGCCGGCCGCGCGCAGCTCGGTCTGGTCGGGGCCGTAGATGCGGACGACGATCGTCGCGCCGGCACCGGTCAGCACCTCCTTGATCCGCTCGCGTAGGTAGGTCAGCACGTCGCGGTAGAGGCCGGGATAGCCCTCAACCACCTCCTTAATCCGCTTCACCGACGCATCGTAATCGGCATTCTCATCGAGGCTGATCCACAATTCGGTGAAGTTTGGACCGACCACCTCGTCGGCCTGCTCGGCGCGACCGATATGCGCGCCGAAGTTGCGTACGCCGGGGATGCTGCGCAGCTCCTTAGAGGCGCGGATCGTGATCCGGTCCATCGCCTCGATCGAGGTGCCCGGCTTCTCGACGAAGTGCATCAGGAAGTCGGTTTCGCGGAAGTCGGGAAGGAACTGGTCCTTGAAGGTCGCATAGCCGACACCCGCCAGCAGCAGACCGCTCGCGACAATCCCGACCGCCAGCGCCGGCCGTCCGACGACGCGCGGCAGGAAGCCGACATAGCGGCGCTTCAGTGCGGCGACGATGCGGGTGTCGCGCTCCCCGGTCAGCGGTGCGCTCGGCAGGAGCAGCAGGCACATCGCCGGCGTGACGGTCAGCGCGACCAGCAGTGACATGCCGATCGCCAGCACATAGGCGATGGCGAGCGGCTGGAAGAAGGTGCCCGCGACCCCGCCGAGGAAGAAGATGGGCACGAACACCAGCATCACGATCAGCGAGGCGAACACTACTGCCGAGCGCACTTCCAGCGACGCGGCCAGCACCACCGCAAACGCGGGCTTCGGATCGGCGGCCTCGCGGTTCAGCCGCAGGCGACGCGCGATATTCTCCACGTCGATGATCGCATCGTCAACCACTTCGCCCAGCGCGATCACGAGGCCGGCGATTATCATCACGTTGATCGTCGCACCCGACCACAGCAGCATCAGTCCCGCGCCGAGCAGCGAAAGCGGGATCGCAACCAGGCTGATCGTCGCCTGTCGCCAGTCGCGGGTGAACAGGAACAGCACCGCCGCCACCAGCGCGCAGCCGATCATCAGCGCACGGGTGAGATTGTCGATCGAGCGTTCGATGAAGGTCGCCGGCCGGAAGATGGTCGTATCGACCTTCACGTCCTTGAGGCCGGGCTTCAGCTCGGCGAACGCGGCCTCGACCGCGCGGGTCAGCTCCAGCGTGTTGGCGGTGGGCTGTTTCTCGACGATCAGCATGATGCCGGGGCCGTCGTCGATGATGGCGTTGCCGATCGGCGCGTTGAAGCCATCGACCACGCGCGCGACATCGCCGATCCGAACCGGCGCTTCGCCCGCCTGCTTGACGATCGCTCGGGCGAGGTCGGCCGCAGTCTGGACGGTGCCCGCCTGCTGAACCGCAAGCCGCTGGTTGGGTGTGTCGACGAACCCGCCGCCCCCGACCAGAACCGCTTCGCCCGCTGCCGCGCGCACCTCCGCCAGCGTCACGCCGGCCGCGCGCAGACGATCGGGATCGACCAGCACCTGCAACTGCCGGTCGCGCTGCCCCCAGACCGCGACATTGGCGACGCCGGGGACCGCCATCAATCGCGGCCGGATCGTCCAGCGCACTAGCTCGGATAACTGCATCTGGTCGAGCTTCGTCGACGACAGTCCGACCTTCATCGCGCGACTGGTCGAGGACAGCGGCGGCATCAGCACCGGTTGGCGCGCCGCGAGCGGCAGACGCGGCTGCACTTGCGCGATCCTCTCCCCGACCATCTGCCGTGCGCGGATCACGTCGGACCCGCGCTCGAACAGGATCTGGACCGACGACAGGCCCAACACCGATTTGGATCGCAGCGTCATCAGGCCGGGGACGCCATTGACCGCGGTCTCGATCGGCACCGTGACCAGGCTCTCGACTTCCTCGGTCGATAGGCCAGGTGCCTCGGTCTGGATTTCCACCAATGGCGGGGCGAACTCGGGAAACACGTCGAGCGGCACGTCGCGCCCGGCGCGGACCCCGAGCACCACCAGCAGCGCGGCGAGCGCGAGGACGAGGACGCGCTGCGCCAGTGCGAAACGGACGAGCCGGCCG
Source organism: Sphingomonas sp. BK069 (assembly GCF_014193405.1). Classification (NCBI taxonomy): domain Bacteria; kingdom Pseudomonadati; phylum Pseudomonadota; class Alphaproteobacteria; order Sphingomonadales; family Sphingomonadaceae; genus Sphingomonas; species Sphingomonas sp. BK069. The sequence continues at coordinate 18,657 of NZ_JACHZH010000011.1, read as the reverse complement.
AGCATCAGTGCGCCGCCCCGAACTCGGTGCCGAACAGTTCCGCCGCGCCATCGGTCACGACGTGCGCCCCGGCGGACAGGCCGCGCGCGAGCAGCGCCCGTCCGCCGCTTTCCGATGCCACCTCGACACGCTGGCGGACGAAGGTGTCGGGCGCGGTCTTCTGATAGACCCACTCGCCGCCATGGATGTCGCGCAGGATCGCAGTGGACGGCACCGACAGTCCTTCGGTCTGCCCCGCGAGCGGCAGGTCAACGGCGACACGTTGGCCTACGCGGAAGGTACGGTCACGATTGTCGACGGCGTAATACAGGTCGACGGTGCCCGCGACGGTGTTGGCGGATGGCGGCGCCTGCACCGGACGGGCGCTGTGTGGCGCGCCGGCCTCGCCGAGCGTGCGGACCATCGCGGCGGTCTCCCGACGCACATTCCCCATGTCACTGCCGAACACGGACGCACGGACCCACAGCACCGCTTGCGAGCCGAGCGAGGCGACGGCAGGCCCAAGCAAACGGCGCTGCTGACGTGCCGCGCCTAGCGCCGCCTGCGCTGCTGCGAGGGCTGCTGCGGCTTCGTCGCGCGCCCGGACACTGCCGGCTTCCTCGCGCACCAGGCTCTCGGCCCGACCGAGCGCGATCCGGGCGAGGCGAGCCTGCGCCGATGCGCGCGCCAGTTCGGCATCAGCCCCGGCCTGCTGGCTGCCGATCTGTTGGAGATTGGTCGTCGAGTTGACCGGCACACCATTGGCGCTGATCGGCGGGACCACGATTTCGCCGGCCACCTCGCGCGTCGCCGTGGCCGATCCTCCGCCGACGCGCACCAGGCCGATGCCCAAGCGATGTTGCGCTTCGGGCGTCAGCGTCAGCTTCAGCAGCTCGCTTTCGTGCGCCATCGTCTCGGCATGAGCGGGCGGTACGGGCGGCTTCGCAGCCTTCTCGCCGCAACCGGCAAGCAGGATCGGGATCAGAAGGAAAGTGTGGCGCATCGTGACGGCTTAGTCACGAAAGAGTGGGCGCTGCTGGAGCCGACTATACAAAGCCCCAATGTAGCGGCACCCCGCTCTGGTTGCAGACGAGGAGTCCCGAGGTCACCCCGACTTTTATTCGGTTTCTGTGGCGCGTGAAGTTCGCACCCCCGTCAGGCGACGTCGGACGAACCATATTGCCGCCAGCACGATCGCGCCCAGCAGGAACAAGTCGATCTTGTGAAACCAGGCCGACAATCTTGGGTCTGTGTTCCAGCGGCTCCCGAGCACCTGGCCGGCATAGGCCAGCCCGAGGCACCAAGGCAGTGACCCTATGAAGGTGCAGAGGTGAAAGCGCAGCAACGGCATCCGGGCGATCCCCGCAGGCAGCGCGATAAACGAGCGGATGCCCGGCAACATCCGACCTATCAGAACAGCCGCACCGCCGAAGCGCTCGAAAAACCGTTCCGATCGGTCAAGATCCTCGGGTGTGAGCAGGAGCCAACGTCCGTAACGCTCGACCATGGGACGGCCACCGCGGCGCCCCGCCTCATACGCAAGAGCTGATCCGATATTACAGCCGACCGCTCCCGCAATCGCTACCAGCCAAAGGTCCAGGCGACCGGTCGAGACCAGATAACCGCTGAACGGCATGATGATTTCAGACGCCAGCGGGATGCAGGCGCTTTCGAGAGCCATCAAACCGATGATGCCAATATATCCGGTCGCAGCGATCGCGGCGACGATGCAGCCGGCCAACGTTGCAACCAGGTTGCTGATCGCAGTCATATTGAAATTCCTGTGCGGGGATCGCGATCATCGAGCGCTGACAGCCGGGTGACGGCGCTATCCAGGCGGATCGGATGTGAGAGCATCACGCCGCAGATATCTGCGAAAGTGCAAGACCGTAGGACAAACTGTCGTATGGCGTTGCCGTATACGACGTTTGCGTCCGCGACGTGATGGCGAGCACGTCAGCGTGATCGTCGGGGAACACAACCGCGAGATCAAGTTCGACAGCGGTTCGCACTAGTGAGGAGAGACGCTCAGGCTCGTACGAAACGAGGATCAAGGCATCGAACAAGCTCACATCGAGGTTGGGGGGCAGATCGACTGACGAGAATGCAACGATTGCGTCGATGCCCAGCGCCCTTGCCCAATGCTCGAGCCGGCGCCGGTGTCGACCATAGCCGATCATCGTCAGGCGATCACCCAGCTTCCCGCTGAGCGCAAAGGCCCGGATAGCGGTGACATAGCCCCGGCGATCGCCCGGCTTGCCGATGGCGAGGTAGTGCGTCGGCGGGCATGGTTGCCGACGTGCGCCATCCGGGCCGTCGCCATGTCGCACCAAATGACGGCATCCTTGCGCAGCGAGGTTTGATCCAGTCGGTACAGTTTGGCTTCGGGAGTGCGCAGGATCCATGCCCCGTTGGCTGGGGCAGCTTTCATCTTGCCGGACGTGTCTGCCGGCTCGCTCCGACTGATCGCGCCCACCATGTTCGCGCCAACTTCCAAAGAAACGTGCCAGCCAGCTCACTTGGGTTCGCTCAAGCGCAGCGTCTGCTTGCCGAAGGTTTGTGACCCTCCGCGAATCCGTCGGGCGAAGACCTTTGTAACGGCGGCCGTCCAGCACAAGCCAACTGCCCAGCCAGCTGCAACATCCGTTGGCCAGTGGACGCCAAGGACGATCCGCGACGCACCGATAGCAAACACCAGAAGCATGGCAGCAATTACCGCCAGATCCCATCGACGTCCGCCACCAGCGCCTGCCACAATGGCAATAGCTATCGAGCCATAGACGAAGGCGGAGTCCATGGCGTGTCCGCTTGGAAAGCTTGCAGTCTGAACACGCACGAGATGCGAGACTACCATCGGCCTGGGTCGACCCACCGCCGCCTTGATGGCACTGATGATGACAGCCCCGCCTGCGGTCGTGCATGCGAGGTAGGCGCACCACTGCCAGCGTCGCCTCACCGCGTACACTGCGATCGCGACCGTAGTCGCGATCCACAGGGTGACATTGTTCCCCATCACCGTCACGACACGCGAAATGGCAATCAGCCAACCATGATCGCCGGTGCGCTCGCGCACCCACATGAGAATGGCCGCATCGAGACCCGTCACCCGGCCTGTCATGAAGAGCGACGCGACGACGAGTAGAAGCCCTGCGGCCAGCGCGAGCAGTGCCCCCCCGTTTAGAATCCGTATGGGGACAGTTGCTCGACTTATTCCATGTGGTCCCGTCACGCCGGCTTCACGACCAAGACCTTGAACGTGCCAGGCGTTGCGACCGGGCGGGCGCCAGGTTTGGCCGGCAGGCCAAACGATGCTGTCGGCAAGTAGATGGCACCGCCGTCTGCATCGAGCGCCCCCGTCCGCGCACCCACCGCAGTCTTGATACGGCCCACGCGCTTCACGACGGTGCCTTCGAGTGAAAGAACGTCCAGCACTCCGTCCTTGCCGCAGGGAATGAACGCCAAGCGACGCTGTGAATCCAGAATAACGGCATCTGGGCCTCCGCCGATGTCGACTAGCTGCGAAAGTTTGCGGCTCGAGCCAGTGACGATGGCCGCCTTGCCGTTGGCACACGCAGCAATGAGGCGATCCGTCTTCGCGTCATAGGCGAGGCCAGACGGCTCGGCGCATCCTGGCAGGGCGATCGGCGCGGCGGCCGTGCCACGCCGGATGTCTACAACCTCGATCTCGTTTGCGTCTTCGTCATTGACGAACAGCATACCGTCCGGCGTCAACGCGGCATATTCAAGGCCCGGCTTGAGCTGCACAGTGCGCAACGTCCGCATCGCTGCCGTGTCGATGATCGATACCGAGCCGGCCTTGGCATTCATCACGAAGCCAGTCTTGCCGTCAGCCGAGACGATCGCAGCATCGGGTTTATCGCCGACCGCTACACGACCGAGTTCGCGACCATCGGAGGTTGAAAGAAAGCGGACCGAGGCATCGTCCCCGCTCGTTGCCATGAGGCGCCCGCCGGGAAGCGGTACGACCGCATGACCGTGCGCGATCGTGCCGATCGATCCGACTGCCCGCTCACGTCTGGTATCGATGACGGTGACCGACGTCGACCGGGCGATGTAGAGGCGGTGATCGACTGGATCGACGCGGGCATAGTCCCATCCCCCGCCGTCCGGACCCGAAATGGTAGCCGCGACGCGATACGCCGGCACCGGCGGGGCAGCCCCCGCCGCAGCGAAGGAGGTCAGCGCCAAGGTCGCAGTTGTCAGTACCCTCTTCATTGTGCAGTTCCCTGTGCTGAAATGGCAGGATCATGGTCGGAATGCGGTAGGGTCAGCCGAACGAGGATCGGCATTGCCAGGAGGACGAGCGGATATTGCAGCAACAGGCCGGCGATGATCGCTATCGCGAGCGGCTGCTGGATGCCTGAGCCTTGGCCGATCGCGAGGGCGAGCGGCAGGAGCGTCAGGATCGCCGCCAGCGTCGTCATCGTGATCGGACGCAGGCGGTTGCGGCTTGCCTCGCGCGTCGCGACGACGGGCGGCATGGTGCGGCAGAGTTCCTCAAACTCGGAGACGTAGAAGATCGCCATCTCGGTGCCGATGCCGATGATCATCGTCATGCCCATCAGCGCGGTGATGTTGAGGTCGACGCCGGCGAGCCACAGAGCGGTGAACACGGCCGTGGTCGACAGGAGCGAGCAGCCGATGATGATGACGGGCAGCCAGAACCGCCGGTAAAGCACAAGGAGCAACACCAGCTCGGCGACGAGCGCTGCGCCGAACACCTTGATGAGTCCAGCGAAGGCGATCTGTTGCTGCTGATAGAGACCACCCAGCTCGTAGCGGATGCCGGGTGCCAGTACGCCTGGCTGGTCGAGGGCCTTGGTCACGTCGGCGACGGCCGCACCGATCCCGCGTCCCTGGATACGACCGGTCACGGCCACCATCGGTTCCAGGTTCTCGCGGGCGATCTGCGGTTGTCCGACGACCGCCTCGATGGACGCGACGCGCGACAGCGGGAATACATGGCCATCAGTGGCACGGATGGGTAGTTGCGCAAGCCCGGCCTGGCTGATCGTCATCGCCTGCGGAAGCCGGACGCGCACGTCGATGGCCTTGTCGGGTCGGGCAAGGGATGTGGCGACAGTGCCGCTCAGGGCAGTCGACAGCTGTGTCTCGACGTCTGCGGGTACGACCCCTTCCACGCCGGCGCGAACCGGGTCGACCCGAACATCGAGCGCATCGCCTGCCAGTTGAACGCCGTCCTTCACCTCGACGACGCCGTCGATCTTTTCGATCAGGGCAGCGACCTTCTTCGCCTGGGGGTCGAGCACGGTTGGGTCGGACGAGTAGAGCTTGACCTCGATCGGCTGCGGGACGGCGGTGAGATCGCCGATCAGATCCTCGATGAGTTGCGCGACCTCGACCTGAACGCCTGGCACCTTGACCCCGATCTCGTCGGCGACATCGGCTGCCACTTCTTCGGTCGGGCGGCTGTGGTTCGGCTTAAGCCGGACGAAATAGTCGCCGTGATAGCTCTGGCCGAGATCACCGCCGAGACCGGTGCCCAGCCGCCGCGAGAAGGTCAGGACCTCCGGATTGGCGGCAAGCAGACGGTCGATCTGGCCGACCTGACGCCCGCTCTCGTCCAGCGACGTACCGGGCGAGGTGTAATAGTCCATGACGAAGCCGCCTTCGTCGACCTTTGGCATGAAGCCTGTCGGCACCTTGGAATAGCCAATATACCCGACCGCCAAGAGCGGCACGAGGATGACGATGAGCAGCCACGGCCGGGCTGACAGGCGATCAAGGCCCTTGTCGTGAACCACGGCGAGCCGCCCCTCACCGGCGACGCCGGGATCCTTCCATGTGCGAAAGTCTACCAGCCATCGCACGAGGACTGGCACGACGAAGGCAGTCATCGCCCAGGAGATGGCGAGCGCGGCCGCCATCGTCACTGACAGCGCCTTGGAGAAGGCACCGGTCACACCGGTCAGGAAGGACAGCGGCACGAACACGATCAGCGTCGCCAGGCTCGATCCGGTCAGCGGTGCCATAAACTCGCGCGCGGCCGGGATGACCGCAGCGTTGCCGGCGACATCCCCATCCGGGCTCACCTCGCCGGCGCGGCGGGCGATATGCTCGACCATCACGATGACGTCGTCGATCAGCAACCCGACCGCTGCGGCGATGCCGCCGAGGATCATGATGTTGAAGCTCATGCCGAGGATGCTCAGCACCAGCACCGTGGTCGCCAGCGTTGCCGGCACGACGATGATGGCGACGAGCGTAACGCGCCAGCTGCGCAGAAACAGGAGGAGCACCAGCGCGGCGAGCACGAGGCCGATCAGCACCGCGTCACGAACGCTCGCGACCGATTGGGTCACCAGCTCGCTCTGGTCGTACCAGTTGACGAGCTTTACCCCGGCCGGCAGCCTCACACCCGCCAGCTTCGCCTGCACTTGCCTTGCGATCTGAACCGCGTTGCCGTCCGGCTGTTCGTAGATGTTGAACAGCACCGCAGGCTTTCCGTCCTCGACGATCCGTTGCCAGACGGGCACGGCACCGGTCTGCACGGTGGCGACATCCCGCACCCGAACGACCCCCGCCGCAGCCGCCTTGACGACGATGTCACCTACCTGCGCAGGGCTGGCGACACTGCGATCGGCGATGACGAGCGAGAGTCGACCACGATCCTGGACCTGCCCGACCGCACTCAACACGTTGCCGTTGCGGATGGCGGTCGCAAGATCCGCCATCGCCAGGCCGTAGCTTGCGAGCCGTTGCGGGTCCGCGAGCACCTCGACCTCTGCGGTGTCACCACCCTGAACACCGACCTTCGCAAGGCCGGTGATCGAGGACAGCAGCGGGGTAATCTTAAGTCGTGCGAAGTCCTGGAGCTGGGCTGGATCCGCCGTGTCGGATACCAAGGCGTAGGAGATGATCGGAAAGACGGTCGGGTCCATCCGGCGGACATTGTACTGCGTGCCGGCAGGCAGCGACGGCAGGATCCGGCCGACCGCGGTATCGACGAGCAGCGTGCTCGTGATCATGTCGCGCCCCCAACCGAAGTCGATCGAAATCTGCGCCGTCCCGCGCGCCGTTTCGGAACGGACGTTGTTTACGCCAGGGATGGCGCGGATCGCCTCCTCGACTGGACGGGTGACGGTCAGCGCGGTCTGATCTGCGGGGCGGCTACCGGAATCGAGATCGACGACGACCCGCGGGAACGACACCTGAGGGAAGAGCCCGATCGGCAACGACAACGCTGCGACGATTCCCGCGAGCGCCAACGCCAAGCCGACAAGGACGAAGGCGCGCGACTGGGTGCGCAGGAGCCGCTCTAGCATCAACGGCTCCGGACGGCATCGCCGTCGGTGACCTGATAAGCACCGGAGACGATCAGCGGTAATTGTGGAGACAGTGTGCCATCCACGACGTCGCCCGCGTCCGACGACAGTCTGATGGTGACCGGCACCGCCTTGGCTTTGCCGCTCTGCACCTGAAATATCCTCGGGCGGCCACCGGCGGTCACGACGGCCGCGTGCGGCACGACCCATCCGTTGACCGCGCCAGTGCGGATATCGACCTGCATCGGCTCGCCCGGGAGGAGTGCGCCCGCGGGGAAGGACAGGTCGACGTCGACCATCTTGGTCACGGCATTCAACGCGCCGTCGACCCGCACGACGCGGCCCTCGATCGTACCGCCGCCCGACAAGCGCTTCAGCGACGCCGCTTGCCCGACAACGACCGCGCCGCGCTGCGACGGATCGATCCCGACTGTGACGACAATCCCGCCCGATCGCGCGACCGTCAGGATGGTCGCGCCCGCTGCGGTGCGATCACCCTGGGCAACCGCGACGGCGGTGACGACGCCCGCAAACGGTGCCACGATGGTATGGACAGGGGTGCCAGCTCCCTCGGCGCGCAGCGCAGCGAGCGAGGTCCGTGCGTCGGACACCGCCTTGTCCGCCTGCACCAGCTGATCGGTTGTCGCGAGCTGCTGCGCGAGCAGCTGCGCCGTGCTGGCGCGCGCCTTCTGCGCTGCGGCGAGAGCGCTCACCGCTTGTTCGTAGGTGCTGCGCGAAGTCGGCGCCGTGACGAACATAGCAAGAGCCTGTCCGGCCTTCACGGCGCTACCTGGAGCGACGAACAGTCGCGTCACCTGGCCTGGCTGCGCTTCATTGAATGTCCGGGTGCCGATCTCGGAAGGCGCCACGGAGCCATAAGCCGTGACGATCGCCGGTAGCGCACCCTGGCGGGGTGCGACGGTGTTGACGAGAACGCTGGGCGTCGGGGTATCGCTGGCATCCGGCGCGGGGGATCCGCTGCTGCAAGCCGTGACCAAAAGCAGGAGCAGAGCAGCAGATACTCTTGGATGAGGCGGTATCACCGACCGCTCCCCGCTTGTTCGGCGGAAAAGTCGATCGTTGGCAGGCCCGCGCCGACCAGCGTCTGTATGGCGATCTGACGATCGAACAGCGCGAGTTCCAGGGTCATGATCTCCTCTTCCTTGGCGAAGCGGTTGGAGACGAGGTCGACATAGCCCCGCTCGTCGATATTGGAGGCACCGAACGCCGCCTGTGCCCGGGACGCGGCAATGCGGGCGGCAGGCAGATCGCGACGCGCGATCGCCAGTTGCGCCGCGAGCTGCTTATATTCGCGCAGCAGCGCGCCGACCGTACCGGTAGCGGCCGCTAGCCGCGCAGAATAATCGGCTTGAAGCTGCGCCCGCGTCGCCCGGGCGATCGCGACATTACCCTGGTTGCGATCGAAGATGGGCAAGCCGACCTGCACGTTCGGCCCGCCGTTGATGACCTTCGAACTGTCGCTCGACGCGGAACCGCCAAGAATCAGGTCAGGAAACTGCGACAGGATCGCGACGCGCAATTGCTCGTCAGCGGCTGCATAGCCGAGGCGCAGTGCGAGAAGGTCGGGCCGGCGATCAGGCAGCGTCGCAAGCCCTGTACGGATCGCGGCGGGGTCGAACGGCGGGAGGTCGGGCGCGGTCGCAAGCTGCACGACAGCATCGGGCGTCAAGCCCAGCAGGGCGTTCAGCTGGTGCCGCTGCGAGAGCAACGTCTGGTCGAGCGTGTTGAGCGACGTGCGCGCCGCCTGAAGAGCGACACGGTCCGGGGCGACGGTGACGAGCGTCACGGTTCTGGCAGCGAGGGCGCGCTCGAGCTTGCCGTTGCGATCGGACAGGAGGTCGTAGGCCGCGACATAGGTCGGGCGGCTGCGCGTGCCGATGATGATGTCGGTGGCAAGCTGGCGCGCCTGTCCGGCAACCTGCCATTCCTGCCAGACGAGATCGGCCGCGACCTGCCGGGTGCTGGCGGTGGCAGCGCGGCGTCGCGCGCGATAGGTGACGAGGCTCTTGATGTCCTGTGCCAGTCCCAAATTCCAGGCCGAGACAGTGCCTGCCCCCGAAAGCAGAGGCAGGAAAGCGCCCGACAGGGACGGATTGGCGAGGATCGAGGCTTGCGTGGCCTGCCCCTCGGCAATGCCCCGCTTCAGGCGCGCCGCGCGAAGATCCGGGTTGTTTGCCAGCGCCAACGTCACGACGTCACTGACTGATAACGCTCCATGAACTTCCGCTGCACCCTGCCGCGCGCCGACAGACGGCGCGAGCGGTATGTCTCGCGGGAGCGGAAGCGCGGTATAATGCGCGCATCCCGCCAGCAACGCTGCGAGCAAAATGGGCTGGACGCCCTTCCTGGCCCCCCTGATCAGCATGCTTCTGTCGCGCCTCCTGGCCGGTGACGCTGGCCAATGCGTCGGCATCTCGATGTTGGTCAGTCCGGGTTTTTGCCTTCGGCAACATTCTCGAGGATCACGCCGCTTCGCGCGTCGATTCCGACCTCGTAAGGCTTGCCGTGGCTGGTGATATCAAAGGAATAGCGCAGGCCGCTGCCGCCCTTCTCCCGTTCCAGCTCCTGATCGGTGATCGTGCCGGGACGCGCCTTGAGTGCGGTCTGCCGTGCCATGGCGAGAGAGACCTTCGCCTGAGCGGCGTACTGGTGTCCCTTCAGGTTCGTTGGTGCCGCGGCGGCTGACCCGCTCATCGCCGCGACGGACAGCAGACCCAGCATCAATCGCACGTCTTTCATGACACACATTCCTTGGGGCAGATTACAGCGTGCCCTTCTAGGAGCGGCAACCTTCGCCGCAGGTGAGGACAAGATTGATTATGCCCAACTTGCCGTCTCCGGCGCGAAACCGGATCATCAGCTAATGAAGCTCCTGTTGCTTGAAGACGATACCGGGACGCGTGAGGACCTGGAGCGCGTACTGAGCAGCGCAGGCCATGTCGTCGACGCCTGTACGACCGGGCAGGACGCGATCTTCCTGGCATCTTCCAGCGAATACGCCGTTCTGATCCTTGACCGGATGGTGCCGGGCATCGCTGGCCTGCCGGCGCTCAAGGCCATCCGGGCGGCAGGGATACGGACACCTGCGCTGTTCCTCACGGCCATGAACGGCGTCGAGGACCGGGTCGAAGGGCTCGAGGCCGGCGCCGACGACTACCTGGCAAAACCGTTCGCGGCGACCGAACTGCTCGCCCGGATCAATGCGCTTGCGCGGCGCCCCCCGATCTCGGACGTCGCCGCCACGATTGCGGTCGGCGACCTGGTTCTCGACCGCATCCGCCGCAACGTGACGCGCGCCGGTCAGCGAGTGGATTTGCAGGCGCAGGAACTGAAACTGCTTGAATATCTGATGCTGCACGCAGGCGAGGTGGTGACCCGCACAATGCTCCTCGAAAATGTCTGGTCGTTTCACTTTGATCCCAAGACCAACATCATCGAGAGCCACATGAGCCGGTTGCGCGCCAAGGTCGATCGCGGCTTCGGACGTGAACTGATCCAGACGGTTCGGGGCGCTGGATACCGGATCGATGCGGGTTAGGTCGCGCATCCCGGCCGCGTTCGGGAGCGCGGCCTTTCGCTTCGCCTTAATGCTGGCGGTCGTCGTGGCGCTCGGCGCAGGCGCCCTGTTGCTCACCGTGGAGAGGCAGATCGGTTATTACGCCCGAGAAGCCAGTGATGGGATGCTTCGGGCGGAATCGTCGGTTCTGGCCGCGGAATATGCCGATCTGGGTCTCTCGGGACTGACGGATGCCATCGCCCGGCACAGGGGTAGCGACGCGGATCCGCCCTATCGATATCTCCTGACCGACAAAACGGGACACCGGCTATCCGGCGACCTGCCGCTGCAAGCCGCCAGGATCGGTCAGGCAAGCGTTACGGTGCCCGAGGATTTCGACGGCACGCGACATGTCGAACGTCTCGCAACGAGGGTAACGCAACTGCCTGACGGGTTGCTGCTCGTCGTGGCCACCGACAGCTTCGATGTTCAGCAGTTACGCCACCGGCTTGGACGCTTCACGATCTGGAGTGGGATCGCCATCGCTGCCTTCGCATTGATCGGCGGGTATCTGGTGGGGCGCGTCTTCCTGCGTCGGCTCGCAACGGTCAATCGCTCCATCGACCGGATCATCGATGGGGACAGCGCGGAACGGCTCCCGATGATCGGGTTTGGTCCGGAGTTCGACGACCTAACCCGCAACCTCAATCGCATGCTCGAGCGGAAGGACGCGGCGATGGAGGCTCTGCGGCAGGTGTCGACGGATATCGCGCACGATCTGCGCACGCCACTTACCCGCCTCCATCAGCGGCTCGAACGATTGCAGGCGTCAGGTGCCGGCGATCCCGACAGTATCGACGCGGCCGTCGAGCAGACCAACGGACTGCTCGCGACGTTCGAGGCCCTGCTGCGGATCGGGTCGATCGAGGGAGGTGTCGGGCGACGTCGCTTCGCTCCCGTCGACCTGTCCGAACTGCTCGATCGTATCCATGCGGCTTATTTGCCCGTGGTCGAGGACTCCGGGCAGACGTTCATTGCTCACCATGCCGCAGGAGTCACCGTCATCGGCGACCCCGACCTTCTCGCGCAGCTTTTCACCAATTTGATCGAGAACGCGATCGTCCACACTCCGCCCGGAACGCATATCGTCTCTCGCCTGCATATCGTTGGTGCCGAAGCAGTGGCGGAAATATGCGACAACGGTCCCGGCATTCCCTTCGATGAACGTGAGAAGGTGTTTCGACGCTTCTACCGGCGGGATGCCAGTCGCAACACAGAAGGCGCGGGGCTTGGCTTGGCACTCGTGGCTGCGATTGCCGCCCTGCATCAGGCGGACTGCACCATCCCTGACGGTGCAATGGGTCTATGCGTCCGGCTCACTTTCCATCGGTCGTCTGCAATAGATCAGGTGACCGATGCCCCGAAGCACCATGACTTACCATGATCACCGATACCTGGACGATCGGGCGCATACCCACGTCCCGTTAGGGGCACGAACATTGCCCAACCCAGCGAACACGCGACGACACTACCGTCACCCTGCTTTGTAAAGACCTCTAGCCGCTCGGTCGCCGTGGAGGGGCCAATCGGCATCACCAGACGGCCGCCTATCCGCAATTGCTCGAGTAGCGGCGCTGGAACGCTCGCAGAACCGGCGGTAACGATCACCGCGTCGAAGGGCGCTCGTTCGGGCCAGCCCGCAAAGCCGTCTCCGACCCGGGCATGGACATTTCGATAGCCGCGCCGGCGCAAGGCCGTGGCTGCCTGGCGCGCCAGCTGCGGGACGATTTCGATCGTCGAGACCTCTGCACCCAGCTCGGCCAGGATCGCGGCCTGGTAGCCGGAGCCAGTCCCGACCTCCAGAACGCGAGACTTGCGCCGCACTTGCACTGCGGCCGTCATGATCGCCATGACGTAAGGATCGGAAATCGTCTGCTGCCACCCGATTTCCAACGGTGCCCCGATGTAGGCTTGCGGCTTGTCAGCGCGGGGTACGAAATCCTCGCGTGGAAGCTTTGCCTCGACTGCAACCGCTGCTCGAAAAAAGGGATCATCTCGCAGTGCCGGAACGTCAGCAACCGCTGCCTTGATCGAGCTGATCATTCGCGCACGCTCGCCTGTTCGGTCCGGTGCGGAGAACGCGATGGCCGCTGAAGCACCCGTCAGGCAAACCAGACCCAGAAAAGTCTTCATCAGCACGCCGATCATGGCTCCATCAGCGACCGCCGGCCCACCGCCAACACAGATCGGCGGTGCCAGCTCGCGAACGTGCTTAATTCCGACGAGATTACGCCACGATCGCAGCGGCTATGAGATTTACCAATGTTTGAGAGCTCACCGATCGGTAAGCGCATCGAGGTGACCGCTCGACGCATTCTCGATTGGGAAGCCATAGCGGGACGGTTTTCCTGCTAATCGCGCCGAGAGGCGGTCGGAGCATCGGCTTTCCCAAAATCTGTTCCCGCTTGCTTCTTCCCGAAACTGGCCTTTGAGGATGGGGAAACGGGAATGGTCGGGCTGAACGGATGGCCGCTTCCGAGAAGGGCGATAGCACGCCTGAGCGGCCGAGTTTGGGCGCTTTCGAACGCTAGCGGGCGTACTCGCCAAGGCCGCGTGCCACCAGCTCCTCGTTGGAGAGGCGAGGGGCGCGCTTCAGCTTTGGCGTGCCCAGCCTGCGCCGGTCAACCTTGCCGGCAGCAGGGGAGGGGCGGGCAAAGACGCCGATGGAGCCGGAGCTGCGCGCCGGCTCGCTGTTGTTGCGCTTGGTATGGTGCGGCGTCGCTGCCTGGATAGCCTGAGCCATGGCAAGGGCGGCACCCAGGTGCTTGTTGTCGACAATGGCGGCCTGGTTCACCCGGCGCATCTTGTCGAACACACGGTAGGGCAGCACGCGCTCGCCGTGGCGGATCTCAATGCGGCCGTCTGGGTACTCGCAGACATGGACGCGCTTGCGCGCGAGCGAGCGGGTGAGGGGCGTCGGCTCGAGGATGAACATCGCCTTGTTAAAGTGCAGCGCCAGGGAGGCGGTCACTGTGCGCTCCTCACGCCACACCATCTCCGCCTCGACGTTCTCGTGCGCGGCAAGCGGGCGATGTACGTCGCGCGAGTCGGCCGGGGCACAGGCAAAGCGCGCATTGTGCCGGGCGACATAGGAGGGGAGGAAGGCGTTGGCTTCGTCGATGGACGAAATGCCGGCGAGCCGCATCGCCTTGACCAAACGGTCCTGCAGCGTGCCGTTGGCGCGCTCGACACGCCCCTTAGCCTGCGGCGAGTTGGCGCAGATGATCTCGACCCCGAGCTTGTCCAACGCCCGGCCGAGATGCGTCATACCGTCGCTGTCAGCGGTCGCGTTGTTGTTCCGGAAGACGCTGTGCTTGTCCGAGTAGAAGGCCACCGGCTTGCCATGGCGCTCAAGGTAGCTGCGGGTCGCGCGCATGTAGGAGAAGGCGCTTTCGCTCTCCGCCATCTCGAGGTGCATGAGCTCGCTGGTGGCATCGTCGATGTAGACCAGCAGCGTGCAGCGCGAGCCGCGGCCCTCGAACCAGTCGTGGTCCGACTCGTCGACCTGCACCAGCTCGCCGCGACACTCGCGCCGGTAGCGCGACTGGTGTAGTCGGGCTCGCTTCGCGACCTTGGCCTTCCACACGCCCGCTGCCATCAGCATCTGCCGCAGCGTCTCGCGCGAGAGCGTGATCCCATGCTGCTCGGCGAGGTACTCGCACGCCAGCGTCGGGCCGAAGTCGGCGTAGCGCTCGCGCACGATGCCAACGACTTGGTCGCGAAAGGCCTCGCTGAACCGCCTGTTGCTCGGCCGCCCACGCTTGCGGGACACGAGGCCGGCGGCACCTTCCTGTCGGAGGCGCTTGAGCAGGCGGTACAGCTGGCTGCGCTGCAGCCCCAGCAGCGCCATGGCATCGACCGGCCGGATCTCACCTCGGTCGAGCCGCTTCAGCGTATCGAACCGGCTCACTTCGGCAGCACTCATCGTCAGCACCGTCATCGCTCACACATCCTCGATGTCCGAGGATGGTTATGGCACCGGAGGCCCGCTGCAGAACGGCTGTGCCTTTTCTAAATAGCGGGAGTGTGCCATTTGTACGTTGCGTCTACATGGCGCCTACACGCAGCCAGATCGATAATATACCTTATGTTAAATAGAGGACGTGTCTTATGAGGTTCGGGACAACGCTCTATAGCATGACGATGCTTGTGGCATCAATCAATCTTGTTGCCGCTTTCCTACTGACGTTCATCCGCGCGCGAACGTTCCATCACCTTGTCATTGGTGTCGTGCCCGCGCTAGGCGCGTTTGCCTTTGCGCTGGCGTCGCTGCTGCTCGATGATGAGATGCAGGCCGGTGTGGCTCAGGTCATCGCGCTGGCCCTGCTGGGCGTATCGGCGACCTTGGCGCGCAAGCTTCCGCCTAGAACCGACCTCTTCGGCGGCAAACGCTGAAACGAAAACAGGGCCGAAGCCGATAGCAGCGGCCCCGACCCCGTCATCCAAAGGATCCTCCGTCGAAAACGGCGGATGGACTGGAAGAACGCAGGCGCGTCGAATCCGGTCCGCTCGCTTTGCTATACCGATCCGGCTCAACAATCCATGAACGCCAGCGCATGCCGGCGCCCCATCGTTGCACCACCAAGGATTACGCCATGAGCATCATCGCACCCGCCGCGCGCACGCTGGCCTCGTTCGACAATGCCTATGCGGTTGCGGTGCAGCTGCGCGAGGCCACGGGCGTCAATCAATTCGTCGTACGCACCGCCAACCCGATCCAGCCTTTCCGCGTCTCGCGTCTTCGGCCGCAGGCGCCCGAGACGATGCTCGCCCGGGTCGCCTGACAGCCGCGATCAGTCGGCCGCGGAGACCCGCGTCATCAACTGCGCTGCAGTCACGCCCTCGCACAGCGCCTCGTCGGTCACGTACCGGATCGCCAGCTTCTCTTTGCTGATGACGCGAGCCATGCGCGCGCGGCGATATGTCAGGCTCTTGAGCCACGCGAGATCCTCGAGCGCGAGCTCGAGCGGTGTAGAGTCCAGCAGGTGCCAGATCCGCATCTGATACGGGCTCTGGTCCTTCAGGATGTCGGCCAGGTCCTCATAGCCGCGGCCCTGCTCGACACCGTTGCTGAGATCCATCGCAAGCGCGGCGAACGCCTCCTCGAGCTGGCACACCGATAGGTACGCCACGTCTAGGCCGATCCCGACCGTCGCGCCGGCCATGACCCGACGATCCACCGACAGCTCGCGATCGTTCAGCGCGTCCTTAAGCGGCAGATCGTAATCGTAGCCGCGCATCGCATCCTTCAACTTCATGGCCGTCCTCCTGAGGCGCGCATTGAACATAACGTGAACGGGGTGCGCAAGTCCTTTTCTTATCATCCGTGCACACGATGATGCTTTTGCGGCTAAGGCGCGCGCCGGCTTGACCACCGTGGAAGCATCCGACCAATGTTTCGTCAAAAGCAAGGGATGTACGCATGACAATCGTCTTGACCGGCGTCACGCTGATCGCTCTGGCGATTGGTTTATGGAATGCGGTCGCCACTTTCCGGCATGCTTCGCAGCATCATGACTGGCGCACCGACCGAACGGGCCTCCCGCAGGCAGCGAACGGCAGCCAGCTGCTCATCCTGGGAAGCGCAGCCTCCATCTCGATGATTGTCCTTCTGGTAGCCCAGGCGCCGACCAATGCTCTCCTCGCGGTTCTGTGCGGTTGGTCGGCCGCTTTCGCACTGCTGGCAGTGCGCAACCGGCGACGCTCCTACGCCTGGTTCGTCGGTCACGATCGCGCCTGACGGCTGGACGTGGCACGTTCCGGCCTCTCGGCGAGGCAACGCCATATGCTGCAATTTTGGGGGATGCCGGGCCCTTATGTGATTTCAGGCGGTTGGTGACGGATGAAAGCCTCAACAAACCCGTACGCGATCGTCGTAGATGACGATCCTCTCATCCTCATGGATGTCTGTGGGATCCTCGAAGATGCCGGGTTTCGCACCCATGAAGCCGATCATGGTGACGCTGCGATCCTCATGCTCCCAAAGTTCGCTCACACCATCACCCTCCTTTTTTCCGACGTCGATATGCCCGGTGATACCGATGGCTTCGCGCTCGCGCGTCACGTCGCCGAGACCTATCCCTGGATCGAGATCGTCATCGCCAGCGGCCGACTTCGGCCTGAGGACGGAGACATGCCTGAGAAGGCGACGTTCCTCTCGAAGCCGTTCAGCGCAACGACCGTCCACGGCCATCTGCGCCAGACCCTTCCCGACGGGAAGAAGCCGGAGCCGTTGAAGACCGGCGTCTGATCGGAGGCGATCCGGCTTGGCTTCAATCCTGTAACAGGTATGATCGGAATGAACCCACTGGGATGCACGATCATGGCTGGACCTGACAGAGCACGTCTCGCTTCTCCCAACACCACCCGTCGGGAGCACCGCAAAGCCATCATGAACCTCGTCGACACGGCCTACTGGTTCGCGGTCGTCGCCTTGCTCATCTACGCAGACGTCGACCCGTGGGTGTGGGGAGCGTCCGCCATTGTCTTCGTTCCAATCTACGTCATTGGGCTCGGCTATCTGCGTGCGCGCCTCGGCGTGCTGCGAAGCAGCTGACCCATGCGGCGAAGAGCGTTCTTCGGCATCGGGACGGGCCTCGCCTGCGCTTGCGTCGCTGTCGCCATGTTGTGCTTCGTCAACGTGACACCCGTCTCGTTATCCGAGGAGCGCGCCGCCCAGGTGCTGGCTCGCGCAGGACCTCACGGTGCCGCTGCCTATAAGGCAGCATGGATTGATGGCCGCCTCACCCGCAACGATATGCGCAACCTGCGCGAGCAGGCTGGACGCGACATCGACGCGTGGATCGCCTCCGACACCGGGCGCAAGGTTAGCTAAATCGCAGCGTTTCCGGTTTTGCGCTTGCGAACGGTCCTTCGCAGATGCAGCATGCTCGGGCCTTTCAGGCATCCTCTCCTAGACTTTCAGGGGTCGGCTCGCCGGCCCCTATTTTTGTCTGCCGATCGCACCGGGCAACGCTGCAAAAGCTTAATCGCGCCCACGAGCGCGCTCCGACGCTTCAAGCGGCGGTCGAGTTGTGAGGTCAGCTGGTCGAATCGTAAGCACCTCTCCCACCGAGCTTCAGCGATTATGCCGTGCACGCGCTTTGGTGACGACGTCTATCACGGCGGAAACTACGATGTCAGGATGCTCCAACTGGAGATAATGTCCCGCGTCATCAACTTGGCGGCGCTCGCCTGAGCTCGAAAGGGCGGCGAGTTCCATATGCCCCTTCGACACTTCCTCTTGCTCTCGAGCTATGTCCGCGCGCGCTTCATCGGACGCGCCCTCTGGTGCGACGAAGCTACGGCTAGCGCTCAAGACGATCAACGGAATAGCACCATAGTCCCTCTTCGCATTGATCGCGAGCCTCGTGTCTCTCGTGACGTTTTCGAGTAGCGAGGCGGTGGTGCGCATGCGAGCGGCGCTACGATCCAATCGAGCAAGCTTGCTTGAAACTGCAGGCGGCACTTCGGACCCGTATTGCGTGCAATCTGGTGCTCTACCAGGCTGTTGCTCGAGCGCATCAGCACAGGCGCGCCGTTGTGCCACAAACGCAGCCAAGAACCTGTCGTTTGTCGTCGAGGCTTCTGGCGCCACGCGTTTCAACCGAGATGCTTGGCCGGGGATGCTCGGGTCTACAAAAACGATGCCTTCTACGCGCGCTTTATGGCGATCTGCAAACAGCATTGTCTCATAGGCCTGACGTGACCCCCGTTTCTTCATCCACTTGGAACTAGAGGCCGGCCCCTCGAAGGGACGGACGGAATGAAACGGAAGCAGTTTTCGGAAGAGCA
>NZ_JACHZH010000010.1:0-104206 GCF_014193405.1 Sphingomonas sp. BK069 | reverse complement strand
ATCTTCCGCTCGTCGGCTTCGATCGCGGCCATTTCAGCGTCCAGTGACTTCGCCATAGTCTTGCCTTTCGGTCAGGCTCATCGGCTTCTGAACGGCGCTGTTATACCGATCACGCTCGCGATCTGAAAGCCACCTCGCAGCACCAGCGAGCAACCCCGGAGACAACCCATGAAACAGCCTTGGCCACGCCTCAACGAACCGGCGCGAAGCGCCCCTCAAAACCTGCCATTCCGCCTCACGGCGGGGCAGATCCCGGCGGAAGACCGGGGCACGCCCGGAGCCTCCTCGATGGACCTAGGGGGTCAAAGCAGCACGGAGGATTCGGGACTACAGTAGTGCACACCCTACGCAAGCTTCGCTTGCCGTTTTTCCCGGATCTCTGCGGCTTTTGAGGCGCTCAGATGGTGATTACATTGCGGTACGCTTTGCGGTACAACGTACTACACTTGGAAAACGGCGGATTTCCGCACGTTTGAGCGTAAGACGATGTAGTACGCGCTCGTCTCGGAGGCTAGATCGATCTTGCACCTCGAAGATTGATCGAGTAAGCAAAAGGTCCTCCTTAGGACCCACCAGCCCCCCTGCTAGGAGGCTGGTTCGTTGAAAACCTCGCGCCCTTACACGCTCCGGGTGCCCCGCGACTTGCGGGAACGCATCGACGCTCAGGCCGAGCGTCAGAGGTGCCTACCATCTGAGCTAATCAGACGCGCAGTCGTCCACTATCTCGACGGTCAGCAACGACTGTCGGATAGCGAGCTGCGCCACCTCCGCGTCGCCGAATATACCCAGGTCGCACTCGACGCGATCATCCGGGAAGATCATCCGGAACTGCGCGACACGCTGGTCCTCGAGACGAACCGCCGCATGGAGAAATACCATGGCGCGTGACGACCCCAAGGGCATGCGGCGAGACATCCGCAACAACCGCCTCGCGATACCGCAGGAGCACCATTCCTCGCGCGGCGACACACCCCGCAATTCGGGCAATTTCACCCGTGGTTCGCAGCTCCTAAACACGCAGGTGCTGATGTGGCTACAGGGGGCCAAACTGCCGGTCCTGATGTGGCTCGGCGTGTTCGCCCTCGCCTATGTCATCATCCTATCCATCACCCTCGATGAGAACAACGTGCAGCTCATCTGCATGCGGATTCTCTCGAGCCTGTGGAACTGGGTCGCGCTCGACAATCTGAAGCAGGTCGACCTGCGCATGCCGGACAACAGCCTGCATCGCACGATCATGGGCTACGTGCCCTACGTTCCGGAGGTCGCCCGCGCGTGGGACAAGGCGATCCGCGGGGTGCTCGGATCGATGATGATCGCCACCTGCGTGACTGTGCCGCTTGCCATCTGGTTCGTTGGCTTGTCCAAGCGCCGCGGCAAGCCCATGATCCAGGAGCGCCCCGAGCGCGGCGCCATGCTGATTTAACGTGATATCCTCTACGCCGAGATCGTCCCGCACAACGAGATTGAGCTCGAGACAGAGGCGTAGACCCTCTTTCCGGGCAAGAGCACGAACGTGGTGCTCCAGCCGCCATCTGGAGTGTGGAAAGCTTGCGCATCCACCATCCTTACTACATCGCCGGCATCCCCTACCCGCATTGCCTCAAGCAGTTGCACACGATGCTGCTCGGCATCACCGGCTCGGGTAAATTCACGACGCTGCGCAAGCACATCCAGCAGAGCGTGAGCGCCAGACAACGCCGTCGTCTTCGACCTGACCGGGGCCTACTTAGAGGCTTTCTACGGTCCCCGGAACGACACGATCCTGAACACGATCGACGCCCGCTGCCCCGCCTGGTCGATCTTCAACGACTGTCACCGTTATGGTCGGTGACAGTGCCAACGCCGCCCATATCGTGATTAAGACGAAGGCGCGCTCCGCCTTCATGGTGCGTCATGCGATCGCAACGAGAGCGAGGCCGAGAAAGGCCACTTCGAAAACAGCTCTGTACTTGACCTGGATGGCGGTCGACTCAGCAGCAGGGCGACGATGCCGTGGCTTTTGACCTTGTCTGGCGCGTTGATGCTACGAAGAAAAAGCAGGACCGCGGCCGCGACGACAAGATTGTAGAAGGCGGGTGATTGGCTATTCGCGCCACCGAACACCATCATTCAGCAAAAATAGAGTAGCGCCGTCGCTAGAGCCGTGAAGGCGCTGCCGTAGCGTCAAGCTATATTCCAGATGACGAAGACGGTGCCGACGGTCGAAAGGGTACCCACCAGCTGTATGCCGATGAGGCCACCGCCGCTCAACGGGTGCAGCGCGGCGTAGGTAAGGAACAAGCCGATCGGCTTGCGGTCCCAGACATCGACGTGCGGGAGGGCGCCGTGCCACGTCAGATCGGCAGAGAGTCCATTAAGCTCCTCATTTCGCATGGTAATCTGGATTCCCGGAGGAAGCTGACCCGCGTCAAGGTGGTTATCACGAGAAGGATGAGGATTCCTAAGAGCTGACGAGTTGGTACTTCGACCTAGTTGAGCGGCAGGCGCATTCTACGTCTCGCGAACGGCGTGGCCACGTTGTCGGTGCGCACCAGCATGCTCCCACGTCGATGCACGGGGTGCTGCTAACACGTTGTAATCAAAGCGCACTTGAAGGCTGATGAAAGCGGCCCTGCGCTGGAAACACGATGGAGCAAGTGGCCAAGGCGCGCAGATACTCTCGCAAACCGGCAAAGTTCCCGAGCACGGAAATATAAACATTCGTGTCCCAAGGCATCCCGGTCGATCCCGTCGCCGTATCTCTCGAAGCTCGCGCGTGGGGACATGGCCCTCTCCTGTGAGCATAGGGAGTTGCCACTCATGCATGAAGACGATCTGGTCATCGACGCTCTCGAGGCACGCGCCCAGCGACGCCACGACCGCCGCGCCCTGTTCACCGCGGCGCTCGGCGCCGCCGCGGTCGGTTCCGCCTTCGCCTACTCGGATCCCGCCCTGGCGCAGTCCGCGGTGACCGACGCGGACGTGCTGAACTTCGCGCTCAACCTCGAGTATCTCGAGGCGCAATTCTACCTGTACGCGGTCAACGGCACGGGGCTGCCGTCGACGCTGACCGGCAGCGGCAGCACCGCCGGCGGCACGGTGACGGGCGGCGCGCAGGTCGACTTCTCCGGCGACACGCTCGTCGGCGCCTATGCGCGCGAGATCGCGGCGGACGAGCAGGCGCACGTCAACTTCCTGCGCACCGCGCTCGGCTCGTCGGCGGTGGCGATGCCCAACATCAACATCTCGGGCGCGGCCGACGGCCCGTTCACTGCGGCGGCGCGCGCCGCCGGCGTGGTCGATTCCACGAGCGGGGTGTTCAACCCCTATGCCGACCCGACCAGCTTCCTGCTCGGCGCCTACATCTTCGAGGACGTCGGCGTCACCGCCTACAAGGGCGCGGCGCCGCTGCTCAGCAACAAGACCTTCCTCGAGGCCGCGGCGGGGATCCTCGCGGTCGAGGCCTATCACGCCGCGATCGTCCGCACGACGCTCTATGCCAAGGGCGTGCCCGCGCTGGTCGAGGCGACCGAGAAGATCTCGGCGGCGCGCGACGCGCTCGACGGCAGCCCGACCGAGGACCTGATCCGCGGCATCGCGCCGAAGGACGATTTCGGCATCACGCCGAGCGGCAGCGGGGACACGCTGGCGTCGAACATCGCGCCGCTCAACGTCAACGGCCTGGCCTACAGCCGCAGCACCGGACAGGTGCTCAACATCGTCTACCTCAACGCCGCGACCACGACGATGGGCGGGTTCTTCCCCAACGGCGTCAACGGCAACATCCGATCGACCACGTGAGCGTGCGGCGGCTCCCCTGCCCCGTCCCTCCCTCGTCACAGGAACCACGCACATGATCGATCATCGCAACGCCCTCGACCTGCTCGCCGCCGCGGACACGCGCCGCGCGGCGCGGCGCCGCTTCCTCAAGGTGGCGGGCGGCGGCACGCTCGCGCTCGGCGGGATCAGCCTGCTGTCCGGCTGCTTCGACTCCGAGGACGACGACGCCCCGAACCCCACGCCGACGCCGACGCCGACCCCCGCCGCGGTGACCGACAGCGACATCCTCAACCTCGCGCTCAACCTCGAATATCTCGAGGCGCAATATTATCTCTACGCGGTCAACGGCAGCGGACTGGCGGCCAATCTGACCGCGAGCGGCACCGGCACCGCGGGCGGCAGCGTCACCGGCGGCGCCAAGGTGGACTTCTCGGGTGACGCGCTGGTCGGCGCCTATGCCCGCGAGATCGCCGCGGACGAGGCCGCGCACGTCGCCTTCCTGCGCGCCGCGCTCGGCTCCGCCGCGATCGCCATGCCCAACATCAACATCGCGGGCGACGCGAGCGGCGCCTTCACCGCGGCGGCGCGCGCGGCCGGCGTGATCGGCGCGAGCGACACGTTCAACCCTTACTCCTCGCCCGAGAACTTCCTGCTCGGCGCCTATCTGTTCGAGGACGTGGGGGTCACCGCCTACAAGGGCGCGGCGCCGCTGCTGTCGAGCAAGGTCTTCCTCGAGGCCGCCGCTGGCATCCTCGCGGCCGAAGCCTATCACGCCGGGCTGGTCCGCACCGTGCTCTACGCCAAGGGCATCGCCGCCCCCGCGCTGGTCACCGCGGCGGGGAAGATCTCGGACGCGCGCGACGCGCTCGACCAGGGCGGCGACACCGACCAGGGCCTCACCGGCACGGGCGGCGCAGCCAATCTCGTCCCCGCCGATTCGGATGCGATCGTCTACAGCCGCAACAGTCGCCAGGTGCACAACATCGTCTACCTCAACGCCACCGGCGCCAACCAGAACGGGGGCGGCTTCTTCCCCAACGGGACGAACAACCCCAACGCGACGCTGCGGGTGGGACTGCCCTGATGCCGCGCCGGGCGCGCCGCCCGGCCGCCGCGCGACGGGGATGATGACGACAGGGGAGGAGGCCACCGCCTCCTCCCCAGTGATTCACGAGGGAGTGAGACATGAAGGTGATCGGATTGACCGCGGCGGCGCTGCTTGCCGCCTACGCGCTGCCCGCGACCGCGCAGGAGAGCGACGGCGGCTTCAGCGGCGTCTACGTCGGCGCGGCCGGCGGCTATGACGTCCAGCCCAATGACGGCGGCCGCTCGCGCGTGCTGTTCGACCGCAACCTCGACGGCCAATATGGCGACGTGGTGCGCACCGGCTCGGGCGCCGACGCGTTCGGCCCCGGCTTCTGCGGCGGCCGCGCCACCAACCAGCTCAGCCCCGCCAACGGCGGCCGCTGCGCCAAGGACAAGGACGACTGGGCCTATTACGGCCGGCTCGGCTTCGACGCGCAGCGCGGCCGCGTCGTCGTCGGCGTGGTCGGCGAGTTCGGCACCACCAACATCACCGACGGGGTGAGCGCCTTCTCAAGCACGCCGGCGAGCTATGTCTTCAACCGCGGCGTCGACTGGGAGGCGGGCGTGCGCGCGCGCGCCGGCTATACCCCCAACGACACCACCTTGTTCTATGGCACCTTCGGCCCGGGCTACGCCCGGATCGACCGCGCCTTCGGCTCGACCAACACGACCAACACGTTCGAGGGCAGCGGCAAGCGCAACCAGTTCGGCTTCCAGGGAGGCGGCGGCGTCGAGCAGCGGCTCGGCCGGCACTTCTCGATCGGGCTGGAGTACATCTACCACCAGTATCAGGACGACGATTATGTCGTCCGCGCCGCCGGGCCCGCGGGTACACCCTTCACCAACGCCAACAACGGCGGCAGCGCGTCGGGCACCGACTTCATCCGCAGCGACGACAAGTTCCGCTGGCACTCGCTGCGCGCCACCGCGGCGTTCCGCTTCTGACCGGCAGCCCCGTGCCGCCGCGCGACCCCGGTCCGCGACGGCACGGGGCCAGCGGCCTCTCGCCGGCGATCAGACCTGGCGCATGCCGCCGTCGACGCACAGCTCGGCGCCGGTGACGAAGCTGGCGGCGTCGCTCAGCAGGAACAGCGCCGCGGCCGCGACCTCGTCGACGCGCGCCATGCGCCCGAGCGGGATCGGCGCGATCAGCGCCCGGCGCGTCTCGTCCGGTACCGCCGCCATCATGTCGGTGTCGGTCGGCCCCGGCGCGACGACGTTGACGCGGATGCCGCGCGGCGCGAGCTCGGCCGCCCAGCTGCGCGCGTAGGAACGCAGCGCCGCCTTGGTCGCCGCATAGGTGCTGTACGGCGTCACCCCCATGGTCGCGGCGATCGAGCCGACCAGCACCACCGCGGCGCCCTCGCGCAGCAGCGGCAGCGCCGCCTGCAGGCCGAACAAGGCGCCGCGCACGTTGACCGCGAAATGCCGGTCGACATGCTCGGCGGTCTCCTCCGCCAGCGTCGCCGGCTCGGACAGGCCGGCGTTGAGCACCAGCGCGTCGACCCGCCCGTGCCGGTGCCGCACCTCGGCGACGACGCGCGCGAGATCGGCCTGCGCCGCCGCGTCGGCGACGATCCCCTGCGCCGCCCCCCCGATCCCCGCGGCGGCCGCGGCGACTTCCTGCTCCTTGCGACCGGTCAGCACCACCGTGGCGCCCTCCTCCGCCAGCGCGCGCGCGGTCGCGAGACCGATCCCCCGTGCGCCGCCGACCACCAGCGCGATCCTGCCTGCCATCCGCGTCATCGTCCGTCCTTCCTCGTCATGGAGGGCGGCTAGATATACGACGCATATCTGCTATCAAGAACGCACCCGGAGGTGAGTAGATATGGCGAGCGATACCGATCTGGCGGCGCTGTCGTGCCAGGCGATGATGGACGTGCCGCGGATCCGCCCCGTGCTCGACAAGATCGCGGACAAATGGACGATCATGATCCTGACGGTGCTGTGCCCCGAGCCCGCCCGGTTCAACGAGATTAAGCGGCGGCTCGACGGCATCACGCACAAGTCGCTCGCCGACGCGCTCAAGCGGCTCGAGCGCCACGGCCTGATCACGCGCACCGTGATCCCGACCGCGCCGATCGGCGTCGTCTACGCCATCACGCCGCTGGGCCACTCGCTGCGCGCGCCGTTCGAGGCGCTGTGCAGCTGGGCGCTCGCGCACGAGCAGGCCTTCGCGGACGCCGCGCTCGCCTATGACCGAGCGCGCGCCGCATAGCCCTCCTATCCACCTCATCAGAAATAGTCTTTTCAACTCCTACCAGCTTGGTGGATGATCGCGGCCGGAGGTGGCGATGTCCGACGAACTGGCGACGACGGAGGGAGGCGAACCGGCGCGGCGCGGCGCGATCGAGTGGCCGACGGTGGCGCTGGCGGCGCTGATCTACGGCGGCTGGCTCGCGCTGACCTACTGGCACGCGCTGCTGCCCTGGCCCGTGCTGATGGCGGCGGGCGGGTGGATGGTGGCATGGCACGGGTCGCTCCAGCACGAGACGATCCACGGCCATCCGACCCGCTGGGCCCGGGTCAACGGCGCGATCGGCGCGGTGCCGCTGGCGCTGTGGCTGCCCTACGGCGTGTACCGCGACAGCCATCGCGCGCACCATCGCAGCCCGCACATCACCGACCCGCGCCACGATCCCGAGTCGCGCTACGTCGCCGGGACCGGCCTGCCCCGCACGCTCGCCGCGGCTCAGGCGACCTTGCTCGGGCGGCTGGTGCTCGGCCCGCCGCTGGCAGTGCTGGCGCTGGCGATCGACGAGGCGCGCCGGCTGCGGCGCGCGCCCGCCGCGGTGCTGCGCGACTGGGCGCCGCATCTCGCCGCGGTCGCGCCGCTGATGGCCTGGCTCGAGTGGACCGGACTGGGCGTGGCGCGCTACGCGCTGCTGATGGTCTATCCCGGGCTCGCGCTGACGCTGCTGCGCTCCTTCGCCGAGCATCGCGCCGACCTGCCGGGACCAAGCCGCGCCGCGACGGTGGCGCGCGGCGGCGTGCTCGGGCTGCTGTACCTCAACAACCACCTTCACACCGCGCACCACGATCGGCCCGGGCTCGCCTGGTACCGGCTGCCGGCCTATCAGCGCCGCCACGCCGCGCGGCTGGAGGCGCAGGCGGGGCGGATCCACCGCAGCTACGGCGAGATCGTGCGCCGCTTCGCGCTGCGCGCGCACGACCGGCTGGTCCATCCCGCCGCGGCGCCCCGATGAGCGGCGCGGTCGCCTCGCTCGGGATGTACGACCACCCGGCGCAGCGCTGGGCCAACGACGCCTTGTGGCAGGCGATCGCGGCGCATCTGGCCGCGGGCGGCGTGGCGGCGCCGGACGCGCTCGACCGCGCGCGGCCGGTCGAGGCGATCTGGCGCGACCCGCGGCTGCTGCTGGCGCAATGCTGCGGCTACCCGCTGGTGACCGATCCCGCGCTCGCGCTGCGCGTGGTCGCGGTGCCGCATTACGCGGTGCCCGACTGCGCGCCGGGGCGCCACGCCAGCCGCGTGCTGGTGCGCGCCGACGATCCGGCGACGACGCTGGCGGAGCTGCGCGGCCGCCGCGCCGCGGTCAACGCGCTCTCCTCGAACACCGGCGCCAACCTGTTCCGCGCCGCGCTGGCGGGCGAGCCGCTCGACCAGGTCTTCGCTGCTGTGGTGGAGACCGGCTCGCACCGCGCCAGCGCCGCCGCGGTCCGCGACGGCGTCGCCGACGTCGCCGCGGTCGACGCGGTGAGCTACGCCGCGCTGGCGCGCGACGAGCCCGACGCGGTGGCGGGGCTGCGCCAGCTCGCGCTCACCCGCTCCTCCCCCGCGCTGCCCTTCGTCACCGCGCGCGCCACGCCCGCCGCGCTGGTGGCCGCGCTGCGCGACGCGTTGCACGCCGCGGTGCATGACCCGGCGCTGGCGCGGGCGCGCGCGGCATTGTTCCTCGCCGACGTCGCGCCCGCGAGCGTCCACCGCTACGTGGCGCTGCGCGCGCTCCACTGAGCCGCGCGCCGCCGCGGCAGAGCGCGGGCACGGTTCCTTTCCCCGCTCTCACGCGTATGCGCATCGGATGGAACAACAGGCACTCGTCATCGCGCTGATCGGCGCGCTCGGCATCGGCGCGCAATGGGTGGCGTGGCGCACCGGCTGGCCGGCGATCGCGCTGATGCTCGTCGCCGGCGTCGTCGCGGGGCCGGTGACCGGCCTGATCGACCCGCATCGCACCTTCGGCGCGCTGCTCGAGCCGCTAGTTTCGGTCGCGGTCGCGATCATCCTGTTCGAGGGCGGGCTCAGCCTCAACTTCCGCGAGCTGCGCCGCACCGACGGCGCGGTGACGCGGCTGCTGCTGGTGGGCGTCCCGGTCGGCTGGCTGCTCGGCGCGCTCGCCTGTTATTACATCGGCGGGCTGGTGTGGCCGGTCGCGATCCTGTTCGCGGGCATCCTCGTCGTCACCGGGCCGACCGTCGTGCTCCCGCTGCTGCGCCAGAGCAACATCGCGGCGCGGCCGCGCGCGATCCTCAAATGGGAGGCGATCGTCAACGACCCGATCGGCGCGTTGTGCGGCGTCGTCACCTACGAATATCTCCGCCGCGCCGGTGAGGGCGTGACGATCCCGCAGCTGCTGCTGTCGCTGCTCGCCGCGAGCGTGGTGTCGGGGCTGATCGGCTATGGCGCGGCGCGCGCGGTCGCCTGGGCCTTCCCGCGCGGGCACGTGCCCGAATATCTCAAGGCGCCGGTGCTGCTGGTGGCGGTGATCGGCACCTTCGTCGTGTCCAACCTCGTCCAGCAGGAGACCGGGCTGCTGGCGGTGACGGTGATGGGCGTGGCGCTCGCCAACCTGCGGCTCGACTCGCTGCGCGACATCCATCCGTTCAAGGAGAATGTCACCGTCCTGCTGATCTCGGGCGTGTTCGTGCTGCTGTCGGCGACGCTCAACCTGAGCGTGCTCGAGCGCTTCGAGTGGCGCTTCGCCGCCTTCCTGCTGGCGCTGCTGTTCCTGGTGCGCCCCGCCACGGTGCTGCTCAGCCTGGCCTTCACGCGCGTGCCCTGGAACGAGCGGCTGCTGGTCGCGTGGATCGCGCCGCGCGGCATCGTCGCGGTGGCGATCTCGGGGCTGTTCGCGCTGCGGTTGGGCAATCTCGGCTATGACGACGGCTCGATCCTGGTCACGCTCTCCTTCGCGGTGGTGGTGGCGACGATCGTGGCGCACGGCTTCTCGATCGGCGCGGTGGCGCGCTGGCTCAAGGTGACCGGCGCGACCAAGCGCGGGCTGCTGATCGTCGGCGCGACGCCGTG
The DNA here is from genome assembly GCF_014193405.1 of Sphingomonas sp. BK069. Lineage (NCBI taxonomy): Bacteria > Pseudomonadati > Pseudomonadota > Alphaproteobacteria > Sphingomonadales > Sphingomonadaceae > Sphingomonas > Sphingomonas sp. BK069. Next base: position 94,092 of record NZ_JACHZH010000010.1, on the reverse strand, counting down.
GAGCATCGCGCTGGCCGAGCAGCTGCGCCAGCTCGAGGTGCCGGTGACGCTCTGCGACACCAGCTGGCAGCGGCTCGCCCCGGCGCGGCGCGGCGGGATCGACACCTATCACGGCGAGATCCTCGCCGAGGCGACCGAGGACCGGCTCGACCTGTCGCGCTATCAGGTGCTCATCGCCACGACCGACAATGAGGCGTATAACGCGCTGGTGTGTAACGAATTTGCCCCCGAGCTCGGCCGCGACAACGTGTATCAGCTCGGCGCCGGCACGCACGAGGACGACCGCCGCGCGCTGCCCGCCTCGCTGCGCGGCCGCGCGCTCTTCACCAGCGGGCACGGCGTCGAGGAGATCGTCCGCCGCGTCGACGACGGCTGGGCGTTCCGCAAGACGCGGATCACCGACAAGTTCGACTATGCGACCGCGCGCGCCGACCTGGCCGACGAGGCCGACATGCTGCTGCTGCTGCGCAAGGGCGCGCCGCTGCGCTTCTTCTCGCACGCCAGCCGGCCGGTGCCGCAGTCGGGCGACACGATCATCAGCTTCGGTCCGCCCGCCGGGGTGCGACGCGCGCAGCAGGAGGTGAGCGCATGAGCGGGACCCGGGTCAAGCGGATCGGCGCGATCGAGGCCGGCGCGGCGGCGCTGCTGCTCGGCCTCGCGGCCTGCTCGTCGCCGCCGGCGGGCGAGCGGGGCAATGCCGCGGAGGTCGCCGAGGTGGCCGGCAACGCCGACGACGTCGCCGCGCCCGGGAACGGCGCCGAGGCGGTGCCGCCCAAGTCGATCCTGCGTCCCGAGGTCGCCGCCCCGGTGCCGGAGCCGGAGGCGCCGCGCGCCGAGGACGTCGTGGTCGGCTTCGACGAGCCCGGCAAGATCCTGACCGACGAGGCGAAGGCGGCGCTCGACGCGCTGGTCGCCAGCCCCGCGGCGCGCGCCGGCGGCGCCTTCACGCTGCGCGGCCACAGCGACTCGCGCGGCGACGATCGCGCCAACCTGCGCGCGTCGCGCCGCCGCGCCGAGACGGTCCGCGACTATCTCGTGGCCAAGGGGATCGACCCGGCGCGCCAGACCGTGATCGCGCTCGGCGAGACCACTCCGCTCGTCCCCAACGCGCACCCGGACGGCAGCGACGACCCCGTCGCCCGCCAGAAGAACCGCCGCGTCGAGGTGCATGTCGCGCTGCCCGCGCCCGCTCCCGCCGCCACCCCCGCCGCGGCGGGCGAGGACGCGGTCGCGGAGAACGCGACGGCGCCGACCGACTAGGCTGATCCGACCTTCAGCTGATCCCCCTCGCTAGGGGATCGCTGCGAGATCGCTCGGCTCGTGTGACGCGTCTCCGTGTTCCGGCGAACGCCGGAACCCAGGGCCAAGCAGAACCACACGTCGGGGTGCGTCACTCTGGGCTCCTGCCTGCGCAGGAGCGCGGACAGAGACGACGCGACGACCTCCTGCGAGGGATGATCGGCGAGCCCTTTCCTTGCATGCTGTTACGACCTGCATGGCGGCGCCGTGCGCTCGCCGGCAGAAGGGCCGGGATGCGCGCCGTCGGGCGTGCTCCACGCCGGCGCGCCGCTCGCCGACCTGCGCCGCAGCTTCGTGCCGCTGTGGCTGTTCCATCGCTACGCCGTGGCGGCGATCGGCAAGACGCTCGGCGGGGTCCACTACAGCTACGCCACCGCGGGCGACAGCGCCCCGCCGCCGACCCGCGCGACTGCGGCCGAGCAGGGAGAAGCGCTCGACGCGCTGATGGCGACGCTCAGCCCCGCCGCGCTCACCGTGCCGCCTGCGCTGGCGCTGACGCTGTCCTCAGGCGTCAACGGTAGCGCCGACCCGCAATATGACAGCGAGGTGTTCGACACCGCGGGCGGCGCGGTGTTCGACCCCCTGGTCGCGACCGACGTCGCGGCGCAGGTCACGCTGGAGACCCTGCTCGCGCCGTCGCGGCTCACCCGGCTCCACCTCCAGCACGCCGCCGACCCGGCGCTGCCCGGCGTCGAGACGCTGCTCGACCGGCACGACCGCGACGTGGTGGCGCGCCACGACGACGCGGTGGCGCAGCGGATCGCGCTGCGGCTCGACACCGCCCTGGTGGCGACGCGCGGGCGGCTCGCGCGCGACAAGCGCGACGCCTGGGCGCAGGGCGTGGCGCGGTTGCTCGGCGACAAGGACGCGCTCGACCGCGCGCCCGCGCCGGCGTCGCGACCCGCGCCGGCGATCCCACCGGGGATGCCGATCGGGTGAGCAGGGGGCGTCCGCTTCGGCTGGCCGACGCTCGCCGCGATGATCTCTTTCGCTTATCAACGGCCGACCGTCGCCTCAACAGTGATCGCCATCGGGGCGCTGCGGCTCGGCGCCGGGCATCTCGACGGTCATGTCGTCCGCTAACAGACGTCACCAGTCCGGCGCATACGAGCTAGCCAATTGCGGCGAATGCCATTAGGCGCTCGGCGCAGAGTCAACGAGGATTGTCGCGATGATCGGATCGACCAGCAGCCATTCCGCGACGGCGCCGCTCCACTTGTCCGACGCCGCGCGTGCCGCGATGACGTCGGATCGATTCCACGATGCAAGCCCGTTCCCGGTGCTGATCGTGGACGATTTCCTGCCCGAGGCTTTCGCCGCCGACTTGCACCGGGAGATCCTGGCGCTGCAAGACCTCAGCCAATCGAACGACTATATTTTCGCCAAGAACAAGTTCGAGTATCCCGCGCTCGAGGCGATCGGGCCGCACGGTGCCGAACTCAAGCGTTTCCTGCTGTCGGAGGAGTTTGGGACCGCACTCACCGCGATGTACGGGCGCCCCCTGTTCGTCGACGCGAATTTCACCGGCGGCGGTGTCCACCGCGGCGGACCCGGCTCGTTCCTCGACATGCACGCCGATTTCGAGCGTCATCCTGGCGAAAAAGATTGGGTAAGAGAGCTCAATATACTACTCTACATGAACAAGGACTGGGAGCCCGCGCACGGCGGCGCACTGGACCTGAAGCACGCCGACACGGGCGCGGCGAGCGCGATCGAGCCGCGCTATAATCGCCTCGTGTTGATGCTAACCAAGTCGTTCACGCTGCACGGCTACAAGCGCACCTCCTTCCCACCGGGTTCGTATCGCAACTCGATCGCGGCCTATGCTTACTCGCGCGAGGCCGATGAGAGCCGGCTCGCCCGCTTATCGACGACGACGCGATGGCAACCGTCCAACGCCGGTGCGGTGAAGCGCACCATCGCCGCGCTCACACCAGGCCTTGTCAGGCTGAAGCAACGGCTGCTCGGCAGCAACACGGCGCGAGGCGCGGGGAAAAAGTAAAAATGCCGATCGCCCGCCTCAGCGCGGTACAATCGTTCATCAATTTCTTTCAAAACTTCCTGGACTATGGGGTGGTCGGCTGACTAGCCCTCCTTTGCGCGATGGGGGATTGCGTGAGTTTCCGGGGGTGGAGTGGCATGAACAGGCTGGGTTCGGTGCGTATGCGCCGGTGGACGCTCGCGCTCGGGGCGAGCATCGTGGCGATCGGCGTCGCCAGCAGCCCCGCTGCGGCGCAGTGCGGCCCGGACCCGACGCGCGCGAACGCGACCACCACCTGCACGGGCATCGATCCGGACGGCCTCGTGGTAACGACCCAGGGCTCAAAAGTGAACGTCAGCGCCGATGCGGTCATCCGCTCGGGCCGTCACGCCGCGATCGACGTGGCCGCGACCGGCGTTACGCTCTCGATCGCCGGCGCGGTCGCTGGCGGCAGCAACGCCGGCATCCGGCTAGACGTCGGCGCCCCGTACAACGTGGCCTGCAACGACCGCCTGCCGGGCGCCCCGGTCCCATGCCCAGCCGGCTACATCTACTCGGCCTATCCCGCATCGGCGTCGGCCACGATCGCCATCGCGGCCGGTGCGAGCGTGGGCGGTGCACACGCGCTGAGTGTCTCACTCAGTCCGGCCAATTACGGCGCCACCGCGCGCGCCGACGTTACCAATGCCGGCGCGATGAGCGGCAGCGCCGGTGCAGCGATCATCGCTGACCTGCCGCAGACCGGCAGCTTCTTCTACAATCAGGTGAGCGTCGTTAACGCCGCGTCGGGAACGATCGCCGGGATAAGCGGTCACGTCGGCAGCATCACGAATGACGGTACCATCACCGGTGTCGGCGGTACGGCCATCAACATCAGCGGCCCGCTCTCGCTCACCAATCTCGGTACGATCGACGGCGCGGTGCGGGCGGGGTCGTCGGGCAACCAGGGCAGCACAATCGACTCGAGCCGCGGCACGATCGACGGCGCGCTCACGCTGGGCGACGGCGACGACGTGCTGCTCGCGCGCTACGTCGACGGCAGCATCATGACCGGCATCACCGGCGCGATCGACGGCGGCAACGGCGTCGACACGCTGCGCCTCGGCATCGCGGCCGATGCCACGCTCGGCGCGGTGGCGCTGCCGACCAACTTCGAGCGGCTCGGGCTGGACGTGGCGAGCGGCGCCACCGCGACTTTGGTGAACGGCTTCGCCGGCCCGGTGCTGCTGGGTGGGACGGGCACGATCATCAATCGCACGACGCTAACCGGCGACACGAAGCTGGTGGGAAGCGCCGGCTTCTTCGACTCGCCCAGCTTCATCAACGCTGGCACGCTGCGTACGCTGGGCGCCGGCGGCTATGCGATACAGACAAACGCGCGCGCGATCGACAACCAAGGGGTGATCAACGCGGCCGGCGACGGGGTGTCGGTCGACGGATCGTCCGCCACCTTCGCCAACAGCGGCACGATCACCGCGGGGGGCACCGGTGTTTTCGGCGTCGGCATCTCGTTCAGCAACACGGGCTCGGTCCAGTCGACCGGCGGGACGGCGGCGCGCCTGTCGAGCGGCAGCGCGCGCAACAGCGGGACCCTCACCGGTGCGGAGGCGGGGGTGCGGCTCTCGGGCAACCTCGTGAACGAGGGGACGATCAGCTCTCCCGGCACCGCGATCCTCGTCAACACCTATAGCGTGATTGACAATCGCGCGGGCGGCCGGATCAGCGGCGGCACGCGGGCGATCGCTTCCGAATATGCGGTCTCGCTGGGCCGCGTCGACGTGACCAACGCGGGCACGATCGACGGCGATGTCCTCCTCAATACCGATCCGGACCCCGACTTCTACAACGGCAACCGCTACGTCGCACTGCCGGGCGGCGTGCTCAACGGTAATCTGACGATCGGTGGTGGCGACACACTGGTGACCGAGCTGGCCGGTAGCGGCGACGGCCGCTTCGCCGGGATCACCGGCACGGTCAGCGCGATCAACAGCGGGCTGCGTTACCGCGTTCGCGACACCGCCATCGTCTCCGCGGCGGCGCCGGCGGGCTTCATCGCCGTCGGCTACGAGCTGTTCGACGGCGCCGCGCTGACGTTGACCGGCGCGAACGCACCGCTGAGCTTCGCCGGCACCGGCAGCGTCGACGTCAGCGGCGACATGGTGGTGGGCAGCAGCCCCGCGATCGGCCGCGCCGCACCGCTCTATGTCACGGGTGAGCCCGAGCGCGACGGCGGCGCGCTGGCGATCACCACCCGCGGCACGTTGACGCTGGTGCGCTCGGCCGACCAGGGCGGCGCGCCCGGTGTCGCGGTGAGCTTGAGCGAGCGCGACACCTATACGAACGCCGGCACGATCCTGCTCGGCGGCGCGGTCAGCGCCGCGAGCGCGGGCCGCATCATCAACACCGGCACGATCCGCCAGGTGGTGGGCAGCGCCGCCTCCGACGGCATCAACGGTACCTATAGCCGGATCGACCTCGTCAACGACGGGACGATCGAGGTCGCCGGCGCGGCGGTCCGCGGCAGCTACAACAGCACAACGATCGACAACAGCGGCCGGCTCGTCAGCAGCGCGAGCGCCGCGGTGATCGCGGGCGGCTATGCCGACACGATCGTCAACCGCCCCGGCGGCGTGATCGCGGGCAGCGGCACCGCGGTGCGGATGTACGGCGGCACGCTGACCAACGCGGGGACGATCAGCGGCGACGTGCTGCTCGGCTTCGGCGATTATGGCCTCAGCTATGCTCCGACAACCTATGTCGCGCAGGGCGGTACGATCGCGGGCGACCTGCGCTTCGGCAGCGGCGACGACCAGTTCGTCAGCTACGGTGAGGCGACCGGTGTGAGCGGCACGATCGACGCGGGCGAGGGTTACGACACCTTCGTCCACGCGCGCAGTACCAGCGCGACGGTGACGCTGGGCGCGCCGCTGCTCGCCAGCTTCGAGCGCGAGGGCGCGCGCGCGACCGGCGACGGCACGGTGCTGACGCTGCGCGCCGACGCACCGCTGACGGCCGACCTGCTGCTCTCGGGCGACGCCACGATCGTCAACACCGCGACGCTCAGCGGCAGCATCACCGCGGCGAGCGCGCAGCTGCTCCCGGGCGCGGACATGAGCGCGCTTGCCGGCCTCATCAATCGCGGCGATGTCACGGGTACCGTCGTCGGCACCGTGCGCGACTTCACCAACGAGGGCAGCATCAGCGCGGCCCGCGGCGCACAGCAGCAGACGGTGCTCTACCTCGACGGCGATGCGGCGCTGACCGCGCGCAACACGGGCACGATCCGCGGCGCGACGATCCTGGTCGGCGGCGACAGCGGCTCGCCCTTTATACCCGACCCTCGCGCACTGACGCTCGGCTTCAGCAACAGCGGGACGATGTCCGCGACCCGGGCGACGCTGCAGCTGGCGGCGAGCACCTACCTGCCGCGTGAGACCGCGTTGTCGCTCGACAACCAAGGGACCATCGAGGCAACGGGCGTTGCGGGCGTCGCGGTACAGTTGAGCGCTTACGGTAGCGCGCCAAGCGAGGTGTCGCGCACGATCGCGGTGACGAACGGCGGCACGATCCGGGCCGATGGCGGAGGCGGCGTCATCGACACCGACTATCCATACTATCTGCCGGGTTACCGCGTCCCTGCGGTCGCAGTCGCGCTCTCCGGTGGCGACGACACGACGCTGAGCGTGACCAACGCCGCGCCAGGCGTGATCGAGGCGACGGGCGCGCGCTCGACCGCGATCACCGCCGCGGGCGGCGCCTTCAGTCTGACGAACGCGGGCACGATCCGTGGCGGCGTGGGCGAGACGATCGCCTACACTAGCTGGTATGAGCCGGAGGGCGAGAGCTATTACCTTCCCGGCGCGATCCAGGGCAGCGACGGCGGCAACACCATCGTCAACAGCGGCACGATCATCGGCTCGATCGATCTGGGCGACGGCGCCGACCGGATCGAGAGCACCGGCCGCATCGTCGGTGACATCTTCCTCGACGACGGCGACGACCGCGTCACGCTGGCGGGCAGCTTCGGCGGCGCGATCGACGGCGGCGCCGGCACCGACACGGTCACCGTCACCGGCGGCACCGCGGCGACGCCGATCGCCTTCACCCGTCTCACCGACGTCGAGCAGCTGTCGGTGACCGGCGGCTATGCCACGATCGCGGGCGCCGCGGCGCTGCGCCAGCTCGACGTCACCGGCGGACGGCTGGTCGGGCTGGCAGGCTCGACGATCAGCGCGCCGCTGATCACCGTCGCGCGCGGCGCCACCTTCGGCTCGGCCGGCACGGTCGACGCGAACCTCGCGATCGCGGGCACGCTGAGCCCCGGCGCCTCGCCCGGCACGATGACCGTCAACGGCAACGTCGCGCTCGCCGCTGGCGCGACCGCGCTGTTCGAGATCACGCCCAGCGTGTACGACAGGCTGGTGGTCAACGGCGCGGTGTCGATCGCATCGGGCGCGAGCTTGCAGCTCGTCTCCGACACGCCGCTGCGCGCGGGCACCAGCTACCAGCTGATCACCGCCACCGGCGGGGTGAACGGCGCCTTCACGACGGTGCAGCTGCCCGGCAGCCAGCCCGGATTGGTGCTGCAGGACGCGGGCAGCCTGCGCCTGCTCGCGCAATTCGCCCAGCCGACCAGCCTGGCGCCGCAGGTCGCCAACAGCGTCGCCTACGTCAACGCCGCGCTCGCCGCGGCGCCGCGCGACGCCGCGCTGCTCGCCGCGGTGCCCGCGCTGCTCGACGCCGCGGGCGCGACCGACGCGCGCGCCTTCGCGCGACTGACCCCCGAGGCCTATGCCTCGGCGACCCAGCTGGGCGTCGACCAGGCGCTGTCGCTGGCGCAGGTGGCGCGCGGCGGCGCCTTCGCGACCGACCGCGCCGAGGCGGGTGCGTTCACCTTCGCGCAGACGGTGGGCCAGTGGCACCGGCTCGCCGGCGACGCCGCCAGCGGCAGCAGCGCCGCGCGCGCGCAGAGCTACGGCTTCCTCGGCGGGCTGGGCTACGGCGATCGCGGCTGGATGGTCGGCGCCTTCGCCGGCTATCTCAACGGCCGCCAGCAGATCGGCGCGCTCGGCGCGCGCACGCGCGCCGACGGCGTCGTGGCCGGCGTGCACGCGCGCTACACCGCGCCGGCGGGCTGGGGCTTCAGCGGCTCGCTGCTGTACGACGGCGGCGAGGCGCGCACCGATCGCGCGTTGCCCGGCACGGTCGCGGCGAGCGCGCGCTACGGGCTGCACAGCTGGGTCAGCGACGTGTCGCTGCACCACACGCTGGCGGTCGGGGGCGACTGGACGCTGCGCCCGCGCCTCGGCGCCACGGTCGTCCGCACCACGCGTGACGGGGTGAGCGAAGAGGGCGCGAGCCGCTTCGCGCTCCAGGTCGCGCGCGAGCGCCACGTCGCCGGCTTCGTCGACGCCGGGCTGACGCTGGCGCGCGACGACGGCTCGGACGCCCGCTTCCGCCCGCACGTCGCGCTCGGGCTGCGCCACCAGGTCGAGGGACGCCGCGTCGACGCGCTGGCGGGCTTCACCGGGGGGCCGCTCGGGCTCGACGCGGTCGGCGCGTCGCGTGCGTCGGTGGTGGGCACCGCCGCGGCGGGCGTCGACTATCGCCTGAGCGCCGCGGTCAACCTGTTCAGCGCCGCCACGGCGCAGACCGGGCGCGACGATCACCAGGAGACGATCACGACCGGGGTGCGGCTGCGCTTCTGAGCCGCTGCTGCTCCCATCATCGGCCAGACTCTGGCCGATGATGGGGGGCGGTCCGATCAACTCTTGGCGACATGACCGGCGACCGCTTCCCGGTCGGCGAGAAGCGGCCGACCAGCATCACCGCCTATCGGCGGTACCGCGTTCCAGTCTGCAAAACGTTCTTCGCCATGCTTTTCACGCGCTGGCTCACGGGCACCGCGATCGGCTTCCCTTCGCTCACGCCGCCGACGTTCCGACCGGTGCGGATATCGACCGGGTAGCGCCGATGTAGCCCTTTCGCGGCGTCGGACAGCAAGGGCGTGTGATAGCTGCAGCCCTCGAAATAATAATGGGTGACCTGGCTGTGTCGTGTCCGGCCTGGATCGAGGATCGGCTGACCGCCGTGAAGCAGGTTGGCGGACCAGACCAGCGCCTGTCCCTTGCGCAGATGCGCCTCGCGCGGTTCGAGACCGTGCTGAGCGACAACCCCGGCGATGCCCGGCTCGTACACCGTACGATACAGGTCATACGGGTTTTGCCCGTTCAACGATGTGACGCCGAAGTCGGCCAGTGTCGCCTGCGGCAGTGTGTGCGACCCGGGATAATAATGAAGCGGGCCGTTCGCCGCGTCGATGTCCTCGAGTGCCACCCAGACGCCGCCCATGAATCCCTGCGGCTCACTGTCGAAATGGATCGTGTCGCTGTGCGTCGCCTGCTGGGTGCCGCGGTCGAAGTTCAAGGTCTGAAACGGGAAGGCTTCGCGTCCATAAAGATAGTGCAGGGTCTCGAGGACCTGCGGGTGCGTCGCGAGCTGACGCACCGCCTGATTGGTCCGCCACGCGTTCTCGATCCGGTGCGTATCGTCGAATTTCGGCGCGAGACCGTCGACGATCTGGCTCGCGACCGAGTCGAAATCGGGTATGTCGAGGTCGAACACGACATAGCCATCGCGCTCGTAGACGGCGGCCAGAGCCGCCAGATCATGTGGCACCATCATCGTCCTTATCGCTACCCGCATCGGTGAAAAGAAGCGACGAATCGACAATGTTGGCCGCGAAGAGCCGATCGACGAGACATCGTCGCCGATCCGGCGCCTTCGCGCGACGATGTCGACCGCACCTTCGTCTTCTGCCTAGCCCAATGATCCAGTGACGCCAAGACGAGACAACATCCCCGCGGTTCGCTCAGTCTGCCACGACGCCGCGCGCGCCCGCGAGGCAGATCGCCAGACCGCCCAGGATCAGCATGACGAACTGGGCGAAGTGGAACATGCCGTCGAACAATCCCTCGATCGCCAACACGTCCACCATCAGGACAACGGGCAACAGCGCCGATGCTCGCGCGGCGGCCTGATGGGCGTGCCAGGCGGCGCCGGCGAGCAGCGACCCAGCCGCCGCGCCGCCGACGATGCCCCAGTTGAGCAGGAACTCGACGACGACGTTATGCGGGTGGATGTAGAAGGGCGGCAGCAGCCACCAGCTCGCCATCATCCCGCTTCCCAGCAGCGGGTGGTCGAGGGCGAGCCGTAGCAGTGCCGACCAATAGCTCAGCCGACCCGTCGCGAACCCATCGACGGAGGTGAAATTGTTCGCTTCGAAGAAGGTGTATGAGGGGTCGTGATAGGGTTGGAACGGGAGCGTCAGGAGCGCGCCGGCCAACAGGTAGAGCGGCAGGATCGACCAGAAAGCGCGCGCGCGCGGTGCTCCCGCCACGAACCACGCGATCGGGAGGACACACAGGTCTGCGAGCAGCGCCGCGCGCGTCGTCGTCCAGAAGGTGAGCGCGAAGGCGAATGCCGCCGCGGCATACAGGCGATGCGCGGCCGGCCCTCGCCCCGGCGAGAGCCAGGCTAGGCCGAGGAGTGCCGCGAATACCGCGCCGGTCCAGGATCCGAACAGTCGAACGTTGATGAAGCCCGGTATGGCGACCTTCCAGTCGACCGACCGTTCATGGCCGACGAGCCACGCCGGCAGGAAGGTGAAGTGGATCACGATCATCAAGGTCAGCGACACGAGGCCGACGACGAAGCCGGGCCAAAAGCGCGCCAGCGCGACCTGCGGCACGTCACGCATCAGATGGAACAGGCCAGCGGCAAACAGCAGATGAATCGTCCAGGCGAGGCAGAGCATGATCGAGCAGGACGGTAGCCGCGACACGGTCACCGAACTGATCCAGAAGGTCGTCAGAAAAACGGTGAGTGCGACCTGAGCCCAGCGCGGCAGCGCGCGCGCGATCGACCAAACGTCGAGGCCGCGCGCTTGGGCATGGAGGATCAAGGCAATCTCGCCGGCGAGATAGACATAGCCCCACAGCTGTGCGTTCTGCACGACGATCGGCCGTGCCGCGAGATCGTAGGTCGCGAAGAGGATGCCCGCGATCACCGGCAGCACCGTGCCCATGGCAAGACCCAGCCAGAACGGACGCGCTGCCGGGTCGAGCCGCGTCGCGGTGAGAGCAGTGAGGCTTACATCCATGCCGGCGTTGCTAGCGCCGCAGTGGTAAATACGGCGTTAGTCGCTAGATGGCCGGGGCGTACGGGCGGGCGGTGCCGACCGCGTCTCGTCCCGCCGGCCCGCAGTGCGCACCTCCCGCTCGGCCGCGCGATAGGCGGCGGCGCCGCCCATCAAAGGGTCATAGCCGCGGTCGATCCGGGTGTGCAGCCGAGTCTCGATGCGGTTCTGGATACGACTCGCGACACGGGCTGTGGGCGCAATCCCCGCTGCTGACTGGAGCCGCGTCTGCCGCTGCCCGACGGCGCCGGCGGTCGACCTCGCGACTCGGCCCATCGGCGGCGACGGATCGTCGCGCCCGCTCGCCTGGGCGGTGGCAGGCGCCGCGCAGAGGAGCGACACGACCGCCGCAAGCAGGCACCATCCACGGAGGGTCGTCACGCCGCCGGCTCCAGCTCGACACGATCGATCTGCGCCGACAGCCCGCTCGCCGCGCTGACCGGCCGCGCGATGAGCTGCAGCATCTGGATACCGCATCCCGACGGGATCACGATATTGCCGCCGAACCGACCCCCGGTGCGGGACAGATCGGGTAGATCGACGCGACCGAATTCACGCCCGTCGTGGCAGGTGATCGACCAGTACGGGCGCTCGCCGTCGGGCTGGCTGATGCCCGTGCCGTGGCCGATCAGCCGGTATCGACCAGGAGGAAGCAGCTGTAACTGCCGGAGAACGGCACCGCCAGCGCTCGCTGGTGCAGCGACCTCAAACACGCCTCCCCCGTCGCCGCGCTGGATCGAGGCGCTGATGCCCGGGCTCTCCACCGGGGTCCAGTCCAGCGGCGTCGCCGCGCTCGTGTCGGCGGTGAAGCGTGGATCACGAGAGCGCCGCCGATCGAGCCCGCGTCGTCCCGCGACGTAGAAGTTCCACGTCTGCTCGACATAGCCGGCGCGGGCGAGCGCCGTCACCGCAGCGGCACGCGCACTCGCGGGAATGACAAATCCCGCGTCGCCCGCCGCGCGGAGCAGCTGCGCCGCGGCGAGGGGATCATCTGCATGATCCGCGACATAGCTGACGAACGGCGCTGCCCAGGGAGGTGCGCCGGCGAGCAGGCGCACGAGCGGGGCGCGGACCGTCGCGTTCGCGCTCGCTGCCGCGAGCACTGGAAACAGCAGGTCGGCACTCTCGGGTGAGGTCCGCAGCGCGATGTCATAGTGCCGCAGCGCGCCGCCGACGTCGCCGCGCCCGACCGCATCTTCGAGCGCCCAAAGCTGGGTGGTCAGGTCACGACGCGAGAGCCGTTCGCTGTAGGCGAAGAGCCGGCGCGCGCGCGTGCGATCGCCGGCGAGCTCGGCATCGAGGCCCAGCGTCACGACCGCGGGCACGACCGTGGCGTCGCGCCGCAGCGCCTCCAGCGCGAGCGCCCGCCCCCGCTCGCGATCATGGCCCCGTCGCGCCGAGTCCTCGCGGATCAGCGACTGGGCGAGTCGGCCGGTGATCTGCGCGTTCGCCGGCGCGAGCGCATGGCCCGTCGCCAGGTCGCCGCGCGAGAGCGCTCGGCCAAGCGACGCGGAAACGCCGATCCAGCCCGTCACCGCCAGCGCGACGGCGATCGCGCCACGTGCGAGGCGGCGCTTGGTGCGGCCCCCGGCGCGCCGTTCGCGCGCGGGTCGATCAGCCGGCGCGCGCACGAGCCGACTGATCGTCGCTGCGACCGTAGCCATAGCCATAATCGTAGCCATAGCCGTAATGCGCCTTGCGCGCGTCGAACTTGGTCAACACTGCGCCGAAGATGCGTGTGTTCGCGCTCGCCAGGCGGCTCAGCGCGGTTTTCACCAGGCTCGACCGTATGCCGTGCGATTCCACCGTGTAGATCACGCCCTCCACGCGGCTGGCGATCAGCGGCGCGTCGGCCAGCCCCATCACCGGCGGGGAGTCGATGATCACGTGATCATACGTCTCCAGCAGTCGCTCGATCAGTACCGACAGACGATTGCCGGTGAGCAGCTCCGCGGCGTTCGGCGGGATCGGACCCGCCGACATGGCGGTGAAGCCGAGCTCGGCCATGGTGAAGGTGAGCGGTGCGATCTCCTCCTCGCCCGCCAGGAAGTTGCTCAACCCGCGGTCATGATCCACGTTGCCGAGATGATGGACGGAGGGCGAGCGCATGTCGCCGTCGACCAGGATCACACGCCGCTGCGCGCGTGCCAGCGTCGTCGCCAGAGCGAAGGCGGTGGTCGACTTACCCTCAGCAGGGCGAGTCGAGGTCACGACGAAGGAGCGCGGAACACCATGTTCGGTGGTGAAGCCGAGATTGGTCTGCACGGCCAGATAGGCGTCGAACAGGTCGGACTTGCGATCGAGCAGGGCCTCCTGCGGCGTGCTCGTCGCGACCTTGGGAACCGAGCCGAGTAACGGGAGGCCGAGCCGCCGCTCGATCTCGGCGGGGTCGGCAATCGCCTCGTCGATCTGCTCGAGCGCGTATGCGATGGCGGCGCTGAGACCGAGCCCGAGAAGCAGCGCGAGCGCGAGATTGAGCCCGAGCTTGGGGCTCGAGGGACGCTGCGGCACGTCAGCGGTATCGACGATCGCGATGTTGTTGATGCCGACGCCGCCGGCGACGCCGATCTCCTTGAAGCGCTGAAGCAGGCCGTCGTACAGCGCGCGATTGGTATCCACCTCCTGCTGGTAGATGTTGTACTGGATGCTGCGGCGCCGCACGTCGAGATACCGGCTCTTGAGCTGGTTGACCTTGGTCTGGAGGGCCTGCTCTCGCTCACGCGCCTCGCGATAGTCCGCCAGCTGTGATCCGGTGACGCGATTTTCCTCGCGCGCGATGGAGCGGTCGAGCTGATCGATCTGGGACTGGATCGCGCGTGCGGCAGGATATCCCGGTTCGAACTGCACCATTAGCTTCTGATAGTCGGCCGCCAGCTCCGCGCGCCTCTGCCGCAGCGAATTGATCGCGAGGTTCCGCAAGGCCTCGGTCGAGGCGCCGGATCGCCCGATCTGCTCGTAGCGCGCCTGCGCCTGGATGCGGTCGGTGGTCGCCGTCGCGAGGGCGCCATTGAGCGCGGCGAGGTCGTCGACCACGATCGAGCGCTCGGACGCGGTCTTCCCGTCGCCGCCCGACTGTGCGGGCAGCGTGATGATCTGCTGCGCCGAGGCGTAGCCGACGAGCTGACGCTGTGACTGGTCGAGTTTCTCCTTCTGCAACGCCAGCTGGCGTTGCAGAAGGTCGCGGCCATAAGCCGTCGCCTGAACCTTTCGCTCCAGATTGGTCTGGATGAAATTGTCTGCCCAGGCGTTCGCGACCTGAGACGAGAAGATCGCGTTTGGGCTGGTGAACGCCACGTCGACCAGGCGTGACAGTCGCGTCGGATTAACCGACAGGTTCTTCAGCAGGATCTCACCCGCCACCCGCTGGCGCTCGGGACGGCCCGATGCCGGGTAGCGGCCGCCGACGAGATCAAACGCCGGTTTGGAACTAGAATAGCGGAAGCGGGTGTAGAAGTCGGGATCATCCACGAGACGCAGCTGGTTGGCGACACGCTCGGACAATGCCCGCGAGCGCAACAGCCCATATTGCGTCTGGTAGAACTCCTGATCGGCGACGCTGGTCTCGCGCTCGACCCCCTGAAAATTAGTGACTTGGTTCGACTCGCGCGACACCTCGAGCGTGGTGATCGCGGTATATTTGGGAGTCATGAGAAGAGTGATGACCAAGCCCAGCATCAGTGCTGCGGCGGTGATGCCGATGATGACATAGCGCCACCGCATCGCCACGCGCATGTATTGCTTGAGCAGAGGCAAGCGCTCGGGCTCGACCCCGGTCGGGCTCGGCGGATTGAGTCCCGACGCGGACACAAAGTTGGTCGAAGCCACGTTCATGACAGTCCTAGGCAGCCTTACTGGAGTACCGCGATGAGCGGCCCTGCGAGAAGCGGAGACAGCGACACGAAATCGCGGAAGAGACGACGCTGCGGCGAGTCGCCGACCATGATGATGTCGTTGGCGTAGATCGAGGGATCGTCATAATAACCGCGCCGGATCGCATCGATGTTATACAGGCCGGCCAGCTTGCGGCCGTTGACCGTTCGCAGAATGACCACGTCGTCCTGCCGGGCAAACTCCGAGAGGCCCTTGGCGGAGGCGATCGCGCGCAGCAGCGTCATCTGGTTCGTCACCGGATACAGACCGGGCTCCACTACCTGTCCGTCGATCGTAACGACTTGGCTGACCGAGCTGCGGATATTGACCGTTACCTCAGGATTGCGAACGTATCGGCCCCGAAGCGCGCTCTCGATCGCGCGCGCTAGCTCCGCCGAGGTCTTGCCGCGCGCGTCGATTGTGCCCGCCAGCGGCATCGAGATCCGTCCACTGGCGTCGACCTGCATGTCGCTGCTGAGCTCGGGTACGTTGAAGACGTCGACTTGGATCGTGTCGAGCGGTCCGATCAGCGAGGGGCGATCGCCCGCGGTGAGATCGTTCCGATCGGGTGCCGGCAGCCCGGTATCCGGTATCACGGTAAGCCGCTGGTTCGACTGCAGCGGCGGCCGCCCCGCACATCCGGCCACGGCAACCGAGAGGATGGTGGCAATAAGAACGTTACGCATGTGCTAGGCGGGGTTCCAGACTGGCGGAAGTTGCGCCGCTATAGATGCTGCCCCCGGCGCGGTAAAGCGCGGCCACCGCCACACTATTCGGACGCGCGCGGGGCGTAGGCGAGCCACGTGGCGGCCAGCGCGATTACCGCCATCATCAGCGGCGTGCGCGCCGGGTAGTCGAAGACGCTGGCGATCATTACCAGCAGCAGGATCACCGCGCCGGTACGCGCCGGCAACGCGTCGGGCATGGGCGCGCGCATCGCGCGCACGGCGGACACCGCCCACCAGACCAGCGCGCTCACTAGGACGGCCAATCCCGCCGCGCCGCCGTCCAGCACGATCTCAAGGAAGTCGTTGTGCGCGTGATTGAAGAAGGTGGGTTTCAGCAGCGCGTAAGGTTCATTGGCGCGGAAGATCGGATCGAAACTGCCGAACCCCGTCCCCGCCGGAAAATAGCCGGTCACCATCTTCAGCACGGTCGGCAGCGCTCGTACGCGCGTATCCTGCGCGGCGTCGATCGTGACGAGCCGATTGACCGACTGAGCGCGGTCCGCGGTGATGCTGATGCCAATAAGCAGGGCCAGCACCGCGACGAGTGCGGCGACGGCGGCCGGAAGAACCCACCGCGGCGCGCGGCGCAGCTCGCGCCGCAGTCCCTGCCTGGCGAGCACCAGCGCCAGCGCTACCGCCAGCGCACCGACCGCGAGACCGGCGCGGGAGCCGGTCGCTAGCAGCGTGAGCACGAAAAAGGGCATGAGCCCGAGGGCGATCGGACCGCGCCATCCGGAGCGCCGCCCACCGTTGAACGCCCAGCTCGGCACCACGACGCAACCGATGGCGACGAACAGTGCAAAATGGTTACGGTTGGCGAACGTCCCGCTGACGTCGCCCGGCGTGCCGTTGATCAGGGCATTGCCGAACCCCGCGCCCGATGCCTGAAGGAGGCCGACCAGCGTTCCAGCCAGCACGACCGCCAGCAGGATCGCGGGCAGATGGCGGCGCTCGCCCTCGCGCAGCCCCGCCGCAAGTACCAACACCGCGGCGGGGACGATCAGCGCACCGAGCGCGTTGGCGGTGGCCGCCGGCACCATTGACCACGGACGCCACGGCTGCGACTGCCCGCTGGCCGCGGCAGCCTCGCGCAACAGGTCGCGTCCGGGCAACGATTGCCACAGCGAGACCGGGAGCGGGATGAGCTGCAGCAGCGGCAGCAGCGCGACGAGGGAGAGCAGCACGGCCGGCACGGCCACGCGTCGCAGCGCGGGACGCTCGCCGACCAGCGCCATGGTGATCAGCGACAGCCACGCCGCGCCGCGCACGATCGCCTGACCCAGAACGTCCGGGCGTGAGGCACCACCGGCGAGCCATAGCGCCGCCAAGAGGCCGGCGAGCAGACAAAGCGAGACACTGAACTTGTCGGACAGTCTGGACCGATGCGCTGAAGACATGGCTTCGCGCCTAGAATCTTGCGCGATCGATCGCAACGTCTGTCGTGCGCGGTACCCGCGGCTCACCCCTGCCGTGTGGCATCACGTGCTGGTTGCGCGCCCGAAGCAACTGCCCTACCACGCGGCGCTGCCTGGCGGGCACTGGCAAAGGGCGTAGTGGCTATGCGCTCCCCGGCGGCACCGGGACGTTGAGATCATTCGAGTGCAAGCGATGCATCAGCTGAATCTGGCCAGGCGCGAGTATCGCGCGACCGCCCCGGGGCGACGGGCGTAATGAACGAGCCGGGCGCTAGCCTGGTCGACGCGTGAGGGCGCGCCTATAACGCGGCTGATGCTGCACTGGCGCACCGGCGGGGACCTTTAAAGATGGCACGGGTCAGCTCGATCGTGCCAGATGAACGCGAGTGGAACCGTTCATGCTGATGACCAAGCAGATCGTCGCCAGTCCGATGCGGAACATGACAATCGTTCGGCGACTGCGCTTCCAGGTCGTGCTCATGTGGGCGCTCTCGGTCGCGGCGCCGGGATTGTACGTCTATCTCGGCTTCATCACCGCCGAGTCGAACCGGGCCATTCTCAACAGCGTCGTGGCAGCGGCGGTCGCGACGCTGACCGGGCTGATGATCCTGCGACGCGTCGACGACTTTCCCGGCATGCGGTCCTATTCGATGATCCTGCCGTCGTTCGCGGCCAGCTACGGCATCGCTCTCGTCGGGATCCTGGGCCTGCGACTGGTCTACAGCCGGGTGGTGCTGACAAGCAGCTTCGTGGTCGCGGTGCTCACCGCCTTCGGCCTCGCCTTCCTGACCGAGCGGCTCGTCAAGCCGATCTTCTCTGTCGTGCCTGGCGGCGACGCCGACACGCTCCAGGACATCGACGAGGCGCGCTGGATGATGCTCGACACCCCGGTCGTACCGCAGCATGAGCCGTGCCTCATTGTGGCCGATTTCCGCCATGACCACGCCGCCGCCTGGGAGCGGATGCTGGCCGAGGCCGCGATCAGTGGCCGGACCGTCTATCATTCCAAACTGCTGCGTGAGTCGCTCACCGGGCGTGTCACGATCGAGCATCTGTCGGAGAACAGTTTCGGCTCGTTGCTGCCCAACCACGCCTATCGCCGGGTCAAGCGGCTGCTCGATCTCGTCGGTGTGGTGCTGCTGTTGCCGCTACTGCTCGGGCCCATGGCCATGATCGCGCTGATCATCGCGCTGGACTCACCGGGCGGAGTCTTCTTCCGGCAGGAGCGGATGGGATATCGGGGCCAGACCTTCCGCATGGTCAAGTTCCGGTCGATGCGACCGCGCGACGCGATCGCGGACGAGCACGGCGCGCGCGAAGACGCGATGACACGCAGCGACGACGATCGGGTGACCCGCATCGGTCGGGTGCTGCGCCGTACCCGGCTCGACGAGCTGCCGCAGATCGTCAACATCCTTCGCGGCGAGATGAGCTGGATCGGTCCGCGACCGGAGGCGGTGCCGCTGTCGCGCTGGTACGAGAGCGAGATCCCGTTCTACAGCTACCGTCACATCGTTCGGCCCGGGATCAGCGGCTGGGCGCAGGTCCAGCAGGGACACGTAACCGATCTCGACGCCATCAACCAGAAGCTGTCGTACGATTTCTACTACATCAAGTATTTCTCCGCCTGGCTCGACATCATTATCGCGATGCGGACGATCCCCACGATGATCGGCGGCTTCGGTGCCCGATAACGCCGCCTTGCCGGCGCCGGGGCTGCTCCCCCTGCCGTCCGACGCGTCGGTAGCACCCGCCGCGCCCGTCGCGCCCTCGCTTTGGCCGACGATCCGGGCCATGGCCTTTCCGCTGCTGACCAACGCCTGGCCGTTGCTCCTCTTCGTCTCGCAGAAAGCGTTCGTCGTCCCCGGGCTTTTGCTGGTCGGGAGCGGGGACACGCGCTACCGGCGCGACCTGATGCTGGCCATCGCCCTCGGCGTGGTCGGGCTGCTGGTGTACTTCACGCAATTCGGTAACGGGTATGACCAAGTCCACCTCATCGGCTTCGTGCTGTTCGTCTTCGCCATGCCAGCGCTCAACTACGGCGTCCGCCGTGACCCGCGACTGCTTCGCAAATTCCTGACGTACTTCACGTTATTCAATGTCGCTCTGAGCATCTACTTTCTCGTCTACGACGTCGATCTGTACGGATTCCGCGGCCTGAACCGGATCGAGGGCAGTGACGGCGTGACCTACCGGATCTATTTCGAGTCCTCGAGCCTCGCCGCGGTCGCGCTGCTGTCGACCTTCCGTCGCCGCTGGTTGCAGCTCGCGACGCTGGCGGCAGTGACCTTCTTCGTGGTCCTGATCGCGCGAAGCGCTGTGGTGATGGCGCTGCTCGCGGCCAATCTCATGGCGCCCTACATCCTTCGCAGTCCGCCTCACATCAAGGTCGCGACGGCGATCGCGGCGGTGGGAAGCGCGGTGCTGCTCTTCATCTACCTGCCCGTGGTACGGCCCGACATCGATCTCAGCCTCAGCGCGAAGCAGCTCCAGCTCCAGGTTATCCTCAGCTTGCTCCAGGACAATTGGAGCGGTTGGGGCTGGGGGACCTTCATCCCCTACCTGTCGACCGACCGCGACCAGCCCTACCAGATCGAGATGCAGCTACCGATGCTGGTACTCCAGCTCGGCCCCGCCGCGACGACGGCGATCCTGCTGCTCATCCTCGCCATGTTCCTATCCGCCGCGGAACAGTCGCTGCGCGGCTATGCGCGGTTCGCCACCTACGCATTGATCGGCTTCAACAATCCCTGGCTGTTTCTACCATCCTGGTATCTTACCTGTCAGCTGCTGTTCCGCGTCGAACCGGACCCGCCGACCGATCCGGCGCTCCGACAATGACGCTTGTTCGCCCGGAGCCTCGCCGATAAGGCCCTGCTCCGGTCCGGTGACAGGAACATGCGCGCTCCGCACCGTGCTGATCCTTCCTCCTGTATCAGTTGGAACGGCGCGGGCGGCCGTTTGAGTTTGAGCAAGGCTGGGTGATAATGCAGAAGACGAAGACGGCGCTGATCACCGGGATCACCGGGCAAGATGGATCTTATCTCGCGGCCCTGCTGCTCAGCAAAGGCTACGTCGTTCACGGCATCAAGCGCCGGTCGTCGAGCTTCAACACCGATCGGATCGACCATCTTTACCGCGACCCGCACGAGGAACAGGTTCGTCTGTTCCTCCATCACGGTGACCTGACCGACGGCGGCAACCTGATCCGGCTGCTTCAGCAGATCGAACCGGATGAAGTCTACAACCTCGCCGCGCAGAGCCACGTCGCCGTGTCGTTCGAGCAGCCGGAATATACCGCCGACGTCAACGCATTGGGCACCCTCCGGCTGCTGGAGGCGATCCGCGCGCTCGGACTGGCGCGGCGTACGCGCTTTTACCAGGCGTCCACCTCGGAGCTGTACGGGCTGGTCCAGGAGGTGCCGCAGCGCGAGACGACCCCCTTCTACCCGCGCTCGCCCTATGCCGTGGCCAAGATGTTCGCCTATTGGACGGTCGTCAACTATCGTGAAGCATACGATATCTTCGCCTGCAACGGAATTCTCTTCAATCATGAGTCCCCGGTTCGCGGCGAGAATTTCGTGACGCGCAAGATCACGCGCGGCGCGGCACGGATCAAGCTGGGTCTGCAGGACTGTCTCTACCTCGGCAACATGGACGCGCGACGCGATTGGGGCCACGCACGCGATTACGTCGAGATGCAGTGGCGCATGCTCCAACAGGATCGTCCGCGCGATTTCGTGATTGCCACGGGTGTACAGCATACGGTGCGTGACTTCGTCGGTGCGACTTTCCGAGAACTTGGCATATCACTCACGTGGCAGGGCGAGGGTCTGGACGAAGTCGCGCTCGACGACACCGGCCGCCGCGTCGTCGCGGTTGATCCGCGCTACTTTCGTCCCACCGAGGTCGAGACGCTGCTCGGCGACCCGACACTGGCGCACGAGGCGCTGGGCTGGCAGCCCAGCACCAGTTTCGATGAGCTCGTGCGCGAGATGGTCGCGTCTGATCGCCGCGGCGCCGAACGCGAGGCACTGCTGCGCCAGCACGGTCTGCACAGCTGACGTTCATGACGAACGGTCGGAATTTCATTGCCGGGGTGGCGAGCTCCGGCTGGACCGCGCTGATCGGCCTCCTCGTGGTGCCGTGGTACATCCGCTACCTCGGGATCGAAGCCTATGGGATGATCGGCGTCCATCTGACGCTGCAGAGCCTCTTCGTACTGCTCGACCTCGGCCTCTCTCCCGCGGTCAGCCGCGAGGTCGCTCGCGCCGGAGTCAGCGGCCATATGGCTGCGGCGCGGCGCCTCGTCCACTCCATGTCTGTCCTCTTCGTAGTCGCCGGCTGTCTAGTCGCGGCGCTTCTGGCGGCGATGGCGCCTTGGATCGCGCGCGACTGGCTTCACGCCGGCTCGCTGCCGACTGGTCAGGTCACGCTGGCGCTCGCGCTCAGCGCGGTCACCGTCGGCCTGCGCTGGCCCGCCACGCTGTACACCGGCGTGCTGAACGGCACGCGTAGGATCGACCTTGCCAGCGCGATCACCATCGCGACGACGACGTTGGCCAACGGCGGCGCCGTCGCGGTGCTGGCCTTTGTCGAGCCCTCACTTCGCGCTTTCTTTCTCTGGCAGGCGGCCGTCGGGCTGCTCCACTCGCTCGCCATGCGCCATGCCGCGCGGCGGGCGATCGGCCAGGACGCGACCGATCGCTTCGACTGGACGGCGATCCGATCGATATGGCGCTTCTCGGCCGGGATGGCGGGCGTGGCGGCGACCGGGATCGTGTTCTCGCAGATCGACAAGGTCGTCTTGATGCGCACCGCGACGCTGGTGCAGGTCGGGCATTACACGATTGCAATCGCGCTCACGAGCGTCCTCTACCGGCTGATTACGCCGGCGTTCAACGTGGTTTATCCGCAGTTCTGCTCGTTGGTAGAGGCTGGCTCCGAGCACGATCTGTCGCGCCAGTATCACGCATCGACGCGCTTGTTCCTGTCGCTGATCCTCCCCGCCGCCATGTCCATCGTCGTCGGCGCGCCGAGCATTCTTGCGCTGTGGGTGCATGACCCGACAATAGTGCAGCAGACATCGCTAATCGTCGTGCTGCTCTGTCTCGGCACCGCAGCGCACTGCATCATGTACTTCCCTTATGCGCTGCAACTCGCCAAGGGGAATACGACGCTGCCGCTCACGATTAACCTATGCCTGTCACTCGTGTTCCTCCCGCTGGTGATCGTCCTGGCGCTTGCTCGCGGCGCGGTCGGTGTCGCCGCCGCCTGGTTGGTGCTTCACTTATGCTATGTCGCGCTCGGCACCTGGCTGACGCACCGGCATATCTTGCCCGGCGAGGGGCGGCGATGGGCAACGAAGGCGGTCGGGCCCCCTCTTGCCATTTCAGTCGCTTTCGGGTTTGCAGCGGCGACGGTCATGCCGAACGCGGGTAGCGACGTGGTGCGTCTGCTGGTGTGCTTGGTCGGTGCGGCAGGGGCAGCGGCGACGAATGTGCTGCTGATGCCGGAAGGGCGGCTCTTAGTGAGGCGCGCCACGGCTGGACTGACATAGGATTATGAGGGTCGTGGCAGAGCAATTTCACGGGCAGTTCGGTGAGGACCGGCTGCTGGCCGACATGTTTAGAGACGTCGGCGCCGGCGTGTGCGTCGATGTCGGCGCCAACGACGGCGTCACGGGCAGCGTCAGCCTCTATTTCGAGCGGATCGGCTGGCGGTGCGTGCTCGTCGAGCCAAATCCCGACCTTTGCGCCCGGCTACGACGGGAACGCGCTTCCTTCCTGTTCGAGGGCGCCGCCTCGGCGGCGCGCGGCACGACCACGCTGATGCTGGCGGAGGGCGCCGATTTGTCTCACGCGGTCTCCAGTATCGAACCTGGTGCGCGCGACGGGATACGGCGGCAGGGCCTCACGGTGCGCGAGGTGGCGGTGGCCACGGCGCCGCTCGACGAGGTCCTAGAGCAGGCCGGCGTCGCGCCGGGCGAGATAGCCTTCGTCTCCATCGACGTGGAGGGCCATGAGGCGGCAGTCCTGGCAGGCTTCGACCTGGCGCGCTGGCGCCCGCGCGTGCTGATCATTGAGGACAATTCGATCCTCCTCGGCAACGGCCTACGCGGGCTCCTGGAGCGGCAGGGCTACGTGCGCTTCCGGCGCACCGGCGTGAACGACTGGTACGCCGCGCGCGGCGACGCGGTCGCGGGGGAGCGGCCGGAGCAGGCCTATCGCGCCTCGATGGTGCGCGCGCGCGGTCTGATGATCCGACGCAACCTCTCCGATCGATTGTTGGCACTTCCCGGTGTGGGCGGCGCGATCGGCCGCGTGCTGCGCGCGTTGCGGGGGCGGTCGGGTGACTGAGCCGCTGCTCTCGATCTGCATGGCGACGTTCAAACGCGGCAACTTCATCGCGGCCACGCTCGACACGATCCTTCCGCAGTTGCGGCCCGGGGTCGAGCTGATCGTCGTCGACGGCGCCTCGCCCGATGACACCGCGGCGGTGGTGTCAAGCTACACACGTGACTGGCCGCAGCTGCGCTACGTTCGCGAGGAGACGAACTCAGGGGTGGACGCCGACTATGACAAAGCGGTCGGCTATGCGCGCGGCCGATATGTCTGGCTGATGACCGACGACGACCTGCTCAAGGACGGTGCCGTCGACCGGGTGCTCGGCCTGCTCGACGAAGATCCCGACCTGCTGGTGGTGGACGCCGAGATCCTCGACGTGCGCTGCGCGGCGATGCTGCAGACCCGACGTTTCGGCTTCTCGGGGATACGCCGCTATGGCGCTGAGGATGGGGACGCGTTTCTCGCCGACGCCGGCGACGTGCTGTCGTTCATCGGTGGCACCGTGATCCGTCGCTCCTTGTGGCTGAGCCGCGCGCGCGAGCCTTATTACGGTTCCCTCTTCATCCATGTCGGCGTCATCTTCCAGGCGCCGATCGAGCGCGTGATCCTGCTCGGCGAACCGCTGATCCAGATCCGCTTCGGCAACGCGATGTGGAGCGCGCGCGGGTTCGAGATCTGGATGTTCATGTGGCCCGAGATGATCTGGAGTTTCCCAGGCTTCTCCGATGCCGCCAAGGCCGCGGTCACCCCTGCCCGGCCGTGGCAGATCCCGCGTAAGATGCTCGGCTTCCGTGCCAATGGCTCGTATGACCTGGGCCAGTACCGGCGCTTCTTCGGCGCGCGGCGCGTCGGCACGTGGCGCCTCGGTCTGCTCGCGCTCGCACTGCTGCCCGGGCGCCTCGCGAACGTGGTCGCGCTGTCGTTCCTGCTCGCCATGCGCGGCCGTTACAGACCGGCCTGCTATGCGCTGGCGTGGAACAGCCGCTTCGCGAGCGCGCTCAGCCGCCGTATGGCGGCGCGATCTCCGTCCAAGCATCCGGCGTGATGGCGCGTACCGCGCTGATCTTCGGCATCGCGGGGCAGGACGGCTCCTATCTCGCCGAGCTGTTGCTCGGTGAGGGCTATCGCGTTGTCGGCACGTCGCGCGATCCGTCCTCCGCGCGCGCGCGCCTTGGCGCGATCGGCTGCGGCGCGGCGGAGCTGACCGACGTGGATCTGCGCAGCACGGCCGCGATCGCGGCGCTCGTCGATCGCTCCTGCCCGGACGAGATCTACAATTTCGCCGCCTTCTCGACCGGCTTGGGGATGCACGATCGGCCGGTCGAGATCGCCGAGATCAACGGAGTTCTGATCGCCCGCGTGCTGGACGCGATCCGGGGTGCCCCGACCCGTTTCTGTCAGGCGTCGAGCAGCGAGATGTTCGGCATCGCGCGGACCAGCCCGCAGGACGAGCACACCACCTTCACCCCACGCAGCCCTTATGGTGCGGCGAAGCTGCTGGCGCATCAGCTGATCGGCATGGCGCGGCAGCGCGACCGGACGTTCGCCTGCTCCGCCATCCTGTTCAACCATGAGAGTGAGCGCCGCCCTGCCGCCTTCGTCACGCGCAAGATCACGCGCGCGGCGGCCGCGATCGCGGTCGGCGCGGCGGACGAGCTGGTCCTCGGCGATCTCGAGGCGCGGCGTGACTGGAGCCACGCCGCCGACGCCGTGCGCGCCATGGCGCTGATGCTGCGGGCCGAGCAGCCGGATGATTATGTCGTGGCGAGCGGCGAGACGCACTCGGTTGCCGAATTGTGTGAGATCGCCTTTGCTCATGCCGGGCTGCACTGGAAACGGCACGTCCGCGTCGACCCGGCGCTGCGGCGATCGCCCGACGGCGCCCAGCTGATGGGTGACGCGCGGCGCGCGCGCACCCGCCTCGGCTGGGCGCCACGCATTGGATTTCAGACGATGATCAAGAACATGGTGGATGCCGACCTGCTCGCCTTGCGGGCAGGCACTCAAGAAGGGAAGATGGCGTGACGGACCCGATCAAAGCATGTCGCATCTGCGGCAACGAGCGGCTGGAGCCGGTCCTCGACCTCGGCGAGCAGCGCCTGACGGGCACCTTCCCGCGCGGGGAAGACCCTGAGCTGACCGGCGGCCCGCTCGTTCTGGTCAAATGCGTCGGCGACGACACCTGCGGGCTGGTCCAGCTCGACCGCAGCTATGACCTTGAGGAAATGTACGGCGAGAACTACGGCTACCGCTCAGGTTTGAACCAGAGCATGGTCAAGCATCTCGAGGCCAAGGTCCGTCGTATCACCGATCTCGACCTGATCCGCCCGGGCGATCTGATCGTCGACATCGGCAGCAACGATGGCACCACGCTGGGCTTCTACCCGGCGGACGGCGTGACACTGGTCGGCATCGATCCCACGGCCGCCAAGTTCCGCCAATATTACAAGCCTCACGTCGAGGTCATCCCCGACTTCTTCACGGCCGGTCTGGTTCGCGAACGCTTTCCCGGCCGCAAGGCGCGTGTCGTCACGTCCTTCTCGATGTTCTACGACCTGGAGGACCCGCTCGCTTTCATGCGCGAGATCGAGGGGATCCTCGAGGACGACGGCGTCTGGGTGTTCGAGCAGAGCTATCTGCCGACCATGCTCGCGCGCAATTCCTATGACACGGTCTGTCATGAGCACATCGAGTTCTACGCGCTCCGGCAGATACACTGGATGGCGGAACGTGCCGGCCTGGCGATCCGCGACGTCGAGTTCAACGACGTCAACGGCGGCAGTTTCTCGGTGACGGCGGGCAAGGCCGATGGCGCGCCGCTGCCCGCCACGGTCGCGGCTCTGCTCAGCCGCGAGGAGAGCGACGGCATCAACTCGCTTGGGGTCTACCATCGCTTCGCCGAGCGCACCCGTCGGCTGCGCGAGGAACTCACCGCCTTCATCGCCGCGGCGCGCGCGGAGGGCAAGACGGTCGCCGCGCTCGGCGCTTCGACCAAGGGCAACGTGCTGCTGCAATATTGTCAGCTTGGTCCCGATGCGATCACGGCGGTCGGCGAGGTCAACCCGGACAAGTTCGGCTGTGTGACGCCGGGAACCTGGATCCCGATCGTTCCGCAGGAGCAGCTGCTCGGCGACAAGACCGACTATCTGCTCGTGCTGCCGTGGCACTTCCGCGACTTCTTCGTGGCGTCGCGTGAGCTCGCCGGGAATGCGCTGCTGTTCCCCCTCCCCGAGCTCGAGGTGGTGCCGCCGCGGGCGTGAGGAAGCGATGATCCGGGTCGTCATGTGCGCGCATAACGGCGCGCACTTCCTCGAGGCGCAGCTCGCGTCGATCATGGAGCAGCAGCTACCGGTCGACCAGATCCATGTGTTCGACTTCGCCTCGACTGACGCGACGCGGTCGTTGCTGGCGGGCCTCGCGCCCCGGTGGCCCAGGCTCGACGTCCAGTTGGTCGACCATGCCCCCGGTGTGACGCTGTCGTTTCGCCACGCGCTCGCGAATATCGTACCGCGCTGCGCCGACGACGACCTCGTGTTCCTGAGCGATCAGGACGACGTCTGGCTGCCGCAGAAGACGGCCCGAATGGCTGCACGGGTGGCGGCCGCGCGACGCGGCGTCGACGACCGGATCCTCGCCTTCCACGACGTGATACTCTGCGACGCCGAGCTGCGCGAGCTGCGGCCAAGCTTCTACGATGGCCGTCCGTTCCGATTGCCGCGGGACCTCGAGCCGGCTCGATTGATGATCGCTAGTCCGGTGATCGGCCACACGATCGCCGCCACCCCCGCCCTCCTCGCGCTCATGCTGGAACATCAGCGGCTCGAACATTATGTGATGCACGATTGGGCGCTGGTGCTGCTCGCCACGCACCTCGGCCGCGTCGAGTTCGAACCCGAGCGACTTGGGCTCTACCGCCAGCATGACAGCAACGTGCTGGGCGCCGGGCGTCGACGCTCCGCGATCGGTTACGTGCGGCGCGCGGCGACGCTGTCGCGCGCGGTCAACGTCCAGGCGCGAGCGTTCCTCGCCGATCTCCCCGTCGCCGCCGCGGCGGTGAACGAGCGGACCGACCGTTCGCCACTGCCCGGGCGTGGTCCGCTCGCGTGGCGCCTCGGCGTCGCGATGGCGACACATGGCCCGACGATATGGCATCGTGCGCTCGGCTTGACCCAGTTGCGCTACCTCGTCCCGTTCCGGCGTGACGCCGGCGCGCGCGATGGATCCTGAAGGGCGTCCGCCCGAATCGCGAACGACGGAGCGAGATGATGTGGGATCCTATGCGAGCGACGCGCCGCTCGATCGTCACCGGCTTCCTCGGCGGCGTACCCGCCGCGCCGACGCTCTCCTCGGCGGCGCTCGGTCCGGCCACGCCGATGGGCCATAGCGGGCGCGACATCGCCTCGGTGCGCGAGTTCGGCGCCATCGGGGACGGTGTGACCGACGACAGCGCGGCGTTTCGCCGCGCCCTCGCCGCCACGCGCTACCTGTTCGTCCCGCCCGGTCGTTACCGCCTGGGCAGCGCGGTGAAGCTCGGGAGCGGACAGCGCATCGTCGGCACCGGCAAGTCGGCGTGGGAACCCTACGACGAGGCCGCCTTTCCGCCAGTGGTGCGCTCCGAGATACTGGTCGACGGGACGCTCGCCTTTGACGCGACCGGCAGCAACAGCAGCACCATCGAGGGCATCGCGATCAAGGCGATCGGCGGCCGCCAATCGCGCTGGGGCTGGCCCGCGGGACAGCAGAAGGGCGCGGTCGGCGTCGACATCACCGGTTCCTCGCAGTTCGAGGCGCGCGATGTCTCCTTTCATGGCCTGGACGTCGGGATCGACGCGAACCAGCGCGCCAACTCCCCCGACACCCAGATGCCGAGCATCAGCGACTGGTCCGCGAGCGATTGTCGCCGCGTCTTTCGCTTCGGCACGCCCGCCTCAAAGGTCTATACCGTCCGTGACGCGCGCATCGGCGAGGCGATCGTTTCGATCCACTGCGATGGCGTGGTCGAGGCGCACCGATGCGACGGGTTGCGGCTCGAGAACCTGCGCCTGTTCCACGGCAGCGGCACGCCCGTCTATATCCGCGAGACGACGTTCATCACGCTGAACGCCGTGACCGTCTTCGAGAGCGGCGGCGACCAGATCGTCCTGGAGGATTGCTCCAATGTCTCCGCCGCAGGGCTATTACTCGCCCGCGCCGGCGGCTTCCGCGGCGAACCGCCCTATCCGCAGCACGTCGCACTGACGCTGAATCGCTGTCGCGACGTGCATCTCTCCGCCGAGATCCAGGAGCCGAGCGGCGGCGCCATCGCGGTGAACGGGTGCAGCAACGTCGATCTCGCCTGCGCCGTCGGCGTGCCCTTCTGGCGCACGGGCAATCAGAACCTGCTGTCGGGTGCGGCGACGATCCGGGACAGCATCGCGGTCCACCTCCAGGGCTCCTTCGGCGGCCTCGGCCGTGATTATTGGGTGTCCGTGTGGGCCGATGCCGCAAGTGCGCAGACCCTCTCCGGCTCCGTCGCCAGCGATCGCTCGATCGGCGTCTTCCGCGCCGCCGCGCTGCAGCAGCAGGGCGGTTACATCTTTCGCTTGCCCGACGCGGTCGCGTTAGCGCCGCGGCAGACGCGCCGCTTCCGCACGCTCCGTCTGTTCGTGCCGGCCGGCAGGGTCGCGAAAGCGCGCTCGATCGAGATCGCCTCTTACCCGATCGAGCTGGCCGCGGCGCCGGTCAACGCGCGGCAGATGGTGATCTGCACCGCCGCCGCGGACGTGCTAGGCGAGGGTCCCGCGCGGGCCGTGCTCGGCACGGTCACCGAGCAGGACCATGTGCTCTATGACAATCGCGAGGGCGCGGCGGGCTGGTACTCGGTCGATCTGGCGCTGCGCAATCCGACCGACCGCGCAGTCGAGGTGCCGGCCGACACCGTCATCGCGCTATCGACGGTGGTGATCTAGGATCTGTACTCGAGCCGCCAGCGCCGCGCGGCCGCGTCTTCAGGCGGCGGCACGCTCCCAGCGTGCGCCGCACGCGCTCGCGATGTGCGCTGGCAGTTCGGTGAGCGGGAAAGCGACGACGTCGCCCGCGGTACGGCCGGTGTCGACGAAATAGCCCTCGCCGTTGTGCTCGCCGTTCTTGATCGCGACGAAGGCCACCGCCTCGCGCAGGCCGCCGACGGTCTCGTTGCCGCGACGATAGACGAAGTCGGCGGGAATGTCGGCCGACCACGTCAGCTCGACGAAGAGGCTGTCGCCGCGATTGTCGACGGTGAACAGCGGTTTACCCTCCTGCGAGGTGATCGAGGATAGCCGCTGCTGCGCCGCCTCTGCCTGCGCAGCGTCGTCACAGAAGGCGACGAAGTCGCGCGACATCCGCGGCTCGACTCGCGCGAACGGCACACCGGCCGCGGTCAGGAAGGCGGCGTGTTCGCGCAGTCGCCAGTACATGGTCAGTTGGCCGTGCGGATCCTGGTGCAGTCCGGTCGCGAGCATCAGCCGGTGCTGCGGGAAGGCGCTACGGATCTGGCCGACGATCGCGTCGTACAGGGAATAAACGTCGAGCACCGGATCCGCGTCGGGGCTGACGTACCAATCGGGATTGCGCAGCCCGCCCTCGTAAACCGCGGAATTAAAGAGGTAGTGATGTTGAATGTGCGCGCCGGCGTTGAGGAACAGCGAGGCGAAGCCGGGCCGGTGCGTCCGCACCTCGCGGACGAACACGTCAGCGAGCAGACGATCTAGCAACATTGCCTTGCGCCACGACCGTCCGCGCGCGGCCGCGGCGACATCGGCGACATAGCCGCCATAGTTGCCAGGCAACGCGTTGCTGACCAGACCCGTGAGCAGCCGCAGCGCGGTGCCGGGCGTGATCCGCGCGTCGGCGTTGCCGTTCACCGCCGCGGCGACTGGGGGAAAGAGGCGCGCCAGCCGTTTCCCCGTGATCTTCGACGTCGTCCAGGGATCAGGCATGAAGAAGGCGGCGTCGGTGCAACGGTTGACCGCGTTCATCGGGCTGATCGCGCCGACGCGGACACCCTGACGCTCGAGCACTTCCCAGATCTGGTCGGGCGAGCGCTCGTCGACGTCGCCGAGGCGGTAGATGCCATGCTCGGCCAGCGTGAGCCCGGTGTGAGCGGTGACCCACTGGATCCATGGCTCCAACTCCTCGTAGCGGCGCTCAGACGTGGTGCGGCACAGGCCGTGGCGCTCGATCAGCCCGGCCAGCACCGGGAGCTGCCCCCTCGCGGCGTAGCGCTGCACCTGCTCGAAATTGATCTCGTTGAGTTCCAGGAGGAGAACGCCCATGCCGTCCGCTTAGCCGAATCGCTCCGCCAGCTCAATCGCGATACGCCGGCCCCTTGGCGCCGACGAACGTGGCCGATAGGGAGCATCGCGAGCGCGCAGACCGGCCGCGCTGACCCGCCGGTGCGTCACGTCAGCGACGGCTCGGGCGATCGGAGGCAAATGGCACGATGGTTGGTGAACGCGTGACGCCGCGGGTGGCAATCGTCGGCACGGTCGGCCTGCCCGCTGCCTATAGCGGCTTCGAGACATTGGCGGAGCATCTGGTGCGGTACAACGAGCGCGAGGGATCGCCGCTCGCGCTCACGGTCTATTGCAGCGCCCGCCACTTCGCCGAGCGGCCGCCGGTCTATCACGGTGCCGCAATGCGCTACGTCAATCTGGACGCCAACAACGCGTCCAGCCTGATCTACGACGCGGTGAGCATGGCGGCGGCGCTCCGCGAGGGCGTCGACACAATCCTGCTGCTCGGCGTCTCCGGTGCGTGGGCGGTGCCGTTCGTGCGCCTTCTTACCGGCGCGCGAGTGGTCACCAACATAGACGGGATCGAGTGGAAGCGCGAGAAGTGGCGGGGCGCGGCCAGGTGGATCCTGCGCGCCTCGGAGTGGATCGCGGCGCGTTTCTCCCACGCCGTGATCGCCGACAACGGCGCGATCGTCGAGCACGTGCGACAGTCCTACGGTCGCGACAGCGTGTTGATCGCTTACGGGGGTGATCACGCGCTGGCGCCCGCCCCGACACCTTATCCGGGGCTACCCGAGCATTACGCGCTGGCGCTGTGCCGGATCGAGCCCGAGAACAATGTCAGCATGATCCTCGAGGCATTCGCCACCGATCCCGCCCTCCCGCTGGTCTTCATCGGGAACTGGGATCGCAGCGCGTTCGGCCGCGAACTCAAGCAGCGCTACGCCGCGTCCCCCCATATCCGCATCGTCGACCCGGTCTATGACCTGGCGACGTTGCACACGATCCGCGCCGGCAGCTCGTTATACGTCCACGGCCACTCCGCCGGAGGCACCAACCCCTCGCTCGTCGAGATGATGCACTTCGGCCGGCCCATCCTGGCTTTCGACTGCGTATTCAACCGCCAATCGACCGAGGATGCCGCGCTCTTCTTTGATGACGCCGGTTCGCTCCAGCACCTGGTAGCGGCGACCGTCGCCAGCGGCGGCGCCGAGCAGGGGCAACGTATGGCCGCGATCGCGCGCGCGCGCTACACCTGGAGCCAGATCGGAGCGGCTTATGTGCGGCTGCTCACCAATCGACGGTGAGCGAGGGCAACGAAGCTTATGGACGCGCCGCAGCTCCCCGTTTACCAGCTCCCCGTATGAGTGACGCGCCCGTCCGCCTCCTACACCCGCGTCGCTTCGGCGACGCGCGCGGCTGGTTCACCGAGACCTACAATCGCGACACCTTCGCCGCGCTGGGGATCGGCTGCACCTTCGTGCAGGACAATCACTCGCTCTCCGTGCCGGCCTATACGCTGCGCGGGCTGCACTTCCAGACGCCGCCGCGGGCACAGGACAAGCTGGTGCGCTGCGTGCGCGGGCGCATCTTCGACGTGGCGGTGGACCTGCGCCGCGGCTCGCCGACTTACGGCCAGTGGGTCGGCGCCGAGCTCAGCGCGGCCGACGGCGACCAGCTCTTCATCCCGGTCGGCTTCGCGCACGGCTTCGTCACGCTCGAGCCCGAGTGCGAGGTGGTCTACAAATGCTCGGACACCTACGCGCCCGCGCAGGACGGCGGCATCGCCTGGGACAGCGCCGGCATCGACTGGCCGATCCCCGCCGGGATCGTCCCCGAGCTGAGCGCCAAGGATCGGGCGCAGCCGACGCTCGCCGCCTTCGACAGCCCCTTCGACTATGACAGCCGTCCGCTGACGCCGCTCGCCTGAGGACCGTTCCATGCGCATCTTCGTCACCGGCGGCGCCGGCTTCATCGGCTCGGCGCTGGTCCGCCATCTGATCGACGACACCGAGCACGAGGTGCTCAACTTCGACAAGCTCACCTACGCCGGCACGCTGTCGACGGTCGAGCGCGTCGCCGGCTCGAACCGCTATCGCTTCGTCCAGGGCGACATCTGCGACGCGGCGGCGGTGCGCGCCGCGATCGCCGAGTTCCGCCCCGAGGTGATCACCCATCTCGCCGCCGAGAGCCACGTCGACCGCTCGATCGACGGCCCGGGCGCGTTCGTCCAGACCAACGTGGTCGGCACCTACACCATGCTGGCGGAGGCGCGCGCGCATTGGCTGACGCTGGACGAGGCGGCGCGCGCCGCCTTCCGCTTCCACCATATCTCGACCGACGAGGTCTATGGCTCGCTCGGCGCCGAGGGGCTGTTCACCGAGGAGACGCCCTATGACCCGCGCTCGCCCTATTCGGCGAGCAAGGCGGCGTCGGACCATCTCGTCAGCGCCTGGGGGCATACCTACGGCCTGCCCGTGCTGATCACCAACTGCTCGAACAATTACGGGCCCTATCACTTCCCCGAGAAGCTGATCCCGCTGATGATCGTCAAGGCGCTCGGCGGCGAGCCGCTGCCGGTCTATGGCGCGGGCGACCAGGTGCGCGACTGGCTCTACGTCGAGGATCACGTGCGCGCGCTGCGCGCGGTGTTCGAGCGCGGGCAGGTCGGCCGCACCTACAATGTCGGCGGCCACAACGAGAAGCAGAACATCGAGGTGGTGCGCACCGTCTGCGCCATCCTCGACCGGCTGCGCCCGCGCGCCGACGGCGCCAGCTATGCCGCGCAGATCACCTCGGTGGCGGATCGCCCCGGCCACGACAAGCGCTACGCGATCGACGCGTCACGGATCGGCGACGAGCTCGGCTGGCAGCCGCGCGAGACGTTCGAGAGCGGCATCGAGAAGACCGTCCGCTGGTATCTCGACAACGCGGACTGGTGGCGCCCGCTCGTCGCGGCGAAGGCGGCCGAGCGGCGCGGCGCGGCGTGACGCGCGCGGTCCTCGTCACCGGCGCGGCCGGCCAGCTCGGCGACGCGCTGCGCCGGGCGGCCTGGCCCGAGGGCTTCGCCGTGGTCGCGCTCGACCGCGCCGCGCTCGATCTCGCCGACCCCGACGCGATCGCGGCCGCGGTGGCCGGGCGGCGCTGGGCGGCGGTGATCAACGCCGCGGCCTATACCGCGGTGGACAAGGCCGAGAGCGACCAGGTCGTCGCCTGGCAGGTCAACGCGCTCGCGCCCGCCGCGCTCGCCGCCGCCTGCGCGCGCGCCGCGGTGCCGCTGGTGCAGGTGTCGACCGATTACGTCTTCCCCGGCGACCGCGACGGCGCCTGGGAGGTGGACGACGCGGTCGCCCCGCTCGGCGTCTACGGCGCGTCCAAGCTCGGCGGCGAGCTGGCCGTGCGCACCAGCGGCGCGCGCCACGTTATCGTCCGCACCGCCTGGGTGGTGTCGGCGCACGGGCACAATTTCGTCCGCACGATGCTGCGGCTCGCCGCCGAGCGCGACACGCTGCGCGTCGTCGCCGACCAGCGCGGCAGCCCCACCGCCGCGGCCGACCTCGCCGCGGCGCTGGTGCGGATCGCGGTGCGGCTCGCCGACGACGCGGTGGCGCCGACCGGCACCTTCCACTTCAGCAATGCCGGCGCGACCAGCTGGGCGGGCTTCGCCGAGGAGATCTTCCGCCAGTCGGCGCGGCGCGGCGGGCCCAGCGCGGCGGTGACGCCGATCGCCACCGCCGATTATCCCACGCCCGCGCGCCGGCCCGCCAACTCGCTGCTCGGCCTCGGCGCGATCGGCGCGGCCTATGGCATCCGCCCGCGCCGCTGGGAGGCGGCGCTGGGCGACATCCTCGACGAACTTATCGGAGCACCGAAGTGAAAGGCATCATCCTGGCCGGCGGATCGGGCACGCGGCTCCACCCGGCGACGCTCGCGGTCAACAAGCAGCTGCTGCCGGTCTATGACAAGCCGATGATCTATTACCCGCTGTCGGTGCTGATGCTGGCTAGCATCCGCGACGTCCTGATCATCTCCAGCCCGGAGTTCCTCGGCAACTACCAGCGGCTGTTCGGCGACGGCGCGGCGCTGGGGCTGCGCATCGCTTACGCCGAGCAGCCGCGGCCCGAGGGGCTGGCGCAGGCCTTCACCATCGGCGCCGACTTCATCGGCGACGACGCCGTCGCGCTGGTGCTCGGCGACAATATCTTCTTCGGCGCGCATCTCACCGAGCTGCTGGCGCGCGCGGTGGCGCGGCCGCACGGCGCCACCGTGTTCAGCTACCGCGTCGAGGATCCCGAGCGCTACGGCGTGGTCGAGCTCGGCGCGGACGGGCGCGCCCTCAGCCTGGAGGAGAAGCCCGCCGTGCCCAAGTCGAACTGCGCGGTGACGGGGCTGTACTTCTACGACAACCGCGTCGTCGGCTATGCCCGCGACCTCGAACCCTCGGCGCGCGGCGAGCTGGAGATCACCGATCTCAACCGGCTGTACATGGAGGCGGGCGAGCTCCACGTCGAGCAGATGGGGCGCGGCTACGCCTGGCTCGACACCGGCACGCACGACAGCCTGCTCGAGGCGTCGGAGTTCGTGCGCACGCTCCAGCACCGCCAGGGCATCCAGATCGCCTGTCTCGAGGAGATCGCGTTCGAGATGGGCTTCATCTCCGTCGACCAGGCGCGCGCCGCGGGCGAACGCTTCGCCAAGACGGCGTACGGACGCGCGATCCTGAGGGCGGTGGAGGGGCAGTGAGGAAAGGCACGAAGCCCCGCTCCGCTGTGTGAACCCAGCGGCTACGCACTGGAAGGGCCGCTGATCGGCGTGCCCTCACGTCAGTGGCCATCGTCTCCGGACCGCGGCGGCGCCTTGATAACAGCAACCTGGCCGCGTCTCCTTGACTTCACCTAGAGCGCCGCCAGTGCCGCCTCGACCGACGCCGGATCGACGGTGAAGCCGCTGAGGTGCGGCGCCGCGCCGGCGTCGCTCACGTCACCGTAGATCACGCGGTAATGATGCCCGCGCACGGCCGCGAGATCCCAGTAGAAGGGTTCGATCCAGCCCGTCGGCGCGAGGTGGATCACGGTGGTGGTGGGGCGACAGAACAAGGTATTGGTCATCGCCGCGCCCATCTGGCCGATGACAACCTGCGCGCCGGCGAACAGCTGCACCTGCTCGGCGAAGGACAGGCCGTCGGGGTCGACGAGCGTGAAGCCGCGCGCCGCCACCAGCGCGCGGATCTCCCCCTCGTTGGCGAGCCCGCGACCGTAGCGCGGGGTGCGGAGCACGAACAGCTGGAGCGGTCCGTTCGGCAGCGACCCGGCCTGAGCCAGCCGCGCCAGCACGTCGCGCGCCGCCCGATCCAGCGCGGCGGGGGATTTCTGCAGCGGATGCTGCGTCACCGGCGTGACGTAGTAGAGGTCGGGGATATGCTGCGGCACGTTGGGGTCGATCAGGTCGATGTGGACCGACTCGCCGAGTAGCAGCCGGATCGACTCGATTCTCACTGCGTCGATCGCGCCGCCGAAGCCGGGGATCGCCACCCGCACCGGCCGCCCGGCATGGCGCGTCACGCCTTCGAACCCTTTGAGGCGCGGCAGATCGTCGACCAGCCAATGGCCGTAGTTGGACGAGCCGGCGGAGCCGACGAACAGCGTCGCCCAGTCGCGATCGGCGAAGCGGGCGCGGTCCGCACGCGCGATCTCGCCGCGGTCGATCGCGGGCAGCGCGGGGCGGTCGTTGGGACGGTAGGTCTCGTAGACGATCGCGGGCGCGTCGCTCGATCCGCGCGCGTAGAGCACGCTGTGCGCCAGCACCGCATCCTCAATCCGCACCAGCACCGACGCTGGGCAGTTGCGCGTCACCTGCCCGGCATAGAAACGCGCGAGCTCATCGGTGAACGGCCCCGGGTTGACGTACATCTCCGGGAACGGGCGCCAGTGATAGCGCACCGTGTTGTACACTTCCTCCAGCGTGTGGATGCCGAACGCCGCGGGATCGGCGGTCCCCGCGCCCGGCGCATCCGCGTCGAGCCCCGCGGGCAGCGCGCCGATACCGTACGTTTGGCGCGCGGCGCAGCAGATGAACGGCAGCACCGCCGGGTCGCTCATGCCCGCCCCTCCTGCTCCCACGGGAAGGGCACCCGCGGCCGCAGCGCCGGCGCGAAATCGAGCCGGTCGAGCGAGAGGTTGGGCGACCAGAAGGGGTCGTCGCGCAGCTCCTTGCCCCAGCGCGCGTGCATCCACGCCGCCTCCTGCGCCAGCCGCTCGGCACGCGGCCCCTCCTTGTCGCTGCCGCGCGTGCGGCTCTCCTTGTGGATCAGCAGGATGTCGGGATCGCCGACCACCTTCAGCCCGCGCGCGCGGACCTTGAGGCACAGGTCGACGTCGTTGTAGGCGACGCGCAGTTCGGGCTCGAAGCCGCCGACGGCGAGGAAATCGGCGCGGCGGATGAACAGGCAGGCCGCGGTCACGGCAGAGAATTCCTGCATCAGCCGGGCCTTCCCGAAATAGCCCGGGTCGTCGGCGCTGAAGCCGCCGTGCGGGGTCCCGGCGACGCGATGGTCGGCGATCCCCAGCGCGATGCCGAAATGCTGCAGCGTGCCGTCCGGGAAAAGCAGCCGCGCGCCGACGACGCCGACCTCGTCGAGGGACAAGAGCGCACGCGCGCGCGCCAGCCAGTCCGCCGCAAGCAGCTCGGTGTCGTTGTTGAGAAAGCACAGGATCTCGCCGCGGGCGTGCTCGGCGGCAAGATTGTTGAGCGCGGAGAAGTTGAACGGTCGCTCGTCGCGCAGCACGCGGATCTCCCCGGCCGCCTCGCGCTCGGCCAGATAGGCCAGCGTGGCCGGGTCGTCCGAACCGTTGTCGACGACGATGATCTCCACGTGCTCGTGCGGCGCCGCGAGGATCGAGGCGACGCACGGCGCCAGCACGTCGAGGCCGTTGCGGGTCGGGATGATGATCGACACGGGCGTGTCGAAGTCGCGCGCCGGGAACACGCCGGTGCAGCCCGGGGCAAAGCCGTCGCCCGAGCGGAAGGGCAGCCCGGTCCGCTCGAAATGCTCGTTGATCGCGCGCTCGGCCGCGACGATGGCATAGCCTTTCTGGTCGGCCGAGATCGCGGTTGAACCGGGCGTCGTCCGCCAATGGTAGAGCACGTGCGGGATATGCACGATCGCGTCGTCGCCGCAGCGCTCGTAGCAGCGCAGCAGCAGGTCATAGTCCTGGCTGCCTTCCAGACCCAGCCGGAAGCCGCCGATCTCGTTCAGCAGCGCGCGGCGGTAGACGCCGAGGTGGCTCACCATATTGTGGCCGTACATAAGGAACCGACTGAACGCGCCCTTGAAATAGGGGGCGAAGCGATTGTCCTGCAGGTCGATCTTGTCCTCGTCGGAGAACAGCACGTCCGCCGCGGGATGCTGTTTGATGTAATGCGCGACCACGAACAGCGTGTAGTCGGGGATGACGTCGTCGTGGTCGACCAGCACGACGTAATCGCCCGTGGCGAGCGCCAGCGCGCGGTTGCTCGCGTCCGAGATATGGCCGTTCTTGGGCGAGCGGACGTAGCGCAGCCGCGCGTCGCGCGCGGCATAGTCGGCCAGCGTCTCCACCACCGCGGGATCGGGCGAATGGTCGTCGGCGACGCAGATCTCGAAGTCGGGCCAGGTCTGCGCCAGCAGCGCGTCGAGGCACGCACGCAGCAGCGGGACCGGCGTGTTGTACGTCGGCATCACGAACGAGAAGGTCGGGCGGATCGGCATCGCCGCGGTCATCGCGCGGATCACCGCATAGTCCTCGGGCGCCGGGCGGCCGTGGCGGAACAGCCAGCGACGGTACAAGGTGTCGAGCCCGACGTCGGACAGCATCAGCGCCAGCGTCACCTCGGCCGCCTCGCGCGGGGTCAGCGCGCGCCGATCGAAGCAGGTCCGCGCCAGCTCGACCAGCGGCTCTGGGTCGAGCTCGCCCGCGGCGCTGTCGCGCAGCAGCGCGGCGGCCTCGGCGAAATCGGTGACGGTTCGAAACGCGAGCCGCGGCAGGTGGAGCAGGTTGCCCTTGCGGTCCGGATCCCAGCGCACCCCGCGGATCAGCTCGGGCGCGGCGAGCAGCAGCGCCACTCCGGTCGCCCCCACCCGGAACGACAGGCTGGTCTTCTCGACGAAGCCGTCGCCATAGTCGACGTACAGCTGGCCCTGGAGCGGACGCTCGGGGTCGAGCGGCCGGACGTCGATGGTCAGCACGCCCAGTCCGCCGCCCGCGGCGACCGCCGGGTCGAGCACCAGCCGCACCCAGGGATCGTGCGACACGAGCTGGAGCCGGCGCCCGCGCGCGGCGGGCGCGATGTCGCTCGCCTCGACCGGCACCAGCCCGGCGCAGCGCCGCGCCAGCAGCTTGACGGCGCGCTCGCGGTCCCGTCCGGCCGGCGCGGCCACCCCGGCGTGGCGCAGCGCGTCGAGCTCGGCGAGCGCGTGGCGGTTGCCGTCGAGCGCGGCGCTGCGGCGATACCAGCGCAGCGCCTCCGCGGCGCGGCCCGCCAGTTTGTGGACGTGCCCGATGCTGAGCAGCAGGTCGGCGTCGCGTCGCCGGCGCCACAGGGCGGCACGATAGGCCGCGAGCGCCGCGTCGAGCGCCCCCATCTCCTTGAGCGCGTGGCCCAGCTGGATGCGGATGGCGTGGTCGCCGCGCCGCACCGCCAGATGCGCGCGATAGTGGCGGACCGCCTCGGCCCAGTCGCCGGAGTCGCGCGCGCGGTCGCCGTCGACGCGCGCGTTGGAAGGTGGGCGGCGCCCCAACAGGACCCGGATCATCGCATCTTTCCCCGTATAGGCAGCCCGCTAGCGCAAGCGCCACGGCGGCACTAGAGCGACGCCGACATATGGCAAGGTTCGATCTCCGGGGAATGCGATGGCGCGAGGCGGCGCGGCGCCGCGCGCGTGCGCACGACTGGGCGGGCGCGGCCGCGGCGTGGCGGCACTACCTCGATCGGCGCCCGGCCGACGCCGGGGCGTGGGAGCAATATGGCCACGCCGCCAAGGAGACCGGCGCGCTCGACGAGGCCGCCGCGGCCTATGCGCGCGCGGTGGCGATCACGCCTGACGCGGCCGAGCCGTGGTGGCATCTCCACGATGCGCGCGCGCGGCTGGGCGATCGCGCCGGCGCGATCGAGGCGTGCGCGCGGGTCGCCGCGCTCGATCCCGACTTCGCCCCCGCACGCGAGCGGCTGGCGGCGTTGGGCGCGCGCGACTTGGCCCCGCCCGTGGCGAGCGACGGGACGCCCGAGACGGTGGTCGCCCCCGGCCGGTACGACAGCTGGCGCCGCGGCCTGCTCGTCGCTCCGCCGCCCCGACATCCCCGGCGCGACGGCGCGGTCACCGTGCTGGTCGACGCGCGCGAGGCGCTGCCGGTCGCAGTCCGCGCCACGCTGGCGGCCTTGCTCGACCAGACCGACCAGCGCTGGCGCGCGATCGTCCACGCCGCGCCCGCCCTGCGCAACCATCCCGTCGCGAGCCTCGCCGCGCTCGACCCGCGCGTGCGCTTCGACGCGGGCGACGCCGCCTGGCCTGAACCCGCCGCGACGCTGCTGCTGACCGCCGGCACGCTGCCCGACCGCGAGGCGCTGGCCTGGTTCGCCTATGCCGCCGCGCGCACCGGCTGTGCCGCTGCCTATGCCGATCACGACCACCACGTCGACGACTGGCGCGCTGGGCGCGGCTTCACGCGACCGGTCTTCCAGCCGGACGCGGACCCCGAGTGGTTCGCCGATCCGGCGGTCGCGCCAGCACTGCTCTACCTCGATCGCGCGCGGGTGCCACTGCACGGCTGGGACGCAATCGACGTCGCCGCGATCGCGCGGTCGGCCGGGGCGGATGGCGCGATGGCGCACCTGCCGCTGCTGCTCTCGAGCCGCAAGGAGCTGGCGCCTCAGGCCGAGCAGGCGCCGCCCGACCCCGCGCCCCTCGCGCCCGATCCGGGGCCAATCGCGGCCATGGTCGCGAAAGACTCGGTTGAGGGGCGCATACAGGTCGTGGTGCAGACCCGCGATGCGGCGGCGATGCTGAAGGCCGCGATCGACAGCCTGCGCCAGCACGCCGCGCGCGCCGAGCTGCTCGACGTCACGGTGGTCGACAACAGGAGCCGCGAGCCGGCGACGCGGCGGCTGCTCGACGACTGGGTGCGGCGCGGCGTGGCCGACGTGCTGCCGCTCGACGCGCCGTTCAACTGGTCGCACGCCAACAATCTGGCGGTCGCCGCGGGCACCGCGCCGCTGCTCCTGTTCCTCAACAACGACACCGAGATGCTGACCCCGGGCTGGGACATGCTGCTGCGCGACGCGCTCGCCGCACCGGGGACAGGCGCGGTCGGGGCGGCGCTCTTCTATCCCGACGGGACGCTCCAGCACGCCGGGATCGTGATGGGGATGGGCAGCGGCGGCCCGATACACGAGGGGGTCGGGCGCGACGCCGCGATGGGCCCGAACGACCGCTGGCGCCGGCGCCGCGCCGCCGCGGCGGTGACCGGCGCCTTCCTCGCCGTCCGCCGCGACCTGTTCGACGCCGCCGGCGGCTTCGACGCGACGCGCTACGCCATCGCCTTCAACGACATCGACCTGTGCCTGCGGCTCCGCGCCGCGGGGCGGCGGGTGGTGGTCGCATCGGACGTCCGGCTGCTTCACCATGAGTCGAAGACGCGCGGGTTCAACGTCACCCGGTCGCAGGTGGCGTGGGACCTGGACGAGCTCGCCGACCTGCACGCGCGCTGGGGCGCGGCGCTGTTCCACGATCCCGGCTACAACCCGCACTGGACCCGCGACGGGCATCCCTTCGACGGGTATCGCTACCCGTCACGCGACGAGATCCTGCGTCATATCGACCGCGCCGCGCGCGCGCTGCCCTGGTCCCCGATCACAGACGCGGACGCGCCTTACTGGTGGTGACGCGGCGCCGGCGGGCGCGTCAGCGGATCTGGCGCGCGGTGATGAACGGCGTGAACAGCTGGTTGATGATGCTGAACAACTTGGACGGCTGGTTCGTCGAGGCGTTGGCGAAGTACAGCACGTCCTTGTCGCGCATCATGAACCGCTGTGCCAGGAAATAGGCGTCGGGGCGCAGCAGGTTGAGGCGATAGATCACGGGCCGCTCGCCGGCCGCGTCGGCGGCCGCGTCGTAGCGGAACAGGAAGATCGCGGAGGGGTTGGCGAGATTGTCGTTGGGGCCGCCGACGCGCGCCAGCGCCTCGGCGAGCGAGACGCGGTCGGCGTCGAACGGCACCTGCGCGATCCGGTTCGCCGCGCCCAGCGCGGTATAGGTCCGCGGCCGCCGGATCAGCTCGATCCGGTCACCCGGCACTAGCGTGATGTCGTCGGCGCTGCCGGTGCGGATCGTCCCCAGCGGCTGCTCCACCACCTGCGTGCCGCGGACCACGCGCACCAGCGTGTCGTCCGCCGCGGCGGCGCTGCCACCGGCGTTGGCGATGGCGTCGAGCAGGCGCTCGCGACCGAGCGTCAGCGCGAGCCGACCGGGGCGCGGGATCGCGCCGGTGAGATAGACGGTGTTGGTGACGTTCTGGCGGATCGTCACCAGCGCGCGCGGATCCTGCGACTTGCCGCGCAGCCCCGCGACGACGCGCTGCTGCACCTCGCCGGTGGTCAGCCCCGCAACCGTAATCGGCCCGAGATAGGGCAGATCGATCCGCCCCTGCGCGTCGACCATCGTGTCCGGGAAGGTCTCGCCGTGCGCCGAGGGGTCGAACCCGCCCCCCGCGGCCGCGGCGGCGCGATTGCCTGCGAACAGCGACACGCCGACCTCGTAGATCGTGATCGAGAGCACGTCGCCGGGGCCGATCTGGTCGACCCGGCGCTCCCCCCCGAGCGTCGCCAGAGTGCGCGCGCCCGCCGCGGCCATGGGGGCGTTCATCCCCTCCACCGAGGCCAGCGTCAGGTCGGTGACCTGGAAGGTGGCGGTGCCGTCGGGCTGGCGCGCCTCGGCGCGGTGCAGGATCGCGCCCGCGGTCGGCCCGTTCGACGGAAGCGAGGTGCACCCCGCCGCGCCCAGCAACGCCACGGGCGCCAGCACGGCGGACATACGCGAACTCACGAACGGCACCGACATCGAGGCTTCATTCCCGCATTGATCGACGGGCGCGGCACGCGCCCTCCCCACGACACGCCGCCGACCGTCGCTCCCGGCGCGGTCACATCCCGCGCGTCTGGAGGCGATGATGCACCTCGCAGGCCTCGGCGATCGTGTCATAGCGTACCAGCGCGCCGCCATAGAGCACCGCGCCGGTGCGACAATAGGCTTTGAGCGTTCCGGGATCATGCGATATCATCACCAGCGTCGCATTGTCGCGCCGCGAGATCAAAGCGTCCTCCGAGCGCCGGCGAAAGCGCTCGTCGCCCGCG
The DNA here is from genome assembly GCF_014193405.1 of Sphingomonas sp. BK069. NCBI lineage: Bacteria > Pseudomonadati > Pseudomonadota > Alphaproteobacteria > Sphingomonadales > Sphingomonadaceae > Sphingomonas > Sphingomonas sp. BK069. The sequence goes on along the minus strand of NZ_JACHZH010000010.1, from coordinate 50,615 downwards.
GCGGTGACCTCGTCGACCAGATAGCAGTCGAACTCGACCGCGAGGCTGATGCCGAAGGCGAGCCGCGCGTTCATGCCGGCCGAGTAGGTGCTCACCGGCTGATGCAGATAGGGGCCGAGCTGGGCGAATTCCTCTACGAAATCAAGCAGCTCGCGCTCAGGCCGGTCGTAGATGCGCGAGATGAAGCGCGCGTTGTCGGCGCCGGTGAGGCTCGACTGGAAAGCATTGGCATAGCCGATCGGCCAGGACGTCGTCATCGATCGGGTGATGCGGCCGGTGGTGGGCTGCTCGACCCCGGCGATCAGCCGCATCAGAGTCGACTTGCCCGCGCCGTTGGCGCCGCAGATGCCGAGCGCGTCGCCCTTGCCGATCGTGAAGTTGAGGTCGGAGAACACGCGCTTCTCGAACTTGCGCAGGTGGTAGCTCTTCGACACATGGTCGAATCGGATCATGGGATATTCCGTCGTCGTTCTAATCGGCTCTCGCCGGCTCGCCCCTACAGCCTCGGGCAGGCGATGAGAAGGCGCGCGCTGAACCGCGAACACGTCTCTTCCCCACCGCTGGCGGTGCCGCTGTGCCTCGACGCGCGGATGCTCGCCGCGGGCGGGACGGGCGTGTCGACCTACGCGCGCGCGCTCGCGGCGGCGACACGAGTGCTGAGCGACCGGCCCTATCGCCTCGTGGCGGAGCGCGACGACGACGGCCGCGCAAGGCGCTGGCTCGGGGCGCTATCGCGCGGGCCGCGGTCGCTGCGGACAGGCCGCGACGCCGAGGGCGCGGTGCTGCTGGGGCGCGACCTGTTCCGACGCGCGCACGTCCATTTCGACCTCCACCGCCGGCTCATGCCGCTGCGCTGCGACCTGCCCGCGGGCATCATGCACTGGACCTATCCGGTGCCGCTGCGGCTCCAAGGCTGGATCAACCTCTACACCGTGCACGATGCGATCCCGCTGGATCATCCCGAGCTCACCTCGATCGACCCGCGCCGGCACCGCGCGGTCCTCGACGCGATCGTCGCCGGCGGCGACGGCATCACCACCGTGTCCGGTGCGGCACGCGCGGGCATCGTCGCGGCACTGGGCTGTGACCCGGCCTTCGTGGTCGACACCGGGCAGCCGGTCGACGTCGACGACGCGGCACTCACCGCGCTGCCGGCCTCGCTCACCCCGGACGGCTATTTCCTCGCCGTCGGCACGATCGAGCCGCGCAAGAATCTCGCCGCGTTGCTCGCCGCCTATCGCCGCAGCGGCGCCGCGCTGCCGCTGCTGGTGGCCGGCCCCGCCGGTTGGCGCGCGGGGCCGATCCTCGACGACATCGCCGCGACGCCCGGGGCCACCCACCTCCCCTACCCGCCGCGTGCGCTGCTGCTGACGCTGCTCGCGAACGCACGGGCCCTGCTCTTCCCCTCGCTCGCCGAGGGTTTCGGCCTGCCCGTGGCGGAGGCAATCGCGCTTGGCACGCCCGTGCTGGCGGGCGCCGGCGGCGCGCCGGCGGAGGTGGCAGGCGACGCCGCGCTGCTGGTGAACGTCGCCGACCTGGACGCACTGGCGCAGGGGATCGCGCGACTGGCGAGCGACGACGCGCTGGTCGCCGATCTCGCCGCGTGCGGCCGCGCGCGCGCGCCGGCCTTCGCGCCCGCGCGCTTCGCCGAGCGGCTGTCTGAGGTCTATCACGCCGCGTTGCAGCGCTGCCCCGGGGCGGCTAACGCGCGGCATCCGTGAGTGTTCGGGGACAATGGCGTTTTGCGTGTCGGTATCGACGGCTATAATCTGGCGCTGCCGCACGGCACCGGCATCGCGACCTATGGCGCGATGCTGGCGCGGACGCTGCGCGCCGGCGGCCACCAGGTCGACGGTGTCTTCGGGCTCGACGTGGCGGGCCCGACCGATCAGCGCGAGACCTTGTTCTACGACCAGCTCGCACGACCCCATCCCTGGCGGATGCGGCGCAAGGGACCGCGGCGCGCGCTGGCGGTGCTGTCCGCGGGACGCGGCCTCGCCGCGCTGGAGGTGCCGCGAGGGACGGTCGACACGCGCGCGCTCGATCACCGCACCGCGATGTTCGACCGGCTGTGGAGCTGCCCGCATCTGTTCGAGCGCGCCCACGCTTATTTCCGCGCCACCGGCCGCTTCGTGCGGCTGCGCATGGCGACGCCCCCCGCCGTGATGCACTGGACCTATCCCGTGCCGGTCACGCTCGCAGGGACGCGCAACGTCTACACGTTGCACGACCTGGTGCCGCTGCGCCTGCCCTTCGCCACGCTCGACGAGAAGCGCCAGTATCGCGCTTTGGTTGCCGCCTGCGCCGCGCGCGCCGACGCGATCTGCACCGTCTCCGAGACCAGCGCGGCCGACATCACCGCGCTGCTCGGAGTGGCGCCGGAGCGGATCGTCAACACCTATCAGGTGTCGGCGATCGAGCCGGCGGTGCTGGAGGAACCCGCGGCGACCGCCGCGGCAGCGGTGCACGCCACCTTCGGCCTACGGGACCGGGGCTATTTCCTCTATTTCGGGGCGATCGAGCCCAAGAAGAACATCGGCCGGCTGATCGAGGCCTATCTCTCGCTGGGCACCGACACGCCGCTGGTGATCGTCGCGGGTCGGTCGTGGCAGAGCGAGGCCGAGCTGGTGCTGCTGCCGCGCGCCGACGATCCCGACAGCCCACGCCACGCGCACCTGGAGCGGCGAATCATCCAGATCGACTATCTGCCGCGCCACCTGCTGATGCGGCTGTTGCGCGGCGCGCGCGCGCTCACCTTCCCGTCGCTGTACGAAGGCTTCGGGCTGCCGGTGCACGAGGCGATGCTGCTCGGCGTGCCCGTGCTCGCCTCTGCCACCGGCGCGGTGCGCGAGGTGGCGGGCGACGCGGCGGTGCTGGTCGACCCCTATGACGTCGCCGCGATCGCGGTGGGGCTGCGCGCGCTCGACACCGATCCCGCGCTCCGCGCCGATCTCGCCGCGCGTGGCCGGCGGCAGGCGGCGCGCTTCTCGGCCGAGCGCTACGCCGCGGCGCTCGACACGCTCTACGCACGCGCGATGGCGGCGGCATGACGGCCGCGCAGGACGAGGCCGACGTGCCCGACCAGCTCAGCTTCCTGCCGATCGACCCGTTCGCCGCTTTCCCGCAGCTGGCGAGCGGGTTGGCGGGGCTGGGTGGCGACGCTACCGGCGACGCGCCCGGCTATGTCTTCCAGTCGCTCGACATCTACCCGGTGCTAGGCCCCAACCGCTTCACCGTGCACTTCCACGGGCTGAGCGCGACCTGCGGCACGCTGACCGTGCGCGTGCGCGCGCTCTCCTGCCATCCCGCGCTGCCGCCCTGCCCGGCGCCGATGCCGCTGCTCGAGATGTCGGTGCCGCTGCGCGAGCTCGCCGCGCGCGGCGGCCTCCTCCACGTCGACGTGATCGGCCGGCGCAACATGGGCTGTACCATCGGCGGCATGATCGACGACGCCACCGACGCGCGCGCCACCGCGCTGAGCCTGTCGATCGACCCGCGCGCGCGCGCCGCACCGCCGCTTCCCGACATGCCGGTCGAGCGCGTTGCACCCCCCGCGGTCGCGCCCGCCCCGGCGGAGCGCGCCGACCGGCCCGAGCTGGCGGTCATCGGCGTGCCGCAGCTCGCCCGCCCGGTGTCGCAGGCCCTGACCGCGGCGCAGCTGCGCGACCCGCTGGTGGCGGCGTGGAACGCGGCGTTGCGGCAGGACGGGGGCGATTCCTCCGAACGCTGGGGCCACGCGATCATCCTCCAGGCGCTGCGCCACTATGGCGTCGACCTCGACGCCGCGCGCGGGCTCGGCATCGTGACACGCCGCCACCCGCTGCCGTCCTATCTCGCGGGGCGCGGCGGCACGACGCTGGTGGCGGTGACGCGGCCCGAGGACCTGGGCGAGGCCGATCCCGGCATCGCCCTGGAGCGCTGGCATGATCCCGACCTGTGCTCGCCGCGGCGCTACGCCGAGGCGGTGCATCTAACGCTCTTCGACCGGCTGGCGCTCCCCGCGATGCGCGAGCCCTTCGACGCGATCTGGTCGATCGACGCGTGGCGCTCGGCCCCCGACCGCTTCGCCCCGATGGTGCGCGGCGCGATGCCGTGGCTGCGACCGGGCGGCGTCGCGGTGCACCTGCTCCCCTACGCCGGGACGCTCGACCACCCCGCTGACGGGCGCGGCCTCGGCCGTGTTGAGATCGAGCGGCTCGCGCTGACCCTGGTCGCCGACGGGAGTGAGGTGGCGCAGCTGGACTTCGCGCTCGATCCCGCGCCGCGCGGCGCCGCCCCGGTCACCCCGTTCGCGCTGATCGCACGGCGCCCGCGCTGAGCCGCGCGCCGCGTAGAGACAGAACCCTCCATGCCGACCCGTGCTCGCGCTCGCGCGGTTCAGGCAGCGTGCTCGCGCACGCCGGCGGCGATCAGCCAGCCGATGCTATACACCAGCAGCAGCGCGAAAAAGGCCGTCAGCACGATCTTGCCACGCTGGGGGAACAGCGACTTGACCGGCATGTTAGGCTCCACCACCCGGACAAGATAGAGCTGTTGCCGCCGCGCCCGCTCGCGCGCCTGCGCCAGCGCCGCCGCGGCCGCCTCGTAGCGCTTGCCCGCGAATTCCTGGCGTAGCCGGAGATCCTCGTAGCCGCCGAGATTGCCCGCGATGGTGCGCTCGCCGCCGTCCCCCGCGAGGCGCCCGGACTGCGCCGCGAGCTGCGCCTGGAGCGAGCGGACCTGCCGCGACAGCGCGACATATTGCGGGCTCGAGTGGCTGACGAACGCGCCCGTCGTCTCCAGCTGCGCCTGCGCCGCGGCGAGATTGGCGCGCAGCCCCGAGACCAGCCCGATCTGCGCCTTGCCCGACCCCTCGGGATCGACGTCGGCGCGGGTCTGACGAAAGGCGGTGAGGTCCCCCTGCACCGCGGCGAGCGCGGTCTCGGCCTCGCCGAGCTGGCGCCGCGACGCCGCGATCGCATCCTCATAGGAGCGTGCGTTCATCGTGTTGACCCGCTGCTCGCCCATCTCGAGCAGGTGGCGGATGATCGTATAGGCGTCGTCGGGGCGGAAGGCGTGGACCGACAATTTGGTGATGCCGGTGTCGTGGTCGGTCTCGACCGTCACCTTGCCCTCGTAATAGGTCAGCAGCTTCTCGGGCGTGGGATCGGCGGTCGACAGGCGGCTGACGACATCCACCTCCGGGCGGCGGAAACGCTCGACCAGCCCGATGTCGCGCGACAGCCGCGCCACGGCGTCGTGCGAGGTGAGATAGTCTGAGACGCTCGCCGCCTCCCCACCCGAGCCGCCCATGCCGCTGAGCCCGAGCAGCTGCCCGAAGCCCGAGGGCGAGGCGGTCGGCCCGTCCGCCGATTTCACGAGGAAATGGGCCTGCGACTCATATTGATCGGCCGAGACTAGATAATAATAGCCCGCCAGCAGCAGCGTCGGCAGCACCACGATCAGCATCAGCATGCGGCGTCGCCGCACGATGGCGAGCAGCCGCGCCATCGCCGAGGGCTTCAGCTCGGTGACCGGATCGTGGGCGGGGGCGATGATGCCGTGCATGTTCATGCGCAAGGGTCTCGTAGATCAGCTCAGGTGAATGCGGCGGCGCACCGCGCGGATGGCGAGCAGCCCGAACAGGTTGAGCACCAGTGTCCAGGCGGTCATGTAGGTGAAGTCGACATACTCCAGCGTCGCGGAGGGGAACTGCCCGTGGCGCACCAGCTCGAACATCTGCGGGAAGGGATTGTACAGCAGATAATGGCGGTAGGGCTCGGGCACCCACGACACTTGGTAAAAAGCGGCGGAGAGCGGGATCATGAAGTAGCTGAACGGGTGCACTAGCCGCTCTAACAGGCGATTGTCATGCGTGCCGCCCACGATGATCATCGAGATCCCGAAGGAGAAGAAGAAGATATAGGCGATTCCGGCGAGCAGCATCAGCGGCCGCGCGGGCAGGTCGGCGAAGCCCAGCACGATCACCAGGCTGAGCAGGATGGTGAAGGCCACGAACGTACCCGCCGCCTCCAGCAGCGCGCGCGCGATCGCGATGTCGAACACCGTGACCATGCGGTGATAGAGCAGCGGCAGGTTGCTGTGCAGCGTGCCCTCGGCGCGGTTGACGATGCCGCGGAACATGATGAAGATGGTATAGCCGACGACGGTCAGCGCGACCGGGTTGATCGTGCCCTTGTGTCCGGTCTGGCCGCTGTGCAGCAGCGCGATGATGCTGCCGAGCATCAGCGGCTCGGCGATCAGCCAGAGATAGCCGATATTCTCGCGGCCGTAGCGCGTGTGCAGCTCGCGCATCAGCACCGCGCCGATCACCCGGCCCTGGACGGACAGGGCGCGGCGCCACGGGGTACCGGCAGTGGGAGCGGGGGAACCGCTCATGCGTCGACGTCCTTCCTCCACAGAGCACGGCACCGGCTGGGCTGGCCGCGCCGATCTCCTCGCGGGCGCGCTCTAACCTATAGTGCACGCGACGGGAATGGCGCGCGCGCGGGTGACCGCGCTGCCGCGGCACCCTATAGCCGCGCGCGTGACCCCCGCCGATCCTCTCCTGCTCGACGTCGGGCGCCTGGTCTGGCGCGGCTGGGCCGGGCGGCTGCCGACCGGGATCGACCGCGTCTGCCACGCCTATCTCGACCGCTACGCCGGCCGCGCGCACGGCGTGATCCAGTGGAAGGGGCGCCGCTTCGTGCTGCCGCCGGCCGACACCGCCCGGCTCGCCGCGCTGCTGACGAGCGACATCGCCGACCGGCGACCGCGCCTCGCCGCGCTGCTGGCGCGCGCGCTGCGGCGCGCCGTGCGCCCGCCGTGCCGCGGCGCGCTCTATCTCAACGTCGGGCACACCGGGCTCGACGATCCCAGGCTGGTCGGCTGGATCGCGCGCCACGAGCTGCGCGCGGTTCATCTCATCCACGATCTGATCCCGCTCGAGACGCCGGAATATTGCCGCCCCGGCGAGGCGGCGCGGCACGAGCGGCGGATGCGCCACGCGCTGGCGAGCGCGAGCGGCATCATCGGCAACTCGCGGGCCACGCTCGACGCCCTCGACGCCTTCGGTGCGGCGCGCGGCCTGCCGCGCCCGCCCGCGGTCGCGGCATGGCTGGCGGCCGACGCGCTGCCGCGCTCCGCCCCCTCGGCCCCTGCCGGCGCGGGGCGGCCGTATTTTGTCGCGGTCGGCACGATCGAGGGGCGCAAGAACCACCTGCTGCTGCTCCAGCTGTGGCGCGCGCTGGTGCAGCGGCTCGGTGAGACCGCGCCGCGGCTCGTGCTGGTCGGGCAGCGCGGCTGGGAGGCGGCGGACGCGATGGCGCTGCTCGACCGCTGCGCCGCGCTGGCGACGCTGGTCGAGGAGCGCGGCCGCTGCGACGACGCGGCGCTGGCGACGCTGCTGAGCGGCGCGCGCGCGCTGCTCATGCCCTCCTTCGCCGAGGGCTATGGCATGCCCGTGGTGGAGGCGATGCGGCTCGGCGTGCCGGTGATCGCCTCCGACCTGGCGGTGTTCCGCGAGATCGCGGGGACGATCCCGACCTATCTGTCACCGCTCGACGCGGTGGCGTGGGAGCGCGCGATACTGGAGTTCGCCGGCGAGTCGCCGGCGCGCGAGCGCCAGCGCGCCGCGCTGCGCGGCTATCGCGCGCCCGACTGGGGCACGCATTTCGCCGCGGTCGAGCCGTGGCTCGCTACGTTGCCCGCGCGCGGCGAGCGCGCCAACACCGCGCGCGGCTAGAGCCCCTTCACCACCGCGTCGATCGCGATCAGCTGGCGCAGCAGCGGCTCGAGCTGGTCGAGCGGCCAGGAATTGGCGCCGTCCGACAGCGCGCGGTCGGGATCGGGGTGAGTCTCGATGAAGAGGCCAGCCACCCCCGCGCCGACCGCGGCGCGCGCCAGCACCGGTACGAACTCGCGCTGCCCGCCCGAGCGGTCGCCCTGCCCGCCGGGGAGCTGGACCGAGTGGGTCGCGTCGAACACCACCGGGCAGCCGGTCTCGCGCATGATCGCCAGCCCGCGCATGTCGGAGACGAGATTGTTGTAGCCGAACGAGGCGCCGCGCTCGCAGACGGTGAACGCGTCGGGGTCCTGCCCCGCCGCGATGGCCGCCGCGCGCGCCTTGGCGACGACGTTGACCATGTCGCCCGGCGCCATGAACTGCGCCTTCTTGATGTTCACCGGCCGCCCGCTCGCGGCGACCGCGGCGATGAAGTCGGTCTGGCGCGCGAGGAAGGCGGGGGTCTGCAGCATGTCGACCACGGCCGCCACGGGCGCGACCTGCTCCTCGGTGTGGACGTCGGTCAGCACCGGCACGCCGATCTCGTCGCGCACCTTGGCGAGGATGCGCAGCCCCTCCTCCATGCCGGGGCCGCGGAAGGTCCGGCCCGAGCTGCGGTTCGCCTTGTCGAACGAGCTCTTGTAGACGAACGGGATATCCAGCCGCGCGGCGATGTCGCGCAGCGTTGCCGCGGTGGAGAGCGCCAGCGCCTCGCTCTCAATCGCGCACGGCCCGGCGATCAGGAACAGGGGGTGCTCGGGACCTATCGCGCGGCCGAACAGGTGCATCGGATCCATTCCCGTCGTTTCTGCTGCGACCGCGAATTGGCGCGGCGCTAGACATGGGTTATAGCCGCGCGCTTCGGCGCCCGGTCCCGGCCGGTTAGCTCCCCTGCGGCGGATTGGCTACTCGCCCGACGAGGTGACGGTTGTGCGTATCAACGAGACGGGCCAGGCCGAGGCGGCGGTGCGGTCGGCGCTCAACACCATCCGCGTGGAGCGCGCCGCGCTCGAGGTGCTCGCCGACACGCTGCTGAACGCGCCGATGCGCGAGGCGTTCGCGCGCACCGTCGTCGCGATCGCCGCGACGAAGGGGCGGCTGATCGTGACCGGCATGGGCAAGAGCGGGATCATCGGCCGCAAGATCGCGGCGACGATGACCTCCACCGGCACGCCCTCGCTGTTCCTCCACCCCGGCGAGGCGAGCCACGGCGATCTCGGCATGATCACCGGCGACGACGTGGTGCTGGCGATCACCTGGTCGGGCGAGACCACCGAGCTGGGCGACCTGATCGCTTATTGCCACCGCTTCGCGGTGACGCTGATCGTCGCCACCGCGCGGGTGGACAGCACCGCGGGACGCGCCGCGACGATCTGCCTGCCGCTGCCGCAAGTCGACGAGGCCTGCCCCAACCGGCTCGCCCCCACCTCCTCCACCACGCTCCAGGCGGTGCTGGGCGACGCGCTGGCGATCGCTTTGGTCGAGCAGCGCGGCTTCTCGCCCTCCGACTTCCTCACCTTCCACCCCGGCGGGCGGCTCGGCGCGCGGCTCACCACGGTGGCGCAGCTGATGGGCAAGGCCGAGGACATGCCGGTGGTGCGGGTCGGCGCCTCGCTGATGGAGGCGACGATCGAGATGAGCCGCAAGCGCTACGGCGCCACCGCGGTGGTCGACGCGGCGGGGCAGCTCGTCGGAGTCTTCACCGACGGCGACCTGCGCCGCAGCTTCGCCACCCAGCACCTGCACGAGCCGATCGAGGCGCACATGACCCCCAACCCGCTCGCGGTCGAGGCCGACACGCTGTCGATTGACGCGCTGCGGCTGATGAACGCCGAGGCGGTCACCGTGCTGTTCGTCTGCGCCGGCCGCCGGCCGATCGGGGCGCTGCACATGCACGACCTGCTGCGCGCGGGCGTCGCCTGAGCCCGCCTCCGCACCGGCTCGCGGATCAGCCAGCGCGCGACCTCCTCGTCGTCCCGGCGCGCTACGGCTCGACGCGGCTGCCCGGCAAGCCGCTGCGCGCGATCGCCGGGCGCACCCTGCTCGAGCGGGTCGCGCAGGTCGCCGCCACGGCCGCGGCGCTGGCGGGTACGTGCGACATGGTGGTGGCGACCGACGACGAACGCGTCGCCGACCACGCGCGCGCGCTGGGGCACGAGGTGGCGATGACCGCGGCGGCGATCGAGTCGGGCTCGGGCCGCGCCTATGTCGCGGCGTGCCAGCGCGCCGCGCCGCCGGGAATCGTCGTCAACCTCCAGGGCGACGCGCCCTTCGTGCCGCCCGCGCTGGTGGCCGCGCTGCTCGCCGCGGCACGACGCAGCGCCGCCGCCTGCGTCACCCCGGTGGTGCGGCTCGACTGGGCGGCGCTCGACCGGCTGCGCGCGCACAAGCGCGACTCGCCGTTCAGCGGCACCACCTGCGTGCGCGGCGAGGACGGCGACGCGCTGTGGTTCTCCAAGGCGATCCTGCCTGCCATCCGCGACGAGGCGGGGCTGCGCGCGGCCGACCCGCTGTCGCCGGTGTACCGCCACCTCGGCCTCTACGCCTATCGCCTCGCCGCGCTGGCGCGGTTCGAGGCGGCGCCGCCCGGCCGCTACGAGCGGCTCGAGGGGCTGGAACAGCTGCGCTTCCTCGAGCTCGGCATGAGCGTGCACACGATCGCGGCGGACCCGCCGGCGCACAGCATGTCAGGGATCGACACGGCGGCCGACCTCGCGCTGGCGGAGGAACTGATCCACCGCCACGGCGATCCCCATCCCGCATGAGCGCCACCTTCGTCATCGTCCGCCACGGCGACACCTTCGCGCCCGGCGAGCCGCCGCGCCGCATCGGCGCGCGCACCGACCTGCCGCTGGTCGAATCGGGGCGCGCGCAGGCGGCCGCGCTCGGAGCGGCGTTCGCGCGGCGCGGCTGGCGCTTCGACCGGATCCTGGCGGCGCCGCTCCGCCGCGCGAGCGACACCGCCGCGGCGATCCGCGCCGCGCTGCCCGACGCCCCCGCGCCCGAGCCCACCGCCTTCCTCGCCGAGATCGACCATGGCCCCGACGAGGACCGCGCCGAGCCCGAGGTGGTCGCGCGCGTCGGTGCCGCGGCGCTGGGGGCGTGGGACGCGCGCGGCGAGCCGCCCCCCGGCTGGCAGGTCGACCCCGCGGCACGGCGCGCCGCCTGGCGCGCGCTCTACGCGCGCGAAAGGGGCGAGACGCTGCTGATCACCAGCAACGGCGCGGCGCGCTTCGCGCTGCTGGCCGAGCCGGCGCTGGCGCAGGGGCTGGCGACGCTCAAGCTGCGCACCGGCGCCTTCGGGGTGATCCGCGCCACGCCCGCCGGGTTGGCGCGGCTCGCCTGGGACGAGCGACCGTGAGCGGTTGCGCGCGCGCGCCGCATCGGGGAGAGACGCGGCGATGAACCCGGTGCGCCTGCTCCTCTACCCCTGGTGGGTCGCCCAGCTCGCGACCGGCGCCAAGGCCTTCTGCGACAATCCCGTGATCGGCTCGCCGCGGCTCAATCGCTGGGGGCTGCACGCCGCGCGCGTGCGCACCGCGGCACGGCTCGCGGCGGCGCGACGGCACCGACTGGCGCCGCTCGTCGACCCCGCCGACCGCGCCGCCTTCGACCGCGACGGCTTCGTGCTGCGCCGCGACTTCCTGCCGCCGGCCGAGTTCGCCGCGCTGCGCCGGCAGGCGCTCGGCCGCGCCGCGCCGGCGCGCGAGATGGTGCAGGGCGACACGATCACACGCCGCATCGCGCTTGACCCCGCCGCGCTGGCGGCGATGCCCGCGGTCGCGGCGCTGGTGCGCGGCGCGACCTGGCGTGGGCTGATGCGCTACGCCGGCAGCTACGACAGCGAGCCGATCGGCTATATCCAGACGATCCTGTCGCACGTGAACGACGGCCCGCCCGACCCGCAAACCGCGCTCCACGCCGACACCTTCCACGCCACGGTGAAGGCGTGGTTCTTCCTCACCGATGTGGCCGCGGACGAGGGCCCGTTCGTCTACGTTCCCGGCTCGCACCGGATGACCCCCGCGCGTATCGCCTGGGAGAAGGAGCGCAGCGTCCGCGCCGCGAGCGGGCTCGACCGGCTGTCGTCGCGCGGGTCGCTGCGCGTCGCCGCGGAGGAGCTCGCCGCGCTCGGCCTTTCCGCGCCGCGCGCCTTCGCGGTGCCGGCGAACACCCTGGTGGTGGCGGACACGTCGGGCTTCCACGCGCGCGGCCCGTCGCTGCGCCCGGCGACGCGGATCGAGATCTGGACCTACGGGCGGCGCAACCCCTTCCTGCCCTGGACCGGGCTCGACGCGATGAGCCTGCCCGGCATCGCCGAGCGTCGCGCCACGCTCGCCTGGGCGGCGCGCGACCGGCTCGCCGGTTGGCTCGGCCAACCCTGGGCCGACGTCGGGACGAAGACGCCCGACGCCCCCGCGGCGCGGGGCTGAGGCGATGCCCGACCCCGCGGGCGAGGTGCCGCTGCTGCGCGCCCCGCCCTTCCCCGGCGCGCGCGTGCTCCTGTCCGAGCCGGGTGTGGCGCCGCCCCGCCCGATCGCGGCGGCGACGGTGGAGCGTATCTTCGCCGCGCTGCGCGCCGCGCGCGTCGGCGGCAGCTACTGGGCGCCGGCGGGAACAGCCACGCCGCGCGTCGACCGCGCCGCGACACCCGCCGGCGAGCCGGTCGACCCGTGGTCGGTGCTCGCGCCGGGGGTGACGGTGCGCGGCCACGGTGACGACGAGTGGGTCGCGCTCGCACACGTCGCCGGCGCGCGGGTCGAGCTGACCGCGCCAGGGCGCTACGACACGCCCGAGGGCGTCGCCGCGGCGCTGCTGGCGCGGCGCTATCGCGACCCCTTCACCGGCGCGTCGAGCGACCTCGACACGACGGTGGCGCTGCTCGGGCTGTGGCGGGAGATCGCCGCGACCAACCGCGCGATCGTCGCCGCCTGCGGCATCGCCTGGTGGAAGCGGCGCGAGATCCGGCGCTTCCTGTGGTCGCCGGGGCGGTCGCTGCGCTTCTACCGATCGGAACGGGCCGCGATCGCGCACGCGGCGCGGGTCGGCGGCGCGGTCGCGGTGTGGCCGTCGCGCGTCTCGGCGGCGATGGCGCGCGACGCCGCGGCCGCGGGGGTGCCGCTGGTGCGCGTCGAGGACGGCTTCGTCCGCTCGGTGGGGCTCGGCAGCGACATGGTGCCGCCGTCGTCGATCACGGTCGACGCGCGCGGCATCCACTATGACCCGGCGCGCGCCAGCGACCTCGAGCAGCTGCTCGCCACCGCGACGTTCGCGCCGGCGCTGCTGGCGCGCGCGGGGCGGCTGCGCGCGACCGTGATCGCCGGCCGGATCAGCAAATATGGCGGCGCCGCGGCGCAGAGCTTCCCGCCGCGCGCGGCCGATCGCCGGCTGGTGCTCGTTCCCGGCCAGGTCGAGGACGACATGTCGGTGCGGCTCGGCGGCCACGGGCTGGCGAGCAACCTCGAGCTGCTGCGCCGCGCCCGCGCACTCGAGCCCGACGCCGAGATCTGGTTCCGCCCGCACCCGGACGTCGACGCCGGGCACCGTCGCGGCGCGGTGCGCGATGCCGACGCGCTGGCGCTGGCCGACCGGGTGGTGCGCGGCGGCGCGATGGCCGACCTGCTCGACCTGGTCGACGGCGTCCACGTGCTCACCTCGCTGACCGGCTTCGAGGCGCTGCTGCGCGGCCGCGACGTGACCTGCCACGGCACGCCCTTCTACGCCGGCTGGGGGATGACGCGCGACCTCGCCCCCGTGCCCGAGCCGCGCGGCCGCGCGCTGACGCTCGACGAGCTGGTAGCGGGCGTGCTGATCCTCTACCCGCGCTACCTCGATCCCGTGACCGCCTTGCCCTGCCCGCCCGAGACGCTGGTGGCGCGCATGGCGGCGGGGGGAGCGCTCAACCGGCTCGACCGGGTCAGCCGGCTGCGCCGCTGGCAGGGCCGGCTCGCGCGGCGCTGGCGCTAGGGTCTAGGCGTCTGCGCGCGGTGCCGATCCCGCCGCCTTCTTGGCGGAGAGATAGGTGCCGAACACATGGTCCCAGAACATCGCGGTGATGGCGTAATTGCCCTCTTCCCGGCCGTGGTGGTGGCGCAGGTGGTGGCGCCGCAGCATGCGCATCAGCCGGCCGCGCACCGGCAGCCGGTGGCAGGCGAAATGCACCGCGTCATAGACGACATAGCCCAGGATGAAGCCGAGGAAGAGCACCGTGCCCGCCCCGCCCAGCACCCACGCCATCGCCGCCCAGATCGCGCCCGACCAGGTTACGCTGACGATGGGCGGCATGATGCTGCGCCATGGATCGTCGGGGTCGTCGTGGTGGTTGCCGTGCATCAGGAAGACGAACCGGCGCCCCCACTCGGTCGGCAGCGCCAGGTGGAACAGGTAGCGGTGCATGACATATTCGAACAGCGACCAGGTGAGCAGCCCCGCCAGCACGAGCCCGGCCCATGCCGCCGCCCCGACGCGCCCGAGGCTGGCGCAGAACACGACCGTCAGCAGCACCGCCCAGAGCGCGACGAACAGCTGCGGCGGCATCACCGTCAGCCGCTCCATCCAGCCGTACCGGAAGAGCCGCAGGCGCGGGTGGCCGACGCCGGCGCTGACGCGCCGCGAGGGTTTGCGGCTGGCTCGGCTCACATCCATGGCCCGGCCATGGACAGATAAGCGTCTGGTCTGTCAAGTTGCGGTGCAGCGAGAACCGCCGAACCGGTACAGTAATACCACAGCGTACCAGCATGATGATTGATCCCGATCAAGCCGCGGGGCCGTGGCGCCGCATCCTTGTCACCGGTGCGTCGAGCGGTCTGGGCGCGGCGCTGGCGCGTCACCATGCCGCGCCCGGCCGCGCGCTGCTGCTGTGGGCGCGCGATCCGGCGCGGCTCGAGGCGGTCGCCGCGGACTGTCGTCGCGCCGGCGCGACCGCGCAGGTCCGCTCGCTCGACCTCGCCGACAGCGCCGCCGCGCTCGACGCGCTCGCCGCGGAGGACGCCGCCGGCGCGATCGACCTGGCGATCCTCGCGGCGGGGCTCGGCGACGTGCGCGGCCGCGGGCGCACCGTGGAGGAGGCCGCGGCGGTGGTGCGGCTCGGGCTGGTCAATTTCGTCACCCCCGGCGCGATGGCGGCCGACCTCGCCCAGCGCATGGCCGCGCGCGGACGCGGCGACATCGTGCTGATCGGCTCGGCCGCGGCGGCGCACTCGCTGCCCTTCGCCGCGGCCTATGCGGGCTCGAAGGCGGGGCTGGCGCGGCTCGCCGACGCGCTGCGGGTCGCGGTCGCGCCGCGCGGGGTGCGCGTGCTGCTGGTCCAGCCGGGCCCGTTCGACACGCCCGGCGGCCGGCTCGTCCCCGCGCCGGCGTGGCTGACGCGGCGCCCCGAATGGGTCGCGGCGCGGATTGCGCGCGCGTGCGAGCGCGGGCAGCCGCGACTGACGCTGCCGCGGTTCTTCGCGGCACTGCGCTGGGTGGATCGCCTTCTCCCGCGCCGCGTGCGCGACCGCCTGCTGCGCGCGCTGGCGCCCGACCAGGCCAACCCGCCTTAGGGCTCTGCGACCGCGGCCAGGATGGCGTGATGCAGCCACGCCGGGGTGAGATCGACGCGGCGGCCGGGCTCGCCCCCCTCCCCCGTGCGATCGCCGAGGCGGAGGATCACATAGGGCGTGTGGCGCTCGGGGCCGGGCGCGATCGCCCCGGGGATGCTCGGGCGATGGTCGCCGAAGAACACCAGCACCGCGCGACGGCCGGCGCGCTCGAGATGGTCGATCAACGCGCCCAGCATCGCGTCGCCGCCGCGCAGGTGGTGCAGATAGGCGTCGAGCCCGCCGGGCGAGCCCGCGATCCGCTCCTTCCCCCACGGCCCGTGGTTCTCCATCGTCACCGCGTAGACGAAGGTGGGCGCGGTCGCTGCGTCGGCGAGCGCGCCCAGCGCCGTGCCGAGCGTCCGGTCGTCGACGTAGCGCCCGGTGCCCGGTGCGGCCGCGGCGAACGCCTTCTCGCCCACCAGTCGCTCGAAGCCGACCGCGGGCATCAGCCGGTCGCGCCCGTAGAAGCGCAGGTCGTGCGGGTGGACGAACAGGGTGCGATAGCCGCGCCCGCGCAACCGCGCCGACAACGCGTAACTGGCCTCCCCCGCCGCGGTAAGGAAGGGATCGTAGCGGCGGAAGCCGAGCGCCGCCTCGTCGCGCCCGAACAGCACGCCATATTCGGTCCGCATCGTATAGGCGCCGAAGCCGCTGACGTGGAGCTCGCCCCATTGCCACGCCGCCGCGCGCGCGCGTTCCAGCCCGGGGAGCGGCGCGGCGCCCGCGAGCGCGACCGGGTCGGCGAAGGACTCGCACTGGACGACGATCACCAGCTCGGGGCCGGGCGCGGGGCCGGGCTCGCGGTCGCCGGGCAGCGCGGGCGGGTCGGGCTGCGCGCGCCAGCGCCGCCAGTAGAGCAGCAGCGTCGCCACCAGCCCGTGGCGCGCGAGATCGGCCTCGGCGTCGGGCACGCGCGCCAGCGCGGCGAACGACCGCCGGCGCAGCAGCCCCGCCAGCGCCGCCAGCGCGACCGCGGCGATCGCGGCGCCGGCGAGGTGCGGCATCACCCGCGGCACGAACAGCCAGGCCAGGGCCGCGGGCAGCGCCAGCGCGCCCAGCACGCCGAGCGCGCGCTGCGCCGGCGACAGCGCGGTCAGGTAGAAGCCGGGATGGCGCACCATCGCGCCGATCAGCGCGAGGTCGGAGAAGAGCAGCGGCTCGCCCAGCACCGCGCGCTTGGCGTTGGACGCGATCGCGAGCACCGCCAGCAGCGCCGCCGCGAGCAGCGCCGCCGCGGGCGCGTTGCCCGTCACGGCGAGACCCAGCCCGAAGACGATCGTCATCACCACCAGCAGCACCGCGCTGCCCCGTCCGCTGCGCCGCAGCCGGCGCGCGCGCGGCCGCACCGTCGCGTCGAGCGCGAGCGCGGCGAGCAGCAGCAGGAGATAGGACAGGACGGGGATCGTCACGCTACGGCCGCGCACTCGCTCGAGGATGGGGCGGCGGCCCGGCGGCACGCGACCGTGCGGCGCTATAGGTCGACGAGACGCGATTGTCATGTCGCCTCGGCGCGAGAACCGCTGTATCGCGGCACGATGACTGACCTGCCGCTCATCCCGGACGCGCTGCCGAAGATCGCGGCGCCCGGTGCGACGCCGCTGCCGCAGCGGCGCGAGATCCTGCTGCTCCAGGGACTGATGGGGCCGCTGTTCCGCCGCGTTGGCCAGGCGCTGCGGCGGCGCGGCTACGGCGTGCACAAGGTCCATTTGAACGGCGGCGACCGGCTGTTCTGGCGGCTGCCGGGCGGGGTCGACTATCGCGGCGCGCCGGCGGACTGGCCCGACGCGCTGGCCGCGCTGATCCGCGAGCGCGGCATCACCGACGTGATCCTGTTCGGCGACTGCCGCCCGCTCCACATCGCCGCGATCGCCACCTGCCGCGCGCTGCACGTGCCCGTCCACGTCTTCGAGGAAGGCTATATCCGCCCCGATTGGGTGACGTTCGAGCCGGGCGGGGTCAACGGCCATTCCAGCCTGCCGCGCGACCCGGCCTGGTACCTCGCCGAAGCGGCGCGCCTGCCGCCCGCGCCCGAGCATCGCCAGGTCCCCTCCTCGTTCCGGCGCCGCGCCGCCGAGGCGGTGGTGTACAACAGCGCGGACGTGTTCACGCGCTGGTATTACCCGCACTGGGAGAACCACCGCCCGTGGCACCCGCTGGTCGAGGCGGCGGGCTGGATCCGGCGGCTGCGCCGGCGCCGCCAGGCGGCGGAACGGTCGCGCCTGCTGGTCGAGCGGCTGCTCGGCCGTGGCGAGCCCTATGTGCTGTTCCCGCTCCAGCTCGATTCGGACGCGCAGATCCGGCTCCACTCGGATTTTGCCGGCATCTCGGACGCGCTGCGGCTGGTGATCGAGTCGTTCGCGCGCCACGCCCCGCCCGAGCTGCGCCTCGTGATCAAGGAGCATCCGCTCGACAATGGCGTGCGCGACTGGTGCGGCGAGGCGGCGGCGCTCGCGGCGCGCCACGGCGTGGCCGACCGGATCGACTATATGGAGAGCGGCGACATCGTGCCGGTGGCGCATGCCGCGCGCGGCATGGTGACGATCAACAGCACCAGCGGCACGCTCGCGCTCGCCGCCGGGGTGCCCGTGATCGCGCTCGGCCAGGCGGTCTATGACATCGCCGGGATCACCGATCAGCGCGGGCTGGACGCGTTCTGGCGCGATCCCGTCGCGCCCGACCCGGCGGTGTTCGCCGCCTTCCGTCGCGTGCTGATCGACCGCTGCCTGGTGCCGGGCGGTTTCTTCTCCGACGCCGCGCTTGACGCGGTGACGCAGGGCGTGGTCGCGCGGTTCGAGGCGGCGAGCCCGCTCGGGCTGGCGGCGCCGGTCGTGCAGGACGTACCGACGCCGCTAGCGCGCACGACCGGCTCCGCCGCGGGCTAACCCCCCCTCCCCCGGCATCACGCGGCGCATGAACTGATCGAACAGCGGCACCGTGAAGGCGGTGTCGCCGTGCGCGGGGCTGTAGAGCATGCCCTTGGCGATCAGGCTATTGCGCGTCGGCGCCACCGAGGAGACCTTCACCCCGAGCGCCTCCGCCACGTCGCCCGAGCGGTGCGGCCCCGGCCCCAGCGTCGCCATCGCGCGCAGGTAGCGCTTCTCCGCCGGGGTGAGCCGGTCGAAGCGGACGCGGAAGAAGCTGGCGTCCAGCTCGGCCAGCGCTGCCGCGCGCGCCGCGGCGACGTCGGCCGCGGTGATCGGCGAGACGTCGGCCGCGTCCCAGCTGTGCTTGCCCCATTCCTGCAGGAAATAGGGATAGCCCTGCGTGTCGGCGACGATCGCGGTGACCGCCTCGGGCTGGATCGCCTCTTCCTCGCGCTCGATCGGCAGCCGGATCGCGTCGGCCGCGGCCGCGGCGTCGAGCGGGCCGAGCGCGACGAACTCGAACAGCCGCTCGGCATAGGATTTGGCGCGCCCCATCTGACCGAGCAGCTGCGGCAGCCCCGCCCCCACCAGCGTCACCGGCAGACGCTTCTGGTTGGCGCGGTGGAGCGCGCTGATCAGCGCGGCGAGCTGGTCCTCGGCGACATATTGCAGTTCGTCGACGATCAGCACCAGCGCGCTGTCGCGCTCGCGCGCCGCCTCGCCCACCGCCACCATCAGGTCGGCGAGATCGAGATCGAGGTCACCCGAATCGGCCAGGCCAGGCTCAGGCTCGAGATCGAGCGCGACCTCGAAGTCGCTGTACTTCACCTTGAGCTTGGCGAAGCCGGCGAGCGCGCGCAGCGCGCGGCGCACCCCCTCCCCTGCCCGGGCACCGCGATCGAGCCGCAGCAGCCCGGCGCGCAGCGACGGCGCCAGCAGCGCGGGGAGCGAGCGCTGCTCGGGCGCCTCGATCGTCACCGCCAGCATGCGCTCGGCCTCGACCGCGTCGCGCACCGCGCCGAGCAGCACCGTCTTGCCGACGCCGCGCAGCCCGTAGAAGATCGTCGAGCGCGCCGGCCGCCCGGCGCGGATGCGGTCGAGCGCGACGAGGCTCCGCTCGAGCAGCGGCTCGCGCCCGGCGAGCTCGGGCGGCGGCGTGCCGGCGCCGGGAGCGAAGGGATTGCGGCGCGGGTCCATAGCGATGTTATGGCAAGTTAGCGCAATCCTGTAAACTCGGATAAACTTCGTATAGGCGAACCGACGCCGGGCCCCTCCCCTTCAGGGGAGGGGTTGGGGTGGGGTGCCTCCGCTGGCGCGGTGTTCGTGGATACGCCCCACCCCCGATCCTCCCATGGGGGAAGGCAGATAAATCCGTCTTCCCTGAGCCGTGCGCGGTCGCCTGCACCTCTCGGCCCCTCCCCTTGCCCGACTTCACCTTCCCATGTACCGTAACGCCATATAAGCTTCAATCATGGGCGGTTCACACGCGATGAATTCAGTCGTCACTCAGATCGGCGATCTGGCCGAGGCCGGCGAGCGGATGATCGAGCGGTTGCGCCGCAAGGCCTTCCTGCCCGAGAGCCGCAAGGGGCTCAACGTGCGCGTCGGCATCGCCGAGGCGGCCCAGCTGCTCGGCTGCTCGACCAACCGCATCCGCATGGCCGAGGACGACGGGCGCCTGCCCCCCGCCCCCGCCTCGGAGACCGGGCGGCGGCTCGGCTATACCATTCCCGAGCTGCTCCACATGCGCGAGGTGCTGGGCGCCTCCCCTGCCCGCGCCCCGCTCGACGTGCCCGCGATCGTCGCGGTGCAGAATTTCAAGGGCGGCGTCGGCAAGTCGACCGTCACCACCCACCTCGCGCACTATCTCGCGGTGCAGGGCTATCGCGTCCTCGTCGTCGACTGCGACAGCCAGGCGACCACCACCACGCTGTTCGGCTTCAACCCGCATTTCAACGTCACGCGCGACGAGACGCTGTACCCCTATCTGTCGATCGACCCGACGCAGACCGACCTGAGCTACGCGGTCAAGCGCACTCCCTGGCCCAATGTCGACCTGATCCCGAGCAACCTCGAGCTGTTCGACGTCGAATATGAGCTCGCCGCGGCGGGCAGCGACGGCGGCTCGGTGCTGGCGGCGCGCTTCCGCAAGCTCAAGCGCGGCCTGTCTGACCTCGCGCGCGACTATGACATCGTGCTGCTCGATCCCCCTCCCGCGCTCGGCACGATCAGCCTGGCGGTGATGCAGGCGGCCAACGCGCTGCTGGTGCCGCTCGCCGCGACCACGCCCGACTTCTGCTCGACGGTGCAGTTCCTGTCGATGATGGACCAGGTGCTCCACCAGCTCACCGGCGCGGGGATCGACGTCGACTATCAGTTCGTCCGGCTGATCTGCTCCAAATACGACGCCAACGATCCCAGCCACGCGATGGTGCGCGCGATCATGGAGCAGAGCTTCGGCGCCGCGCTGCTGCCGGTGCCGATCCTCGACTCGGCCGAGATCAGCCACGCCGCGATGCGGATGATGACGATCTACGAGCTTGACAAGCCGATCGGCACGCCCAAGACGCACAAGCGCTGCCGCGCCAACCTCGACGAGGCGCTGCGCCAGGTCGAGCAGCTCGTCCGCCATGGCTGGGGCCGGGTCGAGCCCGCCAGCGAGGAGGCGGTGATCCATGCTGCGGCATGACGCAGGTCCGGGCCGGGCGGGGCTGTCCTACATGCCCTCGTTCCGCCTATGTTCCGTGACGGAGGTGCGCCATGGCACGTAAGCAATCCGACTATCTCGCCGCGCTGCTCGCCGAGGAGGCGGAAGGCCCTGCCCCCGCCCCTTCGCGTTCGCCGGTCCGCGAGGCGGCGCCCGAGCGCGCGCGCGCCACCACCTTGCTGGGGCGCGAGTCGGCGCTGGCGCGGGTGGCCAGCGGCGAGGTGCGCCAGGTGACCCAGCTGCTGCTCGACCCCGCGCGCGTGCGCGTCTGGTCCGGCAATGCGCGCAGCTACGCGCATCTCAGCGAGGCGAGCTGCCGCGAGCTGATCGACTCGATCATCGCCGAGGGTGGCCAGAAGGTGCCCGCGGTGGTGCGCCGGGTCGAGGGTGATCCCGCGCACGATTACGAGGTGATCGCGGGGACGCGGCGCCACTGGTCGATCAGCTGGCTGCGTGCGAACAGCTACCCCGATCTACCCTTCCTGGCACAGGTGGCGCAGCTCGACGACGAGGCCGCCTTCCGCCTCGCCGACCTGGAGAACCGCGCGCGTGCCGATGTCTCCGACCTCGAGCGCGCGCGCAACTATCGCGCCGCGCTGGCGACGCATTACGGCAACCACCAGACGCGCATGGCCGAGCGGCTCAAGCTCTCCAAGGGCTGGCTCTCGAAGATGCTCAAGGTGGCGACGCTGCCCGACGAGGTGATCGCCGCCTTCGCCAGCCCGGCCGAGGTGCAGCTCAAGCCTGGCTATGCGCTGGCGCAGGCGCTCGACGACCCGCGGTCGGCGGCCGCGATCCTCGCCGAGGCGCGCGTGCTCGCCGCGGATCAGGCGTTCCGGCGCGAGCAGGCGGTGACCTTATGGGGCGCGGCCGAGGTGGTGCGTCGTCTGCTCGCGGCGCCGCTGGTGCGCACCGCGCCGCCCGAGCCCTGGACCTGGCACGGCGCCGCGGGGCGCCCGGCGCTGACGATCCAGTCGGTCAACCGCCAGGGCGTTACGGTGCGTCTGCACGCGGGCTCGGGTGCCGGCGCGGACGAGCTCGCCGAGGCGCTGCGCGCGGCGCTGGCGCATCTGGAGGACGAGGGCAGGGGGCTGCGGCCGTGACGCCGCGCCGCCCCGCCGCACGCGATGTTTCCCCGGGGAAACGCGCCGGCGGCTCAACATTCTCAACATTCGTGCGCCACGAGCGGGGGGTAGCTTCGAGCGTGGCAGGCACTCGCGTCGCTGCGGCAGCCCATGTTTCCCCGGGGAAATGCCGCCCGCGCGGGTGGAGCGCGCCAGGTCGGAAGATCGTCACCGTGGATCAGAGTGTTTCCCCGGGGAAACACCGACCCTGCCCCTCCCGCACGTTTCCCCAGGGAAACCTCGGAGCGGCGGCATGACGCGCGCGCGCCGCGAGGCCGTGTCGGATCAGTTCGAGCTCTTCCTCCCCTATCTCGCCGACCTGCCGCTGCGCGACCAGCGCGAGATGATGGAGCGCCCGTTCTTCAGCTTGGCCAAGTCGAAGCGGGTCAAGCCGATCGACTATCGCTCGCCCGACGGCAAGACCTGGGTGCATGTCTCGGCCAGCGCCGAATATGGCATGGCGACGATCTGGGACGCCGACATCCTGATCTACTGCGCCTCGATGCTCGCCGACATGGCGCGACGCGGCGCGAACGACGTGCCGCGCAAGCTCCACGTCATGCCGTTCGACCTGCTGCGCGCGATCGGGCGCGAGCCGACCGGGCGCGCCTATGAGCTGCTCGGCCAGGCGCTCGACCGACTGGTCGCGACCACGGTCAAGACCAACATCCGCGCCGACGCGGGCGCACCCGCCAACGCGCGGTCGCGACGCGAGGCGACGTTCAGCTGGCTCGACGGCTGGGCCCAGTTGGTCGACGAGCGCACCGAGCGATCGCGCGGCATGACGATCGAGCTGTCCAACTGGTTCTACGAGGGCGTGCTGATGTCCGGCGGGGTGCTGTCGATCGACCGCGCCTATTTCGACATCACCGGCGGGCGCGAGCGCTGGCTCTACAAGGTCGCGCGCAAGCACGCCGGCGGGGCAGGGGAGGGGGGCTTCGCCATCTCGCTGCCGACCTTGTTCGAGAAGTCGGGCGCCGAGGGCCAGTATCGCCGCTTCAAGTTCGAGATCGCCAAGATCGCCGAGCGCGACGAACTGCCCGGTTTCGCGCTGGTGATCGAGCCAGGTGAGGGCAAGCGCGAGCCGGCGTTGCGCATGCGCCGCCGCGCCGAGGACGCGCGGCCGTCTGCCTCGATATCGGTCGCGAACCCGGCGTCGGCGTCCGTCGCGCCGCCTCGTTCGCGCGGCGGCGCCGTGCCCGCCGCGACACCGGCTGAGGCATCGCCGACCGGCACCGTCGCGCCCGCCGCGCCCGAGGGCAGGGCAGGGGAGGCGGACCTGCTCGCGCCCGCCGATCTCGATGTCAGCGCGCTGGTCCGCCGCAGCGTGACCAGCCTCTCGACGCGCGCCAGCTTCGGCGAGATCACCGCGGCGACGCTGGCGACGCTCCGCGCGGAGTGTCCGGGCTGGGACTATCAGACCCTCCACGCCGACTTCCGCACCTGGGTCGAGGCCGATCCGGCGCGCACGCCGGTGAGCTACCAGAGTGCCTTCATCGGCTTCGTGCGCCGCTTCGACGCCAAGAATCGCCACCTGCTGCGCTGAGATCTGCGGCGCGGACGACCGGCGCGTTCCCGATGTATCGGCTCGCCCCGCCCCTGATGTCTCCGCCATAACGGGTCGAGCCAGCGTCTGAACATGCGCGAGCGCCGGATGTCATGAACTGATTCAAACGGCGCGGTGCGCGCGGTCGCTGATCCAGAGTGTCGACACATCGGGAACGGTCAACGATACATCGGGAACGATCCGTCGATACATCGGGAACGCGAGCGTCGATACATCAGGAACGTTTCGACGATACATCGGGAACGGTGAAGGCGGCGCGACTCGCGCGAAATCGTGCACTTGCGCCCTGTAGGTGCGGGCGTAACCTCTTAACTCCATATCTAACCCTCTAACCCGGGTGAGATGTTGAGCTAAGGGAGAGGAGAGGAGAGAAGGGGAGGGGGAGTAGAGCTCGATAGCCGACGCCCAACCGGCGCGTCGCCGTCGCGCGTCGGGCCAGTAGCGCGCGCACGTAGCGGGCCGCGGCACGCTCGTCGCCGAAGTCACGCTGCAACCGCCGCCCGGGCCCACCCAGTCGACCCCAGCTGGTCTCGACGACGATCCGCCCGAACAGGTCGCGCGCCGCGACCACCGACCAGCGCCGGCGTACCCCGAGTGTATCGTCGATCGCCACCAGTTCGAGCGGATCGTAGGGAAGTATATCCATGTGGCGATGCTAGCGCGCGCGTGGACGGCCGTCCGACGACTTGTCTGAATCACTGGCGCGCGATTGATTCACCCGACCGATCGCTGGCGGTGGCCGCACTCGCGCGCGGCAACCGCGCGACCTCTCGCCTTCATCCCGTCTCTCGCATCAGAGAAGAGGCAGCGACCGGCCCGCTTCGTCCCATTCACCCCTTCTCTGGGGCGCGTATACGATCGGTGCCTTCTACTAGCGCGGATCCTTCCAGGCGCGCGCAGGCCACAGAGGCGTGGGCGAGCAACCGCTGTCCAACCGACCGATGATGCACCGCTGCACCCTGCTCGCCGGCGTACGGTCGCTCGCTTGCACCGTCCAGCAGCGGGTCGGCTAGCAGGGGAGGGAGCCTTGGTCGAGCGCGTGGCCAACGGCGTTACGCGGCGTGATCAGATCCGCACGCGTGCGTCGACGTTTAACACGCGGCGGCGGTGTCGTAGCACGAGGCGTCGAATGCCGTCGTGTTGATCGAAGTGAAGGCCGGCTTGCAAGAGAGGATGCTGCGACCGCCCTTGTTGACCGTGAACAGGCGCACCGGCTGCCAGCGACGGTTCGGGTCGCGGGTAGCGAGCGCGCGGATCGGAAAGGACGTGCCGCGGCTCAAGGCCTGATCCAGCGGTACGTCTCCGAGCCAAACGATACCGTACGACGAGCGAAGGTCGCGCTTGCTCGCGCGAACCCACGCTTGATCGCGGTCGGCGGTTGGGCCGATAGCATCGCATGCACTGGTTCTATCTTGCGGGAGCGATCGGGTTCGAGATCGTCGCCACCTCGGCGCTGAAGGCGACGGCCGGGTTCACGCGGCCGCTCCCCTCAGTCGTCGTGGTCCTGGGCTACGCCGCCGCCTTCTACTGCCTGTCGGTCGCGCTGCGCGTGATCCCGATGGGCATCGCTTATGCCATCTGGTCGGGCATCGGTATCGTGGTGATCTCGTTCGTCGGGCTCCTGGTGTATCGCCAGCGGCTTGACGCGGCGGCGCTGCTCGGCATCGCGCTAATCCTGGCGGGCACGCTCGTGATCAACCTGTTCTCCACGGCGCGACACTGAGCGTCCGGCGGAGGACGGGGCGGGTGGAGCCGGACGCACCGCGCCGCAGCGCACGGCCTCGCGTCAGGGCAGCGTCAACCGTACAAGGGACGTCCGCACCGGATCTTGATTGGTACCCGCCGGGCCGGGGCGCATGGGCCGTCGGTGAAAGGATCCAGCGCTGCCATCCCCCCGGGAGCGTCTCGCGGCGCGGCTGAATCAGCGTGCGAGAGCCGCGACGATGGTCATGGGGTGCGGCACGCCCTATCCACCCCGCTCGCCCCCCCCCAGCATAAACGTGGCGACCCCGACGCGCGACGATGGTAGCGCGTGCCCTGCGTCGGCGGTCATCGATCGCGTCGCGCACATGGGCCAGCGGGGAAGGAAATCGCCGCGCCGCGCCTCTCAACCGTCAGCGGCACCAGCGAGGAACCGGAAAGGACGAGATGGCGGGCGGGACGGCAGGAGGCGCGATCGACGCCGCGCGCAGGCGGCAGACCGCCGTCTGGGTGGCGCGCGAGATTCTGCCGCACGAACATCGCGTCCGCGCCTGGCTGCGGCGCGCGGGCACCGCCCCCGAGGATGCGGACGAGCTGATCCAGGAGGCCTATTGCCGGCTCGCCATGCTGGAGGCGGTCGATCACATCGACAGCCCCTATGCCTATTTCTTCTCGATCGTGCGCAACCTGCTGGTGCGGCGGCTCAAGCGCCAGCGCATCGTGCCGCTCGAGACGATCGCCGAGATCGACGCCTATCACGACGATCGCCCCTCGCCCGAGCAGCTCGCGGCGGGGCGGCTGGCCTATGGCAAGGCGCTCGACCTGATCGCGCGCCTGCCCGAGCGCTGCCGCCGCATCGTCCAGCTGCGCAAGATCGAGGGCTGGTCGCAGCGCCAGATCGCCGAGCATCTCGGCACCACCGAGAAAGCGGTCGAGAAGCAGGTCTGGCTCGGCGTGCGGTTCCTGCGCCAGGCATGGAGCCAGGCCGAGCAGGACGCGGACGAACTGATGGGCGAGCACGAGCAGCGCGGAGGGCGTCGGCGATGACGGGTCCGGTGACAGGTGCGGGGATGAAGCAGAGCGCGGGCGAGATCGCCGACGAGGCGGCGGCCTGGGTCGCGCGGCTCGACGCCGACGGCTGGTCGGCCGCGGACGAGGTGCTGCTCGAGCAGTGGATGGCGGCCGACCCGCGCCGCCGCGGCGCGCTGCTCCACGCCCAGGCCTGCTGGGTCGCGCTCGACCCGCCGGCGCCGCGCGCGCGCGCGACGGTGCGGCGGCGCGGGCTGTTCGTGGCGGCGGGCGGCGCGCTCGCCGCCTCGGTGGTCGGCGGCTTCCTCTGGTTGGCGGCGGGCACGACCTATCGCACCGAGATCGGCGAGATCCGTCGTGTCCCGCTCGCCGACGGCTCGACCGCGACGATCAACAGCGACACGCAGCTCGAGGTGACGCTGGCGAGCCGCCGGCGCGAGGTCCGCATCGCCAGCGGCGAGGCGTGGTTCCGCGTCGCCAAGGATCCCGCGCGGCCGTTCGTCGTCGAGGCCGGGCAGGTGGTGGTGCAGGCGGTCGGCACCGCTTTCTCGGTGCGGCGCCGCGACGGCGGCGCGGACATCGTCGTCACCGAGGGCGTGGTGCAGGTCTGGGCGGCGCAGGCGGACGGCTATCGCACCAGCCTGGTGGCGGGGCAGAGCGCCTTCTTCGGCGACAACGCGGCGGTGCGCGTCAGCGACGGGCCGCCCTCGGCGGTCGACCGCGCGCTAGCGTGGCGCTCGGGCGCGATCGACCTGAGCGGCCAGACGGTCGCGCACGCGGTCGAGGATTTCAATCGCTACAACCGCCGCAAGCTCGTGCTCGCCGACCCGCGGCTGGCGGGCGAGCAGATCGACGGCATCTTCCGCACCGACGACCCGGAAGGCTTCGCGAAGGCGCTGCACGACAGCTTCGGGGTGCCGCTCGATACCTCCGACACCGCGGCGATCCGCATCGGCCACGCGAAAAATACATCCAACGTGGAAGGAACTTCACCGCTCACGTCTCTCCACCAGCACGGGAAAGAAACGAGACCGTGAGGAGTGGAATGATGGGGGGAATGAGGCGGCACCTGTGGCTCGCGACGGGCGCGGCGGTGGTGGTGGCGGCGCAGCCGGCGATCGCGCAGGCCAAGCAGTTCGACATACCCGCGCAGCCGGCCGAGAGCGCGATCACCGCGCTCGGCCGCCAGGCGGGCGTGCAGATCGTCGCGGCGCGGTCGTTCAGCCGCGGCAAGCGCACCAACGCGGTGCGCGGTGCGATGAGCGTCGACACCGCGCTGACGCGCCTGCTCGAGGGTACCGGGCTGCGCGCGCAGCGCAGCGGGCCGCAGACCTATGTCGTGCTCGGCCCGGTCGCGGCGATGTTCGCGCCGGCCCGGGCGACCGCGCGGCAGGTGTCGGCGAGCGAGCCGCAGGTGGCGCCCGGCGTCACCACCGACCAGCCCGCCGACGGCGCGACCGGCAGCACCACCGCTGCCAACGTGGCGGGTGAGGGCCAGGCGGAGGAGCCCGCGCGCGACGTCGTCGTCACCGGCTCGCGCATCGTCTCGAGCGGCTTCACCGCGCCGACGCCGACCCAGGTGCTGAGCTACGAGGCGATCACCAAGAACGCCCAGCCCAACGTCTTCACCACGGTGGCGCAGCTGCCCGCGCTGCAGGGCTCGACCGGGGCCACAGTGGGCGCCAACGGCACCTCGACCGGCGTGCAGGGGCTCAGCACGCTCAGCCTGCGCGGCCTCCAGCCGATCCGCACGCTGACGCTGATCGACGGCCAGCGCGTCGTCGGCGCCAACGTCACCGGCGTCGCCGACGTCAGCCTCTTCCCGCAGCTGCTGATCGAGCGAGTCGACGTCGTCACCGGCGGCGCCTCGGCCTCCTACGGCTCGGACGCGGTCGGCGGCGTGGTCAATTTCGTCACCAACACGCGCTTCACCGGCTTCCGCGCCAATATCCTCGGCGGGATCAGCACCTATGGCGACGACGCCAATTGGACCGTCCAGGCGGCCGCGGGCAAGTCGCTCGCGGGCGACCGGCTGCACCTGATCGTCAGCGGCGAGTATAGCCACGAGGACGGCATCCGCTCGGCCGGCTTCGGCGTGGGCAACGATCCCAACGGCGACGGGCCCAACGGCCGCACCTGGCTCACCGCGCGCGGCGTGCAGAATCGCGGCATCACCACCGACGGGCTGCCGCAATATCTCGTGCGCGACCACGTCCAGTCGACCTTGTTCGGGCGCTACGGCCTGATCAACGCGGGCCCGCTCGCCGGCACCGCCTTCGACGTCAACGGCAACCCGGTGCCGTTCCGCTACGGCACCGGCTGTCTGCCGGGCTCGTGCATCGGCGGCGATCTCAGCGGCAGCGTCACCAACGGCAACAGCTTCAAGTCCGAGATCACGCGGCTCAACTCCTACGGCCGGATCGGCTTCGACGTGGATCCCGACAATGAGATCTACGCCACGCTCAACGTGGCGCGCGTCGACACGAGCAACACGCCCAACCCCGGCTCGGCGCAGGACAATCTGACGATCCAGTGCGCCAACCCGTTCGTGCCGGCGGCGATCCAGTCGGCCTGTGCGGCCAATGGCATCACCAGCTTCCGCTTCGGCACGGTCAACCCGATGTTCGACTTCATCGACGTCAACACGCGGCGGCACCAGTATCGCGGCGTGGTCGGCGCCAAGGGCAAGGTCGCGGCGTTCGGCACCGACTGGCGCTACGATGCCTATTACGAGCACGGCACCGGCATCACCGACATCAACGTCAACAACATCCCGCTGATGCCGCGCTACCGCGCCGCGATCCAGGCGGTGCGCGGCGCCAACGGCGTGATCACCTGCGCCGACCCGGTCGCGGTGGCGAGCGGCTGTTCCCCGCTCAACGTCTTCGGCGGCCAGGCGCCGACCGACGCGACGCGCTATTACGTCGAGCCGCAGAACGGCCCGTACCAGCACACCCGCCAGACCCAGGACGTCGCGAGCTTCTCGGTCAGCGGCGAGCCGGTCGCGCTGCCCGCGGGACCGCTCGCGGTCGCCTTCGGCGCGGAGTTCCGCCACGAATTCTACCGCGTCACCGCCGACCCGTACGGCAACGGCGTGCTGACCGGGAACGGCTATACCGACGACTACCCGGCGGACCCGCTGCTGAACCCGCAGGGCGGCAACTGGTACGCGGGCAACTACCGCAACGGCAGCGGCGGCTATGACGTGCTCGAATCCTACCTCGAGTTCAACGCGCCGCTGTTCGACAGCGAGTCGATCGGCCGCGCCAACCTCAACGTCGCCGGGCGCGCGACCAACTACAGCACCTCGGGCACGGTCTACACCTGGAAGGTCGGCGGCACCTGGGACACGCCGCTCGACGGCTTCCGCCTGCGCGGCGTGACCTCGCGCGACATCCGCGCGCCCAACCTCTCCGAGCTGTTCGCCGCGCCGGTGACGAGCAACCGCACTGGCACAATCGACCCGTTCAACGGCAACCGCTCGATCACGGTGCTGCAGACCACCACGGGCAACCGCGCGCTCACCCCGGAGATCGCGCGCAACACCGAGGTCGGCTTCGTGCTGTCGCGCGCCAGCTGGCTGCCGGGCTTCAGCCTGTCGGTCGACTATTTCCGCATCAAGATCGACGACGCCATCTCGGCGCTCGACGCGCAGACGCAGATCAACCTGTGCTACGGCGGGGTGCAGTTCACCTGCGGCTCGTTCGACCTGAGCAACCTCGACTCGGCGTATGTCACGGTGCAGCCGTTCAACTTCGCCTCGATCTTCACCGACGGGCTCGACATCGAGGCGAGCTACACCACCAAACTCGACGGCATCGGCCTGCCGGGGCGGCTCAGCCTGCGCGGGCTGGCGACGCACACGATCAACTTCGTGCAGGACACCGGCCTGCCCGGCACGATCCCGCGCCAGCTCGCCGGGACCAACATCGAGGCCACCGCGGTGCCGCACTGGAAGGTGCTGGCGTCGCAGGACTGGAGCACCGACACGGTCAGCCTCACGGTGCAGGAGCGCTGGTTCAGCGCGGGCGTGTTCTCGAACGAGAACATCGTCTGCCAGACGAACTGCCCGGTCTCGACCGTCAACCACCCGACCTACGACTATAACCGCGTGCCGGGGGCGCTCTACGTCGACCTCGCGGCGTCGTACCGCTTCACCCCGGCGTTCCAGGCCTATGCCAAGGTCGACAACGTCTTCAACCGCGACGGCGAGACGGTGCCCGGCAACATCACCACGCCGACGCTGTACGACGTGGTCGGCCGCGCCTTCCGCCTCGGGCTGAGGGCGAACTTCTGACCGACCCGATCCTCCCCGCTCAGCGGGGAGGAGGACCGCGCCCGTAGGGCGTGGTGGAGGGGGCTCTCCACGCGGCGCAGCGCCTGTGGAAGCCCCCCTCCACCAGCCTGCGGCTGGTCCCCCTCCCCGCGAGCGGGGAGGATCCTGCTGCATTCCTCCGTGACGTAGGCCTCACCATGCTCCCTCTCCTGCTGATCGCGGCGCAGGCCGAGACCGCCGCGCCCGCGATCGAGCGCGCGATCGCGGCGATGTCGCTCGAGGAGAAGGCCGCGCAGCTCGGCAATGCCGCGCCGGCGCTGCCCGCGGCCGAGCTGCCCGCCTATGATTATTGGAGCGAAGGGCTGCACGGCCTCGCGCGCAACGGCGTCGCCACCGTCTTCCCGCAGGCGATCGGCTTGGCGGCGAGCTGGGACGTCGACCTGCTGCGCCGCGTCGGCGACGTGGTGTCGACCGAGGCGCGCGCCAAGTACAACGCGCTGCCCCGAGCTGCGGCGCGGCCGCGCTTCGCCGGGCTGCACCTGTGGTCGCCCAACATCAACATCTTCCGTGACCCGCGCTGGGGCCGGGGGCAGGAGACCTACGGCGAGGACCCGTATCTCACCGGCCGGCTCGGTGTCGCCTTCGTCCGGGGCGTGCAGGGGCCCGATCCCGCGTCTCCCAAGGCGATCGCGACGCCCAAGCATCTCGCGGTCCATTCCGGCCCCGAGGCGGGGCGCAACGCTTTCGACGTCGACGTCTCGCCGCGCGACATGGCCGAG
The DNA here is from genome assembly GCF_014193405.1 of Sphingomonas sp. BK069. NCBI lineage: Bacteria > Pseudomonadati > Pseudomonadota > Alphaproteobacteria > Sphingomonadales > Sphingomonadaceae > Sphingomonas > Sphingomonas sp. BK069. Next base: position 19,226 of record NZ_JACHZH010000010.1, on the reverse strand, counting down.
ACCTACACGCCCGCCTTCCGCCTCGCGCTGACCAAAGGCGGCGCGCTGTCGACGATGTGCGCCTATAACGCGCTCCACGGCGTGCCCGCCTGCGCCTCGGCGCCGCTGCTCAACGAGCGCGTGCGCGCGCGCTGGCGCTTCGGCGGCATGATCGTCTCCGACTGCGACGCGGTCGGCTATATCGAGAGCTTCCACAATTACCGGCTCGACCTGCCCTCCGCCGCCGCGGCGGCGCTGCGCGCGGGCACCGACCTCGACTGCGGGCCGAGCTACGACGCGCTCCCCGCGGCGGTGCGGCAGGGGCTGGTGAGCGAGGCCGAGGTCGACACCGCGCTGCGCCGCGTGCTCGGCTCGCGCGCCGCGCTCGGCATCGCCTTCGGGCGGCGCAGCCGGTGGGACCGCATCCGCCCCGACCAGGTCGACACGCCGGCGCACCGCGCGCTCGCGCTGGAGGCGGCGGAGAAGTCGCTGGTGCTGCTGACGAACAAGGACCGGCTGCCGCTCGCGGCCGGCACGCGGCTGGCGGTGATCGGCGCCAACGCCGACTCGCTCGACGTGCTCGAGGCCAATTACCACGGCACCGCCGCGGCGCCGGTCACCCCGCTCGAGGGCATCCGCGCGCGCTTCGGCGCCGCGCGCGTCCGCTACGCGCAGGGCAGCGTGCTCGCCGAGGGCGTCGCGGTGACGGTGCCCGAGACCGCGCTCTCCGCCGACGGCCGGCCGGGCCTGCGCGGCGAGTATTTCCGCGGCGCGATCGCCGGCGGTCGCCCGCTGCTGACGCGCCAGGACCGCGTCATCGACTTCGACTGGGACCGCGCGCCGCCCGTGCGGGGGCTCGACGATCGCCGCTACGCGGTGCGCTGGACCGGGCAGCTGACGCCGCCCGCGCCGGGCACCTACACGCTGCGGCTCGAGGTGCCGCGCTGCTTCGACTGCGACGGCCACGACCCGGTGCGGCTGTGGGTCGACGGCAGACCCGTCATCGCCGATCGCGGCAGCGACGAGGGCGTCGAGGCGAGCGTCACCTTCGCCGACGCGCGCCCGCGCGCGCTGCGCGTCGAGCTCGACCATGTCAGCGCCGACGGCGGGATCGGGCTGCGCTGGGTCGCGCCCGCCGCGGCGCAGCTGGCCGAGGCGGTGGCCGCGGCGCGCGACGCCGACGTGGTGGTCGCCTTCGCCGGCCTGTCGCCGACGCTCGAGGGCGAGGCGCTGCGGCTCGACGTGCCCGGCTTCGTCGGCGGCGATCGCACCAAGATCGAGCTGCCCGAGCCGCAGCGCGCTTTGCTCGCCGCGCTGGCGGCGACGGGCAAGCCGCTGGTGGTGGTGCAGATGACCGGCGCCGCCATCGCCGATCCCTGGACCAAGGCGACCGCCGACGCCGCGGTCGCGGCCTGGTATCCCGGCCAGGCCGGCGGCACCGCGATCGCGCGGCTGCTCGCGGGCGACATCAGCCCGAGCGGGCGGCTGCCGGTGACCTTCTACGCCGCCACGCGCGATATGCCGGCGTACATCGACTATAGCATGAAGAACCGCACCTACCGCTTCTTCACCGGCACGCCCTTGTACCCGTTCGGTCATGGGCTGAGCTACACCCGCTTCGCCTATGCCGCCGCGTCGCCCGCGGCGGTGACGATCGCGGCGGGGGAGGGGCTCGGCGCCGCGGTGCGCGTGACCAACACCGGCGCGCGTGCCGGCGACGCGGTGGTGCAGGCCTATCTCGCCCCGGTCGCGCCGCAGCCGCAGGGGCGGACCGTGCCGGTGCTGCAGCGCCAGCTCGTCGGCTTCGCGCGCGCGTCGCTCGCGCCGGGGGAGTCGCGCGAGGTGCGGGTAACGATCGACCCGCGCTCGCTCAGCCTGGTGGCGCGCGACGGCACGCGCGCGATCGCGCCCGGCGCCTACCGGCTGTTCGTGGGCGGAGGCCAGCCCGGCGACGCCGACGGCGCCTGGATCGAGCTGACGATCACGGGTGAGCGCACCGTCCTGCCGGAGTGAGTCTGCGTCGCCTCGTGCTGCTGCGAAAGGAGGAGCTTAGGCGCAATTGACGTTCAGCCGATCCTCCCCTGCAAGGGGAGGTGGCAGCGCGTCAGCGCTGACGGAGGGGTGACCCGGCCGGCGATCATCGCTCGGCTCACCAGCGGCGACACCCCTCCGTCAGGCCTGCGGCCTGCCACCTCCCCTTCCAGGGGAGGATCCAAAGAGGCTCTCGTATCTCAATCACGCTTAGGGCCGCAGGGGTCAGGCTCCGTAAGTTTAAGCGGTGCTCACACCAGCGCGGACAGCCCCAGCGTCAGCACCAGCGCCACGACCGAGATCAGCGTCTCGCACACCGTCCAGCTGCGGATCGTGTCGGCGACGCTGAGGCCGAAATATTCCTTCACCAGCCAGAAGCCGCCGTCGTTGACATGGCTCAGCACCACCGATCCCGCGCCGGTGGCGAGCACGAGCAGCTCGGGCCGCACCCCCGGGTTGGCGGCGGCGAGCGGGGCGACGATCCCCGCCGCAGTCGCCATCGCCACCGTCGCCGAGCCGGTCGCGACGCGCATCAGCGCCGCGATCAGCCAGGCGAGCAGGATCACGGGGACGTGCAGCTGCGCCGCCAGCGCGACGATCGCGCCGGACGCGCCGCTGTCGGTCAGCACGCGGCCGAAGCCCGCGCCGACGCCGACCACCAGCGTGATCATCGCGGTCGGCGCGAGGCACTCGTTGGTGTAGCGCTGCAGCGTCGCCGCGTTCAGTCCGCGCGCCAGGCCGAGCGTCCAATAGCTCACCAGCACCGCCGCGAGCAGCGCCACCACGGGCGTGCCGAGGAAGCGCAGCGCCTGGTCGAGCGGGGTGCCCGGCGCGGCGAGCGACGGCGCGAGGCTGCCGAGCAGCATCAGCGCCACCGGCAGGAGGAGCGTGGCCACCGTGATCGCGAAACCGGGCAGCGCGCGATCGGGCACGTCCTCCGCCGCGGGCGGGGGCGGCACCGCCGGGGCGAGCCGCGGCACCACCAGCCGCGCGTATAGCGGCCCCGCGACCGCCGCGGTGGGCACGCCGACGATCAGCGCGAACAGCACCGTCAGCCCGACGTCGGCGCCGTAGGCCTGGGTCGCGAGCATTGCGGCGGGGTGGGGCGGCACCATCGCGTGCACCACCGACAGCCCCGCCGCCATCGGCAGGCCGAGCCGCAGCGGGTGCTGGCGCAGCCGCCCCGCGACCGCGAAGACGATCGGCACCAGCAGCACGAAGCCGACCTCGAAGAACACCGGCAGGCCGACGATCAGCGCCACCGTCATCGCCGCCCAGTCGGCGCGGCGCGCGCCGAACAGGCCGATGACGGTGCGCGCGACGCGGTCCGCGCCGCCCGACTCGACCATCATCTTGCCGAGGATCGTGCCGAGCCCGACCACCAGCGCGATATGCCCGAGCGCGCTACCGACCCCGGCCTCGAAGCCCTTGACGATATCGGCGGGCGCGATGCCCGCGACCAGCGCGAGCCCGAGCGACACCAGGGTCAGCGCGACGAACGGGCTGAGCCGCGCGCGCACGATCAGCAGGATCAGCAGCGCGACCGCGCCCGCGGCCTCCAGCAGCAGCAGCGTGCCGCCGCTCACTCAGGGCTGCTTCCACGCGACGCAGTCGACCTCGACCTTGCAGTCGACCACCATCTGGGAGACGACGCAGGCGCGCGCCGGCGGGTGGGCGCCGAAATATTCCTTGAAGATGCGGTTGAACGACATGAAATCGCGCGCGTCGTCGAGCCACACGCCGCAGCGCACGACATGCTCCGGGCCGTAGCCGGCCTCTTCCAGGATCTTGAGCACGTTGCGGATCGCCTGGTGGGTCTGGGGGATGATGCCGCCGTCGATCACCTCGCCGTCGACCATCGGCACCTGGCCCGAGACGTAGAGCCAGCCGTCGGCCTGCACCGCGCGCGCGAACGGCAGGTGCTGCCCGCCGGTGCCGCTGCCGCCCTCGACGCCGTAGCGCTTGATGCCGTCACTCATCGATGATGTCCTTCTCGTTGATCTGTATCTTGAAACTCCTTCCCGGCACGGGGAGGAGCTTGGGGCCCCGAGAGCCGCGTCACTACCGCCCAGTGCCCGGGCGCCGCAGCAGCCGCCCGCCGCGCGCGCCGGTGGGGCCGCCGCGATCGAGCGTGGCGACGCCGTTGACCCACACGCCCAGCACGCCCTCGGCGGCGCGCACCGGATCGTCGTAGCTGGCGCGATCGAGCACGCGCGCGGGATCGAACAGCACCAGGTCGGCGGCGAGCCCGGCGCGGACATAGCCGCGATCGCGCAGGCCGAGCCGATCCGCGGTGAGCCCGGTCATCTTGCGGATCGCCTCGGGAAGCGCCAGCAGCCCGCGCTCGCGCACGTAATGCGCCAGCACGCGCGGGAAGCTGCCCCACAGCCGCGGGTGCGGGCGCGGGTCGCACGGCAGCCCGTCCGAGCCGATCATGGTGAGCGGGTGCGCCAGGATACGGTCGACGTCGCTCTCTGCCATGCAATGATAGACCGCGCCCGCGGGCTGAAGCCGCTGTGCCGCCTCGCGCAGGTCGCAGCCCCAGTCGGCGGCGATGTCGGCGAGCATGCGCCCGGCTTGGTCGGGTGCCGGCCCGGACCAGGTGATCAGGATCGGCGTCTCGGGCACCACCTGCTTCAGGTCGAGCGTCGAGGAGCTCGCGGTGTAGGGATAACAGTCGCAGCCGGTCGGGTGCGTCGCCGCGGCCGCCTCGAGCCGCGCCAGGATCTCGCCGCTGCGGCCGTACTGGCTCGCGCCGGCGCATTTGAGGTGCGACACCACCAGCGGCGCGGCGGCGTGGCGCGCGATCGCGACCGCCTCGTCGATCGCGGGCAGGATCGCGGCGCCCTCGCTGCGCAGGTGCGTGGCGTAGAGCGCGCCGGTATCGCGCAGCGCCGCGGCCACCGCCATCACTTCCTCGGTCGAGGCGTGCGCGGCATTGGCATAGGCGAGGCCGGTCGAGAAGCCGAAGGCACCGGCGTCGAGCGCGGCGGCGAGGTCGGCGCGCATCGCGGCGCGCTCGCCTTCCGCGGCGTCGCGGTCGAGCCGGTCGAGATGGCGCGCGCGCAGCGCGGTATGGCCGACCAGCGCGACCACGTTGGTCGCGGGCAGCGCCGCGTCGACCGCGGCGGCATAGGCCGCGAAGTCGGCGTAGGCGAAGTCGCCGGGCGCGCCGAGCAGCACCATCGGATCGGGCAGCGCGTCGCCCGCGCGGCCCGCGCCCGCGCTGATCCCGCAATTGCCGACCACCACGGTGGTGATGCCCTGGGTGATCTTGGGCGTCATCGCCGGCGCGGTGATCGCGACCAGGTCATCGTGCGTGTGCGCGTCGATGAAGCCCGGCGCGAGGGCGAGCCCGCGCGCGTCGATCGCCTGCTCGGGCAGGGTGTCCGCGGCGGGAGCGACCGCGGCGATGATCCCGTCGCGTAACGTCACGTCGGCGCGATAGCCAGCGGCGCCCGAGCCGTCGTACAGCTCGGCGCCGGCGATGATCGTCTCGGTCATGGCTCCTCCCCGTCGCGATGCCGTCGCCACTGTCTCCTGCCGTGAGATTAATGTAAACAATTTTAGGTATCTGGGAGACACAAGGTGGACGAGCTGAACAAAGGGGTGGGGCAGGGCGGCAGCGGGTGGGACCTGCTGGCGGGCGACGTGCCGCTCCCCGCCGCGGTGCTGAGCGGCCCCGACATGGCGCACAATCTCGCCTGGATGCGCGCCTTCATCGATTCCTACGGCCTCGCGCTGGCGCCGCACGGCAAGACCACCATGGCGCCCGCGCTGTTCCGCCGCCAGCTCGACGCCGGCGCCTGGGGGATCACGGTCGCGACCAGCCAGCAGGCGCGCGTCGCCGCGGCGCACGGGGTCGAGCGCGTGCTGATCGCCAACCAGGTGGTCGGCGCGGCCAATGTCGCGGCGGTCGCCGAGCTGGCGGCGCGTCCCGGGCTCGACCTGCTCTGTCTCATCGATAGCCCCGCGGGGGTGGCGCAGCTCGGTGCGGCGTGCCGCGCGCGCGGCGCCACGCTGGACGTGCTGATCGAGCTCGCGCCCGAGCGCGACCAGGAGGGGCTGCGCTGCGGCGTGCGCGACGCGGCGCAGCTCGACGCGGTGCTCGCCGCGCTGGCGGACTGGCGCGGCGCGCTGCGGCTGGCGGGGATCGAGTTCTACGAGGGCGTGCTCGCCGACGAGGCGTCGGTGCGGCGCTTCGTCCGCCGCGCGGTGGCGACGGTCGAGCGGCTGGTGGCGGAGCGGCAGGTCGAGCGGAGCCCGGCGATCCTGACGGGGGCGGGTTCGGCCTGGTACGACGTGGTGGCGGAGGAGAGCGCCGCGGTGGCGCGCGCCGGCGCGGTGCAGGTGGTGCTGCGGCCGGGCTGCTACATCAGCCACGACGACGGGCTGTACCGCGTCGCGCAGGAGCAGATCCTGCGCCGCAATCCCGTAGCGCCGGGGCTGGGCGCGCCGCTGCGGCCCGCGCTGCGGGTGTGGGCGGCGGTGCAGTCGATCCCCGATCCCGCGCGCGCGGTGGTGGCGATGGGCAAGCGCGACGTCGCCTTCGACGCCGGCCTGCCGCGGCCGGCGACGCGCTATCGGCCGGGAGAGGATGCGCGGCCCAGCGAGGCGCCGGCGCACTGGACGGTGACGGGACTGATGGACCAGCACGCCTATCTGGCGATCGCGCCGGGCGACGATCTCGCGGTCGGCGACGTGATCGCCTTCGACATCTCGCACCCGTGTCTCACCTTCGACAAATGGCGGCGGGTGCTGGTGGCGGACGCGGAGCACCGCGTGACGGAGGTGATCGAGACGTTCTTCTGAGCGGTGGCGGAGGTCGTTCGGGCGCGCGTTCGACGACCTTCGCGCGCTTCATCGCGTCGCGACGCGTGTCGCGGTGAATGCGGACGAGCGCCATGACGCTGGTGGGACGAGCGACGCTCTTCTTCCTTACATAAGATATATTATCGATCCGGAAGGCTGTAAGCGGGTGCATTCTAGATTGAAGTGCGAAAACCTCGCTTAAGTGCGGGTTCCACCGGGCTGAGGGTTGCGCATGGGCAGCTACACGCATCTGGATCTCGATGAGCGTCGCAAGCTATATCAGCTCACAAGCGCTGGCAGAAGCCCGCGCCAGGCCGCGGCCGAGCTCGGGCGCCACCCGTCGACGATCTACCGGGAGCTGAAGCGCAATCACCGGTTTGACGAGGAGCCGATGTTCCGCGGGTACTTTCCGCTGACTGCTCAATCGATGGCGGCTGGGCGACGGCTTAGGGGCGCGAAAATCAGCCGACATCCCGAGCTCGCCAGCTACATCGTCGACCGGCTGGAAGCCGCCTGGTCGCCGGAGCAGATCGCCGGCTACCTTCGGCACCGTACCGCAGGCCCGCTGCGGGTGAGCCATGAGACGATCTATCAGTTCGTGTATGGGCCCGACGGTCAGGCGGCCAAGCTGGCACGTCTGCTACCAACCGGCAGGCGGAAACGCCGACGTCGCTACGCTCGCAAGCCACGCGGCCTGAACATTCCGCCCGCTCACACCATTGCGGCGCGACCGCCAGACATCGCTGAACGGGGCGGCTTTGGTCATTGGGAAGGCGACCTCATCGCGTTCAAGCTGCATCACGGTAAAGCCAACCTCACCTCGTTGGTTGAGCGCCGGAGCCGCTACACCGTGCTGATGCCCAACAGCAGCCGTCACTCGGCCGGCATCATGGAAGGCATTGAACGCCACCTAGGCACCCTCCCCCCTTCCCTCCGTCGCACCATCACGCTCGACCGAGGCACCGAGTTCGCCGGGTATGGGCGCCTACGGGAGAGCCTGGGCATGGCCGCGTACTTCTGCCAGCCGTCAGCGCCATGGCAGAAGGGCAGCGTGGAGAACAGCAACGGCAGGATACGGCGCTTCCTACCCTCCGACACGGACATCGCACGGGTACCGCGAGCCGAGCTCGAGCAGTTGGCAGACCGCCTCAACCGAACGCCACGCAAGTGCCTTGCGTATCGAACGCCGAGCGAGGTCCTGGCCGAGCAGATTGCCCTCGTGCTTGAAGCGGAACCCTGACGATCCGGCATGTCCGCAAGCGCCCAGTGCCGGACATTGCCTCTTTTCGGCAATCAAGCCGTTTGGCATTGTCCGGCGATGCTCATTCGGAGATCAGCGGCCGCTTTGCTTGTTTGCCTGGCTTTGCTGGCCTGTATGATGGCAATCATCAACACGACCAGCTTCGATCACACCATCCAACATAGCTTGCGATTAAATCATCAGTTTCGAAGTGCTGCCAACGCGATCGAAGTCTTTCGCCGCAGTCATGGTCGACTGCCAAACGCTCGAGAGTTTGGCGCTGTTTCGCCCTCCGCCGGACCTGAAGATTACGAGATTGTCTTGGCACCCGCTGGCTTCCAATATTGTGATCGAGATACTACGGAATTTGCCAAAATGGCGGGTCCCGACTACGTCCTGGCAGCGTGGCGGGGAGAGTGGTGGGAGTGTTATGCGCCGACAAGGCACATAAGCACGCTCTTACTTGATCGAGCCGCGTATTCGATGTTTGGCGCGGCTTGGTTAGATACGTTAGTGTTCTTGACGTTTGCAGCTGCGTCAATGGCGGCTGCTCTCAAGTTGAGCGTGCGTCGAAAGCCGGCCGGCGACCCGACGCGCTAACGACTGCTTTCCTGCCATCCCGGCCATTCACCCGTGGCGCTGACCGGACGCACCTTCAACGTCTGAAATTGAGGGCAGAGTTTAGCTACATCAGTATATTGCGGAGGTCATCCGCTCATGAATGCTTAAGCACCCGCCGAGCCTTCGTCGTCGGCACAGGAAATTACGCTCAGAAAGTCGATGCCGTAGCGAGCCTCGAAGTCTGTCGCACACAAAGCGCGCAGACTCTGGACCATCCTTATCGCCTCCACAGGAGCTCCAAGCCCGTCGAGATCTTCGTCCATCGGCATTAACTCGCGTATCAGCGAAGCGTAGGACCGCATATTAACGTCGTCGAGATTCGCTCCGGCTAAAGGGTACCTGTCCGCGGCCATACGCTTCTCCTCAGCCGCCTAAGCTATACACACGCAAAGATGGTAAGAAGGGGTGAATTAAGTATAACCTCAATGCCGTTTGTACCCCCTCTCGTGCGCGCGGGCCGGGTAGCGGAAATCGACCGCGACGAACGCGTCCTCAGCCCTGATGTTCGCATGTGGGCGTTAGCGGACGCCGCGCTTTGGCCGAAACAACGCCGCAAACATCGCTGCTAGCGCCAAGGTCGATGCACCGTAGAGGGCCATCCGAATAGGCCCATCGACGTTGAAGGCCGCGAACATCAGCCCACCGCTGATAAGCGACAGCGCGCCGGACGAGCCGTGCCGTTGCGTCCGCAAATATGGCGAAAGCCAAGCTGCCTTCGCCCAGAGGAACGACGGGGCGAGGAGTGCGAGCCAGGACATCCGTTCACCCTATCTGCTCTCGAACGTCGCTGCCAATGGCCGGAATGGGCGTTCGCGGCCATCCATCGGCGTAACCGAGCCCGCTGCTAGCGCAGCGGGTCCGAAGGCGCAGGAACCGAGAGGTCACCGCATCAGCGGGGGCAGCGCTGCGCTGCGGGAGGGCTACACGCTGCCCCCGCTGCCACGAGGCGTGTCGCGCTTCGCTTGAAACCGCAGCGCTAAGTACAAATGGCACCATCCCGCTAGATAGAAATGGCACTCTGCGGTGCTATCGGCGGGTCGCCGGTGTCATAACCGTTCTCGGCAACGAGGACGCGCATTGTATGACGGTGCTGGCGATGAGTGCTGCTGAGATCACCCGCTTCGACACGCTGATGCGGCTCGACCGTGGTGAAATCCGGATCGCAGACGCGATGGAGCTGCTCGGCCTTGCGAGGCGGCAGGTGTACCGGCTGCTGGGCCGCCTGCGAGAGGACGGCGCGAGCGGCCTGGTGTCGCGCAAGCGAGGACGCCCGAGCAACCGGCGCTACAGCGACGCCTTTCGCGCCGAGGTGGTCACGCTGGTGCGCGAGCACTACGCCGACTTCGGACCGACGCTCGCTCGCGAGTACCTCGCCGAGCGCCACGGCATCGGCCTTTCGTGCGAGACCCTGCGGCGCATCATGCTGGAGGCTGGGCTGTGGCAGGACCGTGCGGCCAAGCGCCCTCGCCCGTACCAGCCTCGCTACCGGCGTGACTGCCGCGGCGAGCTCATCCAGGTCGACGGCTCCAAGCACTGGTGGTTTGAGGGCCGCGGTCCGCAATGCACGCTCCTGGTCTTCATCGACGATGCCACCAGCGAGCTTATGCACCTCGAGATGGTCGAGAGCGAGAGCACCTTCTCCTACATGCGCGCCACCCGAACCTACCTCGAGCGGCACGGCAAACCGGTCGCCTTCTACACGGACAAGCACAGCGCCTTCCGCAACAACACGGCCTCGGCGAAGGGCGACGGCATGACCCACCTCGGCCGAGCGCTGGACCGGCTCAACATCGAGCTCATTTGCGCGAACTCGCCGCAGGCGAAGGGACGCGTCGAGCGGGTCAACGCGACGCTGCAGGACCGCTTGGTCAAGGCGATGCGGCTACACCGCATCTCCACCATCGACCAAGCCAACGCCTTCCTCCCCTCCTACATGGCGCAGCACAATCGTCGGTTCGCCAAGGCGCCGTTCGACCCGCGCGACCTGCACCGGCCGCTGGCCATCCACGAAGACCTAGAGGCGGAGCTGGTGTGGCGCGAGCAGCGCACCGTCACCGGCGCCCTCACCTTGCACTACAACAAGGCCATGTTCATCCTGGAGCCCTCGCCTGCGGCGCAGGCGCTCGCGCGCAAGAAGGTGGACGTGTGCGAGTACCCGGACGGTCGGCTCGAGATCCAGCATGAGGGCACGGCCCTGCCCTATCGCATGTTCGACAAGATGCGCCGGGTGAACCAGGCTGCTGTGGTCGACAACAAGCACCTCGACGCGGCGCTGGCACTAGCCCGCGTGATACAGCAGGCTCAGCCACATCACGCCAAGCGCAACAACAACGAGCCGGCTCGGACGGCGCAGCCGGCCGGCGTGTTCAAGGCACCCCATTCGGTTCCATCCGGTCCAAAGCTGGATCGTCGCACGCTCGGCAACGGCAGGCTCAAGCGTGGTCCACGCCTCTCCAACGAGGAGCTGGTTGCGCGCGGCCTCGGCGAGTACGCCCGCTAGCGTCCGAAAGCGCCCAAAAGCGGACAACCGCGCAGCTACATCAGCAGCCACTTAACGATGCCCGCGGCACCCAAAAGGACAAGGGCGCATCCCCACCACGGAACGGGGATGCCGTCGTCATATTCCCCATGATCGACATACCTGTGAACATCTTGTCGCTGCCTCGCCCCGTATGAGTTGTCGCGAGAGCGAATGTCGGCATCATCCAGGTAGCGATGCACCGCCTCCGGCGTGGCGTCGATTGGCAGTTCACGTTGAAGCTGGCTCGCCAACCGTTCGACTTCCAACCAGTCCGTAGGCTCTGCTTCCTCAACGGCTAAGATTGCCGCCAAGCGGCTGCGCAGCTCGTCCATATCCATGCGTACAGACTACCGGAGGGGGCACTTGGCGCAACGTCCGCTAACCTGCCAATCTCAGACGTTCGAGGTACGTCCGGCGGGCGGCACGGGTGAATGGCCGAGATTGGCAGGGAAAGCGGACGTTCTCGGGATCGCTAGATCAGGTCTTCTAGGGTCAGAAGCGGACCCGTGCCGGACGGATCAGGCAGGGAAATGGATCCCACACAGTTTGTTGCCATCGGGGTCACGAAAATAGGCCAGTTCGATGGTGCCCATCGAGGCAGTTTTGCGCGGTCCGGGCGGAGCTTCGATCGAGGTCCCGCCGGCAGCAACGGCGGTATCGTGAAGCTGCTTCACCTGCTCGGGCGAGTCGCAGGAGAAGGCGACGGTGCTGCCGTTAGCGACGCTTGCCGGTTCGTCGTTGATCGGCTGACTGACGATGAAGTTGGTCCCGCTGCCGTTGTTGTAGATCAGACGTGTATGGCCGCTGTCGGCGTTGTTCCGCGTCCCTTCCCCTGCACCCAAGGTGCCAAGCACTAAATCGTAGAAGCGCTTGGACCGTTCAATGTCGTTCGATCCGACCATGGTGTGAAAAAGCACGCAGACTCTCCTGAAGGCTGATCGAATTTTGATCGCGATAAGCGATCTCACCTACCCGGCACGTGACCCGCCGTCACGCCGTCTTTCTAAATGTCCGCTACTGGGCGTTAGCGGACGTCGCCGCCGGATGGCCGCGGCGGAGGTCCCCTCCGTCGCGATCAGCCGAGGCGATCAGGCCCGACCACCAGCTCGACATCGAACCGTCGCACCACTCCCGAATGTTCGTTGCGGATCTCGCAGATCGCAGTGGTCGCAGCTGAGCTGGATCTCCGTTCCAACAGGATGTTCACCGCTGAGCGGACTGCCGACCTACGCACCGCCGAGTAGCTGGTGTGTCGCTCACAGCCCTCGCTCGTTACGTCGGAATAAGTGATCGTGACTCGAAAGGCTCCCGTGCGCGAACCATCTTAGGTTCCTTGCCGCTTCGCCTAGATACAGGTTTAGGACTGATCAAGGTGAGCTACTCCGGCTGTGGAAATGGTCAGCGCGGCGGAGGTGACCTCCGCCGCGATGTCTGCTTATGGCAGGGAAGCGGCTCTTCGTCTGTGGACGAACCAGGAGCCACGATCAGCTGTGTCGGAGGCCTCATGCCTGCAAGACTAGCGCGGCGGCCGTCGCGGAGGCACCCACATTTTCAAGCTCAAGATCGTACCTGCAGTGATCATGCGTGCGGTGATGCTCCTGCGCCTCGCCCAAAGCTCGATCACCTCGCAGGCGCTCTCGCTCTTTCAGGATGTCGATGGGCACATGGATGCCGACCCAGAACGTATCGAAGGGACGCAGAAGAGCCCTGAGTTCATCCGCCCAAGACGCCTGCTCGACGATATGCTCAACGAGCAGATCGAGCCCAGCCTCAGCGAATGCTGCGATCGACCGGTGAAACCCGGCAAAGAAGGCTTCTCGCCCTTCGCAACGCGCGGGCTCAGTGATCGGTCGAAAATGGGCATCTGCGAGCTGATCAGACGCATAGTAGCAAAAGGATCCGGGCAGCAGCGGTCGAAGGGCTCTCGCCAAGGTCGACTTGCCAGCACTAGAGGTGCCGTTCAGCAGGATGATGCGTGCAGCCATGTAAGTCGCCCCGCTAGGTCCGAACGAACGCCTAGCATGGCGCGTCGCACGCTCGCCAGCATCCGCCACCTTGCTAACAGCCTAGCGCGGCGCGCAAGGAACGGCTGGAATGGCAGGATTGCGGTCTGTCGGCTTTGCCAGCTAGATCGTGAAAACCCGCCGTTGGCGGTTTCTGTGCTGAAGAGGCTCCCGTTGGAAAAGCTGGCATGAGTGTCGATTTTTACGTGACCCTGCCTGTCGCAAGTTGGCCGACGGCCGCTGCCGTCCAAAAGTGCATGTCCGACCACGCTTACCCGGCTCAGTTGAAACGCTTTCCGGCCCTAAATGGCGACCATGTTGTGACCGACGGAGCCCTCGCGTCGGTGGACGGCAAAGATGCTTATCTTGAAGGTGAGCTGGCTGCGGCGACTGCGATGCCCACCGACGTCAAGTTTATAAATGACCGGCTAGCCGCCTCTGCCTCCCATGAGCGGATCAAGTCGGATAGTGCGCTGATGTCTGTTCGTGTTCGCTCTCTCGCAGAGATGCGAGCCGCGAGCTACGTAGTCTCGGCCTTGATCGTTTGCTTCGATGGGTTCGGATTCGAGTCGCAGGGAAATACTAGTGGCCGTGCTGCTTTTGCGCGGTCCCTCCTCTTAGGTGCCGAAGCGCTCAAGGGCCGCTGAACGAACGACCACTTTCGACGCCTCAAGCCTCACGCTTCAACAACCGCTAATGGGCGTTCGCGGCCGCGCACTGGTGTGACCGAGCCCGCTGCTGGCGCAGCGGGTCCAAGGTCGCAAGAGCCGAGAGATTACCGCCTCAGCGGGGGCAGCGCTGCGCTGCTTGGGGGGCTCCACGCTGCCCCCGCTGCCACGAAGCGGTGTCATTTCTATCTAGCGGAGAATGTGTCTTTTCTAACTGGCGGCAACAATGTAGGCGCAACGTACAAATGTCAGCTGTCTGCAAGTTAGAGATGTCACAACCGACGTCAACGCGGCCGACGGGTGGCATGTCGCCCGCACGGTTGAGAGCGCGCGCTGATGACGGTGGTCGCAATGAGCCAGGGCGAACTGACGCGGTTTGACATCCTGCAACGGGTCGAGCGTGGCGAGCTGCGCGTCAGCGATGCGGCAGCATCGCTGAGCCTCTGTCCGCGGCAGATCTACCGGCTGCGGGATCGTCTCAGAGCCGATGGCGCAGCCGGCCTTGTGTCCCGCAGGCACGGGCGAGCGAGCAACAGGCGGCTCAATGACGCATTCCGTGACCGCGTGGTCGGCATCGTGCGGGAGCACGATACCGACTTCGGTCCGACGCTGGCGTCTGAGTACCTGGCCGAGCAGCATGGGATCACGCTGTCCCGTGAGACGCTGCGCCAGATGCTGATCGCGGCCGGCGTGTGGAAAGGCAAGGTTGCCAAGCGCGCCGCCTCCAGCAGTCGCGCTACCGGCGCGAGTGCCGCGGCGAGCTGGTGCAGATCGACGGTTCGGACCATGACTGGTTCGACGGGCGGGTTGCGCACCTTCGATCATGTGCTTCACCGTTTCCCCTTCGCAGCACCGCTACGGCGCGGCGCCGCATCGGTGCTGGAGAGCGTTCACGTCAGCTTGACCGCGTGCAGACCGGTCTTGGTGGCGATGATCAGATAGTTGTCCGGGGTGATCGCTAGATTGCCGCCGTAAGAGGTCTTCCATGCCACCGGATTAGCAAAGTCACTCAGATCGATCGCGAAGGTCGTGGCGGCGCTCGCGACGAACATGTGGCTGTCCGTGATAACAACGTTGCTCTTGAGGTTGTCGCTGCCTCCGACGTTGATCGACGCCGACACCAGCCCTGTTGCCGCGTCAATAACATCGACGATCGTGCTGGAGGAGCGAACCGCGTAAAGTTTGCCGGCATGCGCGGCAGGCTGACCGGTGTAGCTATAGCTCGAGCGCCATAATGGTCTGTCGTTGTTCAGCACGAAGGCCGCGAGCGGCAAGGCGTCGCCGATGCTGTAATTGTCGGTGAAAGTTACAATTCGCCCGTCGTCGAGCATTGGGGCGCCGATATACCCACCGGAATAGCTGATACCAGTTTTTGTGAAGAACGGGTTCCTAATCGCTTGGGCCAGCGAGCCATCGTCACGGTTCAGTACGATCAGCGCTCCAGCATTGAAATAGTAGACGTAGCGTTGATCGACGGCGACACTCTCGCCTTCCATGACATAGCCGGAATACTGATTGACGATCGTCGCCTGCCAGCCATTGGTGCCGGTGGCCGCGTTCGCCTGAAAGACGGCGTTGCCGTAATAGCCGGCGGCGAAAAACAGCTCGTCCCCAACGAGCGTTGGGACGCTGCCCGCGCTGAACTGCGCGTCATAGGTCAACGTGCTGACATAGCCGCCCGTAGCGGCGTTGATGACCTGTAGCGGGGCGGCGCTGGACGTCTCATTCGGTGCCATCGCGGCGACCCGGCCATTGGCATAGGACGGGCCGAACGGCTGCGTGTTCGGATAGACGTTCTTGTTCCCGAGGTCGAAGCCCCAGCGCAGCGCACCACTCGTCGTCGACACCGCCTGTGTGTAGATATGGCGATCAGCTTGCAGCACGTTGAAGAAGACGCTGCCCGACGTTGCGGCGACGTCGCTCGGCGCACTCGCGGTGGTGATCGTCCAGGCATCAACGAAGTTCGCGGTCGAGAACCGAGTCGCGACATAGCCGGTGTGGCCGGGATTGCCCTGGAATGTGGACCAATTGCCGTCGGTGGCGACCGGCGCCGCGGCGGGAAGCGGGGTCGGCGTGGGTGACGGCGCAGGCGTTGGTGAAGGGGTGGGCTGCGGTGTGGGAGCTGGTGTTGGCGTGGGAGTCGGGGTCGGCGTGGGTGACGGCGCGGGGGCGGGAGTCGGGGGCGGTGCGACGATTACGCCACCGGGGGCGCTCGCGCTGCCGCCGCCATCGCCTCCACCGCAGGCGCTCACCAGGAACAGCAATGGGAGGCTCGCCAACGTCGATTTTTTCATGTGTCCCCCGCATGTTGTTCTACTTGTTTGGTGCAGC
This sequence comes from Sphingomonas sp. BK069, assembly GCF_014193405.1. NCBI lineage: Bacteria > Pseudomonadati > Pseudomonadota > Alphaproteobacteria > Sphingomonadales > Sphingomonadaceae > Sphingomonas > Sphingomonas sp. BK069. The sequence continues at coordinate 3,020 of NZ_JACHZH010000010.1, read as the reverse complement.
GTGGTACCAAATGCCGGATGCGCGGCAAGCGCCCGGCGCCAACCGATTGCCCCAGAATGACGACGTCGCCCCGGCGATCGTGATGGTGATGCGAAACGCGTTACTAAAGGCAGGTCCGTTCCCAGTAGAAATGACACTGATTGCGGCGACGAGGGCAGCGTTCACCCCCACCCCGTGGCTCAGCGCTACCCCGCTGACGGAGTGTCTCCGCGATCCGTGACCTTCGGACCCGACGCTACAGCAGCTAGCCCGGCCAGGCCGGGGGTGGCTGCCAACGCCCACATTCACGCCCGCAGGCTAAGCCAAAAAGCTCCTTCTAATCGGACCCTTGTAACGCCAAACAACTCAGCTCAAGGTGGGTAGCGACAAATAGGAGCGGCGTCCTAATTACGGAAACCACGAGAGCAGCAATACCGCATGCGATCGCCTTCATCTACGATCCGGCCAGTATTATCGACGTACCAGAGAATGCCGGTGCTTGGGCAGCAGTCTGTGGGCTGTGCGTGATGGGACGGACAAATACCTTGGTATGGCTGTCGCGCATCTGTTGCGCCGGCATCATCGCGCACGGACGTTCTTTGCGGCCGCCCTCGGCGCCCGGTCGGCCTCGCGCTCTTAGAGATATTTGTAGCTGATGAACTGGCCGGGGCGCGGCGCCGGTACGTGCACCCTCAGTCCAGCTCGTGGTTGAAGGCCTTAGATTCCTCAGGCGCCTTCGAGGCGGCGACGGCGTCGTGCATAACTTGCGTGACCTCGTCGATCGACATGGCCACTCGGTCCCGGCTCTTCACGCGGGTATCTTCCTGCATCGACATAGGGGCTGCGCCCTCGTCGCCGTGGTTGGTGATGGTAAGCGGCTCGACCAGCGCGCGCCGGCCGAAGCGGCCAAACGGCTTCGGGACCTCACCGGCAGTCGCTGACTGCACCATTGGTCAATCTCCTCATCCGTATGATACGGATCTCGCCCTTCCCTTTCAACCGCCCGGCGCTCTCGTTCACCTCGCAGTCGATCGACCAAGTCACCATTGGAATGAGACTGGATCAGCCGCTCAAGGGCATCATCGGGTAGGTATCGCGATACATGCGAGCACCCTTAGGCTTCGGCGCTAGGCGGCCGACCGCCAGCAACTGGCGTTAATTTCCGAGCTCGGCCAAGAGGGCGCTGCGCTTCGCACATGTGAAGGCGCGATCGAGACCGTAGAGTCAGATGGCCTTGTCGGACAGCATGAAGGTCTCACCGGCCTTGGCGAGTAGCAGCGCCACGCCGATTTCCTCGGCCATGCCCTCGGCCGCGGCCACGGGGCTGCATTGCCGATCCATTCGCGCTCTCGCGCGTCGGAGCTGCCCTCCAGCGCGAACGGCTGCACCATCGATCCATAGCCCCATGATTGGCGCGTCGAACGTGTCGGCCTGCCGCAGCCGGCGAATGGCAGCCAGCTGCTCATCCTCAATGCGGCGACCTGGATCTCGATAATTGTGCTGCTCCTGGGCAAGCCGATACACCGGGCTACGATCAGGAACTGGAGGAGTATGTGGTCGATGACGACTGCTCCGACGACTTCGAAGACGCACACCGGATCGCCAAAGGTATCGCGGCGAAAGCGCCACGCGGGCACGCACGTGGGATCATCATCGCACAGGGCCGCAACGACGAAGCCGCGCTGATGATCCTTGTGGCAAGCCCCTCGCCGGCGTGGAGTTCGGTGCCCGCGGCGCCCGGCTCGCTCGCGTCGGTCCGGCCCTTCGGCCTCCCCTTGCTACGCCTCGGCCGGGCAAGCGCCGGAGCGGGCATCGAGCCCGCCCCGGCGCTGCTGCCGCGGGGAAAAACTCTCTCTCAAGTCGTCCCAGTCTGTCGGCCGGGGCGTGAGCTTCGTCATAGAGACGAAGGAGGAACAGACATGCAGGTCACGTTGTTTCAGGCCCTGATTTCGGCTAATGTCGCCGAGGATGTGGCTGCCCGTGCAGTCGCCGCTGTCGAGGAACACATCGACATGACTGTCGGAGACGCAATCAAACCACTTCAGGCCGAGATGTCGGCACTTCGCACGACCGTGGATGCCAAGCTCGGCACCATGGAGGCGAAACTCGAAGCCGGTTTGAAGGGCATGCAGACCTCGATCGACGGCCTCAAATGGTTCCTGATTTTGCAGGGCACCGCACTGGTCGGCATCGCCAGCTACGTGCAGCTGGTCAAGTAACTCAGCGGGGCCGCGAGGCTCCGGTTACCACATCCAAACAAGGGCTGCTCGGGCGACCGGGCGGCCCTTTTTGCTGCCTGCTCGACCCCTGCCGCATCCCGGCTCGCTCGCATCGTTCGGCCCCTCCGGGCCGCCCTCGCTACGCCTCGGCCGGGGAAGCGCCATGGCGGGCATCGAGCCCGCCCTGGCGCCGCTGGCGCGGCCTAAGGCGAAGGCGGCCCGGCGGGTCCGCAGAGAGCCGTCACGCCCCGCCCCGCAGGCGGAGCATAATCGCCGGAGAGGAGGGAGAAAGAGAGACGCGGTTTCAACGAAGGAGGTCGAGATGACCATCACGTTCCGCGTCGACGACGGCCACAACATCCTGTCGCCCTCCCCTGCCGTCATCATGCCCGACCAGCTCGGCGCGTTGCGCGATCTGCTCGACAGCCATGTCGTGCGCAGCGGCGTCGCCATGGTGGTCCCGATCCACGGCGATCCGGCGTCCGGCTCGTTCGAGATCGAGGTCCGCGTCTGCCCCCTCGCGCTCGCGTCGATCGCGCGCTGTTTCGACTGGGACCCAGCCGTCATCACCGTCGTCGACGAGGCGCAATTCCTCGGCCGCGGCGCGCGCATCTGGCAGGCCGAACCGGGCGGCGACATCAGGCTCGGTCTTGGCCTCAACCCCGACGCTGCGCCCGAGTTGGAGGTCGCCAACGGCAACGCCTTCGCGATCCTCGCCAGCCTCGGTCTCGCGGAGCCTCGCCGCATGCGCCTGACGGCGCTCGGCGATCTTCCGCTCGTCGGCTTCGATCGCGGCCATTTCAGCGTCCAGTGACTTCGCCA
>NZ_JACHZH010000009.1:0-144447 GCF_014193405.1 Sphingomonas sp. BK069 | reverse complement strand
TTGTCGGCCGGGTCGAACAGGTTCTGCCCGCCGGTCTGGCGCTGTCCGCGCGTCAGGGCCCCCAGGCTGTCGAGCCGGCGGGCGATCGTCGAGGTGAAGCGCAGCTCGCCCTTGCAGTCGGTGGTCACCGGCCGGAACAGCGGTGTGGAGGCCTGATGTGTGCGGTGGGTACGGCCGAGCCCCTGGATGGCGCGATCGGCGCGCCAGCCCGGCTCAAGCAGGAAGTGGACGCGCTGCTGCTGGTTCTTGGCGTCGAGGCTGGCGTGGTACGAGCGCCCGGTCCCGCCCGCGTCCGAGAAGACCAGCACACGCTTGGTGCCGGCCATGAAGGCCGCCGCCTCAACTTGGCTGGAGCGGCCGGAGCGCGTCTCGACCTTCTGGCGCCCGTCCGAGGTCGGCACGAGCCGTTTGGAGCGACCGGTCACCTCGGCGACATCGTCGGTGCCGAAATGCTCGATCAGCGCGTCGAGCGCCGACTTGATCGGAGGCAGGCCGCAGATGTGCTCGAGCATGGCGTCGCGCGCGGCGATCGCGTCCGGATTGTAGACCGGGTGACCTGCTTCGTCAGTCATCGGGCGCGAACGCACGTTGCCGGTGTCGTCGCTGTAGGTCTCCATCTGGCGCGTGGGGAACGCACGCTGGAGGTAGTCGGCGATATACTCGGTCGGTGACAGGTCGATCGTCGGATCGGCGCGCTCCTCGGCTGACATCTGACCAAGCCTGCGGTCGAGGATCGCCTCAGCCGTCGTCACCAGTTGCAGCACGACCGATTGGTCGGCCTTGAGATGCTGTTCGATCGCTGCGATGACCGTCGGCAGCTTCATCGCGAGGAGAACCTGGCCGAAGAAGCGCTGCTTGCACGATTCCAGCCGCGAACGCGCGGCCGCCTTGGCGCCGCTGTTGAGCGTGCCGCCCTCGAGTGCGTCGACGACGTCGGTGAGCTTCAGCGCCTCCTCCATGTTCTGAAGGATCACGCTCCAGGCGTTCGCGTAGGTGTCGTAGATCTCGATCTGCTGGGGGGTCAGCTCGTGCTTCAGCACGTCATACTCGACGCCGGCGAAGCTGAGCGCGCGCGCGGTGTAGAGCCCGAGCGCCTTCAGGTCGCGCGCGACCAGCTCCATCGCGGCGATCCCACCTTTGCGGATCTCTGAGATGAACGCTTCGCGGTTGGCGAACGCCGTCTCGGGTCCCCATAGGCCCAGCCGAACCGCGTACGCGAGATTGTTGACGTCCGAGGCGCCTGTCGCAGAGGCGTAGAGCACGCGCGCGTCAGGGAGGTGGTTCTGGAGGAGGACGCCACAGATCCCCTGCTGTGAGCCCTCCTTCTTGCCGAGCGCGCCCTCGCCGCCCGCTACGCCACCCATCTCGTGCGCCTCGTCGAACGCGATAACGCCGTCGAAGTCGGGCCCGGCCCAGTCGAGGATTTGCTGCAACCGGCTGTTGTCGGTCCGCATCGAGCGAAGCGTCGGGTAGGTAACGAACAGCACGCCTTCGATGAGGCGGATCGGCTCGTCGATCTTCCAGTTGGAGACCGGCTGCACGTCACCGGCGAGACCGCCGAGCGCCGACCAGTCGCGTCGCGCGTCTTCGAGCAGCGGCTCGTTCTTCGTCACCCAGATGTGGCGACGCCGGCCCTGCAGCCAGTTGTCGAGGATGCAGGCGGCGACCTGGCGGCCCTTGCCGGCGCCGGTGCCGTCGCCGAGGAAAAAGCCCTTGCGGTAGCGGCGGCCCTCCTCGTCGATGGCGAGGCCGACGCCTTCCTTGGCGGGCTTGAAGGTGCCCGGCAGAAGCTGGTTCCAGGCATGTCCGGCGTAGATCACGGTCTCGAGCTGAGAGTCCGACAAGAGGCGGTCGGAGACGGTGCGCTCCGGCAGCAGCGGGATGTGCGCCGGGACCGGGGCGGGGATCGAGCCCATCGCCACGGATTCGACCAGGGCCGTCGGGTGCTCTCCGGCCGCTTCGAAGCCGATCCGGCTCGGCCGGTACGGCAGATAGACACCGACCTGATCGGCCAGCGGAGCCGGCGCGGCCAGCGTCGTATAGCCGACCGGCAGTACCGCGTTGCGGACGGGAGCATGGTAGGTTCGCGCGACGGCTGGCGTCGCTGCGCGTGCGGCGCCGAACAGGGTGACGACGGGCGGCGCCGGCTTCGCCACGGCCGCATCACTCACGAGCTCGGCTCGGGCAGGTACGGTGATCGCGTCGAGGAAGTCTAGAACAGCCCGGCGCTGGATCACTGTGTGCGACGTCCCGCCCGTGACCTTGTCGATGACGTAGAGCCTGACCGCGATGTCGGTGCCGTGCTTGCGATAGCAGCTCTCGAGCCGCAGCGAGGTGCGCACCGTGCATCCTGTCAGCACCGCCTCATAGGCGGCCTTGAGTTGGGCACTCGGGGCGAACCAGTCCGGCATGATGGCCACGACGCGGCCGCCCTTCGCGACCCGGCGGATGGCGGCCTGCAGATGCCGCAACGCGGCCAGGTTGTCGGCGCCGCGGCCGACGCTCCGCGAGAACGGTGGGTTCATCAGCACGACCGTTGGCCGTTCCAGCGAAGCGTGCAGGCTGACGAGGGCAGCGCCGTCGTGTCCGGTGATGATTGCGTTGGGGAAGACGCTTGCCAGCCGTTCGCGGCGCTTGGGATCGATCTCGTTGAGCTGCAGCCCGGCGTGATGCGGCACCTGGACCGCCAGCAACCCGTTGCCCGCGCTCGGCTCGAGCACGATGTCGTCCGGTCCAACCGCCGCCATCACTGCCGCGAGTGCGCCGATGTCGATCGGAGTCGAGAATTGCTGAAGTTCGATCTGCTCTTCGCTGCGGACCGTCTGCGTCGGCAGGCGATCCATCAGCGCCGCGGCATGCGGCACGCCTGCGAGGGTCCCGAGCGGGTAGGGCTGGCGCGCGACGTGCAGCGCAAGAGCATGCTCGAGCATCTCGAAGCTGTCGCGCTGCGTCCAGCGGCCATCCGCGTCGCTCCCGCCGAAGGCTGCGCTCATGGCGTTGTTGAGGTCGCGTCGCGTGATCGGCGTTTCGCCGGCGAGCAGCTCGGCGATCGTCAGCGCGGCCGGTCGGTCAGTTACCGGCGGCAGGTCGAGAAGGTCGGACATGGAAGGCTCCCTTGGTCAGGCTGCCATCCGGCAGCTCACCGCCTTCCTCCCCCTCCCCTCTCTCTCGCCTCGAGCGCCTCGGCCCAATCGTTGAACGGCGCGGGGGGAAAGTCCGCTTCGATCACCCGCTCGTCGGTCGCATAACGGGCTGCGCTACGCGCGACCGAGCGCCGTCCGGCCAGGTCGTTGTCGCCGGCGAGGATCAGCTTCGTCACCGTGGACGGGATCGTCAGTACGTCGAGTCGGCGCGAGCCGAGCGACGCCCAACACGGCAGCCCGCGCAGCAGCGACCAGGCGCGGGCGGTCTCGAAGCCTTCGGCGAGGCCGATAGTGGGAGCGAGGCCACCCCCGCGCCATGCGCCGGTGCCGAGCGTCCCAAGCGTCGCCTTTTCGGTGTAGGCCGCACTGGCGGGGTCAAGGAAGATCCGCTGGAACGCGACCAGGCGCTGCGCTTCACGAACCGCCACGAGGAGGGCGGGCTTGAACACCGTCCGCGGCTTAGGGCCGAGCGGGCATCGCGGATGAAAGCGGACGTCGGTCGGCAGCGGCAGAAGGAAGCGCGAGGCAAGATAATGCTCCGCGCAGGTCCCTGGCACCGGGCGAGCCTCGTTCCATAGCCTGTCGATGTTCGCCGTTCCCGTCGCCCGAGCCGGTTCCGGAGCCTGATAGCGACGCCCTAGTGAGATACGGTCGAGCTCACGCAGCACATCGATGGGGTCGCAGCCTGCGAAGCACGTGACGAGCAGCCCGCGGTCGCCCTGGCGAAGCGAGAGGCTGGGTGTAGCATCAGCGTGCGCAGGGCAGCGGCACGTCGCCACGTTACCGTGCCAGGATCCTCCGAGCGCCCCGACGAGATCCACCAGCTTCTGCGACGGACGGTTGGCAATAATGGCCATGGCTTGCCTCCATCAGCACTTCGCGGCGGGGACGCCGGCGATGGTGTAGAGCGCGACGGATTCGTCAGCGAAATAGGCTGCGATCAGCTCAGCGTCGTTGTCGCTGTCCGATGCCTCGGGTGTTTGCTCACGGACGTAGTCCGCCAGCGCCTCGCGTGCGGCCTGTTCGGTAGGATGGAAGGCGACGATGTCCTTTCGGCCACGGTCGCGGATGACAAGCACGATACGTTGCATGGTGGAGAGACCCCGTGCCTGGGCGGCGGTGACGCAGCCCGTATTGAAGGGAGAACAAGGCCACCCGAGCAGCCCGCTCCTTCCCTCCCTCTCCGCTCCATCTCTACCCCTGTAGAATGGGGTGCTACTTAGTGCCGGTCCGTTTACCGGGTGCTAAAGCCTGCACTCGTAGGCTGCCTTGGAACTAGAATCGATCGGCGCCTGTTTGTCGACACGCGCTTTCTAAAAGAGGTGTGGATGTCGCAGTTTTCGGCCGTCGAGATTGCCAATTGGATCGCAATCTACCTGGCGGCCGGCATCTGCTGCGCCATCGCGATGGCGCTTTCAGTCACTGTGACGTTGCAAGGGCTCTGGAAAGACAAGATCTGGCAGGATGCCCGTACTGTTCGCGGCGCAGTTCTTCTTCTGCCTAAGGCCTGGTGGCGCTGGCAGAAACTGTATCTGTTGTCGACCCCGGTTACGCTCGGCATCGTCGGCTCCTTTGCCGCGACGATGAGTTGGTCCTGATCCGCTAAAGCGCGAGCGCCGCGGCGATCCGGGCAGGCGCTGCCTCATCCTCAATGTCAGCGGGAGTGAGGCTTAGCAGTTCGCCGATATGGCGCATTCGTGGGTGCGTGATTGCCTTGGCGGCGTGATAATCATCGGTGTCGAAGCCCATTGCCTCCACCACGATCGTGCGCAACTCGCCCGTCACCCGCGATCGACCTTCAAGCAAGAAGTCAGGCCGACATGGGCCGTCAGGCGTCATCGTATCGAAGAGCGGCTTGCCGATCGCGAGGTCGATGCCCTTGCTGCGGAGCATCCGCTGCGTCTCGAGGATCCGCTTGAGAACCTTCCGCTCGAAGTCGGACTCGACCGGTACGAACAGGCGCCCGCTGTAGATCGGCTGCGCGTAGGCGCGCAGCGGGGCGTAGCCGTGCGCCTCCGGGTATTCGCCGGCGACCACCAGCACGAGGAAGGGCCCGCTGATGCGGTTGCCGCGGATCGAGGGCGACTGGACGCGGTTCGCGATGTGGACCGGTAATCCGTCTGGGACGTGGATCTCGTGACCTTGGACGGCCGGCGCGTAGAGGAGCACGAAACCTTGCGGTGCGTGCGCCTTGGGCCAGTTCGGCGCGAGGCTACGCAGCGTCGCATAGACGACATTAGCCTCGAGCGGCCGGGCGTGGGTCCAGAGCGCCCGCGCCAGCTCGATCCCTGGCGCAATCTCGATCTTGCCAGCGGCGCGCAGGATGGCGGCAAACCCTTCCTTGATCGACCAGTCAGGGCCGGCGCCTAGCGGAGGCACGCTGTTCGAGCCGGCGGTTTCCATCAGCCGCCAGAGGAGACGAGCAAGCCGAGGGGTCGAGGCGTTGCGTGTCCGATCGTCGTTGCTGTCCTCCTCGGGACGCTGAGAAAGCTTCTCCGGCGCCGGCCGCAGCACCTCGAAGAACCCCGCCGGTGGATCCGTCGGTGTGGCGTGGGAGCGCACCTCCGTGATGCGGTTGGTGACCTGGTCGCGAAAAAAAGGGCACTCCGGGCGATGCTCCGGCCGCTTCTCGCTCGTCAGGCGCCGCAGATAGTAGGTTTCGGCCTCCGACAGGAACGCAGGCGTGAGGATAGGTGGGCGCTTGTCCGCGCCGAGGCAGCTGCAAGCGATCCATCGATGGCCGATGCGTGCGTTCTGCACCAGCGTGATCCCGGCCTGCTCATCGTGGAACGAGCCCTCGCCCACGTACCATCGCACCAACGCCTCCCGGAGTTGAGGCGGAAGAGGGATGCGATTTGGGCCTTGTCCGTCAGTGTCGCGATGGATCAACCACATGCTCGAAGAGACCTTCCGGCACGGTTTAGAGGGCAGTTTCGGCCCGGTTGGCCGTCTTGACAAGCTCGAATAGCTTCTGCCCACTCCTCTGAAGCGACGATTTCAGGAGGTTATTGTGCGGCGAGCGATCGTTCGAGCGGCCCTAATAAGCGTGGTGCTGACCGGGACGGCGCAGGCCGCGAACCGGAAGCAGCAGTCGTCCAGACGTGTCGAGTTGATCTCGATGACTGCTTTGCCGACGGTGGACAGTGACGCCGTCGTGGCTCCGACATCAGACGTCGGGGTAGATGCGGCTTTTCCTGCCGAGTTCGCCGTCCACGATCTCAGTCGACGGTACGTCGAGTTTCGTATGAAGCGCCAGCTGGCGGGTCTCGTAGAGGCCCCTCCTGTGTCTCAGGCCTCATTTGCCACGATCCCCACGTCGTCATCGATCGCGGTCCCTGGCTGGATGCGCGCAAATATCCAGACGGTCGCCACGCCCGCCTTCGTTCCAGGTTGCGCGCCACTGGCTTACCGACCGTCGGGATTCCTCTCTCGAGAGGCCGAAGGTCGACGCGCTGCCTATTACGGCATGATGAGCTCGATCGCTTGCGAGCATGGTATCCCGACGGGCCTGTTCGACGCGATGATCATTCGGGAAAGCCGCTACAATCCGCTCGCCGCCTCGCCGAAGAATGCCTTCGGCTTCGCGCAGCTCATGCCCGGCACCGCGGCTGGGCTCGGGGTTGATCGCCTCGATCCGTACCAGAACATGCGCGGTGGGGCGCGTTACCTGCGCCAGCAGCTCGACAAGTTCGGCCGGGTCCAACTGGCGCTCGCCGCCTACAATGCCGGTCCTGGTCGTGTTCGTGACGGTCTCGTGCCCCGAATCGCGGAAACGCAGGCTTATGTCACCGACATCATCGCCAACTGGTCACGGCTGACCGCTGCACCGGGATCGCCGACGTTGCGCTCGACACTGCCGTCCTCGCCTTATCGTACCGTCGGCCTCTCCCAATTCTAAGCTGTCCGCAAGCGCTGTCCTCGGCATGACGGACAGCAGAAACCGCATGCTCCCCCTAGGGAGCACCGTGACGGCGTAGCCGGCACGTCCGAGCGTTTCCGTGATCGGTGGACGTTGTGTGTCGTTGTTCTTTTCCGCGGGTTCTCAAGCGCGTTGGCCGACTAGGCCAACACCGATCCGCCTTTAATATATGAATCTGTTAGCGGTTGAGCATCTAGTTGAACTTCACGCTCTCGACGATCGATCCCAGCTCCCAACATGGCAAGAACCTTGCCCATCGGGCCCGTGACCGTCGCCTCGGCAAACTCCTTGCACGAGAGCGTCGCGAGCATTGCCTTTGTTTCCTCGGCGCGATCACAGGCGAGCTGCTCCTGATCGACGGGAAGCGGCGCGGGTCGCATCCAGCGGGGGAGCATCGCAATGACAGCCTTGGGTAGAAGCACCCGATAGGCGTTCGACGTCTGCTCATAGCGGGGGCCTGGGCCCGAGGTGTCGATGCGCTTGCACCGGCGCTGCTTCAGAATGAAGCCGTTCTCCTCGAGGATCGGAAGGGCACGCTGGATGGTCGACCGGCCGAGGTGCGTACGCTCAACCAGATAATCGTAGGTCGGGAAGACGCGCCCGTCGTTCAGGCGCGCGAGGGTGAGAAGCTCCTCGAAGACGCGCACCGCCGTGGCAGTCAATCGCGCCTGGATCCGTTCTGCACACGACAGCTTGCGCTCTCCCTTGCGAGCGATCCGTCGCAGGCCGTTGGCATTGTCCAGCGCCTTCCTGGCGCCGCGTAGCATTCTGTCGGTATCGCCGGCTGCCAGCCGCGGGAAAAACGCGTCCTCGAAGGTCCCCGCCTCGATGCTGTTCGCGCGCACGGCCGCTCCGGTCCGGTGAGGTGCGCCGGAGCGTCCGCCTTTCCCCCCAATCGGCATGCCGGAGAGCGCCGCCAAGGCGGCTCCTCCGATGTGTATAGCTTCCACGTTCCACCCTCCTTCTCGGAGGCCGGGACCAGGCAAAGCGATAGCGTGGCGCGAAACGCGCTCCCTTGAACCGAGGCTCAGAAACTCGTATATCGGGAGGGTAGTGCTCTCCCGTTCACGCTTGCCGGCGTGGACATATGAGTTTCAGGGTGCCCGGCCTTCGTGCCGGGCATTCGTTTATGTGGTCACAGCCGATCCTATTGTCGTGCGACGCGAGAAGTGCGTCGTCGTTTGGCAATGTGCCGCACGACGCTGGCTCGCGAAACACGCGAAATTCGTGCTTTCGGCGACATGAGACGACTAATATTCGTGCTTTCGGCGACACGAAGCCCGTTTGTGGCGCTCGCGCTGCTTATCTCTTCGTGCTTTCAGCGACACAAAGCGTCGCGCGCGATCTTCGCGGTTCGCGTCTGCGAATCAGCGAGGATCAAGAGCTGAGCCGTTTGCTCATGCCCTCCGGAAGGATTTTCACGACGTACTCACGAATTGTACGGCCTGCTGGCGTTGTAGTCGCTCGTGCCTCGTCTTCCTCAAGCACGAAACGAAAGCCCGGTATGACGTCAGCTTCAATGATCTTTGTCAGGTCGTACTTGAAGTGGCGCAAGCTCGCTTGATAGCCCAGCTGAAGGCGAAGGTCGTCGAGGGCGACGGAAACTGGCCCATCAACGCATAAAGACCTCGAGACTTCGTATAACCGTCGCTCGACCGGACCAAGCTCAAAGTAACTTGGTGCATATTCCAAGACATGGCGATCGACCATGATGGCGCGGTACAGCCAGTCGCACAGCCGCACTTTGATCGACTTAAGCCGCTTTTCGCCAGTCGGGCTCTTTGTGTATTGGAGACTCGCGGCCTCCAACCAGGAGAAGAAGCCCTCCTCACCTGAGCCACCCGCTTCGATGTTGGTCTTTATCTGCGTACCCTGTAGCCGCTCGAGCGCGTCGGAAAGCCTACTATATGAGCGCGACGAGCTATTGATGCCTGTAACCCTGAAAAGGTCATTGGCTGTAAATTGAAAGGTCTGGCCAACCCTTTGCCCTGCGTCGAGCTTGGAGACCATAAGGCTGGCGATGTAGAGCAAGATTTCTTTGTCGTAGATGGTTGCGACGCCTTTTGGTCCCGGCCCGATCTCGATCGAGACCTCATCTGTTCGATAGGCGAGCGGCTTTGTCCAAGCCGCTTTCGTCAACGCGAAAAATGGGTACGCCATCAGCGACCTCTCACCCTGGACTCCACCAAGCAGCGGACTATCGAGCGAGAAAAGCTCGCCTTGCTTTTCCTCGGGCATATTCAACCTGCTCTCTTCTGGGGCATCTTTTGAGATCTGTGCGATCTCGTAGCCTGATTGTTGGTGAGCCATGACGACCTGTCGCATCCTGAGCTCGTGTCGCTGAAAGCACGAACCCCGCCAGCCTCGTGTCGTTGATAGCACGAAGCGGGGATGCGTTGTGTCGCCGAAAGCACGAGGATCCGGCTCTCGTGTCGCTGAAAGCACGAACGCATCACGCAGAAGCGGACGATTTTCGGCGCTTTTGCCTGCCGCTGTGGCCGTATGCGCCCCTCGGCTAACCGGTCTTCGTGCTTTGGGTGACGGGAGCGGCGCCGGAGCGCCTGTCTCTTCGTGCTTTCGGCGACACGAGCGGGCGCGGTGCGGTTGAGTGTAGGTGCGGGGATCTGGATTACTGCGACGTAAGCCATGCCCCGTTCGTAGCAGGGCGGACGGCCATCCTCAAATCCGTAGCGCGCCCTCAGGCCAGCAATCAGCCGGCCTACCTTCCTTCGACCCTCTCACCTCTGTGCTCAGGGTCCCGGAAAAGTGAGCGGCCACCGAGCAGTGCTGGGCGGCCATACCGGTAATTCCTCTTTAGTCCTCGAAGCCGTCAGTTTTCCGTCGAAGACGAGCTACAGCGGTGTACCGATCGCCTAGTAGTCGAACCACCAAGCCTCGAGCTGCTGTACCATGTTCCCTGCGTACATCGTTCAGATCAAGGCCATCAACCGCCCGAATAACGGTAATAACCTCCTGCGGCAGGCCATTATTCATCTCGCACAGCATGGCCGCGACACGGATCACCTCATCGAAGGTGATGTCGCTCACCGACGCGAGAACCTCTCGTGCGTAGAATGCCTCGTTCCGATCGATGCCAAGCGCGTCTAGGACAACCGTCATCTCAGGCACACGGAGCGGAATCCGCTTGTCTATGTCCCGATGAAGCCCTTCATGAAGGCGAGACTTCTTAAGTCCGGTGCTTACTGCGAGATTGCGAACGCTGACACCTGCGATCTTCATCCGCTCGATTACGTAGTCTTCTAACTCAAACGACTTCTTTACTTCCTGCGTGGCCCCTCCCGCAGGCATCCGCGTCGGATCCCCCATCGCCCATCTCCCGGCTGGTACAGCATTGCTAACCTTTCGCATTCCGGGATGGCAAGCGTGCCGTTAACGGCATTTTAGAAATTACGTCCGCTCCGGAGGAAAGGGTATGACGTTCGTGTTTTTACGCTTTAGGCTTACACGATATGCGTCCGCCTCGGAAGCAGTAAGACCGAGCTTGGTCAGCAACTCCGTTGCATTTCGCTCTATGACCAAGTCGAACATGACTAATGATAGCGCATCCTTCAGAACAAGCGTTTGCCCCAGCGCCTCAGCCAGAACCTCGGCAGCCTTCTCAAGCGAGGTCGCACTTGTTTCAAGAATCGTCACGTTCAATGGGACGTCCCCTTCGCTCGGTATGATGCGAAGATGCTCACGCATGTCCTCAGCGTCGTAACTTTCCGCGAGGTCATTAGCTCTTTCAGCTCGGCTATTTATAACCTCGCCGAACGAGCAGAACTCAAGAACCTTATTGGAATGGAGCCTGACGCTCTCGGTGCTCAGCCGAAAGAAATACTCTGATACCGAAAATCGAAGCGCCTTCTCCGCCGTCACGATCGAGAACCTTTGTTTAGCGAGCTAGAGGTTCATGCTTTTCTTCCACCGCGGGCCTCTAACTGCAAGGCCGTAAGCGCCCCTAGGCCTACGATTCGGGGCTGAGCGAAGAGAACCCGTTCTGCTGTCCGGCTATTCCGGACAGCTGTCCGGCAGGAGCGGACAGCTGTCCGGCCGGCGTGGACAGGTGTCCGGCCGAATCGGACAACGGCACCTGTAAGCCCGCACGGGCACGCGAAAACTGACGAGGAACTAAAAAATTCCTCATGTTCCGGATGGTTCCCCGCGAACGCGGTTGCTGCTCGGAATCATCCTGAGCCAGCCTTCCTTTGGGCGCGCTGAAATGCGCTCAGCCAAAGGAGACTCTGTTATGAAGACCCTGCTCAAGATGGGCCGTCGCGCCGAGACGGCCGCGCTGGCGACCCTCGGCGTCGCGGCCGCCGCGGTCGTGATGGCCTCGCCGGCCTTCGCCGGTGCCGACGGCACGTTCAACACCGCGCTGGATGCCTTCACCGGCTTCCTCGAGGGTTCGGGCGGCAAGATCATCACCGTTCTGTCGCTGGCCGGTGGTGTCGTCGGTCTCGCGTCGGGCCGCTTCTCGCTCGGTCAGGTCGCGATCCCCGTCGGCGTGGGCGTCGGCGCCGGCACCGGCGTGCCGATCGTCACCTCGACCGTCACCGCAACAATCTGACTCGACCCGGGGCCGGCGGAGATAGCAGCTCCGCCGGCACCGTCACTGAAGGTGGCGTGATGTCAGCCGACAAGTACGTGATCCCATCGCACCTCGACGATCCTGAGCTCATCGGCTTTTGGACGCTGGACGAGTTCCTCGCGATGGTCATCCCCTTCACCTGGGGGATCCTGTCCCAACACATCGTCATCGGGATCGGCTTGGCCGTCTTGGGATGGTGGGCGCTTCGACGTGCCAAGGCCGGACGGGCGACTTCGTGGCTGATCCACTTGGCGTATTGGCACCTGCCCGGCGGGTTCCCGTCGCTCAAGGCCACGCCACCTTCCTACCTCCGACTGATGGTGGGCTGACATGGATTTCTCCTACCAGCACGCGCAGAGCCAGCGCGTCCTTCGCCAGCGCAATCTTCTCGGCATGACCGCCCTTCTGCTGGCCGGCGCCGTCGCGCTCCTCCTCCTTATGTCCGCGACGCGCAGCCGCGAGATCGTCCTGCAGCCGGTCCTTGGATCGCCGGTGACCGTCTCCAGCTCCGGCGTGTCGCGCGAGTATCTCGAGCTGGTCACCCGCGACACAGCGGTGCTGACGCTCAACCGGTCCCCGGGTAGCCTGGATTATTGGATGAAGTCGGTCCTCGCGATCGTCTCCCCCAAGTCGCAGGGCGCCATCAAGGCCGACCTCCTCAAGATCGTCAGCGAGCAGCGCGGCTCGAGCATGAGCCAGTTCTTCACGCTTGAGGGCATGGAGATCGACGCCAAGCACCTGCAGTCGACCGTGACCGGCAAGCTCAGCACCGTGGTCGGCCAGAAGGTGGTCTCGAGCGAGCCGCGCACCTTCGTCTACGACTGGGAATATTCGGGCATGAGCCTGAAGCTGGTCGGCTTCAGCATGGTCCAGCCCAAGGGCAAGCTGGGAGGCGCGCTGTGACCGCCTCGCTCTACGCCTTCGGCAGCGCCGCACTCGGCACGATGCTCGCCTCGCGGACGATGTGCTGGCTCAGCCGCGTTGCCGGCGCTGCGCTCATCGCCATCGCCGTCTTCGTCTTTGCGGCTCCCGCCTTCGCGGCTGGCGACCAGACGCTGATGGTAGCGGACGGTGCGCAGGTCGCCTGCACCGCCTCGGCCAAGGACCTCACCCGCATCAGCCT
Organism: Sphingomonas sp. BK069; assembly: GCF_014193405.1. Classification (NCBI taxonomy): domain Bacteria; kingdom Pseudomonadati; phylum Pseudomonadota; class Alphaproteobacteria; order Sphingomonadales; family Sphingomonadaceae; genus Sphingomonas; species Sphingomonas sp. BK069. The sequence goes on along the minus strand of NZ_JACHZH010000009.1, from coordinate 131,671 downwards.
CGTCGGCGACGAGTTCGCCGGCGTGTCCAAGATCAACACTGGCAACCCGTCCGACGACTTCTCGGTCGTCAACGAGCCGGTGCGCGGCGACATCTACCTGTCGGTGCCGGAGGGCTTCAACCGCCAGACGCTGTCGTTCTTCGGCACGTCCAAGCGCGGCTACGTCTACAAGTTCGCTTGCCGCATCGCCGGCGACCAGGCGGTGCAGGTGTTCCTCTCCAACCCCGCGATCGCCAAGGCGGATGCGGTCGAGGCGGCGCCGACCAAGGTCGCGGCCGCCTCGTCGCCCGAGGATGCCGCGGTGTCGCTGGTGCAGGCGATGTACGCCAACAAGTCGGTCGACGGCTACGAACTGCGCCAGCGCTCCTTGAAGCCGGTCTACGTCGGCGACCTCAAGGTCCAGATGATCTCGGAGTACCGCGGCGAGGCGCTGACCGGCCGCGTGCTGCGCATCGAGAACAAGGGCTCGCAGGAAAAGGTCCTGACAGAGGCGCAGGTCGCGCCGTCGAGCGCCCTCGCCGTCTCGATCGCCGAGCCCAAGCTCGCGCCGGGTCGGGTCACGACCGCCTACCTCGTCTCGCGGAATGGAAACTAAGCCATGGCTTTGAAGGACATCTTCTCGCGCAGCCGCAAGCCGCTCGACGGCCCGGAGGCCGGCGCGGCTGGCGACGGCGTCTCGCCGATCGCCTCCGAGCTCGACGGCAACACCGAAACCAAGAAGAAGCAGCGCATGCTCCTTGCCGGGGTCGGTGCGGTCGGCCTGGTCGCCTCCTCGTTCTGGATCTTCGGCGGTGAGGACGGCGCCAAGAAGGTCGACCCGGACAAGCCCGAACAGGTGAAGGTCTCGGTTAGCGACATGGCCAACAAGACCCTCTCCGAGCAGGAGTGGATGGCGCTTTCGGAGAACCGCTTCCAGTCGGCCGAGAACCAGCTGAAGAGCGTCGACGGCACCAATGCACGGGTAGCGCAGCTCTCCCAACAGCTGGACGCCATGCGGGCGCAGAACCAGTCGATGTCGGCCGATGGCCAGCGCGTGCTCTCCGCCTACCAGGCCGAGAACGAGCAGCTGCGCCGGCAGGTCAACGAGCGCGCCGCAACCCCGCCCCCGGTCCCGGCCGGTCCGCAAGCAATGTACGGCCCGGGCAGCGCCGCGGTGTACGGCCGTGGCGCCGGCGCGCCGGCTGCCGGTCCGGACCTGTCCGCACCTCGCCTGAGCGAAGTGAAGATGGTGTCGTTCAGCTCCACCGATCGCGGCACTGCGTCCAAGATCGCCAAGGGCAGCACGGTCTACACCGACAGCCCCAACTACCTGCCCGCGAACAGCTTCGCGACCGCCAAGGTCATCGTCGGCGTCGACGCCGCGGCGGGCGTGAACAGCCAGACCGACCCGCTGCCGGTCGTGCTGCGCATCACTGGGCCGGCGCGCTCGGTGCTACAGAACGGCAAGCTGCTCACCACCAAGATCCAGGGCTGCCTCATCAACGGCGCCGCGCGCGGCGAGTTGTCGAGCGAGAAGGTCTACATCAAGCTGCAGAAGATGACCTGCCCGCAGCCGGGCGGCCGCTATGCGGAGTCCGAGGTGAAGGGCTTCATCGCGTTCGGCGGCAAGACCGGCGTGCGGGGGCGCGTCGTCAGCCGCGAGGGCTCGCTGGTGAGCCAGGCCTTCCTCGCCGGGCTCGTCGGCGGGATCGGACGCGGGTTCGCGGCCAACACCAACATCGCACTGCAGCCCGGCAATGTCGTGCTCGCTAACGGCAAGCGCCAGCAGCTCGGGCTCGGCGACATCGCACAGGGAGGTGTCGGCAACGGCATCGGCGAGGCCGGTGACATGGTCTCCAAGTACCTGATCGAGCGCGCCGAGCAGTACCAGCCCGTCATCGAGATGCCGACCGGCGTCGACGTCGAGATCGTCTTCCTGGAGGGTGTGTATGTCCGCAACTGACAGCCGTGCTCGAGGCCGCTTCGAAGGCTTCATGAGCCCGCATCTCATCATCGTCTACGGGCTCGTCATCGCGCTTTCTGCCCTCGTCGGCGTGACGGCCTTTGGCGGCATGCGGTCAGGCAGCCATTCCATGGCTCCCTGCTCGGAGGGCCGCACGACGACACCCGCAGGGACGCCGTCGCGCAGCGCCGAAGCGGCTCTCCAGCCGGCTCGCATCCTGCTGCCCATCGCCGCTCATCTTCCGTCGATCCGGATCCCGGGAGCTGTCCATGTCCGCAACTAAGCAGCGAATGCGCCGACTTAGTCGGGCGTTTTTCGCCAACAGCCTGGTCCAGATCCCCGTCTTCGCGGCGCTAGTTGCCGTGGCGAGCGTGGCGGCGATGAAGGCCTATGGCGGCCTCCGGTCAGCCGGCCATTCCGTGGCCCCCTGTTCTGAAAGCGCCACGGCCGCAGCGGTAGGGCTATCGCGCAGCGCCGACGTGGCTCTCCAGCCGGCTCGCATCCTGCTGCCGATCGCCGCTCATCTTCGATCGATCGGAATCCTGGGAGCTGTCCATGTCCGCCATTGATTACATCGCCTTCTGGCGTCTTCGTCCCCGCTTCATCGCGACCATCGCAGGCTGTGCCGCTGTCGTTGGCGTCGGTGCTGCGGGCGCCGCGGCCGACCTTGGCATCATGGCGCCGTCGAACGAGAAGGTTGCCGCGCTTCTCAAGGCGCGTCTGCCGCGGACCACCGTCTCCAAGGTCGACTGCGGCGTGGTCGATGGGCTCTGCGAGGTGACCGCGGGCAGCAACCTCTTCTATGTCGACCGCTCCGGCCGCTACCTCATGATCGGCCGGGTCTACGACATGGAGACGCGGCAGGACCTCACCGCGACCCGCCTCCTCGAGATCAACCCGGACACCCTCATCGGCGGGGCGGCCAAGGCCAACAACGCGGCCAGCAGCGACGAGGCGCCGCTGACGCGCGGTGCCGGCGCGTCGCCCTCGGCACCCGCGTCGCCACAGCACCTCTCGCTCACGAGCCTGCCGGCAACCGGCGCGATCGTGTGGGGCAAGTCGGCCGGCAAGACGGTCACCGTCTTCAGCGACTTCCGCTGCGGCTACTGCCGTGCGCTCTCCAACACGCTGCGCACCATGAACGTGCGCGTCGTGGAGCGGCCGATCTCGGTGCTCGGGAGCCGCGACCTCGCCAATCAGGTTTATTGCGCCAAGAACCGTGAGGAGGCGCTGCACCAGGCCTACGCCGGCGAGCCGCTGCGCAACGCCGGCACGTGCGACACCTCGGGCCTCGACGCCAACGAGAAGTTCGCGCGCGCGCATGGACTCTCCGGCACCCCCGTCATCGTCCGATCCGACGGTGCGATGATCGAGGGTTACCGGCCCAAGGAGGCGCTGGCCGCCTTCATCGAGGGAGGACGGTCGTGACGCCCACCAAGCTTGGAGCGCTCGCGCTCATTCTCGCCGGCACCGGCCTTTCCAGCTGCACGACGCTGGGCGGCAACATCAAGGGCAACTTCTCGTGCATCGCGCCGGACGGCATCTGCGCGCCGAGCTCGACCATCGACGATCGCGCGCTGGCGATGATCGCAGGCGAGGACGGCGACCGCATGATTACGCCGGCCGGTCCCTATAGCGCGCCGGCGACAGACGATCGCGGCGGCCAGAGCATCGCGGCCCGCAACGTTGCGGGCGGCTTCCAGTCCGCCGCGGCCACGCCGGCGCGCAGCCAGGAGCGCGTCCTGCGCATCGTCTTCCCGGCGCAGATCGACGCCGCGGGGCGCCTGCGCGAGCAGACCGCGATCCATGCCGTGGTTCAGCGCGGCGAGTGGCAGCGCGAGCTCGCCAGCAACGCCGTCGCCACCACGCCGGCCGAGGTCGCGAGCGCGGCAGGTGGCGACACGCTCCTCGCAGCGGTCGACCGCGCGGATCCTCCGATCACCGGCGATACGGACGTGGGCGTGGATCCCGACATGCCGAGTGCGGCCGCGGTTGCCGCGGCGCGCGCGCCGGTCGACCCGGTCGGCAACATCAAGGATCAGGTCGCCCGCCAGCTTGCGCGCAATCCGCGTCGGATGCCGGCCTCGACGACGCCGGTCTATCGTCAGCCGCGTGCGCCGATCGCTGTTCCCGCGGCGCCGACCAGCGCTCGCGCGATCACTCCTACGCCGCGCCCTTCCCCAACCGCGCCACAGGCGCGCACGGCCACGACGCAGGCGGTCGGCACCCCCAAACCTGCCACCCCTTCGCCCTCCGCATCTGCCCGCCCTGCGACGGCGCCAACGGCGACGTCGGCGATCACGGTTCCGACGCACGCCACCCAGGCCGGTCGCACGGCACTCGCGGCAGTCAGCGCCAACCCCGCGATCCGCGCCGGTCTCGCGCGGGTCGAGCCGGAAGCGCGTGAGGCGGCGAAGGTAAACGGTGTCATCCCGGTGCTGCGCGCGCCCTCGTTCCCTGGAGTCGATCAATGAGCTTCCTGAGCGGCCTGTTGGCGACGATCCTCGGCGATAGCGCCAAGCCCGAGGGCGGGCGTCCCGATACCGCGGTGCCGCGGTTCGTCCACTGGCTGCCGTATCGGAGCTACGATCCGAAGACCCAGATCTTCTACAACAGCGGCACGCGCGGCTTCGTCCTTGAATGCACGCCCATGATGGGCGCGACCGAGCAGAGCCACGAGATGCTCGCGCAGTTTCTGTCGGAGGGCATCCCGACGCCCGGCGCGCTGCAGGTGCATGGCTGGATGAGCCCGCGCATCAGCGAGCTGCTCTCCAAATGGTATCTGCCGCGCTTCTCCGCGGCTGGCGTCTACGAGCGCATGGCCAAGCACCGCACCGATTATCTTCTCGACGGCGTGTGGAACTCGCTGTCGACCGCCGCGCCCTTCCACATGCGCAATCATCGCCTCGCGCTCTCCTACTCGACCCCGGAAACCAGCCGCGTTTCCAACGAGGAGATCGTCTCCGTCATGGAGGGGCTCGCCTCGACCCTGGAATCGATCGGCGTCCACTCGCGGCCGATGGATCCCAAGGCGCTCATCACCTGGATCGACGACCTGACCTCGCCGACGACGGCGCCGGGCGACGACATGATCTCCTACAATCCGTTCGATCCGATCGCCGACCAGGCGGTGCGTCACGACCTCGAGATGAAGATCGAGCCGGATCGCATCCTGCTTCGGACCGAGCGCTTCCGGCCAACCGGCAAGACGGTCGATGATGCGCCCGAGATTGGCGAGATCTATCCCGATACGTTCGACGTGCGCTCCTTCTCGGTACGCAACCTGCCGCAGCGCTGGGCGCCATGGGACATGGCCAAGCTCATCGGTGACATGTTCGCCGACAAGCTGCGCATGCCCTGCCCGGTCTCGACCAACCTGTGCCTCGACTTCCCCGACGCGGAGGCCGAGGGGCAGCGCGCCGGTCGCAAATTCATGCGCACCACCAGCCTCGCGGACTCCAAGTCGGCGCGCATGCTGCCGCAGCTGAAGGACCAGTCGGCCGAGTGGAAGTTCGTGAAGGACGAGCTGCGCCAAGGCCGCAAGCTCGTGCAGGCCTTCTACTCGGTCACCTCGTTCAGCCCGAAGGGCAAGGGGGACTCGAACGAGCGGACGCTGAAGTCGGTGTACCGCGCCGCGGGCTGGGACCTGCTCGACGACCGCTACCTGCAGATCCAGGGCCTGCTTGCCGCCATGCCGATGACGATGGCCAATGGCTTGTCGTTCGACCTCAAGAACATGAAGCGCATGCGCACGGTGCTGACCACCACCGCGGCCAGCCTCATGCCGATGCAGGGCGAGTATCTGGGCGGCAACCAACCACACCTCATGCTGGTCGGTCGCCGCGGCCAGCCCTTCTTCTGGTCGCCGTTTGAGAACAGCGCCGGCAACCACAATGTCGCGGTGTGCGGCAAGTCGGGCTCGGGCAAGTCGGTCGCGCTGCAGGAGCTGTGTGCCTCGATGGTGGGTGCCGGCGCCAAGGTCGTCGTGATCGACGACGGCCGCTCCTTTGAGCATTCGGCCAAGCTGCAGGGCGGTGCCTTCGTCGAGTTCACGATGGCATCGGGCTTCTGCATCAACCCCTTCGCCATGATCGATCCGACGCTCGCGGGGCAGGACGAGGACTACCTCATGGACTGCTTCGCGATGCTGAAAAGCATTGTGAACCAGATGGCGCGCCACATCGACAAGCTCAACGACACCGAGCGCGGGTTGATCGACGGCGCAATCAACAAGGTCTGGGCCGAGAAAGGGCGCAGCGGCTGCATCGACGATGTGATCGCCGCGCTCGAGGAGACCGGCAATCCGGTCGCGACCGATCTCGGCATCGCTATGCGGCCGTTCTCGAGCGCCGGCACCTATGGCCGGTTCTTCACCGGCGACGTGTCATTTGAGCTGAAGGCGAACCTCACCGTCTTCGAGCTATCGGACCTGTCCTCGCGCGAGGAGCTCCGCTCGGTCGCGCTCACCGCGATCATGTTCATGGCGAGCCAGGCGATGCGCCGTGAGGACCGCTCGGTGCCCAAGGCGCTGCTCCTCGACGAGGCGTGGCAGATGCTGAAGGGCGGCTCCATGGCCGACTTTATCGAGGCCTATGCGCGTACCTGCCGCAAGTACGGTGCGTCGCTCGTCACCGCCACGCAGAGCATCAACGACTATTACAAGTCGGACGGCTCCAAGGCGGCGCTAGAGAACAGCGACTGGTTCGTCGTGCTGCAACAGAAGGCCGAGACCATCGCAGACTTCAAGAAGCACGACCGCTTTGAGATGGACGATCACACCGACGCGCTGATGCGCTCGCTGAAGCGCAACGGCGTCGAATATTCCGATGTGCTCATCAAGGGTCCGGAGTCGATGGCGGTCGGTCGCCTCGTGCTCGATCCCTATTCGGCGACCGTCTTCTCGTCCTCGCCGCGCACCTTCGCGGCCATCCATGACCTGCTGCACCAGGGCCTGACGATGGAAGAGGCGATCGAGCGCGTCGCCTACCCAGAGAACCCCGAGAAGTGGAGCGACGTCGCCGACGACCAGCTCCCGATCGCCGCGGAGTGACCCTCATGGCAACGCATCCCGATCGCATCGTACCACTTTCGCCGCCCAGGCCCGCCGCGCGCACCGATGCCGGCTTTCTGCTCTACTTCGGCCTGCACATGGCAGGCTTCCTCGCCACCACGCTGCTGATGACGTGGGGCGTGTTCGTCCTCTTCTTCCTCGTGCTGGGCGGCTTCTCGCTCGACGGCATGATGAACCACCTCGAGAACATGACCAGCCGCTACCTCGCGGCAGGCCCCGCGCGCGTCGACCAGTTCAAGATCACCGTCGGCATCGTCCACATGATCGTGTCGGGCGCGCTCATCTTCTTTCGCCGTCACGCCATCCTGCCGCGTGATCCGGCCGCCAAGGAGCCGCGCGCATGACCGACGATAACGATTTGAGTGCGCCGATCACGCCTCAGCCTGCCACCGCGGCCCCCGCCCCGACGCCCGTATCCGCCACGATCGCGCCCTCACGCCGCGCCGTTTTCGCCGGCTACACCGCGCAGCAGCTGCTCCTCGGCACGGCTCTCCTCGTTGCGCTCGTCTGGGCGATGTGGATCACCAAGGCGGTGACTGCGGAGAAGCCGCAGCACATCGTCAAGGCGGACCTGTCCAAAATCGTCGGCGAGTACGTCCAGGCGCAGGCGCGCAGCGCGACCCCGCCCGAGCAGGTCCAGTCGCAGATGCGGACTTTCATGGCGTCGCTCGACGGCGAGCTGCAGCGCCGCGGCGCCGCTGGCCAGGTGGTGCTCGTCGGCGAGGCCGTGCTCTCGAAGAGCGTGCCCGACATCACCGCCGAGGTCGCCAAGGCGGTCTATGCCTCGGGCGTGAAGGTGCCGCAGGCGGCCTCGCCGACCCAAATGGGTGCGATGCTGCGCGGCCAGGCACCGATCGCGCCTGTCGCGCCCGCCGCGGCGCCATCGCCGGTCGAGCTCGCACAGGCGCCGACCGCCGTATCGCCGGACTCGCCGTTCGGACCGATGCCGACGGTCGACGCGGGCGTTGCAGCGCCTGCGCCCGACATGGCGGCTCAGGGCGCCAGCGTCTCGACCTTCGGTGGTCCCGGTGGCCAGTAAGGCTGTTGCCCTCTCGGCGCCGGTCGCCGGCGAGCGCTTCCGGCCGCGCAAGCGGCTGTGGGCGGCGCTCGGGCTCTTCACGGTAGGTGGGCTGTCGCTGAACGCGCTGGCGAGCTGGCGCGAGAACCACGCGCTGCTCATCAACTCCTCGCAATCGCTGCCCAACTGGGCCTTCGTGATCCACAAGACCGCGAGGCCCGCGCGGGGCGAGTACGTGTTCTTCGTGCCGCCCAAGGCGCCGCTGGTGGTGCGCCACTTCGGCGCCAAGAAGCAGATGTTCGGCAAGATCGTCTACGGCATGCCCGGCGACCTGGTCGAGCATCGAGGTGCCGACGTCATCGTCGCGGGCAAGCTCGTGGCGCGCATGAAGCCCGTCAGCAAGTTCGGCGAGCGTCTCGTGCCCGGGCCGACGGGCGTGATCCCGCGTGGCTGCTACTTCGTCGGCAGTCCGCACAAGGACGGCTTCGACAGCCGCTATGCCGCGATCGGCTATGCCTGCACCGCCGCGATCGTCGGCGTTGGAAAGCCGATCCTGTGAAGCGCGCGCTCGAGTCCGTCGCCATCGTGGCGCTGCTCTCGATATCGCTGACCTCGGCGACCCGCGCGCGCGATCACGGCGTGGTCGGCCAGGTCTTCCCGATCGTGGAGCCCGACCTGCTGGCGACGATCGAGGCCAAGCTGCAGCGCCTGCAGGCGGACGGCGAGATTGACCGCATGAACGCCGCCTTCGCCAAGCGGACCGAAGCGCGCGTTCGCCGGCCCAAGCCGGTCGCGGGCATCACGCCGGCGTCGGAGGCGCGCACCTGGGCCTACGATCCCACGATCACGATCGAACGCGACGTGCAGGATCAGAAGGGCAACTACATCGCGCGCCGCGGGCAGACGGTGAACCCGCTCGACTTTACCGCCGTCACTCAGGCGCTCGTCTTCGTCGACGGCGACAACGACGCCGAGATGGCGTGGGCGACCACGACATACAGCGACCTCAAGGCCAAGATCATCCTCGTGAGCGGCTCGCCGATCGATGAGATGACCCAGCGTCAGCGCCGCTTCTACTTCGACCAGGAGGGCCGGCTGACCGGCAAGCTCGGCATCCGCCACACCCCCGCGGTCGCCGTCCAGGACGGCCGGGTCATGAAGCTCTCCGAGATCAAGCTGAAAGGGAACAGCTGATGCCGCTCTGGCTCGACATGATGAAGACGCCGATGGCCGCGCCCGAAACCGACGAGCTGCGCGGCATGCGCCGGACCTTTCAGGTGCTCTGCGTCGCCTCCGCGCTCGGCGTGCTGTCGATCAGCACGCTGGTGCAGCTGTTCGGCCGGGCAGCGTCGTTTGCGGTGGCCGCCCTACTGGCGGTAACCGCACTCCACACGACGCTCTACGTGTTCCGGAAGAACCGCGCCGACAACGCTTTCCTCGCGGCTGCGGTGTCGGAGGAGGCATGAGCAATCTTCCGCCCTTGAACGACGAAGCTGCCCTGAAACGGCTGCGCGCCTTCGAGGCCGTTGTCGTCTGGCTCGGGTGGTACAACGTTATCCATCTCACCTTCGTGTGTGTCGTCCTCCTTCGCCTCATCGCGGAGCGTCTTGGACTGGCAACGCCCGAGGTCACCACGAGCACGATGACGATGATCGGCGCCCACGCGGCCGTGCTGCTGGTGGCCTACGTCTGGACGAGCCGTCGCTTGGCCACGCAGCGGAGCACCCGGTCGTGAAGGCGCTGCGCCTCCTCACCCTCGCTCTCTTTGCCTTCGCCCTGTCGGCGGTGCTGAGCCCGCGCGCGGAGGCGCAGTCGAAGTGCACCGGCAAGTTCGTCAACCCGATCACCGATGTCTGCTGGTCCTGCCTGTTCCCGCTCTCGGTGGGTGGGTTAAAGATCTGGCCGAGCAATCGACCCGACACCGACAACCCCAACCTGCCGGTCTGCGCCTGCGGTTCGCCCGTTCCGCGCATCGGCATCGCGGCCGGCTTCTGGGAGCCGGTCCGCCTCGCAGACGTATCGACCAAGCCGTGGTGCTTCGTGAACCTGGGTGGGACCAAGATCTCGCCCGGCTTCGACATCGGGCAGGGCCAGCTCTCCGGTCCCTCGCTAACCGGCGGCAACGGCGCGAACACGTCCAAGTGGCATGTCCACTGGTACGTCTACCCGCTGCTCTACTGGATGGAGATCCTCGCCGATTTCGCCTGCTTCGAGCAGTCGTCGTTCGACATCGCCTACATGACCGAGGTCGACCCGCTCTGGCAGGATGACTCGCTCACCGCGCTCATCAACCCGGAAGCGGTGCTCTTCTCCTCGCCGATTGCGCAAGCCGCGTGCGCGGGCGACTGCATCGCGTCCACCGCCAAGCTGCCGCTCGACGCCACCTTCTGGTGCGCTGGCTGTCAGGGTCCGATGTACCCGGTTAACGGCAACATCGCCGCTTCGATCGGTCACGTGCAGGCATCGCGCCTCGCGCTCGCCCGCTTTGCGTTCAAGATCCACCGCGAGGGCCTCGCCTGGGGGACGATGGGCTCCAAGGGCCTGTGCAATAAGTACCCGATGCCGGTGCTGAAGAAGCAGCAATACCGCGTCCAGATGACCAACCCGATCCCGACCGTCAGCGGCAAGGCGGCATGCTCGCCGCTCGGCGCGTCGACGATGCCGCCGCAGGCAGGCCGCTCCTACCCCGTGAAGGGCGAGGACATGGGCTACCTCGTCTGGCGCAAGCGCAACTGCTGCGTGCTGTGAGGAGACCCTGATGCGCCGCTTCCTCCTTGTCGCTGCCGGGATCGCCGGGCTCGCCGGCATCCAGGCCATCGCGCAGACGGTCGACGGGCTCGACCTCGAGGCGATCAAGCGCCGCTCGGCCGCCATGCAGGGTGATGCCGAGACCTTCGCCGCGCAGGTCCGCAACCGCGGCGATGCCTTCCGCGAGGAAGCGATCGCGGTGCAGGCTAAGGCGACCAGTAACCTCACCGAGCTCGCCAAGGCCGATCTGCCGATGAACGGCGACGGCGCGTTCGACTTCGACGAGATCATCAAGGGCGCCAGCCAAAATGTGTCGTCGACCGGCCGCGGTGACGCGCCGCAGTTCATCGCCTTCGCCAGCCTGTCGATGCCGGTGCCAGCGCTGCGTCAGCTCATCGCCGATACAGCCAAGGCGGGCGGTGTGGTCGTGTTCCGCGGCTTCCCGAACAACTCGATGAAGGCGTTCAGCGAGGCGCTCGGCAAGGTCGTGACCGAGAAGGACCAGCTCTCCAACGTCGGCATCGACCCGCGCCTGTTCCGTGCCTTCGACGTGCAGGCGGTGCCGACCTATGTCGCGGTCTCCTCCGACTTCGACCTGTGCTCCGGCCTCAACTGCCGCACCGCCGTGCCGGCGTTCGATCGCATCACCGGCAACGTGTCGGTGCGCTATGTGCTCGACACCTTTGTCGACGGCCGCGGCCCCGGCGCCGGCGTCGCATCCGTGGCGCTGCGCAACATGGGGAAGGGGGCGTAGGTGAAGCGCCTCACCGCCTCGCTCTTCCTCGCCGTCATCGCGGGCGGCGCCAGCGGCGTCATCGCGCAGACGACGATCGAGCAGGCGCGCCAGGAAGGTAACGCCATGGCCAAGGCGATGGCCGCGGACGAGAGCCTGCTGCCCAATGACGCCAAGCTGCAGGAGCTGCCCGGCTACGGTGGCACCGACCTGCCCGAGAAGGTCTATTTCGACGATCCCGACAAGCTGACGATGGACGGCAAGTCGGCCGCGCCGACCAACGACGCCTATGGCACCGTCGTCGACAAGGCCGGCACCCGACCGAGCTTCAGCAACGCCGAGATCCTCGCGGCAACCTCGCGCGGCACCGCGATCGAGACCGATCCCGACACCTATCTCGGCGGCCAGGACCTCAGTGGTTCGAACGGCACCTGCACCGCGCTTCCGCCGTCGGTCGGATCGAAGGGCTATTACGAGGCAACCTGCAACAAGGGCTCCAAGGTCACCCAAGCCAACGAGACCTGCCGCGGCACCATGGTCCCCCACGTCGTGAACACCTCGCGCTGGTTCTACTACGGTGCCACGCCGGACAAGCAGGAAGCGATGGGCTTCGCCCGCAACAGCACGATGCAGGCGAAGGTCGCGTCCGGTGTCTGCCGCGCGGAGCCGGTCTCCAAGCACGTCTGCGACGCACAGATCGACCTCGGTGCGGGTGGCACGAACGTCGAGGATTACCGCAAATACTGTAAGAGCAAGCAGAGCGGCACCGCGCAGCTCTACTCCTGCTCCACCGAGATCCCGCAGGGCGAGATCCCGTCGCACTGGAATTTCAAGACCAACACCGTCTTCGTGAAGAAGGAAGGCGAGACCAGCGTGTCGGTCACGCGCAGCGAGGGCACCTGCCCCGCGCTCGCCTCGGATACGAGCTGCACGGCGCAGACCGCCGAGGTCTGCACCGAGGGTCCCGAGACGCGCACCATCGAAGGAGTGCCGGTCACCCAGAGCTGCTGGGCGTGGTCGCGCACCTTCACCTGCCAGCGCATCCAGCCGGCCAGCGATTGCAGCGCGCTCGACACTAACGCGCAATGCAAGTTCCTGCGCGACGAGTGCCTCGACGATCCGAGAGACGGTGCGTGCAAGGTGTCGCAACGCGTCTACAGCTGCCCGCTGCCCGACGATCCCGCATCGACCGACAAGCAGTACGTCTGCGGCAACGACGTCTACTGCATCAACGGCGACTGTGAGCAGATAGAGCGCGAGGCCTCGACCGAGTTCAAGGACGCGCTGGTGGCGCTCCACGCGATCGGTGACGCCGGTGCACAGTTCGATCCCGACAAGCTCACCGTGTTCTCCGGCGAGCGGGGCACCTGCAACAAGAAGATCTTCGGCGCGTCGAATTGCTGCTCGGGCAAGGGCGTGCCGCTGTTGACGCCGTGGCTGTGCAGCTCGGCCGAGAAGCAGCTCGACGAGAAGGACGACAAGGGGCTCTGCCACAAGGTCGGCTCCTACTGCTCGGACAAGGTGCTCGGCATCTGCGTCACGTCCAAGGACGCCTATTGCTGCTTCGGCAGCAAGCTTTCCCGCATCCTGCAGGAGCAGGGTCGCGAGCAGATCAACAAACCATGGGGCAAGCCAAAGGACGAAACCTGCAAGGGCTTCACCATCGAGGAGTTCCAACGCCTCGATCTGTCGAAGATGGATTTCTCCGAGGTCTACGCCGAGTTCATGGACGCCGCCAAGCTGCCGGACGAGGTCAGCGTAATGACCGACATCCAGCAAAAGATTCAGGGGTATTATGACCTTCACGGGGGCAAATGATGCGGACGGTCCGGGGGGACCGTGCACGGTCGACATGTCGGTGCTCGACCTTGCGATCTTCCTGCGGATCCACCGCTCGTCGCGCGGCACCTCGGCCGGCGAGGTCGCGCAGACGATCGGACACTGGTTCCAGTGCGACGTCGACCCCGGCGAGATCGAGCGCTCCTTCCCGCGCATGGTCGACGCCGGCTGGCTGGTCCGCCGCCCGACAGGCATGCGCGCCACGATCAAGGGTCGCAAGCACGGCCGCAGCCACCTGCGCGGGATCGTCCGCATGCTCGATCAGGGCACCAAGATGCTCGACGTCGCGCGGATGATGTCGGTCCTCCAACTCGCAATGATTGAGCTCGACGGGGAGCATGACGATGAAGACGATCAGGGATAACCGCCGCGGCGGCTTCGCCGCTACGCTCCTCATGCTGCTCGCCGCGGCCGCGCCGAGCGCGGCGCCCGGGCAGTCGCTGGATCTCCAGTCGGCCGCCATGGCGGACGCCGGCGACGGTGACACCGCCGAGGATCAGGCGCAGCCGGAGGTCCTCGAGGCGAGCGCGGCCACGTCGGCGCAGGGTGACGACTTCTACTGCGGCCAGCGCCGGCTCGGGCAGTGGTTCTATTGCGAGCGCCCGAAGGCAGCGCCCAAGACACCTCAGGCCGCGCAGCAGGCGCAGGCGTCCGCGACCGACCGCATGAAGGCGATCACGCGCCAGCTCGACGAGCTGAAGAACCGTGCGATCCTCGAGCCGACCGAGGCGAACGTCATTGCCTACGTCCGCTACCAGCGCGAGCAGCTCGACCGCGCGTCGACCTTCTCCGACACGTGGCAGCGCGCGCTCTGGCAGAACCCCGACATCGACTACACGCTGCAGCGCCCGGTCTCGACGCTCGGCAAGCGCGCCTGGTCCGACAACCGCAGCGCCACCCGCGATCAGATGCTCGAGCGCCTCGGCCAGCGCTACGGCATGTTCTACTTCTTCGCGCAGAGCTGTGCCGCGTGTGAGGTGTTCTCGCCGATCCTGCGCTCGGTCGCCGATAGCCACCGCATGACGGTGATGGCGGTCTCGACCGACGGTGGGCCGAGCCGCTCCTTCCCCAACTACGTCGTCGACAGCGGCCAACGCCAGCGCATGGGCGTGCCGCTCGCCACGCCGGCGCTGGTGCTCTTCGACACCGTCACCCGCAAGACCGTCCCCATCGGGTTCGGCGTCATGTCCGCCGACGAGATCATGGAGCGCATCTTCATGCTCACCAACACCAAGCCCGGCGAGGACTTCTGATGTCCACTCCCCTCCCCCGTCCCTCTCGCATCCGCGTGCTGCTGCGGCGCTCCGCCGCGGCGATCGCGGTGCTCGGCGCCGCGAGCATGATCCCGGTCGATATCGCGCGCGCCGACGTTGCCGGGCAGATGAACAGCTTCTTCCAGGATGCTGGTGGTGCAGCGAACGTGACCGGCCCGAGCGCCTATCAGGGGCAGACCGCCGGCTATTACTCGATGGGTAACGTTTGGACGCGCTTCCCGCAGAAGAGCGTGCAGGCCTACAATCTGCAGCTACCCAGCGTGCGTGCCGGCTGTGGCGGCATCGACATCTTCACCGGCTCCTTTTCCTTCATCAACGGCGCTGAGATGGTCGCCATGATGAAGGCGACCGCCAACAACGCGCTCGGCTTCGCCTTTCAGCTCGCCATCGACAGCGTCTCGCCGGCGATCGGCAAGGTCATGGAAAACATGTCGAACAAGGCGCAGCTGCAGAACCAGATGAACATATCCTCGTGCGAGGCGGCACAGGGTCTCGTCGGTTCGGTCTGGCCGAAGATGGCCGGCGCACGCTCGACGATCTGCGCCGCGGTCGGCAACAACCAGGGCAAGTTCGCCGACTGGGCGCGGTCTCGGCAGGAGTGCGGTGCCGGCAACAAGACGGACTCGACGCTTGCTGCCAACAATGATCCGCGAATGGCTGAGCACATCCCCGGCTCGGCGCGTAACTACACCTGGGATGCGATCCAGCGCTCGAACAAGTTCGGCACGATGGACACCGGCTTCTCCGAGTATCTGATGACGCTCGTCGGCACGATCGTCACCAACCCCGACGCGAAGGACGGCGCGGCGGTCGACTTCTATGGCCCCGCCGAGGAGGCGCTGGTCACGGCGCTGCTCGACGGAACAACCGGCGCCGGCACGACGCCGCTGTATATGCTGAAGTGCAAAGAGGATCTGAAGTGCCTCGAGATCGATAAGCAGCCGCTTCAGGTGCAGGAAGGCCTTCGCACCAAGATCCACAAGCTGATCGAGTCGATCAACTCGAAGATCCGCACCGACTCCGCGCTGTCGCTCGAGGAGCAGCAGCTGCTCAACATGACGTCGCTGCCGCTGTACAAGATGCTGGCGGTGCAGGCGATGGCGCACCAGAGCTTCAATCCGGGCGAAACCAGCGCGCTTGCCGAAATCGTCGCGGTCAACCTCCTCGCGGCGATGATCGACAACATGCTCGATCGGATCAGCCAGTCGGTCGTTCAGGTCCAGGCCCCGGACGCCGAGATGGGCAAGATGTGGCGTGACCAGCTTAGCGCCGCGCGCGAGCGCTACGCACAGCGCGACTTCAAGCTGAAGGACACGCTCAACCAGACGATCTTTCTCATCAACAAGTCGGTGATGCTCGAGTCGACGCTGCAGAACAGCATGTCGCCGGCGATGGCAGCATCGCTCAACTTCTCGCGCGGGCTGAGCGCGCAGGGCCTCAACTAAGGACAGCGAGCGATGGTCGAGGTCTTCACGATTGGTGGCGGCGAGTACATGGTCAACACGTTCAACGCGGTAGCCGCGTGGACAGGCGGAGGCGGCTACCGCGCCCTGCTGCGGGTGGTGATGATCCTCGGCCTGATCTACACGCTCATGTCGGTCGCGTTCACGATGAACTGGCGCGTCTGGATGAACTGGTTCCTCGGCTCGACGCTGATCTACTCGTGCCTCATGGTGCCGACCGTCAGCGTGAAGGTCACCGACCGCATCAACCCCTCGCTGGCACCGGCCACGATCGCGAACGTGCCGCTCGGGCTCGGCGTTATGGCGAGCTTCACCAGCCAGGTCGGTGATTGGCTGACGCGCACGGCCGAGACCGTCTTCACGATGCCGAGCCAGCTCAACTACTCGACCAACGGCATGGTCTACGGAGCGCGCCTGTTCGACGCGACGCGCAATTTCGAGATCCGCGACGCCGAGTTTGCGACCAACCTCTCGGCCCACTTCAAGAGCTGCGTCTTCGGCGACATCATGCTCGGCCAGAAGTCGATGACCGACCTCGCCAATGCCAAGGACCTCTGGATCGCGATGGGACCGGGCTCGGTCGCGCGATCACAGCCGTGGGTGACCCGGGAGGGCATTGCCGTCACCACCGACATCATCACCTGCAACAACGCCTACGAGAAGCTCTCCGGGCAGTGGCAGTCGATGATCGCGGCCAACACGCCGATCTGGTCGAAGCAGGCCTACCCCAAGCTGTCGACGTCGGTTGCCTCGGCGAAGCTCCGTGCAGACGTGCCCATCGTCAATCAGGCCTTCACGGCCGCAAGCCCCAACTTCGAAGCGGTCATGCGCCAGAACACGGCCATCAACGCCTTCATGCAGGCGCGTGACGGTATGGCGGGCGGCCCGGGCGCGGCATCGATCGACACTTTCGCGACCACGCGTGCGGACATCCAGGCGCGCAACACGTACAACTCGATCGCGCAGCAGGCGATGAGCTGGGTGCCGATCCTCAACATCGTGCTGACCGTCGTGTTCTACGCGATGTTCCCGGTCATCTTCCCGCTGTTCCTGATGCCGCAGACGGGTGTCGGAGCACTCAAGGGCTACCTGACCGGCTTCTTCTATCTCGCTTCGTGGGGACCGCTCTACGTCATCCTCCACATGATCTGCATGACGCGGGCGACGATTGCGGCGAAAGGCGTCGCGGAGGGAGGCATATCTCTTGGCACCTACGCCGGGATCGGTGCGGTCAATGCTGAGACGGCGACGATCGCCGGGTTCATGCTGATGAGCGTGCCGTTCCTCGCTGCCGGTCTGGCGAAGGGCGCGATGAGCATTTCGGGTCAGGCGACGTCGATCCTCAGTCCAGCGCAGAACGCCGCGGAAGCTGCCGCGGCCGAGCAGACGACCGGCAACTACTCGTATGGGAATACGAGCTTCGCCAACTCGACCTCCAACATGCGTCAGAGCGACCAATGGTCCAACGCGCCGATGTTCTCGTCAGCCGCAACGGCGGGCTCTTCGTTCCGCTACAATGATGGGACCACCACTAGCAGCTATGGCAACGGCCAGTCGGTCTTCGATGTCACGCCTGGCATGAGCAAGCTGGGCGTCACACCAACTATGAACAGCGGCTTCGTTGCCGAGATGAGGCAGGCTGCGAGCGAGGCGGAGAGGGCGTCGATAAGTGAAAGCGAGGCAGCAGCTGCTATTCGCACAGCCACTCACACAAACCGAAGCGCCGTCGGACAATCAACTGTTCAGTCGAATGGCTTCGAGACTGGTCAGGGCGGGCAAACCGGTACAACATTCGATACTTATGATCGTAACGGTGGCTCGACCAGCAACGGGATCGAGCAACGCGATTCGACGGGACAGACGCTGAGAACATCCGATGGGCATAGCCGCGGTGCAGACAAGCTCCAGCAGACCTCGTTCAGTCTCGAGGCCGGAAAATCGATGGGGCCGAACGGCCGCGGTGGGGCGAATGCGCCACAACAGGGAGCCGAAGGCTCCGTTCCGAGCGGGGCAGGGTCAAGCCGTCAGCCGTCGCGTCTCGAGAGGTTCCGTGATGCACTCCCAATCCCGAAGGTAGGTGGCTCAGTGAGTTGGACCGGCCAGCAACGCGACGCTCTCCGCCACGATGTTGATCGGACACGAACGGATGACGTAAACAGCTCTGAGACGGACGCCTATCGTGAGGAGCATGGTAACGGCGACAATGCTGGAACGTCGGACAGCACTTATAAGCGGGCAGGCACCTTCTCTCGTGCCTCCACAGATAGAACATCGTCTGTAAGCGAGGAAGAAGCGCTAGCAATGGCCTACTCGCACGAGCAGCGCGCTCAAAAGCTACATGAGCTCTCTCAGCAACTAACACGCGACGCGAGCTTCGCTGAGTCGCACGGCCTACAAATGAGCGAGAATCTCAGTCAGGAATTTAGCCAGTGGTACACGCAAATGGCGGCCGAGAAGAAAGGACTTAACGCACCTAGTCTTCACCAGCCCACTTTCACGCAGCAAGAACGACTGACTAGGGATGGCATGCTTGCCACCTTCCTGGCGCAAAAGAAGCAGGAAATATACGATCAGATCGGTCCCAGCCTACATCAGCCGGACCTCGTTGAAGTCGCTCCGCCGCCTGTCAGCTCCGAGGCAGATGTGGTTGGTCGATACCATCCGCATGGGCTCGCGCCTCTGCCGAGTGGCCCAGCTATTCCGGACGGAACGGATGTCCGCGAGCGCATCGCCTCAGGTAAAGTCCAGCTGGACTCCGAGCGGGATGCAAAGGTTTCTGTCCGCGCTGGCCACGTCCAGGCGGGTTCGCAGGTACAGAGCGAGACTAACCGAGATCTTAACAGGGGTTTCTTCACCGACCCGAGCAAGCGGGATTGATGCTACATCACGTGGGCACAATAAATATACGCCACAATAATCAGCACCGGCCAGATGGCATTTGCTGCTACGGAGGTTAGACTAATACGACCATCCGTGTTTCGGATTGACGACTGCGGAAGGTTGTCACCAGACTCGCGGGTGACGTAGATTGGACCAGCGGGATCGTCCCTGGTCGCGCTAGCCATCGCATTGTCAATGATGCGCATGTCACAAACCTCCGCCTGGAGGTTATACTCGGGAGGGCACGGATGACAAGCAGAGAGGGACAAAACGTCGCCGTTGGGAATCCTCATCAAGGAACGGAGAGCCTTCCAATTGTCGTCTTTTCCTGGTTGTTGGTGACGTCTATTGGCCTAATGCCCTTAGCAGAGGCCGCTTTGAAACGCGCTCCATCGATCACCCTTCCGACCACCGCGGCTTTTTTCGTCGCAGTCGGAAGCGGCATCCTACTGCGTCGACGCTACTCATGGATAGAAGTCGTTCTCCACATCTATGGCCAGATCGCAATCTGGCTTTCCCTGTTTGTTATGTCGCTTGCAGCGCTCCTGATGGCGTTTGGTCCTCGGTAGGCTTGTTCGCTCAGGAGCGATGTGCGCGCGAGGATCAGCCAACCCTCCAGTCACTTAGACCTGGGTGATGGCACATACGGGTGTGCCTGACGCACGATCTCAGCCGCCTTCGCGATAGCCTCCAGCTCGGCCGGCTTCCCCTTCGGCTCTATCCTCCAGTTAGATCGCGGATGAAACACGATTGGCAGCGCGGTTACCTCGCCGATCAGCTTCTTCCAATGTGCCTCGGTCCGGCCCGCCGCGCCGGCGAGCAGATGCGCGAGGAGGTCTCGTATGTCGTCGGTGCTCTCCGGCGCGTCGTGCTTGGCCATGAGCCACTCTACCCTGCGTCAGAACCATACGCGATAGATTGCACCAAGTTGACCGCTACCGCCGGCGCGTCGGAACAGGGTTCTTAGGGGAATGTTCTAGTGGTGACCGACGCCGACCCCCTAGCGCCCGGTCCGATTGGCGCCTCGCTGCTCCTCCCCCCCCCCCGAACGGCGGGGCGCCACTCACCCCGCCGTCCGAAACAGCGTCAATTTGCAAGCGCGGCTTTTAGCGCCTTCGAGCGCAGGAAGGCCTCGCCGCGCTCGGCCATGCGGTCCCACGTCGCGGCCGACTGTAGATGGCGCTCCTGAACGCGCGCCAGATCAGTGGCCGCGGCTGCGCTTCTCTCGACCTCGGCTCTCTGCCGGCAGAACTTCGGATCTTCATTCATGATTGTTCCTCCCGCGTTACAAACGCACGCCGCAGACCTTGGATGCGGGCTGTAATCTTGTTCTATCGCAGTGGGTTAGCGGACCGGCGCTCACACGGCGGTTGAACCCGGCCGAGGCTTTGATCGTTACACGGACGAACGATCAGGAGCGTACCATGTCTGACGACAAGACGAACCGCGGTGAACCGGACCGCTCGCGGGTTTCGGGCAACGAGCCGTATGAAGTCGAGTATTTCGCCTCCAAGCACGGGTTGAGCCAGGAACAGGCGCGCGAGCTGATCGCTTCGGTCGGCAACGATCGCGCGAAGCTCGATGCCGCGGCAGAGGGTATCAAGGGCGAGCGCGGGCAAGGCTGACGGGAGGCATCATGAGCGACGCACCGCTGGTGGACATCAACACGGCGACGGCAGCCGAATTGGACGCCGTAGCTGGTCTCGAAGGTCACGGCTTCGAGATCGTCCGCTACCGCGGCGAGCGTGGCCGCTTCACTGACCTTCGACAGCTCGACGAGGTGCCTGGGTTAGCAGGAAAGGCCGATGACGGCCGCGCGGCCCTAACGGTCGGCGACGCCTGACGGTGCAGCCCTAGGGCTTCTTCTCGCCGGCCAGCTCTTCAAGCATCTGCACTAACGCGCGTGCGCCGGCGAGGGCCTCCTCGGCGCGGCCATGAACCTCGCCCAGGTCGTCGACGTCGTGGCTCTGCCGCA
The DNA here is from genome assembly GCF_014193405.1 of Sphingomonas sp. BK069. Taxonomy (NCBI): domain Bacteria; kingdom Pseudomonadati; phylum Pseudomonadota; class Alphaproteobacteria; order Sphingomonadales; family Sphingomonadaceae; genus Sphingomonas; species Sphingomonas sp. BK069. The sequence goes on along the minus strand of NZ_JACHZH010000009.1, from coordinate 110,728 downwards.
TCGCTACGAGCTTCGCGTAGGCCTGATCGAGCGCGGCCTGCGTCTCCTCGATCTCCTTGAAGGTATCCATCGGCCGGTCTCCCACGAAGCTTCAGCAAGCGGGATTTCGCCGCGTTTGCAACGGGATCACGCCGAACCGGAGGCGTCTCCCGCGCCGCTACCGCCGCAATGCCGGGATAGCCGATACAGAAGCATGGCCACGTCGACCGCAGCCGCGGCAGCGTAGACGGATCATCTTGGCAGCGATGTCGCCATCGCCTTTGAAGCGCTCGAGGATCCGCTCGGCAGGAAAGTTGATGGTGCGGCCGCAAGCGCAGACAATCCGCATGTCGGCGCGATCGGCCGCCCACTCGCCAAGTGTCTGGTAGGAGGTGTCGTTCGTCGGCCGGCTGCTCACAGCGGCGAAACGTCCTCGTACCGCCCGGCTTTCCGCAGCTGCCGCACGATCCCGTTAAAGGCCGCGGTGACGCCCTGGGCACGCCCGATCTCGTTGGTCTGCGAAGCGGCGTCCCAGTAGAGCTCGAGCGGCCACCGCTCAGGGCAGTGCGGCAGCAGGCAGCGCAGTGCGAGGCGCACCTCGATGCCGTCGACCGTCGTCTCCGAGCATTTCGCCACGCCGGCGCGCAGGATGTGCACCGACAGCGCGATCACGACGCGCTGGTGCCGAGGCAGCGTCGCCACGGATCAGTGAAAGTCGTGCGACTTGAAGCGCACGACGTCCTCAGGGTCCATGCCGTCGGCATGCGGCGGCCAGTAGCAGTTGCGCGGCTCGGGGCTCCACTCCTTGTCGCCGCGATCGGGCGAGCCGGGGTGCTGGGCGGCATCGCCGCGGCCGGTGCGATGCGGGAATGACATGTCGCCAACGCGGTGCAGAAGGTCGCCATGGTCGACGATGCGGTCGCAGATGACGTGGATCACCTCGCCTTCCTTCTGCACCCGCCCCTTCAAGCCCACCATTGAGGCCGACATGACGGTGCGGCGCTGCGCTTCGAAGCGGTCGGGCCAGAGGATGCCGTTGGCAATGCCAGTCTCATCCTCGATGGTGATGAACAGCACGCCCTTCGCAGAGCCTGGCTTCTGGCGGACCAGGATGATGCCGGCGACCTCGACGTGGCGGCCGTCGCGGACGCTGGCGAGATCCGCGCAGCGGGTGACGCCGCGGCGCGTCAGCTCGTCTCGCACGAACGACAGCGGATGCGCGCGAAGCGACAGCTGCAGGTTGCGGTAATCCTCGATTACCTCGCGGCCGTCGGTGAGTAAGCGGAGCTGCACCTCGGGCTCGATCCCCTCGGCACTCTGCGTCTCGGCCGCGCGGTCCGCCGCGGCGAACAGCGGCAGCGGTGCCTCGCCGAGCCCCCTCACCTTCCAGAGCCCCTGCCGGCGATCGGCGCCGAAGCTGTGGAAGGCGTCGCCGTCCGCCAGTTTCTCAATCGCGGCGCGCTGGGCGCCGGAGCGGCGCCACACATCCTCGACGCTCTCGTAGGGGGTGGTGCTGCGCGCGGAGACGATCTTGGCGCCGTCAGCGTTCGACAACCCGCGGATCTGCCTGAGACCGAGCCGCACGGCCAGGTAGCGTCCGGGTGTTGGTTCGAGCGTGCAGTCCCAACGGCTGGCGTTGACGCAAGGAGGCCGCACCTCGACGCCGTGCTCGCGCGCGTCGCGGACGATCTGCGCCGGCGCGTAGAAGCCCATCGGCTGTGCGTTCATCAGCGCGGCACAGAACACGTCGGGATGGTGGTGCTTCATCCACGACGAGGCGTAGGAGATCTTCGCGAAGCTGGCGGCGTGGCTCTCGGGGAAGCCGTAGGAGCCGAAGCCCTCGAGCTGGCGGAAGGTGCGCTCGGCGAACTCCCGCGGGTAGCCCCGCTCGACCATGCCCCCGATCAGCTTTTCGCTGAAGTGGCTGACACCGCCGGTGAATTTGAAGGTTGCCATGGCGCGGCGCAGCTGGTCCGCCTCGGCCGGCGTGAAGCCGGCGCCAACGATCGCCACCTTCATCGCCTGCTCCTGAAACAGCGGCACGCCGAGCGTCTTCTCGAGGACCGCACGTAGCTCGGGCCGCGGGTACTCGGGTCGCTCGAGCCCCTCGCGTCGGCGCAGGTAGGGGTGGACCATGTCGCCCTGGATCGGCCCCGGCCGCACGATCGCGACCTGGATGACGAGATCGTAGAAGCGCCGCGGCTTCATGCGCGGCAGCATGCTCATCTGTGCGCGGCTTTCGATCTGAAAGGTGCCGAGAGTATCGGCCTTCTGGATCATGGCGTAGACGTCCGCGTCGTCGTCCTGCAGGTCGGCCAGCCCGACGCGGATGCCCTTGTCCTGCTCGAGCAGGTTGAAGGCCCGGTTCATGCAGCCGAGCATCCCCAATCCGAGGACGTCGACCTTCATGAACTTGAGTGCGTCGATGTCGTCCTTGTCCCACTCGATGATCTGGCGGTCCTCCATCGCCGCGGGCTCGATCGGCACCAGGTCGTCGAGGCGGTCATGCGTCAGCACGAAGCCGCCCGGGTGCTGCGACATGTGACGCGGCACGCCAATCAGCTTGCGCGCGAGGTCGAGGGTCAGCCGAAGGCGACGATCGGCGATGTCGAGGTTGAGCTCGTCTACCTGCTTCTCGCCGACGCCCTCGGCCGACCAGCCCCACACGAGGCCGGCGAGCGAGGAGGTCAGATCCTCTGGCAGGCCGAGCGCCTTGCCCACGTCGCGCACTGCGCCGCGCGCGCGGTAGCGGGTCACGACCGCGGTCAGCGCGGAGTGGTTGCGACCATAGGTCTCGTAGATCCACTGGATGATCTCTTCGCGGCGCTCATGCTCGAAGTCGACGTCGATGTCGGGGGGCTCGCGGCGCTCGCCCGACACGAAGCGCTCGAACAGCAGCTCGTGCTTGATCGGGTCGATCGAGGTGACGCCGAGCACGAAGCACACGCAGCTGTTCGCGGCCGAGCCGCGGCCCTGGCACAGGATCCCGCGCCGGCGCGCCTCGCGGACGATGGCGTACACGGTGAGGAAGTAGGGCGCGTAGCCAAGCTCACCGATCAGCCGCATCTCATGCGCGATCTGCGTGGTGTAGGCTTCCGGCACGTTGCCATCGAACATCCGCTCGACCGCCTCGGTCGCCAGCTTCTGCAACGCCTCCTGCGCCGTCAGCCCTTCGATCAGGCGCTCGTGCGGGTACTGGTAGGCCAGCTCGCCGAGGTCGAAAGTGCAGAGCTTGGCGATGTCGACGCTCGCCTGCAGCGCATCCGGGTAGGCGCGGAAGCGGCGCACCATCTCGTCGGGCGATTTCAGCGCGCGGTCGGCGTTCACCTCGCGGCGGTAGCCAAGCTCGTCGACGGTGCATTTCTCGCGCACGGCGGTCACGACGTCCTGCAGCAGGCGTGCCTCGGGCGCGTGGTAGAGCACGTCGCCAGTGACGACGGCGCGCACGCCGGCGCCGCCCGCCTGACGCGCGAGCGCGTCGATGCGCACCGCGTCGCCCGGCCGGCGTCGCTGGTAAAGCGCCATGTAGCCACGGCGCCCGTAGACCGCCTTCAGGTCCTTCAGCGCCGCCAGGTTCTCCTCGTCCGCCTCATGGGGCAGCAGGATAGCAATGACACCCTCGGACCATGGCTCGAGGTCGTGCCAGTGGAGCAGACACGCGCCCTTCCCTGCCCGCTTCTTGCCGACAGTGAGCAGCCGCGTGATGCGCGACCAGGCGGGGCGATCGGTGGGGTAGAGCAGCAGGCGACGGCCGCAGGAGAGGTCCACGCGCGTGCCTGCGATCGAGCGCACGCCGGTCGCCTTCTGCGCCTCCCAGGCGCGGACGACGCCCCCGACCGTGCCGATGTCGCTGACGCCGATCGCGGGGTAGCCGAGCAGCGCCGCGGCCGCGAACAGCTCTTCGGGCGACGATGCGCCGCGCAGCAGCGAGAAGTGGGTGAGCACCTGCAGCTCGACATAGTGGGTCATCCGAAGACCCCATGCATCCACCAGCTGAGGTCGCCGGTGTCCTCCTCGAAGCCGTCGCCGCGGCGAAATACCCAGTAGCGGCCGCCCTCTTCGTCCTCGACGCGGTAATAGTCGCGCACCGCCCACACCTCGGCCTCACGGCGCCACCACTCGCCATGAACGCGCTCGGGACCGTCGCCGGCGACGATCTTGTAGGTCTTGCCGCGCCACTCGAAGCGCCGCGGTGGCTGGTCGGGCATCAGCGCCATGACACGCGCGAGCGGCTCGGGCCGTGCAAACAGCCGGATCGGCCGCGGCCACTTTGGCCAGGGTCCGGGCGTTTCGTTCGGGTCGGAGCGGGCGACGGCTCGCTCCGGCACATGGCTTTCGACCGGCGCCGCGCGGAAGACGGCGCGTGGGCCGATCCTGCCGGCGATAACGTCGACGAGCCTTGCAGGATCGCGCACCAGCGTCTCGCCGGCGAGCACCGCGCCGAGGTCGACTGCATCAAGCGGCTCGGTATGCGGCGCCACGAGCCAGAACTGCTCGAGGCCCATCCCGGGATCGATCCGCTCGATCTTGAGCTTGAGGAGCCGCAGCAGGTGCGGCACCTCGCGCGTCGGCCGCGAGGTGCCAACAGCGACGACCTGTTCGGTGCCGTCGACGCGAAGGCCAGTGAGCCGCAGCGCGCGCGCGCCGAGCCCGCGCTCCTGCAGCACGCCGGCGAGATCGCGCAGCAGGTCGCCCATGACCTGCTCGATTGCCTCGGCCGTGCCGATCGGCTCGAGCAGCCGGCGCTCGACGAGCGGCACCTCCGCATCCTCGCGTGGCGTGATCGGCTCCGCGACTGAGCCGAGCGCCTGGTCGAGCCGCGTGATCGCCGGCAGGCCGAGCCGGCGCGCAAGCGGCCCGCGTGCGACCGGCAGGAGATCCGCGATCGTCTCGAAGCCGAAGCGACGCGCGGCACTGAGCGCATTGGGTGCGAGGCGCAGCGCCACGATGGGCAGCGGCGCGAGTGCGCTGGCTGTAGCGCCCGGCTCCGCTCGGATCAGGTCGCCGCGGCCGTAGCGCGCGAGCGCGTGCGCCGCACCCGGTGTATCTGCGACCGCTACGCGTGCCGTGAAGCCTGCCCGCTTGCAGAAGGCGATCAAACGCCGGCAGAAGCGCTCCTCGCCGCCATGCAGGTGCTCGCAGCCGGCGAGATCGATCCATAGGCCATCGCTTGGTGAGACCGCGGCGATCGGCGACCAGCGGCGCACTGCCAGCAGCGCGAGCCTGTCGAGCAGCGCCGCGTCGGCCTCCGGCTCGGCGGGGCGGAAGTCGAGGTCGGACACGAGCGCGCGCGCGTGGGTGGCCGCCATGCCGGGATGCACGCCCAGAGCGCGCGCTCCGTCACAGGCGGCGACCACCTCCTCGCGCCGACCGACTTTGCCGATCAGCGCCAGCGGCGCGTGCTCGAGCGGCTTGGCGGCGGGCACGCTGATGCGCGGCGCCGGCGTCGCCGCCTTGTAGGGGTGACTGGCGGCTTCCGAGCGCCGGCCGAGCTCGCGCATAGGTGGCTGCGCGTGGGTCGGCAGTGCGGCGATCTGCGCCTCGACGGCGCCGCGCGACGGCATGCCTTCCCGCGCCCAACGCGCACCTGGCCGCCATCCTCCGCCCCGCGGCACCGAACAGGCGCCGGGGTCGTCGTCTACCGGCAGCTCGAGGACAGGCCTTTCAGGCTGCCGCGGAGCGGACCGTTCCAACCGTCTCAACCGCTCCACGGCCAAGCTCGGCAGGAACAGCGAGACGACCCGTCTCATCGCTGCCCTCCACAATCAGGGAGAAGCCCTCACCTCCACGCTGTCGGACGCACTCCACCGACCATCTCGCTCTTCCCACACCCGCGACATCCAACCGCTCGGATGGCGCGGCACCAATTCGCCAGCGCGTCCACGCGGCGGACGGCTCGGCGAACACGTCCTGGTTGAGGCCTCGCGCGCGCCGCAAAAGCAGCACCGGCATGTCGGCGTCGGCCGCGACGAGCTGCAGGCGGCGTGTCGCCACCATCGAGACCTTGCTCGCCTCTGCCACGATCGCAGCCGGCGTGCCGTCCCGCACCGCATCCTCGACCACTGCGAGCAGCGCCGCGTCGTCCCGCGGCTGGGCGTAGATGACGTTGGCCGACGGCAGGCCGGCTTGCTCCAGCGCCGGAGCGTACAGGTCGGCGCGGCAGCTAGCCCACAGCACCGGCCCCCCTGCCCCTGCCGCTTCGCGGGCGGCAATACCGGCAAGGAAGAGCGTGGTGGCCGCATCGTCGACCAGCGATGCGCTCCGTGCAGCCGCCTCGTGCAGCGCGCCGGCACGCAACCCCCCTGCCCCAAGCCGGCTGTCGAGCGCGTCCACGCCGAACGGCATGACGCGATAGTCAGCAGCAGGCGTGGCGATCGTCCGCAGATGCGCTATGCTTGGCGCGAAGGAATCGAGGGCGGCGGACATCGGTTTCTAAGACTCTATTCGTTCCCTTTATGTTCCGTAAATGAGCGCCGCTGGTCAAGCTCCGATCGGCTCGGTTCATCGATTTAAGGAGAACGGCACCGCAACGAAGCGCCAACAAAGCGGGAAAAAGCGCTTTCCACGGGCAGCGACGTGACTCATAGAATCTGGATGCCGATCCGCGCAGAAAACCGCTGGCTCTACCCGATCGACTGGCAGCAGCTGTCAGGCAGGATCCGGTTCGAGCGCGCGGGCAGGCGCTGCGAGCAGTGTGGCCGGCCGCATCTTCAACGTGTCGCACATCTCGGTGACGGCCGCTGGTGGGATGCGGAGGCGGCGTGCTGGCGTTCGGACCGCGGCAAGCGGATTGCCGTGAAGGGCGGCTTCACGCTCGCCAGCGTACGGGTGACTTACGTGGTCTTGGCCTGCGCGCATCTCGATCATGATCCTAGCAACAGCGCACCAGCCAATCTCAAGGCGCTATGTCAGCGGTGCCACATGATCCACGATGCCGCTGAGCATCGCTGGCAACGCTGGTGGAACGCCTTCCGGCTGCGCGCGCTGCGCGACCTTTACGAGGATCCCCGGATCACAAGGGAGCGCCAGGTGGGGCGATGATCGCTCGTAGACGGCGATTGAGCACTGGCGATCATGCATTCGGCAGGAGCGGCCTGTCAGTGCTCCACGAACGGCCCCTCAATGGCGCCGGCTAGTTGCTCAGTGAATTGCGCGTGCCTATCGGCACAGCGTCCGCGAGAGACAACGCGGCCTTCTCGCAGCACATCGACGCCAGCCTCGAAGCTGGGATCATTCGTCCCGTGGAAGCTGGTTCTGACGGTGCGTTCGTAGACGACGTAGGTCCATGGGCCGTTTCGGAAGGCAGCCTGCAGTTCACCTCCGCCTGAGAACCCCTCCTGGGCGTAGCGTCCATGAGGGACCTCCAACTCGACCCGTCCCCGCCGTACGGAGCGATATACCAAGTTCGACCCGTTCCTGACGACTGCGGCAGTCCGGTCGCCCATGCGGCACGCAAAGACCGTCCGATCGGATGGGGAGGCTGCTACTGCAACCAGGAGTGCCAGTAGCACCGTCACGAGCTACACTCGTCAGGGCCCGAAGGGCGACGCCGCTTGCGACCATTCATCGTCATCGCACGACCGTGACAGCGCCTTCCGCGCTCACCTGATTTCCGCCGCTCCGCTTTGCGCTTCGAAGCTGCTGCCACGCCGCGTCGAGCAGCGCCTCCACTTCGCGGCCGCGGCTGGCTACGACGCCGGCAGATAGCGAGATCCGGCCAAGCGGCGCGTCGCTCTCGCGTACCTTCAACTCGCGCGCGCCGATCGCCTCGCATGCGGCTGTAACCATCTCTCCTGCGGCGCGCAGATCCATGCCTTCGATGAGAAGTGCGAAGGTGCCACCATCCCACCGGCTGACGAGATGGCTGCGGCCGTAGTCGGCGAGCGCACGTGCTACGACCTTCAGCAGGCGGTCACCAACCCCCGGCGAGTGACCGTCATTGACCTGGCGCAGCCCATCGATGTCCACGAGCGCGACGCATGTCGGGCTTCTGAGATCGCCTGCTAGCCGTTCTTGGAAGGCCGTCCTGTTCGTCAGCCCTGTGAGAGGATCGTGCTTCCCCGCCGCTTGTAGCGCGGTCAGCTCGGCTCGTATCTGCCGCGCGCGGGCCGCAGCTTCAGCGAAACTCGCCTCTGCGCTTTCCGCGCGGCGCAGCATCGTGGCGAGCAGCGGCCCGGCGCTAGCGCCGGGCTCGTCAAGCAGCGCTGCTGAGGCGGTAACCAGCTCACGGCTGAGATCGGTCGTGACGGCCATCGCATCCCCGACGACGTCGATCACGCGCATGGTGATATGATCCAGCTCGGAGGCAAGCCCGGTCCGTACAGCTGGGCGAAGCTCTTGGACCTGCTCCTCGGTGAGCCGGACACCGCCGTCGATCGCGCCGTTCACTCGCTCTCGAAGCTGCTCATTGTCGCCGTTCAGGTACTCGTGGCCGAAGGCATAATGGTCAGGGGTGTGGGCGAGACGATGCCGATCAAGGAAGACGAGAACGTCGGCTCCGCCCTGCGGTCGCTTGCGTCGATCTACCATCATCACCCTCCGTCGTGATGCCCGGTCCCTCCCCTCCCTGTGCGGGTAAGCTAGCGATTACAGATCTATGTTGCGATCCTTCATCGCCTCCGCGGCGAGGTCACCGATCGGACCGGTGCCACCGACCATCTCGAAAACGGCCGCGACGTCGTGCTCATTCAGTTTCGACAGTATCAGCCGGATCGCACTGGCGCTCGCGTCGTCGGGGACGATCGTTGTCTCAGCGCCCGTCATCAGTATGGTCCCCCCGTTTTCTCAGGGAGTACGAATAGCATGAACGTTGGTGAGCTGGCCAAGGGCGTCGCGGCTGCGACGGGCACGAGCGAGGCGGACGCGAAGAAGACGATCACTGCGGTGTTCGATCAGATCGCGGCTGCGGCTGCGAAGGGCGAGGAGGTCTCGATCAATGGCTTTGGCAAGTTCACCGTCAAGGATCGGCCGGAGCGTGAGGGCCGCAACCCGGCGACCGGCGAGACGATGACGATCGCGGCGTCGAAGAAGGTCGCCTTCACGGCTGCCAAGGGCTTGAAGGACAAGCTCTGATGCATGGGCGCCGGCGAGGCAGCTCGCCGGCGCCGACAGGAGGCGCGGATGTGTAATCGGTATCGGCTCACGGCCAAGCAGGCCGAGGTGATGGCGACGTTCGGCATTCGGCCACCCTACGAGCCAGACGAGACGTTCCCCGTCGGCGACATCTTCCCGACGGGCAAGAAGACGCCCTTCTATGGCGCTGTCATCGTGAAGGACGGCGACGATCGCCGGCTCGAGCGCATGGAGTGGGGCGTACCGACGCAGTTGCCCAGCAAGCGCGATCCATCAGTCAAGCTGACGAAGTACGTGACCAACGTACGCAATCTCAGCTCGAGCTTCTGGCGATCCATCCTGACCACGCCGGCGCGTCGCTGCTTGGTGCCTGTTACGTCATTCTCGGAATACGGGATCGCTCCCGGTGAGGATGGCAAAAAGCCGCTGCACTGGTTCGACGTACCGAGCCGCCCCATCTTCGCCTTCGCCGGTATCTGGCGCCCCACTGAGCGCGGTAACGCTTACGGCTTTCTGACTACGGAGCCGAACGCGATTGTGGTGCCGATCCATCCTAAAGCGATGCCAGTTATCCTTCATGACGATGACTATGAGCGTTGGCTCACAGCCTCTTGGGACGAGCTCGGCGGCGTGGTCGCTCCTTACCCATCGCAGCTGATGAGAGTTTTAGCGGACGGATCTGTCTGAGACGGAAATGCGCCCCTCGCCGTGGCCACGACCCATACCCCAACATTCAGGCCACCACACTCGCTCCGCAATGCCGTCGTGCAGCGTCGGGCAAATTAGCCCCGGGCGCGGAGCGAGAGTGGTCTGTGGAAGGAGGAGGCTATTCGTTATTCGCCGCCAGGCCAGCCGAGCTGCTGACCGATTTGCTGGCAGATCGCCGCCAGCTCCTCAACGGCAGCGTGGTCGACGGTTCTGACAGCGTCGGAGACTAGCATCGTTGCAACCAGCACGGGCGTTCCCTGCAGGTTGAAGATCGGGAAGGCGAATCCTTCCAGGCCAGGCATCACTGTTCCGCTTGCATGAGCCCGTCCTTCGTCGCGGATCAGCCCGCACATACGATCGAGATCGACGCGCTTCATCGGCGTGCGACGAAGTTCGGCGGAGAGAACAGGATCCGTGAGCGCCTCGGGGGCGAATGCCAGGAAGACGCGGCCAGTTGCCGAATGAAGCAGCGACAGGATCGAGCCGACTGTCAGCGACGTCGTGATGGCAGGTTGGCCGGCATACCACCGCACGATCGTCGGGCCGGAGGGCCCGAGCGCCGCAACCTGAACGGTCGCGCCGGTTCTCGCCACGAAACTGCCGATCAGCGTGTCAACCAGGCGGAAGGCATCTGTCCTCGCCAACGCGGACAGACCCAGTTTCAGGGCCGCCGGACCGAGATCGTAGCGGCCGGTCTCGGCGTCCTGCTGCGCCATCTCACTGGCGATCAGGCTCTGAAGATAGCGGTGCACCTGCGGAGCGGCCATGCCAGCAGCCTGCGCGATTGCGCTGAGCGTCGACGGACCACCAAGCGCATTCATGACCTTCAGGACCTGCAATCCGATTTCAACCGACTGGATGCCGCGACGACGTTGGCCGGAAGGTGCTTCTGATATCTCACTCATGGCGCGGTAGTACGCGGGCAAGACGACACTTGCAGCCCCGCCTCAATGAAGTTTCAGCCGCGGGCGCACGATGCGGTTGACGTGGCCAACCGCGATCATCGCTGCGCCCCTCAGCCACCCGTGAATGGCGATCAGATGCATTCGGTATAGCGATAGATAGATCACACGCGCCAGCCGCCCCTCGACCGCCATGCGACCGCCGACGAGGTTGCCCATCAGCGTTCCCACAGTCGAGAAGCGACTTAGCGACACCAGTGAACCGTGATCCTTGTAGGTGAAGGCGCGCGCCACGCGGCCTGCCATCAGGCGGTTGAGATTGTCGAAACATGTATCGGCCATCTGATGCGCGGCCTGCGCCCGCGGCGGCACGGGGCGTTCCTGCCCCGGCAAGAGGCAGAAGGCGCAATCACCGATTGCGAAGATGCGGTCGTCGCTCGCGCTCTGCAGGGTAGGCAGCACCACGACCTGCCCGGTCCGTGATGTCTCTAGCCCGTCCAGGCCGTCGCGCACTGGGGTAGCCTTGACCCCCGCCGCCCAGACCTGAAGGTCTGCCGGGATCAGCTCACCAGCCTTGGTCACCATGCCTTCGCGCGTAGAAGCCGTGATCGGCGTCGCGGTACGCACCGACACTCCCAGCGCCGTCAGTTCGCCTGCTGCCGCGGCTGCGAGTCGCTCCGGCAAGGCGGGCAGGATGCGCGGCCCCGCCTCGACGAGCGTCACATCGAGCCGCGACCGATCGAACGTTTCAAGGCCGTAATAGCCAAGCGCGTCCGCCGCGTTGAACAGCTGGGCCGCGAGCTCCACGCCGGTCGCTCCGCCTCCAACTAGCGTCACGCGGACGCGTGCGTCGCTGGCGGGATCGACCGACATGGTGCGCGATACGCGCAGGCACTGGTTTAGTAGCTGGTCACGGAAGCGATCGGCCTGCGCGCGGCTGTCAAGCACGAAGCAGTTTTCCGCCACGCCCGGGGTGCCGAAGTCGTTCGTCACCGAACCGAAGGCCAACACCAGATAGTCGTAGCGGATCGAATGAGGCGCCACGACCTCGCGCCCGTGTTCGTCGAGCACCGCGGCGAGCCGTACCTGCCGCGCGGCACGGTCGATCCCCGCCAGCTTGCCGAAGAAGTACCGGTACCCCCAGCGGTGGCAGTGGCTGCGATAGCCCACTTCATCCATGTTCGCGTCGAGCGACCCGGTCGCGACCTCGTGAAGCAGCGGCTTCCAGATGTGCGTCCGGTTGCGATCGACCAGGATTATGTCGTGGTGCTTGCGGCCATATCGCCGGCCGAGCTTGGCCGCGAGCTCGAGTCCGGCCGCGCCCCCACCGACGATGACGATCTGAGTTTTCGGTGACGTCATCGCATCCACTCCCGTGCCGCGGCGACCTTCATGCCTTCGGAGACGCCGGGGCGATGCGCAGGATCGGCTTGATCGTCACGCCCTTTTCGCTGTCCTCGACCGCCTGGTTGATGTCGGCGAAGTCGTAGAAGCGCACCAGCTTGTCGAACGGAAAACGGCCTTGCTTGTACAGGTCGATCATCACCGGGATGAAAGTCTTGGCAACGACATCGCCCTGCACGATGCCGATGATGCGGCGCCCGGGGATCATCACGTCGTTGACGTTGAAGGCTACTTCGGTCCCCTCTTTCGTCGCGCCCACGATGCCGCACGTGCCGAAAATGCCGAGGCAGTCGATCGCCTGACGTAGGACTTCGGCGCGACCGCTGCACTCCAGCGTGAAGTCCGCGCCTTTTTCAGTGATGCGCCGCACCTCGGCGACAGCGTCCTGCTCGCGGCTGTTGATCACGTGCGTGGCGCCCAGCGTCATCGCGAGCTTCAGTCGTTCCGGATTGACGTCGGCGGCGATGATCGTCGTCGCCCCGGCGACGCGGGCGGCCATGATCGCAGAGAGACCCACCGCACCGGCGCCGAACGCCACGAAGCTCGATCCCGGCTTAACCTTCAGCGCGTTCAGCACTGAACCTGCGCCGGTCTGTATTCCGCACCCGAGTGGCCCGAGCAACTCCAGGGGCACGTCCTCCGGCACGCGCACGACGTTGCGCTCACTTGCGAGGGCGTATTCGGCGAAAGCGGACTGGCCGAAGAAATGGTCGTGGACCGTTTCCCCTTGCGCATCCGTGGTCGCAGCAGAGCCGTCGAGCCGACCACCACCGAAGTTCAGTGGCCCCATGTTCTCGCAATGCGCCGGATGGCCTTCCTCGCACGTGTCGCACAACCCGCAGGACATATAGGTCATCACGACGTGATCGCCCGGCGAGACGGTGGTCACATCTGCGCCGACTGCCTCGACGATACCCGCGCCCTCATGGCCCAGCACCATCGGCAGAGGCGCCGAGAAGTCCTGGTTTCGGACGACCATGTCAGTGTGACACACGCCCGTCGCAACCAGCCGGACGAGCACCTCCGTGGGGCGCGGGGCTCCCAAGGTCACTTCTTCCAGCACGAACGGCGCGCCCTTCTCGCGCACCACCGCCGCCTTCATCCGGATGCCGTCGCTCGCTGTCGCCATCTTCATATCCGTCGCTCCGCTTGATGTCGAAGCTCGATCTAGGACCAAACTCATAGTTACGCAATGAGGAAGGCGTTTGACATTGCATAACTGAAAGCCTAGCTGCCTCCTTGTCGATGCGAGCAGTCAACGCCCGGTCGGCGTCAGATTGGAGATCATCATGGACGTTCGTCTCGTCATCGATAACGAGCACCTCGACTCGCGCACTGGTAAGGTTTTCGAACGGCTGAACCCCGTGTCCGGCAGGGTCGTGACACGCGCGGCGGCGGGCGGATTGGACGATGCCCGGCGCTCGGCGGATTCGGCCCAAGCGGCGTTCAAGAGCTGGTCACAGAGTGGCCCCAGCGAGCGTCGTCGTATCCTGCTCGCAGCTGCCGATCGACTGGAAGCGAAGAAGGACGCTTTCGTCGAGGTGATGGCGGCCGAAGTCGGCGCCTCCGCGCTGTGGAGCGTCTTCAACGTAATGGGTTCAGGCGCACTTCTGCGCGAAGCGGCCGCGCTGGTGACGCAAATCCAGGGTGAGACGATCCCCACCGACAAGCCGGGCACGCTGTCGATGACGCTGCGCCAACCGGTAGGCGTGGTGCTGAGCATCGTGCCGTGGAATGGCCCGATCCTGCTCGCCGCGCGAGCGATCGCCTATCCAATTGCATGCGGGAATACGGTAGTCTTCCGCGGCTCGGAGGCGAGCCCGCGTACGCACGCGCTTATCGCAGAGGCCTTCTACGAAGCCGGGCTGCCGGCCGGTGTGCTGAATTTCTTCGTCAACGCGCCTGACGATGCCCCCGAGGTGATCGATGCCCTGATCTCGCATCCCGCTGTACGACGTGTGAATTTTACCGGCTCGACGCGCGTGGGGCGGATCATCGCCGAGAAATGCGCAACGCATCTCAAGCGATGCCTGCTCGAACTAGGTGGCAAGGCGCCGTTCGTGGTTCTCGACGATGCCGATATCGATGGCGCGGTGAACGCTGCTGCCTTCGGTGCCTTCCTGTACCAGGGGCAGATCTGCATGTCGACGGAGCGCTTCGTCGTGGATGCGGCTATCGCCGATGCGTTCACGGAGAAGTTCGTCGCTAAGGTGGCGACGCTGTCGGCGGGCGATCCGGTCAACGATCCCTCCTGCGTGATCGGGCCGCTGGTTGATGATCGTTCGGGTGCACGCATCAACGGCCTGATCGACGATGCCCTGGCGAAGGGCGCCAAACTCGCGATCGGCGGCAAAGCCGAGGGCGCCGTGATGCCGGCCACGATCGTCGATCATGTGAAGTCAGGCATGGCGATCTACGACGAAGAGACGTTCGGCCCGATCACGACGATCGTTCGGGTGAATGGCGTTGACGAGGCGATCCAGGTCGCGAATGACACCGAATACGGCCTGTCTTCCGCTGTCTTCGGTCGGGACGTCACCCGCGCGCTCGACGTCGCCCGTCGTATCGAGGCCGGTTGCGTCCACATCAACGGCGCGACGGTGCAGAACGAGGCACAGGCGCCGTACGGCGGCATGAAGAAGAGCGGCTATGGCCGTTTCGATGGGCGAGCCGTGATCGACGAGTTCACGGAGCTGAAGTGGGTGACGATCGAGCCTGCCGACCAGCCCTATCCACTCTGACACGGCACGCGCTTCTCCCATGACTCGTTCCCCAGACCCGGCTGTCGCGCACCTTCCGCGCGCGGCAGCCGGGATCCTTCTTGTTCTGGTGGCCGGATGCGCCGCCGTACCGAAGTTAGGACCGGCGCCAGTACCCGCCTCGCCCGGCAGTCTCGCCTCGGGGAAGAGCCTTGCCGCAGCCGTCGCGGAATGGCCGCATGAGGATTGGTGGAAGCGCTACGGCGATACGCAACTCGACGGGTTGATCGCCGAGGCACTCGCCCGCGCGCCGACGCTCGAGGCGGCCGCGGCGCGCGTTCGTGCCGCAGAAGCCGCGGTCGGCACTGCGCGCGCCGCGGACCTGCCGCAGCTTTCGGTCGCCGGCTCCTTTGCGGAGACCAAGGCGAGTTACTACAACGGCGTCTCCTACGCCGCCGTGCCGAAAGGCGTGAACGACGCAGCCTCGCTGCGCGCCACGCTGGACTGGAACCTTGACTTCTTCGGCCGAAATCGCGCCGCGATCGCCGCCGCTGTGTCCCAGGCCGATGCCGCACGCGCAGAGGAAGCGCAGACACGGCTGGTACTCTCCACCGGAGTGGCGGCGGCCTATGCTGACCTGCTCGGCCAGATGCGTGACCTGGATCTCGCCCGAGACACGCTTGCAGTCCGCGAACGAACCGCCGATCTGGTCGAGCGTCGCCGAACCGGCGGCCTGGAGACACTCGCGTCCTCCGCGCAGGCGACGAGCGCGCTCGAAAGTGCCAAGCAGGCCCTGGCGGCGCAGGAAGAGATGGGACAGCTCACCCGCCTCCGCATTGCGGCGCTGCTCGGTACGGGTCCCGATCGGGCGCTCGCGATCACGCGTCCGACCGATCCGCAGCTTGCCGCTTTCGGCCTACCGGCAAATTTGCCGGCCGATCTCGTCGGGCGCCGCCCTGACGTGCGTGCCGCACGATTGCGGGTGGAGGCACGCGCCGCGCAGATCCGCCAAGCGCGCGCCGGCTTCTACCCAAGTATCAACCTGTCGGCGTTTCTGGGACCGCAGGTCCTCGGCCTTGGCCAGTTCTTCAACGATGCGTCGCTGGCGGGAGGCGCCGGCCCGGCGATCAGCCTCCCGATCTTCCGAGGCGGTGCGCTGTCGGCGCAATATCGCGGTACGCGCGCGTCCTATGACGAAGCCGTTGCGAGCTACGACGACACGCTCGTACACGCACTGAGCGACGTGGCGCAGGCGGCAACCAGCCAGCGCGCACTCGCGCGGCAGCTCGCTCACGCCAACGCTGCCCGCGACGCCGCGGAGATCGCCTATCGCGCCGCCAGGGATCGCTACCGCGGCGGCCTGTCCAATTACATCGCGGTGCTGACGGCCGAGAATACGCTGATCGCGTCACGCCGCGCCGTGACTCAGCTCGAGACGCGCGCCTTCGCCCTGGATGTGGCGCTGGTGCGCGCGCTCGGCGGCGGCGCTTGAGAAACCAAGGAGACGACATGGCTACGGCCCCTGCCGACGTGCAGCGCGAGCACCGTTGGGAACGCATCATCCCGTGGATCATCCTTGCGCTGGTCCTGCTCGTTTCGGTCGTTGCGGCGACCCGCTGGGATAGCTGGACCGCCAACAGGTCCGTCCAGACCACCGACTATGCCAGCATCCAGTCCGACGTGGCGGTGATCGACGCGAAAATCTCCGGCTATGTCCGGCAGGTTGCGTTCAGCGACTTCCAGCAGGTGCGTGCGGGTGAACTCCTCGTCCAGCTCGACGATCGCGAGCAGCGCGCGGGCGTGCTGCACGCGGAGGCGGCGCTGGCACGCGCCAGGGCGGTGCTCGCCAACCTGGACAACGAGATCCCCGCCGCGCAGGCGACCATCGCGCAGGCGCAGGCGGCGGCAGCGACCAACGCAAGCAAGCTGCGCCTCGCTGGCGAGGACGATCGCCGCTTCTCCGCCCTGGCCGATACCGGTGCGGTTACCGGACAGGAGGCAGACAGCGCACGCGCCAACTTCGCCGCCGTTCAAGCCACGCAGCAGGGCAGCCTTGCGGCTGTCGAGCTGCAACGCCGCCAGCTCGACGTGCTCCGGGGCCAGCGCGCGCAACGCGAAGCGGACGTCCTCGCTGCACAGGCTGCCCTCGAGACCGCGCGCATCGCCCTGTCGTACACGCGCATCGTCGCGCCGGCAGATGGCGCGGTCGGGGGCCGCATGGTTCAGCCGGGCAGCCTGGTGAACCCGGGCGCGGCGGTGGTCAATTTCGTGCCGCGCTCCCCCCCATACGTGGTCGCGAACTATAAGGAGACGCAGCTCGCCCGTGTTCGTCCCGGGCAGATCGTGACGATCGAAGTCGACAGCTTTCCCGGCGAAGCCGTTCGGGGCCGCGTGTCTCGCCTTGCGCCGGCAAGCGGCGCGACCTTCACGACTCTGCCGGCCGACAACGCGACCGGAAATTTTACTAAGGTCACTCAGCGCGTGCCCGTGCGGATCGATCTCGACGCAGGCCAGCCGCTCGTCGCTCGGCTGCGGGCGGGCCTGTCGGTGACGACGCACATCGATACCGAGCGCGGCGCCTGATGGCGCATGCCGCCGGCTTGTTGCGGAATGCGCTACGTGGGACGATCTCGGCGCGGCCGATCGGCGCGGTCGTGGCGGTCCTGCTTGGGGCGGTCATGACGAGCGCGTTCACCCGGTCCTTCGCGGTCGCGCTCGGCGATCTGCGCGGCACCTTCGGGCTCAGCGTGGATGAGGGGGCCTGGCTGAACACCGTCTTCAACGCGCCGCAGCTGCTGATCGCGCCGGCCATCCCGCTTGCGGTAGTGACGTTCGGCTCCCGGCGAGTGCTGCTGATCTCGGGCATGGGCTTCGCCATCACTTCTGCCTTGACCCCGCTCGCGGTCGGCACGCCGATGCTGTTCTTGCTTCATGGCCTTGATGGGCTGCTGCTCGGCTGCTTCATCCCAGCGACGCTCGCCACTGTGTTCGCCAACCTTCATCCGCGATGGTGGCTGATCGCGCTAGGCGTCTATACGGTTCGCCTGACGCTGGCGCTGCACCTAGGCGTGCCGTTGACCGGCTTCTATGTCGAGGGCGGCTGGTGGCCCGCAATCTACTGGCAGGCCTCCGCCAGCGCCGTCGTGCTCGTGCTGTTGATCCTGTTCAGCCTGCCCGAGCGTCCGGTGAACGTCGACCTCTGGCGCCGCACCAACAAGGGCGAGATCGCATTGTTCTGCGTCGGGCTAACGCTGATCTACGTCGCGCTCGATCATGGCAATCGGCTCGACTGGCTGCAGTCCGGTACCGTCGTCGTCCCGCTGATCAGCGGCATCATGCTGGTCGTCGCGGCGATCGCATGGCAGCATGTCTCGCCGTTGCCGTTCGCACATCCGCGCGCACTGGCACGCCGGAACATCGCCATACCTCTGGCGATCGTCACCTTGTACGGCATCATGAGCGTCGCAACCGCGCTCCTGATACCCAACTTCCTCGGGACCATGGCACAGCTCAAGCCGGAACAGACCGCGCATGCGCTCTGGTGGGTCAGCGCGGTGCAGTTGCTGGCGGTACCGCTGTGCATCTGGCTGCTGCGCCGCACCGACCCGCGCGTGCCGGTGGTGCTCGGGCTGCTCGCCATCCTGCTCGGTTGCTGGCTTGGCAGCCGCATCACGCATGTGTGGCGAGCGGAAGACTTCACGCCGGCGACGATTGCGCTCGGCCTGGGCAACGGCATGGTCTTTCTGGCGCTCGTCGCGATGACCATCGCCAACGCGCATCGGGACGAGATCGTCGCCATGGTCGCGTACATCCAGATCCCACGCGTCCTCGGTCCCGAGCTGGCCGGCGCAGTGATCGCCACGTTGCTTCGCAAGCGAGAGGCGATCCACTCGGCGCTTCTCGGCGGGTATCTCGACGCGCCGCGACTGGCGGCGCTCGATGTGTCGCCCGGGGGCATCGCAGCCATCGTCCGCCGCGAAGCAAACGTGCTCGCTTTTGCCGATGCCTATCGTTTCTGCTTCGGCATCGCGCTGCTGTGCCTCGCGCTGACAGCGCTCCTGCGTTCCACTCCACCCAATCCCGTGACGGCCCGCCACGCGCCGCCGCCATCGAGCTGAACGGGACGCGAGATGACAGACCCACAGGCTGGTGACGCGACGACCTTTTTCGCTCCCCCGCACCCCGGTACGCTGCTTCGATCGACCTTCCGCGCGATGGCGGATGCGGCTGAGCACCGGCTTCAGAGCGCCGGAATCAACCTCTCGCAATGGCTCGCCTTGAAGCTGATCGCGCAGCGACAGAGAGTCTGCGTCCGCGACATCAGCGACGAACTGGAGATGGATCCAGGCGCCGTTACCCGGCTGCTCGACCGGCTTGAACAGCGCGACCTTGTCCAGCGCAGCCGCAGCACGATCGACCGCCGCGTCGTCGACGTCGCGATCACACCGGGCGGAACGAAGCTGGTATGCGACGCGGAGGAAACGTTGTCAGCGCTTTGGGCGGAAGCGTTCGCCGGCTGGACAGAGACGGATCGCACGAATCTGGCGCAGCTCCTCGGACGTTTGAACGAAGCATTCCGCCCGTCCTGATCGATCGAACGACTGGCAGGGCCTCTGCGAAAACGCATAGCAGGAAACTGGAAACGGCGTATTTCTAAAGCGGTTCGCAGCGCGCATATCCTCGTCATCGCAACGAGGTGTTCTCATGCTACCTGCCCTCTTCGTCTCCCACGGCGCACCCACCTTCGCCCTAAGCGACGCGCCGGCTCGCTCCTTTCTGGAGCAGTTGGCCAGCTCGCTGGAGCGGCCGCGCGCCATCCTCGTCGTTTCCGCGCATTGGGAAACAGAGGCGCCCCATCTGTCGGTGGATGCGGTGAATCCGACGATCCACGACTTTCACGGTTTCCCCGCTGAACTGTATGCGATCCGTTACCCGGCGCCGGGCAGCGCCTCGCTGGCGGACGATGTCGCGGCGCTGCTCGAGGGCGGCGGCCTTGATGTCGTGCGGGAGAGCGGTCGCGGGCTCGATCATGGCGCCTGGGTCCCGCTGCGCCTGATCTATCCTGCGGCCGACATCCCCGTGGTACAATTGTCGGTGCAGCCGCGGCTCGGTCCGGATTACCATTATCGCCTGGGTCAGCTTCTCGCGCCGCTGCGCCGGAGCGGTGTCCTGATCATCGGATCGGGTAGCTTCACGCACGACCTGTCCAGCTTCCGCCAGTATTACAATGCTCTCCACGCGCCAGCACCCGAATGGGTCGACCAGTTCGCCGACTGGATGGACGACCGGATCGAAGCGGGTCGCACCGAGGATCTGCTCGCCTACCGCCAGCTCGCCCCGCATGCAGCGCGCAATCACCCGACCGAAGAGCATCTTCTGCCGCTTTACGTGGCGCTGGGCGCCGGCGGCAGCGGCGAGGCGCATCATCTGCATCGCAGCACCACCCATGCGATCCTGCGGATGGATGCCTATTCCTTCGGCGACGCGGCATGAGCCGCCCGATCATCGTCGCGCTGCATGGCGTCGGATCCTCGGCGCGCGATCTTGCGGCAGCGCTGGCGCCGCTGGCGCCGATTGCAGAAGTCGTCGCACTCGACGGTTGTGAGCCGTTCGATCGCGGCCCGAGTGGCCGGCAGTGGTTCTCGATCGCGAGCGTCACGGAGGCCGACCGGCCGCGGCGGGTCGCGGGTGCCCTGCCCCGGCTGATCAATCGGCTGGACCGGCTGGCGGCAGATCGCGGCGTCGATCGACACGCGCTGACCCTTCTCGGGTTCAGCCAGGGCGCGATCATGACGCTGGCGATGGTCGCGCAGCGGCTGCATCATGGGCGTGCGATCGCGGTGGCCGGCCGGCTGGCTGCCCCCATTCTCCCGATGGAGGGTCGACCGGCGTCGGTGCTGCTCGTCCACGATCGAGACGATCCGATCATGCCGATCTCGCTGTCGCAGGATGCCGCTGCCCGTCTCGCGTCGGCGGGTGATCATGTCGCGCTGCGCGCGACTGACGAGGTCGGCCATGCCATCTCCGGTCCAACCCTGTCGGCGATCCGTGACTGGCTCGTCGCCACGCCCGCACCGCTGCTCCAATCCACTCTGATCGAAGGATGATTCTATGGCCACTACCTACCCCGGTCGCGAGTCGACGCGCTCCGTCGCGAGCCTTGCGCCGCAACTGCTTTCGGTTCTCCGCATCGTCGTCGCCCTGCTGTTTGTCACCCACGGCCTGGTGAAGCTGTTCGGCTTCCCCACCGGGGCACAACCCGGGATGGTGCCGCTGTTCAGCGTATTCGGGTTGGCGGGAGTCCTCGAACTGATCGGCGGCGCGGCGGTCCTCCTCGGCGTCTTCACCCGCCCGATCTCGTTCATCCTTTCCGGCGAGATGGCCGTTGCCTATTTCATGGCGCACGCGCCGCAGGGTGCCTTCCCGGTGCTGAACGGCGGAGAGCTGGCCATTCTCTACTGCTTTGCCTTCCTGTATTTCGCCGCGGCCGGCTCGGGCCCCTGGAGCCTGGACGCGCGGCGTCGCGGCTGATGCTCGACTGGGACGATCTCAAGACCTTTCTCGCGATCGCCCGGCACGGCACTCTGTCGGCCGCGGCGCGCGCCCTGAAGGTCAGCCAGACGACCATGGGCCGCCGGCTCGACCATCTTCATGGTCGGGCCGGCGTCGTGCTGCTCGAACGCACGCCGACCGGATATCGCCTGACGCCCGCCGGCGCCGCGATCCTTGGCGACGTCGAGCACATGGACGGCGCGGCGCTTGCCGCGGAGCGGACGCTGACCGGCGGAGACCAGCGCCTGGCTGGGCTGGTTCGCGTAACGACGGTGGACGCGCTTGCCGCTCACGTCCTGACGCCCGGTCTAGCCGCGCTGAATGCCGATCATCCCGGGATCGTCGTCGAACTACTCACCGACAACCGCTCGCTGAGCCTCGCGCGGCGAGAGGCGGACGTGGCGGTCCGGCTCGGCCGGTTCGAAGCGCACGAGACGATCGTGCGCAAGGCGGGTGAGATGGCGTTCGGGGTCTTCGCCTCGGCCGATTACCTCCGCCGCTACGGATCGCCCGACTGGAGCGCCGGTGCGCCCGGCCATCGCATCGTGCGGGTACAGGACGATCTTCTCGCCACGCCCGACGGTCGCTGGTTCGCCGAGCGCACCGGCAAGGCCGAACCTGCACTCCTGGCCAACAGCCGCGCGGTCCAGCTGAGCGGCGTCGCCGCTGGCCTGGGGCTGGGGCATCTTCCCTGCTACCTCGCCGAGACGTGCCCGGACCTGATGCGGATCGAAGCGGGCGAAGCGGTGCGGCGGGAGATCTGGATGGGCGTTCACCGCGACACCCGGCACGCGCCGCGCATCGTCGCCGTCCAGCAAGCGGTGGTTGCCGCACTGGAAGCCAAGCGCGACGCCTTGCTCGGGACGACGTCGTCCCACACCTGATCTAGCGGTTCCCGATCTATCGCCGCGCCCTCAATCCAGCCGTCCCGCTCCGGCTTCTACGATCAGCCGGTCGACGACGTGGCGTACGCGCGGACTGAGGTGGGCGCGGCGCGGCCAGACGGCATGCACCTCGACCGGAACCGTCGATACATCGGTCAGCACAGCCTCGAGTGACGTGTCCGCCAACCGCGATCGCACCATCGAGCGTGGCACCTGGCACAGGCCAAGGCCAGCTGCTGCCGCTTCGACCATCGCTTCGCCGTCGCTGATCTGGTGAGTCGCTGGCGGCAGAAAGCGTCGCACCTGGCCCTCCTCCCGGACAACCCAGGCAAGCGGTGGACCCTTGGGCGAGCCAACCACACAATCATGGTCGCGCACGGCGGCGACCGTCGTCGGGCGGCCCCTGCGATCGAGATAGCGCGGCGCAGCGCAGATCACACGATCCTGATTGACCAGATGGCGGGCGACGAGATGACTGCTGTCCTTCAGCTCGCCGAAGCGGATAGCAAGATCGACATCTTCCTGCAGCAGATCGCTGGTTGCGTCGGTGAAGGTGAGGGCGAGCTCTATACCTGGATGCTGGTGCACGATGTCCGTCAGGATCGGCAGCAGGGTGTGCCGACCGAACGCCACCGGCATATCGATCCGCAGCCGGCCGCGGAGGATACGACCCGTGGACGACAGGGCGGCCTGAGCGGCGGCGATGTCGTCAATCGCGCCGGCGCATGCCGCGAGATACGCTTCTCCGTCCGCCGTCAGCCGGGTCAGTCGGGTCGTGCGATGAAACAGCTTGGTTCCAAGCCGTGCCTCCAGGCGGGCGATCGACTTGCCCACCGCCGACTTGGTGATCCCCAGCCGCTCGCCCGCAAGGGTGAAGCTGCCGACGCGCGCGGCGGTCACGAATACCGACACGCCCGC
Source organism: Sphingomonas sp. BK069 (assembly GCF_014193405.1). Classification (NCBI taxonomy): domain Bacteria; kingdom Pseudomonadati; phylum Pseudomonadota; class Alphaproteobacteria; order Sphingomonadales; family Sphingomonadaceae; genus Sphingomonas; species Sphingomonas sp. BK069. The sequence goes on along the minus strand of NZ_JACHZH010000009.1, from coordinate 87,610 downwards.
CAACGGATCATGCTCTGTCATGGTATCCTTTTGCTCTACCTAGAATTGCCCGTTCGGTACTTTATCGCGCTGGCGGCTACCGTAAATAGGGTGTCGCGACGCAGTCGCGCGATGTTGTTGGAGATACCTGTGCAGGACGAAATCTATTCGATCTATCACCTGACGATCGACCCCGCGAACTTCGACGCCTTCAAGTCGCTGGTTGACACGATCGTCGAGGCGACGTCGGAGGAAGAGGACACGACGACCTACGAATACGTCGTCAACGCCGACCGCACTGTGGTGCACATCGTGGAGCGGTACCGCACGAGCGGGCTGCTGCCGCACGTGCAGCAGACCTTCAGCCCCTTCGCCGAGCGCTTCCTGGCGCTGGCCAAGATCGATCGCCTGTTCGTCTACGGCGAGACCACCCCTGAAATTCGCGCCGTGCTCGACGGCTTCGGCGCCGAATATCTAACGCCGTTCGCCGGCTTCACGCGCTGAGCGCGACCATGCGGCGATCGCTTGCCCTCATCGGTGCCGTGTCGGCGATGCTCGGCACCGCAGCCACTGCCGAGCCTGCCGGGGAGCCATTCCGCTGGGGGGCGGCCTCGGCGGCCTATCAGGTGGAGGGAGCGATCAACGCAGACGGGAAGGGGCGGTCGGTCTGGGATCATTATCTCGACGACCTGAGCCTTGCCGGCCCCGGCATGTCCGGCGCGGTCGCAATCAACTTCTACGATCGGTCGCAGTATCTGAAGGATATTGCGCTGATGAAGGAGATGGGGCTGACGAGCTATCGTTTCTCCATCTCCTGGCCGCGCATCATCCCTGATGGCGTGGGTCCCGCCAACCCCGCCGCGATCGCACATTATCGCCAGTTCATCGCGGATCTGAAGGCAGCGGGCATAAAGCCGATGCTGACCCTCTATCATTGGGACATGCCATTGTCGCTCGCCCGCGCTGGTGGGTGGGACAATCGCCAGTCGATAGAGTGGTTCCGCCACTATGCCGACGTCGTGTTCGCGAACTTCCACGATCAGGTCGATCTCTACGTGCTGGTCAACGAGCCACTCGTCGAGCGTGCGATGAAGCGGCTGGCGGAGCGCCGCATCGCAGGCGGCGAGCCGACGTTCGCCATTGTCCCTTCCGCAAGCGATCTTCCCGGCGCACTGCGGACCTTCAATCACCTGCTGCTCGCATCGGCAGCAGCTAAAAAGAGCTTCGACTCGCGCGGCTACCAGGGCCGGCTAGGGCTGGCAGTTCCCCTATTTCCGACACTCACCGCAGAAGGCGCGAACGCCGACGATCGTGACGCCGCGGTGCTCGCGGATGGCGTGATGAACCGCTGGTTCCTCGATGCGATGTACAAGGGGCACTATCCCGCCGACGTGCTCGCGGCCGCAGCGGGGCTGGGCGGCGACCTCGACGTCCAGCCCGGCGACGCCGAAGCGATCGCCGCCGCGCGCTTCGACTATCTCGGCATTAATTTTTACTCGCCGCTCTTCATCCGCCGCCCGGCCGATGCGACCACGCGCTATGCGGCTGAGATGTTCCTGCCCGAAGGAACCTATGCCGCGTTCAACGGCGCCGTCCGGCCGGATCAGTTCAAGGTGCTGCTCGACCGCATCCGCACCGAGTACGGCAATCCGCCGGTCTTCATCACCGAGAATGGCGCAGGCTTCCCCGGCGAGGACAAATTGGTAGACGGCGAGGTCAACGACCGCGGCCGCTGCCGCTACCTGGTCGATCACATCGCCGCGATGAAGGCGGCCATGAAGGATGGCGCCGACGTGCGCGGCTATCACGTATGGTCGAGCCACGACAATCTGGAGTGGCTGTTCGGCTACGGCAGCCGGTTCGGCATGATCTACGTCGACTTCGACACGCAGGCGCGCACGCCGAAGCTGAGCGCCCGCGTTTACTCCGACATCATCAAGGGCAAGCACGTCACCGAAGCATCATGCGGTGGGTGACCCGATCCGCCCCGAAAACATGAGAAGCAACATATGACCAACACATCGACGGCCCTGATCATCGGCGCATCGCGCGGCATCGGCCTCGGCCTGGTGCGCGAATATCTATCGCGCGGTTGGCGCGTCATCGCTACCGAACGCACGCCGGGCTCATCCGCCGCGCTGGCCGCGCTCGCCGGGGATGGGCTTGCCATAGAGGCGCTCGACGTCACCGACGATGCGGGCATCGTTGCCCTCGCCGACCGCCTCGACGGCACTGTGCTGGACCTCGTCTATGTCAATGCCGGCGTGAGCGACGATCCCAGCGTGCCGATCGGCGAAGTCGCCGGTGAAGAGTTCGACCGGGTGATGCGTACGAACGCGCTCGCGCCCATGCGGGTGGTGGAGCAGCTGGACGACCATGTCGCTTCGGGGGGCACGATCGCGGTCGCCACGTCCGGACTCGGCAGCGTGTCTGTGGAGCCGGGCCCGAGCTACGAGTTGTACGGCGCGAGCAAGGCAGCGCTCAACCGGCTGATGCGCAGCTACGCCGTTCGTGCCGGCGGCGACCGGACGTTGCTTGTCGTCATGCCCGGCTGGGTGAAGACCGACATGGGCGGCGACGAGGCGCCGCTCGAGGTGGAGACCAGCGCGCGCGGCATCGCCGATGCGATCAAGGCGCGTGGGGGCACGCCGGGGCTTTCGTTCATCGACTATCAGAATGAGGTTCTGCCATGGTGACCCGTATTGCGGGTGCGATCGGCGCGACGCTCGGCGCTGCGATCATGACTCTTACGGCTACGCCCGCTGCGGCAGAGACCAGCACGCTGCGCTCGACTACGGGCAGCTGCGCGATGCTCGCGCGCCACGTCCTGCCGGGGGCACAGATCACGTCGGCGCGCGCCATCGCAGCCGGTGCCTTTGACGCGCCTCCGTCGCCGATCGCGCCCGATCTCGCCGCGCGTGTCGCGACGCTGCCGGCGTTCTGCCGCGTCGAAGCAATCGCCACGCCGACACCCGACAGCCGCATCGGTATCGAAATCTGGCTGCCTCTCGCCGGCTGGAACGGTCGCCTGCTCGGCACCGGGAATGGCGGCGGCGCAGGGCGGATCGCTTATGAGATGGGCATGGTCGAGGGGCTGAAGCGCGGCTTTGCGGTCGCCAACACCGACCTCGGCACGGCGCCCGACATCAACGCCACCGCAGCCCATCCCGAACGCTGGATCGACTTCGGTCATCGCGCGACGCACGAGATGACGCGCGTGGCCAAGTCGATGGTGGCCGCCTTCTACAAGACCTCCTCCTTCCGCTCGTACTTCGAGGGGTGCTCGACCGGCGGCCAGCAGGCGCTCGGCGCCGCGCAGCGTTACCCGAGCGACTATGACGGCGTGCTGGCCGGCGATCCGGGCAACAACCGCACCCATGTCGCCAGCTACTTCCTGTGGAACTATGCCTCGCTGAACGCATCCGCTGCCGCCAAGCTCTCGGCCGCACAATGGTCGCTGGTCAGCCGTTCGGTACTGGCGGCGTGCGCCGGCAAGGACGGCGGTGCGCCCGGTGATCGCTTTCTCACTGATCCACGCCGGTGCCGCTTCGACGTTGGCACCCTGCCTGTCTGCAAGACCGGCGCGGTTTCGGACACGTGCCTGACCGCACCGCAGCTCGCCACGCTGCGGCGACTGTATGCGGGGCCGGTCAACCCGCGCACCGGCGAACGCATCTACGCGGGCCTCACCCTCGGCAGCGAGGACCAGCCTCTGGGGCCTGTGATGCAGGGAGATCCCGCAACCTGGCCGGAACAGCAATTCTATCTCTTCCATTGGGCGCTCGGTGATGCGTTCGCACCCGCTTCGTTCGACTTCGATCGTGACCTCGACCGTGTCGATGCCCAGCTCGCCGGCACGTTGAACGCGAACGGCGTCAACTATTCGGACTTCGCGCGCGCGGGCGGCAAGATGATCATCTACACCGGTCTTGCGGATCCCGCCGTCCCCTTCGCGGAAGTGACGAACTATTATGACCGCCTGGTCGCAAGCGCGGGCGGCCGCGAGAACGCAGCCGCCTTTGCCCGGCTGTTCTTGGTGCCCGGCATGGGTCATTGCTTCGGCGGTCCCGGCGTGACCGACATCGGCCAGCCATTCACCTCGGGGGTGCCGCAGCAGGCCGAAAACGATGCGCTGATGACCCTTGTCGCCTGGACCGAGGGCGGCGACGCACCGTCCACGCTGATCGCCCGCCATCAGGGCGACGGTGGCCAGCCGGCGCAGGAGCGGCCGCTGTGCTCCTATCCCGCGCTGCCCGAATACCGCGGTGGGGACGCGAACCGCCGTACCAGCTTCACCTGCGCCGCGCACGCGACCGGACCCGCCGAGGCTCCGTCCGCGCGCTACCTGAACTGATCGTGGGAGACGGACCATGTCGGACGACATGCGCGTGGCGGTGGTTCGCGAACCTGGGGGACCAGAGGTCCTCCGTTTGGAGCGCCGGCCGATCCCGATGCCCGATGCGGATCAGGTCCTGATCCGGGTTGAAGCATTCGGGATCAACCGGTCCGAGATGTTCACCCGGCAGGGCCATTCGCCCGGCGTGGTCTTTCCGCGTGTCCTCGGGATCGAGGCGGTGGGCACCGTCACCGCAGCACCGGGTGGACAATTCATCCCGGGAGAGATGGTTGCGACGGTGATGGGCGGCATGGGTCGCGCCTTTGATGGCGGCTATGCGGACTATGTCTGTGTGCCCGCCGTACAGGTTCGTGGCTTCACCAGTGACCTGCCGTGGCACGTCCTGGGCGCTCTACCGGAAATGCTTCAGACCGCATGGGGCGCATTGTTCCGCGCGTTGCGCCTTCAGGAGGGCGAGCGCCTGCTGATCCGCGGCGGCACGACCTCGGTTGGGCTCGCCGCTGCCGCGATTGCCAAGGCGCACGGCGCCATAGTGGGCGCCACATCGCGCCACGCTGCAAGCGAGGAGATCGTTCGCGGCAACGGCGCCGACCAATTCTTCCTCGATACAGGTGAGATTGCCGCGACGGTGCGACAGCGCTGGCCCAATGGTGCGGACAAGGTGCTCGAGCTTGTCGGCACCAACACGCTTGCGGACTCGCTGGCTTCGACTTGCGCGCCCGGAGTGGTGTGCATGGCGGGCATGGTGGGCGACCGCTGGTCCCTGGCGGATTTCGCGCCGATGGACGTCATCCCCACCGCGGTATCGCTAACCACCGAGGCTGTGTGGAAACGGCTGTGCGCGTTGGTTGAGTCGACGCGCGCGGGGTTGGCCGTTCAGCCCTGCATTGCCGCGATGAGCCCTGGCACGCCGAGGAGGGCGATGGCGCGCTTGATGTTGTAAGCCAGGATGTGGAGGCTGGCCTCGGTCGCGACGTTCCCGAGCCTTCGTGTCTTGAAGTGGCTTCGGCCCATCCAGTCTTTCAGCGTGCCGAAAACGTGCTCCACCGTTCGTCGTCGCACGCGCATGGCATCGGGCCAGCGGTCGAGCCGGGCCTGCATGGCCTCGACCACCTTTTCATGCTCCCATCGCTTGATACGCCGCTCGATGCCGGCGGTGCAGTTCGCCTTTGCAGCGCAGCGGAAGCGACAGGCGGGCGTCGCATAGCCATGGAGCGTCAGCCCATGTTCCAGACTGGAGAAGCGCCTGGTCAGGGTTTCGCCGGCGGGGCAGCGATAGGTATCGGTATCGGGTTGGTAGACGAAATCCTGCTTGCCAAAGCGGCCCTCGGCCTTGGCGCCTGAGGTCAGTGGCTTGGGGCAGATCGCCACGACGCCGGCCTTCTCGCAGGCCAGCACCTCCGGGCCCGAGAAGTACCCGCGATCGGCCAGTACGGTGAGCGTATCGGCGCCGGTCGCGTCGCGCGCCTGCTGCCCCATGCTCGCCAGCGACGTGCGGTCGTGGCCAAGATTGATCACTTCGTGCGCCACGACGATGTGAGTGTCCGCGTCGACCGCTGCCTGGAGGTTGTAGCCGACAAGGCCTGTGCCACCTCCCGCCGATGCCATTGCGCGCGCGTCCGGGTCGGTCAGCGAGATCTGCCGGTCGGGCGCGGCCACGACTGCCTGCTCCATGGCTTCCAGGTCGCGCATCTGCCGGCGCAAGGCATCCAGCCGCGTCGTCAGCCGCGCGGTGCGCAACCCGGACGCCTCGCCCTCCTGCCGGTCGGCAGTGTCGAGCATGCCAAGATAGCGCTGGATGCTGGCATCGACCTGTTCCATCCGGCGCCGGATCGTGACAGGCGTGAAGTTCCGGTCGCGCGCATTCACCGCCCGCAGCCGACTGCCATCCACCGCCACCGTGCCGCCCGCGATGAGACCCAGGTTGCGGCAGACCAGGACAAAGCGCCGGCATGCCGCCTGTATCGCCGCACCATGATCGCGGCGGAAGTCGGCGATGGTCTTGAAGTCAGGCGCGAGCTTGCCTGTGAGCCACATGCATTCGACGTTGCGACCCGCCTCGCGCTCCAGCCGCCGGCTCGACTGCACCTGGTTGAGGTAACCGTAGACGTAGAGCTTGAGCATGGTCGCCGGATGATAACCCGGTCGCCCCGTCGCGGCTGCTGCGCCAAAGCCCAGCTCGCTCAAGTCCAACTCGTCCACGAACATGTCGACCACCCGAACCGGGCTGTCCGCGCCTACATAATCGTCGATGCAGTCCGGCAGCAGCAGCCTTTCCCGCCGGTCGCTCCCCTCGATGAAACGGCTCATCCCAGCACCTCCATCAGCGCCAGAACTCTACCACATCAGCACGTTTTCACACAGCCTCCACCTATTCCGGCGGCGTGGAGGATTTCCATGCGATGCCGTTCCAGGACCTCATCGACAAGGCGGCCGATGGATCGCTGCCGGTTCGCATCGGTCGAGTGTTCCCGCTCGATCGGATCATCGACGCGCACCGCCTGATGGAAAACAACGCCGCGGCCGGCAAGATCGTGGTGGTCACTGGGCAAACTGGAGATACCCACCAATGAGACGCCTCCTATTCTGGTCCGCGGTCGCACTCGCCGCGGCAGGCGTCACCGCGGCCCTCGCCCGAACAGGCGGACGCAGCGAGACCAAGATCCTGCTCCAGCGCACGGCGTCGTGGAACGACGTACCCTACATCGCCTATCCGCAAGGCCAGCCGCAGCTGACGACCGTGCGGATCACCATTCCGGCGCATTCATCCTTGCCCTGGCACACCCACGCGATGCCCAACGCGGCCTATATCTTGTCGGGCCATCTCACGGTCGAGGAGCGCGACACCGGGCGCAAGGCTACCTACCGCGCCGGCGAAGCCTTCGCGGAATCGGTCGGCAACGTCCATCGCGGCGTGACCGGCAACGAACCGGCCGTGGTGATCGTCACATACGCGGCGGTCCCGGGACAGAAGCTCTCCGTCCCGATCGACGGTGAAGAGGACGACTGACGTCGCCCCAGAAGCCGGACCGACAATCAAGGACGCCCGACCTGATGAACAAGCCACTCTCGATCGCCGTGGTCGTCGGAAGCCTTCGCGCAGATGGCATAAGTCACCGCGGGGCTCTCGCGCTGTCGCGGCTTGCGCCTGAAACGCTCGATTTGACTATCGTGCCGATCGGCGATCTGCCGTTGTACAACCCCGACCGCGAAGGTCAGGCCGATACCGCGCCCTGGGCAGCATTTCGCGATGCACTCAAGCCTGCTGACGGTGTCCTGTTCGTCACCCCCGAGTACAACCGCTCCGTACCTGCGCCGCTGAAGAACGCGATCGACGTCGGTTCGCGACCCTATGGGGCAAGCGCGTGGGCGGGGAAGCCGGCAGCCGTGGTCTCCGTATCTCCCGGCGGCCTGTCGGCATTCGGCGCCAATCACCATCTGCGCCAGAGCCTCGTGTTCCTTGACATGCCCGTGCTTCAGCAGCCGGAAGCGTACATCGGACATGCCGCGACGCTGTTCGGTGACGATGGCGCCGTATCGGCGCCGGACACGGAAGCGTTCCTGAGCACCTTCATGTCCCGCTTCGCCGACTGGGTTTCTCTCATCGCCTCGGTAAACAAGGAGCGTCGGCCTTGAACTTCCGGGTCCTGGCGTCGGTCGTCATTGCTGGTGCGCTCGCTTCGGCTGCGGCTGCCCGGCCCGGTGCAAACCGGACTGTGACACTGCGCCAGGGGACGTTCGCGGGTACGCCGGATGGCGACCTGCTTCGCTTCCTGGGTATGCCCTATGCTGCGGCGCCGACTGGCGCTCGACGCTGGTACCCTCCCGTGGCTGCACCCCGGCATCGCGGGATTCTTGCGGCGGACCAGTTCGGGCCGAGCTGCCCTCAGCAGCTCAGCGACGCACCGATGATGGCATGGACCATGGAATATCTTCCTCCTCCCGCGCTTGGCACGAACGAGAACTGCCTCATCGTCAACGTCTGGACTCCGGTTACCGAAGCGAAGGCGCGCACCGGCGCGCGGCTGCCGGTCCTGTTCTTCATTCACGGTGGCGGCTTCACCAGCGGCAGCTCCTCCGTGCCGATCTACGACGGCGCCAATCTGGCGCGCCGCGGCATGGTCGTGGTGACGATCAACTACCGGCTGGGCGAGCTTGGCTTCCTCGCGCATCGTGAGCTCAGCGCGGAGCAGAGCGGCGGGTCGGGCAATTACGGGCTGCAGGACCAGTTAGCGGCGCTTCGCTGGGTGAAGAGCAACGTCGCGGCGTTCGGCGGCGATCCGTCGAAGGTGACCCTCGCCGGCCAGTCCGCAGGCGCATGGTCGGTGATGGCATTGCTGGCCTCTCCGCAGGCGAAGGGATTGTTCCGCGCCGCCATTGCGCTCAGCACCCCCGATCTGGGTGACTATCGACCCCTCGCAGAGGGCGAGGAGCGTGGCACCAGCTTGTTCGCCAAGTGGAACGTCAGGACCCTGCAGCAGGCCCGCGCCCTGCCGGCGGCCCACCTCGACGGCGCAGCACCGTACGGGAACATCGTCACGGACGGAGCGGTCATTCCGCACGGGACGACGTCGCGCGCGATCGCCAGCGATGTACCGCTCATGATGGGCTACACGCTCAACGATCTTTTCGCACCAAGCCCGAAGGTGGATCCGGCTGGTTGGAGCGCGGACGTGCGGCGTCGCTATGGTGCGGATGCCGACACTTTCCTGCGCTTCTATCCCGGCGCCACCGTGACGGAGGCCCGTCATTCCGCCGCGCGGGAGGCGGGCGACCGCTTCGAATTCGGGCCGCTCCCTCGGTGGGTGGAAGAGCGCATCGCGCGCAGCCCGGTCTATGTCTATCGCTTCAGCCATGTCGAGCCGGGGCCAAATTCTTCACGATACGGCGCGTTCCACACCTCCGAGCTGCCTTACATGTTCGACACGCTCGACAAGGCCCCGGAACGCGGCTTCACCGCGGTCGTCCGGCACGTCGTTCTCCAGTTCGGCGGCGCGATCGAGAATTTCATCAAGCATGCCAACCCGAACGGTGCCGGCCTACCAAATTGGGCGCCGCTCACCCTCGACGGCAAGGAGCTGGTAGAGTTTGGCGATCAGGCGGTCTCCTCCCTATCTACCCTCCCGGCGCGGACGCTATCATCGGGCGCGGTAAGCCGCCTGCCCGTGATGGTGCGGGCGAAAGGGCCACAACGCCCGCTCCGCAATCCTGATCTTCCGGTCCGCTGCGCCGTCGTGCGATCGGAGGTCGCTTCAGTATCGATGCCGGACGCTCCGAGTGCCGCATCGAACGGACCGATGCGTCCGGATCTTAGGTGCCTATCCTGACGCTCGAGGATAGGTCATCGTATCATGACTCTCATGCAAGCTTCCTTGAAGAACGGGTTCAAAAGACCACGACGGAACGGATGCTCTCGCCGGAACGCCCGCACCAAGCTAAGCCGCCTATGAATCTATAGAGTACGACAATAGATCAATGCGAATAGAGGGAGGCGTGCTCGAGCCGGATCGGCATCAGCCGCACTCTCCTATCACGCGACAAGCCTAAGGCGCTTCCGCCTTGCTCGGCACGGGGCGTTATGCTGTACCGCGTGAGGATGGCGAGTTGGCGCGCGGCGCGCGATGTCCGCATCCACTGAGCCGTGAGCTTCCGCATCACTTCCGGATCAATGCGTGCCTTCCCGCGCTTATACACTCCCCTAGCCTTAAAGGCCTGAATGCCCTCAGCTTGGCGTTCCTAGCGCGCAATCGTGTCAAATTTGGCGAAGACACAACGTGTCCAGGGAAGCCTTGCCTGCTGCTTTTGAGGTATCTATTGGCTACTCGGTCGCTTTCAGAGCCACACTCCTGCCCTTCAGCTCGTGCACGATGTTCTGTAGATCCTCACATAACCCGTTTGCGCCCTGACAGCGTTGCGAACACGATCACGAGCGCACTTGCGACGATCAGCAGCGTAAGCGGAACCGTCCAGCCGCCGGTTGCATCGCGCAGCACTCCAATCAGCAGCGGTCCGGCTGCCGCGCCTCCGTAGCCAATACACTGCGCCATACTGGACAAAGCACCCGCCTGATGATGGTCACGTGTGCGAAGCGCGAACAGTGACAGACTTGTGACCAATGCGACCCCTGCACCGAGGCCGCCCACGATCAACCAGACCAGAGACAATGCGGGGTGTGCGAGCAACCCAATCGTGCTGACCAAGAGGCACATACCGCACGAGAAGCCTAGTAGCCGCTGATCGGGCAGACGCTGGATCAGCGACCCGCTGCCGAGGTTGGTTGCGACTGCGACCACCTGATACACAAGGAGGTACAGGCCGGCTGCTTTCGGTGAAACTCCTGAGGTGCCACCGTAGGAAGCAAACCAGTCGATGATCGAGTAGAAAACGAGCGAGTGAAGCGCGAAGAATAGCGATACCTGCCATCCAATCGGATGCCGCCAAGGTGAGACGATGGCCACCTCTTTGACCGCTACGGGGAGAGAAGCCCGGATTGATCTTAGCTGCGGCAGCCAAGTGAGCAGGGTTATCAGCGAGAGAACGGCCCACACACCGAGCGACCAACGCCAATCCGCGAAGGCCAGGCTCGCAATTGGAACGGCTACACCCGCGGCTACACCCGCGACACCGGCCATCGCCGCGGCATAGAGGCCAATCAGACCCGCGGCGCGGTCAGGAAAGTCCCGCTTTACAAGACTGGGGAGCAGGACGTTGCCGAAGGCGATGCCCATACTTAGCAGGACTGTACCGATCCACAGCCCGATCGGCAGCCATACCGAGCGCAGCAACGTGCCGAGGAAAATCGCTGCGATCGCTGCACCGAGAACGCGTTCCAGGCCGTACCGTCGGCCCACAGACGGCGCAATTAGCGACACCGCCGCAAACAGGAGTAGCGGCAATGCATGGAGCATCCCGGCCTCGGCCCCGCTCAGCTTCATTGCAGCTTGTACCTCCGGCAACACCGGACCTAAGCTGGTGATCGGCGCGCGGAGATTGGCGCCGACCAAAACAATCCCGATTGACAGATTCTTGGCACGATTAAGCCGAACGGCAGTTTCGGATGAGTGCATAGTCAACCTGACCCAGCAAGAAGCCCGGGGGCATCTTCGTCGTAGTGCGTTGGTTGACGTTAACGCTTACGCGAGCAAACTTATGCTGCCCGTCTACCCAGGTCGCTACCGCCGTGGGTCACAGCCGTCAACAGCGCTTGACGTGCTCTGACGAAGTCCAGGCTCCAGCGCTGGTTCGGTCCTTGGGGCAGCGTCATGGGCGCCCGGGTGCCCATGGCTCGCTTGCGACCGCGCCGGCGCCGCACGCGCAGGTTCTCCTCGCGGTACAGCCGCAGCAGCTTCTTGTGGTTGGTGACCAGGCCCTCGCGAGCCAGCATGATCCCTAGCCGCGGGTATCCGAAGCGGCGACGCTCAGCCGCGATTTCCCGCAGCCGCGACCGCAGGTCGCCATCATCAGATCGCCGGTGCGCGTAGCGCATCGACGTCCGATCCACGCTGAAGATGGTACAGGCCCGACGCTCGCTGATGCCGAACAGCTGCCGAGCATGCTCAACAGCCTTCCGCTGAACGGCAGGCCCTACCAGTTTTTTGCGGCAGTCTCCTTGAGCACGGCGTTGTCGACCCTCGCGTCAGCAGCAGCCGCTTCAGCCGGGCGTTCTCGTCCTCCAGCACCTTCAGCTTGCGTGCTTGCGACACGTCCATGCCGCCATACTTCGCCTTCAGGCCTACAGCGTCGCGCTGCTGATCCCGTTTGCGGCATACGTCGGCGGTCTTCATCGCGCCGTCCTGCTCGCGCAGCACCGCGATGATCTGCTCCTCGCTGAACCTGCTCTTCTTCACATCCGTCTCCTCACGAAGGCGGACTCTAGCTCGAACTGGCGGAGTTTCAGGGGGGCACGTCAGCGGCCGGCTCGCGTCGTTAAAACGAACTAATCGCGGACGGGCGAAATCACCCGGCACCGCCGGTTGCCACCGCGCCCCATCACAGCTTCTCGGTCAGTTCCGGCAGCAGCGTGAACAGGTCGCCGACCAGGCCGATATCCGCGACCTGGAAGATCGGGGCATCCTCATCCTTGTTGATGGCGATAATGACCTTCGAATCCTTCATACCGGCGAGATGCTGGATCGCGCCGGAGATGCCGACCGCGATATAAACCTTGGGGGCGACGATCTTGCCGGTTTGCCCGACCTGATAGTCGTTGGGCACATAGCCGGCATCGACCGCGGCGCGGCTGGCCCCGACGCCCGCACCAAGCTTGTCGGCAAGCGGCTCGATCAGCTTGGTGAAGTTCTCGCCATTCTGCAACGCGCGGCCGCCGGAGACGATGATCTTCGCCGAGGTCAGCTCGGGGCGGGCATTCTCGGCGATCTCGGCGCCCGTGAAGCTCGACAGGCCCTTGTCGCCGGTCGACGCCACGGCCTCCGCCGTTCCGCTGCCACCCTCAGTCGCCGCCTTCCCGAAGGCAGTGCCGCGAACGGTGATCACCTTCTTGGCGTCCGACGACTGCACCGTCGCGATCGCGTTGCCCGCGTAGATCGGCCGGGTGAAGGTGTCTTCGCTCTCGACCGACAGGATGTCGGAGATCTGCATGACGTCGAGCAGCGCGGCAACGCGCGGCGCGATGTTCTTGCCGTGGGTGGTGGACGGCGCGACGAAGGCGTCGTGATGACCCATCAGCTCGACGATCAGCGGTGCGACATTCTCGGCGAGCGCATGCGCATAGGCCGCGTCGTCGGCGACGTGGACCTTGCCGACGCCGGCGATTTTGGTCGCCGCTTCCGCCACCGCGGCGACACCCTGGCCGGCGACGACGAGATGGACCTCGCCGAGCTTGGCCGCGGCGGTGATGGCCGACAGCGTGGCATCCTTGACGGCCTGACCGTCATGCTCGACCCAGACGAGAGTCTTCACTTGGCAATCCCCATGGCATGCAGCTTCATCACGAGTTCGTCGACATCGGCGACCTTGATGCCGGCCGAGCGCTTGCCGGGCTCGACCACCTTGAGGGTCGTGATCCGCGGTGTGACATCGACGCCGTAATCGGCGGGCGTCTTGGTGGCGAGCGGCTTGGACTTGGCCTTCATGATGTTGGGCAACGACGCATAGCGCGGCTCGTTGAGGCGCAGATCGGTAGTGACGATCGCGGGGAGCTTGAACGAATCGGTCTCGAGACCGCCGTCCACCTCGCGGGTTACCGTCACCGTGTCCGCGGTCAGCTCGACCTTGGACGCGAAGGTGCCCTGGCCCCAGCCGAGCAGGCCGGCAAGCATCTGCCCCGTCTGGTTGTTGTCGTCGTCGATCGCCTGCTTGCCAAGGATGACGAGATCGGGCTGCTCCTCCTCGACGATCTTGGCCAGGATCTTGGCGACGCCCAGCGGCTCGACCTTCTGGTCCGCGGTGACGAGGATGGCGCGATCGGCGCCCATCGCCAGCGCGGTGCGCAGCGTCTCCTGCGCCTTGGGTTCGCCGATCGACACGACGACGATCTCGGTGACGCCCTTGTCCTTAAAGCGGATCGCCTCTTCGACGGCGATCTCGTCGAACGGGTTCATGCTCATCTTGACGTTGGCGAGGTCGACCCCCGTCCCATCTGCCTTCACGCGAGGCTTCACATTATGATCAAGCACGCGCTTGACCGGTACCAGCACCTTCATGCTCTACTCCAAAAGAATTGTGCGGATCGCATCGGTCTTAGCTGATCGGGCAATCGTCGACTGTTGCCGGCGCGGCATCCGTTACATTGACCGCCGACCCGGGCATCAATTATGCGTTTGCGATCACCACCGCGCGGGTGTTGAGATAACTTTCCAATGCCTCAGGCCCACCTTCCGTGCCGTAACCAGAGTCTTTCATCCCTCCAAACGGCAGCTCGGCCGAAGTTGCGGCGGGAGTGTTTATCCACAGCATGCCAACTTCAACCTTGCGGGTGAGTAGATCGGCATTGGTGAGAGATTGGGTGAATGCATATCCTGCCAGACCGAATGACAAGCGATTTGCCTCCGCAATCGCCTCCTCCAACGCATCAAAGCCGCGGATACCAGCGACAGGACCGAATGGCTCATCGTTGAAGAGGTGCGCATTGAGCGGCACGTCGGTCAATACGGTGGGTGACCAGAAATGACCCGCTTCGCCGATCGGGCCGCCGCCAGCCAGCAAGATGGCGCCCTTGCTGATCGCATCCTCCTGAAATTCAGCCATCGCCGCCACTCGGCGCGCGTTCACGAGCGGCCCCATCTGCGTGTCCTTGGCCATCCCGTCGCCGACCACGATGCCGCGCGCCAGATCGGCTAGCTCTTCTGCGAAGGCGTGCTTGACGCTGTTGTGGACGAGGAAGCGGGTCGGGGCGATGCAGACCTGCCCGGCGTTGCGGAACTTGGCGCCCCCGATGCTCTTCACCGCCAATGCGACATCGGCATCTTCGCAGACAATCACGGGCGCATGCCCGCCGAGTTCCATCGAAACCCGTTTCATGTGCTGTCCGGCCATGCCAGCTAGTAGCTTGCCGACCGGCGTCGAGCCCGTGAAGGTGATCTTCCGGATGATAGGGCTGGCGATGAGATATCGCGAAATCTCTGCCGGGTCGCCAAATACGAGTCCGAGCACGCCCTCGGGCAGCCCAGCATCATGAAACGCCCTGATCAAGGCGGCGGGGCTCGCAGGCGTTTCCTGCGGCGCCTTGACGATGATCGAGCAGCCTGCCGCGAGGCCTGCACCGATCTTGCGCACGATCTGGTTGATTGGAAAGTTCCACGGCGTGAACGCTGCCACCGGGCCGACCGGATCCTTCAACACCATCTGCCGCGTTGACGGCGTGGACCGGTGGGGCACCAGCCGCCCATAGATCCGAAAGCCTTCTTCCGCGAACCAGTCGATCATTCCCGCGGCAGCAATCGTTTCGCCGCGGGCTTCCGCCAGCGGCTTACCCTGTTCCAAGGTCATGAGTTCAGCTATGCGATCAGCCCGTTCGCGCAGCAGATCGGCAGCCTTGCGCATGATCCGGCTGCGCTCGGCGGGAGTGTGATCGCGCCACAGCTTGAAACCGCGGTCGGCTGCATCGAGCGCCGCGTCGAGGTCAGCCTGCCTTGCGCACGCAACCCGTCCGATCTCTTCTCCCGTCGCCGGGTTCATCACGGCTAGGGATCCGCCGTCGCGGGCATCCTGCCACGTGCCGCCGATGAAGAGCTGTGTGTCGATGTAGGCCATGGTGAAACTCCGAAATGTAGCGGTCGTGCGGCAGGAAGAGGGGCGGCTTAGACAAACCTGATGTGGGTCGACCGACGACGCGGCTGTTGAGATAGGATTGAAGCGCATCTTCCCAGTCGCTGCCCCCAGCAGGCTAACTGCCTGCCGGCGGCCCCATGCGAGATCAGTTGAATACCATGCCGCCGTCGATGATCACCGCCTGTCCGGTCATGTAATCGGAGTCTGGCCCAGCAAGGAACGACACGCAGGCAGCGACGTCGGCGGGCTTGGACACGCGCTTCAACGTTATGTTCTTGGCAAACTGCTCCATGCCCCATTCAAACGGCTGGCCGTTGTTGGTCGCGAGATCGCTCGCCACCTTCTGCATCATCGGTGTATCGACGATGCCGGGGCAATAAGCATTTACGGTGATTCCGAGATGCGCCAGATCACGCGCTGCCGTCTGGGTGATGCCCCGCACCGCGAACTTGGTACCGCAATAGACCGCCAGATCCGGGTTGCCGACCTGCCCAGCCTGCGAGCAGGCGTTGATGATCTTGCCGCCGTGCCCGAGCTGCTTAAAGCTCTTGGTTGCGGCTTGGATGCCCCATAGCACGCCGCCGACGTTGATATCGAAAGCGCGGCGATACAGATCATAGTCGATCCCCTCGATCGGGGTGATCGGCGCCACGCCAGCGTTGTTGATGAGCACGTCCAACCCGCCGAACCGATCGGCCGCCTGTTCAACCGCCGCGAACACCGACTGACGGTCTGCGACGTCGACGGCAATGGCGCACGCGCTGGCGCCTGAAGCTTCCAGCCTCGCCGCCACTGCTTCCGCTGCGCCTACGTTCATGTCTGCACAGGCTACCGCGAAGCCGTCGGCCGCGAGCCGGAACGCAATAGCCTCGCCGATCCCCTGCGCGGCGCCAGTCACGAAAACGGTTTTGCCTATTACCTTGCTCATCGTCTTCTCCTTGTCCGATGTAGTTTCGCCGCCGCGGATCAGAATGAGACCGAACTCTTCATGCCGAGAGCCACCACGTTGCGGCGTTCCGAAATGCCGCCCGGGTTGAAGCCAAACTGCACGTCCAGCACGATCTTGACGCCTGTGGTGGCGACCAGCCGATAATCCGCCTCCAGGATCCATTCGGCTTGGCGCACACCATCGATCGAACCGTTGGCCAGCGCGATACGGTCAGTCTCGCGCGTCCGATCATTGATATGCGTGCGCACCAGCGCCAGCGCGACCTGGTCGTTTCGGCGGCTGGCGAAGGTGCCCGTCTGCGTGAAACCGAGTGCCGTCTGGTTGTCGATCAGGCTAGATCGCCGATCCAACTGCGTAAAATTGAAGAACATGGACAAGCCCTTGCGGTCCAGACCTTCCGGCGACGCCGTAAGCTGCTGTGACATCTCGAAATAGACACCATGCCGCCCACGGAAGCTCTGCCCCGGCTGGCCTGAAACGATCGTCAGTTGCCCGGCATCGTCTCGCACCAGATCTTGCGCCCGCGACGTCTCGATCCACCCGCCGATCTTGTGATAGCCCGGACGGTCGCCGCCCAGCACCGGCGTCCACGCCGCCTCAATTGGCACCAGCACCCCGCTTCCGCTCGAGAGCGCTAGCCGGAAGCCGTTGGTCGGATCCACGTTTCGCTGATTGACCTGATAGACGCCTACCTGGAGATATTCCTGCTTGCGGTCTTCTTGGGGCGCTGACGTCCGCCGCTCGGCGAGTTGCCGAGTTTGTCGTTTAACCGGTGGTTGCGTTCACCAGCTCCCTCTCGAGCGTGAAGCCGCGATAGTCGTCGTTCGCCACCGCCGCGAGCGTGTCGCGGAACGCGCCAAGACCGCCCATGTAGAAGTAAATTGTCTTCTTCTTACCCGGGATGTTCGTGCCAAAAATCCACGAGTCGGCTTTGGGGAACAGCGTCTGGCTAGCGATCTCCTCGCAAGTGCGCACCCATTCGGCTTCCGCCTGCGGGGTCGCCTCGATGGTCGCGACGTGGTTGCGCTCCATGTAGCCGATGGCATCGGAAATCCATTCGACCTCGGCCTCGATCGAGGGCGGTAGGTTCGTAAACGGCCCGTTGGGGCCAAGCACCATGAACATGTTGGGAAAGCCAACCGTACCGATCGAGAGGTAGGCGGCCGGCCCCTCGCTCCAGTGATCGCGCATCTGCAGGCCGCCGCGGCCGCGCAGATCCATGCGCTTGTAATTGCCGTCGACTGCGTCGAAGCCTGTGGCGAACACCAGGATGTCGAGTTCATGCTCCACCCCGTCGGCGGTGCGGATGCCGTTCTCAGTCATCTCCACGATCGGGTTCTCCCCGATATGGACTAGCGACACGTTGTCGCGATTGAACGTCTGATAATAGCCGCTGTCGCACAGCGGGCGCTTGGCGTGGAGATCGTTGGGCTTAAGCTTGCGCGCCGTTTCCGGATCGTTGACGATCTGGTCGATCTTGCGGCGGATATAATCCTGCGCCGCCTTGTTCGCTGCTTCGTCCGTGGCGATGTCGCCGAAGGTTTCGAACATGAAGCGGAAGCCGCCGCCCTTGGCCCAGGCCTTGTCGAAGATGCGCTCGCGCTCTTCGTCCGACACGCTGGCAAGCGGTCGGGTGCTTTCCTCGAAGCCGAAGGCGAGTGCCGACTTGCGCACCCCTTCCCAGATCTTCGGGTAATCACGCCTTATTTCCTCAAGCTCGGCCTCGGACAGCGGCCCATTGCCGACCGGCACGGAATATTGCGGCGAGCGCTGGAAGACGGTAAGGTGGTTGACCACGGGAGCGGTCGCAGTGATGAACTGCACGCCGGTGGATCCGGTGCCGATCACGCCGACGCGTTTGCCCTCGATGCCGGCGTCGCTCGGCCAGCGCGACGTGTGATAGATCTTGCCCTTGAACCGATCCATGCCCTCGATCTTGGGGATGTTGGTTGCGGCGAGAAGCCCGACGGCGGTCACCAGATATTTAGCGGAATAGGTCTGGCCATCGTCGGTGGTCAGCTGCCAGCGCGCTGCGTCCTCGTCGAATACGGCCGAAGTGATGCCGGTGTTGAGCCGGATATCCTTGTACAGGTCGTGACGCTCGGCAACATGCTCGAGGTACTTGAGGATTTCCGGCTGCGGCACATATTTGCTCTTATGCGGCCACGTCCGCAGCAGTTCATCGTCCCACGAATAACAGTACACATGGGATTCTGAATCGGACAGCGCGCCGGGGTAGCGGTTCCAATACCAGGTGCCGCCGACCCCGCCCGCCTTGTCGAAGGCGAGCGTGTCGAGGCCTAGTTCGTCACGCAGCTTCTTGAGCGCATAAAGACCCGCAAACCCGGCGCCGATCACCGCTGCGTCGAGGTTGGTCGCGGCTGCTGTGCTGTCGCCTGCATTGTTTCCGGTCATCCTACTCTCCACTTTATTTTGGTTGGCTTCGGCCCGAGCTAGCAGCCGCTTCGAGACAGCTTGGTCACCATGCGTTGGCCCTGAAATCCCGCACCATGTTGCGTGCGATGATAACCTGCTGGATTTGGCTGGTGCCCTCGTAGATCCGGAACAGCCGCACATCGCGGAAGAACCGCTCGATGCTGTACTCACTGATGTAGCCGGCACCGCCGTGGATCTGGACACACCGGTCCGCGACCCGACCGCACATCTCGGTGGCGAACAACTTGGCGCAAGAGGCTTTAGTCACGACATCTTGGCCACCGTCACGCTCGCGCGCGGCATCAAGCACCATGCACCGCGCGGCATAGATTTCGGCCTTGCTGTCAGCGAGCATGCCCTGGATTAGCTGGAACTCGGCAATGGGCTGCCCAAACTGCTTGCGTTCAAGCGCGTAGCGCAGCGTATCGGCGAGCATTCGCTCTGCGGCTGCGACACTGATCGCGGCGATATGCAACCGGCCCTTGTCGAGCACCTTCATCGCGGTCTTGAAGCCGACGCCCTCCTTGCCGCCAATAAGGTTGGCAGCCGGTACGCGGACGTTGTCGAAAATGACGTCGCTGGTATGCGCGCCTTTCTGGCCCATCTTCTTGTCGGGCTTCCCTATCGTCAAGCCGGGAGTATCGCGCTCGACGATGAAAGCGCTGATGCCGCCCGCCCCCTTGATGTTGTGATCAGTGCGCGCCATCACGCTGAAGATGCCGGCGTGGGGAGCGTTGGTGATGTAACGCTTGGTGCCGTTGAGGACATAGCTGTCGCCGTCGCGAACGGCGCTGGTCTTGAGTGAGGCGGCGTCCGTGCCGGAGTCGGGCTCGGTGAGGCAGAAGGCGCTAAGATATTTGCCACTCGCGAGTCGCGGCAGATAATGCGCCTTCTGTTCGGCAGTCCCGTCTAGCAGGATGCCGATCGATCCGATGCCGTTGTTGGTGCCGATGTAGGAGCGGAACGCTGGCGAGGCCCGCCCCAGCTCGAACGCAATCAGCACCTCCTCCTCCATCGTCACGCCCAGTCCGCCGAACTCCTCGGGGATGGTTAGGCCGAACAGGCCGAGCTCGCGCATCTGCTCGACGACATCGGCAGGAATCGTGTCGGTCTCGGCCACTTCAATTTCGCGCGGGATCAGCGCCTCATCGACGAACCTGCCGATCGAACCGAGTAGAACATCGAGCATTTCCGCGTCACGGATCATCGTGCCATCCTGTGTTTGCCGCAGCCGTAAGGTGATCGGTAAATCGGGCCACGCTGCTACAAGGCGACCGCGCGCATCTGGCTGACCATGTGTTTGAGCCGTGGGCCGATATCGTCCTCGAGCTTCTCGCGCGGCAGGACGAAGCTCGGCCCGCCGCAGTTGAAGGCGAGGATGCCGTACTCGGGATGGACGAAGGGCACGCCCACCGAGTTGACGTCACGCTCCCACTCGCCGATCGAGAGGCAATAGCCGAAATCGGCATAGTCTCGAAACGCGCGCTCCAGTCCGCGGCGTATCTCCAGCCAGTCGCCTTCGTTACGGCTTCGCAACTGATCGAGCAGGCCATCGCGTTGCGCATCGGGCATCGCTGCCATGCACGCCCGCCCGATCGAAGTGAGATGGATTGGCATGTGATAGCCGACCTGCCGTCGTGTGGTCAGGTTGGTCTGGCCATGAACAACGTCGATATAGACCATCTGCAGCCGATCGCGCGCGGCCAGCGCCACCGCGGCATGGGCGTGCTGCGCGAGCTCGACCATGAAGGAATTGGCGATCGAGCGGATCGGTAGGTTCGACAGCATCTGATAGCCGAACGCCAGCACGCCGACGTCGAGCTGGTAACGCCCCGAAAACGGATGCTTCTTGAGATAGCCGAGCTGCGCCAGCGTATAGGTCATGCGCGACACCGTGGCCTTCGGCAGGCCAGTTTTGGCAGCGAGCTCCTGATTGCCGAGCACGCTTTCCTGGCGACTGAAGCAGCGGAGCAGTTCCATGCCGCGGGCTAAAGCGACAACGAAGTTGCGGTCTTTGGTACCATCTCGATCATCCTCATCCTCCAGCATCGGCTGATTCCCGATCGCCGCCGGGATGTCAGTCGCAACGTCGCTTGGCCCCTGATGAGCCGACGTCTGCTTGTTCGATGCCATCGTTATGCCGCTCCTAAAACTCTGTCAATCCTGCGAAATCTAGTTCCGCACAGCGGAACCGTCAATGTCACGTAGTGGAAGCGAGTGGTTGAGAGCCCTTCAATCGCAGGGATCGCGCGGGTTTACATCTCCGCTCCTCCGCGCTTATTAACACAGAAAAGCAGAATAGGATTCCGCTGTGCGGAACGATGGATGAGGAAGGCCGAATGGAAGCTGTGTCTAGGATAGCTGGCATGACCAGGGCCAAGCGCCAAACGCCACCGATTGCTCCGCAATGACGGGCGCGCTTGCCGGCGTCAGAGTCCTCGATCTCAGTCGCGTGCTTGCCGGGCCATGGTGTGGACAGATCCTTGCGGATCTTGGCGCCGATGTCGTCAAGGTAGAACGCCCGCGGACCGGAGACGATACCCGCGGCTGGGGTCCGCCCTATATGGCCACCGAGGACGGCGAGCCCAGCGATCAGGCGTCCTATTATCAATCTACCAATCGCGGCAAGCGATCGGTAACGATCGACATCACCGATCCGCGCGGCCAAGAGCTCGTGCGCACGCTCGCCGCCAACGCTGACGTGCTGATCGAAAATTACAAATCGGGGTCACTGGGCAAATACGGCCTCGGTTACGCCGATCTCAACGCGCTTAATCCCCGGCTGATCTATTGCTCGATCACGGGCTTTGGGCAGACGGGCCCGCGCGCCGCGGAGCCGGGCTACGATTTCATCGTCCAGGCGCTCGGCGGATTGATGAGCATTACCGGTGAGCGCGACAGCCGGCCGGGCGGCGGGCCACAGAAGGTCGGTGTGGCGGTCGCCGATCTGATGACCGGTCTGTACGCCACCATCGCCATACAGGCAGCGTTGATCGCCCGCCAGACCAGTGGGCGTGGCCAGCATTGCGACATGGCACTTTTCGACGTGCAGGTGGCCACACTCGGCAACCAAGCCATGAACTATCTGGCCACCGGCCGTGCCCCCGCCCGCCAGGGCAACGCGCACGTCAATATCGTTCCCTATCAGGTGTTCGATGCCAGCGATGGGAGCTTCGTCATCGCCTGCGGCAACGACAGCCAATTCGTCGCACTCTGCGCAGCCATCGGGCTACCCGAACTCGCCTCGGATCCGCGCTTCAAGCGAAACTGCGACCGAGTGGTGCACCGGGAACTGGTGAGTGCCGCCCTGCAGGACCATTTCCGCCGAGCCCCCGTAGCGCCGTGGATCAGTAAGATCGAAGCAGTCGGCGTGCCCGTCGGCCCGATCAACGACATTGCCCAGGCGCTTGCCGAGCCGCAGGTCGCTGCACGCGACATGCTAGTCGCTATTCCGCACCCGCAGAACCCTGACTTCCGGATGACCGGCAGCCCGATCAAGCTATCCGACACGCCGGTGGCCTACGCCGCTCCACCCCCGCTGCTCGGTCAGCACACGCAAGAGGTGCTGCGCAACGATCTCGGCCTTTCCGACAGCGACATCGCCACGCTCATTGCCGACCAGGTGGTCACCTGATCACGACCGATCCTTCGATAAACATGCAGGAGAGACAACATGACCGATACGAGCTTCGATCTCACAGGCAAGGTGGCGTTGCTGGTCGGCGGCGGACGCGGCATCGGCGCCGGCATTGCCGCCAGTCTCGCCCGCGCCGGCGCCGATGTGGTGATTGCCGACTATGACATCGGCCTTGCGGAGGAGAGCAGCGCGGCGATTGCGGCGATCGGCCGCAGAAGCGGCGCGATCGCCGTTGACGTGCGCCACCCCGATAGCGTGCAGGCCATGGTCGATGCGGTGGAGCAGCAGTTCGGCCGACTCGATATCGCTGTGAACAATGCCGGCATCGTCAGCATCGGCTCGGTGGGCGAACTCGCAATCGATCAGTGGGACGACGTGATGGCGATCAACCTTCGCGGCGTGTTCCTGTGCTGCAAGGCCGAACTGGCTCTGATGCGCAAGAATCGTTTCGGACGGATCATCAACACCTCATCGATCGCCGGTAAGGTTGGTTTCCCCGACCTCTCACACTACACAGCCTCCAAGTTCGGGGTGATCGGCTTTACCAATGCCTTCGCCAAGGAGGTCGCGGCGGAAGGGATCACCGTCAATGCGCTCTGCCCCGGTATTGTCGGCACGGGCATGTGGCGAGGCGAAACCGGCCTTTCCGGCCGCTGGGCGCAGGAAGGCGAGAGCGAGGAGGAATCCTGGGCCCGCCACCAGGCAACGCTGCTGCCGCAAGGCGAAGCGCAGACGCCGGAGGACATGGGGCAGCTTGCCGTGTTCCTCGCAAGCGCGCCGCACGTTACCGGCCAGGCGATGGCCGTCGATGGCGGCTTTTCTCTCTGACATGCTTCAGGATTAGTCACTTCGGCACGCTTTCGGCACTGTTACGATGACTAATCCCACACTCCTTTTTCGTAACCCGTGAGGCCGGCAGGACCCAAAATGACCCAAGCCTTCATCTGCGACGCCGTGCGCACTCCCATCGGCCGCTATGGCGGCCTACTCGCCAAGGTAAGGGCCGACGATCTCGGTGCGTTGCCGATGAAGGCGCTGCTTGCCCGCAACCCAGGCCTCGATCCGGCGGCGATCGAGGAAGTATTCTACGGATGCGCCAATCAGTCCGGCGAGGATAATCGCAACGTCGCGCGCATGAGCCTGCTCCTCGCCGGCCTGCCCCACACCGTGCCCGGCGTGACGCTCAACCGGCTATGCGCGTCGGGGCTGGAGGCGGTCGGGGCCGCGGCACGCGCGATCCGCACCGGCGAGATGGCGCTGGCGCTGGCCGGCGGCGTCGAGAGCATGACCCGCGCACCGTTCGTGATGGGCAAGGCCGACAGTGCGTATGGCCGGACCCAGCAGCTCGAGGACACGACGATGGGCTGGCGCTTCGTCAACCCCGCGCTGGAAGCGCTCTACGGCACTGAAACGATGCCTCGTACAGGCGAGAACGTCGCCGAGGATCACGGCATCAGCCGCGCTGACCAGGATGGCTTTGCGCTGCGCAGCCAGCAACGCGCCGCTGCTGCCCAGGCGAACGGCTTCTTCGCCGAGGAGATCGTTGCCGTCACCATCCCCGGCCGGAAGAAAGGCGAGACGATCGAGGTCGCGGTGGACGAGCATCCGCGCGCCGACACCACACTGGAGGCGCTCGCCAAGCTCAAGCCGCTGTTCGGCCCCGATGGCACGGTGACCGCGGGCAATGCTTCGGGAATCAACGACGGCGCCGCAGCGATGATCGTCGCCAGCGAGGAGGCGGTAAAGGTACATGGCCTTACCCCCCGCGCCCGGATCCTCGGCATGGCCTCGGCCGGGGTGGAGCCGCGGGTGATGGGCATCGGCCCCGTGCCGGCTTCGCGCAAGCTGATGGCACGCCTGGGGCTTGGAATCGACGACTTCGACGCCGTCGAGCTCAACGAGGCCTTTGCGAGTCAGAGCCTCGCCGTGCTTCGCGCACTCGAGCTGCCCGACGACAGCGAGAAGGTGAATGCACATGGCGGCGCGATCGCGCTCGGCCACCCGCTCGGCATGTCCGGCGCGCGGCTGGCGATGACACTCGTCCACGAACTCGAGCGCAGCGGCGGCAAGCGCGGCCTTGCCACCCTATGCATCGGCGTCGGTCTCGGCCTGGCGCTCGCCGTCGAGCGCGTTTGATTACCCCCCGGTGCGGCCCTGCCGCGCCTGACGACGATGGCCGGAGTATGACCATGACCGCACCGATCCGCACCGAACGCCATGGTGAGATCCTCGTCATCATCGCCGACAATCCGCCCGTCAACGCGCTCGGCGCGGCCGTCCGCGCCGGGCTCGCGCGTGCGATCGATGAGGCGGCCGCCGACGATGCGGTCGCGGCGGTGGTGCTGCGCTGCGCCGGACGCACCTTCTTCGCCGGGGCCGACATCACCGAATTCGGCAAGCCGATGCAGTCGCCGGCGCTGCCGGACCTCGTCAATGCGATAGAGGCATCGATCAAGCCGGTGGTCGCGGCGATCCATGGCACCGCGCTCGGCGGCGGCTGCGAGGTGGCGCTCGGCTGCCATTACCGCATCGCCGTGTCCTCGGCAAAGATCGGCACGCCCGAGGTCAAGCTCGGCCTACTGCCGGGTGCCGGCGGCACCCAGCGGCTGCCCCGGCTCGCGGGCGTCGCCATGGCGCTGGAGATGACGGCAACGGGCGATCCGGTGACGGCCGCTAAGGCGCAGGCGGCGGGGCTGATCGATGCAATCGCGGGTGAAGACAGCCTCGAGGCGGACGCGATCGCCTATGCGCGTGCGATCAAGGCGTCGCGACCGATCCCGCGCGCATCAGAAAAGAAGGCGGACAGCGACCCCGATGCCGTTGCGGCGTTCCAGCGGGCGAACGCCCGTCGCTTCAGGGAGCTCGACGCGCCCGCCGCCAACATCGCCTGCGTCGTGAAAGCGACCGAATTGCCCTTCGCCGAAGGTCTCGCCTTCGAACGGGCGGCATTCCTGACGCTGATGGCGGGACCGCAATCTGCGGCTCAGCGCCATCTGTTCTTTGCCGAGCGACAGGCCGCGAAGATCGATGGCATTCCTGCCGACACCCTGCGCCGCCCCATCCGCCGGGTCGGCGTAATCGGCGCCGGAACGATGGGCGGCGGCATCGCGATGAACTTCCTCTCCGCCGGCCTCGCCGTGACGATCGTCGAGATGGAGCAGGAGGCGCTCGACCGCGGCGTCGGGGTGATGCGCCGCAACTACGAAGCCTCCGCGGCCAAGGGGCGGATGACGGCGGATCAAGTGGAAGCCGCGATGGCGGCGTTGACGCCGACGCTGGACTTCGATGCCCTCGCGCAGTGCGACCTGGTCATCGAAGCGGTGTACGAGAATATGGAGGTGAAGAAGGATATCTTCGCCCGGCTCGACGCGATCGCCCGGCCCGGCGCCATGCTCGCCTCCAACACCTCCTATCTCGATCTTGATGAGATCGCCGCCGCCACCCGCCGCCCGGAGGATGTGGTAGGGATGCACTTCTTCTCGCCTGCCAATGTCATGAAGCTGCTGGAGGTGGTGCGGGGCGCGCGAACCGCGCCCGATGTACTCGCCACGGTGATGGCGCTGGCGAAGACCATCGGCAAGGTCGCGGTGGTGGCGGGGGTCACCTTCGGGTTCATCGGCAACCGCATGCTGCGCCAGCGACAGGCGGCGGCGAACGCGCTGCTGCTGGAAGGCGCGAGCCCCGAGCAGATCGATCGGGTCCATGTCGCCTTCGGCATGCCGATGGGGCCGTTCCAGATGGCCGATCTCGCCGGCGTCGACATCGGCTGGCACCGCGACCCCACCCGCATCGAGAACATCCGCGAGGCGCTCGCCGCCGAGAGCCGCTGGGGCCAGAAGAAGCTGGCAGGCTACTATGATTACGACGAGCGGCGCACCCCGTCGCCCTCGCCCCGGGTCGCCGAGATCATCGACGAGTGGCGCACCCGCACCGGGACGCCCCAGCATACGGTGTCCGACGAAGAAATCGTAGAGCGCACGATCTATCCGATGATCAACGAAGGCGCGCTGATCCTCGAGGAGGGGATGGCGCAGCGCGCCTCGGACATCGATGTCGTGTGGGTCTATGGCTATGGGTGGCCGGCCTATCGCGGTGGCCCGATGTTCTGGGCGAAGAGCGAAGGCCATGATAAGATCGTCGCAGGGCTGAAGAAGCACGGCGTTGCCGTCGCCGACAGCCTGACCGGCAAACAACCGGGGTAGACCTAGCACAACCCGCCTCGACTACGGGCGGATCGTTCGACGGTGATGGACTCGGCCAGCGATACTGGACAGGTGCAATCCACCAGAACCCGTTGGTGCCCTCCGCTGCTATCTGGACAAATGGCAGCTTACCGCAAGTTCCCCCCCGAAAGCGGACCGGCTGGTTCCCTCCCATTAGCTGCCGGTCCGCTCCTAGGCATGTGACAGCGCATAGCCGCCCGTAGCATTAAGGACTAGCACCGCCTCGAGATATCCACCATCCTAGATATATGGATAGCGGTTCAGCCATCGCTGCTTTGGGGGCGCTCGCGCAAGGAACCCGCCTCGATGTGTTCCGTCTTTTGGTCCGTCATGAGCCGGACGGGATGGCGGCGGGCGAGATCGCCCGTCGGCTCGACGTCCCGCAGAACACCATGTCGGCGCATTTGGGCATCCTTGCGCGCGCCGGCATCGTTCGATCTGAGCGGCACAGCCGTTCCATCATCTACCGCGCCGACCTCGACGGCCTGCGGGCGCTGACGCTCTTCCTGGTCAAGGACTGCTGCGCCGGCTCGCCGGAGCTGTGCGCGCCGCTGATCGCCGAGCTCACCCCCTGCTGCTGAAAGGACGCGCCGTGGCCGTCGACGTCGTGATCTACCATAATCCCGCCTGCGGCACCTCGCGCAATACGCTGGCGATAATCCGCAACGCTGGGATCGAGCCGCACGTCGTGGAGTATCTGAAGACCCCGCCGTCCCGCACGCTGCTGGTCGAGCTGATCAATCGCGCCGGCATCTCGCCCCGAGATCTGCTGCGCGAGAAAGGCACGCCCTACGCCGAGCTCGGCCTCGGCGACGTCTCGCTGACCGACGACGCCCTGCTCGACGCCATGATGGCGCACCCTATCCTGATCAACCGGCCGCTGGTTGTCTCGCCGCTCGGCGTGAAGCTCTGCCGCCCGTCGGAGGTCGTCCTCGATCTGCTACCCGAGCCACAGCGGGGCGCGTTCGCCAAGGAGGATGGCGAACAGGTGGTGGACGCCTCCGGGCACCGCGTCGCCTGATGCTCCTCGCCCTCGTCATCTTCGTCGTCACGATCGCGCTGGTCATCTGGCAGCCCCGAGGCCTTGGCATCGGATGGAGCGCGCTGGGCGGTGCCGCCGTGGCGCTGCTCGCCGGAGTGGTCTCTCTCTCCGACGTGCCGGTGGTCTGGGGTATCGTATGGAACGCGACCGCGACGTTCGTCGCGATCATCATTGTCAGCCTGCTGCTGGACGAGGCCGGCTTCTTCGAATGGGCGGCGCTGCACGTCGCCCGATGGGGCGGCGGGCACGGCCGACGCCTGTTCGTCCTGATCGTCCTCCTCGGCGCAGCCGTGTCGGCGCTGTTCGCCAACGACGGCGCCGCGCTGATCCTGACCCCGATCGTCATCGCGATGCTGCGGGCGCTCGGCTACCGGGACAAGGCGACGCTGGCATTCGTGATGGCGGCCGGCTTCGTGGCCGACACGGCCAGTCTGCCGCTGATCGTGTCCAACCTGGTCAACATCGTGTCGGCCGACTTCTTCCGCATTGGGTTCGCCGACTACGCCTCGGTGATGGTGCCGGTGGATCTCGCGTCGATCGCCGCGACGCTGGTCGTGCTGCTGCTGTTCTTCCGCCGCGACGTGCCGACCGGCTACGACGTCGCGCAGCTCCGCACCCCGGCCGACGCGATCCGGGATCCCGCCACGTTCAAGGCGGGCTGGGTCGTCCTGGCCGCCCTACTCGCCGGCTTCTTCCTGCTCGAACCCATCGGCGTTCCGGTCAGCGCCGTCGCCGCTGTCGGCGCGGTCCTGCTGCTCGCCATCGCCGGGCGTGGTCACGTCATCGAGACCCGCGAGGTCCTACGCGGCGCACCGTGGCAGGTCGTGATCTTCTCGCTCGGCATGTATCTGGTCGTCTACGGCCTGCGGAACGCCGGCCTGACCGACCATCTCGCCGGTCTCCTCGACAGCGCCGCCCAGGGCGGCGTGTGGGGCGCGGCGTTCGGCGCCGGCATCATCGCCGCGCTGTTGTCGTCGGTGATGAACAACATGCCGACGGTCCTGGTCGGCGCGCTGTCGATCGACGCGACCCATGCGACCGGCCCCGTCAGGGAAGCGATGGTCTACGCCAACGTGATCGGCTGCGACCTCGGCCCCAAGATCACGCCGATCGGATCGCTCGCCACCCTCTTGTGGCTGCACGTCCTCGGGCAGAAAGGCATCCACATCGGTTGGGGCTATTACTTCCGCGTCGGCGCGACGCTGACCGTCCCCGTGCTGCTGGCCACGCTCGCCGCGCTGGCGATCTGGGTCGACGCCGGATGAGCTGCGGACACCCTCTGGAACCCACCGGGAAACCCCTGCTGATGCCCCTTCGCATCCTCACCGACCCAGACCACCTGCCGGCGCTCGATCGCCGCTACGCGCTCGATAGGCCTGCCGTGGGGCTGGGCGCGGACGACCCGCCCGTGCGCATTCTGCTGCTCTACGGATCGCTGCGCGACCGGTCCTACTCCCGGCTGTGCATCGAGGAGGCGGCGCGCCTGCTGCGCTTCTTCGGCGCGGAGACGCGCATCTTCGACCCGTCGACCCTGCCGTTGCCGGATCAGGTGGCTGGCGACGACGACCCTGCCGTCCATGAGTTGCGCGAGCTGTCGATGTGGTCGGAGGGGCAGGTGTGGTGCAGCCCAGAGCGGCACGGACAGATCACCGGCATCATGAAGCTGCAGGTTGACCACCTTCCGCTGTCGATGGGCGGGATGCGACCGACGCAGGGCCGCACCCTCGCCGTCATGCAGGTGTCGGCCGGATCGCAGTCGTTCAACAGCGTGAACACCCTTCGCGTCCTTGGCCGGTGGATGCGTATGGTCACGATCCCAAACCAATCCAGCGTCGCCAGAGCGTTCGAGGAGTTTGACGACGCTGGCCGCATGAAGCCGTCCAGCTACTACGATCGCATCGTCGACGTTATGGAGGAGCTGGTCCGCTTCACGGTCCTGCTGCGCCCCCATACCGCTCAACTGGTCGATCGATACTCAGAACGGAAGGACGCCGGCGTTCCAATCGACACGGCAGCCGACCTGTCGAGCATCGCCGTCGCACCACAAACGCGATCCTGACTTGTTTGCACCTTTCCGTCAGGACGTCGAGGCGGATAGGGTCAGCCTATGGGGCCGTAAGCGGCGATCCAACGGCGTGGGAGAGCCCGCTGCTGTCGCAGCGGGTCCAGGGGCGCAGGAGCCGCGAGTTCATCGCACCAGCGGGGGCAGCGCTGCGCTGCTTGGGGGGCTCCACGCGCGGCCGAAAGCGCCCAGAAACGGACATTGCCCGGCACGAGTGGACAACTTAAAAGCGTCCATATGATCGAAAGAACCGCAACCTGTCGGTGTGGATAGTTGGAAATGGTCTGCGGGGACGAACCTATGAGGCACATAATCAATTGCATGGCTTACGGGCTGGGGGTTGCCCTGGCTGGCATGTCACCGACAATCGCTTTCGCGCAGGCTCTTAGCGTGGACGCGTTCAAGCTCTCCGGCGTCAAACTTCAGCAAGACACGTATCAAGGTGTGTCAGCTTTGAAGATGACGATGCCGTCGTCTGCGACCCAAGACCCCACGAAGGAAGCCCTCGCAGACCGTGACTACATGGCTTGGCTGCCCTTGAACTTCCACGACGGCACAATCGATGTGGATGTGGCCAGCGACCTCAGTGCGGATGCACCACGCTACGCCAGAGGCTTCGTCGGCGTGACATTCCGAATTGACGACAATAACCGCTTTGAGAGTATCTACCTGCGCCCGACCAATAGCGATGCCGAAGATCAGGTTCGACGAAACCACTCCGTTCAGTACGTCGCCTATCCCGACTTCAAGTTTGATCGACTCCGGCGTGAAAGCCCCGAGAAGTATGAGACCTTCGCTGACATCACCACAGGGCGCTGGATACATATGCGCGTGGTCGTGTCGGGCTCGAAGGCGAGGCTGTACTTAGATGGGCGGAGCAAGCCTGCGCTGATCGTGGATGACCTAAAGCTTGGATCGTCGCAGCGCGGCGGCGTCGGCGTTTGGATCGAGTCGGGCACCGTTGCTCATTTTCGCAACCTCAAGGTCACCCCCGCGAGATGATGTGAGACAACGAAATCGCCGAACTCCCACGATCCTCGATTTCAAGATGGGTGATAAGCGCAGCATCTATCGCCCGCTTCGCTCCAAAGCGGCCTGTCCGCTTTCCTGCCAATTGGTGGTCGGCAGCGCCTCACCAAGCGCGCGGCGCTCCCCCGACCCTCTTGCCTGCGGCCGCCTCCACATCGTTCAGATCGGCCTGCGTCAGTACGCCAGCGGCGAGAACCCTTCGCATAAGCTCGTCCAGAAGGGCGGCCAGAAAGTGAACCTCCGCTCTCTCTGACTCGGTGTCTTCCCCTTCTGAGTTCACGTGCATGCCACAACACCTCCCGCGATAAACTCGCCGGTATGATGATCGCCTTCTGGAACGGACGAAGCAACAGGGATGCTGGACCCTGCGAATGCGGCCTAGGTTGTGAAGCGCCTATGTGCCGCCAATCGATTGGGTATTAGGACGGATCTGCAGCCGCCCCCTCCCCTGTACCGGCCATCAGCGCCTCGCCTGCGCTCAATCGCTGCGGCGGTTTGCCTGGCATGAAGCGGTAAACGGTGCCGCGCGATATCCCGAGCTGACGCGCGATGTGCGACGGTCGAACGCCCTCTGCAGCCAGCTTGCGCACGGCCTCCGGATCGATGCGCGGCTTGCCTCCCCTGTAGGCGCCTCTCGCCTTTGCTGCCTCAATCCCCTCGGCCTGCCGCTCTTTCCGCAAGTTTGTCTCGAACTCGGCGAAGACCCCAAGCATGTCGAGGAAGGCCTTCCCAGCCGCCGTCCCGGTGTCGATCGGCTGCTCTGTCGCCTTCAGCGACACTCCCCTCCCCTTCAGGTCGTGCACGACATCCTGCAGGTCCTTCATCGAGCGGGCGAGCCGGTCGATGCGCGTCACCACTAGCGTGTCGCCATCGCGAAGGAAGTCGAGCAGGATCTGGAGCTCAGGTCGTGATCCACGCTCGACGCCGGACTTCTTCTCCGATCGGATCGTCTGGCATCCCGCCGCGCGCAGCGCCGCGACCTGAATGCTGAGGTCCTGATCGGTCGTTGAGACCCGCGCGTAGCCGAAGAGCGCCATGATACTCCTTTCTGTTCAACCAGCTTCTAGACCCACTCGGCCAAATGTTCAATATAGCTGCGAACGACCCTGATTGAACGGCAAAGCTGTTCCACCGGTAGTGTACTGCCAGGGTATACCCTGGCTATCGCTTGCTGAAGGTCACTTCTTTACCACGACCACCGGTGATTGTAGCTCGTGCCGGTTTGGTGTATGACCAGCGCGGAACTGTATGGTGGTGAACGCGATACAATGAACGCGCACAATGGGCGGCTGGTTAGTGGCGGACGTTTGCAGCTGCCGTCCGACATACGGCGGGAGCTTGGCCTCGCTGATGGCGACCAGGTTGTGATGCGCGTCGTCGACGGAGAGCTGCACATCCGGCCACGACGCGATGTGCTCAAGCGGATACAGGCGATGTTGCGTCCGTATGCGCCGGTAGACGGCTCGGTCACCGACGAGCTGATTACCGAGCGCCGCACGGAAGCCGCACGTGACTGACAGACCGGTCGTCCTCGACGCATCGGCGATCCTAGCCGCATTCTTCGACGAACCGGGCGCAGATCGTGTCGCTGAGCAGATGAGTGGCGCGCTGATCAGCGCGGTGAACTACGCCGAGGTCATCGCCAAGCTAGTGGACCTCGGCACACCTCGCGAGCAGATCCTCGAGATCATGGCGCAGCTCGATGTCGAAGTTATCCCGGCAGACCGCGATCAAGGCACGATCGCCGGCCTGCTCCGCGCCGAGACCCGTTCAGCTGGGCTTTCGCTCGGCGATCGGAGCTGCCTCGCCCTGGCGATCAGCTGCGGCGGTGTGGCCCTCACAATGGACCGCGCTTGGGCCTCGCTGCATTTAGACGTCGAGATCCTGGTCGCTCGCTAACGCGGCTGCGGACAATCATACCACGCGAGGTAGTTTCGCGAGATGTTTGTCGAGCGTGATCGGATAATCGCGCACCCGCACGCCAGTGGCGTTGTAGACCGCGTTGGCAATCGCGGGGGCGACACCGGATATACCGAGTTCGCCCACGCCCTTCGCTTTCAGCGGCGACATGGTCGCGTCGACCTCCTCGAGAAAGATGACCTCTTGGTGCGGGATATCGGCATGCACCGGCACCTCGTATCCGGCGAGGTCGTGATTGACGAAGAAGCCGAAGCGCTTGTCGACGGCCAATTCCTCCATCAACGCGGCACCAGCGCCGCCGACCATGCCTCCGATCACCTGGCTGCGCGCGGTCACGGGGTTGAGGATGCGCCCCGCGGCGCAGACCGCGAGCATGCGTCGGATGCGGATCTCGCCCGTGTACGCATTGACGGCGACCTCGCAGAAGTGCGCCCCAAAGGTCTGCTGCTCGAAGCGCCGTGACAGGTCGCCGTACTCGATCTTGTCCTCTGCCGTGATCGGCCCGTCTTTGGCCGCTTCCGCCAGCCGCACGCGCCGGGTTCCCCCGCGCACCTCACTATCCACGAATACCGCGTCGGCCGAGTTGAAGCCGAGCTTGGTTGCGACAGCCTCGCGCAGCTTCACGCAAGCGGCGTAGGCGCCCGCGGTCGCGGAGGCAGCACCCCCCTGTCCACCCCCACCGAACGCCTCCGGGTAATTCGAGTCGGCGAGCTTCACCACCACGCGATCGAGCGGCAGCCCCATCATCTCGGCGACGGTCTGGCCGATGATGGTGTAGCTGCCGGTGCCCATGTCGGTCATGTTGCTTTCGACGGTGACGATGCCGTCGCGACCGAGCGTGACACGGCCGCCTGCGGGGATGATCGGCGCGCCGCGGATGGCCGAGGCCATACCCATGCCGATCAGCCAGCGACCATCCCGACGCGCGCCAGGCGTGGCGCTCCGCTCCTTCCACCCGAAGCGTTCGGCGCCGGTGCGCAGACATTTGACGAACTGCCGGATCGAGAACGGGCGTCCCGGTACGTCCTGAGGGCCCTGATTGGGGCTCGAAGCCTGAGGGTCGGTAGGCGAACCGCGGCCGGGATCATCGGGCACCGTCTGCGTGTCGTTGAGGACTCGCAGCTCGACAGGATCCATTCCGAGCTTCTCGGCGAGCTCGTCCATGGCGACTTCGAGCGCCATTAGACCGGACGCCTCGCCGGGAGCCCGCATCGCGTTGCCCTCCGGTAGATCGAGCGTCGAGAGTCTGGTCAGGTTGAGCCGGTTGGCGCCCGCGTAGAGAAGCTGCGTCTGCGCCGCGGCGATCTCAGGCCCGCCGCCCGGCAGGTTGCCCGAGAGCGTCTCGTGGCCGACCGCGACCAGTCTGCCGTCGCGATCCGCCGCTAGGCGCACACGCTGGATCGTCGCTGGCCGGTGTGTCGTGTTGTTGGGCATGAGCGGACGTGAGAGCGCGACCTTGACGGCGCGGCCGACGGCGCGGGCGCCGAGCGCGGCGAGTACCGCGTCCGAGCATACGCTGCCCTTTCCGCCGAAGCCGCCCCCGATGTATGTGGCGACGACGCGGATCTTCTCCTGCGGGATGCTGAGCTTGTTGCCGAGGTCACGCCGCGCCCAGCCCACGATCTGCTGCGCCGACCAGATCGTCAGCTGGTCACCGTCCCACCGCGCGATCGTGGCGTGCGGCTCCATCATCATGTGGCTTTGGTCCGGCGTCGTGAACGTCGCGTCCACCTTCACCGGGGCGGAAGCGAATGCCTTGTCGAAGTCGCCGGTGTGAACGTCGGGCTGACGACGGTGAGGCTTCGCACCCTCGCGGGTGGCAGCCAGATCAAAGGCGCCCTTCGTGCGCACATAGTCGATCCGGATCCGGGCCGCTGCCGCACGAGCCTGCTCGAACGTCTCCGCCACGACCAGCGCGACGGCCTGGTGATAGTGTTCGACCTCAGGGCCGGCGATCGGCTTGGCGACGTAGAAGCCCTGCGTCTTGATCGGCCCGGCGTTGTCCGCCGTGACGATCGCGAGGACGCCGGGCGAGGCCTTGGCCTCGCTTAGATCCATCGCCGAGATGCGCCCCTTGGCCACGGCGGATCCCACGATGTAGCCATAAGCGGCATTCGGCGCGGCTTCGTGGTTCTCGTAGGAATAGACCGCCGTCCCGGTGGTCTTGAGCGGTCCCTCGATCCGGGCGTGGGGCTTGCCGATCACCGTCTCGCGGTCGATCGGGTTGGTGCCTGCGGGGGTGTCGAACTTCATGGCCTCAACCCTTCTTCTGCGCCGGCGTGCCCGCCTGGTCGAGCACCGCGGCGAGCGCGCGCGTCGCCAGCGGCAGCTTGAACGCATTGTCCTTGGTCGGTGTGGCGCCCTGGAAGGCGCGCGCGGTCACCGCCGCGGCGCCCTGCGGCAGCAGTGCCTCTGCCGCCTCAACCCGCCACGGCTTGGGCGCGACGCCGCCGAACGCCACCCGACCGCTGCCGTCGCGCTGCATCACCGCCGCGACCGACACCAGCGCGTAGGCGTAGGACGCACGGTCGCGCACCTTCTCGTAGAAATGCTGGCCGCCGAGCGGCTTGGGCAGCACCACTGCGGTGATCAGCTCGCCCGGGCGCAGCGTCGTGTCCTGCTCGGGATGGTCGCCCCACAGCCGGTGGAAGTCGGCGATCGGGATGCTTCTGCGCTGGCCGTTCGCGTCGACCGTCTCCACCACCGCGTCGAGCACACGCATCGCCACCGCCATGTCGCCGGGGAAGGTGGCGATGCACGACGAGCTCACGCCGATCACGCCGAGCTGGCGCGAATAGCCGCCGATCGCGGCGCAGCCGTCGCCCGGCTTGCGCTTGTTGCACGCCATGTTGGTGTCGTAAAAATACGGGCAGCGCGTGCGCTGGAGCAGGTTGCCCGCGGTCGAGGCCTTGTTGCGCAGCTGGCCCGAGGCCCCCGCCAGGATCGCGCGGCTGAGCACGCCATAGTCGCGCCGCACGCGCGGGTCGGCGGCGAGGTCGGTGTTGGTCACCAGCGCGCCGATGCGCAGGCCGCCTTCCGCGGTCTTCTCGATCTTGTCGAAGCCGAGGTCCTGCACGTCGACGAGGTGCGTCGGCGTCTCGATCTCCAGCTTCATCAGGTCGAGCAGGTTGGTGCCGCCCGCCAGGAACTTGGCGCCGGGCCGTTGCGCCACCGCGCGCGCCGCGGCGACCGCGTCGGTGGCGCGCTCGTAGGTGAAGCTTCTCATGCGCGCTCTCCCGCCACCTCGGCCACCGCCTCGGCGATGTTCGAATAGGCACCGCAGCGGCAGATGTTGCCGCTCATCCGCTCGCGCAGCTCCATGTTGGTGAAGCGCGCCTTGGCGGTGAGGTCGTCCTGGACGTGGCTCGGCACGTCGCGCTTGATCTCGTCGAGCACCGCCACCGCCGAGCAGATCTGTCCCGGCGTGCAATAGCCGCACTGGTATCCGTCATGTTTCACGAACGCGGCCTGCATCGGGTGGAGCTTGTCGGGCGTGCCCAGCCCCTCGATCGTGGTGACCGCGTCACCGTCGTGCTGGAGCGCGAGGCTGAGGCACGCGTTGATCCGCCGCCCCTCGACGATCACCGTGCAGGCGCCGCACTGGCCGTGGTCGCAGCCCTTCTTGGTGCCGGTGAGGTGCAGATGCTCGCGCAGCGCGTCGAGGAGCGTCGTGCGCGGGTCGAGCGCCAGCTCGCGCTTCTCCCCGTTGACGGTGAGACGCACCGGCATGGTCGGGGTGGCGCTCGCGGGTGTCCGCTGCGGTGTCGCGCCGGCGGGAGCTGCGGCGGCGACCGCACTGGCGGCGCTGCCGGCGAGCACCCCGCGCCTCGACATTTCGATCTCGCTCATCATCGCCGTCTCTCCCGTCACAGCTTGTTGTATAAGGCGTCGGCGACTGGTTCGAGCCAGGTCACGGACGTGCCGTCCTGTGCCTCCGAGACCGCGACATGGGTCATCGCGCTTTCACGTGCCGCACCATGCCAGTGCCTGACGCCCGGCGAGATGAAGACGGTGTCGCCCGTCGCGATCGGCTTCGCCGCTTTTCCGTCGACCTGAACCCACCCGTGCCCCGCCGTCACGATGAGCAGCTGCCCCAGCGGATGCGTGTGCCAGTTCGTGTGAGCGCCCGGTTGGAACGTCACCGTCGCGCCGCCAAGGCGCGCATCGCCAGTGCTCTTGAAGCGCGACGCGATCGACACGCTGCCGGTGAAATACTCGGCAGGGCCGGACGTCGGGTCCTGACCGGGATGGATGATCTGTACGTCGGACACCGCGACAACCTCCTTCTGGGCGAACACCTTGGCCGCGACGTCGATGGCGGCGTTCGCCTTCGGCCACCCCGCGTAGAAGGCCAGGTGGGTCAGCGCC
Source organism: Sphingomonas sp. BK069 (assembly GCF_014193405.1). Lineage (NCBI taxonomy): Bacteria > Pseudomonadati > Pseudomonadota > Alphaproteobacteria > Sphingomonadales > Sphingomonadaceae > Sphingomonas > Sphingomonas sp. BK069. The sequence goes on along the minus strand of NZ_JACHZH010000009.1, from coordinate 50,379 downwards.
TCGACGATCTGCGGCTGTGTCAGCCCGTTCTCGAGACCACGTTGAACGTGGAAGGCGAGCTGGTTGCCATCACCGCCTGCGGCAAGCGCGGCGATGGTGACGAGGCTGCGGTCGCGCGGCGACAAGTCGGTGCGCCGCCACAGATCTCCGAACACGACGTTGTTGGTAAGCTCCGCGAGCTTGGGCGCGATCGGATCGAGCTTCCTGCTCACGGTCGCCGCACGCGCGGGATCGGAGCCGGGGAGCGGCGCGGTGGCCGGACGCATCGTCGCAAGCGACGCCAGATCGACGTGGCGCTCGGCGAACACCTTCTCGACCTCGTTCAAGGCCGACACCGCGTTCGGCCATCCGGTGTAGAAGGCGAGCTGCGTCACCATGCCTGCGACCTCGGACGGCTTGATGCCGTTATCGAGGCCACGACCGAGATGGCTCGTCATCTGCGCTGTTTTGCCGGTCGCAATCAGCACCGATAAAGTGACGATGCTCCGGTCACGCGGGGGCAGCTCAGGACGCACCCACACGTCGCCGAACAGCACCCGGTCGGTGTAGCCGGCGAGCGCCGGCGCGATCGCCTGCATGTTCCTGGGCGCAACCGACGCACGCTCCTCCGCTTCGACCGGCACCGCCAGCGCCAGCGCGGCGGCAGTTGCAGAAGCGACCTTCATCGTTTCGTCTCCCATTCCGATCCCCGGGCTGGATCAATCGCCGCCAGCGCTCGCCTTCACCGGACGAACGAGCCGCGAGAACGTGAGCTGAGCCAGGCGCCACTGCCCAGCCCGCCTGTTGTAGACCTCCGTAACCATGAACGGATTGGTGACGGTACGAGCGCCGACAACGGCCTCCAGGTCCAGGTCCTCGAGGACGATCGCGGTGTCACCGAACACCCGCACGTCGACCGCGTAGATCGATGCCTTCTTGTACCAGATCCCGCCGCTCTTGATGGTGGCGAGTTCCGTGGCCTTGCCCCACGTTCCGCCCATGTGGGTGAACATGGCCCGATCATCGAAGAGCGTCGCCAGTTCGTCGACCTTCTTATTCGCCATCCAGTCCCATTTGGTCTTCGACAGGTCGATGATCTGCTGCTCGGCCGCGGTATGCGTGGCGGCTGTCCTGATCGTCTCCGTCGGCGGTGCCGGCGTGTCCTGCGCGAGCAGGGGCTGCACCGGCAGCACCGACAGGACGACGGCGCCTACCAGGCGAAGCCGCTTCGTTCGCTGAGTCGATCGAATGTCCATCGCAACTGCTCCCGCATGAGGTCGAAGGTGGAAGGCCGACGCCGTGACATCGGCCAGGAGATCACATCAGAGCTTCCGTTCGCCGAGCCACTTCACCATCGCCGGGTCGCGGTGGTCGAAGAAGCTGCTCGCCTTCTGGTCTAGGGTCGCGATGGCGCCGAGATCCTCCGCGTCGAGCGCGAAGTCGAAGATCGAGATGTTCTCGGCCATGCGCTCCCTGCGTACCGACTTGGGAATGGCGACGATGCCGCGCTGGTTCAGCCAGCGCAGCACGACCTGCGCGATGCTCTTGCCGTGCTTCTCGCCGATCGAGCGCAGCACGTCGTTCGAGAACAGGCCGTTCTTGCCCTCGGCGAGCGGTCCCCACGCCTCGGCCTGGATCGCGTGCTCGCGAAGGATCGCCTCCGCATCCTCCTGGCTGTGGAACGGGTGGATCTCGATCTGATTGACCGCCGGCTTCACCTCGTTGTGGAGGACGAAGTCCACCAGCCGGTCAGGGTAGAAGTTGCTCACGCCGATCGAGCGCACCCGCCCGGCGCGCTGCAATTCGACCATCGCGCGCCACGCGCCATACACGTCGCCGTACGGCTGGTGGATGAGATATAGGTCCAGGTGGTCGAGCTGGAGCTTGTTCATCGAGCGCTCGAAGGCGGCCTTGGCGCCCTCGTAGCTGGCGTCCTGGACCCACAGCTTGGTCGTCACGAACAGCTCGGCACGATCGATGCCATGCTGCCGGATCGCCGTGCCGACGGCTTCCTCGTTGCCGTATGAGGCAGCGGTGTCGAGCAGACGGTAGCCGACATCAATCGCGTCGCGCACGCTGCGCTCGCACTCGGCCAGGTCGGGCACCTGAAAGACGCCGAAGCCGAGGCTCGGCATGCTGTTGCCGTCATTGAGCGTGACGGTCGGGACGGTGGTCATGTCGATGTCTCCCCGCGCGCTCAGCGGTTGATCAGGCGCTGGTGTGACGCCGGGTAGCGGTCGCCCTGGACCTCGATCCGGTCGAGCGCCCGAGCGATCCGCGCGAGATCTTCCGAAGTCAGCTCCACGTCGACGCCGCCGAGGTTCTCCTCGAGACGGTGCAGCTTCGTCGTGCCCGGGATCGGCACGATCCAGGGCCGCTGCGCGAGAAGCCACGCCAGAGCGACCTGCGCTGGCGTCCGCTTCTTCTCCGCGGCGATCGAGCTGACCAGGTCGACGAGCGCCTGGTTCGCGGCCAGCGCATCGGCCTGGAAGCGCGGTACGATGCTGCGGAAGTCGTCCTGACCGAAGGTCGCGGACGCATCGATCTTGCCTGTCAGGAATCCCTTGCCGAGCGGGCTGAATGGCACGAAGCCGATGCCCAGCTCCTCGAGGAGGGGCAGAATCTGCTTCTCCGGCTCGCGCCAGAACATCGAATACTCGCTCTGTAGCGCCGCGACCGGATGGACCGCGTGAGCACGCCGGATCGCGTCAGGCCCTGCCTCCGACAGCCCGAAGTGCCCGACGGAGCCCGCATCGACCAGCTCCTTCACGGCGCCCGCGACGTCCTCCATCGGCACGTCAGGATCGACGCGGTGCTGGTAGAAAAGGTCGATACGGTCCGTCCGCAGCCGGCGCAGCGACTCTTCCGCCACCTGCCGAATGCGATCGGGCCGACTGTCCGCTCCGTCGGCTGGCTTCCCGTCTCGGAACCCGAACTTGGTGGCGATCACGACCTCGTCGCGGAACGGCTCGACCGCTTCGCCGAGAACCTCCTCGTTGTGACCCGGGCCGTAGGCCTCCGCCGTGTCGAAGAAGGTGACGCCCCGGTCGAACGCGGCGCGAATGAGCTTCACGGCGTCGCCGCGGTCGGTCGCCGGGCCGTAGCCGAAGCTCAGCCCCATGCAGCCCAATCCTAACGCGGATACCTCGAGGCCCCCACGGCCAAGTTCTCGCTTCTGCATCTCGCTTGATCCTGTCGTTCGCGGATCAACGCTCGTTCGCGTCGCCATGACGATGATTTAGCGCATGTGAGGTCCGCGGATTAGACAGGCCAAATCGCTTGGGTCTATGACCTGACGTCATGAAACAGACCACGCGGGCGGGCGGATGAAGAGAGAGGAGCTGGGCAGCCTGGCCATGTTCATGGCCGTCGCGGAAGACCGCAGCTTCACCAGGGCTGCCGCGCGTCTCGGCATCTCACAGTCGGCACTCAGTCATGCAATGCGGCGGCTGGAGGCGCGGCTAGGACTTCGCCTGCTGACACGGACCACTCGTTCCGTCGCGCCGACCGAGGCTGGAGAGCGGCTGATCGAGACGTTGGGTCCGGCGCTCGACGACATCGAACAGAAGCTGGCGGCGTTGACGGAGCTGCGGGATAAGCCCGCGGGTACGGTCCGCATCACGGCGGGCGCTCACGCTGCCAGGAAGGTGCTTTGGCCGGCGATCAAGCGCGTGACGGCGGACAACCCGGATGTCAACGTCGAGGTCAACGTCGAGGCGGGTCTAGTCGATATTGTGGCCGACCGGTACGACGCCGGTGTGCGGCTCGGCGAGCGGCTCGAGCAGGACATGATCGCGGTGCCGATCAGCCCCAAGCTGCGCATGGCAGCCTTCGCGGCTCCCTCCTACTTCGCCGAACGCGGAACACCTTCGTCACCGTACGACTTGGCGCACCATTCATGCATCAATCTGCGCTTCCCGGGATCCGGCGCCCTGTACGCATGGGAGTTCGAGCGTGACGGCAAGGAGCTCAAGGTGAAGACGGAGGGGCAGCTCGTCTTCAACGATGTCGACCTCATCGCGCAGGCCGCTCTAGCCGGGAGCGGCATCGGGTTCATGCTGGAGGACCACGTGCTGGATCATCTGGCGAGCGGACGGCTCGTGCGCGTGCTGGACGAATGGTGCGAGCCCTTTGAGGGATATTACCTCTACTATCCCAGCCGTCGACAGCCCTCGCCCGCGTTCAATCTTTTACTCGAAGCGCTGCGTTACCGAGGTTGAAGCGTGATGCCGTAAATCACCATGTGCAATGCCTGACCTTTGCTGCAAGGATGCTAAAGCCGAAAGAGAGCAGGAGCTGGTGATGCCCGGCCATTGCTGCTCAAATTGCTATAGCAATCCGTACCTTCCCTCTGCCGGGTTGCGAGTGAACACCGTGACGCTGAGCCCGTCTAGCTCGCGATCAGGCGGATGCTGGTTCTCGACGATGATGATCTGGCTCTCGCTACCATGATGGGCTTTAAGGTAGGCGTAGAACCGTTCCTTTAAGTCAGTGCCTTGGAGCGCGCTGTCCTCGTCCCCTTCAGGCTTGAAGTAGGCGAGCAAGGGGGAGTCGAGGACGAGGAAGCCGGGATGCGGCAGCTCATGCTCTTGGCAGAACTCGAGCAGCGCGATGGAGACGGCTGCGTGGGTGATCGCGCGCAATCCCTGCCCGCGGCTACCTCGCGGCTTGCCGTCGATCACGAAGTCGCTCACGTCCTTGTCGAAGTATACGCGACATTCACCTGGGAAATTCCAAGCCCTCAAGATTTGCTCGAGCTTCATTGAGAATTGGTGTGCGACCGCATCTGTCAGACCAACAGCCACTCTCGACTGCTCAACAGGACCAGCGTCGGCCCCATCGATCTCGGAGCGCCGCCGCTCGAGCTTGGCCAGTCGATCGTATAGGTCAAGCGAACCTCGGACAACCGCACGAGCCTCGACGACGTCCGTGAAGAGCGACCTGGCCCCCTCGACCTCCGGCCCGATGGTCTGACGAATCTGGCCATCCACCCCTTGGAATGCCTGTTCTACCCCTTCCCAGATTTGTGCAAGCCTCTCACGTTCCTCGGCTAGATCGAGGATCGTCGAAGCCAGCTCGGTCTGGAGCTTGTCAATCTTCGCGATCTCCGCGGTCGCTGCCTCGACAATGACGGCGACATTCCCATCGCAATCGTCGTCAACGTGTTGGGCGTCGGGCGCCGCCCCGCACAAAGGACACGCGACCCGCTGGACGAATGCGAAGAGGGTACCGCTCTCCTGGATTGCTTTGAGCCGTTCAAGGTCAACCGCATAGTGCTCGCCGAGAAGCCTGAACCGCGCATCGACCTCTACGATCTCATCGAGGCGCTCGTCGATCTCGTGACGCCGCGCCACTAGCTCCCGGCGCCGGGCCAACTGCTCGTCAAGGTCGCGCTGTGCGCTTGCGACACTATCCCTATATAGCGCCGCGGAGGCATCCAGCAGCCTGAGCCGATCTTCAAGTTCGGGCCGCTCCTCGCCCATGTCAGCGATGTCCGAAACCAAATCCGCGATCAGCTCGTCCAAGAGTGCGATCTGGCTGGAATTGTCCGGCTCGTCGGAGGCGGTCGAAACCACGGCGGAGTCATCGATGCCTGTCAGGAGGAGCTTAATTGTCGCGAGTTCGGCGGTCTTGAGCGTGAACTGGCCACCCCAGAATGGCGATCCCTTCTGCTGGATCTCTCCCTCTTGGACGATGACGAGTCGCGCGAGGTTCCGGAAGCTGAGGCTGTTCGTTGTTCCCTTGCCGCTGCTTTTTAGGATGCGCCGTCCGAGTAGCCCGATCTTCTCCAGCAGGAACCCGGAGAGGTTGTCCGTCCGCTCGTGCGCGTGGGACTGCCGCAGCTTCTCCGATCCCTCTCCCCTCCGGAGGATGAAGTCTCCCCCGGTCGTCGCGCGCTCGAACGACCAGGCCGTTCCGTCGGTGCATGACATTCCGAGCTCGATGGAGCTGTAGCCCTCGCGCTCCGGTATCTCCTTCAGCTCGGAGCCGCCCACCATGAAGTCGATTGCCTCGGCGAGGAATGATTTGCCAGTCTCTGACGCGCCGCAAATGACGTTGACGCCAGGCCGGAACACGACCTCCGCCCTCTTCGCGGGGCCTTGGAAGCGCAACGCGTCGAGGCGCAGGTAGCCGTTCACGACGCGCGCCCGGGCAATTGTGTCAGTTGGAACTCGCTCGTCCATCTATCGAAGAAGCGGCTGGTGATCGCTCGGATTGCGTCCGTGTCCAGATGCCCGAAGGCCCCGATCACCCATAGCGCCCTTGCGCGAAGGCCCATCGAGTACGGCGCGCGGAGCGCGGCCATGTAGGGACTGGCTGCCTCGCCGGCGCGATAGCTGATGCCGCCGGGGCCAACGACACGTTCGACCAACCCGCGGCTGGCCATCAGGAGCAGGCCCTGCTCGATTATTTCCCGGCGTACCAGTAGTTCGCCCGCCCTCATTGGCAACGCCGCGTGTAGGCTGGCGGGCCCTCCGGCGTCCCCCGAGTGGACAACGAGGTAGTCCAGCTCGACAAGCCGGTGCAGGTCGCAGGCCTCCGGATGCGCCGCCTCGAGTATCGAAAGCGCCCGGATTCCGGTCTCCAGCGGGCTGTTGAAGGGGCTCGCGCGCCTAACCATTTGATCGCATCCACGTCAGCCGATCGTCGTTGGCGAGCTGGTGACAGATGCCTTGCCGGTCCTGGACGCGTGTCGTCGGCGCGAGCGGGTTCGAGGTCGACGAGACCTGCGCCGCTTGGGCGATGGTCGCCCTCATCCGGTCTAATCCGGTCGCGTGCGAAGCCTCAGAGACGTCTACAACGCCCTGAAAGATCTCCTCCTGCAGCGCGTCAAATGTCCCCTCCGGCACTGTATCGCGCGAGAAATTCCGCAACGCCTCGGCGCTGTAGAATCGCTCGCGCTGCCGGACGAAGTCCCGCTGTAGCGAGGCATGCGCCCCGAGCGCTGCCAGATCGGACAGCGGTGCCGCCAAGTGGTTCCCATAAGCGTCCAGCAGCTGGCGTATGTAGCGGCTCTCGTGCAGGCTGGGCTCGTCCGGGGGGGCAGCCACGGCCGGCCGAAGCGGGAGCCCGCCGCCAAAGCGTATTACGTGGTGACTGGTTGTCTCGTGCCGGGCGATCATCTCAAGGACGCTCGTCGAACCGAAGACCTCAAAGTCGAACGCTTCAAAGTGGCTCAGCAACCCTCCCTCCAGCGCAACGTCGGCCTTGGATGTAATTGCGTACCTGCATTGCTTCTCCCAGGCTTGCCTGACACTCGCCTTAAGCTTAACGGGATCAAGCAGGAGTTTTGCCGCGGTCGTCCCGACATCGCGGCTAGCTGCGAAGTAGTACTTTCGTGGAACGGTATATTCTTTAAGCCAAGTGTAGTAGACGATCTTGCCAATCTCGACGTGGATGTCGGCTGGCCTCAGCGGGTGGTCATACCGCTTGCATTGATAGTTGTCCCACGGCTTTGAAAAGCCTTCATTGCTGGTAAAGCAAGCCACGTCGATGCCCATGTCGCCGGCGCCTGCGAAGCGGCGGACCATGGCGTAGTTCGCCTTCAGCGAGCTGGTCCATTCCTCGACAAACTCCTCCCAGTCGTCGGGCGAGAAGACCTGTACGCGCGATACTTTCGGGATTGGCAAGCCGGCCTGGACATGATCGACCGACGCCACGTGGACGATCCCCTTCGGATTGACCTCCTTCAGGTCGGCACTCTCGACCAAGCTCTGTCCTAGCTCCCCGTTCGAACCATGGCGTAGCCAATCCGGGCGGTCTCGGACAGAGGCAATTGGAACCGAACGATCGGCCAACTTCGGCAAAGGACGACCTCACGCCATGAGCACGCTGCTTGTTGGACGACGCTATCCAACGTCAGACATCCGCTACCAGGGCGCTTACCTGCCGTCGTTTCCAACGATTAACCAAGGGGCAGGATAAGAAACCCTGATTGACGAGTTGGCAGCCGCTCTGCCAATCAGGGTTTACCCTTAACGACACTCAAGGCCGCTGTCGTTCTTCGGCAATAATCCGCATGTTTTCTAAGGCCTCATCCACGGAGAAGATGGGTAATGGGCGATCAATCGCCATTGTGGACGGAGATAAGGCCCATATTTGGTCCGCTGATACAAGCGGCGGTGGTGCTGATAGTCGGTGTCTGGACAATATGGTTTCAGTTACGACAAGCCCGCACGGCAGAACGAAAGCTGTTCACGGACCTACATGACAAGCGATTTAAGGCTCTTAGCAATTTCACTCGCGATATCATGGATATGGTCCTCACTGTCTTGGCGGAGGACGATAATCGTCCGCCTCAGAGCCCCCTCGAAGAACAAGCGCGCAGCCGTGACCTTTCAGCCCGCTTGGAGCAGCTGGCGTGGCTGTTTGGGAGTGACGTCATTTTTCATCTTACTCAGATGCTTGAACATGCGGAGCGGATCATGAGCACTGTCAGCAGGCTAAGGCACAAGCTAGACAGCGACGACGGGGTACAGCTTGTTCAAAGTCTGAACGTTAACAATGAGGCCTTGCACGCTGCACTAGCCAGCGTCAACGAGGCTGCGCGACATTACCTTTACGTTGGGCATATCAGGGCGCAGGCGCCACCGTCACCAGCCTTCACCCCAGAACAGCTGAAAGGGCATACGCCTCCGCGCCGCAATCGGTAGGTTGAAATTGCCTGCCAAGTCGACGATCTACGATCTATGGGCCCAGCAGCACACGAGACGCGGCATTCGTGGACGAAGCGTGTTGGTAGCTAGAAGGGTGATCCTGAAAGCTATAGATTAAGCCCTGGGTAGAAAGCCGTTTTCATCAACAGCATCGTTCCAGTACCGCTTAAACCATCGCCACTTAGCGACCACCGCCGGTATATTGTGTTTCTCGCTACAGTTCTGTCGAATGCACCGTGCGATAGCCGTGCCAGCGTCAAGATCAAGGATAGCCGACATACCGCGCTGCGCGGTGGCCGCAAAAAGAACAATGTTCAGCATCATCTGCCCATCATAGTCATCCTGGACGACAATCTTCGGCCACTTGTCGAGTAAGAGGCGGCTTTCTATTCCCTCTTCGACGACCTCTGGAGTTAAGAGAATCCTGGGCGGCCCACCTGTCGTATCGGCCTCGTACGCGGCGACGATCGCCGGGCCAAATGCAACCTGGCTAGTATGCATTACGTTTCCCAGCGCTATCCCACCTCGAACGAGCACACCCTCTTTTAGAAGGCGCGTCGACACCCGCACACATGCTTCGAAAAGATAGGTCATCCCCTGTTCTGTTCGCGGGGCACTTATTATGACGCTGTCGGAAAATTGGGAGAAGCGCAACTCAGTTGCGTCATAGCGCTCAAGTACCTCTCTGAATCCTCGTAGGCTGGCGAGAATTTTATCCAGCTCATCCCGATGACGATCAGCCTCTAATACAAGGGCCTTGAACCCAAGCACGTCAAGGAATGCGACATAACGCTCGCCATAACCTATCTCGCCCGATCCCTCCACTCGCACCTCCTTTTCCTGCATCTTCTGAGTGAGCTTTAAAACGAGCTAGATTGACAACTGCAAAGTCGGTCCTCGCGTGGCGAGCCGCGGACCAAGGTGAAAAACTTGAGGTCGTCCAAGAGCAAGCCGATCGATATGAAAAGTAGGGTTATAAGGAAATAATCTGAGCGAGGTCACGGGCTAGCCCTCAATCACGGCGTCGGCCGGATGCAACGCATGTGTCAGCCTTACGTAGGACTATCGGCAATAGCAGCCATTCTATGGAGTCCACTTCGCGGCAAACCAACCAATCGTAAGCGCTGCCGCCCAACCCAACCAGCTAAGCCGGTAGCCGACGATCCGCCACCTCTCGCGTCTATTTTTCAAAGCGACACTAAGCGCCTTGATCGTTGCGCGATCGTCAGCTCCGTCGTGAAGGCGCTGTAGAATGCGCGTGAGACTGGCCGGCATGTCGATCCTTCGGATCAAAGGCAACGTCGCCTCGTCGACCGTGGTCAGGTCCGAGACCATCATCGGTTCTGAGGGATAGTGCCGCACACCTGCCTCAATCGGGGGGGAGCGCCAACGGAAGCCGAAGCGGCCATAGAAGCCCGTCAGCTTCGCGAGCTCATGGCTCCACTCTTCATCGCTGCTATTCGCGGCACGCACCAGCGTGATCGGCTCCACTGCAGCGTCCCGGTGGTGCAGCTGGGCCCACCTAATCGAGGCATTCAGGACGAGGTAGCCGAGGCCACGCCCGCGCAGCGCGGCACGATGGATCATGACATCGCCCGTGGTAACCTTCACCCAACCTCGGCGCACTACCCTCCCCTCACCTGTCATAACGTGTGGGAGCTGCGGCGTTGTCTCCCCTATATCGACAACGAGAGCCTCGTGTCTGGGTCCAGAACTCCCTTCCGTTTCCGCCGTCCCGATCGCGATGAGCGTACGTCCCCAACGCGTTCCGTCCTTAGGCAGCAGCTCGAAGAACGTCCAAGCGAATGGCGACGCCGATCTGCCCGCATCATTGAGCAGCGTTGCGTCATCGTCGGATAACTCCATCTTCTGCTCCTAAGGGTCAGGCTTCCGCGGTCCACCTGGCATAGCCTATTTTGGGACAGGTTTTCTTACCGTTCGCATGTGCAAAAAACGCCTCTAGCCTTTAGTCCTAAGTGGCGGCACAAGAGTTGCTATCGTCAGTGTGGGAGGCTCAGGCCCCCCTTAGTAACCATAATGCCACACGACGGGTCGCCACAGTCGAAGGTAAGAGGTTGGGTCATGCAGGGTGCCGAGATGCTTCAGACACTGGAGAGGCATCATCAAACCATCAGAGCTGGCATCGCCGAGATACAACGGCATTGCGAAGAGGGCTGTCGGGACATGGCTGGTTTGAGCCGCGCACGCTTGGATCTCACGTCGGCAAGCCGCCGTAGGTCGAAGTTCATTAGCGATGTCGTCTCCCCGTTCCTGCTAGAGGGCGCCGACGAACAGAGCCGCTTGAGCCTTGCCGATTTTCTAGTCGCGTTCAGAGCACGGCGCCTCCTATCCGACGAGCATATTGCGACTTGGTCGGACGAACATATTCGGAGTGATCCGCAGGGCTACTGCATCGCGGCGAAGGCGATCTGGGCAATGATGGAAGACCAGATCGACCGTGAGGCCCGGATATTGGGCAGCCAGCTAGGACGGCACATGGAGACGGTCGCTCCCGCTCGATGACATCGATGTCTCTGTTTCGCGGTCACAAGCCCGACTGCAGCTGCCTACCGGATTAGCGCAATTACCGGGTAACTGCGGTAATCCGGTATAGGACACGGCTTACCCTTCGTTTCGGTTGAGGTAGAGCTCCCAAGCCTCTTCGATTATGACGCCCTGAGTGACACCCCGGCGCTGAGCCTCATTGGCGATCGCGTCGGACACGTGCGGCAATACCTTGGCGTGGATTTGACCAGTCCGGGGGCTTGGCTGGCGCCCTCTCCGTCCGGCCGGGCTTGTGCGCGCGACGAAGCCATGGTCTGCGGCAGTCGCGTCCGCGGCGGCCACGGTACGCTCGTCCGTCCGCTTACCCACGCTCTTCAGACGGGTCAGGTCGATGCTGAACGGGGCATCACTCATTGTTCAAGCCCTCCATCAGGCGCTTCATCACCGCTTTGGCGAACTGCTCGGCGTTGTTGCGGGCCGCGTCTGCGTTGCCCTGGGGCGGCATAGTGTAGAGATCACCGCCAAATTCGAACAGGCTTGAGAATGCTGCGCGTTCGAGAAGATCGGGCTCGATAACGTGAACACCCTGCCCTCTCAGCGATGCCGCGATGCCAGAGTGCTGCTTAGACTTGACAGTCTTCGTCATCGTGAAGACGACGGATAAAGGTATCGGTCGACCTAGTGCTTCCTCTTCCTCTTGTATCAGGGCCACCGTACGCGAGCCAACCGTGGCGTCGAGCGTCGTCGCCCTCATCGGCGTAAGAACCAAGTCAGCCTGAGATATGGCACGTGACATCAGGCGAGATGCCACGCCCTCCAAATCCACAACCACGATGTGCCCGTCACGATCATTTTCTTTGATCGTCTTGATGATGGTGGACTCGCTCACGTCAGCAATGACCTTGATACGCTCCGGCCGCTGGCCCCGAGAAGCCCACAGACTGACCGATCGGTTCGGGTCGCAGTCGAGCAGAGTCACCGGGACGCCGGCATGAGCCAGCTGTGTGGCAAGGATGACCGCTGTTGTGCTTTTCCCTGCGCCACCCTTCGGTGACGCGACGGCGATCGTCGGCATTCAACCTCCTCAAACCCAACGTATGCTAATCGGATGATTCTACTTACCCGATAAATAACCGGTGCGCGGCCGCACCGGATTAACCAGCATACCCGGTTCGATGTCGGACCGGGTAACATCGATAACCCGGTTATAGCGGGCACCCGGTTTTTATGGCAATCCGGTTTTTTTGCCAATCCGGTAATCTCCTCCATCTGGTTGGTTCTCGTACCTGATTATCGCGCTTATCGGATAACCGGGTAGGAGTATTTGGCGCAGATGGCCGCCATCGACGGGATGCCGGGATAGCTCCAGCTCGCTCCTCAGGATCTGCTTTTTAGCTCCTGCGCCTCAGCGCAGCTGCGGCGCTAAGGCCCAAGGCTTAACCGCTTACCGGATAACCATAATTACCCGGTGTTTCGACGAACCCGGTATCGGCTGATTAGACGCTGACACCCGTAAGCACCAGCACGAGGGCGAAGGCAGCGGCAGCCAGCTTGCCGGCGCCCATCACCTTCGCTGCTGTTCCATACCGGAGCCTACGCCAGGTCAAATCGACTCCCGTCCGCAAGGCTAGTATGCCGTCCACCGCGAGCACCGATCCAATCAGAAAAAGGAGCAGGGTGAACGCTTTGACAAACTCGCGAGTGGACGAAGGTATGACGATGAACGCCAGGATCAAGCTCAACGTGGCAACACCGTACAGTGACGCCCCGGCGCTCAGCAGACCAGTGACTAGTAGGCGGCTTGGTCGAGTCCAGGAAATCGTGATGAAAGCGGACGGCCGCTTGCACGATTGACAGGGCTCAATGATGCCCTCCGGTGGCCACGGCACAAAGGGCGTTCGGCAGTAGCCGCAAACTGGCGAGCTGAGGTGACGTACGTGCTGCATATGATTTTACGAGGACCTCCTCGCCGCGGCGTCTTCCGTCGACTGAAGGCCCTCATAGCAAGCCGGGTCACAGAAGAGCATAGGGCGGCCCCGGCACGTGAGATGTTCGCCTTCGATCATAACTGGTCGATGGGCGAGCCGGTGACAGGGGCGATTATCTTTGGCGGTGAAGCCGCACGGTATGGCGATGGGCGGAGCTGGCCACTCCGGCGCCTTCGACACCGCGCCATCGCACCAGCTATCTGCCGTCGATTGAAATAGATCGTGCTGGCGGATCTGCGGCTTCATCGCTGCGCCTTTGGATTGGAGGAGAGGGGAGGGTGATCCGGATGGCACATCGACCATCCGTCCTTTCCTCTCCCCCCTCTCTTCACTGCCTCGGGGCGATTGTGGCCGGGACCGTCTGGTTGGCGGCAGGTTGAGACGTTCCCGTGGTCGGCGCTGCTGGAGCAGGGGCTGGTGCAGCCGCGGGCGCGATGCGCGATTGCGCCTGCGTCGTCAGCTTCCGGAAGGCGTCGAGCATGGCGAGCGACGTGATCTTCCCCATGTCGGTGCTGGTGTAGGTTCCGCCGAGTGCGCCGACGCCGGCATTATTGAGGAGGCCCCCACCAAGTACGGAGATGTCCTTCTTCCGAGCCGACCCGGTCGCGATCGCCTGCTGAATGCCGGTTTTCACCTCGACCAGTGTCAGCATGGTCTGGCTTGATTTGACCTTCTGCTTGAAGCCGAGGCCGCCGGGGAACATCGACCCGAGCCCACCTCCGCTGCCTCCGGAGTCGTTGTCCGAGTAGAGCACCTTCGCCTGGAGCAGGTAGTCGGCGGCCTTAAGCGTCGCCTGGTTGTTAGCTCCGGCAACTGAGCCGCCGGCAGCGAGCTGGCGCTCGCGTTGGAGAGCGTCGAAGCCTTCACCGCGGTCGACCACCTGGAAGCACCCTGACTGCGCTACGAGCAGCTTTAAAAGGGGGAGGGGGTCGACACGCTGGCTGCCCCCATTTTGCGCCTGCGCCATCCGCATCATCGCGGCGAGACCGGGCGGTAGACCCTCCTCGGGGCCACCTGCGGCACGTTCCTCAACCAGCGCGATCGTCCCAAGCGAACGGTCGCATCGCGGCACCTCAGTGGTCTCGTCGATGCCGATGCCGCCCTTGCCGGTTCTCTGTGCCAGCGCCGGCGCCGTTGTCAGCGCCAGCAGCGATATGAGTGCGAGTGTCCTGTGCATTGTACCCTCCCTTGGTTCAATTCAGTGGCTTCGGATCTTTGATATTGATGCTCGTATGGAGAGTGCCGGCCGGTGATCGATGAAGATCGATCCCGGCGCCGCGCCGGCGGGTGAAGACCATCGGTCGCACGACCGTCTCATACGTCGTCGACGGGCCAAAGTAGCTCGTCGTGCCGTGCCATTTGTCCCCCTCGATGATCTCCATCCGGTAGGTGCCAGGAGGCACGGGGACTGTGACATCATCGTTACGGTGAACATAGACCGAGATGACGTGAGCGTCTGTCTCGCGCTCGAAAAGCTGGACGACTGCGTTCGCCTGGTCGGTTGCGACCGTCATCCGCGAGGTCGCACTGCGCGGGTTGACGTCGGTGCTCACGGTGACGGTACCGGTTGCAGGGAACGCGATCTCTGGTGTTCTGTCCGGGAACCAGCCGGCCCGCTTTGCCTCACGATAGGCCGGGATGAGGATGCCGACCGCTGACAGCAGCAGCACCAATCCCTGCAACGGGTGCGGCTTGAAGAGGGGAGGGGGAGGGCGGAAGCGCCCCTTCTGATAGTCGAAGCCGCGGTTCTTTGCTGCGAACCAGGCACCGCCTCCGCTCCCGCTGCTCTTCGTCTTGATCGGCTTACCGATCCAGCTGGCGCTACCGAGCGGCACCGCCTTCTTGTAGCCGGCGCTAGACTGCTCACGCCGTGCCTTCTTGTCGTTCCAGGTCGTCTCGTCTTGGTCGAGGCCCTGACGCTTTCGGTAGCGCTCGCGCATGTAGTCACGGTCATCGAGCCCCATCGAGCTGCTCCTCCTGTCGAAGGTGTTGCAGACGCCTGCGCCGGTGGATCGCGGCCAGCTGAGCGGCGAAGGCCGCGACTAGCTCACCGAAATAGTCCGCGACCTCGCGCTCCTGCTCACACTCGGGCGCCAACGTGGCAGCGGCGAGGACGAGGTGAGCCGCGGCGACGTTCGATCTCTCCATGATCTTGAAGGCGAGGGTACGATACTCGACCGCCAGCTCGGCCAGGTCGGCACCGCCTTCAGCGACATCGTTGGCAACAACGCGCGTCACGCGGGCTGACCATCGAGGGTCGGCGAGATCGGAAGGCGGAGGTGGCCTACGATCGCGACGACGTCGTGGTAGTTGGGTTGGACGCGGCCGGGGATGCGGATCGTCCGGTAACCCGCATGCCCGGTCATCTCGTCACGTACGCGGTCGCGCCCGGCATGGTGACTGCGGTCGTCGACCTCGATCAGAGCTAGGATCGCGCCAGTCGCTCGGTCCTGTGCCACGAAGTCGACGATCTTCTGCGAGAATGCGTTGCGATCGGACAGCTTGCGCTTGCGCAGCGGGTTGGTCGGCACCTGCAGCAGCGCGCCCATCGCAACCTGGGCGTGGATGCGGCAGTGGGGCAGGGCACGTTCCAGCGTCGACAGCATCGCTGTCTCGCGCGCCGTCAGAAAGCGCTTGGCAACCGGTCGCGGTGGGCCGAACAGGTTGCCCGCGCCGAGCGCCTTCAAGATGGCGATCACGCATACGATGGCGACAAGGACAGCTATCGACCGGTCCATTGGCTACCTCCGGTCACCTGCAGGGCGCGTCTTGCCTCGATGTTCTGGCCAGTCTCGTCCGGCTTTCCAGCGAGATGAACGGTGCGACCGGCAGCTGCCTCCAACTCGACGATGCACGCGATCGCCGCTGCAATCATGGGATCGCGCCCTCCTGGGCCGCATGCCATGAACAGGATGCTGCCGGGCACTCCGGCCAACCAGCGCCGAAGCGAAACGCGAGGCCGCTTGCCCTCATACGGACCAAAGCTGCAGCTCAGGATGAGGTAGGCGAGCACAGAGAAGGACAGGCGATCCGCCTCGTCACCGGATGCAAGCTCGAGGCGTTCGAGCCACGATCTCACCTGAAGGGGTTGAGTCGACAGGGCCCGCTGCCGCACGCCGGCGAGACTGCCGCTCGGCTCGCCGGCTTCGCTGCAGAGGAACTCCTCGACCAGCAGCGCGGTCACGTGATGGAAAAATAACCCCCCGTTTGGCGAGGCCGTGATCGCCTCTGCCGCCCGCGCGAAATCCTCATTCGAGAGATGGTCGGCAAAGAAGTCCCAATTTCCGGACGCTGGGTCGAGCAGGATGTCGAGCTGCGGATCGGCAATGGTCGACGGCAGATCGTGGCCATTGTCGATGATGACCAGGCGCTCGCCATCGCGTCGCGCCAGCTCGACTAGGTCCCGGAGCACCGCAGCGGGGAGAGTGTCCAGGGTGCCTTCAACGATAAGGGTCATGGCGGTCCTCACATGTACAGGCCAAAGTTCTTTGAGGGGAGATCTGCCACATCATTCGTGCTGGTCACTGCTGAAGAGAGCATTGCGCCCACGGGCATGACACGAGATGAAGACCGCTCAGGCGTAATCTGCGAGAATCGAGAGATCTGTTGGTGTTCTGCGTCGCGCTTCAAAAGGCTTCGGTAAAAATGCACGCCGGCTATAACCATACCGATAAGCGTAATGATGGCGATAATCCCTTCAGCGACGTCTCTCGTCGATGGAGCGTTTTCGCGATGCCTTATGTTACCCGCGACGATGTCTAGGTTCTCGCAAGCCGCTTCCAGCATCGGCCGCAAACCAATCATCTCGGGTACAAAGGCACTAAAGAGCTTCTCGAGCTCCTCGTCCTCATCAATCTCGCCGAGCGTTTCGAGGTAATAAAGGATTCGTGCGGAGGCGTCTCGCAGTCTGCTACTAGCGATAAGGAGTGCCTCTCGGTCGGAAAGGTGGGCCATCACTATCTCACATGTCCAGGCCAAGGTGCTTCTGGGGCAATCCGGGTATTTGGTCGGCAATAGCGGGCATCGCGGGCAGGGCGCTCAGATCGTCCATGTTGAGCGGCCGCAGACCGAGCTCGTCATCCTTCCGCAATTCGGCCGGTTTTTCGCGTTCCTCGCCATCCTTACGATCCAGCGACGGAGCGTCAGCGTCGAACTGCTTCGGATCGGAGTAATCGGTCTCCGACTTGCCCATGTCGGGCAGGTCGGTGAGATCGAGACTGGCGACATCGATCAGCGCCTTCCCGGCATCATCATGGTCGAGCGACGCGGCCGCGGCGCTCAAGGCATCGTCTGCTGCCTGGTTGCGTGAGGAGGTGCCGTCGATTTCGAGGCGACCCAGGCTCTCCAAGGCCGCAGTCTTGTCACCGCGGTTGCGATCGAGCTGCCGTTCGAGCTTCTGCTGGTTGTCGACGACCATCGTCAGGTCGAATCGGATGCGTGTGACGCCGACGTTGAAGAGGCGCTGATTGGAGAGGTTGCGCTCATAGCTGAGCATCACTGTGATGGCTTTGTTGGTCGTCACACCCTGCGCCATGTGCATGTTGAGCGAGTAGGCGAGGTCCATCCGCTGCATCATCGGATCGCCTTTCTCGAGCGTCAGCCTCTCCTTGTTCGCCAGCTCGACGGTGACCTTGCCGCCCTCGATCCCCGTGATGGTCGCAAGAGAGGCATTGTCGATGCCGCGTTCCTTGTCGTTGTCGGTCCAGCGGATGCGGTCGCCTTCGTGGATCTTGATCGTCTCGAGCGTGGCGAGCGACATGCGATCCCGGCCGATCATGGGATCGATCTTCTGCGGATCGAACCTGATCCGTTGGCCGTCTTTGACAATCTCGACCTTCCCGTTCGCGAACACGCGCGTCACCTCTGCCGAGCCACGTTTGAGGTCGAGCTCGGCGACGTAGCCCTTCACCTCGAGCCGCTGGCCCTTCGCGTAGGACTGGGCGTAGCGGAGGTCCTCCTTCGGCAGGTTGACGTTCTGAATGACGGTCACGAACAAGCCGTCGCCCTTGAGCGTGCCCTCATTTAGCAAGCCTTTCTGGACCGCCTTGTTGATGGCCGCTCGGGTGGCACGGCCGGAAGCGAAGATGGCAGTTTCTGCCCGCTCCGCGGGTGTCAGCTCCAGCCACAGCTCGGACGCCTTCGCTGCGGGATCCTCATGCTCGACCACCTTGTCGCCGAGCACCTTGATCGCCTGGCCGGAGCGGCCGACATTGGCGAGGGCGGCCACAGTCTTCAGCTGGTCAGTCTGCTGACGCAGGTTCTCATCCATGCGCGTCATGCCGATTTTGGCCGCCTGCATCATCGCGAACGACTTGCCGGCGTTGATGGGGAGGAGCTGCTGGCGATCACCGATGAGGGCGATCTTCTCGATGCCGAGCGCTTCCGCGATCGTCAGCATCTTCAGCATCTGATCGTTCGACACCATCGACGTCTCGTCGACGACGATAACCGTGTCCTTCAGCTCGTCGCGCCGAGCCTGCGCTGCGGGCGTGTTCGGGTTGGTGGCGTGCTTCTCGTTGTGCCAGATGAAGTGAGCGATCGTCTCAGCGCTGACGCCGACCGCCTCCATCTGATCGACCGACATCTCGCGCGTGGGAGTGGAGTCCGGTCGCGCCATGCCCTGCTTCATGTCGGTGACCATCTTGTTCTGAAAGGCGAGGCCAAGCACCGACTTGCCCTCGGCCTCCACGACGCGCGCGACCGCCTGCAGCATGGTCGACTTGCCGGCACCGGCGATGCCCTGGACGGCGACGACACGATCCGTGGTGGAGACGATCAGCGTGGCGGCTGCGAGCTGTCCCTCGTTAAGCGGGTGAGGGGAGGCGGCCTGCAGGCGGTCTGGAGCCTCTGAGGGCGCCACCAGCGCCTTTCCGCTGTCCTTGCCTGCCTCGACCCGCTCAAGGATCTTCTCCTCGGTCCTGAGCGCCTCCGGCGTCGTCACGGCTTCCACCATCCGTCCTTCGTGGCGGATCTCTCCCGGAAGCAGCTTGCCCTTCTCGATCAGCTGCTCGATGCGGGCCTCGACCTGTTCGATCGTGACTCCGGATATGTTGTAGTTGAGCGCCTTCTTGGCGATCTGGTTCTTCTCGATGGCAGCCTCGTTCTCGCTGAGGCTGCGGATTGCTGAGGCGACAGCGATCTGCGCGCCCGCCTGACCGGGGGTCTGCGACAGGCGAACGATGCCGCGATCAATCAAAGGATCCGGCGAGCGCAGCATCCCGGACACGGTGTCGCGCGCGACCTTCACGGCGTCGGCGATGGCGTGGTAGCTGCGCGCGATCGGCCCGGCGCCTTCGCGCTGCTCCATCTTGGCAGCGAGCCGCATCGCGTTGTCGAGCAGCTCCTTGCCGTCGAACCCCTTCTCGGCCGCCTCGTTCATCCACTCGAGCACCAGGCCATCGCGATCCTCGATGCTGAGCTTCGGATCGCGGGTGGTGACGGTGACGCCGTCGCGTCCCTTGGGAGAGACGATGCCGAGCTCGGCCGCCTTCTCGAGGATTTGTTCGCGGCGCTGGCTGAAGGTGTCGAGCACCTCCTTCGGCACGCCGACGATCTCGAACGTACCGTTCTTCCCGCTGGCCACCAGCTGGTAGCCGAGCTTCTCTAGCTCGTTGCGGAGATAAGCGTGGTAGATCGCGCCGATGAGGGTGTTGTTGGCCCAGATCTTGTCGGCGTGCAGCGCGTGCCACTCGCCGTCCGGCCCCATCGTCATGTTGGCCGTGATCGCGTGGATGTGGGCCTGCGGGTCGAGCGCGCGGCTCGTGTCGTGCTGGAAGAGCGCATAGACCAGGTTGCCGGTCTTCACCGTCTCGGTCTTGCCATCCTTGGTGATACGGGTCTCGGCGAGGTTCTTCTCGACCCAGCGCATCGTCTGCTGGACCGCCTTGGTGTGCGCGCCGTCGGGACCGAGGATGCGCTTGTCGCCAGCGATGTAGGCCATGATCGACACCGACTTTGGCGCCGAGAAGGTGAGGTCGTAGCCGGTGCGGCGACCGGCGCGCTGGTCGACCTTCTCGCCCGACGGCAGCTCGCCGTGCAGGACCTTGCTGAACGCCTCCTGCGTGACGGTGCCGGTGAGGCCGGCTGCGGCCGCGCCTTCACCGCCCCACAAGCTGACCTCGCCGGCTTTCTCGTCGGTGTAGTAGGCGCCGGCGACATAGTCGTCCTTGGTGAAGTATTTCGCCGCGCCGGAGGCCGACTTCACGCTCGCGATGGAGTGCATGTCAGTCGCCCATCCCCAGGCCGTCGTCGATCTCATCGGGGAAGGCGTCGCGTGCCTCCCGGATCGACAGATCCTCGGAACGGTCGTCGATCGACAGGCGGTCGCCGCGATCACGATGCTCGGGCTGCGGCGTGACGCTCTGGCCGTTCATCGACTGCGCGCGCTCGTCGCGATCGTCCTCGCTGGAGCGCTCGCTGGAAGACGCGGCACGCGGGTCGCCACTGCCCCTTGCAGTGGCATCGAGCGACAGGCCGTCGTTGGACCGGTCCAGCTCGCCCTCGGTCGGCTGCGAGAGGATGCTGGCGGCGAGGTTGTTCGCCTCATTCGCCGGCGTCACCTCGTCCTCCGTCAGCGCCAGCGACTCCCCACGCCCGCCTTCGTCATCACCACCTTTCGGCTTGCCTCCACCTCCGCGCACACCAGACCCGGCGTCGTCCGGCTTGTCCGGTTTGCGGGGCACGAAGCCCTCGGCGACCTTGGGATAATGCTCCCATTCGAGCTGGATGCGCGCGGCGGGGAAACCGTCGGGAAATTTGATGAAGCCGTGCATCGACGGCAGGTTCGTGATGTCGTCGGGAATGACGAGCGGCTCGATCTGCTTACGGGGGGTCAGGGTCGAGGCGTCGCGGGTGCTGTTATAGCCGTAGCTATACCCCTCATCCATCTGCCGGATCTCGCGGTTACCGATGTATCGTGCGCACTGCTCGGCGGTGTCGAGATCGGCTGCGGCGAGGATCAGCTTGGTGCGCGCGAGCGACGAAAGGTTGCGCGCGTTTTCCTCGCCGTAGACCTGCACCAGCTTGTCGAAGGAGTGCAGGCCAAGGATCATCGCCCCGCCGTAATTTCGGGCGGTCTGGAGGCCGCTTTCGATCGCCGGCAGGCGGTGTAGCGCGCCCAGCTCGTCGAACATGAACCACGTCCTGAGCGACCGGGTTTTCGCCATCGTCATGAGCGAGTGGATCGCGAGGTTGGACCACAGCGTGAGGAGCGCGCGGTTCATCTCGAGGTCGGTGTAGTTAGAGGTAATGAAGAGGATCGAGCCGGGCTTTTTCTCGCCCGTCATCCATCCCCTGATCGAGTAGCTCGGTCCCGTGTCGGGGAGGAAGCGCAGCACCTGCGCGTTGGTGTTGAAAACGGCTCGGATGGACTCTGCCATCTTCGCGGCTTCCGGGGCCGTGATGGGGTCGGCGATGGTCTTGGCGAGGTGCTTGTGGACCTGCTTCAGGTCGGCCGTCATGAGGTTGTCGGCCAGCGCCTGGTTCGACATCATGTTCTTCTCGATGAGCTTCATGCACATCTCGATGAACAGGGTGCGCGCGGCGAGCGCCCAGAAGGGCTCGGCCGCCCCGCCGTCGGACGGGATCAGGGCCGCGGCTGCGGCGGTGAACTCGCTGTACGTGCTGCAGTCGTTGAAGATCGACCAGGCCGGGCAGCGGGCGTCGAGCGGGTTCAGGATTGTGTCGCGCTCGGGGTCGTAGAAGGCCTCCACATAGGCACCCGTCAGGTCGAAGATCACGGCGCTGTCCTGGCGCTCGCGCATCTGTTGGATGTGCTTGCGCAACGCCGTGGTTTTGCCCGAGCCGGTCGTACCGAGCAGCATCGTGTGCGACTGCTCGAGGCGGTGCGGGTAGGGGATGCCGGCGATGTAATAGGGGTGGTGGATGCCGCCCGCTTTTCGCGCCCCGAACGGCAGCTTCAGCACCTCTTTTGCGGTCTTACCCGGGAAGAGGGTCTGAGCCTCTTTCACAAACTCGATTTTGTTGTGCTGGACGATCTCGGCGTACAGCAGATTGCGCTCGACCAGCATGGCGCCGCGCTCGTGGCGTTCCTGGATCATCGCCTTGCCGCGACGCTTCGAGAAATCGACGAACCAGATCGCCAGCGGCACCGTCACGCAGGTGGCGATCATCATCGATCCGAGCACCCCGCGGACCGCCTTGTCCCATGCGCGAGCGACCTCCGGAACGTAGGGCACATACCCCATGATCGTGCGGTGCAGGCTGTTGTCCGGCATGCGGAGATCGACCTGCTTCAGATTGTCGAGAGCGACCCAGTTCCAGAGGCTCGAGAGGATCCGCATGCAGATGAGCTGCACGTTATTCTCGTCGAGAGTGATGGACAGGATGATGACGTAGGCGAGACCAAACACGCCGAGCCACATCAGGACCGGCAGTTTGGCCCCTTGCAGCCACATCAGCACCTGGGTGTTCAGGAGCTGCGAACCGCGGGTGAAATTGCCTGAGTTGCGGGGTGTATCGCCACGCGAGGAATGGTGCTCCTGCGGAATCGCCAGGCGGTTGTTGCGGATGTCGCGCCGCATGCCCTTGGGGTCATCGCGCGCCATGGTATCGCTCCATGCGGCGGTCCGTCTCGAGCACCAGCGTATCGCGCAGCTCCGGGTGTTCCTCCCGAATGATCGCGTCGAGCGCGACCTGCGTATATTCGGCGACGCGAAGGTGGCGCAGCTCGCTGGCCGAGAAGCGCTGGTGGCCTTCGAGATACTGAATGATTGCAGACCGCAGGATCTCGGCCATCGATCGGTTTTGATCGACGGCTAGCTGTTCCAGTCGCTGCAGGTGCTCGGGTTCGAACCGGACGGTCCGAGCGAACTTTGAGCGTTTCAAACCAACCTCCTAGCAGGGAGGATGGTGGGCACTTCGACCGTTTTGCTATATTCTCTCTCGGCCGGTCTGGCAACAGCCGTCGTAGGCTACGCTCAGAATACGCACCGGTGAGAACCTGTTAAAACGGCGGAAATCTGCCAATTCTCAAACGGGTTCAACCCGGTGCGCAAACGAGTTCAACCCGGTGCGCCTTCCAAACGGGCAGAAAACCGCAGAAGTCCGGGAAAAACGGCAAGCGAAGCTTGCGTAGGGTGTGCACTACTGTAGTCCCGAATCCTCCGTGCTGCTTTGACCCCCTAGGTTCTTCGAGGAGGCTCCGGGCGTGTCCCGGTCCTCCGCCGGGATCTGCCCCGCCGTGAGGCGGAATGGCAGGTTCTGAAAGGCGCTGCGCGCCGGGTCGCTCAAGCAAGGCTGAGGCTTGTACATGGGTCGTGTCCGAGGTTGACCGCAGATGCTGCGAGGTGGCTTCCAGATCGCGATCGTGGCCGGTATAACCGCCCCGTTCAGAAGCCGATGAGCCTGACCGAAAGGCAAGACTATGGCGAAGTCACTGGACGCTGAAATGGCCGCGATCGAAGCCGACGAGCGGAAGATCGCCGAGCGCCGTCAGGCGCATGCGGCGAGGCTCCGCGAGGCGGCTGTCGGGACGGTCGAAAGGGCGGGGCTCCTGAAGCTCCCGCTCGATCGACTTGAGGGGCTGATGAAGGTGGTGAAGACGCTGGGCGTTGACGAGGTGGAGAAGCGGCTCATGGCGACAGCCTGAGCCGGTTCGAGACCGATGGTCACGGCGATGGCCGCACGGGGCTGCTACCCTGTGCGGCCATTCTCTTTTCGGCGAGGGTCGAGGCGCAGCCGGCTTGAGATTGTCAGGCAAAAAAAGGGACGCGCCAGCCGTCAGGCTGGGCGTCCCTGTGGGTTGCTGTCAGTGCGAGCAGGGCCGTCAGGCCCATGCGAGATGATACTCGCCGTCGACGGGTTTTAACGCGGCCATCGTGGTCAGCGCTTCGACGTAGCGGGTCATGTGCGGATCGTCGTCGAGCCGTCGCCGGGTGCGCGGATCCATGAGCCGCTCGCGCACCTCGGACATGGACACGGCACCGCAGCTTTCCTCGTCCAGACCGAGGCTGGCGAGGATCGCAAAGGCATTGCCGTTGGCGACCTCCAGCTCAGGTGCGGCGTCCGGGTTGAGGCCGAGGCCGAGCTTGATGTCACCGCCCGGTTCCGACTGCCAGATGCGCGCGCGGCGGCCGAGGAATTGCGCCTCGTCGACAACAGTGATGACGGCCGGGTCCCAGTCGAAACAGCGGGCGATCGACGCCAGCGCAAGCGGGCAGACCCGGACCTCGATCTCGAACGATCCGGACGCTGGATCGCCGTGGACCGGCACGACCATTGCGACGCCGATACGCACGACATGGCGGCCGAGCAGATCGCGCAACGCGCCGAGCTGGTCGGGCGTGATGACGGCAGGGGAGGGCGACAGGATATTGTGGCCGTCGTCGACGCGGAACGTGATGGTCATCTCGACCTCCTTCGTTGAAACCGCGTCTCTCTTTCTCTCTCCTCTCCGGCGAGGATGTACCGCCCGCTGATCGGGGCGTGACGGCAGTCTGCGGACCCGCCGGGCCGTCTGCGGCGATGGCCGCGCGAGCAGCGCCAGGGCGGGCTCGATGCCCGCACTGGCGCTTCCCGGCCGAGGCGTAGCAAGGGCGGCCCGGCGGGGCCGACCAATGCGAGCGAGCCGGGCCGGGGCAGGAGCCAAGCGGGCAGCAAAAAGGGCCACCCGGTCGCCCGAGCAGCCCTTGTTTTCGAAGGCAGGTAGCGGAGCCTCGCGGCCCCGCTCAATTACTTGACCAGCTGCACGTAGCTGGCGATGCCGACCAGTGCGGTGCCCTGTAGGATCAGGAACCACTTGAGCCCGTCGATCGAGGTCTGCATGCCCTTGAGGCCTGCTTCCAGCTTCGCTTCCATAGAGCCGAAGCGCGCATCCATAGTGGTGCGCATCGCTGCGATCTCGGCCTGCAGTGGCTTGATGGCGTATCCGACGTTCATGTCGATGTGTTCCTCGACAGCGGCGACTGCGCGCGCAGCCACATCCTCGGCGATATTAGCTGAAATCAGGGCCTGAAACAACGTGACCTGCATGTCTGTTCCTCCTTCGTCTCTATGACGAAGCTCACGCGTCGGTCGGGGCGGCGAGGGTCAAGGACCGCGTAGCGGCCGCGTCAGCGGCGGTGGGGGTCACGATTTTGCGTAGCAAAATGGTGGGGCCCCGCCGTCCTTGAGGCTCGCCGCCCCGGCCGACAGACTGGGACGACTTGAGAGAGAGTTTACCCCCGCGGCAGCAGCGCCGGGGCGGGCTCGATGCCCGCTCCGGCGCTTCCTCGGCCGAGGCGTAGCATGGGCAGGCCGAAGGGCCTGACCGTGCGAGCGAGCCGGGTGCCGCCCGGGCCTTAAGCTTCACCCCGGCGAGGGGCTTGCCGCGAGGATCATCAGCGCCGCTTCGTCGGTGCGGCCCTGTGCGATGATGATCCCGCGCGCGTTCCCGCGTGCTGCTTCGGCCGCGATGCGCTCGGCGAACTTGTGAGCGTCCTCGTAGTCGTCGGAGCAGTCTCCATCGACCACCATCTCCTCCAGCTCCTGATCCCAGTAGCCGGTGTATCGGCCGGCCCATCCGTCCCGCTCCCGGAGCGCGTCTTCCAGTCGCTGGATCGTCTGGAACCCGTGGCGCTGAGCGGCGAGATAGCCGGCTTCGTGCGTGGCGTAGATGCGCTGCGTGTCGATGCTGTTCATGACCGTCTCCTTCATCTCGATGACGGTGTCCTCGCGTTGGTCGGGGCGGCGAGGGTCAAGGACCGCGAAGCGGCCGCGTCAGCGGCGGTGGGGGTCACGATTTTGCGTAGCAAAATGGTGGGGCCCCGCCGTCCTTGAGGCTCGTCGTCCCGGCCAACACACTAGGACGTCTTGAGAGAGAGTTTTTCCCGCGGCATCAGCGCCGGGGCGGGCTCGATGCCCGCTCCGGCGCTTCCCCGGCCGAGGCGTGGCAAGGGGAGGCCGAAGGGCCGAACCGAAGCGAGCGAGCGGGGTGGGGGCGGGGTTGTCCACGGCCGACCCGAAACCCCTTTCAGCGGGGAGACGGTCGCCAATATGGCGGTGGCAGATCCCGGGTGCCGCTCGCCAGCTGGCCGGGCCGTCATTCCCCGGTCGGCCGTGGACGATGCCGCTCTAGCGGACACCTCCTAACAACATGCGGTTGATCTCGGCGCATCTCGAAGGCGCCGCGGGCATGCGGCAGCGCCTTACCGGAAGGGGGAAGGTGATCGGGCGCGCGGCGACCAGGTGCGGCCCGCCGGGGCCGCGCCAAGGCGTCGCGCGCCCGATCACCTGGCGTGGGGGAAACCAGTGGGTTTCCCCCACTAAGCGACGCTGGCGAAAAGAGGCCAGCGCCGGGGCTCGCCCGACGCTGGCCTAGTGGTTTCCTGCCAAGGAAAGGGGAGGGCGGCGCGAGGGGGAGCGCGCCGCCCGATGGATCAACCGAACGCGGCGCGCTGGGTTGCGACGGGGGCGGGGGCCTGTCCGTCGATCCGCAAAGCGTGGGTGGGGATGCGGGCGGTTTTCAGTACCTGCAACAGGTTGGATTGAAGGCCGGAACCCTGACAGACAACCGCCTCAACCGGGTTGAGGTTGGCCAGCTGCTCGTTGCGTACGAACCCGGCGCGCTTGCCATAGCGGGCGGTGTTCGGCGTGAACGCGATCAGGGTAACGTCGCGGCTCGCGGCCCAAGAGGCGGCGATAGCGTCTGCGCCTTTGCGCTGCGCGGTGGTGCACAGGGTCATGTGCGGCACGCGCGCCTTGATCTGGTCGAGTTTGGCCCAAAGCTGCTGCCAGTCGTGCCACTCCTGACCGCCCGAGAAGACGACAAGCGGGCCGGTGGGGTTGCGCTTCTCGCGGTGGTCGGTCGCGCGCGCTTTCAGGAAGTCGATTGCGGCGATCTGGCTGGCCGTTCCGCCGCTCGACACCTTCGAGCCGCGCGCCGGGGACCATGGGTGGCCTGACTGCGCGCGGTAGCAGTCGGCGGCATAGTCGCGCATGCATTCGATAGCGGCGCGCTGCTCGGTCTTGGTCTGGGCGCGAAGCTGCAATTCTTCCATCTCCACCGCGAAGATTTCGGAAGGGTCCATGCGCCGGGTCATGTCGGAAAGCTCGGCGCAAAGCCGGTCCTCCTCGCGCTCGAGCTTCTGCGCCTCGTAGTGAAAGGAATTCACGAAGCCCCACGCGATGGCCTGCGCGCTCGCCTCTAGGCGGGTGTCGCGGAACAGGTCGAAGAGGGTTGCCATGATCGCCGCGCAATCGTGCTGCGCCTCGATCGGCTCGGGCATGTCCAGTTCCTGCCGCTCGCCGCCCAACTCCACGATGGACAGCGCGCCGACGTCGCCGAACGCGTCCTGAAAGTTGGTGGTGGCGGTCGCCTCGGCGTGGCTCGCGGCGGCATCGTCGGCCGCGTCGCTCGCGCTCTGGTCGTGCTCGGCGCTGTCGTCTCGCGCACTGCAATCGGGCGTGTCGTTGCGGGCAGCGGGGTTCAGGGCTTCGCCCATCGCGGCAAAGCTGGTAAAGCGGCGGGAGGTCGGGCCGTTCGTCATGGGTGCTATCCTTTGGCAGGGTGGTTTCGGCTAGGGTCGGGGGAGCGGTTCCAGCGCTCTCCCCGCCCGTCTCGGTGGGGATTACATCTGCGGGACGTAATCCGGGTCGTTCACCTGCTCGTCGGTGATCTGGCCATCGTCGGTCGCGTTGCCCGCGAAGTCGTCGGCGTTGGCGGTGCGGGCGGCGCGGCGGTTGCTGCGGCTGCCGTCCAGATTGGACTGGCGCGGCTCGGGGCGGTTCCACACGACGCGGTAACCTTCCTCCATGTTGCCGAAGAGCATGATCTGCAGCGGCTCGCTCAGGCTGGGGTCGTCGAGCTTGCCCTGAAAGAACACTTCGCCGCTGCTGTTGCTCTTAAGCTCCCACAGCGCGCCGATCTGCACCCAGCGCTTGGCGACGTTCAGCACCATGATCTCGAACGCGGGCGCGCGCTCGTTGGTGCTGTTGGTCGCGCGCAGGCCGAGGCGCGGCAGGTCGATGGTGGCGGTAGCGATCGAGCCGAGAAGCTGACCCTTGACGACGGCGAACTGACCGATGTTCATAGCACTTACTCCATCTAGGCGGGGGCCTGTCCCCCTGTTGTCTGGGCTTGGGGCCTTTCCCCTCCCGACATCTTTCTTTTACCCCCTCCCCTCTAAGTATTGAAGCGTATTGATTTCTTGACACCTTAGTCATCGTGCCTGGTGAGTCCGAGCACAAATAGCTCCCGACTAGGGAGCGTAACTAATCAAATAAAAGACGCATTGATCGCGATAGCGAGCAATTCTGATGAACAGGAACGATGTTTGGGGGGCGTAGCCCCGGCCTGTGATCTCATCGCACCCGGAGCCGTCCTCGCAGGGGCTCAAGAGGCAGGCACGGCCGGCGGGGTCAACACGAATCACGGAGTGTCTGCCGCTTTAGCGGTAGAAACCGTTATTCTTGTTGAGGCGTCTTCAAACAAACAAAAGCATTGCCAGCTCTGCTGGCAATTCTCCTTTGACGCCGACCCCGTCGGACGGGTCTGGCACGCAGAGACACTGAGAGACGGCGAAGGGGGCGATGAGATCATTGGCCCAACAAACAATCATCATGCGCGCAAGCGCATGATTCCCCAGCCGCAGGCTGCCTGCGGTGCCCGCCGAGCTGGATAGGCCGCGCGAGGAGAGGGCAGGGGCAGCGCTGCGCATCCGCGTCAGAAGCCGCAGGAGCGCCGTGGAGGCGTCCCGGGACCCGGACAAGGGATCGTGACCGCTTGCGGCGGAGACCCGCTTCAGCGGGGCTCCGGTCGGCTTTAGCCGACTAGAGCCCGACCCCGCCCGACGGGCG
Source organism: Sphingomonas sp. BK069 (assembly GCF_014193405.1). Lineage (NCBI taxonomy): Bacteria > Pseudomonadati > Pseudomonadota > Alphaproteobacteria > Sphingomonadales > Sphingomonadaceae > Sphingomonas > Sphingomonas sp. BK069. Next base: position 21,455 of record NZ_JACHZH010000009.1, on the reverse strand, counting down.
GGGTGGCCCTATTAACTGCCTTGCATTGTATCGGAGCGTGAGACAGGCTGAACCCTGCGCGAAATCTCATCGCGAAAACACGGGGACCAACCTCATCGCCTTGAAGCGGATCTTTGTCAGCTACTCCCATGAGGACAAGCTCTTCGTAGATGAGCTGCTAAGCGCGTTGTCCAATCGGGTAGGCAATGAAGTAGAGTTCGTACGAGATGTGCATGTCCTACGCGCCGGTTCCCCTATTGCCACCGAGCTAACATCTCAGATCGAGGCAAGCGACGGTATGCTCGCGGTGCTCCCCAAAAATGATGAGGGCGCCTGGTTTTTCGCTGAGCTAGCAATCGCTTTGAATAAGGCTAGCAAAGATCCCGGGTACCGAATCATTCCGGTGTTGGCCCATTCGACAACTAAGGTGCCGTTCGTCCTGAGAAGTCGCCTCTACCTGAATTTGGCGGAAGAAAAAGACTTTGAAAGCGGAGCTCTGCAGCTAGCCAGAGTCTTATTGAGCCAAACTGAGCCCTCGTATGACATAGACCCCGCCCTAGCCGAGAAGGCATCTATCGATGCGAGGAGAGCGTTTCTTCATCTCGCGAAAGCCCAGCATGAACTTGAGAAGGCTTATAGCCGAAAGTCGTATGCCTTTGCGCTTACCGCCTCCTTGGCCGCTAGCGTCACAACGGCAGCGCCTCTTGTGTACTTAAGCGGCCTTTCCGAGCGGCAACTTTGGTCGATATTTTCCGCTGTCACAATCCTCGCACTCGGCGTCTTTTTAGGACGTTTATCAACAGTCTGGAGCCCAGGAAAGTCACCAATCCCCCCCACTAAAGATCTCAACAAGTGAGCGGGGCTCTCACTCCTATGTCGCTCGCGCGCGAAGAGGAGCAGCTTAGGCAGGAGGTGCTAGCGTTTAATCAGCTAGCGAAGAAGGACCTGCTTTGGTTCTATCTTAGATTAGTTGTCGGTGGTGCCTCTGTTGCGTTGCTTATCGCGGTCGTTGTGATTTGCTGTTACATATTCTTCAATGCGCAGAGGTTTCCTGACTTCATCCAGAAGGCTGCGGCTGGGGCGTTCTTCGGTGATGTGGTAGGTTTGCTCGCGCTTGTTTGGAAGGTTATTATCAATCCCGCAGAGACGAAGGTGCTTGCACCGGTAACGAAGGTTTAGCCGCAATCAAGACCTTGTGTTGGCGTCAGCGGGTATCTTACCTGTTACCTGTTTTTTAAAAGAGGGTCGACAGGGGTTGCTTTAACCCGTTGCACGAACTCCGGCCGCAGCGCGATCTTAGCGCCCTCGAGGGGAACGGCGGTAACGCCGTCGAGGTTGACTACCCAGACGCGATTATGGTCCTCGGCTAGCGGCACGCCGCGGATCGCGGGGCCATCCTTGGGTTGGTAGTCGTAGCAACAGCCTGCCTTCACCCGACCGAGGATCCAGGCCTTCTGTTGCTTCGCGGCGAAGGTGCCAGCTGGGGACGCGGCCAGCAGCGCAACCCCGATGATGCAGGCGGACACGATGTAGTGCGGTCCGGCGCCGTCAAGGCTCACGTCAATTGCACGTGATGCCCAGCTGACGCCGCGCCCACCGCGTTTCACTCCAACGCCAATCGTGATCGCCAGCGCCGCCCCGACAAGGACCAATGGTATGGAATGCCAGACGTAAGCTGGAAGGGCATCGAACAGCGCGGCGAGCACGACGTTGAAGCCCAAGCTCATTACCTCGACCGTACTCGTCTCCGTGGCGGCGAACCCGATACCGAAGCCGGAGCGCAGGCTATCGAGATAGCTGTAGCCGGCGAGACAGAGGAAGGCGGTGCCGGCGACCGCGAGGGCAGGGACAAACGACAAGAAACCCCTGAGGAGCGCGCCCGTCATCACTCCGCGAGGCTGAGCGGCGTCCATCAGCGCCGCGGCGCCGGCCGGCGTAGGTGTTGGAAGGCCTGCACGTCGGGGAAGAGCAGGCGAGGGAGGTCGAGGAGCCAACCCGACGCGGTCCAGCATCCGACCGCCGCGAGTAGCCAGACGCCGATGTAGGATTGGCCCGCGACGTCGTCGACGAGGGTGTCATTGGAGTTCATGAGCCAGACGAGCAGGGCGCCGAAGAGGAACATGCGCTTCCAGGTGTAGCGATCGGTGATGCGCCGCAGGCTGCGCTCGAGATCGACCACCGGATCTCGGCCGAGATGTTCGCGGTGCTGAACCATGCTTCCGTTCTCCCCGCAATCATCGATAGCGTAGGCTGCAGACCGAGGAAACCCGATCGCCTTCACGCTTGCTCCAAATCAGTGGCGGAGCTCCTAAATAGGCGGAATGGCCTCCAACGACACCGGCGCCTTGCGCTGCCTCATCTATACCAGCCGCGCGAACGATCACGACCTGGTGGACATCCAGCGGGTGAGCCGCGCGAACAACGGCATCGACGGGATCAGCGGCCTGTTGCTGGCAAAGCAAGGCGTGTTCATGCAGGTGCTCGAGGGCCCACCCGAGAGCGTGGCAACGACGTTCGAGCGGATCCGTCGGGACGACCGGCACTCGCACGTGGAGGTGCTGAGCGACACGGCGGAGACGGAGCGCGCCTTCGGCCATTGGGCAATGGCGGGGCTGCCAGGCGAGGACGACGTATCGGTGCGCGAGCGCCTGGCGGTGCTGACGACGGGCGCGCCGGCGCCGGTTAAGGCAGTTTTTCATGGCTGCTGACGCGATCAAGCAGCCGAGCCGAGCACAGAGGGGGCAGGAGATGGCGGGTGGAGTGAACCTTCGCGAGAAGCTGGATAGCTTCTCGGACCATTGGTCGCCGCGCATCGTCGCGGACATGAATGGCCATGATGTGATGGTGGTGCGGGTCGACGGCGAGTTCACCTGGCACAGCCATGCTGAGTCCGACGACTTCTTCCTCGTGCTCGAGGGCGAGCTAGACATCGACCTGCGCGATCGAACCATCACACTTGGGCCGGGCGAGCTGTATGTCGTCCCGAAGGGAGTGGAGCATCGTCCTGCTGCGCGCAGGGGCGAGGTGAAGATGTTGCTGATCGAGCCTACCGGCATGCCGAACACCGGCGACGAGAAGACAGCGGCGACGAAGGTGCGGATCTAGCGTCGCTGCCGATGCGCCGGCCGGGCCGCGATCGGCGGACAAAAAAAGGGGCCGGCGAGCCGACCCCTGAAAGTCATTAGGAGAGGATGCCTGAAAGGCTCGAAAATGCTGCACCTGCGAAGACGCGTTCGCAAGCGCAAAACGGGAAACGCAGCGGTTTAGTTAATTGCCGCTCGCGAGGTTCCAGGAATCGATGTCTCGTCCTGCCGCCTCGCGGAGCGCACGCATGTCGCCTGGGCTGAGACGGCCGTCGGACCAGGCTGCGCGATAGGCGGCAGCGCCCCGCGGGCCGGTGCGTGCAAGCACCGTTGCAGCGTGCTGCTCCGAGCGATCGACAGGTACGAACTCGGCATATGCCCAGAGGCTCAACGCGGCGACCGACGCGCAGGTTATCGTCGTCACGGCACTGCTGGTGAGACTGCGCGGCATAGCTCAGCTACTCCGCAGGACGCCGAGGCGGGCGCGCAGGTATCCGAGCCCGAAGATGTAGATCGGCAGGACGATGATGGCAGAGGCGCCCCACACCCAGAGGTCGACGCCGGTGTAGAAGAGGATCGCGACCACCGCACACCAGTAGGTCCATTCGATCAGATGCATGACCGCATTCAGGTAATCGCGGCGCGTCGTCTTGGGGATGGTGTGAGGTCCTCTGTCCCGCCCGGCCATGATCGTCGCTCCCCGATAAGGTCACCGAACATAACAAAGCCGGCTTTGAAGCCAAGCGGAGTTACCCCCGATCAGACAGCCTTCCGCAATGGCTCGGGCTTTTTGCCTTCTGGCATCTTCTCACGAAGGTGCTCGTGCACCAGTGCGGCGGAGAACGGCTTGCCGATAAAGGTGGCCTTCTCCGGCATATCACCGGGCGCGGGCTTCACGTTGCCGCTGGCGATGACGATCTCGATCCACGGCCAGTGCGTCGAGACGTGATGCGCGAGAGCGAAGCCGTTCGTGTCGCCGGGCATCTCGACGTCGGAGAAGAGGAGGGTGATGCCGTCTGCATGGCCCGGGAGCATCTCCTTGGCCGCATCGCCGTCGTCTGCCGAGTGGCAGCGGAAGCCGACGTTCTCGAGGATATCACAAGCGTCCATGAGGATGATGGGATCGTCGTCGACCACAAGCGCAAACGGGATGGTAGAAGTCTCCATCCAGCAAGAACCTTTGATGGCGATCAAGGTCCCGCGAAGATGGGATTTTCGTGGCTCACCGCTGTCCCGGTGTGCCTCTTTGCGACGCTGCACCTACCGTCCGGCTTGGTCGCGACCGCGAAACCAGACGTGCGAGCGTCGCCGGTTCCGCACTGCCATCACCGCGAAGGCGGTCGACCATCCACACAGCACGGCGAGGAGGGCGTTGGTCGGAGCTTGGACAAGCGATAACACGACCATTGAGATCGAGGCTGCTACGCCGAGGACGAGGAGCTGCGAGCCGTTGGCCGGCTGTGGCAACCCAGCTCGATCGACTCGCCAGTCATGCGGCTGCGAGGCATGCCGCCACGCAGCGATGGCGTTCCAGATCGCAATTGCCAGCGCGATCAGCGTGCCGGCGATCAAGACGTTGGTCATGCTGACATCCCCGCGTTCATGCGCGACATTGATGGTATGCTTGGGCAGGGGTCAAGCTGGGAAGCCGGCAAGCCGCTCTAGGCATCAACCAATCTGCCGATGATGAGAAAAGGACTTGCGCACCCCGTTCACGTTATGTTCAATGCGCGCCACAGGAGGACGGCGATGAAGGTACAGGACGTGATGCGCGGCTATGATTACGATCTGCCGCTGATGGACGCGTTGAGCGATCCCGAGCTGTCCGTCGATAGGCGCGTGCTCGCGGGCGCCACGGTCGGGATCGGTCTTGATACCGCCTACCTGTCGGTGTGCCAGCTCGAGGAGGCTTTCTCGGCGCTGGCGTCGGATCACGCCAACGGTGTTGAGCAGGGCAGGGGCTACGAGGATCTGGCCGATATTTTGAAGGACCAGAGCCCGTATCAGATGCGGGTCTGGCACCTGCTCGACACGACGCCGCTCCAGCTCGCGCTCGAGGATCTGGCTTGGCTCAAGAGCCTGACCTATCGGCGCGCGCGAATGGCGCGGGTGGTGCGTGAGGAGAAGCTGATGCTTCGCTACGTGACTGACGAGGCGCTGTGTGAGGGCGTGACTGCGTCGCAGTTGATGGCGCGGGTCTCCGCGGTCGACTGATCGCGAGCCGTCAGGCGACCTGGGCGAGCATCGTCTCGGGCGCCTGCGGCCGGCGACGCGAGACGCGGAACGGCTGGATCGGGTTGCCGGTGCGCACCACGAACTGATCGACGCCGGTGGCCTCGCGCAGCTGCACCGCAACCGCATAGGCATTGTCGAACGAGGCCAGCGTGCGCGCGGCGGGTACGATGATGCTCATGGCGTAATCCTTGGTGGTGCGACGATGGGACGCGGGCATGCGCCGGCGTTCATGGATTGTTGAGCCGGATCGATATAGCAAGGTGAGCGGACCGGATTCGACGCGCCTGCGTTCTTCCAGTCCATCCGCCGTTTCGACGGAGGATCCTTTGGATGACGGGGTCGGGGCCGCTGCTATCGGCTTCGGCCCTGTTTTCGTTTCAGCGCCTGCCGTCGAAGAGGTCGGTCCTGGGAGGGAGCTTGCGCGCCAAGGTCGCCGATACGCCCAGTAGGGCCAGCGCGATAACCTGAGCCACGCCGGCCTGCACCTCATCATCGAGCAGCAGCGACGCCAGCGCGAAGGCAAACGCGCCGAGCGCCGGCACGACACCAATGACAAGATGATGAAACGTTCGCGCGCGAATGAATGTGAGCAGGAGCGCCGCAACAAGGTTGATTGATGCGACAAGCATCGTTGTGCTATAGAGCGCTGTCTCGAAGCTCATAAGACACGTCCTCTATTTAACATAAACAGTATTATCGCTCTGGCCGCGATCGGTTACTCTGTGCGAGACACCACCTTTACTAGCCTCTGATCGACAAGCTCCAGCCAGCGATCCCGAACCTTGTTGTAGAGCGCCTCCGGCAGCTGTCCATAGACGATCGTCTCCGGCTTGGAACCGGGTACGACCCGCGTGTCCTGGTTCGGCCAAGGAGTGCGGTTCAGCTCCGACAGGATGATCCAAGACCGCTCGTCGTCGAGCTTGAGACGACGCTTCACGGCCTGCGGGATCTCGATCGCGAGCGCGGGTTCAGTCGGCGGGCTGTGCGTGATGGGAAGGACGAAGACCTCGGTACGGCCGTCGCGCATCTGTTGCGACAGCAGCAGCGCGCACGGCCGCTCCTTGCGGCCGTCCTCGGCGCCGCGGTCGGCCTCGCGCTTCCAGAGGTATTCGTAGCGGATGACCTGGCCAGGACGCGGCGTCGGTACGTCCACCCTCAATCCAGCTCGTGGTTGAAGGCCTTGGACTCCTCAGGCGCCTTCGAGGCGGCGACAGCGTCGCGCATCTCCTGCGTGACCTCGTCGAGAGACATCGCTACGCGGTCGCGGCTCTTCAGGCGGGTATATTCCTGCATCGACATGAGGACCAAAGCCTCGTCGCCGCGGTTCGTGATGGTGAGCGGCTCGACCAGCGCCCGCCGGCTGAAGCGGCCAAACGCCTTCGAGACCTCACCGGCTGTCGCTGACTGCACCATGGCCGATCTCCTCATCCGTATAATACGGATCTCACCCTCTCCTTTCAACTGCTCGTCGCTCCCGCTCACCGCGCAGCCGGTCGACCAACCCGGTGTCGGCGTGCGACTGGATCAGCCGCTCGAGAGCGTCGTCGGGCAGGCATCGCGGGTCCATGCGCGGGCCTTTCGGCTTCGGCGCCTCACGGCCGAGCGCCAGCAGCTGGCGTCGATTGCGGACTTCGACCAACAGGTTGCCCCGCTCCGCGCGCGTGAAGGCACGATCGAGGCCGTAGAGCCACCCTGCCCGCGCTTCCACAAGCATCGCCTCGCACCGGGCCAGGTCATCATCGTGGCGGCATTCACGGATGCGCTCCACGGTCAGCGCGCGAGCGGTCTCTCGCGTGCGCCAATAATGCTCGCTGCTCGGCGCCTCGAGGGCGAACAGCCGGTGCATGAGGCGGATCCAGGCGCCCATGCTTTCCCATGCGAAGGGCTTTGCGGCCTTACGCGCCGCGGGCCGAAAGCTCTTCACCGGTGGAAGCGTGCGTGGCGGCTGCTTGTCGCCGTAGAAGAGGTCGGGTTCGCGCCAGCTCACTCGACCGGTTCCAGGTCTCGCAGCTCGGCGAACTCAATCTTGGCGGTGCGCTCCCCGCCGACGGCGTCGAAGAAGACGTAGCAATGATCGTCGAGGGGAGCGCCGCACAGACGCCACACGACGCCTTCGCGCCCGAGGTAACGCTGGATGCCAAAGGCAGGGTCGACCGAGCCCGGCGCGTCCACCAGCCGCACGCGCCGGCGTACGCCGAGCCAGTTGCTGGCCTTGCGGACGATCGCGTCCCTCTCGGCGCGTGTCAGGATCGACGGTCGGTCCGAGCGCGGCGGACCGAAGGTGGCAAACGGGTCGCCTTTGATGCGCTCGAGCTTCTGCTCGATCGTCTCGAGCGGCGCGCGCGCCCACTCCGGCGCGGCCGGGTTGCGACGATAGTGTGTCATTGTCGTCGAGGAGAAGAGATCTTGCTGGTAGCCGATGATCCGGCGCCGGCGTTGGGCCTCGGCATAGTCGGCGCGCCAGCGATCATCATCGGTCACCGGCCTGGGTGGCTCGTCGCCCAGTCGCGCGAGCGCGAGCAGCTCCTCGAACTCGTCGCGGGACACCGTCGCGATCCGAGGGTCGTACCTCATCGCAGCACCCGGGCGACGTGACCGGCATAGACCGACACGACCTTCCAGTATGCGGCCATAGGTGCCTTGTGGCGGCGCCAGCAGTCGTCGGCCCGGACCTGTGCATCGCCGCGTAGCTCAAGCAGGAGCTGGCGCAGCTCGGCGCGTGCGGTCGGCGAGAGCGATTGAAGGCGCGTGACGCTGGGCAGCGCCAGCACCGGGTTGCGGACATGCGGATGACTCGACCGCGGCCGAGTTGGGCCCGAGTGCTGCATCATGCCTCTCCCCAGTCGAGATCCTGCCGATGGGTGATCGCTTCGATCGGCGCATGGTCGACCGCGAGCGCCATACGCAGCGGCGAGACCCAGATGGCCTTGTCGGAGAGCGTGAAGGTCTCGCCGAGCTTGGCGAGGAGCAGCGCCTCGCCGATCTCCTCGGCCATGCCCTGCGCCGCGGCCGAGGGGACGGCGTTGCCGATCCACTCACGTTTCTGCGCGTCGGAGCTGCCCTCGAGCTCGAACGGCTGTACCATGGACCAGGCATCTCGTTCGCCGTCGAAGCGGAAGACCTGCTCGGGATCGAACAGCGATTGAAGCGCGGCGAGCTCGAGCGTGGTGAAGGGCCGATGCCACGTACCGTCCACGGCGATGATGCGCGCGACGACGCGATCGTTCGGCGCCGGCAGCGCGACCAGCGGCTCGGGCTCTGGTAGTCGAGGATCCGCGACCGACCACTTGCCGCGGTCGTACTTGGCATAGCCGGGTACGGCGACGCTCGTGTCCTCCCAACCGAGGACGCCGTAGTGCGCCTGGCTGTTGTAGCCGTGCTGGTCACGCCCGCCCGCACTGAGCCCGATCGGACGGGGATCCGCGACCGACAGTGCGCCACCTGCAGGGTGGACCGCGCCCGTGACCACCTTGGCCGCGTCGCTGAAGTCGGTGACGGCGAGGATGTTGCGGTGCGTGCCGGCCGCGTAGCCGGGCGTCGGGTCGGTGACTGGCTCGCCGGCGTCGTCGATGGGCACGATGCGAAAGACATTGCCGAGCTGGCCCGCCGCGGCCGCGCCGCGCGGATCTGAAATCGCGTACGGCCCGGTACCGACTGACACGTCGGCCTTGATGCACGGAGAAGGCGCCGACCATGGCCGAACACCGAGCTGCACGCTCTTCGGATGCGCATCGAAGCGAGGGTCTGCGACCGCATGCGCGCCGGCGCTCGGCTTGGGACTCCCGCTGACCGTGGCAGCGCTCTCGCTCCAGCGCTTCACGCCGAGCACGTTGCGATGCGTGGCAGGACCATAGTCCGGCCTCGGGTCGGCGACGCTGTGCGCGCCGTTGGTCGGGCCGTTGCGCCCGGTGACGGTGCCGGCATGCTGGTGCCAGTGGCGGACGCCGAGGACGTCGGCGTTCCAGTCGGCCGAGACGCGCACGTCGGCGACCGAGAAGCGGCCCTGCGCCGGCGCGCGCGCGGAGGTGAGGGTCGGCGCCGTGTCCGACCAGTCGAGCACGCCGAGTGCGTTCTCGCGCAGCGCCTGGTCAGGCACGATGCCGAAATCACGCAGGCGCCCGTCGATTACCGCCAAATCGTTCAGCGCGCGCCAGTCGCGTCCCGCGGGCACGAAGGCGAGCCGCACCCACGTCTTCCACTGTAGCGCCGGCACACGGTGCATCACGCCCGCGGCCGGATCTCCCGGCATCGGCAGCTTGCCGATCACCTCGCCGACGCCGCGCAGCCGCTTCTTGGCAGGCTGATAGATGAAGTTCGGCACCTTGGACGGATGTCGGAAGAGCCGCAGGAAGCGCTTGCGGCGCTGCGCAAGCCCGCCGATCACGCCGCAGTCGTGGATGCTTTCCTCGACGTCGCTGACGACATAGCCATAGGCACGGTACAGCGCGTCGATCTGAGCGAGGAAGCGCGCGCCCCGCGCTGTCGCGATGCGCGGCACGTTCTCGAAGGCGACGATCGCGACCGGGTCATCGCGGTAGGCCTCGAGGCTCAGCATCATGCCGCGCGTCGTCAGGTCGTTGAGCGCCTGGTACTTGGCAGTCTCCGCCGTGCGCGCCGACAGCAGGCCGGAGAAGCCCTTGCACGGGTAGCTCGCGAAGAGGACATCGAGGCGGCCGAAGACGCGGCGGATGTCGAGCGGCGTGGCCTCGCGCCAGCTCGGGTCCGGCGCGCGTTGATGGAAGGCGCGGTATTGGGCCTCGGAGAAGAGGTCCATCACCGTGCCCTTCACGCCCGTGAGACGCTCGAAGTTGCGGATCGCCCCCTCATCGACGTCGATCCCGCCTGCACACTCGAAGCGGCCGCGCAGCGGCCCTACGCGAGGGTTGGCCGCGTTCATGCCGGCAGCGCCGGCGCCGAGCCCGCACGCCATGTGGCCATGGCGGATGACCACCTCGGCGGTCGCTTGACTGAATGCGTTCATGGTGAGGCTCCCGGATCCGCATGATCCGAATGCCCCTTCCCCCCTCCCCTTCCCGCGCCGGGGAGTCTTGGGTGAGCTTGGCAGCTAAGTCAGCGGCGGGGCGGCTATCCGCTCCCGCCGCTTTTAGGTCAGCGCTTCATGCCCGACATATCGTGGCCAGTATGGTCGCCGTGCTCACCGGCCTTCATGCCGGCGCAGCAGTCGTCCTTCTTGCCATCCCTTTCCTTGCAGCAATCAGCGCCGTCCTTGCAGCAGGCCATGTCAGCGCAGCAGGATCCCGCTGCGAACGCGGCGCCAGGGATCGCCAGCGCCAGAGCGGCGCCGATCAGCTTGAACTTGGTCATCAGTATCTCCGTCGATTGACTATGTGTGACTGGGGAAGTCACGCACGTCGCGGAGGCGGTGTGGCTGGCGGTACCGGCGTCCCGGTAAGGCCCTCAACAGGCAGGGGACGAAGGGTCGTTCGCAGTGGCGGAGCGACTTCGACCGGTGCCATCGCGTCCGGTTCGACGGCGGTGCACGGTGTCGAGCAAGCCGCTTGCTGCGCGGCCTTCCCAGGTATCGACTTGCCGCCACAATCGGCCATCTCAGAACCGACCGGCGCCGCGTTCGCGACGGCCTCACAGATCGGACCGAGACGCATGACCAACACCACAGCCAGCACAGCTAGCGCCGTGAGGCGAAGCATGGCGGCAAGACGTGGTAGTCGGCGGGTCACGTTCGCTACCCGCCCGGATTGAGGAGCAATGTCAATGCGTGATCGAGCGCGCTAAGCGCCACCTGGCCATAGTCAAAGCGGTTCGATTGATGTTGGCAAACCAATCGCGCGGTATTGACGGGATCGTGCCAGCTGCGCCCTTATGCGGGCAACTGACGATCTCATCCTGGGAGGTGAGCTTTGCCCGACCTGGCTGCCGTGACGACCCACACCTCGCCCTCGGCGCGGCGGTCGACCATGCCATCGCTGTGGCTCGTCGCCGGACTCCTGATCGCGCATCAGGCAGCACTCACCCTGATCCATTACATTGTCGGACCTGCCATGGGGTTCGACCCGGCCTCGGCAGCGCTTACCGCAGCGACGATCGTGCTGGCGGCACTGCTGGTCTTCGGCCTTGTCGCGCTCGACACGCGGCGAGCAGGCCGCGCGCGCGCCGTGCTGCTCACGGCACCGACCTGGAACGGGCGCACCGCGGTCACGATGGTCATCGGCCTTGCCGTCGCGCAGATCCCTCTTGGGATCCTCGCACTGCAGGGAGCAACCGTGTGGCAGTCGGGTGTCGGCAGCAATCTCGAGGTCGGCCGGGCGCTCGTCGCGTCGCTGTCCGGACCTGCAGGTCTGGCCCTCCTGGTCACTACGGTGATCGTCGCGCCGATGGTCGAAGAGCTGCTCTACCGCGGCTACCTGCTCGGCACGCTGGTTGACCGCGGTTGGCGCATCGCCGCGGTGCTGGTGTCAGCCTTCCTCTTCGTGACCCTGCACTTCGAGCCGGCGAACCTGGTCGCCTCACTGTGCCTCGGCCTCGGAACTGGCATCTGTGCGCTTCGTACGCGCTCGATAGTGCCGGGCCTTCTCGTCCACATCGCCAGCAACGCCTTCGGCATGTGGTACGCGACATTGGGCTCCTAGGTCGCGCGGTAGGTCGGCCGAAACAGGCGCTACAGATCTTCGCGCGTCATGATAGTCAGCACACGCCTTGTGACCGCCGTGTCTGCCGGGTCTTCCGACCCGTACTCAAGCGCGAGGTCGTAATAGTCGATCGCGAAATAGACGGTGTGTCCCCGCAACTCGAACTCGCCTCGGTTTCGCTCACGATCCTCGCTGTCGAAGGTGTGCGCCCGCAACGCGGCCATGATCTCGATCTGCCCTACCAGGGTCGACACGCCGGCCTCGGCGAAGGTCGCGAGGCAGGCGCGGGTCATGACGATGCGTCCCCGGCGGTCCAGCCCCTGTCGGCAGCGGTCATTGAGCGCGCCGATGATCTCGGTGCGCGATGGGCGAACAACGTTGTCCATGCTAAGTCCCTTCGGTAATCGGGTGGGATGCAGATCTTCGCGGTCATCATCGCGCTGGTCGGCGCGGCCGCGTTCGAGGGCATGGCCCTGCTCTACCGGCGCCGCATCATTCCGGCTGGGCCTCTCATCGCCTTGGCGACCAGCATCCTGCTCACGATGGTGGGCCTGACGATCGTCGGCCTCGCGCCGGGACAGCTCGTTATCGTCAACCAGGCCTCTGCCACGAGCGACCAGTGACCTTCACGCGGCGAGCGGCTCGCCCGTTTGCCGCGTCATCAATCCGGCATTGAAGCGCTCGAGCCAGCTCTGCATTGTCGGCCGCTCGCCAACCGGCACCATGGCAGCGACGTCTTGGAAGCGGATCAGGTCGCGCGGCGCGTCGCGCCAGATCCGATCGATCTCGCGCGACGGCAGCAAGCCTTCGGCGCGGATGAAGTCGGTCATTCGGCCGGGGCGCGCCTTGGTCGACCGGCGCCACAGTCCCTCGACCGTATGCAGCCGCGGTGCGGCGCGCGCCTCGACGAGCACGATGAGGCGCAGGCACCAGCGCGGCAGCTCGCGGATCTCCTCGGGCCGGTTGGCGATGCACAGCCAGCAAGCTGACTTCGGGGGCACAGGCAGGCCTTCGGCGACGATGCGCGCCACGCAGGCGTCCCGGTCCCAGCCCCACTCGCGGAGTGGGGAGCGGCAGTCGTATAGCGGATCCTCGATCGACAGCGCGTGGTTCGCCCGCAGCGTGTCTCGCGGTCCAGCATCATAGCCGATCAGGCGAATAACGCGCTGGCCACGCGCCCAGGCGTCTTTAGCCGGCTGCCAGCCTGCGAGAAATGCGTCCTGCGGCGCCTTCTTGTATTTGAGGCTGCAACTCGAGCCGCCCAGGCTTTTGCTCGGCAGCGTGGCGTTGGTCAGGCACATCTCCAGCAGGCCATAGTAAGGCGGCCAGTGCTTGAAGCGCTTGGGCGTGTACGAGACCAGCTCGTGCCGGATGCCGTGTGCGTCCATCCACGGCCGGATCACGTCGAGGTAGGCGTAGGTCGCCGGCTTCTCGACCCCGGTGTCGGCGCTCAGCACTAGGTCGGGCTTCTGCCCGCGCGCGACCAGCTCGACGAGAAGCGCGGTACTATCCACGCCGATGCCGTAGGCGAGTACGATCGGAGGGGGTGGCATGTCCATGTCAGATCCCCCGGCCATTGAAGGTGGCGACGACGCCGGCGAGTGAGGCGACCTCGGCCAGCGCAGCCCTGACCACGGCCTCGGCGATCGCGGGCATGCGGAAGGTGATGGAGGTGCCGCGAGCAATCGGGTCGGGCGAGATCGCGATTAGGCGTCTGCCCGTCCACGCCGCGGCGGTGATGTGCGCGCTCCAACCTTGATGTGCGGCACGCGACCAGGAGCGGACGATTACGTCGCGCCCGGCGAGGCTGAAGATGCCGAAGCGCGGCAGCGGGTGAGCGAAGATCGAGCCGGGCTCGTCGAGCCCGCGGCCGTCGTCGCTGAGCTGTAGCAGCTGGTCGCCGGCTGCGCCGATCACTGCGACGTCGACGCGGGCGGCGCCGCTCGCGTGCGCTGCCTGCAGAAGCTCGAGCAGGACGTCGGTGATGCTGTTGGCAAACAGCTCCTGCACCGTAGCGACCGCGCTCGGAGCGGCTGTGGGTGCGATCGAGGCGGGGAGCATGGCGGTCTCCTTCTCGCGGGCCCAATCCCGCGACCACCTGCTCCCCTCTCCTCTCTCGTCGCTCAGGGCTGAGCGGCCTCGGTCAGCTTAAGCCGAGCGGCTTCCAGCCGACGCACGCTCTCGGCCAGAAAGAGGCCTTCCGACTCAAGCGGCGACACGGTCTTCCGCCGCTCGGCCAGCTCGACCAACCGGCGATCGATGGCGTCAGCGGTCACCGTGATCTCGTCGACGGTGAAGTGGATGGCGGAAGGTGGAGGCGGCAACCGCAGCGGCTGGCGCACCTCAGGCCGGCTCTCGGTAGACGCGAAGATGCTCCAGAGGTGCGCCTCAGCGTCGAAGAGCTCGTTGAAAGCCTGGCTGGAGTTGCTGACGTTCACGATCCATCGCTCGCCGTCCCGCTCCATGAAGCCGGCCGCGTAGATCCGTCCCGGGCTGTCGCTATCGTCGACCCTCCCCAGCTCCTCGCCAGCAGCGGCGAGGCCGTCGACGTCACCGGTGGTGAGGCGCCAGGCGTCGAACCGCTCGCCCTCATCGGAGGCGGTGAGATAGTGCGCCGTCGCGATCTTCCACGCCGCGTTCACGCGCTCGAGATCGTCGCCGAACGTGGCCGGCTCAACGGTCGGCAGCAGAGGATGCCCGCGTTCGTTCGTCCACGCGGCGAGCATCACCATGTTGGCATCGACGAAGTCGTGCGAGGCACACGTGCCTTGCGGAGCGACCCGGTTGCGCAACCGCATGTCCTGCCACTGTGCAGGCGTAAGCTCGAGCGCAAGCCCGCGCGCGAAGGCGCAAGCGAGCGCCTCGATCGCGGCCAGCGTCAGCACCTCGTCCCAGTCGGCGCCGGCGTAGATGGTGGTCAGCTCGCCCACTGCGTCGCGTCGGCTAAAGCTGAACCGCGGTGCCTCCGGAAACTCGCGCTTCGACGGATCGGCATAGTCGACCCAGACCTGCGCGGCCTCGCCCATCGGTCCCACACAGGGGCCGAAGCTGGGCGCGGTGTCGTGGTGCCAGCTCATCTCGGACCAGCGCTTTGGGATCGGCATCATGGTCGCGACCGGATAATCGGGGAATTGCCACGGCCAGTTCCGGTCCACGGCCTCGGTGGTGAAACGGTTCGCGAGCGAGACCATGCTGCCGCCTGCCATCTCGCGATAGGCCGCGATCGTCTCGGCATCGCCGTCGGCGCCGGCGATGAGCGTCCGCAGAACGTAAGGCCATGTCGCCATGCTGACGGACACGTTGAGGAAGCCGTTCCAACGGGTGTCGTCGGTGTAGCCCGGGAAGGTGGGACCCTCTCCGAACGTCCAAAGTACGGGCCGCATGAGGTGATTAGCTGACGCGGGCACAAGATCAGGCATGAGGTAGCTCCTCGCCGGCTCATTCCGGCGTGCCCGCTCCCTCCCCTCTCCTCTTCCGCGGCTCGGATCAGTGCGGCTACGCCGCGCGCCGAGCCGTGGCTGCCATTATCGTCGTGGCGGCCCCGAAGCGTCGCAGCGTGGTGGCCATTTCGGACCGAAGCTTGGCCTTGCTCGAGACGACGATCTCGGCCGCGATCGGCGTGCCGTCGGCATCGGCGTAGCCGGCCGCGAGTTGCCCGTCGGCGACCTCGACCCGGATCAGCTGCCCGCGGACGGGGGCAGGCCCGACGTGTCGCACGGTGAACTCGCCGAGCTTGCCGACCAGACCCTGGATCAGCTTGCCCCAGCGGATATGGCCCGCTGCCATGTTCTCGTCGTCGCCATAGCCCCGATCGAGCCATGTACGCAGGTGGGTACGCTGCTGCAGCTTGGTGTTTCGCGTCCGCTCCATCGACCGGCATAGCGGCAGCGCGCCGGCGACCCCATCGAGCAGCCGCAGGTCCTCGTCCTGCAGCGCGACCAGAATGTCGTCGATTTCGTGGCCGGACAGCGCTTCCATCAGCTGCTGGCGTAGGGCGGGGCCGGCGACCTTCCGTCGTCCGCCTAAGCTCGCACTCAGCGTGTAGTCACCAGCGTGAACGAAGCCAGCATCCGTGAGGATCAGAAGCATCATGGCCTCGGCGCCGGCCCGATCACGCACGATCCGCAGGAAGTCCCACTTGGCGCGCGTGGGATCTCCGCCGGCAAGATCGGCATCGCTGAGGATGGCGAGACGGCGCGACCAGCGCGCCGGTCGTGCTTCATCACCGGGCTTCGGCCAGCTGCTCGGCAACGGCCGCGCGGACGCGACAGCGACGACGCTAGCCGGCATGTTGCTCTGCCGGTGCAGCGCCAGGTTCGCGCGCCGCGCCGCGTCGAACAGGTCGGTGCGGTCACCGCCCCCGTCCGTGAAGCCCTGGTCATAGGCCGCACGGCGGGTCTCGAGCGGCGCATTGCACGGGATTCCGTCGGGGTAGTGGTGCGGCCATCCGACGTGCGCCGCGTACCAGCCATCGGCGTAGCGGTTGGCGACGTCCCAATCGTAGCCATACCGATCGCGGCCGTTGAGGATGGCAAGCTCACGTTCGTTCGCCTTGCCCTCGCGTGCCTCGTTCTCGGTGAAGGCGAAGTTCTTGGCATGGCGCTCGGCTTCGGCCTCGACGCGCATCTCCTCAAAGACTGGGCGGGTCGCGATCACACGCGCGTGGCTGCGGGCGTGGCGATCGGCGAGCGGAGCGCTCGCTGGCAGATCGGGATAGTCGCGCCACGCCTTGGCGAGCGCCTCGGCGTGGGCAGGGCTGCGGCCACGTGCCAGCCACGTTGCGGCATCGGTGGGGTTGAAAGCGGCATCAGGCATGGTGGCCTCGCTGGTCGACGCGCCCGCGGGCGCGAGCAGGTGGATCAGGCGGCCGCGAGGCGCGCGCGCGCGGTCTCGGCCTCGTCCGGGAAGGCGGTGGCGAGGTTCGTGTGCAGCGTCTCGAAGTCTGCGACCGGGAACGTGCCATCCGGTCTGGGCCGCGTGGTCTGCAGCGCGCCGATCACCAGTTCGGTGACATCGGGTCGGTGGATGGTGGCGACGCTGCCCTCGTAGCTGATCGGCGGAGCAAAGCCGCCGTCGAGCCAGCGGGCCAAGCCGTTCTCGACCGCTTCAGCATAGGCCTGGACAGCCTCGTCTTCCTCGTCGTCGATGCGGAGCGACAACGTGCGGTACACACCGAAGTCGTGACGATTGGCGAGCGGCTTTAGGCGGCAGCCTGCGGGCGGCTGGCCGTAGCGTGCGATGATTGCGAGCTTATAGGCGAACACCTCATAGGCATTTACCGCATCGAAGTCGGGCGTGTGGCCCAGCTGCGCGCAGTCTTCTTCGGCGGGTGCACCGCCAAGGTCGATGACGTCGGACATGGGAGGATCTCCTTCGATCCGCATGGATCGGCACTCCCCTTCCCCCTCCTCTCCGCACCGGCTGGCGCAGCAGTAAGCCACGGAAAGAAACATGGATTATCGAGGGGCGTTAAGATCGGCTGCGCGTTCAGGCCGCATGAAGTCGATCCTTCCGCTGTTCGCGATCGTCACCGCCGGGCTCATCACCGCGCTTGAAGGGGCGACCAACGGCTGGGTCACGAAGAGCGCGAGCAGCCTCTACTTCGCCATGGTGGTTGCGTTCGCCATGAGCGCTATCATTCTGCTTCTCGCGGCGCCGTTCCTTCCCTTCCGCCCTGCATGGAGCGAGCTGCGCTCTCTTCCGTGGTATGCGTGGCTAGGTGGCGCGTACGGTCTCGCCACGATTGCGCTTGCGGCTTGGGCAACGCCGAAGCTCGGTGCCGGACCGGCGCTCATCGCTGCACTGTTGGCTCAAACGGCACTCGGGCTAGCGCTCGATCATTTCGGGGTGCTTGGGCTCGAGCGGTCGCCGGTGACGTGGTTGAAGGTCGGCGGCCTGGTTGTGATGCTTGGCGGTGCAGGCATGATCGCCGTTAAGTGAGAGCGTCACGAACGATTGCTGACGCCCTAAGAGTCTTAATTCATTAACCAAGTTTGGTTATCCGCCCGCGACCGCCGGAGAAGCGTGTCTGCGCAGGACGGGACCTGCGTGTCGCAGGGAAGAAACATGCAGAACCCCTATAACGAAGGGCTGGCGCACGCGCGTCGGAAGGGATCGACTGTTGCCGACTGCCCCTACAGCTCGGTTCTGATGGCGCATGAGCGCCAGCAGTGGCTCTCCGGATTCACATCTAGACAAGTCCGCGCGCGTGGCACCTCGGCGATCGAGGAAGGCAGCCGGGAGCTACCCGTCCTTGCCGATGTCTACGCCTGATCCTTTTCAGGGCCAGCGTTCGGGAAGCGCTCTTCGATCACCAGTGTCTGCCATTGCAGCCGCTCGCGCCCAAGCGCTTCGGACCGATCGACCATCTGCTCGAGAGTGGCACTTAGGCGGTTGAGCGAAGCCGCGTAATCTGTGTCGAGCTCATCGGCCTGCTTCGACGTCGGTGAGACCGTGGCCCGTGCCTTGCGGTGAGCCCGGGTCAACGCAGGCATGTGCCGCTGTTCGATCCCTTCGAGCTCGATGGTGGCCTCCTCGCGCAACTCTTCAGGTACGGCCTTGAGGCGGGCGAGCAGCCCGGTAATCCGCGCCTCTGCCATTCGTGCGTCGATGTTCATCGGCAGGGTAGCCAAAGGCTTCGGCCGCGGGGCGTTCCCTTTGGAAGGTCCAGCCAGCTCGATGTATCCCATACCTGTCGCGTACAGCATTCCGCCTACGAGGATCAGCACAACGGCGAGCGGTTTCACGACATCGCCGCTGAGCAGATCGGCTATCTGCTGCAGCGGGCTTCCGTGATCGGTGCCAAGGCCCTCTCCGAACTCGGCAAATTGCGATGTCACGAAGTTCGCCGCTGAAAGAAAGACGCCAAGGAGCGCGGCATTGAGTCCAACATCGAAGCCGCCCTTTGGCGACGTGGGCTGACGGTGGTCGTCCATGTTGAAGCCCCTCCGTTACAGATCGCGACCAAAGCGCTGACGCTTCATGGCCGCCTGCGCGGGTCCATCGAAGCTACCGAGCGTCTTCAGCCGGTCGGTCTCGAGCGTGCTGCCGAGATCGGCAGGCAGCTCGGCATGGGACGCTGCAACGGCGATCGCCGCGGCCGCGGTAGGGAGCTCGCGCGGGCTCGTGCCTTCCCAAACGAAGGTCTCTCGCTCGCCCTCGTCCTCCGGGTCCGGGCGCGAAACCTGGACGTAGAAGGTGTCGAGCGGGCGGTCCCATCCGATCGCGACGGAAACGCCGGCGGTTCCGGCGAAGGTATGACGGCTCATCGTCCAATCTCCCTCGAGGGTTAGTCGGCCAGCGTGATCCACTCAGCGTGCCACGGCCGCGGGTGAGGCGCAAAGCGCAGAGCGCCCGGAACGGTGGGGTGCGAGGCGAGCCGTTCGACCAGCCAGTCGACGTAGTGCTGGCCCTCGGCCATGTCCTCGGCGAGCAGTTCATCTAGCATCGCAGACTGGCGCGCTTGAGCGTCGGACAGCATCGACCAGTCCAGCGCGTCGAGAAAGCGCTCACGGCGCTCGATGTAGCGCGCAATGCGCGCGAGGTCGGCCCGCGCGATGGCGAGCGCATCCTGGATCCACATGGGTCGTGCTCCTCAGGCGGCGATCAGCGCGGGCTCGGCGCCGGCGATCGCGGGGGCGGTGAGGTCGAGTTCGCGCGTGAGGCGCTCGGCGAAGCGGGCGGTGTTCAGCAGCTCGGCCATGCCGGCATACCGGGTGACCTGGTGAAGCCCCTCGACAACGGAGCGGTAGGCGACCTCGCGGCCCTCGTAGCGTCCCCCTACCCGAACGACGACGGCGACGTCGGGCGCAGCGAGGATGACGTAGCCGGACTCGGCGGTCGTGCCCTGCGACGAGATGACGGTGTAGCTCCCGTCGATGAGGTGCAGCGCCATCGCCAGCTTCTGCAGCTCGGCACGCGCGTCCATGTGGAAGCGCTCCTTGGCGACTTGGTCGTACCCGACACCTCGGATCGCGAGGGAAAGCAGTGTCGGAAAGCGCCGCAGCGCATCGATCCGGCGCTTGCAGGCATGCAGAAGCACCGAGCGCGGCGCGCGGTTGGTCGAGACGACCGCCATATGGCGCGCCAACAGGACCATGGCGGGATCGCTGTCAGGGTCGACGCCGGCGTTGCGGCAATCGGCCAGCGCCTTGGTCATCGCCTGCAGGGTGACGGTGATCGTCGGCAGCGAGGCTGCATCCATCGCCTGATGGTGGCGGAACGGCACGTCGAAGGTCATGGCGCCTAGCTCCATGTGAGAGGATAGGCGCGACACCTCACGCCCGCCTCCCACTCCCCCCTCTTCTCCGCGGCTCTGGACGCTCCCGTGATCGTCAGCCCCTCGGGGCTGGGCGCTTCAACAAGGGCGTGATCGGCCCCCTCGTCCGCCTTGGCGTTCGGGAAGATGTTGCCCGATAGTGGGATCGTCCTTCCGGGTGGCCGGCCAAGTGGTTCGAGCTCCCGAAGGTCCATTCGCGCGGGTAAACCGGATTATCAGGATTACCGGATTAGCAGCTGCGCCTCGGGTTAGTCTCGCTTCTCGCATGAGAGGCGTTCACCGCGCCGCCACTTGGCGGGGTCAATGAAGTAGCCGGCGTGCGCGCCGACCTGCCGGCGCTGCGCCGTCTCAAAGGCGGCGACGTAGCGCCCGGCGCGTGCAGGATCGCCCTTCAGGTAGTTGGTGGCGGGCACCGCGAGGCCGGAAGCGATCATCGCCTCGCCGAGGTCTTGCCCCCCGACATCGACCGTGCCGATAGGGCGGCCGTAGCTCTGCTTGCCCGTCAGCCGGATTGTTGCCGGGTTCGCCTTGAGCAGCTTGGAGGCATAGTCCTGAGCGGCCTTGCCGCAAGGCCAGCAGCCAGACGTCATGCGGCACATCTGGCGCTTCTCGAACGCGTCCGCGCCGAACAGGCGGATGTCGATCGAGACCGTGTCGCCGTCGATCGCGCGGCCATCGGCGGTGATCGCGCCGCTCTGATCCGACCGCGGCGCAGCACCGGTGCAGGCAACTGCGATGAGTGCGAGCCCGAGGATCATGCGCATGCGCTCACCTCGTCGATCGGTGCATCCGCGCGCTCCATCACGCGCCAGGGCTGCATCCTGTCGCCGGTGAGCAGTAGCACGACGTCGAGCCCTTCGGCCTGCATGCGCTGCGCGACACGCCGGGCGTGGAGGGCGCTGCACAGTCGCCAGCGCAGCGGGGAAAGGGGGGCGTTTTCCATTTCTAGCTCCATCAGGCGGGCATTGCAGATGCGGGCGGCTTCGCGAAGACGGTCGTGTGGACTTTCGTCACCGGCACCACGGTCCACGGCAGGTCGCGGAAGTTGCGGATGCGGTAGTGGCCGAAGCCCGAAGCGCAGCGAACGGTGATCCGGGCGCCCCGCTTCACGACGATGAACTCCGTCGCGTAGTGGCCGTCCTCGAAGCGGATCGGTTCAGGAAAGCGGACGCGCATACCATCGGTGACAGGCCGCACGCGCTGGCGCAGCCGCGTGCGGCATCGCTCGCGCCAGTCCAGCGCGCCTTCGTCCTCTGTTGGCGACAGGAGGCG
>NZ_JACHZH010000008.1:0-146100 GCF_014193405.1 Sphingomonas sp. BK069 | reverse complement strand
AGACCGAAGTTGAGGTAGCGCTCCAGGTACAGCGCGGTCATGTCGATGTTCGCGGGATTGTCGAACCACGCCCGGCTGCGCAGCGCCGGCGGTGTAGTGCTCTCAGTCATCGCTCGCTCCGGGTCATTCATTAAGTAAGACAAATATCATCACTTGCCGAGTCGTCAACGCCGTAGCGGCGCCAGCGGGATCGACTCACCGATCAGCCTGTAACCTGCCGCATTGGGGTGGAGCCCGTCGCCGCTGTCGTAGCGTGACGCGAGATAAGTCGGGCGAGCGGGGTCGCGCAGCAGCTGGTCGAGGTCGATCACGCTGTCGACGTGGCCGGGCGCGCGCAGCCACGCGTTGATCGCCCGGCGGTCCGCCTCCGACTCAGCGCCGGGATGGTAGTAGGCACTGCCGGCGAACGGCAGGATCGTGGCGGCATGCACCATGATGCCGTGCGCGTGCGCCCGCGCGACGATCTGCGCGAAGGCGCCGGTGATGCGCTCGACCAGCGCCCGGTGCTGGTCGGGACTGGCCGGGGCGTCGCGGGTGAGCACGCCGATGTCGTTGACGCCCTCGAACAGGATCAGATGGCGCACCCCCGCCTGCCCGAACACGTCGCGATCGAGCCGCGCCAGCGCGCTCGGGCCGAGCCCATCCAGCAGCACGCGATTGCCACCGATCCCGGCATTGAGCACCGCGATCCGTCCGCCGAGCCTACGCGCGAGCACGTCGGTCCAGCGCGTATAGCTGTTCGGTTTGACGCCATAGCCGTCCGTGATCGAGTCACCGAAGGCGACCACGCCGCCCGGCGCGGCACAGCGCTCCACCTCGATGCCGGCGAGCAGGTACCAGCGGTCGATCGCGCGCGCGCCGGGCAGCTCGACCGCCCCGGTCCGGTCGCCGCGCGCGAGATAGGAGGTCGCACGGCTGCCGGGATGCGCGGTCTGGCCGTCGGGCTCCACCGGCAGGTGGAGCGAGACGGCGAGGTCGTCGAACGCGCGCAGCGACAGATCGACCGCGTCGCTGACCCAATCCGCACCGGCGGGGATCGTCACCGCGGCGTGACCGGCGAAGCGAAGCGGGCGCACGCTCGTCGGTCGCAGCGCGCCTCCCACGGGGGCCGCGGCGAGCGCCACCGTCGCCGCGTCGATCGTCAGCGGCGCACGGCCGAAGGCATTGGAGAAGCGGACGCGGACGCGCTGCGCGGCGAGGCTGGGGCGGACGATCTGTCGCAGCGTGGCATCGCGCAGCGCGCCCGGTTCGAGCTGGGCGTCCGCCGCGGGCGACAGCTGCGACGACGACCAGGCCGCCTGCCACGTGCACGCGCGTGGCGCCGCGACGGCGGGAGCGGCCGCCAGCACCGCGGCGGTCAGCGCGAGCGCGGCGGCACGCCGCGGCAGGCACGAATAGCGACGATCAGCGACCGGCAATGCCCATCCCCTCTCCGGATTATCAATTAAAGCGCAAACGACGCACTCGAGATCACGGCAGTGTTAGCGCTATCACGCTATGCTGCGCGAGGGCGACCGTCAAGTGATTGCCGTTTGTCGACTTCCTGTTCGGAGTCGGTGCCGTGCGGATCAGCCGCCCTCCTCACCCCGTCAGGTCCACCGCACGGTAATGCGGGTTGAGCCAGTGGAAGACAAGCAGAGCCACCAGATAGGCCACACCGCACGCGACGAAGAACGGACCGTAGCTGCCCACCGTGTCGAGCAGCACGCCGAGCGACTTGGATGCGATGAAGCCGCCGACCGCGCCGGCAAAGCCGCCGAGGCCGATCAGCGTGCCCTGGGCGTAGCGCGGGAACAGGTCGCCCGGCAGCGCGAACAGATTGGTCGAGAAGCCCTGGTGCGCCGCGCAGGCTAGCCCGATCGCGAGCACCGCCCACCAGATGCTGCTCGCGTCTGCGGCGAACATCACGGGCAGTGCGAACAGCGCGCAGGCGAACATCGCATGCTTGCGCGCGCGCCCGGTGTCCACCCCGCGGCGCAGCAGATGCGACGAATACCAGCCGCCCGCGATGGCCCCGAAGTCGGCGAGGATGTAAATTGCCACCAGCGGCGGACCGAAGCTCTTCAGATCATAGCCGTATTGCTTGTTGAAGAAGTCGGGCAGCCAGAACAGGAAGGTCCACCAGACGGGATCGATCAGGAAGCGGCCCGCCATATAGGCCCAGGCCTCGCGGCGCCTCAGGACAGTGAGGAAGCCGGCGCGGCCGCTGTCCACCGCGGGCTCGGCCTCGATCCAGCCGCGTTCCTCGGCGGAGAGCCGCGGATGCTCGCCGGGTTTGTGGTAGAAGCGCCACCAGGCGAACAGCCAGACGAGGTTGAACAGGCCAGTGACGAGGAACGCCCAGCGCCAATCGAGTGCGAGCCCGGCTATCAGGAAGCCGACCAGGAGCGGCGTCACGATCGCGCCCACGTTCGCCCCGGCATTGAAGATGCCGATCGCGAGCGCTCGCTCCTTCTTCGGGAACCACTGCGACGCCGCGGCGAGCGCCGAGGGGTAGGTTCCCGCCTCGCCGAAGGCGAGCGGGATACGCGCGACGACGAAGCCGGTGGTGGAGGTGACGAGCGTCTGCGCGAAATGGCCGACCGTCCAGCTGCCCATCGCGAGCAGATAACCCAGCTTGGGGCCGAGCCGGTCGATCAGCCAGCCGAACAGCAGGAAGCCGATGCCGTAGAAGACCTGGAAATAGCCGGTGACGTCGCCGTAGCCGGTGTTGGTCCAGCCGTAGAGCGCGGTCAGCTGCGGCTTGAGCACGCCCAGCACCAGCCGATCGATGTACGACAGTACCACCGCGGCGAACAGCAGCGCGCAGATCAGCCAGCGCACGCGCCCGCGCGGCGCTGCCACGGCATGCGCCGCGGTCTCGGGCGCCTCCTTGGCGGCCTCGGTGAAGTCGCTCATCTCAGGCCGTTCCTCCCATCGCGGCGCCGGCGCATCGTCGCGCGCCTCTCACCAGCTCCACAAAGTGCCGTCCTCGAGCCGGTTCACCGGCAGATAGGCGCGCTTGTAGTCGTAGCCCGCCGCCAGTTCCTCGTCGATGTCGACCCCCAGCCCCGGCGCGTCGCCCGGGTGCATGCGGCCGTCCTCGAAGCGATAGGCGTGCGGGAAGACCCCGTCGGTCTCGGCGGTGTGCGGCATATGCTCCTGCACGCCGAAGTTCGGGACCGAGAGGCCGAAATGCAGCGCCGCGGCCATCGTCACCGGCGACAGGTCGGTCGCGCCATGGCATCCGGTGCGGACCTGATAAAGGTCGGCCAGCGCGGCGATGCGACGCAGGTGCGTGATGCCGCCGGCATGGACGATCGTGGCCCGCACATAATCGATCAATTGCTGCTCAATCAGCGTCTTGCAGTCCCAGATCGAGTTGAACACCTCGCCCACCGCGATCGGCGTGGTGGTGTGCTGGCGGATCAGGCGGAAGCCTTCCTGCTGCTCGGCCGGGGTCGGGTCCTCGATCCAGAAGGGGCGATAGGGTTCGAGGTCGCGCCCCAGCCGCCCCGCCTCGATCGGAGTGAGCCGGTGGTGGACGTCGTGGAGCAGGTGGATATCGGGGCCGAGCGCCTCGCGCGCCGCGGCGAACAGCTCGGGCACGACGCGGAGATACTTCTCGGTCGACCACATCGCCTCGCTCGGCAGCGCGGCGTCGGCGGGCTCGTAGCGCTGCCCCGGCTTGGCGACGCCGTAGGTCGAGGCGAGGCCGGGGACGCCGCACTGCAGCCGGATCGCGCGATAGCCCTCGTCACGATGCGCCAGCGCGGTCGCGATCGTGTCCTCGATCGTCGTGCCATTCGCGTGGCAATAGACCAGGCAGGCCTCGCGGCTGGCGCCGCCGAGCAGCTGATAGAGCGGCAGGCCGGCGAGCTTGCCTTTGATGTCCCACAGAGCGACGTCGACTGCGGCGATCGCGCTCATCGTCACCGGACCGCGACGCCAATAGGCGCCCTTGTAGAGATACTGCCAGATGTCCTCGATCCGGTGCGCGTCGCGGCCGATCAGACAGGGGACGACATGGTCCGCGAGGTAGCTCGCCACCGCCAGCTCGCGGCCGTTGAGCGTGGCGTCGCCGACGCCAGTGGTGCCATCGTCGCAGTGGAGCTTGAGCGTGACGAAATTGCGTCCGGGCGAGGTGATGATGACGCGTGCGTCGGTGATGATGGGCATGGCGCTCCCTCTCAGGCGATCGCGGCAGGAAGCGGGACGTGACGCGTCACGCTGGTCCCTCGATATAGGATATCGACGTCGATCACGCGCATTCCTCTCCGTCCGTTTCCCGCCATCGTCTGATCGCGACGGCTTGCCAAGTTAGCTGGTAGCGATAACATGAAGGACGGATCCCGGCTGGTCAATGCCGCGGCAGTGGAGAGGCAGATGGCGGTGCGCAGGAACATGTTACGAGCGACCGCCCTGGCGCTGCTGCTCGCCGGCACCGCGCCGGCGCGGGCGGACGACGGCTACCGCCTGTGGCTGCGCGCCGACGCGCCCGCCGCACCGAGCGCGCGCGTGACGCTGCGCGGCGACGGCGCCACGCTGCGCCTCGCCGCCGACGAGCTGTCGCGCTCGCTGCCCGCCGGGGTCGGAGAGGTGACGCTCGCGCTCGCGAGCGACCCACAAGTACTGGCGCTGCGGCTGCCGACCGCGGCGCTGGGCGACGAGGGCTATCTCGTCCGGCGCGTGCGGCTCGGCAAACGCGACACGCTGCTGATCACCGGCAACGGCGAGCGCGGGCTGCTCTACGGCAGCTTCGCGCTGCTGCGCCATCTCGCCACCGGAGGGAGCGTCGCGACGGTGGCGCTCGCCTCCGCGCCCCAGGTCAGGCTGCGCGTGCTCAACCATTGGGACAATCTCGATGGCAGCGTGGAGCGCGGCTACGCCGGCCAGTCGCTGTGGGACTGGTGGACGCTGCCCGACTTCAAGGACCCGCGCTACACCGATTACGCGCGCGCCAACGCCTCGATCGGGATCAACGGCACCGTCCTCAACAACGTCAACGCCAAGGCCGACAGCCTGACGCCGCGCTACATCGCCAAGGCGGCCGCGCTCGCCGACGTGTTCCGCCCTTGGGGGATCAAGGTCTATCTGTCCGCCCGCTTCTCCGCGCCGATCGAGCTGGGCGGGCTGAAGACCGCCGACCCGCGCGATCCCGCCGTGGCCGCGTGGTGGAAGGCCAAGGCGGACGAGATCTATCGCGCCATCCCCGATTTCGGCGGCTTCCTCGTCAAGGCCAACAGCGAGGGCCAGCCCGGCCCGCGCGACTATGGTGCGAGCCACGCCGACGGCGCCAACATGCTCGCCGCGGCGGTGCGCCCGCACGGCGGCATCGTTATGTGGCGCGCCTTCGTCTACGCCGACACCGATCCCGAGGACCGCGCCAAACAGGCCTACAGCGAGTTCAAGCCGCTCGACGGCAAGTTCGCCGACAACGTGCTGGTGCAGGTGAAGAACGGCGCGATCGACTTCCAGCCGCGCGAGCCCTTCCACCCCCTGTTCGGCGCGATGCCGCGGACGCCGCTGCTGATCGAGTTCCAGATCACCAAGGAATACCTCGGCTTCGCCACCCACCTCGCCTATCTCGGCCCGCTCTTCACCGAGACGCTGGACGCGCGTACCGGACGCGGCAGCGAGACCGTCGCCGACGTGGTCGACGGCGCGGCCGAGCATCACGCGCTGAGCGGCATGGCCGGCGTTGCCAACATCGGGCGCGACCGCGACTGGTCGGGCTCGACCTTCAACCAGGCCAACTGGTACGCCTTCGGCCGGCTCGCCTGGGACCCGACGCTCGACGCCGCCGAACTCGCGCGCGAGTGGGCGCGGCAGACGTTCGGGACCGATCCGCGCGTGGTCGAGCCCGTCGTCGGCATGATGATGGGGTCGCGCGAGGCGGTGGTCGACTATACCGGCGCGCTCGGGCTCGCGCACGTGATGGCGACGGGGCACCATTACGGCCCCGGCCCCTGGGTCAGCGACCTCAAGCGCCCCGAGTGGAACCCGGTCTATTATCATCGCGCCGACAAGCAGGGGATCGGCTTCGACCGTACGCGCTCGGGCAGCGACGCGGTGGCGCAATATGCCCCCGCGGTGGCGAAGCGGCTCGCCGATCCCGCCACCACGCCGGAGCGCGAGCTGCTGTGGTTCCACCATGTCGGATGGGACCGGCGTATGGCCTCGGGCAAGACGCTGTGGGAGGAGCTCGTCGCGCATTACGATCACGGCGTCGCGACCGTCGGCACGATGCGCGCCACCTGGGACAGGCTTCGCCCGCTCGTCGATGCAGAGCGCTGGGGCAAGACCGCTACCTATCTCGCCGTGCAGGAGCGCGAGGCGCGCTGGTGGCGCGACGCGAGCCTGGCCTATTGGATCTCGGTCAACGGCCGCGCGCTGCCCGCCGGCGCTGCGCCGCCCGAGCACGACCTCGCCTGGTACAAGGCGCAGCGATTCCCCTACGCCCCAGGTCACCCGGAATGACGCCCCTTGCGGCCATCGCGTTCGCCGCCGTAACGTCGATCGCGAAAGGATTTTCATGAAGGAAAGCCGCGGCTCGCGACGTCAGCGCAACGCCCCCACGATCAGCGACGTCGCGCGTCACGCGGGCGTCTCGCCGATGACCGTGAGCCGGGTCATCAACGCCGAGAGCAACGTGCGCGCCGAGACGCGCCGCCGCGTGCAGGAGGCGATCGCGACGCTCCATTATGCGCCCTCGGCCGCGGCGCGGACGCTGGCGGGCGGCGAGGAATTCCGCCTCGGCGTGCTCCACACCAACACCAGCCTGTTCTATTTCAGCGAGTTCCTCGTCGGATGCCTCGACCAGGGCAGCCGTCAGAACTGCACGATCGTGATCGAGAAATGCGAGGAGGGCACCGAGCTCGCGGCGATCGAGCACCTGCTGCGCGGGCGCGTCGACGGCGTGCTGCTGCCGCCCCCGCTGGGTGACTCCGCCACCGCGCTGGAGGCGCTGCGCGCGCGCGACGTGCCGGTGGTGGCGGTCTCGACCGGGCGCGCGCCCGACTGGGCGCTGTCGGTGAGCATCGACGATCGCAAGGCGGCCTATGAGATGACGCGTCACCTCGGCACGCTCGGCCACCGGCGCATCGGCTTCATTACCGGCGCGGCCAACCAGACCGCGAGCGCCGAGCGGCTCGCCGGCTACCGCGACGCGCTCGCCGACATGGCGCTGGCGGCGGACGAGGAACTCGTCGCTGAGGGCTGGTTCACCTGCCGCTCCGGGCTCGACGCCGCCGAGCAGCTGCTCGAGCTCGCCGAGGCGCCGAGCGCGGTGTTCGCGGCCAACGACGACATGGCGGCGGCGACGGTCGCGATCGCGCACCGCCGCGGGCTCGACGTGCCCGGGGATCTCACCGTCGTGGGCTTCGATGACTCGGCGCTGGCGACGACGATCTGGCCCGAGCTGACGACGATCCGCCAGCCGGTGAGCGCCATGGCGCGGATCGCGGTGGACCTGCTCGCGCGCGAGATCCGCGCGCGCAAGACCAGCGACGCCGGGCTCGACCACCCGCACCTGCTGGCGGACTATCAGCTGGTCCGTCGCCAGTCGGACGCCGCTCCCCGGCGCCGGCCCAACGCGGCGCCGCGGCGCGTGCAGGCGGGGGCGGTTTAGCTCAACGCACGCCCTTAGCGCCTCTATCGCGCGACACCGTTCGTGCTGAGGAGGCACTGAGCTCGTCGGAGAGCCCTCTCGAAGAACTGCGCGGCACGTCCGCGAAAGCGCTTCGAGACGAGGCTTCGACAAGCTCAGCCTCTCCTCAGCGCGAACGGAGAACGGGAGCGCGCGACTACCAAAGCGGTGCCGGCATAAAACAACAGCCGGCCGCCCTGAAGACGACCGGCCGCTCTCACTTCGCCCCCGGCCCCGCCCGCGAACGGGCGGGGCCGCGTGTCTCACCCCACCATGTCCTCCAGCTCGCGCCCGCGCGTCTCGTGCACCATCGCGCGCACGAAGAAGAACGAGATCGCCGCGAAGATGGCGTAGCCGGTATAGGTCACCGCCAGACCGGGCGAGACCGCCAGCGCCGGGAAGCTCACCGAGATCGCGGCGTTGGCGATCCACTGCGCGAACCCCGAGACCGCCAGGCCCGAGCCGCGGATCTGGTTGGGGAACATCTCGCCCAGCATCACCCACATCACCGGGCCCCAGCTGGCGTTGAAGAAGATCACGTAGAGGTTGGCCGCTACCAGCGCGATCACGCCATTGTTGCCGGGCAGGCTCACCGCGCCGGCGGCGTCCGTCACCGCGGTGGAGAAGGCCCAGGCGACCACCGCCAGCGTCACCGCCATCCCGGCCGAGCCGACCAGCAGCAGCGGCTTGCGCCCGATCTTGTCGACGGTGAAGATGGTGAACAGGCACGCGCCGATCGACAGCACGCCCGACAGGATGTTGGTCTGCAGCGCGTAATCCTCGGAGAAGCCGACCGCCTCCCACAAGGTCGCGCCGTAATAGAAGACGACGTTGATGCCGACGAGCTGCTGGAACACCGCCAGGCCGATACCCGCCCAGACGATCGGGCGGATCTTGCCCGAGCCGCGATCGATCAGGTCGGACAGCTTGGGGCGGTGATGGTCGCCGGCGAGGCTGGCACGGATCTCGCCGACCTTCCGGTCGGCCTCGGCGCGGCCGAACAGGCGGGTGAGCACCGCGTGCGCGCGATCGTCCTGCCCCTTGGCGACGAGATAGCGCGGGCTCTCCGGGATGATCAGCAGCGCGAGCAGGTAGACCAAGGCGGGGATCGCCTGCAGCCAGAACATCCAGCGCCACGCCGAGAAGCCCAGCCAGAAGTCGGCGGTCGAGCCGCCGGCGTAGCGGGCCAGCGCGAAGTTCGCGACGAACGCGCCGGTCAGGCCGGTGATGATCATCACCTGCTGCACGCTCGACAGCCGGCCGCGCACCGCGGCGGGGGTCACCTCGGAGATATAGACCGGCGAGATCACGCTCGCCGCGCCGACGCCCAGGCCGCCGATGATACGCGCGAAGATGAAGATCGCCGAGGTCGAGGCCGCGCCCGCCAGCAGCGCGCTGAACAGGAACAGCGCCGCCGACAGCATCATGACGCTGCGCCGCCCGATCCGGTCAGCCAGACGGCCCGCGCTGAACGCGCCGATCGACGAGCCGATCAGGA
The DNA here is from genome assembly GCF_014193405.1 of Sphingomonas sp. BK069. Taxonomy (NCBI): domain Bacteria; kingdom Pseudomonadati; phylum Pseudomonadota; class Alphaproteobacteria; order Sphingomonadales; family Sphingomonadaceae; genus Sphingomonas; species Sphingomonas sp. BK069. The sequence goes on along the minus strand of NZ_JACHZH010000008.1, from coordinate 136,975 downwards.
TCGCGCCGACGTTGACGCCGATCCCCAGCTTGCCGAGGTCGAAGGCGGCCTCCAGCCCCTTCTGCGTGCCGTTGATCACGCCCGAGTCATAGCCGAACATGAAGCCGCCGATCGTCGCCACCGCGACGATGGCGGCGATGAAGCCCATGTTGACGCGACCTGCGTCGTCCTCACTGAAAGCCGTTGCCATTCTCACCCGCTCCCACTCGTGTCTTTTAGATTATAGTGTCGCCTCGACGGTCGTGACGCCGGCGACCCCGGGCTCGAACGCGAACAGGTCGCCCGCGAGCGGCTGGTCGGCGAGCGCCGCCGCGTCGAGCCCCTTGCGCGCCGTCGTGGCGTAAGCGGTGCGCAGCCCCTCGCCGCCGAACGCGATCTTGGTCACGTTGGCGCAGGGGAAGCGTACCGTCGTCATCAGCTTGCCGGCCGGATCGTAGCGGCGCACGCCCCAGCCGGCGAACAGCCCGACCCACAGGCAGTCCTCGGCGTCGAGCGTCGACCCGTCGGGATAGCCGGCACCCTCCTCGATCGTGACATGGCGCTCGGGCGTGCCCGACGTACCATCGTCGCGGAGCGGCACGCGCCAGATCGTCTTCCCCAGCGTGTCGGTGTGATACAGCGCCGTCGCGTCGGCGCTGATCGCGGGCCCGTTGGTGATCACCACGGGCGCTAGCCCGCTGTCGGCGCAGTCCTCGCCGGCGTGGCGGTAGAGCCGACCCGTCGCGGCGACCTCATCGTCGTCCATCGATCCGAACCACAGCCGCCCGCGCGCATCGATCGCGGCATCGTTGAGCCGGTTGCCGGGAAGGTGCGGCTCGGGCGCGTGCAGCGGCGTGAAGGTGCCGGTGGCGGGATCGAAGCGGTGCAGCCCCGTCTTCACGCCCGCGATCAGGTCGCCGTGCGCGCTCGGCAGCACCCAGCCGACCTGGTCGGGCGCGGTCCAGCGCTCGTGCGCGCCGGTGGCGGGATCGAAGCGGTGGACCTGGTGCTGCTTGATGTCGACGAACCACAAGGCGTCGCGCGCCCACACCGGCCCCTCGCCTAGCGTCGCGCCGACCCGCAGGACCGACCGCGGCACCATCTCAGCGCCAGCCCGCATCGACGAAATAGTCATGCCCGGTGCACATCCGCGCGTCGTCCGAGGCGAGGAACAGCGCCAACGCGGCGACGTCGGCGGGCTGGATCCGCCCGTCGAGGCACTGCGCCGCGACGATCTCGGCCTCGCCCTCGGGCGTGTACCATTGCTCCTGGCGCGGCGTCTGGACGTTGCCGGGCACGATCGTGGTGACGCGGATGTTGTCACGGCCGAGGTCGCGCGCCATGCTGCGGGTCATCCCCTCGATCGCGGCCTTGGCGGTCTGGTAGAGCACCAGATCGGGCAGGCCGAGATGCCAGCTGATCGAGCCGAAGTTGACGATCGCGCCCCCGCCCGCGCGCTTCATGTGCGGCACCGCCGCCTGGGCGACGAAGAAGAGGTGGCGCAGGTTCACCGCCATGCGCTCGTCCCAATAGGCCGGGGTCACCTCGGCGATGGTGTGGCGGTCGTCATTGGCGGCGTTGTTGATCAGCACGTCGAGGCCGCCCAGCGCGACCGCGATCTCGTCCACCATCGCGGGCAAAGCGGCGACGTCGGTGAGGTCGCAGCCGCGGAACAGCGGCGCTCCCTCCAGCTTGGCGGCGAGCGCCTCCCCCGCGGCGGCGTTGACGTCGACGAACGCCACCTTGGCACCCTGGCGCGCGAACGCCTCGACCAGCCCGGCGCCGATGCCCGTGGCGCCGCCGGTCACCAATATCTTCTTGCCGCGCAGCGACGGATAGACCGCGCGCTCGCTCACGCCGCCTGCCCCAGCAGCCCACGCGCGGCGAGATTGCGGATCAGCCCGCCGATCCCGAACTCCCACGGCGCCGCCTCCTTCGAGGTCACCACGCGGTTCGTCAGTCGGCCGAGCCGCTCGCTCTCGATCGTCACGCGGTCGCCGACCTTGTGGGTGAAGCCGCGGCCGGGATCATCGCGGTCCTGCACCGGCGCGAACAGCGTGCCGAGGAAGAGTACGAAGCCGTCGGGATATTGATGCTCGGACAGCGTCTGGCGCACGAGGTCGAGCGGGTCGCGGCTGATCTCGGCCATGTTGCTCTTGCCGTCGAGGACATAGCCGTCCTCGCCCTCGATCCGCAGCCGCACCTCGGCGCCGCGCACGTCGTCGATCGTGAAGCTGTCGTCGAACAGCCGCACCAGCGGCCCGAGCGAGCAGGAGGCGTTATTGTCCTTGGCCTTGCCGAGCAGCAGCGCCGAGCGGCCCTCGAAGTCGCGCAGGTTGACGTCGTTGCCGAGCGTCGCGCCGATCGCAGTGCCGCGGCTGTCAACCAGCAGCGCGACCTCGGGCTCGGGGTTGTTCCAGCTCGAGTCGGAGCGGATGCCGATCTCGGCGTCGGGGCCGACCGTGGCGAGCACCGGCGCCTTGGTGAAGACCTCGGCATCGGGCCCGATCGCGACCTCGAGATATTGCGACCACAGCCCGTCCTCGATCAGCGCCGCCTTGAGCGCCGCCGCCTCCGGGGTGCCCGGCACGACCGAGCGGATCGAGCCGCCGACGCGCGACTCCAGCCGCCCGCGGATCTCGGCCGCGGCGGACCAGTCGCCGCGCGCGCGCTCCTCGATGACTCGCTCGATCGCCGACACCGCAAAGGTGACTCCGCACGCCTTGACGCACTGGAGATCGACCGGGCTGAGCAGCGTGAGCCCGGCGGCGTCGAGCGCCCCGAGCGAGCGACCGCCCGCGGCGGACAGGTCACCCGCCTCGACCAGCATCGCCACCGTGGGCGCGACCGCGGACATGTCGAACGCCTCGCCATGCACGACGAGCAGCGGGATCGGACCCTCGGCGGCCGCCGCGCGGCCGACGAAGCGGCCTTCCTTCCAGTCGTGCGGCAGACCCGACGCCGTCGCGTCCTGTTCGAGCGCCATCACCTCTCCCCCACTCACCGGCTATCCTTGATAGCGCTACCAACACGGTTGCGAGGGAAGTGTCAAGACGGTGCCCACGCGCCCCGACGGGGCCCCGCGGTGCGGGTGTCGAGGCTAGCCGATCATCCCCGCATATGCGGCCGAGCGCAAGACCGTTTCGAGCCGCTCGGGGCGGCCGAGCAGATAGCCCTGGACCTGCGGGAAGCCCCAGCGTCGCAGCAGCGCGAGCTGCTCCTCGGTCTCTACCCCCTCGGCCGCCACGGGGACGCCGAGGCTCTCGCCCAGAGCGGCGATGCTGCGCACGATCGAGGCCGATGGCGCATGGTCGAGCATCGCCGAGACGAAGCTGCGGTCGACCTTGAGCTTGTCGAAACGGAAGTCGCGCAGGTTGCCGAGCGAGGAATAGCCGGTCCCGAAATCGTCCATGACGATGCGCGCGCCGCGGTCCTGCAGCGCGCGCAGGGCGCCGAGCACGTCGTCACGGCGGTGACCGAGCAGCGTCGCGCTCTCGGTGACCTCGAACTCGAGCCGCTCGGGCGCGAGCCCGTGGCGTTCCGCGAGCGCGAGCAGGTCGGCGGCGAGATCGGCCTGGCGGAACTGCACCGGCGACAGGTTGAGCGCGACGATCGCGTGGTCGGGCCAGCCGCGCGCCGCCGCCATCGCCTGGTCCGCGACCCAGAGGCCGAGCGAGTCGATCCGACCGCTCGACTCGGCGAGCGGGATGAACTGATCGGGGCGGACGTCGCCCAGCTCGGGGTGGCGCCAGCGCAGCAGCGCCTCATAGCCGATCACCCGCAGCGTCCGCGCGTCCGCCATCGGCTGGTACACAAGCGACATCTCGCCGCGCTCCACCGCACCCTCGAGGTCGCGCGACAGCCGCCAGCGCAGCCGCGTCTCCTCCTTGAGCGCCTCGTCGAAGAAGCGCGCGGTGTGGCGGCCCTCCGACTTGGCGCGGTACATTGCCATGTCGGCGAGATTGTACAGCTCCTCGCGCGCCTGCTCCGCGCCCGAGAGCGCGACCCCGACGCTCATCTGCACGGGCACCTCGTCCCCCGCCGTGACGTCACACGCACGGAAGATCCGCATCAGCAGCGCTTCGGCCGCGCGCGGCTGATCGGGCGCGACCTGGATGATCGCGAACTCGTCGCCGCCGAGGCGCGCCACCATGTCGTCGGCACGCACGCAGCCGGTCAGCAGCTGCGCGGCCCGGTTGAGCGCGCGATCGCCGCCCGCGTGGCCGAACCGGTCGTTCACCGACTTAAAGTCGTCGAGATCGATCGCGAACACCGCGACCCGCTGACCGGTACGCGTCGCGCGCGCGAGGTCCTGCGCCAGCCGCTCCTCGAACAGCAGCCGGTTGGGCAAGGCGGTCAGCAGGTCGTGGTGCGCGAGGAACTCGATCCGCTTCTCGGCACGGCGGCGCTGCTCCACCGCGTCGCGATACTCGCCCAGCCCACGCGCGAGGTCGCCGATCTCGTCGGCACGGTCGCGCCCCTCGACCCGCACCTCGCCGTCCACCGTCCCGAACTGGCGCAGCTGGTCGGCGATCGCGACGATCGGGCGCAGCACCTGGCGTCGCAGCCACAGGAAGGAGGCGAGCAGCAGCAGCAGCACGCCGAGCACGCCGAAGACGATGCGCGAGATGCTGACATAGAGCTCGCGCGAGCTGCGCGCGACCGCGGCGTCGATGCGATCGACGAGCCGACGCCGCGCCTCGGCGCGCTCGCGCTCCAGCACGCGCAGCGCGGCGAGGAACTGCGGCATGTCGCGGGCGATCCGCAGCGGCTCGGCGCGCGCGTCGGCGATCAGCTCGCCCGCGAGCCGCGCGAAGTCGCTCGCCGCCGCGTCGCGCGCGGACGACGCTTCGGCCGGCGTCCTGTAGCTCGCACGGAAGCCGGCGAGCGCCTGCTGCACGCGCAGCCATTGCGCCGGGGTGATCGGGCGCGGCTGCTCGGCGGCACGAGTCACCTCGCCGATCGCGAGCCGCAGCTGCTGCTGCGCGCGGTCCTGCGCGTCCTCGACGCGGAGGCGCTCGCTCAGCCGCCGCACCGCCTGATTGGCGTGACGCACGTCACCCGCGACCATCCAGCCGGCGGCGAGCAGCAGCAGCACCACCGCCACGACGGTTCCGAACGCGGCAATCACACGGGTCGAGATCGAGGTCGGCAGCACAGCTCCTCCGGGGACGAGCGTATTATACGGCAAGGCTTACTCAATGATGAGCGGCGTCGATCGCTTGCTTACCCCGTCCTGCCCCGGCACACACGCGGGGCATAGGGAGAAGCTATTGATGAACAGGCGAGATGTCCTCGGCGGTGCGACCGCCGCTGCGGCCGTCGCGGCGTTGCCGGCGATGGCCGCGACTCGGGCTGGCGGCGATGCCGCGCTGCGCGCGACGCTCGACCGCTTCTTCTACGCGCGGCTCGACGAGAGTCCCGAGCAGGCGACCCGGCTCGGGCTCGACAGCGGCGCGCGCGCGGAGCTCAAACGCCGGCTCGACGACGGCTCGACCGCGGGCCAGGCGCGCGCGCTCGCCCGCGCGCGGCAGGAACTCGCCGAACTCCGGCGCTTCGATCGCGCCGCGCTGTCGCCCGCGGCGCAACTCGACCTCGACGTCGTCACCTATCAGCTCAGCCGCGCCATCGGCGGCAGCGAGCGCTTCCGCTACGGTGCGACGATGGGCCGGTTCGCGCCCTATATTCTGAGCCAGCTGACCGGCGCCTATCGCGACGTGCCGGACTTCCTGGAGTCGCAGCACCGCGTCCGCGACGCCGCCGAGGCCGATGCCTATCTCGCGCGAGTCGAGGCGCTCGCCGGCGCGATCGAGGACGACACCGCGCGTCAGCGCGCCGACGCCGCGCGGGGCGTGTTCGCGCCCGACTATATCCTCGACACGACGCTCAGGCAGCTCGCCGCCTTCCGCGACCAGGCGCCCGAGCAGACCGTCGCGGTGGTCGCCTTCGCCGCCAAGCTCGCCGCGGCGGGTCTGCCGGCCGAGCGCGCCGCGCGGGCGCGCGCGCTCGTGGCGGAGAAGGTCTTCCCCGCGCTCGATCGGCAGCGCGCGCTCGTCACCGACTTGCGCGCGCGTGCCACGCACGACGCGGGCTGCTGGCGCCTGCCCGACGGCGACGCTTACTACGCCGCCGCGGCCGAGGCGGCGACGACGGTGCCGATGTCGGGCGACGAGATCCACCGCCTCGGCCTCGCGCAAGTGGCGGAGATCTCCGGCCGGATCGACACGATCCTCAAGGCGCAGGGCATGGCGCAGGGGACGGTCGGCGAGCGGCTGGTCGCGCTCAACAAGCGCCCCGACCAGCTCTTCCCCAATACCGATCCCGGCCGCGAGGCGCTGCTGGCGCAGCTCACCCGCCAGATCGCGGCGATGCAGAAGCGGCTGCCCGAGGCCTTCGCCTCGCTGCCCAAGGCGCCGGTCGAGGTGCGGCGGGTGCCCGCCTCGATCCAGGCGGGCGCGCCAGGGGGCTATTACGAGAACGCCTCGCTCGACGGCTCGCGACCCGCGATCTACTATATCAACCTGCGCGACACGTTCGATCGGCCGAAGTTCGGGCTCGCCACGCTGACGCATCACGAGGCGGTGCCGGGCCACCACCTCCAGGTCATGCTCGCGCTGGAGAGCGAGGACATCCCGCTGATTCGACGCCGCGGCTTCTTCTCGGGCTATTCGGAGGGGTGGGCGCTCTACGCCGAGCAGCTCGCCGACGAGATGGGAATGTACGACGGCGACCCGCTCGGCCAGGTCGGTTACCTTCAGTCGCTGCTGTTCCGCGCCACGCGGCTGGTGGTGGACAGCGGCATGCACGCCAAGCACTGGAGCCGCGAGCAGGCGACCGACTATCTGATCGCCACGACCGGCATCGCGCGCGGGCGCAGCCAGGGCGAGATCGACCGCTACACCGTCTGGCCCGGCCAGGCGTGCAGCTACAAGATCGGCCACACCGTCTGGACCCGGCTGCGCGACGAGGCGAAGGCGAAGCCGGGCTTTGACCTCAAACGCTTCCACGAGGTGCTGCGGCTCGGCGCGATGCCGCTCACGGTGCTCGAGCGAGTCGTGCGGGAGCGCGCGTCGTAATTCCCGGCCGTCATCCTGAGCTCATCTCAGGATTTACCGTGCCGGGAAGTCAGGGATCGAGGCTCCAGCGGCACGGTGGATCCTGAAACAAGGTCAGGATGGCGCTGCGTTGGGCGGGCGGCGCCTGCCCTCACGCCGCCCCAGCCGCCGTCACGCGCCCGCTGCGCTCGAGCTTGCCCCAGCCGACCAGCCAGCCGCCGATCGCCGCCGCGATCGCGCGCAGCACCACCCAATACATGATCTGGCGGTACACCAGCCGCTGAGCCACCAGCAGATGCGCGGGATAGCGCGCGCGATGCCCGTCGAGGCGATAGGCGATCCAGCCACACAGCACGTCAATGGCGGTGAAGGCGACCCAGTAGACGCCCATGCGCGCGACGTCGCCGCTGGTCTGCGCCCAGCCGTGCTGCGCCACGCGCAGCGCGGTGCCACCGATCGAGACGAGCAGCGCCAGGTCGATCAGCGGCGAGATCGCGGCGAAGGCGATCTGGAACAGCCACGCCTGCGGCAGCCCGACCAGCGCCAAGCCGGAGGGCTTGCGCGTGCGCAGCACCGCGCGGTGCTTCCACAGGCATTGCAGCGTGCCGAACGCCCAGCGGAAGCGCTGTTTGGCGAGCGCGCGGAAGCTCTCGGGCGCCTCGGTCCAGGCGATCGCGCTCGGATCATAGGTGACGCGCCAGCCGGCACGCTGGATCGCGATGGTGAGGTCCTGGTCCTCCGCCAACGTGTCCTCGGGATAGCCGCCGACCGCGTCCAGCGCGGCGCGCCGCCATGCGCCGACCGCGCCGGGCACCACCGTCATCGCGTCGAAGCCCGCGAGCGCGCGCCGCTCGAGGTTCTGCGCGGTGATATATTCCACCGCCTGCCAGCGCGTCACGAGGTTGACGCGATTGCCGACGCGCGCGTCGCCCGCCACCGCGCCGATCCGCTCGTCGGCGAACCAGCGCGCGAGGCGGCGGATCGTCGCCGGCTCGAACTGCGTGTCGGCGTCGAGCGCGATCACCACCTCGCCGGTCGCCGACAGCAGCGCGCGGTTGAGCGCCGCCGCCTTGCCGCCGTTGACCAGGGTGAGCAGCCGCACGCGCGGGTCGTTCGCGAAGGCGGCCTGGACCACCGCGCTGGTGCGGTCCTTCGAGCCGTCGTCGGCGACGATCACCTCGAGCTGGGGATAGTCGCTCGCCAGCACACGCTGGATCGACGAGACGATCACGCGCTCCTCGTTGTAGGCGGGGATCACCACCGAGACGCTCGGCGCGAACACCGGCGGCTCGGGCCGCTTGCGCCGCGCCTGCACCCAGGCGAGCCCCGCCATCAGCACCGCGCGCGCGATGCCGAGCGAGATGGCGAGGTAGAACAGCCACGCCAGCGCCCCCGCCAGCGCGGCGAGCACGACGAATACCGCCACGTCGGTGCGCACCGCCCAGAGGTCGCCCTCCGCCACCGGCGGCATCGCCTGTGCCGGACTGGCGCCGACCAGCTGCGAGGCGGTGACGAACGTATAGCCCTCGCCGCGCAGCTGCCGGATGATGCGCGGCAGCGCCGCCACGGTCTCGGACCGGTCGCCGCCACCGTCGTGGAGCAGGATCACGTTGCCCGACTTCTCCGGGGTGGCCGAGTGGACCTGATCGAGCACCTGCTGGACGATCGCGTCCTCGCCCGGCCGCTGCCAGTCGTTCGGGTCGACGTGGAGGCCGACCACCGTATAGCCCGCCTGCTGCGCCTGCAGCGCGGGCTCGAGCTCGTCGGTCGTGGTCGGCTCGGCGTCGCCGAAATAGGGCGCGCGGAACAGCGTCATCGAGCGGCCGGTGTAGGCCTGCACCAGTCGCTGCGTGGCGTTGAGCTCGAGCGCGGTCTCACGCGGCCCCAGCCGCGCCATGTTCGGATGCGTGTAGCTGTGGTTGCCGATCTCGTCGCCGTCGCGGACGATGCGGTTGAGCAGAGCGGGATGCTGCAGCGCGTTGCCGCCGATCACGAAGAAGGTCGCCGGCACGCGCGCCGCCTCGAGCACGTTGAGAATACGCGGCGTCCAGGTCGCATCGGGGCCATCGTCGAAGGTCAGCGCCAGCTTCTTCGGATCGGCGGCGCCGGCGCGGCGGACGACATAAGGGGTCGGCAGCGCGTCGTAGCGCTCACGGCGAATCAGCCCCTGTTTGTCGGCAAACAGCGTGCGTTGGCCGGGCGTGGGCGTGGCCGTGATGCGCAGGATCTCGCCCGAGCCCTCGATATCGGTGTTGAGCAGCGAGGCCGGACGGCGCAGGTCGGGGCGGCCACCCGTGCGCATCGCGACGAGGTCGGCCCAGAAGCCTTGGTCCTCGCTGCCCAGCCGCCACAGCGCGACGCCGCCGATGTTGAGCTGGCGCAGCACCTGCATCTCGTTCCAGCTGGTCGCCGCGTCGAGCATCCAGATGGCGTGGCGCTGACCGTCCTCCTCATCATAGGCGAAATTGGCGTTGCCGCTGGCGGGATCGAAGCTGATCGGCGCCTCGCTGTCGTGCGCGGCCAGCCATGCCTCCTCGATCGACAGCGCGTCGGTCGAGTCACCGTGCCAGTCATAGGCGTAGCTGCCGAGCGCGACGACCAGCTTCTCGGCGGGCACGACGCGCCGCGCCGCCTCGACCTCGCGGATGAACCAGTCCTGCGCCGCGATCGGGCCGGGCGTGCCGCCCTCCCAATGCTGGTCATAGGCCATCAGTATCACCTTGTCGGTCGCCTGCGCGATCGCGGCGAGCGGCCAGCTGTCGTCCTCCGCGGGGGCGGTCACCGCGAGGGTGGTGCCCTTGGGCATGGCGGCGTGGAGCGTGCGCAGAAAGGCGACATAGGGGCGCATCGCGGTCTCGGGCAGCGACTCGAAGTCCATGACGAGGCCGCCGGCACGCCGCTGCGCGACGTACGCGGCGAGCCGCTGCGCGAGCTGGGACCGTGCGCGCGGATCGGCGAGCAGCGCGGCACTGCCCTTGCCGTCCCACTGCTCCTCGCCGAGGTTCTGCACCATCGGCAGCACCTTGGGGGCGTGCGGCAGCGCCGCGAGGCTGCGCTCGAAGGCGCCGTCGCGCTCCACGGTGACGCGATGCTGCGGCCCCGCAACGCTGACCAGCGCCGGCACGACCCAGTCGAGCGCGGCGGCGTTGCGGCGGAAGGAGGCGAGGCTGTCGTCGTTGCCCGGCACGTAGAAGGCGATGCTGAGCGGGGCGTTGGCGGCGCTCTTCCCCGCCGCGCGGCGGTGCGGCAGCCAGGCGGCGAGACCGTGGCGGCGCTGCTCGCCGCGCGCCGCGGCGGCATGCGCGCGCGGCAGCGGCAGGCGCAGGTCGACCCCGCGCGGCACCGCCACCAGCGTCGTCGCGAAGGCGATCGCGGCCGCCACCACCGCGATCAGCAGCGCCGCGATCACCCGTTTGGAGCGGCGGCTGCGGCGACCGGTGGGATCGAAGAAGACGGGGGCGGACATGGGCTGGCCTTGCATGGGCGCGCGACGCGCGGGAACAATCGTCCTCTACCGCGGCACGGATAATCGCTGCGTGGGCCGAGGCTTACAAGTTCGTCATGATCCGGTTCGGCGGGTGCGGAGGGCGCGCCGGCGGGCGTAGCGCGCTAGCCCAATACTCCCGACCGGTACCAGCGCCGGATCGCGGGCAACCGCGTCAACTCGCAGCCGCAGCGCCGGCAGCGCGCGTGCGCGGCGCCGTTGGCGTCCACCGTCACTCGGCGGGCGGGCAAATGGCGTCCGGCGCGGCAGTCCGCCGGCATCGGCTCGGCCCCGCCCTCGGTCTGCGGCTCGGCGTCACCGCCGGCGCGCGCGCCCAGCCCCGCGAGTCTCACGACGAGGCCAGGTTGAGCAGGGCGTCGACCGGACGCGGCGGCGTCACCTGGAAGCGCGCCATCATCCCGCCCGCGCGCGGTGCCGGGGTCGCCGCCGCGGATGGCTTGCCGACCAGCAGCGAGAGGTCGCGCAGCGCCTTGATCATCGCTAGTCCGCGCGGTGCGGCGATGTAGCGCGGCTCCCACTCCGGCGCGAACTTCTCCTTGTAGGTGCGCAACCCGCGGAAGCCGTAGAAGCGCTCGCCGTGGTGGAAGATCAGCGCCGCCGCGCGCGCCCAGGCGGGGGCGAGCCGCCGTCCCGCGATGCCCGAGAGCGGCGCGATCCCGAGCGAGAAGCGACGGTAGCCGCGCTCGCGCGCCCAGTCGATCAGGTGGACGAACAGGAAGTCCATCGTTCCCGCGGGCATGTCGTCGCGGTGGCGCATCAGGTCGACCGAGGCCTCGTTGCGCCCCTCGGTCAGCCACAGGTTGGCGAAGGCGACGATCCGGCCCTCGACGCAGACGAGCGCCATGTCGAAGCGGCGGAGATAGTCGCGATCGAAGCGGCCGAGGCTGAAGCCCTTCTCATTATGCCCCTTGGCGCGCATCCACTCGTCCGAGATGGCGGCGAGCTCGTCGATGATCACCGGCACCGCGGCGGCGGGCACGATGCGGAACTCGGCACCCTTGCGCGCAGCGGCGCGCTCCGCCTTGCGCACCGAGCGCAGCCGCGGCACGTCGAGCACGAACGATGGCAGGTCGACGATCGCCTCCTCGCCATACTTCACGATCTGCAATCCCATGCCGATCGCGAGATCGAGCACCAGCCCGGTGACCTGATAGAGCAGCAGCCGGCCCTGCGCGCGGTCGGCGAGATCGCGGATGCGCCACAACAGCTCGCCCCAGGTCTCGGCCGGGCCGATCGGGTCGCCCATGATGATCCAACTGGTGCCGCGCACCTGGTACATCAGCATCGCGCGTCCGTCCTCGGAGAGCAGGAAGCGCTTGTCCCCGGTCAGCGCCAGCATCGCGTCGGTGCGTTCGGCGTTCGCGAGCACGCGCGCCACCGCGGCGGGATCGGCGGGCACGTCGGGCACGCTGCGCGCCGGCCCGAGCAGCCGCCACATGGCCACGGCGGCGAGCATCACCGCGACCGCCAGGGTCGCGCGGAGGAAGCGCGGCGCGTCGCCGTGCAGCGCGAAATGCCACCACAGATCGTCGTCGTACGGCACGTGGCGATAGGCGATCAGACCGACCCAGGCGGCGACCCCGACCGCGACCGCCACCGCCACCAGCCACGCGCTCGACAACGGCGCCTGCGTCAGCGCGGTGCGACGATAAAAGGCACCGCGGGTCCATTGCAGCAGCGCGGCGAGCGCGAGGCACACCGCGGCCTCCTCGTAATCGATGCCCTTGGCGAGCGAGAAGGCGGCGCCGGCGAGCAGCAGCGCGCGCGTGGCGACGAAGGCGCCGTCGAGCCGGCGGTACAGACCAGGCGCGAGCAGCAGCAGCCCGGTACCGACCAGGCTGGCGGCGACGTGGCTCGCCTCGATGAAGGGCAGCGGCAACAGCGCGTGGAGCGCGCCGATGCGCGGCGCCAGCGCGGGCAGCGAGCCCGACAGCAGCAGCATCGCGCCTCCGGCGAAGCTCGCCGCGGCGAGCACCAGCGGCGCCACCTCGCTCGCCAGCGCGCTCGAGTCGCGCAGCAGTCGCGGCACGCCGTGCTGGCGGCGGCCCTCGTGCCACGCCAGCAGCGCCACGCCGAGGGCGAGCGGCAGCACGTAATAGACCAGGCGGTAGGCGATCAGCGCCGCCACCAGCGCGGCGCGGTCGCCCGGCACCACCGCCAGCACCACCGCCTCGAACACGCCGATCCCGCCGGGAACGTGAGTCACCAGCGCGACCACGATGCCGAGCGCATAGGCCAGCACGAAGGCGGGGAGCAGCGTGACCGGGGCGTGCGGGATCAGCACGAACAGCGCCGCCGCGGCCGCCGCGGTGTCGACCAGCGCGATCGCGATCTGCGCCATCGCCTGCGAAGTGCTCGGCAGCGGCAGGGTGAAGCGCCAGACGCGGAGCGGCCCGCGCGCCATGCCGCAGGCGGCGACCAGCGTGACGACGCCCGCGAGCACCGCGGCGCCGATCGCGTGCGCCGCGGCAGCGCCCAGCGTCATGTCCGCGAGGGCGATCGGGCCGTCGCGCAGCGTCAGCGCGGCCCCCGCCACGGTGACGACGCCGAGCCAGAAGGTCGCGCTGGCGATGCCAACGACGCGCGCGACGTCGGGGCCGTCGAGGCCGGCGGCGGTATAGACTCGGTACCGCGCCGACCCTCCCGTGAGCAGCGCGAGCCCGAGATTGTGCGACAGCGTGTAGCTGGTGAACGACCCCAGCGCGGCGACGCGCCAGGGCATTGGTCGACCGATAACGCGCAGCGCCATCGTGTCGTAGAGCGTCAGCGCCAGATAGCTGAGCGCGGTGAAGCCCAGCGCCAGCGCGATCTGCGTACCCGACAGGCCGTGGATCGCCGCGCGGACGTCGGCGAGGCGGATCTCGCGAGTCAGCCGCTCGATCGCGGCGAAGCCGAGCCCGAGCAACAGGACCACCGCCGCCACGGTGGCGGGGGTGCGATAGCGTTCGAGGCGGGCGCGCAGCTCAGGCATGCGGCGGCTGCGCGACGCGGTGCCACAGCTGCGAGCGGCACACGAGACCGTGGAGGATGCAGCCCTTCACCCGCAGACCGTCGCTGCCGACCGGCTCGATCTTCGAGTAGAAGCGCCGGCCCATGTCGGGGACGAAGACGGTTCCGACCCAGCCACCCGAGGTCGGTCGGTAATTCTCGAGCAGCTGGGTGCCGATCAGCCCGGTGACACCGCCCTCGCGCGCGTCGGCCTGCGCCTCGGTGCTGGCCCAGACGATCCAGCCGCACAGACGGTCGCCGCACGCGCCCGTCCGCACCGCCACCGATCCATATGGATTGAGCCACGTTCCCAGCGGGCTCGCCGCCGGAGCGGCCGCCGCCCCGACCGGGAGCGCGAACGCCATCGCCGCCGCGATCGCCGTCGCCATCATCCCGCGCATGCTTCTCACGTGTTCAATCCCCTGCTCTGTTTGAGCGACCGTGTAGGACGGCGCGCATTGCGAGAGGCTCGTCGTCGACTGAATTATCGGTAATGTGGCGCTCAGCCGCCCTGCCGGATGGCCTGCCACAGCGTCGCGCACAGCCGATCCGGGTCATGGTTGAGGTAATGGTCGCCGGGCAGCGTCACGACGCGCACGTTGCGCTGGCGCCACCGCGGGCACAGGCTGTTGGCCTCGGTCGCGCCGTGGACGCACAGCACGGGCGCCCAGTCCACGCGGCGCGCGCTCGGCAACGCGGCGCGGTCGGGCGGGCCGTCGAACAGCCCGCCCGGGCTGGCGCGGAACAGCAAGGTGTCGCCCGGCACCGCGAAGATCAGCTGCGGCACGCGCGCGCGCAACGGCAGCGGCAGCAGGCTCGCGCCATATTGCAGCATGTCGGCGCCGAACGACTGGCCCACCAACAGCACACGGTGGGCGCCCGGCAGCGCGAGCGCGCGGTGAGTCGCCTCCGCCACCAGCGCGGCCGCCTCGGCGGGGCTGCGCCCCTCGCGAAAGGCGGTGAGCGAGTTGATCTCGAGCACGGGCATACCGTGCGCCGCCAGCATGCGGCCGATGTGCGGCGTCATGCCCGCGTCGAAGCCGGAGTCGCCCGAAAACAGCACCGCCACCATACCGCGCTGCGCCGGCGAGGGCGCCGTCGCCGCCGGCACCAGCCGGTACATCGAGGGATTGTAATAGCCGAGCTCGCCGAGATAGCCGAGCACCAGCAGGCCCCCCGCGGCGAGCAGCGCGAGCGCCGCGCCGAGCGGGTTGCGGCGACGCGGCGGCACGGGAAAGTCGGTCATGGCTCAGGCACTCAGCGCGTAGGTGATGACGAAGCAGGCCGCGGTGAGCAGCAGCATGGCGAGGATGAAACAGGCGTCGGCGAGCTGCTCCATCAGGTGCAGCCGCCGGTACGAGGCGCCGCGCAGCGCGACATAGGACGTCAGCGTCGCGACCAGGAACAGCAGCGAATCGATCGCGAGCAAGTCGTCCGCCACGCCGGCGCGACGGCCGCTCGCCACCCCGAGGTGGAGCAGCCCGATACCGGTGAGGCAGACGCCCACCATCGCCGAGGCGATTGGGCAGATTAGCCGGCAGATGCGCTCGTCCAGTGCGGCGCGGGGGGTAAGCGGCGGCTCCATCAACCCCGCCCTGCCCGCCGCCGCCTGCCAGCGCGCTGACAAAAACATTAGCGATTCGTCATCTTACGCTCATCGCTCGAACAGCCGTGCGCTGGCACAACAGGCTCGACGCCCCGCGCCGCGGCGTCAGCGGAGACCGTCGCGCATGGCCAGCCACCCCGTCCACGCTTTCGCCGCCCGCCTGCTTGGCAAGTCCCCGGCGGCGCTGGACGCGGAGGAGCGCCGCGTTCTTACCAAGATCGAGGAGCGGCTGCCGATCGCGCGCGACGCGGGCGACGTCGACGACGAGACCGCGACGCTCGGCGACCGGCTCGCCGATCGAGTCGCCGCAGTGGGCGGCTCCTGGGGCTTCATCCTGGCCTTCACGCTGCTGCTGATCGGCTGGATGCTGCTCAACAGCGGCGTGCTGCCGCGGCTCGGCCATGCCTTCGACCCCTATCCTTTCATCTTCCTCAACCTGATGCTGTCGACGCTGGCAGCGATCCAGGCTCCCGTGATCATGATGAGCCAGAACCGTCAGGCGGCGAAGGATCGGCTCGCCGCGCGGCTCGACTATGAGGTCAATCTCCGCGCCGAGCTCGACATCCTGCGGCTGCACGACATGATCGAGCACATGGTCGCGGCGCGGCTCGACGAGTTGCTCGAGCGCCGGCCGGCGGCATCATGACGAGGCTTAAGCCGCTCGACCGTGCGGTGCTCGCCTCCGCGTTGCTCGCGGCGCTCGGCTCGGCGCTGGCGCTACGCGGCGTCCACCAGCTCCACCACGCCCGCGGCGACTCGGTCGGGGCCACCTTCGTCGCCACCGCGCCGCCCCGCGGTGTGATTCCGATGGTGACCAGCCTGCGCGCGGGCGGGCCCGCGGAGCGCGCCGGGCTGCTCGTCGGCGATCTCGTCGAGCGGGTCGACGGCCGCGCCCCCGCGACGCTTGCGGAAGTACAGCGCGAAATGGCAACACACCCGCGGGTGAAGCTGGTGGTGCGGCGCGGCGCGCGCGACCTGCCGATCGAGGTCCGCGGGCGGTGAGAGGAAGAGCGTGTCGCAGAAGATCCTGCTGATCGAGGACGATGCCGCTACCGCCGACTTCGTCGCCAAGGGGCTGAGCGAGGAAGGCTTCGTGGTCGATCGCGCCGATAACGGGCGCGATGGCCTGTTCCACGCCACAGACGGCAGCTACGATTGCGTCGTGCTCGATCGCATGCTGCCCGGCATCGACGGCATGGCGGTGCTCGCCGCGATGCGGGGCGCCGGCATCGAGACGCCGGTGATCGTGCTCTCCGCGCTCGGCTCGCCCGAGGACCGCGTGAAGGGGCTCACCAACGGCTCCGACGACTATCTGGTCAAGCCGTTCGCCTTCGCCGAATTGCTCGCGCGCATCCGACTGCTGGTCCGCCGCGGCCGCAGCGCGCCGGCGGTGGAGACGGTGCTGCGCTGCGACGACCTCGAGGTCGACCTGCTCGCGCGCCGGGTCAAGCGTGACGGCAAGACGATCGAGCTGCAACCGCGCGAGTTCCGGCTGCTCGAGTTCATGCTGCGCCACGCCGAGCAGGTGGTCACGCGCACGATGCTGCTCGAGGGCGTGTGGGACTATCACTTCGATCCCGGTACCAACGTGATCGACGTGCATCTCAGCCGGCTGCGCAAGAAGGTCGACGAGGGTTTCGCGCGACCTCTGCTCCACACGGTGCGCGGCTCGGGCTACCGGCTCGGCGTGAATCCCTAAAATGCGCGCGCGCTGAGGTGCACTGGCGCTCGACCACGGCGCGCTTCGCCGCGCTCGTCTTCCTGCTGCAAGTGGCCGCGGCGGCGACGCTGCTGCTGACGCTGCGCGCGATCGTGCGCGGCCAGGTGTACGATCGCGCGCTCGCCACCGAGGAGGTGTTGCGCCAGGACCTGCTCGCGATCCAGAGCGACGCGGGCACCGCCGGGCTGGCGCGCGCGATCGAGCTGCGCGGCGCGCGCCCTGCCCGCGCTGGCGCGGTGGTGCTGCTGGCGGACGCGGCGGGCAACAGGCTGGCGGGCAATCTCTCCGCCTGGCCGCCCAACATCTTCCCCGACGACGGCACGATCGCGGTAGAGCTGTACCGCCGCCGCCACGACGCGCCCGAGGCGATGCTGGTACGCGCGACGCGGCTGCCGGGCGGCGCGCGGCTGCTCACGGGCAGCGTGGTGGAGGGCGAGCGCCGCACCGTACGCCTGCTCGAGGCGGCGATGCTGGTGGCCCTGTCGCTCGCGATCGCCTTCGCCGCGCTCGCCGCCTGGCTGGCAGCGCGGATGATCGTCACCCGACTGGACGACACGGTGACGACGCTGCGGGCCGTACGCGGCGGCGATCTCTCGCGCCGCGTCGCCGACGATCGCAGCGGCGACGCCTTCGCCCTGCTCGCCGACGCGGTGAACGCCACGCTCGACCGGCTCGACTCGCTGGTCAGCGAGCTGACGATCGCCACCGACACGCTGGCGCATGACCTCAAGTCGCCGCTGACGCGGCTGCGCTCGGCGCTGGAACGCGCCGCGGCGCAGGTCAGTGAGCCCGCTGCGCAGGAGGCGGTCGACCGCGCCCTCGGCGAGGGCGAGCGCGTGCTCGCGCTGGTCGAGACCGCACTGCGCATCACGCGCGCCGAGGCAGGCATCGGGCGCGAGTCGTTCGCGCCGGTCGACCTCGCCAACGAGCTGGAGCAGCTCGCCGAGATCTACGGGCCGCTCGCGGAGGATGCGGACCGCGCCATCCGTGTGGTCGCGCCGGAACCGCTGACGCTGCCGCTGCATCGCGAGCTGATCGCGCAGGCGCTCGGCAACCTGATCGACAATGCGCTGAAATATGGCGCCGGCACGATCACGCTGTCGCTCAAGATGACGCCGAATGCCGCTACCGTGAGCGTCGCCGACGAAGGTACCGGCATCGCGCCCGAGCATCGCGCCGTCGCGCTGAGCCGCTTCGGCCGGGTCGACGAGGCGCGGGGTGGCAACGGTGCCGGGCTGGGGCTCTCGCTGGTCGCTGCGGTGGCGCGGCTGCATGGCGGCAGCGTCACGCTCGACGACGCCGCGCCCGGACTAATGGTGGCGCTGGAGCTGCCGCTGCGGTCGTGAGGTGAGCGCGGGCTGTAACCCGATGGGACGAGGAGGCGGATGGGATCGTGCAACGGGCATGCCCGAAGGCCGGAGCTCAGATGCGGGACGCCGATGAGACCCACGACCTCTTTCGCAACTGGGCCTCGGCCATCGCCGGGCACGCAGGGTGGCTCGAGGTC
The DNA here is from genome assembly GCF_014193405.1 of Sphingomonas sp. BK069. Classification (NCBI taxonomy): domain Bacteria; kingdom Pseudomonadati; phylum Pseudomonadota; class Alphaproteobacteria; order Sphingomonadales; family Sphingomonadaceae; genus Sphingomonas; species Sphingomonas sp. BK069. The sequence continues at coordinate 118,615 of NZ_JACHZH010000008.1, read as the reverse complement.
GCGACCTACCGACCTGGCGCTCTACGCCTCCTGCGGCGTTGCTCCGGCCCTTCTCGCCTATCCCTGACCCGCGGTGATCTTGGCGATCTCGCGCGCGACCATCTGCTCGACCAGTCGCGGCAAATTGTGATCGAGCCAGTCGCTCAGCATCGGGCGCAGCATGTCGCGCACCAGCCCCTCGAGCGTGCCGTCGCTGTCGGGCTCGGGCTTGACCACCAACCGCGACAGCGCGCCGAGCGCACCCCGGGTCGCCTCGACCGTCGCCGGCGACACTGCCGGCTCGGGCACGGCCGCGTTGGCTGCCGGCGTCGATGCAGGGCCCGCCGCAAACGGCGGCGCGAAGCTGGGCTCGGTCTGAGTGAAGCTCGGCGCCGGCGGCTCGGGCGCGCGCTGCTCGGCCGCGCGCTGCTCCGGGAAACGTGCGGGCTCGGGCGCGGGCGTCGGCGCGGCAAGCGAGTCGTTGAGCTCAAGGACATGGTCGCGATCGTGGCCGCCGAGCGGACGCGGCGCGGGGCGGCGCGGCGGCTGGGCCTCGCCCTCCTTGATCACGCGCTTGATCGAGGCGAGGATGTCCTCCATCGAGGGCTCGGCGTTCAGATCCGCCATCACTTGGTCCCCACAGCGTGTTTTCCCGCGCTAGATCAAGGGCGCGGCCGGTCCACACCTGTCGTCAACGCGGGTGATCTGTCAACATTGCTCTCGAGCAGAGGATCCAGCTCGCGGGTGACCGTGGCGTCCTGCGCACCGATCGCGGCGGTGCTGGCGGCGACCGGCTCGGCCGCGCGGGTGCGCGCGAAATCGTTGAAGCGCCCGCGCGTCGCGCGATAGTTGACGGTCGGGTCGTACAGCGCGCCGCCGTCGAGCCCGAGGTCCTCCGCCTCGGCATGGCCCATCGCCGCGAGCAGCGAGAAGCCCGCGACATAGGCGTCGCGTCGCGCGCTGACGAGCGTCACCTGGCTGTTGAGCAGCTCCTGCTCGGCGTTGAGGATGTCGAGGATGGTGCGCGTGCCGACACTGTTCTCCGCGCGGACGCCCTCCAGGCTGAGCTTGTTGGCGTTGACGGCCGCCTCGGCCGAGGCGATCACCTCGAGCGACGAGCGCCACACCGCATAGGCCGAGCGCGCCTGCGCCACCACCTGGCGCTCGGCGCCGGTGGCCTGCTCGATCGCCTGGCCGCGCAGTTCCTGCGCCTGGCGCAGCTGCGCCGCGACACGTCCGCCTTGGAAGATCGGCAGGTTGATTGAGGCGCCGATCGCGGTGGCGGTGCCGGTCTGGCCGACGCCCAGGCCCGCAGCGTTGCCGCGCCCGAGCGTGCCGAGATAGTTGAAGTAATTCTGTCCGATCGTGGCGCCGAGCTGCGGCAGGCGGCCCGCGCGCGCGACCTTGACGTCATAGTCGGTCGCCTCGCGCACCTTGCGCGCCGCGAGCAGGTTGGGATTGTCCTGCAGCGCGATCTCGACCGCGGCATCGGCGCTGTCCGGCAGCTTGGGGAGCGCGGGCGGCTGCTCGAGCGTGCCCGGAGGAGCGCCGACGAGCCGGACGTAATTCTCACGGCTGGAGATCAGCGTCGCCTGCGCCGACTGAAGCTGCGCGCGCGCGAGGCTGAGCCGCGCCTGCGACTGCGCCACGTCGGTGCGGGTGAGGTCACCTACCTCGAAGCGGTCGCGGCTGGCGCGCAGGTTGGTCTCCAGCACGCGCACGTTCTGCGCGTTGAGCGCGACGATCGCCTCGTCGCGGATCACGTTGTTATAGGCGCCGACCACGTCGGTGAAGGTGCTCGCCTCGACGCCGCGCAGGTTGGCCAGCCCCGCCTCGACCCGCGTCTCGGCGGCGCGGACGCCGTATTTCACCCGTCCGCCCTGGTATATCGGCAGCGTCACCCCGGCCGAGGCGCTCAGCTGGCGCTCGGGCGTGGTGAAGCTGTTGCCGCCGCGCAGCAGGTTCTCGTTGAGTCCGGTCGAGGTCGACAGCACCGGCCGCCCGCCGGCGCGGGCGATCGGCACGTTCTCGTCGTTGGCGCGCTGCGCCGCGCGCTGCGCCGTCAGCGTCGGGTTGTTCTGATAGGCCTTGGCCAAGGCGTCGCGCAGCGTCTCCGCGGAGAGCGGCGTGCTCGCCAGTGCGAGCAGCGGGAGCAGCGGCAGCGAACGTCGGCGCAAGCGGATACCTCGATCAGAAGGTGAAGCCGCGCGGTTTGGCGAAACCGGGCAGGCGGACGGAGTCGATGTCGGCGAAGGGCGTCAGCGCGGTCGCGGCGCCGCGGTGCGCGCCGGCGGCGAGGCGGAACACGCCGCGCTCGATCAGCCCGGTCGCGATGCGCCCGCCGTCGACGACCTGGGTGAGCAAAGTCGACGGCAGCTCCTCGACCGCGCCGTCGACCAGCAGCACGTCATAGGGCGCGCCCGTGGCATGGCCCTGCGCGAGCGATGCTTCGACCACGGTCACCTTGGGCTCGTCTGCAAGCGCGGCGCGCGCGTGCGCGGCGAGATCGGGCGACTCTTCCACCGCGACGACCTCGGCGACGATCCGCGCCAGCACCGCCGCGGTATAGCCCGCCGCCGCGCCGATCAGCAGCACGCGATCGCTCGCGCGCAGCCGCGCCTCGACCAGCAGCCGCGCGGTAGCGAGCGGCGTGTTGAGCGCGCGCCCCTGCCCCAGCGCGATCGCGGTGTCGCGATAGGCCATCGCGGTCGATGCGGCGGGGACGAAGCGCTCGCGCGGCACTTCCGCCATCGCCGCCACCACACGCGGATCGGTCACCGCGACGGTGCGCAGCTGGCTCGCCACCATCGCCTGGCGCATCGCGGTGAAGTCGTCGTCACGAAGGGTGGCTGCGGCGGTCATCGGACGTTCCTGTGACATAGCTGTTTTAGTAATGCAACACACGTTGCGCGTGGCGGGTTTGTATCGCGCAGCGGCGGCTTCGCCAAACACTTTGCCGCGCGGCGGTGCTTGACAGCCGGCCCCGCTGCCCGCAGATGCGCGCCTCCACGGCATCGAGGCGCGATGGCGGAGTGGTGACGCAGAGGACTGCAAATCCTTGCACCCGGGTTCGATTCCCGGTCGCGCCTCCAGATGCAGCGGCTCAGACCCGCCCCACCGGCACGATGTATCGCTCGCCCCCAGCGGTGACGCCCACCTCCACCGTCACCCCATAGGTCGCCGCGATCGTCTCCGGCGTCAGCACCGCCGAAGTGTCGCCTGCCGCCACCACGCGCCCGGCGCGCAGCAGCACCACGGAGTCCGCCAGCCGTGCCGCGAGATTGAGGTCGTGGACCACCAGCACCACGCCCGCACCCGCCGCCGCGACCGCGCGGAGCCGCGCGCCGACGTCGAGCTGGTGCGCCGGGTCGAGGCTGGCGAGCGGCTCGTCGGCGAGCAGCCACTCGGGCTCCCCCGCCAGCACGCGCGCCAGCAGCGCGCGGGCGCGCTCGCCGCCGGAGAGCTGCTCGACCGGCCGCCCCGCCAGCGCGGTCATCGCGGTCGCCTCCAGCGCGCGCTCCACCGCGGCGCGGTCCGCAACGCCCGCCGCGCCGTGCCCGCGCCACGGCAGCCGGCCGAGCGCCACCAGCGCGCGCACGTCGACGTCCCAGTGCACGTCCGCCTGCTGCGGCAGGAAGCCGATGCGGCGGGCGCGCTCGCGCACGGGCAGCGCCGTCACGTCTTTGCCATCGAGCGTCGCCGCACCCGAGTCGGGGCGGCGCAGGGCGGCGAGGCAGGCGAGCAGGCTACTCTTGCCCGCGCCGTTGGGCCCGAGCAACGCGGTCACCCGCCCCGGCGCGAGCGTGAGCGTCACCTCCTCGAGCACGCGCCGGCCGCCGAGCGACAGCGTCAGCGCCTCGGTCGCCAGCGCGCTCATGCCAGCCGCCGGCGCAGCCGCAGCAGCAGGTAGAGGAAGAAGGGCGCGCCGAGCAGCGACATGGCGATGCCGAGCCGCAGCTCGCTCGCGCTGGGCACCAGCCGCACCAGCGTGTCCGCCACCGTCACCAGCAGCGCGCCCGCGAGCGCGCTCGGCCACAGCGTCGCGCCGGGGCGGTGGCGCGCGAGCGGCCGGACGAGATGCGGCACCATCAGCCCGACGAAGCCGATCACCCCCGCGGTCGCCACCGTTGCACCGACGGTGAGCGCGACGCCCAGCACGATCGCGCGCTGCAGCCGCCGCGGCTCGACCCCGAGCGAGCGCGCCGCGGTCTCGCCCAGCGTCAGCGCGTCGAGCGCGGGCGCGGTACGCGCCAGCACCGCGACGCCGAGCGCGACCAGCGGCAGCGCGAGCCACACGTCGTCCCAGCTGCGGTCGGTCAGCGCGCCCATCAGCCAGGTGACGATCCCGGAGGCGACAAAGGGCGTCGGCGCCAGGCTGATCGCGAGCGCGGTGAGCGAGCCGGTGAGGCTCGTCAGCACCATGCCCGCGAGCGTGAACACGAGCAGGCTGGCCGAGCGCCCCGCGATCAGCGCGAGCAGCGCCATCGTCGCCGCCGCCCCCGCCAGCGCGAAGAGCGGCAGCAGCCAGGCTTGCGCGGCATAGCCGAAGAAGAGCGCGCAGACCGCGCCCAGCGCCGCACCCGAGGAGACGCCGAACAGTCCGGGGTCGGCGAGCGGGTTGCGCAGATAGCCCTGCATCGCCGCTCCCGCGACGCCCAAAGCCGCGCCGACGATCAGCGCGAGGATCGTGCGCGGCAGTCGCAGCTCGACGATGATGATCGAGCGCGGGTCGGCGCTGGTCCAGGCGTCGAGCGGGACCCACACCTTGCCCGCGGCGAGCGAGCCCGCCGCGGCGAGCAGCAGCGCGAGCAGGAGCCAGAGCGTCGCGCGGCTCATCGACGCTCCCCGAGCCGCGTGCGTGCGCCGCGCAGCACCGCCATCGCCTCGACGATCGTCGGCCCGCCGCAGTTCATCAGCCGCGCCGGCAAGGGCAAGGTGATGAGCCGCGGCGCGAGTCGGCGGAGCGCGGGATGGTGCTCGGCGCGCTCGCCCCCGCCCCCACCCGCGCCCTCGGCCGCGGCGACCGAGAAGAGCACGCGCGGCGGCGCGGCGACGAGGTGCTCGAGCGGCAGCACGTCCCAGCGCGCCAGCCCGTAGGTCGCGCTGGCGTTGCGGAAGCCGGCGCGGGTCAGCAGGTCGTCGGGCAGCGTGCCCGCGCCGGGCACCAGCCCGCCCGCGCCGAAGATCAGCGCGGGCAGCGGCGTCACCCGAGACGGTCGCGCCGCCGCCTCGATGCGCGCCGCCAGCGCCGCGCCGCGCGCCGGATGACCAACGCGCGCGGCGAGGTCGCGCACCTGGGCGACGCTCTCCTCCACCGTCGTGGGCACCGCGAATTGCGCGAGCGGCACGCGCAGCCGCGCCAGCGCGGCCACGGTCGCGGGGGCGACATGGCCGCCGGCGACGACGAGGTCGGGGCGCAGCGCCACCACCTCCTCCGCGGTACCGGCGTTGGCCGGGTAGCGCCGCGCCAGCGCGAGCGGGATCGAGCTGGAGCGCGCGTCCTGCGAGTAAGCGCTGATCGAGGCGATCTGCGCGGGGTCGGCGACTCGCACCAGCACCGCGTCGAGGCAGGGATTGATCGACACGATGCGCGGCGCACGCGGCGTCGCGGCGGAGACCAGAGCGGGTGCCGCGAGCAGCAGAAGGGGAGCGCGTGCGCCCATGTCAGTAGCGCAGCCGCACCCCGCCATAGGCGGCGCGCCCGGGATTGCCATAGTCCACCGCCACGACGTAGCGCTGGTCGAAGGCATTCTCGAGCCGCGCGTACAGCTCGATCTTCTCCGTCAGTGGCAGCGCGGCGCGCAGGTCGGCGAGGACATAGCCGTCGAGCCGCACCTGGCCGACGTCGTAGCTGTCGCCGACCGCGGTGAGCGTCACCCCCGTGGAGAGGCCGAAGGGCCAGCGATAGTCGGCGTTGACGGTGGTGCTGTCACGCGGGCGGCGCAGCAGCGGCAGGCCGAAGCTCGCGCCGGGCGAGCGGTTCTCGCCGTCGAGATAAGTGTAGGCAGCGACGACGGTCACCGCCTCGACCGGGCGCAAGGTGAGCGCGAACTCCAGCCCCTGCGCGCGGGTGCGCGCGACGTTGTCGTAGATGCCGAACGGCCGCGCGCCGCAGATCGGCCCGTCCACCGCGGGGCTGCACGCGCGCGTGTTGATCAGGTCGCGCGAGACGCGGCGGAACCACGTCGCGCTCGCCTCCAAAGCGCCATCGAGCGCGCGCTGGGTCACCCCCGCGTCCCACCCCTCGGATCGCTCGGGGCGCAGGTTCGGGTTGCCGGTGCTGCCGTTGAGCTGGAACAGGGTCGGCGCCTTGAAGCCCTGCGACCAGCTCCCGCGCAGCAGGGTGGCGCCGTCGTTGGGCGTCCAGGCGAGGCTCGCCGCGCCGACGGTGGCGCCGCCGAAGCGGTCATGGTCGTCGTGGCGCACGCCACCGGTCGCGGTGACTCCCTCGATCGGGGTGAGCGCGAGCTGGCCATAGAGGCTGAACAGCCGCGCCCGCCCGCGATCGGTGCTACCATAGCCGCGCGTGTAGAGCCGCGAGATCTCGCGCTCGGCGCCGAAGGTCGCGCGCACGACCGCACCGAGGTCGGCAACGCCCTGATACTCGATCCGGTGGTTCTGCCCCTGCGAGCGGTACGTCTCGCGCGGCGTCAGATCACGGTCGTAGCTGGTGCGCGCGATATCGGTCCGCGCATAGCCCAGCCGGTTGTGCAGCGCGCCGTCGAACAGCGCGACGTTGACGCCGCCGTAGCCGATCCACTGCTCGGCGTCGCTGTACTCGCGCGTGTCGTTGAAGGTGTAGTTCGGCGCCGGGAAGCCGTCGAACTCGGTGCGACCATTGGCATAGAAGCCGCGCAGGTCGACCGAGACGTTGCTCGCCAGCGTCGCCGTGACACTGGCGTTGCCGCCATAGTGTCGAAAGCCGTCGCGCTCGCTGCCGCGCGCGTAGGACGAGATGCCGTCGGTGGTGTAATAGCCGCCACCCAGGCTCGCTGCGATCGCGCCGGCACGACCCGAGACATTGGCGAAGGCCTGGCCAGTGCCCATCGAACCGCCCTCGGCCCGCGCGTTGACGCTCAGCCGGTCGGTCGGCTGGCGAGTGATCATGTTGACCACGCCGCCGATCGCCTGGCTGCCCCACAGCACCGAGGAGGCGCCGCGCAGCACCTCGACCCGCGCTATATTGCCAACCAGCAGCTCGCCGAAATTGAAGCCGCCCCCGGGTGCGGACGGGTCGTTGATCTTCACGCCGTCGATCAGTGCCGCCGTCTGGTCGCTCTCGGCGCCGCGGATGAACACCGAGGTGACGCCGCCGACGCCGCCGGTGCGCGCCACCGCGATCCCGGGGGTCTGTCGCAGCAGATCGGCGAGCACCACCGTCTGGCGCCGCTCGATCGTCGCGGTGTCGAGCACGGTCACCGCCTGCGCCACGGTGTCGGCCGGCGTCGCGGCGCGCGCGGCGGTGACGATCACGTCGTCGCCCGCGCGGGTCGCCTGCTCGAGCGCCTCGGTCGATTGCGCGCTCTGCGCGTGCGCTGCTGGCGCGAGCAGCAACAGTGGCAACGCGGTCGCGATGCGGCGATAGGCTATGGTCACGTCTTCCCCCACACGGTCGCGGGCGGACGCGCGGCCCCGTGCCGCGGCACTGCCGCCCGATCGTCGTCACGCGAGGACAAGACCTCGATCGCCCGGCACACCCCGTCCGCGCGAAGGACAACCGCGACGGGCAGGTCTCCTGGCTCCCGGGTCAGTGCCCCGGCTCCGGCCTTCCCGGACCATCGGTCCAGTGGCACGCGCGGGAGAGGGCTCGCCGGTCACAGTTGCGGGGGCAGCGCCGGATCGCAGCCAAGCTACCGGCTTCCCTCTTACTTCCCCTCGCGGGGAACCTGTCGCGTCGGCGCCCCTAGGCCAGCGCGTCGCCGCGGGCAAGCGACTCGCGCAGCGCGGCGAGCAGCGGCACGTCGACCGGGGGCATCGACAGCGCGGCGAGCGCGGCGGGCACGTCCCAGCGCAGCGCCGCCGCGGCGAGCGGGCACGGCTCACCCGACCAGGCGCGCGCGACGTAGAGCAGCATCACCAGCGGACGCGCGCCGGGCGCGGCATCGGCGGCGAAGGACAGCGGCGCGAGCGCCGTGGGCGACACCGCGATGGCGAGCTCCTCGGCGAGCTCGCGCACCAGCGCGTCCACGGGCGCCTCGCCCGGCTCGACCTTGCCGCCCGGAAACTCCCACAAGCCGCCGTGCCGCTTGTCGACCGGACGCTGCTGCATCAGGCAGCGTCCTGCCGGGTCGATCAGCGCCGCGGCGACCACCAGCATCGTCATCGAACCGATCCTTAACCATCCATGCGCTACGATCGCGCCATGGCACGCCCTCGCACCCGACGCCCGCTCTTCTCGCGACTCGGCCGCGACGACCGCGGCGCGACGGCGGTGGAATATGCCCTCATCCTCGCCGCCGTCGCGCTGACGATCGCCGCGGGGCTCGGCCGCGTCTCCACCGCGCTGAGTGACGTCCTCACCACCGTGTCGACCAACCTTCTCGTCGGCCGCTGAGACAAGACCTCAACTAACCTGCCGGAAATTCTGAAATCATAGGAACAGGCTTAAGTGTTTATCAACCGTGCCGCAGCTACACCGGACATCGCTGGAGCCTCAGAGGCTCATCGGCCGGGTAACTGAAGCCAATTTGTCTCGGAGATCGACATGCAGAAGATTCGCGCTTTCCTGAAGAACAACAAGGCCGCCACCGCGATCGAGTACGGCCTGATCGCCGCGCTGGTCGCCGTCGCCGCCATCAGTGCGATGAAGGGCCTGGGCAACCAGCTGAACAACACCTTCAGCACCACGACGAGCAAGATGGCCAACGCGTAATCCGCTGGTCCATCATTGTATGAAGGGCGGCGGGACCTCGGTCCCGTCGCCTTTTTCTTGTTCGATCCGCGGGCGCCGTGATCCTGCTGCTGCGACTACCCTCGAGTCAGTGACGCGCACAGCCTCACACCGGAGTCACCCTGACGTCGTTTCAGGATGACGGAGCAGGTTGCAGGCGAAGCCTTTTTTCTCCCTGATCGGGCGCCAAGCCTCAGCTCAGCCGGCCCATACGCAGGAATTTGTCGCGCCGATCCTGGCGCAGCGCCCCCGGCGTCAGCGGCGTCAGCTCGGCGAGCGCGCGCTCGATCGAATCACCCAGCGCGCGGATCGCGCCCGCGGGGTCGCGGTGCGCGCCGCCGAGCGGCTCGGGGACGATCGAGTCGATCACGCCCAATCCCTTCAGATCTTGCGCGGTGACCTTCATCGCCTCGGCGGCATCGGGGGCGCGATCGGCGGTGCGCCACAGGATCGAGGCGCACCCTTCCGGCGAGATCACCGAGTAGACCGCATGCTCGAACATCAGCACGCGGTTGCCGCTGGCGAGCGCGATCGCGCCGCCCGAGCCGCCCTCGCCGACGATCGACGCGACCAGCGGCACGCCGAGCGCGAGACACGCCTCGGTCGAGCGCGCAATCGCCTCGGCCTGGCCGCGCTCCTCCGCCTGGATGCCAGGGAAGGCACCCGAGGTGTCAACCAGCGTCACCACCGGCAGCCCGAACCGATCTGCCAGTTCCATCAGCCGGATCGCCTTGCGATAGCCCTCGGGCTTGCCCATGCCGAAATTGTGCTTGAGCCGACTGGCGGTATCGTCGCCCTTCTCATGGCCGAGCACCATGACGCGCTGGCCGCGAAAGGTCGCGAAACCGCCGAGGATCGCCTGGTCGTCGCCGAACGCGCGGTCTCCGGCGAGTGGCAGGAACTCGTCAAACAGCCCGGCGACATAGTGGCGGAAGTGCGGGCGCTCGGGATGCCGCGCCACCTGGGTCTTCTGCCACGGCGTCAGCTTGGCGAAGGTATCCTTGAGCTGCTTGTCGGACTTGGCCTGGAGCTTGGCGATCTCCGCGGAGATGTCGATCGCGCCCGCGTCACCGGTGTCGCGCAGCTCGTCGATGCGCGCCTGCAGCTCGGCGATGGGCTTTTCGAAGTCGAGGAAACTAGGCATCGGCCGCAGCTAGTCGCGGTGACGCAACGCGTCAACGAGCGGGTGCCGCTCGTTGACCAGCTCGACCAGCCGGCTGCTGTCGACATGCGTGTAGATCTCGGTGGTGGCGATGTCGGCATGGCCCAGCATCGTCTGGAGCGCACGCAGGTCGGCGCCGCCCTCCAGCAGGTGAGTCGCGAAGGCGTGGCGCAGCACGTGCGGGCTGATCCGATCGGGCGGGATCCCCGCTTCCGCGGCGAGCGCGCGCACCAGCTGGAACAGCCGCACGCGCGAGAGGTGATGAGTCGCCCCCGAGGGGAACAGGAAGGCGCGGTCGCTCGCGACATGCGCGCGCCACGCTGCCACCGCGGCGCGCGCGCGATCGGACAAGGGCACCAGCCGCTCCTTGCCGCCCTTACCGCGCAGGATCAGGAACGGCCGGTCGGGATGGATCGCGTTGCGCGGCAGCGACACCAGCTCGCTCGCGCGCAGCCCCGAACCGTAGAGCAGCTCGATCAGCGCGGCCAGCCGCAAGTCGGTCGGGATCACGGGATCGCGCGCGAGTCGCTCGGCGATCGCGGCGAACAGCCGGTCGACGTCGGCGTGGCTCAACGTGCGCGGCAGCGCGCGACGCGTCGCCGGACGCGGCAGCGCCGGCGAGGGATCGTCGGGGCGCGCGCCCTCTTCCGCGAGAAAGGCGAAGAACCGCCGGAGGGCAGAGGCTTTGCGCGCGACACTCGCGCTGGCGAGCGCGGTCCAGCCGTCGGCGAGCCGGCCCAGCGCGGCGGCATCGGCGCGCGCCAGGCCGCCGTCGAGCGCCCCGGACGCCAGCGCGAGGTCCCGGCGATAGGCGGCGAGCGTGTTCGCCGCTGCCCCGGCTTGCGCCGCGAGCATCTCGAGAAAGCGCTCGATCGCCTGCCGGTCCTCGCCCGAGGCGCCCGCCCCGGTCGTGAGCCCGCGCCCGGCCATCAGAGCCGCGCGATCGCCTCGGCCGCGATCATCCGCGCCTCGCCGTCGAGCCCGACCGCGCGCAGCGCCGCGACGACGCGGTAGAGCGATGCCGCGGGCACCGTCTCCCAGCCGCGCGCCTGCAGACCGACCGCGGCGAGCAACAACACGGTGCCCTGCTGGCGCGCCGCCACCGCCCGGTCGAGCGCGCGCGTCCAGCTGTCGGCGCGCGTGACCGGCACGCCGAAGCGCTCGCCCTCGTCTGCCAGGTCGGCGGCAGGCACCTCGCCAAGGCCGGCGAGCGCGGCGAAGAACAGCTGCTTCTTGCGCTCGGCATTCGCTCCACTCGGGGCATAGTCGCGCGGGTTGGCACCGCGCGCGCCGCCGTCGGGGTCAGCCAGCAGCAGCATCGCCCAGGCGTCGCTGCCGGCGCGGACGTGGCCGCGCCAGCGTTGCGCGGTGCGGTCCAGCCCCGCACTCAGCATGGATGCGACCAGCCGGTCGGCCTGCTCCACCTCGCCCGCCGGCAGCAGCCGCGCCGCGGCGCGCGCGGTGAGGATCAGCCGACCATAGCGCGCCGCCGACGTCTCGGCCGCGTCCCACAGCCGCGCCATCGCGCCCAGCCGCGTGTCGAGGCTGTCGCCGACATAGGCATCGCGCAGGTCGTTGGCGGTACGCGCCAGCGGGGCGGGCACGTCGTCGCCGTCGGCCAGCGCCGAGTAGAGGTCGACCAGCGCTGCGGACGACAGCGCGCCCATCGCCGCCGCCCGGTCGGCGACCGCGGCACGCTCGGCGAGCGGGATCGCCGGCGCGAGCGCGCGCCATGCGGTCACCTGTGGGCCCACCGTGTCGTAGAGATCGGCCGGCACCGCCACGCCGGTGGCGGTGGCGAGGCCGAAGCGCCACGCGGTGAGCTGAGTCACCGGCGCCCACTCGATCGTGATCGCCTGCCGGCTGTCTAGCCCCGCCCCCATCACCTTCTGCGCGAGTTGCAGGTCGATGCCGGTGGCGACGCGGCGGCGGCGGATGTCGGCGAGCAGCGGCTGGGTCTTGCCGGTGCCGGTCAGGCCGGCACACATCGCGCGCGCGACGATCCAGCCGCGCTCGCTGTCGCCCGCGCCCGGCGCCAGCGCGCACAGCGCGGCGGGGTCGGCGGAAGCGAGCGCGGCCTGCATCCACACTTGGCGCAGCTTGGGGGTGACTCGGTCGAGATCGACCGACTGCGCCACGGCGCGCGCGGTGACCGACTCGCCCATGCGCAGCAGCAGCCAGGCGCGCTCGGCGGCGAAGTCGGCGCCGTTGACGTGCGCGGGCGTGACCAACTCGGCGGCGAGCAGCCGCCGCAGCGCGATCTGGAGCCAGCGCGACGGCAGCGGCGCCGACAGCCGCCGCATCAGTCGCTCGAGATAGCGGCCATCGGCCCCGGCGAAGGCGTCGGCGGCGAAACTGTCGCTGGGGCCAAGCTGCCCGAGCGACCGCCGCGCGAAGGCGGGCATTTCGTAGCGCGGTGCAGCCGGCGTGGGCGTCGCACCCGGCGTCGGCATCGACAGCGGCGGGAGCGGCGGCAGCGGGCCTGCCGGGGTGGTCGCCGTGACGCGCGGCGCGGTCGCGGGTACCGCGCCCGGCGCGGCCGACGCGGCTGCGGCCGCCGAGGGCGCCGGAGATGGCGTGGGCGTCGACGCGTTGTCGCCGAAACCGGGCGGCAGCAGCGATTCGGGGCTCTGCTGCGCCGCAGCGGCGGCACCGATCGCGAGCGCCGCGGCGCCCGCGACGAGCGCGCGCCTAGTTCGCGAGGTTGCCAAGCTCGACCGCCTTCTCGACCCGCGTCGTCGGCTGCTCGGTCGCGCGCCCGGCGAGGAAGAACAGGGCGCCGAGCACGATCACCAGCAACACCACCACCGAGACGATCAACCGAGACATGGATACCCCATCGCGCACGCGCCCAACCGCCCCGGGAGAAGCGCGCGGCGCGCACGCTGTTGCCGGGGCATGAAGGCGCTGTATAGCCCTGCCGACGATGTTGCAAAGCCCGCCTGCCCCGCGCGAACGAGGAGCCGCCTGGATCGGTCAGCCGATCGTGCTGGTCGGACTGATGGGCGCGGGCAAGTCCACCGTCGGGCGCCGACTGGCGACGCGGCTCGGCCTGCCCTTCGTCGACGCCGACACCGAGATCGAGATCGCCGCGGGCATGTCGATCAGCGACATCTTCGCGCAGTTCGGCGAGGCCTATTTCCGCGACGGCGAGCGCCGCGTGATCCAGCGCCTGATCGACGGTCGTCCGAAGGTGATCGCGACCGGGGGCGGCGCCTTCGTCAACGACGAGACGCGCGCGCTGATCCTGGCCGAGGCGCTGGCGATCTGGCTCGACGCGCCGGTGGAGGTGCTGGCCGAGCGCGTGCGTCGCCGCGACACCCGCCCGCTGCTGCGCGGGCGCGACCCGGCCGCGGTACTGCGCGACCTCGCCGCCGTCCGCAACCCGCTCTACGCGCTGGCGCATCTTCGCGTCGCCAGCGCCAACGCCCCGCACGAGACGACCGTGCGCGCGATCCTGGAGGCCCTGGGCAGATGAGTATAGAGCAGACCGGCAAGCAGTCTGGCCGGGGCGCCACCGTCCCGGTGCGGCTCGGCGAGCGCAGCTATGACGTGGTGATCGAGCCCGGCCTGCTGACCCGCGCCGGCGAGTGGCTCGCGCCGCTGGCGGGTCGGCGTCCGCTCGTGATCGTCGCCGACGTCAACGTCGCCGACCATCTCGCCGCGCTGGGGGGCGCGCTCGACTCGGTCGGGGTCGGGCATCGCTCGATCGTGCTCCCCGCCGGCGAGGCGTCGAAGAGCTGGGCCACACTCGAGAAACTGACCGACCAGCTGCTCGCGCTCGGAGTCGAGCGCGGCGACCATGTCGTGGCGCTGGGCGGCGGGGTGATCGGCGACCTGGTCGGGTTCGCCAGCGCGATCCTCAAGCGCGGCTGCCGCTTCGTCCAGATCCCGACCACCTTGCTGGCACAGGTCGATTCGTCGGTCGGCGGCAAGACCGGGATCAACGCGCGCGCGGGCAAGAACCTGATCGGCGCCTTCCACCAGCCCCGCCTCGTGCTGATCGACCCCGACGTGCTCGACACCTTGCCCGCACGACAGGTCCGCGCCGGCTACGCCGAGGTGGTGAAGTACGGGCTGATCGACGACGCCGATTTCTTCGCCTGGTGCGAGCGCCACGGCGCCGCGCTGCTCGCGGGCGACCCGGCGGCGCGCACCCACGCCATCGCGCACGCGGTCGCCGCCAAGGCGCGGATCGTCGCCGCGGACGAGCACGAGACCAACGGCCGCCGCGCCTTGCTCAACCTCGGTCACACCTTCGGCCACGCGTTGGAGGCGGAGGCGGGTTTCTCCGACCGGCTGCTTCACGGCGAGGCGGTCGCCGCGGGTTGCGCGCTCGCCTTCGCCTTCTCGGCCGCGACCGGGCGTTGCTCCACGAGCGATGCCGAGCGCGTGGCGGCGCACTGGCGCACCAGCGGCCTACCCGACGGGCTCGCCGCGGCGGGCATCGACGCGCCGGCCGAGCGACTGGTCGAGCATATGCGACACGACAAGAAGATGGAGGCGGGCACCCTGCCCTTCCTGCTCGCGCGCGGCATCGGCCAGACCTATCTCGACCGCGACGTGGCGCTCGGCGACGTGACGACCTTCCTCGCCGCCCAGCCGCGCGCCGCGGCCAGCATCCCCGCCGACGCGACCGGCTGAGCGGAACGGCGGCGCGGGGCGGAAGTTAACGTGGCTTAGTTTCTCAAGGAGCGAGCCACATGCCCTACGTCAAGACGCGCGACGGCACCGACCTCTACGTCAAGGACTGGGGCGAGGGTCGTCCCGTTGTGCTGCTGCACGGCTGGCCGCTCTCGTCGGACAGCTGGGACCCGCAGATGAAGGCGCTTGCCGACAACGGCTTCCGCGCGATCGCCTACGACCGCCGCGGCTTCGGCCGCTCAGGCCAGCCGTGGTCGGGCTACGACTATGACACGCTCACCGACGATCTCAACGACGTGCTCGAGGCGGCTGGCGCGACTCAGGACGTCACGCTCGTCGGCTTCTCGATGGGGGGCGGCGAGGTGGCGCGCTACCAGTCGCGCTACGAGGGCAAGGGCGTGATCTCGGCCGCGCTGATCAGCTCGGTCGTGCCCTACATGCTCCAGACTGACGACAATCCCGACGGTGTGCCCGAGGACACGCTGCAGGGCATCGCCGACGGCATCGCGAAGGACCGGCCGAACTTCTTCCGCTCGTTCTTCAAGGACTTCTTCGGCGTCGGCTATGTCACTAGCCCGGTCAGCGAGGCGACGCTCGACTGGGCGTGGCGGCTCGCGATGCAGGCGGGGTTGCAGCCGACGCTGAAATGCGCGGAAAGCTTCGGCCACACCGACTTCCGTAGCGACCTACCCGCCTTCCGCGTGCCGACGCTCGTCCTGCACGGCACCAGCGACAAGACGGTGCCGATCGACACGAGCGGGCGCCAGGCGGCGCGCGGCATCCAGCACGCGCAGCTGGTGGAATATGACGGCGCCCCGCACGGCCTGTTCGCGACGGAGGGCGAGCGCCTCACGCGCGACCTGCTGACCTTCCTGGGGCGGTGAGAGGACAGGGAAACCAATCGTCGCTTCTGGTGCAGTGCCACCTACCCTCACCAACTGCCGTCACCCCGGCGAAAGCCGGGGTCCAGTTGGGTGCGGGAGCGAGTACCAAAACGGCCTTCCCACCTGGGCCTGGGCCTTCGCCGGGGCGACGCGATAGGTGGGAGAGGCAGAACGACACGCGTACGCCTTGCGCGCCCCTTACTTCAGCGGGACGATCACCTCATCGGGATGCGCCACGTTGAGTTCCTTGCGCACGAGCTCATCGACCATGTCAGGATTGGCGTGGCGCGGGTCGAGCAGCGCGACGCGATTGCGCAGCATCTCGCGTCGCGCGTCGAGCGCGGAGAACTGCCGCTCGCGCGCGGCCAGCTGGCGCTTGTAATCGCCCAGCGCGAGCACGCCGTTCGGACCCAGGATCGCATAGGCGCCGAAGAACAGCATGATCGTCACCGCCAGCGCGGGCAGCGCGGCGGAGCGGAGCGTGGTCCGGAGACGATCGGGTTTGCGGGCGGGCATGGCGGCGCGATTCTCGCGCGCCGCCACGTCCTTGGCAAGCCCCCTCAGCGCGAGCGGAGCACGTCGCGTCCGGCGTAGCGCGCCACGTCGCCTAGCTCCTCCTCGATGCGGATCAGCTGGTTGTACTTGGCGAGCCGGTCCGACCGCGCGAGGCTGCCGGTCTTGATCTGGCCGCAGTTGGTGGCGACCGCGAGATCGGCGATGGTCGAATCCTCGGTCTCGCCCGAGCGGTGCGACATAACGGCGGTGTAGCCGGCGCGCTCGGCCACCCGGATCGCCTCCAGCGTCTCGCTCAGCGTGCCGATCTGGTTGACCTTCACCAGCAGCGAGTTGGCGAGGCCCTGGCGGATACCGTCGCGCAGCCGCTTCGGGTTGGTGACGAACAGATCGTCGCCGACCAGCTGCACCTTCTTGCCGATCGCGTCGGTCAGTGCCTTCCAGCCCTCGAAATCGTCCTCGGCCATGCCGTCCTCGATCGAGAAGATCGGGTAGCGCGCCGCGAGATCGGCCAGATAGTCCGCCATCGCGCCCGGCTCGAGCGTGAGGTTCTCGCCCGAGATGACGTACTTGCCGTCCTTGAAGAACTCGGTCGCGGCGCAGTCGAGCGCGAGCATGACGTCGTCGCCCGGCGTGTAGCCGGCGCGCTCGATCGAGGTCATGATGAAGTCGAGCGCGTCGGTGGTGCTGGCGAGATTGGGCGCGAAGCCGCCCTCGTCGCCGACCGCGGTGGCGAGGCCCTTCTCGCTCAGCCCCTTCTTGAGCGTGTGGAAGATCTCCGAGCCGCAGCGGACCGCCTCGGCGAGCGACTCCGCGCCGACCGGCACGACCATGAACTCCTGGAAGTCGATCGGGTTGTCGGCATGCTCGCCGCCGTTGATGATGTTCATCATCGGCACCGGCAGCACGTGCGCGGCCACGCCCCCGACGTAGCGGTAGAGCGGCAGCCCGCGCGCGTCCGCGGCCGCCTTGGCGACCGCGAGGCTGACGCCGAGGATCGCGTTGGCGCCGAGCCGGCCCTTGTTCTCGCTGCCGTCCAGCTCGATCATGGCGTGATCGACCTCGAGCTGGTCCTCGGCGTCGAGCCCGACGATCGCCTCGGCGATCTCGCCGTTGATCGCCTCGATCGCGCGCTCCACGCCCTTGCCCGACCAGCGCGCCTTGTCACCGTCGCGCCTCTCCACCGCCTCGTGCGCGCCGGTCGAGGCGCCCGAGGGCACCGCGGCGCGGCCGAAGCTGCCGTCGTCGAGCAGGACGTCGACCTCGACGGTCGGGTTGCCGCGGCTGTCGATGATCTGGCGTCCGTGCAGGTCGATGATTGCGGTCACGTAACGATCCTCTTAGCTTGCTGCCCCAACGGCGACGCCGCCGCGTGTAGCGATCACCGCGTTAGGCTGCAACGCGAGGGAACCCCGGCCACCCGCGCCGGTTGTTCGACTTCGACCAGGGAAGGATCGATCATGGCCGACCAGCAGGACCGCGATACCGCGCAACCGATCAGCGACGGCGATATCACGCCGCCGCCCGCGAACGCGAACTTCACTCCAGCCGCGCCGCTCAAGGACGCCGGCGTGGATTTCTCGCCCGAGAGCGGCGTGAACGAGGATAAAGACGAGGCGGGCACCTCCGTCGCCGGCGCCAAGCAGGCACTTCTCGACAATGTCGCCAAGGGTCGCGAGCAGGCGGCCGACAAGGCGCGCCTCTTCGCCGAGGATGGCAAGGCCAAGGCGAGCGACGCGCTCGGCCAGCTGTCGCAGCTGCTGCGCGACGCGGCGCAGCAGGTCGACGACAAGTTGGGTGAGCAATACGGCCAATATGCGCGCGGCGCCGCCGATCGCGTGCAAGGCATCACCAGCGCGATCGACGGGAAGAGCGTCGACGACCTGCTCGCCGACGCGCGCGAGCTGGTGCGCAAGAGCCCGGCAGCGGCGGTGGGCGTCGCTGCGGGCGTGGGCTTCGTCGTCGCGCGGCTCCTGAGCGCGGGCCTCGATCAACGCGACGCCTGACCCGATGGACCTTCGTGAACCGGTGATCGGGGAACCCAGCATCCCCCATCTCGTCGCGCGGCTCACGCACGATGCGCGCGACGTGGCGCGTGCTGAGATCGCGCTGGCCAAGGCCAAGGCGGGCACAGCGGCGACCCGCTACAAGAAGGCAGCGGTGCTGTTCGCGGTGGCGGGCGTGCTCGCGCTCGCCGCGCTGATTACCCTGCTGGTCGGCCTGGTGCTGTCGCTGGCGACCCTGATCGGGCCCGGCCTCGCCACCGCTGCGGTGGTCGGCGCCGTGCTGATCGTCGCGCTCGTGCTCGCGCTCGCGGGCCGCTCACGCCTCGCCGCGAGGCCGGGCGCATGAGCGGCGCCGATCTCACCGCCGCCGAGGCGCGCGCGGCCGAGGCGCGGGCGCGGCTCAACGGCACGGTCGAGGCGCTGCAAGCCGAGCTGGAGCCGCGCCGGCTCGTCACCGTCGCCAAGGCAGAGGTCCTCGACGGCGGCAATCGCGCCGCGCGCGCCGGTCTCGAGGCGGCTCGACGCAATCCCGCGACTGTCGCCGGCGCCGGCGCGCTGCTGCTCGCGTTCCTCAACCGGAAGCGGATCGCGCGCGTGCTGAGCAGGAAGAAATCGTGACATCAATATCGTCCGCCAGGCCGAGAGGATAGAGACCATGACCGACCACCATCAGCATGACCATGACGACACCCACGGCCGTCTGCGCGACGGCGTGGACCAGGCGCGCGACGCCGCGTCACACGCCTATGAGAGCGCGCGCCACCGCGCCAGCGACGCGGCACATGCCACTGCCGAGACACTCGAGGCAAACCCGCTCGGGCTCGTCGTCGGCGGGCTCGCGCTCGGCGCGCTCGTCGCGGCAGTGATCCCGCGCGGCCAGCGCGAGCGCGAATTGCTCGCGCCGGTGGGCAAGAAGGTCAGCGCCGCCGCGACGGCCGCCTTCGCCGCCGCCAAGGAGGCGGGACGCAGCGAGATCGAGCAGCTCGGCCTCACCCCGGACGCCGCGCGTGGCCAGGCCAAGTCGTTATTCCAGGGCGTCGTCAAGGCGGCGGCCAGCGCGGGTACCGCGGCCGCCAAGGCGGGCAAGGAGCAGGTCAAGGCCGCCAGCTGACCCCTTCTATCGCGCGGCAGGTGGCGCTAAGGCCCGTCTCACAACAGGTGATCGGCACCGCGGCACCGACAGCGCACGGGAATCAGGAGAGCAGTCGGGCGCGCCGCGTCGGCTGCTCTCGCCTGTTCGGGTCACGCGGCGGCGGCCGATCGCCGCTCACCCTCTCAGGAGCCGCCCCATGAGCAAGCTGCACCTCGTCTTCGGTGGACGCGTAACCGACCCGCGCACGCTCGACTTCGCCGACCTCTCCTCGATCGACATCGTCGGCGTCTTCCCCGACTATGCCAGCGCCGAGAAGGCGTGGCGCGCCGCCGCGCAGCGCACCGTCGACGACGCCGAGATGAAATATGTGGTGGTGCACCTGCATCGGCTGCTGGAGCCTGACCTCACGGCGTGAGCGGGAGGAGGGGCGTCGAGCCAAGGAAGGCGGCGCGCACCTCCGGTGGTCTGCTCTGTCGCCGGTCCCTCAAGCGGGCGCTACGCTGCGAGGAGGAGAACCGCTCCTCCTCCTCCCTCCTTGTCATCCCGGCCCTGAGCCGGGATTCAACCTTCCGCGAGAGCGACGACCGCGGCCCTCGTGGCACCATGGATCACGGGCCCGGCCCGGGATGACGAGTGGGGCTAGCCGCTTACGCGACAATAAACATTGTGAGATCGGATCAGCCGAGCCACCGCCAATGCGAAGCTGAAAGCGCTGTGAACCCACCACCTTCCCGGCGGTGACGATGTAGCGAAGCAAGTGGCTGACACGACGGCAACGGCTCGATCGGCTGACGATCGTAGTTGCTACTGCGTTTCCCACCCGGGCCCTGGCCTCGCCGGGGAACGAGAGAAAACGTCAATGCAGATCTCTGGTACGGGCGGTCGGACTCGAACCGACAAGGATTGCTCCGGCGGATTTTGAGTCCGCTGCGTCTACCATTCCGCCACGCCCGCGTGACCGGCGCGCCTTGGCACGACCGATGCCCCCTCGTCTAGAGTGTGATCGACCGGAGCTGCCTCGTGCTCCTACGCGGGCCGGAGCTCAGCGATCTGGGGACAAGCCGGTGATACTGACTTCCTGGCTGGCGCGGGAGCACGTGGCACGCCGAGTGGGCGCGCTCACCCGCTCCTCGCTCGTACGCTACGTCAGTGATGGATGATCGCGGCGGGGTCGATCAGCTCGTCGAACGCGATGCCAGCGCGACGGTCGATCTGCCACGCGATCCGGCCCGCGACCCAGCCCAGCCCCGCTAGCTCGATCTCCACCGCGCTGTCGGGCGCGAGCGGGTGCGGCAACTCGGCCATCAGCCCTCCGCCCGAGACATTGCGCACGCTGACGTCGAACCCGTCCGCCTGCCCGGCGAGCCGCAGCCGCGCGAACATCGTGACCTCGTCACGGCCGCGCAGGTCACGGCGTTTGTCGGGCTGGCTGCCCAGCGCCCGAATGTCGTCGTCTCGCCCGCTCATACCACCCACCGTCGCCAGTCGCCCGAAATGCTCCATCCTGCCCACCGCCTGCTGAACCCCGCCGAGCCTAGCCGGCAAATAGTTAAGCAGGTGTTAGCGCGCCGGGCCGAGCTGCGCGGCTCAATCGTCGCGCGAGACCTTCTCGTTGCGCTCGTGGCGCTCCTGCGCCTCGACCGTCATCGTCGCGATCGGGCGCGCCTCCAGCCGACCGAGGCTGATCGGCTCGCCGGTGACCTCGCAATAGCCGTATTCGCCCTCGTCGATGCGACGCAGCGCGGCCTCGATCTTGGAGATCAGCTTGCGCTGACGGTCGCGCGTGCGCAGTTCGAGTGACCAGTCGGTCTCGCTCGCGGCGCGGTCGGTGAGATCGGCCTCGCGCAGTGAGTCGAGCTGGAGCTGTGACAAGGTACCCAGCGATTCCCGCAGGATCGCGTCCTTCCAGTCGAGCAGCTTGCGGCGGAAATACGCCTGCTGCCGCGGGTTCATGAACGGTTCGTCGGGGCTCGGGCGATAACCGTCGCTCGCCCCTCCGACCTCAACCTCGTCATTCGCCGCCGCCAGTTTGCCGGGCCCTTCACCGAAACGATTGATCGCCGTCGCCATCGACTTACTCCCGCTGCGCCCAGGATGTCGTTAGCACCGCTGTGCGCCCCCTCCGGGGCGCCTATAGTCGCGCGGGCCGGTCACCACAAGCGAACACGCGCGCCTAGCCGCGCCGCCCTGTCCTCGTCATGAACAGAGCGGCGCGGCATATGTGCGAGGATGGGACGGCGCCGCCTCCGACGCCGGTGCGATCAGGCCGAGAGCAGCGCCTGCTCGATGTCGGGGATCGTGTGTCCGGTCAGGTCCTTGCTCAGCTCGCCGGTGAGCCGCTGGCTGACCTCCTTGTGATAATGTTTGCGCAGCTCGCCCAGCGTCTTGGGCGGCGCGACCACGATCAGCGACTCGAAATCGTTCGCCAGCGCGCGGCGCTTGAGCAGGTCGGCGGCGTCCGCGGCGAAACGATCCTCCTCGAGCTGGTGGAAGTCGGTCTCCTCCATGCTGCCGCGCGACGGCGCGAACTGCGCGCCACCGCCTTGCGCGTGACCCGACCCGCCCTGCGCGACGCGCGGCGCGCCGGCGCCGCTTTGCGTGGACGAGCTGCCGCCGGCCGCGTCGGTCTTCTGGTCACGGTTGGCGGGATTGGCGCGCTCCTCGGCGTGCTCGACCGTCAGATTGGGGTGAACGTCGTCGCCTTCGTTGCGCAGGAACAGCAGCTTGCGCCCGTCCGCCACCAGCACCACCGAGTCATGGGGTACCTGCATCGCTCATTCTCCTCTGTCCGTGCGGGTGTGGGGCGTGAACGCGGCGGACGTCCACCGGGTTGCCTCGCCGCGGCACCCCGGCCATAGCGCGGCGCATGCACGACATCCGCCTGATCCGCGACGATCCCGACGCCTTCGACGCCGCGCTGGCGCGGCGCGGTGCCGCTCCCTCGGCCGCGACGATCGTCGCGCTCGACCGACGCCGGCGCGAGCTGATCACCGAGGCGCAAGGCGCGCAGGCGCGGCGCAACGAGGCGTCGAAGGCGATCGGCGCCGCCAAGGCGAGCCGCGACGAGGCGGCTGCGCAGGCGCTGATGGCCGAGGTGGCGACGCTCAAGCAGCGGCTGCCCGAACTGGAGGCCGAGGAGGCGCGGCTCGGCACCGAGCTCGACACCGTGCTCGCGGCGCTGCCCAACCTGCCCTACGCGGACGTGCCCGACGGCGCCGACGAGGAGGACAATCAGCTGGTCCACGAGCGTGGCACCCCTCCCGACCTCGGTTTCGCGGCACGCGAGCATGACGTGATCGGCCCGGCGCTCGGGCTCGACTTCGAGACCGGCGCGGCGATCGCGGGCTCGCGCTTCACGCTGGTGCGCGGCCCGGCGGCGCGGCTCCAGCGCGCGCTCGGCCAGTTCATGCTCGACCGGCTGACGCGCGAGCACGGCTATGAGGAGGTCGCGCCGCCGCTGCTGGTA
This sequence comes from Sphingomonas sp. BK069, assembly GCF_014193405.1. Classification (NCBI taxonomy): domain Bacteria; kingdom Pseudomonadati; phylum Pseudomonadota; class Alphaproteobacteria; order Sphingomonadales; family Sphingomonadaceae; genus Sphingomonas; species Sphingomonas sp. BK069. The sequence continues at coordinate 95,978 of NZ_JACHZH010000008.1, read as the reverse complement.
CGCGACGAGGCGGTGTTCGGCACGGGCCAGCTGCCCAAGTTCGCCGAGGATCTGTTCCGCACCACCGACGGGCGCTGGCTGATCCCCACCGCCGAGGTGTCGCTGACCAATATCGTGCGCGAGCAGATCCTGAGCGAGCAGGCGCTGCCGCTGCGCTTCGCCGCGCTGACGCCGTGCTTCCGCTCCGAGGCGGGCGCGGCGGGGCGTGACACGCGCGGCTACATCCGCCAGCACCAGTTCGACAAGGTCGAGATGGTGTCGATCGTCGCGCCCGAGGCGAGCGAGGTCGAGCATGAGCGGATGACCGCCTGCGCGGAGGGCGTGCTCGATGCGCTCGGCCTGGCCTATCGGCGGATGAAATTATGCGCGGGCGACATGGGCTTCACCGCGGCGCGTACCTATGACCTGGAAGTGTGGCTGCCGGGCCAGGCGCGCTACCGCGAGATCTCGAGCTGCTCGACCTGCACCGACTTCCAGGCGCGACGAATGAACGCGCGCTATCGGCCGGAAGGTGAGAAGGCGACGCGCTTCGTCCACACGCTCAACGGCTCGGGGCTGGCGGTCGGGCGGACGCTGGTGGCCGTGCTGGAGAATTACCAGCAGGAGAGCGGCGCGGTGGCGGTTCCCGAGGCGCTGCGGCCGTATCTCGGCGGGCTGACGCTGCTGGAGCCGATGGCGTGAGCGGCGTACCTTTGATCCTCCCCGCTCGCGGGGAGGGGGACCGCCGCGCGTCAGCGTGGTGGTGGAGGGGGGCTCGCCACGCAGCGCAGCGCTTGCGGAAGCCCCCCTCCACCACCCGGCTACGCCGGGCGGTTCCCCTCCCCGTGCCGGGGAGGATTGACTGAGATGCGCATTCTCCTCAGCAACGACGACGGCTATCACGCCCCCGGTCTCGCCGTGCTCGAGCGCATCGCCGCGCGGCTCTCGGATGACGTCTGGGTGTGCGCTCCCGCCGACGAACAGTCCGGCACCGGCCGCTCGCTCTCGCTCACCAAGCCGCTGCGCGTGCGGCGCTTCGACGCACGCCGTTACGCCGTAGGTGGTACGCCGACCGACGCGGTGATGTTCGCGCTGGCCGAGGTGATGCGCGAGACGCCGCCCGACCTCATCCTCTCCGGCGTGAACCGGGGCGGCAATCTCGCCGAGGACGTGATGTACTCGGGCACGGTCGCGGCCGCGATGGAGGGAGCGCTGGCCGGGATCCGCTCGATCGCGCTGAGCCAGAAATATGGCGTGCGGGCGCCGGGCGAGGACGTCTCCTTCGCCGCCGCGGAGGAATGGGGCGAGCGCGTGCTGCGCCCGCTGCTCGACGCCGAGTGGGCGCCGCGCTCCATGGTCAACGTCAACTTCCCCGCGCCGGACGTCGGCCAGGTGCGCGGCATCCGCATCGTGCCGCAGGGACTGCGCGACTACGGCCGCGCGCGCTTCGAGACGCGCACCGACCCGCGCGGCCTCGACTATCACTGGCTCGCGCTCGGCAAGGTCGCCGCCGCGGCGCCCGGCGAGAGCGATCTCGCGTCGGTGGCGGAAGGATGGATCACGGTCACGCCGCTCCAGCTCGACCTTACCCGCCACGCCTCGCTGGAGCCGCTCGCGCGTGCTTATGGCTGAATCGGGTGCGTGAGGCGGACGTGACACGCGCGGCGGCGCTGGCGCTGCTGCTGACGGGGTGCATCCCCGCCGCCGAACGCACCGCGCCCGCGCCGCCGATCGACGCACAGGCCGCAGAGACCGCTGGCCAGACCGGCGGGGACGAGGAAGTGACGACGACGGAGGAGCAGGTGGCGCCCGCCACCGCCCCCGCCCCCGCCCGCGGTCGCGGTGACCGCCGCGACGTCGCCCAGCTCCCCGCACCGCGTCCCGCCTGGGAGGCACGCCCGGTCGCGCCCGACGCGCGCGCGGTGACGGCGCAGCGCTACACCGTTCGCGTCGGCGACACGCTCGGCGCGATCGCGGCGCGCACCGGCGCGGGGGTCGACGCGATCGCGCGCGCCAACGCGCTAAGCCCGCCCTACCCTGTCCGCGCCGGCCAGACGCTCGCCATTCCCGGTGGCCGCTACCACCTGGTCCGCGCCGGTCAGACCGGCATCGCGATCGCGCGCGCCTATGGCGTGCCCTGGAGCGAGGTCATCGCCGCCAACGCGCTGGACGAGCCGTATCTGCTCCGCGCCGGTCAGCGCGTGCTGATCCCGCGCGCGCCGGGCGCTCCGGTCAGCGCGGCCGAGCGCGCCGCCGCCTTCACGCTCGACGTCGACACGATCCTCACCGGCGGCGAGCCCGCGGTGGTGGAAGGCCAGGCGCCCGCCACACCGGTGGCGAGCGCGCGCCGCGTGCTCGCGCCGAGCGCCGCGACGGTGGCGCCCGCGGCCCTGCCCGGCCGCTTCGTCTGGCCCGTCGATGGCACGATCGTGCGCCGCTTCGGCCCCGGTGCGACCGGCGAGCGCAACGACGGCATCAAGATCGCGATCCCGCTCGACACGCCGGTGCGCGCGATCGCCGACGGCACCGTGGCCTATGTCGGCTCGGAGGTGCCCGCGCTCGGCGGGCTGGTGATCGTGCGCCACGGCGGCGGCTGGACCTCGGTCTACGGCCATGCCGGCACCTTGCTGGTGCAGCGCGGCCAGGCGGTGAGAAAGGGACAGGTGATCGCACGCAGCGGCGAGAGCGGCTATGCCGACCGCCCCGAGCTCCACTTCGAGCTGCGCCGCGGCCGCACCCCGGTCGACCCGACGACGCAATTGCCGCACCGCTGACGCGCGTGTAACGCCCGCGGCACCATGACCGACTATCAGTCCGACCTGCTCCGGCTGCTCTCCGCGCGCGGCTATCTCCACCAGCTCACCGACGCCGCCGCGCTGGACGCGCTGGCGCGGCGTGGGGTGGTGCCGGGCTATATCGGCTTCGACCCGACCGCCCCCTCGCTCCACGTTGGCAGCCTGGTGCAGATTATGCTGCTTCGCCGGCTTCAGCAGACCGGCCACAAGCCCGTGGTGCTGATGGGCGGCGGCACGGGCAAGATCGGCGACCCCAGCTTCAAGGACGAGGCGCGCAAGCTCGCCGGCGAGGACGTGATCGCCGCCAATATCGCGGGCATCCAGCGCATCTTTGCGCGCTTCCTGACCTTCGGCGATGGCCCCAGCGACGCGGTGATGGTCAACAACGCCGAGTGGCTCGACACGCTCGAGTACATCCCCTTCCTGCGCGAGGTGGGGCAGCATTTCAGCGTCAACCGCATGCTCAGCTTCGACTCGGTCAAGCTGCGGCTGGATCGCGAGCAGTCGCTCAGCTTTCTCGAATTCAACTACATGATCCTGCAGGGCTATGACTTCCGCGAGCTGGCGCGGCGGCAGGGCGTGCGGCTGCAGATGGGCGGCAGCGACCAGTGGGGTAACATCGTCAACGGCGTCGAGCTGGCGCGGCGGATGGACGGCACTGAGGTGTACGGCGTCACCACGCCGCTGCTCACCACCGCCGACGGGCAGAAGATGGGCAAGACCGTGGCGGGCGCGGTGTGGCTCCACGAGGACCAGCTGCCGCATTTCGATTATTGGCAGTTCTGGCGCAACACCGACGATCGCGACGTCGGGCGCTTCCTGCGGCTGTTCACCGACCTGCCGCTCGACGAGATCGCGCGGCTGGAGGCGCTGGAGGGCGCCGAGATCAACGAGGCCAAGAAGGTGCTCGCCAACGAGGCCACCGCGATGTGTCGCGGCCGCGCCGCCGCGGAGGAGGCGGCCGAGACCGCGCGCCGCACCTTTGAGGAGGGCACGAGCGGCGCGGCGCTGCCGTCGATCAGCGCGAGCGGCGCGCTGCCGCTGGTTGACGCGCTGGTGGCGTTGGGATTCGCGTCATCGAAGGGCGACGCGCGGCGGCTGATCAAGGGCGGCGGCGCGCGCGTCGATGGCGAGAAGGTCAGCGACGAGGCCGCCGTGATCGCGCTCGCGGGCGCGCCGGTACGGGTCTCGGCGGGCAAGAAGAATCACGGAATGGTGAACCCGGGCTAACCACCTTCCTTCGCGCCCCGCTCATTCGGCATTAACCGCCCGCCGGTAAACCGCGACGCTGGTAGAGCGGGAGAAGCCGGATGGTCGCGCGTTCAGCGATGATGGCCTATGAGGATCGCGTCGAACCGCGCGACGAGACGTTGTGCCGCACCTGGCTGTTCGACGCCGCCGGCGCGCGCCATGCGGTGACGGTGGTGAACCTCTCGCTCAACGGTTTCATGGCGCGCAGCGACGCGCCGCTCGCGAGCGGCGAGCGCGTCGTGCTTACGCTGCCCGTCGTGGGCGATCGCACCGCCGAGATCCGCTGGTCGCTGGGCGGGCGCGTCGGCGCCAAGTTCGCGCAGGAGCTGCCCGCCGCGCTTTACCCCTGCGCCCTCGCGGCGATGCGCTGAGGCGAGGCGGCTCAGTGCCGCCGCATCCGCGATGGACGGCGAGCACCACCGCGTCAGCCCCGGACCCCGCGGTTGACAGCGGCTGCTGACTAGGGCGGACCGCCCGGAACGATCGGCTACCAGCACTGTGACGAGCTGATCCGCGCCCGCGATCGTGAGCGTAGCGGACCGGAGCGTAGCCAATGCCAGCGCCGCGGCCAACGCCGCGCCGCAGCCACCGCCGAGCCACGGCCAACACGATCCGCCGCATCAGGCCGTGAGAAGGTGTGCGGTCTGCGGCTACCCAACCGGCAGTGTAATCCCCTCGAAAAGGGCGAAAAGACATAAGCACAGCGTTGTTGCCTGGCGGCGTCGACACCTCAACTTCAGCGAGGATGATGAGCAGGAACGGGATCCGACATCGCCTCCAATCAGAAGTCGCTACCCAAAGCGGCGAGCCGCCAAATGCAGCATTGACGTGGAAAATCATTTATGTACCCGCATGCCGGAAGCAAATGCATTAAGTATTTTCAAGTAGCGTCAGCACCTTACCTGATTTTGCAGAACATCGATTGCTATAACGCAAATCGCGCCCTTTCAACATACAAACATCTATATTGGAGCGGAGATTACTGGTAAATTGCAAGGGAGAACAAAATGTGTGACGCCATTTACCGGCGGAGCCGCCTGCGGACACTCACGAGCCGCGGCAGCGCTCTCGCATTGATGGTGGCGCTTGCAGGCACGACACAGGTCCAGGCACAGGAGCCCGATACCCCGGCCGCGGTGCCCGCCGTGGACTCCCTCGATAATCGTGGCGACATCACCTTCTCGAACGATAAGGACATCACGGTAGATCACGGCGAAGCGATCGTGCTTGGCACCACGGCCGGGCAGATCACAGCGCGAAACGCCGGCAGCGTCACCGGCGAGGTTGGCTTTCAATCTTATACTGGCGAGGGCGACGCGGCCACTCATCCGATCGGCGTGACGTTTGAGAATGTCGGTTCGATCTCCAGTTCGTCGGACGAGATCGTCGACGTATCGGTCGGCGATCGCACGGGTGCGCCGGCGGTCCTCAATGTCACGAACAGCGGATCCATCACCGCCTCCGCCGCCAACGCGACGGCTTTGCACATCGTATTTCCATTCGAGGAAAGCGATTCGGTTCCGGATGAAAGCCGCTTCATCAACATCAGCAACAGCGGTCGGATCAGCAGCAACTTCGGCGCCGATCACATCGACGAGAATGGCGATGACGACAAAATCTCGTCGGCGATTAGGACCAACTCGGGCAGAGACTACACCGCCGTAATCCTTAACTCGCCTTCCGGCGTGATCGAGGCTACCGGCGATCGATCAACCGCCATCGTGTCAGGCGCGGCCTTACGCCTATCGAACGAAGGAACAATCCGCGGCGGTGCGGGAGGGCGCATCTGGCTGGACGAGGAAGGACGCCGTTCGCTCGGTGCTGACTATATCGATCTACCCGGTGCCATCCTCGGCTTGGATGGTGACGACCAGATCGTCAACACCGGCAGCATCATCGGCGCGATCGACCTGCGCGACGGTGACAACCGCATCGACAATGCCGGCCTGATCGACGGCGACGTCACGTTCGGCAAAGGCGACGACACCTTCACCGCGACCGGCCCGGGCCGTGTCACCGGGCTGATCGACGGCGGCGTCGGGACCAACCGGTTCCTCGTCAGCGGCGGCACCGCGGACGCGCCCGCCGCGCTCACCGCCGTCCAGAACTTCCAGTCGTTCGTGGTGAGCCAGGGCTTCGCGACGATCGCGCGGCGCGCGGACGTGGGGCGGATCGAAGTCACCGGCGGCCGCCTCGTCGGGCTGTCGGGGTCGACGATCACCGCCAGCGAGATCCTCGTCGGCAAGGACGCGACGTTCGGCTCGGCCGGCGTGGTCAACGCCAACATCACCGTCGCCGGCACGCTGAGCCCGGGCGCCTCGCCCGGCACGATGGTCGTGAACGGCGACGTCGCGCTCGGCAAGGGTTCGGTCTCGCTGTTCGAGCTCGGCCCGGTCTCGGACAAGCTCCTGGTCAACGGCAAATTGTCGATCGTGCCCGGGGCGACGCTGAAGCTGGTGGCGGTCGGGCCGGTGCGCCCCGGCCGCACCCTCGAGCTGATCAACGCGTCGGGCGGCACCACCGGCCGCTTCACTACGATCGACAAGGCAGCCGACGTCCCTGGCGCGCTGGTCCTCGGATTGCAGGGGGTCGAGCTGGTGACGCTGTTCCAGGCACCCAAGGGCGCGAGCCGTACGGTGGGCGGCACGGTGGGTTACTTGAACGACCTGCTGGCGGATGGGGCAAGCGAGGCTCTGCTCAACGGTATTTCGACGCTGCTGACCGCATCGGGCGAGGCGGATGCGGCCGCGCTCGCGCGGCTCACCCCGGAGCCATACGCCCAGGCGACGCAGATCGGCACCGACGACGCGCTGTTGCTGACACAGGCGGCGCGTGGCGCGGCGTTCGCGCCGTACGGCGATGACGCGGGCCTGTTCACGTTCGGGCAGGCGCTCGGGCAGTGGCACACGCTGCGCGGCTACGCGCCGGCGGGCAGCGCCAACGCGGTGGGCCAGACCTATGGCACGATCGGCGGCCTCGGCTTCGCCGATCATGGCTGGGTGGTCGGCGCCTTTGGGGGCAATCTGACCAACCGCCAGCACGTCGTCGACCGCGGCGCGCAGACGCGCGTCGAGAGCCTGATCACCGGCATCCACGGTCGTTATGCCAGCAAGCAGGGCTTCGGCTTCTCTGCCGCGCTGGTGTTCGATGGCGGTCGTGCGCGCACCCACCGTTGGCTGCCCGACGATCGACAAGTGTGGAGCCGGTACAAGCTCAACAGCATGACCAGCGACCTCTCCGCCTTCTACGCCGCCGACGTGGGGCATGATTGGACGCTCACGCCGCGCGTGGGTCTGACCTATGTCCGCACCACGCGCGGTGTGCTGAACGAGGACGGTTACAGCCTCTTCGCTCTCGACGTCGCGCGCGAGCGCCACGTCGCCGGCTTCGCGGACGGCGCTCTCAGCTTCGCGCGGCGCGAGCGTTCGAACGAGGCGTGGCGTCCCTATGTGACCCTGGGCGCGCGCTATCAGGTGCAGGGGCAGCGCGTGCGGGCCGTCGGCGCGCTGAGCGACGGGGATCTCGATCTGATCGGCGTCGGCGCCAGCCGCGCCGAGCTGGTCGGCACCGCAAGCGCCGGCGTCGGCTATCGTCCGAGCGACGCGATCGAGATCTTCGCCGGTGCCTCGGCGCAGACCGGCCGCGACGATCATCAGGAGTCGATCACCGCGGGGGTTCGGGCTCGCTTCTGAGCCGTCGCGGGGGCGGGCACGCGGGAAAGCGCGGGCGCCCGCCCTTTCCGCCTTCGGTCCGTACACCTTACTTCTTGGAGAGATGCGGTGTTAGGCCGCGCCTCTCCATGAAGGACCACCGACAGCGCCTCGACCCTCGGGCGAAAAGATCCTTGCCTCGCGGAGGCGATCAATCGGCCGCGATCGCATGAGACTACGCACCGCCCGCTCACCCCGATCGGAGCAGCGCCACCCCCGCCTCGCGCTCGAACAGATAGAGCGCCACCCGCGCCGCCTGCCCCCTCGCTCCTTCGAGCCCGCCGTCGCGGTCGATCAGCAGCCGCGCGTCGTCGGTCGCGGCGGGGAGCAGCTCGCCGAGCAGCTCGGGCGTGGCGAGGCGGAACATCGCCTCGCCCGACTGGCGCGTGCCGAGCAGCTCGCCCGCGCCGCGCAGCCGCAGGTCCTCCTCGGCGATGCGGAAGCCGTCGTTGCTCTCGCGCATCAGCGCCAGCCGCGCCCGCGACGTCTCGCTGAGCGCCCCCCCGCGTAGCAGCAGGCATACCGAGCGCCCGCCACCGCGCCCGACGCGACCGCGCAGCTGGTGGAGCTGGGCGAGCCCGAAGCGATCGGCGTGCTCGATCACGATCAGCGTCGCGTTGGGCACGTCGACGCCGACCTCGATCACCGTCGTCGCCACCAGCACGCCCGCCTCGTTGGCGGAGAAGCGCGCCATCACCGCGTCCTTCTCCGCCCCACGCATGCGGCCATGGACCAACGCGACGCGGTCGCCGAAACGCGCCTGCAGCGAGGCAGCGCGCGCCTCCGCCGCCTGGAGGTCGCTGGTGGCGCTTTCCTCCACCAAAGGGCAGACCCAATAGGCCTGCTTTCCCTCGGCGAGGTGGCGGCCGAGCGCGTTGACCACCTCGTCGATGCGCTCCTCCGAGACGACGCGGGTCTCGATCGGCTCACGCCCAGGCGGCATCTCGTCGAGCCGGCTCTGGTCCATCTCGCCGTGGAGCGCGAGCGTGAGCGTGCGAGGGATCGGGGTGGCGGTCATCGCCAGCACGTGCGGCGGCGTCTGGCCCTTGGCCTGGAGCAGCATCCGCTCCGCCACGCCGAAGCGATGCTGCTCGTCCACCACCACCAGCCCGAGGTCGCGGTAGCGCACCGCCTCCTGGAAGATCGCGTGCGTGCCGATCAGCAGCTGGATCGAGCCGTTCGCCAGCCCCATCAGCGTCGCCTCGCGCGCGCGGCCCTTGTCGCGCCCGGTCAACACCGCGATCTCGACCGGCAGGCCGGCGAGCAGCCGCCGCAGCGTGTCGTAATGCTGGCGCGCGAGGATCTCGGTCGGGGCGAGCAAGGCGCCCTGCGCGCCCGCCTCGATCGCGATCAGCAGCGCCATCGCCGCCACCAAGGTCTTGCCCGCGCCGACATCGCCCTGAAGCAGCCGCAGCATCGGCGCGCTCTGCGCCAGGTCGCCCTCGATCTCGCGCACGCTGCGCGCTTGCGCGCCGGTGAGCTGATAGGGCAGCCGCAGCAGGTCGCGCAGGCGCCCGTCGCCTTGCAACGATCGCCCGCGGCGCTTGCGCGTGTCGGCGCGCACCAGCGAGAGCGCGAGCTGGTTGGCGAAGAGCTCGTCATAGGCGAGCCGTGCCCGCGCCGCCGCGTCCGCTGGGTCGGTGTGGATACGCTCGACCGCATCGCGCCAGTCGGGCCAGTCATGTCGCGCCTTGAGGCTGGGCTCGATCCACTCGTCAAGCACCGGCGCGCGTGCGAGCGCCTGCTCGACCAGAGCGGCGAGGCGGCGCGAGGTCAGGCCCTCGCTCAGCGGGTAGATCGACTCGCGCGCGCGGAAGCCCTCCTCCTCGCCGCCGATCTCGGGATGGACGATCTGGAGGGCGTCGCCGTAGCGGTCGAGCCGGCCCGAGACTCGCTTGGGCTCGCCGAGCGGCAGCTGCTTGCGCGCCCAGCCCGAGCCGCCGCCGAAGAACACCAGGCTCGCGTGATTACCCGCCGCATCGGTCGCCTGCACGCGGGTCGGCGCGCGCGGGCTCGAGCCGCTGCGATACTCGCGCGGGGTGAGCGTGATCGCGATCGTGCGGCCGACGTCGGCTTCGTCGAGTTCGTCGCGCGCGACCCGGTCGACCCATCCCGAGGGCAGATGGAACAGCAGGTCGACCACGCGCGCGATACCGAGTCGGTCGAGCGGCTTGGCGAGCGCCGGGCCGACGCCCTTGAGCGCGGCCACCTCGGCGAACAGCGGATTGAGGATCTCGGGTCGCATGACTATGTAGCGCCCGACTATTCTGCCTCCTGCCGCCGCGCCAGCGAAAGCTTGCGGCGGCGTCGTGGCAGCGCTCTGCTATGGCATGGACGGGCCGCGCGGCCGACGGGAGATCACGTGGACCAGGACATCCGGCTCAAGCGCCTGCGTTTCCGCGCCTGGCACCGCGGCACGCGCGAGGCCGATCTGATGATCGGCGGCTTCTTCGACACGCACGCCGCCAGCTGGACGCCGGATCAGCTCGACTGGTTCGAGCGGCTGCTGGAGGAGCAGGACGTCGACATCATGGGCTGGGCGATCGGCTCCTTGCCTTGCCCGCCCGAGTGGGAGGGCGAGATGATGGCGGTGATGCGACGCGTGGATTTCGTGACGATCCCGTGAGGGGAGCGCTGGTGACTCCTCGCCGCCCTCCCCATCCGTCATATCGGAGTTGTTCCGGGATCCACCGGGCCGCAGGCGCCGCAACCACCAGGGATGCGGAAGGGTAGGCCCCGGAACAAGTCCGGGGTGACGGCGTGGTGGTGGGGGCGAAACTGGTCGTCGCTACTGTGACCGCCATGCGCATCCGCGAACTTTTCAACCAAGGACCCGAATGCCCGACCTCAGCAAGATCCTCCGCGCCACCACCCCGCTGACGCTCGCGGGCGTGCCCGCCGGCTTCCTGCCCGCGCTGCTCGCGGATTTGGCCCGGGCGGCGCCGCTGCGCGCGGTGTTCGTCGCGGCGGACGAGGCGCAGATGCGCGGGCTCGCCGCCACCGCGCCCTTCTTCGCGCCCGAGCTCGAGGTCGTCCAGCTCCCCGCCTGGGACTGCCTGCCCTACGACCGCGCCTCGCCGACGCTGCGCGTCATGGCGGAGCGGATCGGCGCGCTCTACCGCCTGCAGCAAAAGCCGCGCGCGCCGCAGCTGGTGCTCACCACAGTCAACGCGCTGACGCAGCGCACGCTCACCCCGTTCCGCCTCCGCCAGCTCGTCGCCGAGCTCAAGCCGGGCGCGCGGATCGACCGTGACCGGCTCGCCGCTTTGCTCCAGGCCAACGGCTACGTCCGCACCGACACCGTTCACGACCAGGGCGAATATGCGGTGCGCGGAGGAATCGTCGACCTCTTTCCCAGCGGCGAGGAGCAGGCGCTGCGGCTCGACTTCTTCGGCGACGAGATCGAGAGCGTGCGCAGCTTCGATCCCGCCGACCAGCGCACCACGGGGCGGCTCGACGGCTTCGTGCTGCTGCCCGCCTCCGAGGCGCTGCTCGACGACGACAGCGTCAAGCGCTTCCGCACGCGCTACCGCGAGACCTTCGGCGCCACCGCGACCGGCGACCCGCTCTACCAGGCGGTGAGCGAGGGGCGTCGCCTCGCCGGCATGGAGCATTGGTTGCCGATGTTCGAGGAGAAGTTGGCGACGGTCTGGGACCATCTCGGCGCCGACGCGGTTGTGGTGCGCGACAGCGGCACCCCCGCTGCCGCGGAGGGCCGGCTCGACGCGATCGCGGATTATTATGAGAACCGCAAGCGCGCCGAGGCGGCCGAGCCCGGCAGCTATCGCGCGCTCCCGGCCAAGACGCTCTACCTCGACGCCGCCGAATGGGCGCGCGAGGTGGCGGCGATGCCGGCGCATCTCGCCACCGCCTTCCATGAGCCCGAGTCCGCCACCGTGCTCGACTTCCAGGTCGACGGTCCGCGCGACTTCGCGCCCGAACGCGCGGCGCAGGCGAACGTCTACGAGGCGGTGGTGGCGCATGTCGCCAAGCTCCGCCGCGACGGGCGCAAGCCGGTGCTCGCCAGCTACTCGGTCGGCGCGCGCGAGCGGCTGCGCTCGCTGCTCGAGGACCATGGCCTCACCGGCGCGCGGCTGACCGAGACGTGGCAGGAGTCGCTCGGCGCGGCCGACCGCGGCGTGGCAATGGCGGTGATCGGGCTCGACCACGGCTTCACCGCGCCCGATGTCGCGGTGCTCACCGAGCAGGACATGCTGGGCGACCGGCTGGTGCGCCGCGCCAAGCGCCGCAAGTCGGCCGACGCCTTCCTGGCGGAGCTGGCGACGCTGTCGCCGGGCGACCTCGTCGTCCACACCGATCACGGCATCGGCCGCTATGTCGGACTGACGCAGGTGCCGGTCGCGCGCGCGCCGCACGACTGCGTCGCGCTCGAATATGCGGGGGGCGACAAGCTCTACATTCCGGTCGAGAACCTAGAGGTGCTGTCGCGCTACGGCTCGTCCGAGGAGGGCGCGGCACTCGACCGGCTCGGCGGCGAGGCGTGGCAGCGGCGCAAGTCGCGGATGAAGGAGCGGATTCGCGAGATCGCGGGCGAGCTGATCGCGGTCGCGGCCGAGCGCGCGCTGCGTCCGGGCGAGGTCGCCGAGCCCGACAGCGCTGGCTATCCCGCCTTCGTCGATCGCTTCCCCTATACTGAGACCGACGACCAGGACCGCGCGATCGAGGAGGTGCTGGCCGATCTCTCCGCGGGCAAGCCGATGGACCGGCTGATCGTCGGAGACGTCGGGTTCGGCAAGACCGAGATCGCGCTGCGCGCCGCCTTCGTGGCCGCGATGGCGGGGATGCAGGTCGCGGTGGTCTGTCCGACGACGCTGCTGGCGCGCCAGCACTACAACAACTTTACCTCGCGCTTCGAGGGCTTCCCGATCAACATCGGCCGGCTCTCCCGTCTCGTCCCCGCCGCCGAGGCGAAGCGCGTCAAGGACGGGTTGGCGAGCGGCGGGATCGATGTCGTCGTCGGCACCCACGCGCTGCTGGCCAAGACGATCGACTTCAAGCGGCTCGGCCTCGTGATCGTCGACGAGGAGCAGCGCTTCGGCGTGACGCACAAGGAGCGGCTCAAGACGCTGCGCGCCGATGTCCACATGCTGACGCTCACCGCGACCCCGATCCCGCGCACGCTGCAGATGGCGATGAGCGGGCTGCGCGAGCTGTCGGTGATCCAGACCCCGCCGGTCGACCGGCTCGCGGTGCGCACCTATGTCATGCCGTGGGACCCGGTGGTGCTGCGCGAGGCGCTGCTGCGCGAACATTATCGTGGCGGACAGAGCTTCCTCGTCACCCCGCGCGTCGCCGACCTCCCCGACATCGAGGACTATCTGCGCCGCGAGGTGCCCGAGATCCGCTACGTCGTCGCGCACGGCCAGATGGCGCCGAGTGAGGTAGAGGAGCGAATGAGCGCCTTCTACGACAAGAAGTTCGAGGTGCTCGTCTCGACCACGATCATCGAGAGCGGGATCGACATCCCGTCCGCCAACACGATCATCGTCAACCGTGCCGACCGCTTCGGGCTGGCGCAGCTGTACCAGCTGCGCGGGCGCGTCGGCCGCTCCAAAACGCGCGCCTATGCCTATATGGTCGCGCCTCCCGAGCGGCAGATGACCGACGCTGCGGAGAAGCGCCTCAAGGTACTGAGCGACCTCGACTCGCTCGGCGCAGGCTTCCAGCTGGCGAGCCACGACCTCGACATCCGCGGCGCGGGCAACCTGCTCGGCGACGAGCAATCGGGGCATATCAAGGAGGTCGGCTACGAGCTCTACCAGTCGATGCTGGAGGAGGCGATCATGGAGGCCAAGGCGGGCGGCGTCCGCGAGCGCCAGCGCGACTTCTCGCCGCAGATCAGCGTCGACGCGCCGATCCTGATCCCGGAGGAGTATGTCCCCGACCTCGACCTGCGCATGGGCCTGTACCGCCGGCTCAACGAGATCGACGAGGTCGGCGGGCTGGAGAGCTTTGCCGCCGAGATGATCGACCGCTTCGGCGCGCTGCCCGAGGCGACCGACAATCTGGTCAAGGTCATGGAGATCAAGCTCAACGCGCGCACCGCGTGTGTGGCCAAGCTGGATGTCGGGCCGAAGGGCGCGCTGGTCACCTTCCACGACGACAAGCCGCCCAACGTGCCGGGGCTGCTCGCTTATGTCGACCGGCTGGGCGGCGTGGCCAAGCTGCGCCCCGACAGCAAACTGGCACTGTCGCGCGCCTGGGGCGATCCCAAGGCGCGGCTGCACGGTGCGCTGCAATTGTCGAAGGGGCTGGCGAAGGCGGCGGCGTGAGGGGCGGAGCACCGCTCGCGACGACTTATTCCACGCCTTTCCTTGCCACCGCGGCGGACGCCGGGGTCCAGGTGGGAAGGTCGTGGTGAGTCTGTCGACCGTCACTCAACTGGACCCCGGCGTCCGCCGCGGCGGGACGGTGTAGGTGTGGCGGCGTTCGACTTACGAGTAGCGCGTATGAGCTGCGCGCCCTAACTGACTTCGTTCCCCGGCGAAGGCCGGGGCCCAGCTGGGAAGGCGCTGGTGAGACTCACCGCCGTCGCTCAACTGGACCCCGGCCTTCGCCGGGGAACAGTATGAGTGAGCGACGCGACATCTCACCATTGCTGCCGCTCACCGCTCCCCCTCAGCTGCTGTGATCCGAGATGATCCGCCATCCTTCCTTGCGCCGCTCGAACAACAGGCTCGTCAGCCCGGTCTGCGACGCCGCGCCTCCCGTCGGCGTCAGCGTCCAGCGCGCGATATGGAGCAGGTGGACCGCGCTGAGCGGCCGCCACATCACCGGCGTGAAGCTCAGCCGTCCCCTCGCGTTGCCGCCGCCGACGAAGCTCTTGGCGTAGCGTGCGGCGATCGCCTCTTTGCCGCGCGCCACCTCACCGCCCGCGACATAGACCGCGTCGGGCGCGTAGATCGCGGTGAAGCGCGCGAGATCGCCAGCGTTCCAGCCGGCCGCGCTGTCCGCCAACACCGCCTCGACCTGCGCCTGCGGCGTCCCCGCCGCCGCCGCCGCTGCCCAGATCAACATTGCCGCGCTCATCGTGCCACCTCTGCCTCGTCGCCGACCGCCTCGGCCAGTTCGTCCGCGTCGAATCGCTCGCGCGTCATCGCGAAGCTGCCGGCATAGCTCGCGAACGACCAGTCGCCGCGCACCATCGTCCCGCGCGCGTCGACGGTGCCGCGATAGTCGACCGCATGCACCAGCACTTCGCCGTCGTGTTGCTTCACGAAGGTCACCGCCGCGCCGTCGCGCCGGCCGCTCACCAGCGCGCGCCGCACCGGCTCCAGCCCGAGGTCGTCGGGCTCGCTGATCGTGCCGCTGAGCTGGCCGCCGCGCTCGGTCAGGCGCGCGATGAAGCTGTTCGACCGGCTGCTCCCGCCCTCGTAGCGCCCGTACCAGGTGCCGCCGAGGTCGCGCGGGTCGCTCACGCCAGCCGCGCCTGCAACGCCGCGTCGTCGAGCGGCCCGGCCCAGAGGAAGCCCTGGTAGAAGGTGCAGCCGCGCTGTGCCAGCAGCGCGCGCTCACGCTCGCTCTCCACCCCCTCTGCCACCGTCTCCAGCCCGAGCCCGGCGGCGATCGCGATCACGCCTTCCACCACGACGCGGTCGCGCGCGTCGCCGGTGATCGTCTGCACCAGGCTGCGATCGATCTTGAGATAGTCGAGCGGCAGCCGCGTGAGATAGGACAGGCTGGAATAACCCGTGCCGAAATCGTCGAGCGCGACGCGGCAGCCCGCGGCGCGCAGCGCGGTGAGCGATGTCGCGGCACCGTCGAGATCGTCGATCAGCCCGGTCTCGGTCACCTCGGCGGTGACCCGGTCGTACCCCACACCCGAGGCACGCACCCGCGCGAGGAAGCGCTCGACGAAGGGCACGCGCGCCATGTCGGCGGCGGTGACGTTGACCGCGATCCGCAGCTCAGCCATCCGCGCCGGCCAGCGCGCGGCGCGCTCGAGCGCCAGCGCCTGCACCTGGTCGGACAGCGCCACGCCGAGATCGGCGCGGTGCGCCGCGGCGAGCAGCGTCTCGGCGCCGAGCACGCCCAGCCGCGGGTGCTGCCAGCGCGCCAGCGCCTCCACGCCGGTGACCGCGCTGTCGACCAGCCGCACCTGCGGCTGGAAGCGCACGTCGATCTCGCCGCGCTCGATCGCGCGGTGCAGGTCGGCGGCAAGCGCGGCGAGCGGCACGCCCTCGTGCTCGGCGGCGACTCGCGTCGTCGCGCCGTCGCTCGCGCGGGCGCGCGCCAGCGCCTCGGCGGCGCGTCGCAACAGGTGCTCGGCGGGCTCGTCCTCGGTCATCCGCGCGACGCCGATGCGCGCGCCGACGTGGATCGTCTCGCCGTCGATCGTGAAGGGACGCTCCAGCGCGCGCTCGACCCGGCTGACCGCGGCGTCGCCGGTCGCAGCGTCGCCTGCGACCACGATGGTGAAGGTGGCACCGCCGCGCACCGCCGCCATCTCGTGGCCGGCGAGCTCCCGCGCCAGCCGCTCCGCCATTGCCTCGACCAGCTGATCGCCCGCGGCGCGGCCATAAGCGGTGTTGACGATCTCGAAGCTGGTCGGCGCGGCGACGATCGCGGTGACGCCGCGTGCCGCATGCGCTTCGACCAGGCGCAGCTGCTCGGCGCTGGCCGCGCTTTCCCCCGGGCGCCGCCCGCCCCGCTGCATCGCCCGTGACCGCCGCTCCATCTCGCGCTTGGTAGGCTTGGTCGCGGCGCGCGGCAATCATCTTGCTCTGTCGTGAACGACTCCCTAGCTCTCTGCGTTGTGCCAGGCATGGATCTAGACCGCGCGCCCGCGCCCCTCGTCGACTCGTTCGGCCGCGCCATCCGATATCTCCGCGTCTCGGTCACCGATCGATGCGACTTGCGCTGCCGCTATTGCATGGCGGAGCACATGACCTTCCTGCCGCGCGACCAGATCGCCTCGCTCGAGGAGCTGGCGATCATCGCCGAGCGCTTCGTCGCGCGCGGGGTGCGCAAGATCCGGCTGTCAGGCGGCGAGCCGCTGGTGCGCCGCGACGTGATGATGCTGGTCGAGCGGCTCGGCCGGCACGTCGGCGACGCGCTCGACGAGCTGACGATGACGACCAACGGCACGCGGCTGCGCCGCTATGCCGCCGACCTGGTTGCCGCCGGCGTGCGCCGCGTCAACGTCAGCCTCGACACGCTCGACCCCGAGCGCTTCCGCTACATCACCCGTCACGGCGACGTCGCGGAGGTGCTCGACGGGATCGCCGCCGCGCGCGACGCGGGGCTCGCGGTCAAGATCAACATGGTCGCGCTGAAGGGCCTCAACGAGGACGATATCGCGCCGATGCTGCGCTGGTGCGTCGCGGAAGGCCACGATCTCACGCTGATCGAGACGATGCCGCTCGGCGCCATCGACGAGGACCGTACCGATCGCTTCCTGCCGCTCACCGTCGTGAAGGACCGGCTCGATCAGGCGTTCACGCTGACCCGAGACGCCGCGGTAACGGGTGGCCCGGCGCGCTACTGGCAGGTCGACGGCCGGCGCACGCGACTCGGGCTGATCTCGCCGCTCACCGCCAATTTCTGCGACGGCTGCAACCGCGTGCGGCTTACCACCGAGGGCCGGCTCTACACCTGCCTCGGCCACGACGATCAGCGCGACCTGCGCGCGGCGCTGCGCGGCGGTGGCGTGGGCGCGCTCGACGCCGCGATCGAGGACGCGCTGCTGACCAAACCGCGCCGCCACGATTTCCGTATCGCGCGCGATGCGGCGCCCGCGGTGGCTCGGCACATGAGCGTCACCGGCGGATGAGCCGCTACCCGCGGCGGGCGCTGGTCGCCTCGCCCACCGCCCCGGCGCAGGCGGCGCGCGCCGAGCTGGCCGACACCTGGGACTGGTGTGCGCTCGACGAGGCCGACATGGTGGTCGCGCTCGGCGGCGACGGCTTCATGCTGCAGACGTTGCACAACCTGCTGGAGCGGCGTCGCGCGATCGTGCCGGTGTTCGGCATGAACCTGGGCACCGTCGGCTTCCTGATGAACGAGTGGCGGCGCCACGACCTCGACGGGCGGATCGAGCGCGCGCGCGCCTTTCAGGTGACGCCGCTCACCGCCACCGCCACCGCGGTCGACGGGCGCGTCCACACGTTGCCCGCGATCAACGAGGTGTCGCTGCTGCGCGAGACGCGCCAAACCGCCAAGATCGAGGTCAAGATCAACGACCGCATCGTCATGGACGAACTGTCGTGCGACGGGGTGCTGGTCGCCACGCCAGCGGGCTCGACCGCGTACAATCTCTCGGCGCACGGGCCGATCCTGCCGCTGGGCTCGCAGATGCTGGCGCTGACGCCGATTAGCGCGTTTCGCCCGCGGCGCTGGCGCGGCGCGATCCTGCCCGACCGGACGCGCGTGTCGCTGCGCGTGCTCGACTCGAACAAGCGCCCGGTATCCGCGGTGGCCGATCAGCGCGAGGTCCGCGACGTGGCGCAGGTGGACATCGCGATGGATCGCGCGCGCGAGCTGACGCTGCTGTTCGACCCCGAGCACGCGCTCGACGACCGGATCGCGATGGAGCAGTTCGTCGCCTGATCGCCGATCCGGCACAAAGGGTATTGCGCCGCGCGAATCCGCGGCTATAGACGCCCTCCACAGCGTTCCCCGATAGCTCAGCGGTAGAGCTCTCGACTGTTAATCGAGCGGCCGTTGGTTCGAATCCAACTCGGGGAGCCACTCTCTCACATCCATATATAAGAGCCCGGATGATGGGTTAAGAGCAGGCACGCGCCTTTGCGCAGAGCCTGCGCAGCGTTCGTGCGGGCGCGGTAACGCTACCACTGTATGAAAATGCCGGCAGAGCACCGCGGACCGCAGTACGAATACTCGCAAGCTTATATCGGTGTGTAGCAGTGTTGCTGCCGTAATATCCATGTTGCGTCGGTCGCTTCCGTCGCTTTTGCTCGGCCATCTTCCGTACCCTGACCACGTCGCGGTCGTCCGGATACCTCTTCGAGGAAGCGGTTACATGACGCCGTTGTCCCAAGTGTCGGAAGTTTCACATTGATCGGACAAGGCGGTGAAGCTACAAGCCCGATGGTAGCGCTCATCAGAGCGCACCATTAAGGCTCGTCGTGCAGCGGCGGGATTAGGGGGGATGATGGAAGACCGGCTTCAACTCGCGCGCTCTGTTAACGTTCACCGGCGCTCACTTCGCGCCGGCGCCTCGCTCGCGGCGCTGCTCGCGCTCGGGCTGAGCGGCTCGGCGTGGGCGCAGGCCGAGGTGCAGCCGATCGCTCCCGACGCCAGCCAGGCCGCTGTTCCCGGGCAGGACCAGGGCGAGCCCGGCGCCAGTGACGCGGGCGATGTGGTGGTGACCGGCCGGCGCGCCGCGCTCCAGGCTGCCGACGACCGCAAGCGCCGCAGCGAGACCATCATCGACTCGGTCGTCGCCGACGACGCCGGCAAGCTGCCGGACAATTCGATCACCGAGGTGCTCCAGCGCGTCTCGGGCGTGTCGATCGTCCGCTTCGCCGCGCTCGGCGACCCCGATCACTATTCGGTGCAGGGCTCGGGCGTGCAGGTGCGCGGCCTGACCGGCGTCGCCTCGCGCCTCAACGGCCGCGAGATCTTCAGCGCCAACAACGGGCGTGCCATCCTGTGGAGCGACGTCACCCCCGAGCTGATGGCCGCGGTCGACGTCTACAAGGCGTCCACCGCCGATCTGATCGAGGGCGGCACCGGCGGTCAGATCGACCTGCGCACCAAGCTGCCGTTCGACTTCGACGGCGGCTTCCACGTCGCCGGTACCGGCGAGCTGGCGCTGGGCGACATGGCCAACAAGGCCGACCCGACCGGCTCGTTCCTCGTCACGAAGAGCTTCGACACGGGCATCGGCCGCATCGGCGTGCTCGCCGACCTCGCCTTCAGCCAGTTCAGCTCGCTGTCGCAGTTCCTCCGCACCAGCCCGTACTTCCTGACCAAGCTGAGCGACGGCACCGAGAAGTACGTGCCAAGCGGCTTCGCCTATGGCGACGAGGCGTTCCAGTACCGCCGCTACGGCATCTACGGCGCGGTGCAATGGGCGCCGAGCGACTCGCTGACCTTTACCGGCACCTTCTTCCAGTCGCGCTACAAGAGCCAGTCGAGCGACTACGGCACCCAGCTCGACTCGCAGACGCTGACGGTGAATCCGGCGACCAGCAGCTTCGACAGCGACGGCCTGCTGCTGTCGACCGACGCGCTCTACAACCGCAACACCGATACGTTCGCGCCCACCAACGCGGCGATCACCAGCAGCGGCAACAAGGGCTTCGTCCAGAGCAACACGGTGACGCGCGACTATTCGCTGTCGTTCGCCTATGCGCCCGACGGCGGCCCGCTCTCGATCAAGGGGGCGATCCAACGAGTCGACTCGCATCAGGTCTATGACCGGATCGACATCTTCCGCGAGGTCGGCTTCGGCAACAGCTATGGCATCGACCTGACCGGCGACCTGCCGCTGATCAGCGTCGGCGCCGACACCCGCACCGCCTTCGCCGATCCGTCGAACTATTTCTGGTCGGCATCGATGCCGCACAACGAGAACAACAAGGGCCGCCTCGACAGCGCCCAGGTCGACGCCGAATATACGTTCGACGACAGCTTCTTCCGGTCGGTAAAGGTCGGCGCGCGCGCGGCCGAGCGCAAGGAGCGTGACTTCGCCAACGGCTACAACTGGACCGCGCTGGGACGCGGCTGGAACGGCGACCCGCAGCTCACCTATGCCAACGCGGTGCCCGGCGACGTCGCGGTCCACACGTTCGATGATTTCTTCCGCGGTAACACGGCGCTGCCGGGCAACCTGATGTTCCCCACCCAGGCGCTGGCATCGCGCTACAACCGCGATCGCACCGGACTGGTCCAGTCACCGCCGGCGGGTTTTTGCCCGCCCGGGACCGAGTTCAACTGCTCGGCTTCTGGCCCGCTTCCCGTCGGCAGCGGTTACGGTGGCGCCTCGGGCATTCGCCCGGTCGGCTTCGTGCTGCCGGGCGACCAGGTCGACAACCGCACCCGCAACATCGCGGGCTATGCGCTGCTGCGCTTCGGGCCGCAGGACAATATGCCCGGCATCGCGGGCAACATCGGCCTGCGCGTCGTCAACATCCGCAACGAGGGTAGCGGCTACGTCCAGCAGAACGGCGGCACCGTCTATCTGCGCGACGGCGTGCCGCAGACGCTGGCGAACACCTTCGTACCGCGCGGCGGCGAGGCCGAGTTCACGCGCTTCCTGCCCTCGATCAACCTCGAGTTCTCGCCCAGCGCCAAGGTCAAGCTGCGCGGCAGCTACAATGTGACGCTCGACCTGCCGAGCTTCAACGCGCTGCGCTCCTCGGGATCGGTCGGCGTCGCGACGATCAGCAACCCGGGCGGGGCCGGGCTGACGCCACTGTTCGCCAACTTCACCGCGGACACGGGCAACCCGCTGCTCAAGCCGACGCTGTCGCACAATTTCGACATCTCGATGGAATATTATGCGCGCGCCGGCACGTCCTTCCACATCGCGCCCTTCTACAAGCGCCTGAAGAACCTGCCGATCTTCTCGATCACCGAGCGTCAGGTGAACGTGATCTTCACCGACGGCTCAAACGAGACCGTCACCGCGACCGCGTCGGACTATATCAACTCCAGCAAGGCCGCGACGGTGAAGGGCGTCGAGTTCGGCGGGCGCTTCTTCCTCGACATGCTGCCTGGCTTCCTCAGCGGCTTCGGCTTCGAGGGCAATTACACGTTCATCGACAGCAGTAATCCGGGCGACCTGTACCGCGACATCCGCGGCGCGATCCGCAACGACGCGCCGCTCGTCGGTCTGTCGAAGCACAATGCCAACGCCACGCTGCTGTACGAGCGCAACCCCTTCTCGCTTCGCGTCGCTTACTCGTGGCGTTCCAGGTACCTGTTGTCGACCAACAGCAACGGCACCAACGGCACCTACAATTACTATAGCGCGCCCGGCGTGCTGACCGATCTGGATGGCGGCGCCAACACCAGCACGCAGATCGCGCTGCCGATCTACGGCGGCAACTATGGTTCGCTCGACGCCGGCATCCGCTTCAAGGTGACGGACAATTTCTCCTTCGGCGTGCAGGGCACCAACCTCACCGCCTCGACCCAGCGGACGCTGATGGGCGGCTATCCCGGCGGCCGTCTCGTCGGTCGCAGCTGGTTCCAGTCGGACCGTCGCATCAGCACGGGCATCAACCTCTCGTTCTGATAGGAGGCGCTGCCCCGCCGAACCGCGGCGGGGCAGCGGGAGGACGGCCATGAGGAAGCGCGTGCTGATCGTCGGCGGGGGTACCGCCGGGTGGCTCACCGCCGGCTATCTCGCCAAGCGGCTCGGTGCCGACCTCGCCGACGGCGTGGCGATCACCCTGGTCGAGTCCAAGGACATCGGCGTGCTCGGCGTCGGCGAAGGCACCTTCCCGACGATCCGGCGCACGCTCGCCACGATCGGCGTCGACGAGGCGGAGCTCGTGCGTCGCTGCGGCGCCACCTTCAAACAGGGGGCGCGCTTCGTCCACTGGCAGCGCGCGCCGGGCACGCCCGGCCGCGATCATTACATGCACCCGTTCCAGGTCGCCGAGGCGCCGGGCGGGCTCGAGCTGCTGCCCTATTGGCTCAGCGGCGCCGCGGGCGACGCCGAGTGGGACGAGGTCTCCACCCCGCAGAAGGCCGCCGCCGACGCGGCGCGCGCGCCCAAGCTGCCGACCCACCCCGATTATGTCGGGCCGCTCAACTACGCCTTCCACTTCGACGCGGTCGCGCTCGCCGGGCTGCTGCGCGAGCGCGCGGTAGCGAACGGTGTCACCCACCTGATCGACACCGTCACGCATGTCGCGCTCGACGACACCGGCGCGATCGAGCGGGTCGAGACCGAGCGCCACGGCGCGCTCACCGCCGACCTCTACGTCGACTGCACCGGCTTCCGCGCCGAGCTGATCGGCAAGGCGATGGGCGTGGCGTTCCGCTCGTGCCGCGACGTGCTGTTCTGCGACCGCGCGCTCGCCGCGCAGCTGCCGTACGAGACGGCGGATGCGCCGATCGCCTCGCAGACCATCTCCACCGCGCAGGAAGCGGGCTGGATCTGGGACATCGGGCTCGATCGGCGCCGCGGCATCGGCCATGTCTACTCGTCCGATCACGGCGACGACGAGGCTGCCGAGCGCGCGCTGCGACGCTATCTCGGCCCGCGCGGCGAACAGGCGGAGGTGCGTCGGTTCCGCTTCGAGGCGGGCTTCCGCGAGGTCAATTGGCGGCGCAACTGCGTCGCTGTCGGGCTGTCGAGCGGCTTCTTCGAGCCGCTCGAGGCGACCGGCATCGCCTTCGCCGAGGTGTCCGCGGCGATGATTGCCAACCTCTTCCCGTGGAGCGGCGACCATGAGACCTCGGCGCGCCAGTTCAACGCCAATCTGCTGCGCCGATACGAGCGCGCGCTCGACTTCATCAAGCTGCATTATTGCCTGTCCGAGCGGCGCGACACCGACTTCTGGCGCGACAACGTCGCTGACTCGTCGAACACCGCCAGCCTGCTCGAGCTGCTCGACCGCTGGCGGCATCGCTGGCCCAACGAGCTCGACATCGACCCGCAGGTCGACATCTTCACCGAGGCCAGCTGGCAATATGTCCTCTACGGCATGGGCTGGCGCACCGACCTGAGCACGCGCGCCGGCGCGCTGCGCTACCGCGACGACGCGCGGCGTGCGTTCGGCGAGGTGCGGCGCCAGATCGGCGTCGCGCTCGCCAACCTGCCGGCGCACCGGGCCCTGGTGGCGGCGGCGCAGCGGCGCGGCTTCGGCAGCGCCGCCGCCTGAGCCGGTGCTAGAAGCGCACGCCCGCCGCGCGCATCGCCGCCTCGGCGACCTCGACGCTGCTGCCGCCCGGCGAGGGCATCGCGATCGCGCGCGTGTAGCGGGTGAGAACGAGCGCGTCGAAGCCGTCGCGTCGAGCGTCGAGGGCCGACCAGCTGACGCAGAAATCATAGGCGAGGCCGACGAGCACGCAGCGCCGCACGCCCATGTCGCGGAGATAGCCGGCGAGGCCGGTCGGGGTCACTTTGTCGTTCTCGTAAAACGCCGAGTAGGAGTCGACCGCCGGATTGGCACCCTTGCGCAGGATCAGCGCGGCACGCGCGACCGCGCCGGCGACGTCAGGGTGGAAGTCGGCACCCGCACTGCGCTGGACGCAATGGTCGGGCCATAGCACCTGTTCGCCGTACGGCATGCGCACGGTGTCGAAGGCGTGCCGGCCGGGATGACTGCTCGCGAAGGACGAGTGATCCGCCGGATGCCAGTCCTGCGTGACGACGACCTGGCGGAAGCGCTCGGCCAGAGCGGCGATCGGCGCCATGACCGAGTCGCCGTCGGCCACCGCGAGCCGTCCGCCGGGGCAGAAGTCGAGTTGCGGATCGATCACGATCAGCGCGTCCTCGGCGGTGTAGTCGTGTGTGTCTTCCACTTGCCGCTCCTTCGCGCTTTCGCCCTGAGGCTGGATGACCGAGCGTCTTCCTAACTGGACCCTGCCCTCCGGGGGAAGGTTGGGTAGGGGTGAGCTCGCGTGACGCCAGGCCGCTCTAGCCGTTCCCCCGCACCTGCTAAAACAGGCTCGCGTCCACTCCCCACACGCGGTCGGCACGTCCCGCCGCCCCCTTGAGGGGCGGAGCGTTTCCGTTCATCGCACGTTCCACTCGCCTCGGCTACACGACGCCAGTCGTGCCGCCCTGGTGCGATTGGAGTGACTCGCCATGTTGAAGAAATGGGGCCGCACCGCCGCTGTGGTGGCGCTGGCGGCCAGCACCACGTTGGTCGCGGCTTGCGCGACCGAGACCGCCTACCGCCCGGCGACCGGATCGGGCTTCTATCGCACCGGCTACAGCGACACTCGTATCGAGCCGAACCGCTTCCGCGTCACCTTCGCGGGCAACACCGTCACCGACCGCGACGTGGTCGAGCGCTACCTGCTGTTCCGCTCGGCCGAGCTGACGCTGCAGAACGGCTTTGATTACTTTGTGATGGCAGATCGCGACACCGATCGCCAGGCGCGCACCTACTCGACGCCGGGCTATGGCGGCTTCGGCCCCGGCTTCGGCGCATTCGGCGGCGGACTGTGGGGGCCGCGCTGGGGCTTTTACGGCCGCGGTTTCGGATATCGCGCCTGGGATCCGTTCTGGGGTGGCCCTTGGGGCGGCTTCGGCGGCGGTGCCGACATTCGCACCGTCGACCGCTACGAGGCCTCGGCCGAGATCGTGATGTTCAAGGGCTCGCCCGAGCCGGGCAACGTCCGCGCCTTCAACGCGCGCCAGGTGGTCGAGACGATCGGGCCGTCGATCAGGCTGCCCAAGGCGTCCTGATCGGACAATCGATGACGACTAGAGGGCCGCGACCGGCGAGGTCGCGGCCCTTCTCACGTCTGGAACCGTACGCCGAGCTCCTCGCCGCGTCCGCCTCAGTCGCGCAGCAGCTCGTTGATGCTCGTCTTGCTCCGCGTCTGCGCGTCGACTCGCTTGACGATCACGGCGCAGTAGAGCGCCGGCTTGCCGTCCCCGCCGCCGATCGAGCCGGGGACGACCACCGCATAGGGCGGGACTTCGCCGCGGAAGGTCTCGCCGGTCTCACGGTCGACGATCTTGGTCGAGGCGCCGAGATACACGCCCATCGACAGCACCGCGCCCTCGCCGACGCGCACGCCCTCCGCCACCTCGGCGCGCGCGCCGATGAAGGCGCCGTCGCCGATGATCACGGGGTCGGCCTGGAGCGGCTCGAGCACGCCGCCGATCCCCGCCCCGCCCGAGAGGTGGACGTTGCGCCCGATCTGCGCGCAGCTGCCGACCGTCGCCCAGGTGTCGACCATCGTCCCTTCGCCGACATAGGCGCCGATGTTGACGAAGCTGGGCATCAGGATCGCTCCCTTGCCGACGAAGGCGCCGCGCCGCACCACGCTGCCCGGCACGGCGCGGAAGCCGGCGGCGCGGAACTCGGCCTCGCTCCAGCCCGAGAACTTGCTGGGCACCTTGTCGTACCAATGACCGGCGCCCGGACCGTTGTCGATCAGCGCGTTGTCGTTGAGGCGGAAGCTCAGCAGCACCGCTTTCTTGAGCCATTGGTTGACGCGCCAGTCACCGGCACCGTCGGGCTCGGCGACGCGCGCCTGACCGGCGTCGAGCAGCGCCAGCGCACGATCGACGGCGGCGCGGATCTCGCCCGCCGTGGTGAGGCCCAGCTCGGCGCGCTGCTCCCAGGCGGCGTCGATCGTGGCGGCGAGGTCGGTCGTCATTGGTCCTCCAACAGGGTCTCGAGCCAGGCGGTGAGATCGGTGACGCGATAGTCGACGTAGGAGCGGTCGGTGTCGTGGTCCTGCTCGGAGCCGTTGTCGACCCACACCGTCGCCATGCCGATCGCCTTGGCGGGTCTGAGATTTCGCGCCATGTCCTCGACGAACAGGGCACGCGCGGGATCGATGCCGAAGGCGTCGCACAGCCCCTGATAGGCGGCTGGCGCTGGCTTGGGCACGAGGTTCATCGCGGTGATGTCGTGCACCGCCTCGAAGCTGGCGCCGAGCCCGAGCCGGTCGAGCACCTTGAGTGCATAAGGCTTGTCGCCGTTGGTGAAGACCAGTTTGCGCCCGGGCAGCCGCGCCAGCGCCGCAGCGAGCGGGGCGTTCTCCTC
This sequence comes from Sphingomonas sp. BK069, assembly GCF_014193405.1. Taxonomy (NCBI): domain Bacteria; kingdom Pseudomonadati; phylum Pseudomonadota; class Alphaproteobacteria; order Sphingomonadales; family Sphingomonadaceae; genus Sphingomonas; species Sphingomonas sp. BK069. Next base: position 69,569 of record NZ_JACHZH010000008.1, on the reverse strand, counting down.
CAGCGCGTCCATCTCGATGTCGTGGACATACGAGAGGAACGCGGCGGGATCGATCTCATGGTTCGCCATCAGCCCGGCCAGCGTGGTGCCGTGGCCGAGAAAATAGTCCTTCTGCACCCGCCGCGCCTCGACCGGATCGAGCCCGAGCAGGTCGCCGACGAAGGCGGTCATGCGCCGGTCGATCAGCGCGAACAAGTCGGCACTCGCCGGATAGAGCGTGTTGTCGAGATCGAAGATCCAGGTGTCGATGTGCGCGAGCGCTGGCAGCATGGCGCGGGGCTGTAGTGGCTTTGCCGCGGCGCGTCATCCCTTACCCGGTGCTCGGGGAGGCAGGGTTTTCACTCCGACAGTCCGAGCGCCATCTTTTATTCCGCCGTCATCCCGGACTCGTTCCGGGATCCACTCGTTCGCGAGAGCAACGCGACTGGAGTTCGCGGCACCGTGGATCCCGACCTTCGCCGGGATGACGGAAGGGGGGAGGTAGCGGCTCGCGATGAAGGCGTGGCGAGGACGGTGGTTCACGAACTTGTAGCGACGGAGTCGACCGTAACCCCGGGCGCCAACCCCGCCCAAGCCACGCTTCGCCTGCACCAAGCCACATTCGTCTGGCGAAGCGCCACGCGCCTCCCCACCTCTCACCCATGACGCTCTTCTCGCTCCTCGATCTCGTCCCCGTCACCGAGTCCGGCTCGGTCGCGGAGTCGCTCCGCAACGCCGCCGATCTCGCGCGCCACGCCGAGGCGCTCGGCTACAACCGCTATTGGGTCGCCGAGCACCACGGCATGACCGGCATCGCCTCCGCGGCGACCGCGGTGGTGATTGCGCATGTCGGCCAGGCGACCAGCACGATCCGCGTCGGCGCGGGCGGGATCATGCTGCCCAATTCGGCGCCACTCCAGATCGCCGAGCAGTTCGGCACGCTCGACGCGCTCTTCCCCGGGCGCATCGACCTCGGCCTCGGCCGCGCGCCCGGCTCGGACCAACGCGTCGCGCACGCGCTGCGCCGTAACCTCAGCAGCGACGCCAACGAGTTCCCGCGCGACGTCGTCGAGCTGCAGAGCTATTTCGCCGACGACGGCCGCACCGGCATCACCGCCACTCCTGGGGCCGGCGCGAAACCGCAGATGTGGATCCTGGGTTCCAGCCTGTTCGGCGCGCAGCTCGCCGCGATGCTGGGCCTGCCCTACGCCTTCGCCTCGCATTTCGCGCCCGACGCGCTCGACCAGGCGCTGGCGATCTACCGCCGCGACTTCCGCCCGTCCGCGGCGCTGGAGCGTCCCTATGCCATGGCGGGCTTCAACGTCTTCGCCGCCGACACGCACGAGGAGGCCGAGCTGATCGCCAGCTCGCAGCAGCAGCAGTTCGTCGCGCTGCGCACCGGCAATCCCGGCCGGATGAAGCCGCCGGTGCCGGGCTACCGCGCCTCGCTGCCGCCTCAGCATGCCGCGATCCTCGATCATGCGCTGTCGGCGAGCGCGATCGGCACGCGCGACGAGGCTGCGCGCGGCATCCACGCCTTCGTCGCGCGCACCGGGGTGGACGAGCTGATGATCACCAGCGCGGTCTACGACCATCAGGCGCGCCGCCGCTCGATCGCCTTGGCGGCGGACGCGTTGCAGGAGCTCAAGCTCGCGGCGTAATTCGCCGGCTCGGCCGCTATTCCCACCCTTGCCCCGCCATCATCGCGCCGCTAACCGCACGCGATGGCGCGCGTCGGCATCATCATGGGATCCACCTCCGACTGGGAGACGATGCGCCACGCGAGCGAGACGCTCGACGCGCTCGGCGTCGCGCACGAGACCAAGGTGGTCTCGGCGCATCGCACGCCGCAGCGGCTCTACGACTACGCCAGCGGCGCCGCCGAACGCGGCCTCCAGGTGATCGTAGCGGGCGCCGGCGGCGCGGCGCATCTGCCCGGCATGGCGGCCTCGATGACGCATCTGCCGGTGCTCGGCGTGCCGGTCGAGTCCAAGGCGCTCAAGGGCATGGATAGCCTGCTCTCGATCGTGCAGATGCCCGGCGGCATACCGGTCGGCACGCTGGCGATCGGCAAGGCAGGCGCGATCAACGCCGGCCTGCTCGCCGCCTCGATCCTGGCGCTCGGCGACGAGGCGCTATCCAGTCGCCTTCAGGCCTGGCGCGAGCGGCAGACCGACTCGGTCGCGGTCGACCCGGCATGAGCGTCTGGCCGATACCGCCCGGCAGCACGATCGGCATCCTTGGCGGCGGCCAGCTCGGGCGCATGATCGCCAGCGCCGCGGCAGATCTCGGCTATCGCACCCACGTGCTCGCGCCCGATCGCGAGAGCGTCGCGGCGCAGACCGCCTCGTCGCTAACCCGCGCAGACTATCACAACAAGGTCGTGCTCGCCGACTTCGCCGCGCAGGTCGACGTCGTCACCTATGAGTTCGAGAATGTCGCCGCGGGCCCGGTCGAATGGCTGGCCGAGCGCGTCCCCGTCTATCCCGGGCCGAAGAGCCTCGCGGTGGCGCAGGACCGGGTGAAGGAGAAGAGCTTCGTCGAGCAGGTCGGCGGCCGCCCCGCGCGCTGGCAGGCGGTGACCTCGCGCGAGGAGCTCGACGCCGCGATCACCGTGATCGGCTGCCCCGCGGTGCTCAAGACGACGCGCTTCGGCTATGACGGCAAGGGCCAGGCGCGGCTCGCCTCCCCCGCCGACGCAGACACGGCCTGGGAGACGATCGGCGGGCCGGCGGTGCTCGAGGCCTTCGTCGAGTTCAGCTACGAATTCTCGATCGTGCTGGTGCGCGGCCGCGATGGCGCGATGACGAGCTACCCGCCACCGTGGAACGAGCATCGCGACGGCATCCTCCATCGCTCCACCCTCCCCGCCCCGCCCGAGATCGCGCGGCAATGGACCGAGGCGGCGGCGCTGACCGGGCGCATCGCCGACGCGCTCGACCATGTCGGCGTGCTCACCTGCGAGTATTTCGCGAGCGCCGAGGGCCCCGTGTTCAACGAGATGGCGCCGCGCGTCCACAACAGCGGCCACTGGACGATCGAGGGCGCGACGACGTCGCAGTTCGCCAACCACGTCCGTGCGATCTGCGGCCTGCCGCTGGGCGACACCGCGCTGACCGCGGCGCAGGTGGCGATGGAAAATCTGATCGGCGACGAGTGGGAGCGCTGGCCCGAGATCGTCGCCGAGCCGGGCGCCTACCTCCACCTCTACGGCAAGCGCGAGAGCCGCGCCGGGCGCAAGATGGGGCATGTCACGCGCGTGACGCGCTGAGGCGGCTTTTCCGCCTCAGTAGAGATCCTTCCGCACCGCCTCCTGATAGTCGGCGTCGAGCCGCGCGGCATCGGCGGCTGACCCGCCGCTGAGCGTCGCCTTCATCGCGCCGATCGATGGGACGGCGTCGCGCGCGAGCCGTGCCTCCGGTGCCCAGAGCCGCGCCCGGTTGATCGCCTTTCCGCAGTGGAACAGCACCTGCTCGACCGCCACCACCACGGCGGTCTTGGGCCGCTTGTCGCTCTCGCTCAGTTACTCGAGCAGGACGGCGTCGTCGCTGATGCGACCGCGTCCATTGATGCGCAGAAAGACGTCGAGGCCGGGGAAGAGAAAGAGCAGCGCCAGCCGATCATCCTCGACAAGATTGCGCAGCGTTTCGATGCGATTGTTGCCGGGCCAGTCGGCGAAGGAGACATGCGCCGGATCCAGCACGCGGACGAAGCCCGGTGGGCCGCCGCGCGGCGACACGTCGAGCCCCTCGTCGCGCCCGCTGGCGAGGCAGAGGAAGCTAGCCTGTTTGAGATACGCCTCGTGACAATCGATCAGCCGCGGCAGCACCGCGCGCTGGATCGACTCGGCCGGCGGCGGATAGAGACGGTCGAGGTCGGCGGCGGTGAGATCAGGCATCGACGTTCCCGATTGTGTAGCGGACGCTAGCCCGCGGCTCGCCGCGATCCAATCAAGCGATGACCCATATCGGCGTACGCGCTGCCGCCGCCGCGACGATCCTCGCGGAGCAAAGCCGCCCGCGGCGGGTTGCACCGGCGTAACGATCCCCGAGGTTTACCGAATGACGATCCCGCGGCGCCGTGTCGAGAACGGCGGCTTGCTCCTGTTCCTGCTGCTCATCAGCGTCGCACTGGTGGCGGTGGTGTCGAGCTTCCTCGGCGCCCTGCTCTGGGCCGCGCTGGCGGCACTGCTGTTCCAGCCGCTCTACCAGCGGCTGCTGCGGCGCTGGCCAGACCGGCGCAACATGGTCGCGGCGGTGACGCTGCTGATCATCACCGTCGCGGTGGTGATCCCCGCGCTGATCGTCGGCAGCCTCGTCGTCGACCAGGCGGCGGGCGTCTACACCCAAATTCGCGGCGGCCAGATCAATTTTGCGACCTACTTCCAGCAGGTGCACGACGCGCTCCCGCGCCGGCTGCAGGGCATGCTCGACAATTCGGGCTTCAACAGCTTCGAGCGCGCGCAGGCGCAGCTCAGTGCGGCGGTGAGCAACAGCGCGAGCACGCTGACGCGCCGCGCGCTGTCGATCGGCGCCAACGCTGCCGCCTTCCTGCTGGCGTTCGGCGTTGGCCTCTACGTCACCTTCTTCCTGCTGCGCGACGGCGACCGGATCGGCCCAGCGGTGGTGCGCGCACTGCCGCTCGAGCCGGCCGTGGCGGGCCAGCTCGCGGACAAGTTCGTCGCGGTGGTGCGCGCCACGATCAAGGGGTCCGGCGTGGTCGCGATCGTGCAGGGTGCGCTCGGCGCGGTGACCTTCTGGATCGTCGGGCTGCCCGCGGCGCTGCTCTGGGGCATCCTGATGGCGATCGCCGCGCTGCTGCCGGCGGTGGGGCCGGCGATCATCTGGGCGCCGGTCGCGCTCTACCTCTTCGCCACCGGCGCGATCTGGCAGGCGGTGGTGGTGATCCTGTCGGGCGTGCTGGTGATCGGCCTCGCCGACAATATCCTGCGTCCGATCCTGGTGGGCCGCGACACCGGCATCCCCGACTGGCTCGTGCTGGTGACGACGCTGGGCGGGATCGATCTGGTCGGGCTCAGCGGCATCGTGGTCGGCCCGCTGGTCGGCGCCTTGTTCATCACCGGCTGGCAGGTGCTCACCGAGCAGCGCGTGGCGCCGGATACTCCCTCCCCCTCAGGGGAGGGTTGGGGTGGGGCGTCGCCGTCTCACCGAGACCGGCGCGCGTGAAACGCCATGCCCGCTCCGGCATTTAAGGACCCTACGGCGAAAACACCGTGATCCCGGCCTTGCGCCGGGATCCATGCCGCCGCAGGTGCAACGATCGCCGTGCACGCGACACGATGGATCCCGGGTAAAGCCCGGGATGACGGTTCGATTTGTTAAGGCCTTCCTTTAGCGGAAGGGCTCACCTCACCCCACCCGCGTGCCCGACAGCGGGAAGCTGCCGAAGGCGCCCGCGCCGACGCTGCCGGTGATCGTGTCGCCGTCGACCGTCGCGGAGATGTCGAGCGTCATCGGCATCGGCGAGGTCATCTGCTGCTTCCACGCCAGCGTATCGCCGTTGACCGAACCCTGCACGTCCGACGCGCCCATCGCGCCCGAGGCCTGGCCGGTGAAGCTGTCGCCCTGCGACGTCACCGTCAGCGTCAGCTTCTGGTCGCCCAGCGGCGACTTCACGGTGCAATCGTAGGTTCCGTCGACTCCGGCCATCACGCTCTCCTCACTTCGTAGCGGCGGCAGGCGTTGCCGCGGGCGGCGTGCCCGCGACCGCGGATGCCGCCATGACCTCCACCGGCAACCCCAAGGAGTCAAGCTGCGGCTTCACCTTGGCCGCCTCGCCCACGACCACCCAGACGAAGCGCGACGGGTCGATCGCGGCCTTGGTCGCAGCGGTCACCTGCGGCAGCGTCAGCGCACGGTACTTCTGCGGGAGCGTCGCGTAATAATCGTCGGGCCGGCGATACAGGTCGTTCGACTGCATCGCGTCGAGCACGTTGTCCGACGTCTCGAACTCGCCCGAGAGCGAGCGCGTGCCGCCGTTGATCGCGCGCTCGAACTCGGCCTGCGTCATCGGCTGCGACGTCAGATAGTGCGCGATGTCGCCGCGCAGCGCCGCGATCGCCGGGCCCGTCTGGTCGGCCTGCACCGGCGCCGAGACGACATAGGGCGCGGCGAAGGCGTTGCGGCTGAAGTTGCCGCCGACGCCGTAGGACCAATGCTTGCTCTCGCGCAGGTCCATGTTGAGCCGGCCGAGGAAGCTGCCGCCGAGCGCGTCGTTGCCGACCTCGACCGGCAGCAGCTCGTCGGTGCCCTTGAGCCCGGTCTGCACGCCGCCCGCGATCAGCGACTGCGGGCTGTCTGGGCGATCGATCACGACGATGCGCGGGCTGACCGAGGTGACGCGCGCCGGGAAGGTCTTGGTGCCCGCGGCGCCGTCGGCGCGCCAGTCCCCGAACCGCGCCTCCATCACGCGCTGCACCTCGGCGAGCGGGCGATCCGAGACGACGAAGATCTTCGCCTTGTCGGGACGCAGCCAGGCCTGGCGAAAGGCGAGCAGGTCGGCGCGGGTGAGCGACGCGACCGCCGCGGGATCGCCCGAGCCCTGCGCCTTGGCATAAGGCGAGCCCGGCGATACCAGCTTGGGCAGCACGCGCCGCGCCAGTCCGTTGGGGCTGGTCAGCTCCTGCGCGATCGCGGTGAGCTGCTGCGTCTTGACGCGCCCCAGCTCGGCCTCGGCGAAGGAGGGCTCGCGCGCGATGCTCGCCCACAGCGCGGCGCCCGCGTCGAGGTTGGCGCTCGGCACGCGCAGCCCGAGCGACGTGCGGTCGGCGCTGCTGCCGCTCGAGATCGACGCGCCGAGCCGCTCGCGCGCCTCCGCGATCTGGATCGAGTCGAGCGCGCGCGTGCCCTCGTCCATCATCGCCAGCGTCAGCTGCTGCGTGCCGAGCTTGTCGGCGACGTCCGCGGCCACGCCCGCGTCGAAGCTGAGCACCGCCTGGGTGACCGGCACCGCGGTACGCTGCGCGTAGACCAGCTCGATACCGTTCGACAGTCGCGCGCGCTCCACCCTGGGGAAGCTGAGCGCGCCGATCGGGCCGACGTCGGGGAGCGGCCCGCGCGTGCCCTTGGGCGGCTGCTCGGGCGCCTCCTTGACCGGCGCGGGCGGCGGCACCTTGCTCTCGGCATAAGCGTCGCGCTGGCCGTTGACGATCTGGAGCGAATAGGCCGGGCGCGTGAGCCACTTGGCCGCGGCGGCGCGGACGCTCGCGGGAGTCTGCGCGGCGAGCGCGGCGAGCTGCTTCTTGTAGAAGCCGGGATCGTCCGAATAGAGCGCGCCCTCGGCCAGCGCCACCGCCTTGCCGCCGAACCCGCCGACCGCCTCGAGCCCGCCGATCCGCGACGACACCGTGCTGGTGACGTAGCGCGCGACCTCGTCCGCGCTGGGGCCGGTCTTGATGAAGTCGGCGACGAGCTGGTCCATCCGCGCCTGCACCTGCGCCGCGTCGACGCCGGGCCGGACCATGGCGATCAGCTGGAAGGTGCCGACCTGCGCGAAGCTCTCATATTCCGCCGACGCCTGCACCGCGAGCTTCTCGCCCTTGACCAGCACATTGTCGAAGCGCGAGCTCGCCAGCCCGCCGAGCACGCCGGCGGCGACCTCCAGCGCGGGCGCGTCGCGGTCGTTGAGGCCGGGAACCGCCCATTCCTTCATCACCAGCGTGGCGGCGACGCGGTCCTTCATGATCTCACTCGCCTTGCCCGGCAGCGACGAGGGCACCGGCGCGGGCGGCGCGACGCTCTTCGGCCCCGCCGCAATCGCGCCGAAATATTTCTCCACCTTGGCGCGCGCGGTGGCGAGGTCGACGTCGCCGGCGAGCACCAGCACCGCATTGTTCGGGCCGTAATGGCTGCGGAACCACTCCTTGACGTCGGCGAGGCTGGCGGCGTCAAGGTCGGCCATCGAGCCGATGGTGGTGTGGCCGTACGGGTGGCTCGCCGGGAACAGCCCCTCGGTCGCCTTGTAGCGTAGCAGGCCATAGGGTTGGTTGTCGCCCTGGCGCTTCTCGTTCTGGACGACGCCGCGCTGCTCGTCGAGCACGCTTTGGGTGATCGCGCCGGTGAGATAGCCCATCCGGTCCGACTCGAGGAACAGCGCGCGGTCGAGCGCGGCGGTCGGCACCGTCTCGAAGTAATTGGTGCGGTCGAAATAGGTGGTGCCGTTGAAGTCGGTCGCGCCGACCTGCTGGAGCGGCTCGAAGAAGTCGCCGGGGGCATTCTCGCTGCCGTTGAACATCAGATGCTCGAACAGATGCGCGAAGCCGGTCTTGCCCTGCGGCTCGTGCTTCGAGCCGACGTCATACCAGACGCTGACCGCGACGATCGGCGCCTTGCGATCGGTGTGGACGATCACGCGCAGCCCGTTCTTGAGCGTGAACTGCTGGTAGGGAATGTCGATCGCCTTGACGAGCTCGGACACGGGGGCCGCGGCGGGCAGTGGCGCGGCAGAGCGGACGGCGGGCGCCTGGGCGTGAGCGGGAGCAGAGAGGACCGCCAGCGCCGCGCCGGCCGCCAGGAACGCACGATAGGTCAACGGATGATGCTCCCGCGGGATGGTGACGGCGGCGACCATAGCGGGCCGGCGACCGCCCGCAAGCGTCGCGCCCAGCAACAGGGAGATACAATTATTGACTGCACTGGCAATGGTTGCTAAGGCAACGGAATGTCGTTCTACAACCGTGATAACTTCATGCCGGACGGGTCTGCGGGTTATCTGATCAAGCGGTGCAACCAGCTCAACCTGGCGCTGCTCGATCGGATCTTCGCCGAGGAGGAGCTGACCGCGTCGCAATGGTCGACGCTGCTCACCATCCACCTCGACTCGGACGCGACCTGCGCCTCGCTGGCGCGTGACCTCACCTACGACAAAGGCGCGATGACCCGGCTGATCGACGTGCTCGAGGCGCGCGGGCTGGTCGAGCGCGCGCGCAGCGAGGACGACCGCCGCGTCGTCAACCTGTCGCTGACCGACGCCGGGCGGGACGCCGCGATGCGCTGCCGCGACAAGGCGATCGAGTGCTGGAACCGCCATCTCGCCGACTGGAGCACCGCGGAGGTCGAGCAGTTCCTCGCTCAGCTGCGCAAGCTGCGCCAGACGCTGGAGGAGACCGACGCATGCGCCGACTGATCCCGCTCGCCGCCGCGCTGCTCGCCAGCGCCTGCGCGGTCCCCGGCTCGCCACCGGTCACCGTCGCCAAGACCGCGCCCGACCTCGCGCTCGCCGGCCCATCGGTCGCGCTCGCGCCCGACTGGTGGAGCGCGATTGGCGACCCGCAGCTCGACCGGCTCGTCGCCGACGCGCTCGCGGGCAATCCCTCGCTCGACGCCGCGGCGGCCCGCGTGCGCCAGGCCGAGGCGGCGCTGGCGCGGCAGGACGCCGAGCTGCGCCCCGACGCCGCGCTCGACGTCAACGTTCAGGGCCAGCGTCTGTCGAGCAACTATATCATCCCCCCGCCCTTCGCCGGCACGGTGCGCGCGCTCGGCACCGGCCAGGCCGGGCTCAACTGGAACCTCGACCTGTTCGGCCGGCAGAAGGCCGCGATCGCCGGCGCGGCGGCGCAGCTCCAGGCCGCCGAATATGACCGCGCGGCCGCCCGGCTGATGCTCGCCGGCGCAGTCGTGCAGAGCTATGTCGAGCTCGCGCGCGCCGAGCGCCAGGCGGCGATCGCGCAGCGCACCATCGCGACGCGGCAGCAGTCGCTTGGGCTCGTTCAGGTGCGCGAGCGTAACCGGCTCGCCAGCCGGATCGACATCACCGCGGCGCAGACGCTCGTCTCGCAGGCGCAGCTCGCGCTGGTGCAGGCGCAAGGCGCGCGCGCTATCGCCGCCGACGCGCTCGCCGCGTTGGCGGGGCGCGGCGGCGACTATGCCCGCGCGCTCCAGCCGACTCGGCTCGCCGCCGACGCGGCGCTGCCGGTGCCGGCGACGCTGCCCGCCGACCTGCTCGCGCGCCGCCCAGACGTCGCTGCCGCACAGGCGCGAATCGCCGCAGCCGCCGCGCAGCGCCAAGTCGCGCGCCGTGCCTTCTATCCCAACATCAACCTCTCGGCCTTGGTCGGGCTGCAGGCGATCGGCTTCGGCAATTTCGTCGATCTGTCGTCGGGGATCGCGGGAGGCGGCGCCGCGATCCACCTGCCGCTGTTCGACAGCGGGCGGCGGTCGGCCGAGCTGCGCGGCGCCACCGCCGCGGTCGACGTCGCCACCGCTCAGTACAATGAGTCGGTGGTCGCCGCCGCGCGTGACGCCGCCGACGCAATCGCGCGCGTCCAGGCCGCCGACGCCGCGCGCGTGCGCCAGCGCGAGGTCGTGACGGGACTGGCCGAGACCAACCGCCTCAACGGCGTCCGCGTGCAGAGCGGGCTGTCGAGCCGGCTCGACCTGGTCAACACCGACATTCGCCTGCTCGACGCCGAGCTGGCCGACGCCAATCTCGCGATCGACTCGCTCGCGGCGCGCGCGCAGCTCGCCACCGCGCTCGGTGGCGGCTTCGAGCTGCCGACGCCCGCCAACCCTTCTCCCGCCACCGGCGCCCAGGACCTCTCCCGATGACCGACACCGCCGCTCCCACGCCGTCGCCCGCTCCCGCCCCGACGCCCACGCCCGCCGGCAAACCGAAGACGCGCCGCCGCGCCTTCCTGATCCTCGGCGCGGTGCTGCTGGTGGTGCTGATCGTCTGGGCAATCATGCACTTCTTCTTCGCGCCGCCGGAGGAGGAGACCGACGACGCCTATGTCGCGGGCGACGTGGTGGCGATCACCGCGCGCGATCCCGGCACGGTGACGCAGCTCTATGCCGACAACACCCAGTCGGTCACCGCGGGCCAGCCGCTGATCGATCTCGACCCCACCACCGCCGACGTCAACGTCGCCGCGGCCGGCGCCGAGCTGGCGCGCGCGGTGCGGTCGACGCGCGCCGACTTCACGCGCGTGGGCCAGTCTGATGCCGGGATCGTCCAGGCCGAGGCCGAGCTCAACCGCGCGCGCGACGATTACGCGCGCCGCCGCGGCGCCGCGCAGCAGGGCGCGATCTCGGGCGAGGAGCTGAGCCATGCCGCCGACGCGGTGAAGGTGGCGACCGCCAACCTGCGGCTCGCGCGCGAGCAGCGCCGCCAGGCGCAGAGCACCGTCCAGGGCACCGACGTCAACACCAGCCCCGCGGTGCTGGCCGCGATCGCCAATTATCGCCGCGCCGCGGTGGCGCGCGGGCACATGCACGTGATCGCGCCGATCGCGGGCGTGGTGGCGCAGCGCACCGTCCAGGTCGGCCAGCAGGTCAACGCGGGCACGCCCCTGATGGCGATCGTGCCGCTCGACCGGCTGTGGGTCGACGCCAATTTCCGCGAGACCCAGCTCAAGGACCTGCGCATCGGCCAGCCGGTCAAGGTCACCGCCGACATGTATGGCGGCGACATCGTCTATCACGGCCGTGTGATCGGGCTCGCCGCGGGCAGCGGCAACGCCTTCGCGCTGCTGCCGCCGCAGAACGCCAGCGGCAACTGGATCAAGATCGTCCAGCGCGTGCCGGTGCGGATCGCGCTCGACCCCCGCGAGCTGCGCGCCAACCCGCTCCGCGTCGGCCTGTCGGTGACGACCACCGTCGACACCGCCGACCAGCGCGGCGCGCGGCTCGCCCAGGCCGCGGCGGCACCCTATCGCGGCGACACCAACGTCGGCACCGACCCCAAGGTCGAGGCGGAGATCCGCCGCATCGTGGCGGCGAACCGGTGAGCGGCGGCTCCTCCCGTGCTCTTGCGCATGCAGATGCCCAGGGCCACGCACGCCGGCGCTCGCCGCTCTGGGTCCCTGCGTGCGCAGGAACGCGGCTGAGAGGCCCACGTCATGGCTAGCGGCGCGCCGCAGGAGCAGGCGCCGCTCACCGGCGTCCAGCTCGGCGTCACCGCCTTCGCGCTGGCGCTCGGCACCTTCATGATGGTGCTGGACAGCACCATCGCCAACGTCTCGCTGCCGACGATCGCGGGCAACCTCGGCGTGTCGAGCGACAATAGCACCTGGGTCGTCACCGCCTTCGCGGTCGCCAACGGCGTCGCGGTGCCGCTGACCGGCTGGCTGATGCGGCGCTTCGGCGTGGTGCGGGTGTTCTGCACCTCGGTCGTGCTGTTCACCATCGCCTCGTTCCTCTGCGGCGTGGCGTGGGACCTGCCCTCGCTCATCATCTTCCGCGTGCTGCAGGGCGCCGTCTCGGGGCCGATGATGCCGGGCAGCCAGGCGCTGCTGATCTCGATCTTCCCGCACGACAAGCGCTCCACCGCGCTCGGCATCTGGTCGATGACCACGCTGGTTGCCCCGATCATGGGGCCGATCCTCGGCGGCTACATCTCCGACAATTATCACTGGTCCTGGATCTTCCTGATCAACGTGCCCTTCGGCGTCGTCACCGCTCTGGTGTGCTGGTTCAACCTGCGCAGCCGCGAGACGCCGACGATGAAGCTGCCGATCGACACGGTCGGGCTCGGGCTGCTGGTGCTGTGGGTCGGCTCGCTCCAGGTGATGCTCGACCTCGGCAAGAACGCCGACTGGTTCAACGACCCACTGATTGTGGTGCTGACGCTCACCGCGGCGATCGCCTTCGTCGCCTGGGTGATCTGGGAGTTGACCGACGCCAACCCGACGGTGGACCTGACCTTGTTCGCGCGCCGCAACTTCTGGATCGGCAATCTCTGCTTCTCGCTCGGCTATGCGGTGTTCTTCGCCAACATCCTGATCCTGCCTTTGTGGCTGCAGACCCAGCTGGGCTATACCGCGACCTGGGCCGGACTGGTGGCGGCACCGAGCGGGGTGGTGGCGGTGGCGCTGACGCCGCTGGTGGCGCGGCTGTCGGGCAAGGTCGACGCGCGCGTGATCGCCACCGTCGCGTTCGGCGGCTTCGCGATCAGCTACTGGATGCGATCGGGCTATACCGCGCAGGCGACCTTCGGCGATCTCGTGCTGCCGCTGCTCGTCCAGGGCGTGTCGATGAGCACCTTCTTCCTGGCGATGCTGACCATCTCGCTCGACAAGATCCCGCCGCAGCGGCTGCCGTCGGCGACCGGCATCTCGAACTTCTGCCGCATCACCGCGGGCGGGTTCGCCGCGTCGCTGATCTCGACCGCGTGGGACCGGCGCGAGGCGCTCCATCAGAGCCGGCTCGCGGAGGCGATCGGCAACAATATGCCGTACCAGATGGCGGCCGAGCAGATGCAGCGCATGGGGATGAGCGCGCAGCAGGCCGCCGCCGCGGTGACGCGGCAGATGGTGGGGCAGGCGTACCTGCTCGCCTCGGTGGACCTGTTCCGCTTGTCGGCGTGGCTCGCGGCGGGGCTGATTCTGCTGGTGTGGACCTGCCGCCGGCCGAGCGCGCCGTCGGGGCCGGTCGCGGCGGATTGAGGAGCGCAGGTGCCCCGGCGGAGGCCGGGGCGCAGGTGGGAGGGCGGGAGTGAGTCTCACCAGTGTCGCCCGACAGTGCACCGGCCGTCGCGTGACAACTGTGAGAGTCGCGCAAGGCTCCTCTATCTCCCGTCATCCCGGACTTGTTCCGGGATCCACGCTTCCGCGAGAGTAATGCGCCGTGAGTTTGCGGCACGGTGGATCCCGGACCAAGTCCGGGATGACGGAGGTTCTGCGAAGGACTTACCTTCGTCGGGCATTGATGGGGCGCGGGGCATGCTGAGATCGGCCCTCCCTCTTTGCCATCACCACCCCGGAGGACGCCGAGGTCCAGTTGGGAAAGCGGTCGTGTGGCCCACCATCGTCTCCCTACTGGACCCTGGCGTCAGCCGGGGCGGTAGCGGGCCCGGAGAGGTGGTGATACGGAGCGATGGCGATAGCGGAGCGGTGCTGAGCCTGTCGCGATTGGCCCGTCCCTCCCCACGCGCTAAGACGCGGACATGACCGACTTCGCCGCCACCCGCGCGCTGTTCCATCTGCCGCCGGGCGTGATCTACCTCGACGGCAACTCGCTCGGCCCGCTGCCGCGCGCGGCCGAGGCGCGCGCCGCCGCGGTGATCCGCGAGCAATGGGGCGAGCGGCTGATCCGCGGCTGGAACGACTGCGAGTGGATGGCGCTGCCGACGCGCGTCGGCGACCGCATCGCGCGGCTGGTCGGCGCGCCCGCGGGCAGCGTGATCACCGGCGACACGCTCTCGATCAAGCTGTTCCAGGCGCTCGCCGCCGCGCTCGCGCTGCGCCCCGACCGCCGCGTGGTGCTGAGCGACAGCGGCAACTTCCCGAGCGACCTCTACATCGCGCAGTCGCTGCTCGACTCGCTCGGCCAGGGGCATGAACTGCGCGTCGTCGCCCCCGAGGAGGTGGCGGACGCCGTCGACGAGGACGTCGCGGTGACGATGCTGACCGAGGTCGACTATCGCACCGGCCGCCTCCACGACATGCGCGCGCTCACCGCCCGCGCCCACGCCGCTGGCGCGATCGCGCTGTGGGACCTGGCGCATTCGGCGGGCGCGCTGCCGGTTAACGTCGCCGGCGCCGACGCCGACTTCGCCGTCGGCTGCACCTACAAATATCTCAACGGCGGCCCCGGCGCCCCCGCCTTCCTCTACCTCGCACCGCGCCACGCCGAGACCGCCCGGCCGATCCTGAGCGGCTGGCTCGGCCATCGCGCGCCGTTCGCGTTCGAGCGCGACTACGCCCCCGCGCCGGGGGTCGAGCGGATGCGCGTCGGCACGCCGCCGGTGATCGCGCTCTCGGTACTCGACGCCGCCCTCGACGCCTGGGACGGCGTCGACATGGTCGACGTGCGCGCCGCCTCGATCCGCCTGTCGCAGCGCTTCATCGCCGAGGTGGAGGCGCGCTGCCCCCAGCTCGCGCTCGCCTCGCCGCGCGACCCGCACGCGCGGGGCAGCCAGGTGAGTTTCGCGCACCCCAACGCCTATGCGGTGATGCAGGCGCTGATCGCGCGCGGCGTGATCGGCGACGTGCGCGCGCCCGACCTGCTCCGCTTCGGCTTCACGCCTTTGTACCTTAGTGAGGAGGAGGTGGTGCACGCGGTCGACACTCTCGCGGCCATCCTCGCCACCGACGCCTGGGACCGCCCCGAGCATCACGCCCGCGCCGCGGTGACGTGATGGGCGAGCATCACGACGCCGAGCTGAACTTCGCCGAGCGCATGAGCTACGGCGATTATCTCGCGCTCGACCGCCTGCTCGACGCGCAGCACCCGCTGAGCGACGCGCACGACGAGCTGCTGTTCATCATCCAGCACCAGACCAGCGAATTGTGGATGAAGCTGGCGGTGCACGAGCTGGAGAGCGCGCGCGACTCGATCCTGGCCGATCGCCTGCCGCAGGCGTTCAAGCTGCTCGCACGGGTGGCGCGGATCCTGGAGCAGCTCAACGGCGCCTGGGACGTGCTGCGCACGATGACGCCGTCCGACTACACCACGTTCCGGAACGCGCTCGGCCAGTCGTCGGGGTTCCAGTCGTGGCAGTATCGCGCGGTGGAATATCTGTGCGGCAACCGCGTCTCGGCGACGCTCGGGCCGCACCGCCACCGCGCCCCGACGCTGACGCGGCTGGAAGCGATCCTCGCCGCGCCGAGCATCTACGACGCCGCGCTGGTCCGCCTCCACGCCGCCGGGCTGCTCGCCGACCCGGCGCGCGACTGGCGCGCGCCGCATGTCGCGGGCGAGGCGGTACAGGCCGCGTGGGAACAGGTGTACTGCGCGCCCGAGACGCACTGGCCGCTCTACGAACTGGCGGAGAAGCTCGTCGACCTGGAGGATTATTTCCGGCGCTGGCGCTTCAACCACGTCACCACGGTGGAGCGCGTGATCGGGCTCAAGCGCGGCACGGGCGGCACCGCGGGCGTCTCCTACCTGCGCAAGATGCTCGAGGTCGAGCTGTTCCCCGAGCTGTGGCAGGTGCGCACGCGGCTGTAAGGCGTGCCTCGCCACTTCTGCTACCACCCCGGCTCCTCTCCACCCCGGCGAACGCCAGGGGGTCCAGTTGGGGAACGCCGGTGAGACCCACGACCGCCTTCCCGCATGGACGCCGGCGTTCGCCGGGGTGGTAAAAGGAGCGGGCTGAGGAGCAGACCGGGCAAGCGCCGTCGCGGGGGATGCGCTCCAGTCGTTTCCATCCTACGCCGACGGCAATTAAAACGAAGGTCGCGCCTATGAGACTCTCCCTGCTCGCCTCCACCGCCCTCTTCCTCGCCGCGCCCTCGCTGGCGCAGCAGGTCCCCGATCCCATCACTACGGCTCCCGGCCCCGTCCCGCTCGGCCAACTCCCCGGTACCGCACGCCCCACCGCCTATCGCATCGACCTGACCGTCCGCCCCGAGCGGGAGCGCTTCACCGGCCACGCCGAGGTCGACGCCGAGCTCCGGCGTGCCGCTTCCTCGCTCTACCTCCACGGCAACGGCCTCGCCGTGGCCACGGCCGTCGCCCGCGTCGACGGCCGCACCGTCACCGCGCGCTACACCCAGGTCGACGCCTCGGGGGTGGCGCGGCTCGATTTCGCGACGCCGCTCCCCGCCGGCCGCGTCACGCTCGCCTTCGACTATGACGCGCCGTTCATGATCGGCGCCGAGGGGCTGTACCGCGCCAAGGTCGGCGATGACTGGTACGCCTGGACGCAGATGGAGCCGATCGACGCGCGGCGCATGTTCCCGGGCTTCGACGAGCCCGGCTTCAAGACGCCCTTCACGCTCAGCGTCACCGCGGCGAGCGGGCAGAAGGTCTTCGCCAACACGCCCGAGACCGCCGCCACCCCCGCGGGCGCGGGGCTGACCCGCCACGTCTTCGCCCCCTCCAAGCCGCTGCCGACCTATCTCGTCGCGATCGCGGTGGGACCGTTCGACGTCGTCCCCGGCGACGCGCCCGCCAATGCGGTGCGCACGACCGCGCTGCCGTATCGCGCGATCGCCACCAAGGGCCAGGCCGAGCGGCTCCGGCTCGCCGCCACCGAGGGGCCGAAGATCCTCGCGCTGCATGAGCAATATTTCAGCATCCCCTATCCGTACGAGAAGCTCGACCAGATCGCCGGCCCGGTGATGAGCGGCGCGATGGAGAATGCCGGTCTTGTCAGCTACAACGACACGTTGCTGCTGCTCGACCCCGACGCGCCCGCGTCGCAGCGGCGCGGCTTCGGTACGGTGGTGGCGCACGAGCTGGCGCACCAATGGTTCGGCGACCTCGTCACGCCGAGATGGTGGACCGACATCTGGCTCAACGAGAGCTTCGCCGAATGGGCCGGCAATCGCGTCGGCGAGATCTGGCAGCCCGGGCTCGGCACCGACGTCGCCCAGCTCGCCGAGGCGTTCGCGGCGATGGACACCGACAGCCGCGCGGTCGGCCGCCCGATCCGCCAGGAGATCACGCGCAACGACCAGATCGCCAGCGCCTTCGATTCGATCACCTATCAGAAGGGCGGTCAGGTGCTGACCATGGTGGAGCGCTATCTCGGCGCGGAGAAGTTCCGCCGCGGCGTGCAGTTCCATCTGAATCGCTTCCGCTACGGCAACGCCGCCGCGGACGACTTCTTCGAGTCGATGGCGACCGGGTCGGGCGATCCCGGCATCGTCCCGGTGTTCCGCAGCTTCGTGACGCAGACCGGCGTGCCGGTGATCCGCATCCGCGCCGACGGTGCCGGGCGGTGGCAGCTAAGCCAGCAGCGCTATCGCCCGATCGGCGTCGCCGCGCAGCCCGCGCCACAGACATGGACGGTGCCGGTGTGCGCGCGCCAGGGCAAGACGCGCAGCTGCACCCTGCTCGGCAGCGCGACCGGCACGCTCGCGCTGCGCGGCAGCGGCCTAGCGGTGCCTAACGCCGACGGCGCGGGATATTGGCGCTACAGCCTCGACGACGCCGGCTGGGCCGGGCTGCTGCGGGGCGCCGACACGCTGCCCGCGCGCGAGGCGATGGCGGTGGCGGACAGCCTGTGGGCCGACTTCCTCGCGGGCAATGCCAGCTTCGCGCGCGTGATCGCGGGGGCGCGCGCCTTCGCCGCGCATCGCGAGCGCAGCGCGACGCTGCAGCTGCCGCAGGCGATCGCCGAGGTCGAGCAGCTCGACCTGTCGCCCGCCGCGACCGCGGGGCTGCGCCGGCTCGCGAGCGAGCTGTCGCTGCCGCGGCTGCGCGCGCTCGGCGCGGTGTCCTTCGCGCCCGGCGCCTATGCCGGCGAGGAGACCGGGCAAGCGCTGCTGCGGCAGAACCTCGTCGACTATGCCGCGCAGACCGCGCGGGATGCGGCGCTCCGTTCGCAGCTCGCCGAGGCGGCCGAGGGCGCGCTGGCGGCGACGCCGCGGGCGATCGACCCGTCCTATCGCGAGCTGGCGTTCGCGGTCGCGGTGGAGGACCGTGGCATGGCCTTCATGAATCGGCTGCGCGACGCGCTGGCGACGAGCGGTGATCCGCTGTTCCGCTCGCACGCGGTTCGCGCGCTGGGCCACGCCACCAGCGCGGCCGAGGTGCCGCGCGCGCTCGAGCTGACGCGCGACCCGGCGCTGCAATCGACCGAGCGGCTGACGCTGATGACGCGGCTCGCCTACCAGCCGCTCGGGCGCGACGCGCTGCTGGCGCTGTTTACGCGCGACTTCGACGGCGCGATCGCGGGGGTGCCCGCGTTCGCGCGCGCGCGTATCCCGACGCTGTTCGGCGGCTATTGCAGCGCGGACAAGGCCGCCGCGGTCGAGGCGCTGTTCCGCCCGCGGCTGGCGACCCTTGGCGGCGGCGCGCTGGAGCTGAGCCAGGCGCTCGGCGCGATCCGCCAGTGCGTCGCGCTGCGCGCGGCCAAGCGCGCGGAGGTGGAGGCGGCGCTGCGGTGAGGGGATCGCCCGGGCAAGCACCGTGTACCACTCCACAAAACGTCACCCCGGACTTGTTCCGGGGTCCACGGCTCCGCGTGCATTACCTCTGTCGAGCGTGCGGCTTAGTGGATCCCGGAACAAGTCCGGGATGACGTTGTCCTTTGTGGATAATGGCCTCTACGCCCCCCGCAGCATCCGGATGATGCCGGAGAAATCCTCCCCGCCATGCCCGCCCTCGCCGAACGCACGGTACAAGTCGCGCGCGTGGCCGCCGAGCGGCAGGGTCGCGCCGCCGTCTGTCGCTGCGGCCATCGCCAACTCCAAGTCCTTGAGCATCAGCGCCCCCGCGAAGCCGCCGCGATAATCGTTGTCCGCGGGCGAGGTCGGGCCGACGCCCGGTACCGGGCAGTAGCTCGTCATCGACCAGCTCTGCGCGGTGGCCTTGCTAGCGATGTCGTAGAACACCTGCGGGTCGAGCCCGAGCCGCTCGGCGAGCACGAACCCCTCGCAGGTCGCGATCATCGTCGCGCCGAGGATCAGGTTGTTGCACAGCTTGGCGGCCTGGCCGGTGCCGCTCGCCCCGGCGTGGATCACCGCCTTGCCCATCAACTCGAGAAACGGCCGCGCGCGCTCGAACGCTTCCGCCGGACCGCCGACCATGAAGGTGAGCGTGCCCGCGGTCGCCGCCGCGATCCCGCCCGACACCGGCGAGTCGACCGCGGCGACCCCGCGCGTGCGCGCCTGCTCGGCGACGGCGCGCGCGGTGGCGACGTCGATCGTTGAGCAGTCGATCAGGGTCGCCGCGGCGTCGACCAGCGGCAGGATCTCGTCATAGACCTGCGCGACGTGGCGCCCCGCGGGCAGCATGGTAAAGACCGCCTCGGCGCCATCGACCGCCGCCGCGGCGCTCTCCGCGGCGAGGCAGCCGGCGCCCTCGGCGCGCGCCAGCGCCTCGGCGGAGAGATCGTAGGCGCGCACGTCATGGCCGTGCTTCGCCAGGTTGGCGGCCATCCCACCGCCCATGTTGCCCAGCCCGATGAACGCGACGCGTGCCATGTTGCCTCTCCTCTTTATCCTTACAGCGCTCGCCCCTCCTTCGTTCGCGCTGAGGAGAGGCTGAGCCCGTCGAAGCCTCGTCTCGAAGCGCTGGCACGACCGCGGCGCCGGATGCTTCGAGACGCCGCTTGGACGAGCTCAGCGACTCCTCAGCACGAACGGAGAGAGATCACACGCCGCGTCACCGCCTCACCGCCCGCTCCACTGCCCGGCGCGCTTCTCCACGAACGCTGCCATCCCCTCTTTCTGGTCGGCGGTGCCGAACAGCGCATGGAACAGCCGGCGCTCGAACTGGACGCCCTGCGCCAGCGTCGTCTCGAACGCGGCATTGACCATCTCCTTGTTCGCGATCGCGGCGAGCGGCGCCATCTCGGCGATCGTCGCGGCGGTGCGCAGCGCCTCGTCGAGCAGCTCGGCGGCGGGCACGACCCGGCTGACCAGCCCGGCGCGCTCGGCCTCCTCGGCGTCGATCATCCGGCCGGTGAGCACCATCTCCATCGCCTTGGCCTTGCCCACCGCGCGTGCCAGCCGCTGCGAGCCGCCCATGCCCGGCGACACGCCGAGCTTGATCTCGGGCTGGCCGAATTTGGCGCTATCCGCCGCGAGGATGACGTCGCACATCATCGCCAGCTCGCAGCCGCCGCCCAGCGCATAGCCCGCCACCGCCGCGATCAGCGGCTTGCGCGTGCGCGTCAGCTGCTCGTAGCCGGCGAAGAAATTGCCCGCGTACATGTCGGCGAAGCCCTGCCCCGCCATCTCCTTGATGTCGGCGCCGGCGGCGAAGGCGCGCTCGCTGCCGGTGAGCACGGCGCAGCGCTGCGCGGCGTCGGCGTCATAGTCGGCGAGCGCGCGCAGCAGCTCAGCGAGCACCTGCGTGTTGAGCGCGTTGAGCGCCTTGGGCCGGTTGAGTGTCAGCAGCGTCACCGCGCCGCGTCGCTCGACCAGGATCGTCTCATAGTCGGCCATCGGTCGGTCCCTCAATCGTGCGGAGTCCAGGCTTCGGCCTCGGGCAGCGGGGCGAAGATCTGGTCGATGACATGGTCGCTGACGCCCTCGGGCGTGGCGGGCTCCCAGCGCGGCGCGTTGTCCTTGTCGACGATCACCGCGCGCACGCCCTCGAGGAAGTCGTGTCGCTGCACCACGCGCGTGGCGACCGCATATTCCTGCCGCATCTCATCGGCGAAGTCGGCCATGCGCGCGCCGTCCTTGAGCAGCTTGAGCGAGACCTTCATCGTCTGCGGCGACTTGGTGCGCAGCGTCGCCAGCGTGGCGCGCGCGAACTCGCTGTCGTCCGCCTCCAGCGCGGCGAACACCGCCTCGACCTCGTCGGAGGCGAACAGCCGGTCGATCGCCTCGCGCTGGTCGAGCAGCACGGCATGGCCGGGATCGACATGCGCGGCGTCCAGCAGCGCGCGCAGCTCGCCCGGGCGCGCCGCGATGTCGCGCTTGAGTGCGTCGAGCCGCGCGCTCTCGACATAGTGCGTCGCCAGCCCGAGCGCGTGGCACGCCGCGCCATCGGCGCGCGCGCCGGTGAGCGCGAGATACTGGCCCATCCGCCCCGGCAGGCGCGAGAGATACCAGCCGCCGCCGACGTCGGGGAAGAGGCCGATGCCGGTCTCGGGCATCGCCAGCTTGGTGTTCTCGGTGGCGACGCGGTAGCGGCAGGGCTGCGACAGGCCGACGCCGCCGCCCATCGTCACCCCGTCCATGAACGCGACCACGTCCTTGGCGTAGGTGAACAGCCGGTGGTTCATGCGATATTCGACGTAGAAGAAGGCGCGCGCGGCGCTGCCGTCACCCGCGCCGCTCTCGGCGAGCAGGCGAATGTCGCCGCCGGCGCAGAAGCCGCGCCCCTCGGCATGGTCGATCGTGACGCAGCGGATCGTATCGTCGCCGCGCCACCGCTCGAGCGAGTCGAGCACGGCGGCGCACATCTCCGCGGTGAGCGCGTGGAGCGCCTGCGGCCGGTTGAGCCGCAGCCGCGCGACGCCGCCCTCCGTCTCGGCGATGAGGTCAGCCACTCAATCCTCCCCGCTTGCGGGGAGGGGAACCATGCGGAGCATGGTGGAGGGGGCTTTCCGCAAGCGCTGCTGGCGGTGGAGCAGGAACCCCGAGCGTCGCGCAGGCGGAAGCCCCCCTCCACCACCAGCCTGCGGCTGGCGGTCCCCCTCCCCGCCTGCGGGGAGGATTTGAGTCGCCCCCCTCATTGTCGGGTCAGCTCGCGGCCGATGATCATGCGCATCACCTGATTGGTCCCCTCCAGGATCGAGTGGACGCGCAGGTCGCGCCAGAACCGCTCGATCGGATAGTCCTTGAGATAGCCGTAGCCGCCGTGGAGCTGCAGCGCGCGGTCGACGATCGACGAGCCGTTGTCGGTCGCCAGCCGCTTCGCCATCGCCGAGAAGCGCGACTTGTCGGGCGCGTCCGCAGTCACCTTGGCGGCGGCGAGATAGAGCAGCGCCCGCGCCGCCTCAAGGTCGGTCGCCATGTCCGCCAGCGTGAACTGCGTGTTCTGGAAGTCGGCAATCGGCTGGCCGAACTGCTGGCGCTCGCGCGCGTAGCGGATCGACTCGTCGAGGCAGCGCTGCGCCCCCCCGAGCGAGCAGGCGCCGATGTTGAGCCGGCCGCCGTCGAGCCCCGCCATCGCGATGCGGAACCCCTCGCCCTCGGCGCCGACCAGATTGGCGGCGGGCACGCGACAGTCCTCGAAGATCACCTGCGCGGTCGGCGAGGCGTTCCACCCGAGCTTGCGCTCGGGCGCGCCGAAGGACAGGCCGGGCGTGCCCTTCTCGACCACGATCGCGCTGATGCCGCGGGCCTTCTCCTCACCGGTGCGCACCATGCAGACGTACACGTCGTTGTAGCCCGCGCCCGAGATGAACTGCTTGGTGCCGTTGAGCACGTAATCGTCACCGTCGCGTCGCGCGCTCGTCTTCAACGCCGCCGCATCCGAGCCCGAGCCCGGCTCGGTCAAGCAATAGCTGCCGATCGTCTCCATCGTGACGAGGCCGGGCAGGAAGCGATCCTTGATCTCGGCCGAGCCGAAGCGGTCGATCATCCAGGCCATCATATTGTGGATCGAGATGAACGCGCTGGTCGCGGGGCAGCCATAGGCCATCGCCTCCATCACCAGTGCCGCCTCGAGCCGGCCGAGCGCGATCCCGCCTGACGCCTCGCTGACGTAGATGGCGCCGAAGCCGAGCTCGCCCGCCGCCTTCCACACGTCGACGGGATAGTGATGCGTCTCGTCCCACTCGGCCGCGTGCGGCGTGATGCGATCGGCGGTGAAGCGGCGCGCGAGTTCCTGGATCTCGCGCTGGTCGCCTGTGAGATCAAACTGGGGGGTGAGGTCGAACTGGTCGGTCATGTCCTGCCTTGCGGTCAGCAGCGCCGATAGCGCTGGACGTTGGGTGCCTCGGTGCGGACGAGGATGGTGCCGCCCTGCTCGAGCGTGAAGCGGTCGCGCCGCTCCCACGACGAGTTGCCCGCGCCGTCGAAGCGGAGGTCCGCCACCACTTCATAGGGCGAGCGCTGTTCGAGCCGCTGCACGCGCGCCTTCGCCTCGTGGAGGCGGATCGTGTCGGCGTCGACGTTGATCCGGCCGGTCGCATTGGTGTTGGCGAGCTGGCAGTCGTCGTAGCTGATGCCCCAGTAACCGAGGAAGTCGGTCGGGAAGGCGCGCGATCGCGCCGCGGTCTCGGCCGGTGCGGCGATCGGCACGCCGGCGCGCGCGGTGGTGGCGACGCCGTTCTGCGCCGCGGCGCGCTCGATCGCGGCCTGGGCGCGCGCCTCGTCCTCGGGCACCTCGTGGCGGTTGTAGTCCGCCGTTTGAGGCGAGCACGCGGCGAGCATCGCCGCCAGCCCCGCCGTCATCGCCATCCGTCCGCTCCACCGCATATCGTCACCCCATCGTCGGGATCACGAACGCGTCCTGCACGCGCGAGGGTCCACCGTCCTCGCTACCGCTAGGGAGCGCGGACCCGTCGGGCCAGCGCTGCGTCACGGTCTTGACCTTGGTCCAGAAGCGCACGCCCTCGGTGCCGTGCTGGTTGACGTCGCCGAACGCGCTGCGCTTCCAGCCGCCGAAGCTGTGATAGGCCACGGGCACCGGAATCGGCACGTTGATGCCCACCATGCCGACGTTGACACGCGCGGCGAACTCGCGCGCGGCATGGCCGTTGCGCGTGAAGATCGCGACGCCGTTGCCGTACTGATGCTCGCTCGGCAGGCGCAGCGCTGTCTTGAAGTCGGGCGCGCGGACGATCTGGAGCACCGGCCCGAAGATCTCCTCTTGGTAGGAGCGCATCTGTGGCGTGACCCGGTCGAGCAGGGTCGGACCGACAAAGAAGCCGTTCTCATGCCCCTGGAGCGTGAAGCCGCGGCCATCGACGACCAGCTCCGCGCCTTCCTCGACCGCGGTGCCGATCCATTGCTCGACGCGCTGCTTGTGCGCGGCGTTGACCACCGGGCCGTAATGCGCCTCGGCATCTGTCGAGACCCCGACGCGCAGGCCGCGGATCGCGGGGATCAGCTTGTCGCGCAGGCGCTCCGCGGTCTGCTCGCCGATCGGCACCACCACGGGCAGCGCCATGCAGCGCTCACCCGCCGAACCGAAGGCGGCGCCGGCGAGATCGGCGACGACCTGGTCGAGGTCGGCGTCGGGCATGACGATGCCGTGGTTCTTGGCGCCGCCCATCGCCTGGACGCGCTTCCCTGCGTCCACGCCGCGGCGGTAGACGTAATGCGCGATGTCGGACGAGCCGACGAAGCTCACCGCCGAGATCGCGGGATGGTCGAGGATCGCGTCGACCATCTCCTTGTCGCCGTGAACGACCTGGAGGATGCCCTCCGGCGCGCCCGCCTCGAGCATCAGCTCGGCGAGCCGCACCGGCACGCTCGGGTCGCGCTCGGACGGTTTGAGCAGGAAAGCATTGCCGCAGGCGATGGCGACGCCGAACATCCACATCGGGATCATCGCCGGGAAATTGAACGGGGTGATGCCCGCGCCGATGCCGAGCGGCTGGCGCATCGAGTAAACGTCGATCCCAGGGCCGGCGCCGTGTGTATACTCGCCCTTGAGCAGGTGGGGGATGCCGCAGGCGAACTCGATCACTTCCAGCCCGCGCTGGATGTCGCCTTTGGAGTCAGCGATCACCTTGCCGTGCTCGGACGAGAGCAGCCGTGCCAGCGGCTCCATCTCGCGCTCGACCAGCTCCTTGAAGCGGAACATCACGCGCGCGCGGCGCTGCGGGTTGGTCGCGGACCAGCCGGGCTGCGCCGCCTGCGCCGCCGCTACCGCGCGGTCGAGGTCGGCGGCGGTGCCGAGCGTCACGCGCGCCTGCACCTGCCCGGTATTGGGGTCGTAGACGTCCCCGCCGCGCGCGCCTTCCCTCGCAGCGCCACCGCCGCCCGCGGACGCTGCCGCACCGGCGATGTGATGGTCGATGGTGCGCATCGCCTCTCCTCTATCTCTTCCCTCCGGTGTGCGACCCGGCGCGGTTGCAGGCAAGCGGCAATTATGCAACCTCGGCCTGCGTTGATGCAGCCGATCGCCTGGAACGACCTGCAGGATTTCCTCGCGGTGGCGCGCACCGGTCAGATCGCGCGCGCCGCCGCGCTGCTCGGCGTCGACGCCACCACCGTCGGTCGGCGACTGCGCCGGCTCGAGGCGCGGCTGGGCCGGACCCTGTTCGAGCAGACCCGCGAGGGGCAGGTGCTCACCGAGGCGGGCGAGTCGCTGCTCGCGCAGGTCGAGCAGATGGCGAGCGCGGCGGAGCGTATCGGCGAGGGCGCCGATCCGCCCGGCGCGCTCACCGGCACGCTGCGGGTGAGCGTGTCCGAGGGTTTTGGCATCTGGCTGGTGGCGCAGCACCTCGACTCGTTCGCGGCGGCGCATCCGGCGCTGACGATCGATCTGGTGGCGAACTCCGGCTTTCTCAGCCCATCGCGGCGCGAGGCCGACGTCGCCGTGTTGCTGGCGCGGCCGCGCCACGGACCGGTCGTGGCAAGCAAGCTGTCCGACTATGCGCTGCACCTCTATGCGGCGCGTTCGCTGGTGGAGCGTGACGGCGTGCCGACCTTGGCGACGCTGGGAAAGCGCCATCGGCTGGTCGGCTACATCCCCGATCTGTTGTACGCGCCCGAGCTGCGATACCTGCACGAGATCGATTCGGCGCTCGCGCCGACGCTGCGCAGTTCGAGCATCAACGCACAGGCCCGGCTCATCGCGGCGGGTGCCGGTGTGGGGGTTTTGCCACACTTCATCGGCGGCAACGATGAGTCGCTGCTGCGGGTGATCCCTGATGTGGCGATCACGCGCGGCTTCTGGCTGGTCACACACCGTGACACACGACAGTTGCGGCGGGTCCGCGCGTTCCGTCATTGGTTAACACAATTGATCGATCAGCAGCGTGATCGACTGCTGCCGACGTGCAACACTGTCCCATGATAAACTGTTAATACCGGACATTTTTCTGGACTCACGCGGCTGTCTACGTAGAGAGGGAGCATCGCGCTTCCTTGACCGTTGGTCGGTTCGGAAACAGGGATAGGTCTGATCGATGATTAGCTGGCGTCGCCCGCTCACCCTGATGTGGCACCTCACGATCGCGCGCGTCGCGGTCGGCGGGCTGGTCGGCGTGGCCGCGGTCGGCAGCTATGGCGCTCTGGGCGGCACGATCGGCGGGCTCGGCATCGCCGAGGCCTCGGCCAAGGTCGCGCGCCTGGTCGACCTGCCCGATCCTGCTGCGATCCTCGGCGCGCGCTCACCCGGCGGCCGCGATGCGGGCGCGATGTTCACCACCAAACCCGCCAAGCAGCGGCTGGCGTCGCGTCCGCGCGTGCCGGTGCCGGGTGCGCCGCGCGAGCGCGTGCTGAGCAACGTGCGCGAGCGGCCGAGCATCGGCTGGGCGCCCCCCTATGTCGAGCTGCCCGCGACGCCGCTCGCGTTCGGGCCGGGCGTGCCGGTGGGTGACGTGCCGCTCACCCCGGCCGTGCTCGGGCCGCTGCCGCCGGGCGGCGGCTTCACCCCGACGACGCCGTTCATACCGGGCGGTGGCACCGGCGGTGGGGGTGGCGGCGGTGGGGGCGGCGGCGGTGGCGACGATGTCGTGCCACCCCCTGCAGTGCCTGAGCCCGCCACCTGGGCGACGATGATTCTCGGCTTCCTGATGGTCGGCGGCGCGTTGCGCCGCGTCGCGCGCCGCCGCGCGGCGGAGGCCGACGCGGCCGCATGAGCCGACTCGCCGGCGTGGCGGTCGCGCTCGCCGCGGCCGGCGTCGGCGCGCTCGGCATGGCGTGGTGGAGCCGGCCGGCGACGTCACCCTCGCCTTCGCCCAGCGCGCGCCCGGCCGTGCCAGCGACCACGATCGGCAGCTATGGTACGCGGGTGAGCTACCCGGCCGGGCGCGAGCCGTCGCTTCCCGCACCCGACGGCACGCCGCTGCTCGTGCACAGCCTGCTCCGCGTCGACCGCCCGATGCATTTCGGCGACTATGTCTGGAACGAGAGCGGCGTTCCCGCCGGAGGCGACACGCGCATCCGCGTCGATCTGTCGCGCCAGCTCATGTCGGTGTTCCGCGGCGGGCACGAGATCGGCACCGCGGTGATCCTCTACGGCACCGATCACAAACCGACGCCGACGGGCACCTTCCCGATCCTCGCGCGCGCGCGACTGCACCAGTCGACGCTCTACGACGCCGAGATGCCCTACATGCTGCGGCTCACGAATGACGGGGTCGCGATCCACGCCAGCGCGGTGCGGCGCGGCTATGCCACGCACGGCTGCGTCGGCATTCCCGAGGATTTCGCGCGCCGCGTGTTCACCGCCAGCGCGCGCGGCGACCTGGTCACGATCACCGCGTAAACATAGCTTAGCCGCCGCTAACCGTGTTTGGCGACCGGTTGGCAAGTGGCCGGCCGGTACATCGCCCTCCTGGATCGAGCATCAGGAAGGGTTCCGGACATGCCGCGCGCCCACGCGCCCCGGCGGCTCATCGCCGCCCTTGCCACCCTGCTCGCCGCCCCGCTGCTGAGCGGCGCGGCAAGCTTCTCGCAAACGTTCGACGCCCGCGTGCTCGCGGCGCACAATCACGAGCGCGCCTCGGTCGGCCTCGCCCCGCTGCGGTGGAACCGCGAGCTGGTCCAGTCGGCGCAGCGCTGGGCCGACTATCTCGCCAGCACCGGCCGCTTCGAGCACGCGCCCGAGCGCCATTATGATCCCGAGGGCGAGAACCTCTGGGCCGGCACACGCGGCTATTTCACGCCCGAGGCGATGGTCAACGGCTGGATCCGCGAGAAGCGCTACTTCCGCCCCGGCGTGTTCCCGTACAACAGCGTGACCGGCCGCGTCGACGATGTCGGCCACTACACCCAGCTGATGTGGCGCGACACCGACGAGGTCGGCTGCGCGGTGGCGCGCGGCGGCGAGGAAGACGTGCTGGTGTGTCGCTACAAGAACGCGGGCAATTACCTGGGCGAACGGCCCTTCTGAGGCGCTGAAGGGGACCGCTATCGAGCGGCCGCCTCCCCTCACCCGAGCCGGCTGGTGAGCACCCAGCGGCGGTCCGCCTCCAGCCCCAGCACCGACAGTCGGTCCGAGGCATAGGCTCCCGTGTCCACGCCGATGCGGTTACGGCGGACGTCCACCTTGTCGCTGACGGTGTGGCCGTGCACCACCATCACGCCGTGATCCACGCGGCTGTCGAGGAAATCGCGCCGGATCCAACGCAGATCGCGCTCGCTCTGCTCCTCGAGCGGCACGCGCGGGCGGATGCCGGCATGGACGAAGACATAGTCGCCGAGTCGCACCATCGGCACCATCCGCCGCAGGAAACCGACGTGCAGCGACGGGATCGAGTCGCGCATCGCGCGGCGGAACGCCTCGGGGTCACGCAGGTGCAGTGCCGGGTCGACGCCGTAGCTCACCAGCGTTTCCACCCCGCCGACCGCGAGCCAGTCGTCGAGCCGTTCCCATGCGCCGTCGAGAATGTCGAGCAGCACCTGCTCGTGGTTGCCGCGGATGAAGTGGCGCTGACCGAAAGCGGCACGCCCGCTCGCGAGCATGCTCACCACCGAGGCGGAGGCCGGGCCGCGGTCGATCAGGTCGCCGAGGAAGACGACGTGGACCTCGGGATAGCCACCGCGCGAGTCGCTGTCTGCGCGGATCCAGTCGAGCATCGGCGCGAGCAGGTCGGCGCGGCCGTGGACGTCGCCGACGGCATAGGCACGCACGCCCTCGGGCAGGCAGTAGCGCCGCTCGCGGTCACGGCCCAGCCAACGCCCGATCATCACCGCATCGCTGCCTCTCACATGTTCCGTCGTGCCCCGGCGGCGCGGTCAGTCGCCGTCGAACAGCAGCGCATCGATCCGGTCAAGCACGGGATCGTCATGGTCGAATTTGCGGGCGAAATGAGCGTTGGACGCCATGATCGCGGGCAGGTCCGCGACGCCGAGCTGCTGCGGATGCGCCCCGCCGCCGTTCCACTGCGCGTAGCGGCGATTGTCACGGTCGAGCGTCAGCCCGGGCTCGTTGCACAGCACCGTCTGGTAATAGCATTCCTCCGGGATGGCGCGGCGATGGAGGTGGCGCTGAAGGCGGAGGTGGCGCCGGCTCGGCGTCAGCAGCAGCCGCGCCGCGCGGCGGTCGGCGGTGATCCAGTGGTCGCCGTAGAAGCATGGGAAATCGCGCGAGAACGGCGCGAAAGGCGAGGCGAACGGTAGATGCCAGGTGAACCGCCCCGGCCGGACGCGCCGGCCGCCGTCGTTGAAGCGCAGCATCGGGAACCACAGCTCGGCGCCCTGATAGTGGCTCCACTTGAGCCGGCGGTTGCCGTCCGACTCGAATTGGTCGAGCTCCGGGTTGCGCGGCCCGAACCGCTCTAGCGCGCTCCGCGATGTGTCGCCGACCTGGCGATAGTCGATCAGCGCGTCGGCCGCCGTCGCGGCCAGCTCGGCACGGACCGTCTCGGCGCGCTTGATCGGGTAATCGGCGCCGCTGAGCAGCACGAACCAGTCGGGGTCAGCGTCGCGGTACAGCAGCTCGAGCGCGGCGAGAAAGGCGCGCACCACCGACCATTTCGCCCAGCCGGTGCGGATGCTCGGTGAGACGAAGCGGACGTTGTCGGGAAAAGGCGCGGTATCGATCGGGCACTGCGCCATGTCGTGATGGCATGCGATCGGCGGGTCGCCATAAAGCCGATTGAGCGTGCGCACCAACCGCAGCAGCTGGCGCGGTTCGCGATGCGACAGGATCACGAAACCGATCTGCGGACTCATCCTTCACCCTCTCCCCGCGGCGAGCCCCTGCCCTGCGCCGAAGCCAAGGATGAGGCAACGCGAAAACGGCGGCCGCCCGCTGGGGCGACCGCCGCTTGCTTGATCGCATCATCGGATCGGCGGGACTAAGCGCCCCGCGTCGGATCAGATCGCCTGCGAGAAGCGCACCGCCGGACGACGGCGCATCGAGTAACCGACCACGCCGAAGCCGAGGATCATCAGCGCCCAGGTCGCGGGCTCCGGCACCGCGGCGAAGGTCACGTTGGCGGTGTAGCTGCCGCCACCCTGCGAGGTGCCGTTGATGATCAGCTTCTGCGGGTTGTCGATCGTCAGCTGGCCGCCATCGGCCGAGCGGAGCACGTAGGAGTCGGTGCCGAGCTGCTGCATGATCAGCGCGGTGCCGTTGAGCGTGCCCGAGAGCAGCTGGATCGCGCCGGTGATCGACAGCGAGATCACGCTCGCGCCCACCTTGCCGACCGACGGCACGTTGAACGTATAGGTGTCGGTGAAGCCGCCCGGGGTCTTCGAGACGAAGCCGGTGGTGGCCGAATAGGTGCCGTCGGCGGACTGCTCGAGCGCCAGCTCGGTCGCCATGGCGGGAGTCGCGGCGCTGAACGCGGCGGCGACGAGTGCGGATGCAACAAACTTCTTCATGCGGATAACTCCCTTAGATCCCTGAAAACACCACGACCCGGACGGTTGAATGACGAGGCTGGTTCACCACCCGATGACCGGGCTGATACTGATTTACGGAAACTAAACCATCGCCGATTTGAGGCACTGCGGACTGTTTCGGGACACGTCCTCAGTGTAACAAATTGGCAGCATGGGAAGAGCCGCCTCATGTCGTCCTGCACACTTAAGAGCGCAGGACGTGGCGCACCGCAATGCTCGGCGTTTCCTGGATCGGGACGAGCAGGTCACTTCTTGATATGGCCGGATCGTGACCGATCCGCTTCGGTGGAATGCATCCGCCGCAACAGGGGCGAGCACTCGACTTGATGTTTATAGTTAACGGCCGGCTTGCGGTCGCCGAAGGACGAGTAGCGCCCCCGCCGCGGCGATGACAATCCCGCCCAATTCAAGTACCCAATTGAGACGGATGCAGAAGAAGGTGCGGCTGAGCGCCCAGTCGACGTGGTGGAACGACGAAGCGCGCACCAGGATGAAGCAATAGAGAAAGACGAGACCCGCCAGCGTGATGTTTCGGGCACGCGGCTGGTGCCGCATGACATATGGCAGTGCAGCAAAAAACGCCGCGCCGATCGCCGCGATGACGAAGATGAACAGCGCCTGGAACTCGCGTCGCTGCTCGTACCAGCCATGCGCTTTGGCCCGGTCACGCAGAACTTGCGTGAAGAGCGATTGCAGATCGAGCTGTTTGTTGATCCCGAGCAAGACGAGCAGCACGGTCACCGCCAGCCAGTAGCGCCGCGGCCGCGGCCCGGCCGGTTCGCGCCGCTGCGCCGCGGCGCACAGCAGCGCGGCGATGAAATAGGTCAGGACGGTGATCCAGCCGATTGCGGTCGGGTCGCCGATGCCCGGATGCCAGCGATCGTCCACGCGCTCAGTCCGGGGCGAACGAGCCGCGCCCGGCGCGCCACGATCGCGCCAGGCGGAAGATGCGCGGCCCCTCGACCAGATAGCGCCGCCACAGCCGCCGCGGCTGCGAGGCGAGCCGGTGCGCCCATTCGAGTCCGAGTCGCTGCACCAGCCGCGGGGCGCGGCGTTGACGCCCGACGATGAAGTCGAGCGACGCGCCGACGCACAGCGCCACGCCGTGCGCACCGGGCAGTGCCGCGATCCGCGCGGCGACGATCTCCTGCTGCGGCGAACCGACTGCGAGCAGGAGGAAGCGCGCGCGCGAGTCGCGCCCGAACGCCGCCGCTGCCGCCAGCGCCGCCGGGTCGCGCAACAGCCCCATCGGCGGCACGTGCTGGACGATGTCGAGGCCCGGATACTTCTGCCGCAGCGCCTCGAGCAGCGTCGGATCACCGCCGATGATCGCGACCCGATCGCCGGGCTGTGCCACCTCGTCGAACAGCCGTACCGTCAGATCGCTCCCCGGCGCGACCGGCAGCGTCACGCCGCACCAGCGCGCCAGTCGGGCGAGCACGCGGCTGTCGCACAGGGTGAGCGCCGCGCCCTCATATGCATGCCACAGCGCCAGCCCGGTGGGTTCGTCGCGCCCCGCGGCGTCGAGCCGGACGATATGGTCGACGTTGGGCGTCACCACATAAGCGAACGAAGCCGCCGCGCTCGCCTCCCGCAGCCAGGCGACCGCCGCGTCGGTGTCGAGCGGGTCGAAGCGCAGCCCGAGAAAGCCGCGCGCCGCGTCGGGCTCAGTACGCATTCTTGTCGAACAGGATGTTGGCGACGGTCTGGACGATGATCTTGAGATCGAGCGTGAGCGACCAGTGATCGATATAATAGCGGTCCAGTTCGACGCGGCGCTTGGCGCGCTCGATCGTCTGGATCTCGCCGCGCAACCCGCGCACCTGCGCCAGCCCGGTGATCCCCGGCTTGACGCGGTGGCGCGCGGCATAGCCCTTCACCGCGTCGAAATAATAATGGTCGCCCACCTTCATGTGCGTGGCGTGCGGACGGGGGCCGACGATCGACATCTCGCCGCGCAGCACGTTCCAGATCTGCGGCAGCTCGTCGATGCTGAGCTTGCGGATCAGCCGCCCGACGGGTGTGATTCGCGGGTCGCCCTTGCGCGTCCGCTCGGCGCCCGACACGTCCTGCCGGTCGACGTACATCGAGCGGAACTTGTAGACCATGATCTCGCGGTTGTTGAAGCCGAAGCGGGGCTGCTTGAACAACACCGGCCCGCGACTGGTGGCCTTGATCGCCAGCGCGGTGACCAGCAGCAGCGGTGACAGGAACACCAGCGCCACCGCGGCGATGAAGAGGTCCTCGGCGTCTTTCAGCAAGGTGTCGCCGTCGCGCATCGGGCGCTGCCACAAGGTCAGTACCGGGATCGCACCGACGAAATTCACCCGATAGTCCGGCGCCAGCGCGATCGCCTCGCGCGGGATCAGGGAGATGTCGATCGCGACCTCGCTGAGCTTGTCGAGGATCAGGTCGAGCCGGTCACGCGTGAGGTCAGCCAGCGCGATCAGCACCTGGTCCACCTCGCCGTCGCGCGCCATCGCCAGCAGCTCGGAGAAGCCGCCGATGAAGGGCAGATCCCCTACCGTCTCGTCGCGCGAGCGTCGCGCGTAATCGTCCGCCACGCCGACCAGCAGCAGCTGCGGCAGCGCCTGGAGATCGAGCATGCGGCAGGTCCGCTCGACGATCTCGGTGTCGGCGCCGTACAGCACCACGCGCTGGCGAATGCGCCCGCCGACCGCGAGCCGGTGCAGCAGCGCGCGAAGCACGAAGCGACTGACCAGCAGCGAGCCGACGCAGGAGCCGACGTACCAGAGCGTCAGCCCGCGCGAGAATTCATCGACCAGACCGAACTGCCACACGATCGCGCTGCTCAGCAGTGCGGCGAAGACATAGTCGAGCGCCACCGCGGCGTCGCTCGAGCGCAGCATCGCGAGCGACTGGCTGTACACGCCGCGCGACTGCCGGATCAGGAAGAACGCCACCCCGGCGATGAACGCCGCCGCCGTGTGGACGCCGGGCACCACCGCCAAGCCGACGGAGAATTCATACAGCAGCAACGCCGCCGGCATGCTGAACAGCAGGCAGAGCAGATCGACGACGAAGATCAGCGACGGAATCACGTTGGACGTGAACCGCCTTACCCTGGTGGGCCGCACTACCGTCGCCACTCGCTCACGCCTCGCCGTTCCCTTCCCGCGCGAGAATATCTCACCACTGCAACCGTGCTAGTCGCTGCTGCTCTACAAATTGTTGACCCAATCCGTCGAGTTCGTCGCTGCGCCCCGTCGCGACCAGAAAATCTCGCAGCTCACCATAGAGCAGCGGATCGGCGGGAATGTCCTGCAGGCCGCCACGCAACGCGTTCTCGGCGAGCTGCGGCTGCCCCGCCTGGCGGTAGGCGCGGGCGAGTCGCACCCGATCGTCGGGCGCGCGAGTCTTCTCCGCCACCAGCTTCTGCGCGTCGAACACCGCCTGCCGCCCGCGCCCGGTGCGCAGGTACAGATCGGCGCGCGCGCGCAGCGCGACCACGTTGCTCTGATCGAAGGCGAGCACCTGGTTGAGCAGCGACTCGGCCTCGCTGTCACGTCCCCGAGTCGCGCGGATCTGCGCCAGCAAGGCCAGCACCGACGCGTTGGCGGCGGTCACCGGCGGCTTCGCCAGCGGCGCCACCAGCGACTCGGCGGTGTCGGCCGCGCCGATCAGCATCAGCAAATAGGCGTAGCGCAGCCGGTCGCGCGGCGTCGCCGCCGCGGCCAGCGTGCGCACGGTCGGCACGCTCCAATCGCGCGGCTCGTAGCGGCGCCACAGCGCGAGCACGTCGACCAGTGAGTCGCCATAGTCGCCGCCGCGGACCAGCCGCTCGGTCAGCGCCCGCGCCCGGTCGTGCTGACCCAGCGCGTAGAGCGTCTCGGCATAGGCGACGCGCCCCGCCGCATCGTGCGGGCGCAGCGCGACGAGCTTCTCGCGCGCCGCGGCGAGCGACGGCAGCCGATTGAAGCGCCGGGCCACCGTCACCATCGTGTCGAGCGCGGCACCGTCGCGGGGATGCGCGGCGGTGAAAGCGGTCAGCAGCTTCAGCGATGCGTCGGGATCGCCGCTCGAGGCCAGCGCGCGCGCCTTCAGGATGGTGGCGTTCGAGTCCTCGGGGCGGCTGGCGAGCACCGTGTCGGCGCGCTTGAGCGCGGAGTCGAAATCGCGGTCGTGCAACGCGACGAAGCCGAGCGTGGCCTGCGGCGCCGGGTCGCTCGGCAGCAGCAGCAACACCTGATTGGCGTAGCGCCGCGCGTCCTCCACCCGCCCGCTCAGCGCGGCGAGGTCGGCGAGCGTCTGGATCACGTTGGCGTTGGAGCGATCGAGCTCGTTGGAGCGGACGAACGCGGCGAAGGCACCGGCATAGTCGCCCAAGGTCAGCTGCACGCGACCGAGCGCCGCCCAATATTGCGGGTTCGAATCATCGATCGCGACCGCGCGCTGCATCGCCAGCCGGGCGGTCCAGGGATCGTTTCCCGCCAGCGCCGCCTCGTACATGCCGGCATAGCGCGCGGCGCGTTCCTCCGGCGCGCGGCAGGCGGCCAGGGTGATCAGCGTTAACAACAGCGCCACGCGGCCCGACCGCTTCGTTCGACGCACCAGAATGCTGCACATACTCAACAATCTCGTGCGTACATGGAAAGGAAAATGCGGTAAGGCGGCTG
This sequence comes from Sphingomonas sp. BK069, assembly GCF_014193405.1. Classification (NCBI taxonomy): domain Bacteria; kingdom Pseudomonadati; phylum Pseudomonadota; class Alphaproteobacteria; order Sphingomonadales; family Sphingomonadaceae; genus Sphingomonas; species Sphingomonas sp. BK069. The sequence continues at coordinate 34,172 of NZ_JACHZH010000008.1, read as the reverse complement.
ACGCTGCGCCCGTTACTCGATATGGGACGAGCGATCAAATAAACTCGTGGCGCGCGCCGATCGATTTGTGGATCAGGCCTTAGTAGTTAGGGGGTCAAGGGAATGGTGAATAAGCTACTGTCCGGGGCAGTGATGGCCTTGGCGCTGATCGGGGCCGTGCCCGCGACGGCGCAGTCGGGCACCGGCGGCTCGGCCGCGGCGCTCGCGGCCTATCGCATCAACCCGGGCGACGAGCTCGACATCTTCGTGTGGGGCGAGGAGCGTCTCCAGCGCACCGTCCGAGTCCTGCCCGACGGCACCTTCTCCTTCCCGCTCGTCGGCAAGGTCGACGCGCTCAACGCGCTACCCAGCGAGATCGAGGCGCGCATCACCAAGGGGCTGGAGGGCCAGTATCGCACCGCCGTGCCGCAGGTGACCGTCTCGGTGAAGACGCCGCAGGGCATGCAATTCTCGGTGCTGGGCAAGGTCCGCTCGCCGGGCTCCTTCAACCCCGGCCGCTACGTCAACGTGCTCGAGGCGCTCAGCTTCGCCGGCGGCCCGACCGAGTTCGCGTCGCTCGGCAACGTCGTGATCCTGCGCAAGACGCCGACGGGCGCACAGGCGGTGCGCGTGCGGCTCAGCGACCTGATGCGCGGCTCGACCGACAATCTGTCGAACGAGTCGCTGCCGCTGGTGCGCGGCGGTGACACGGTGATCGTCCCGTGAGTAGCATGACCCGTCGTCTTCGCGCCGGCGTGGCGCTGCCGCTCGGCGCCGCGCTGGCGGTGCTGCCGTCGGCGCTGGCCGACGCGCAGACCACGCGTTTCATCGTCGACGGTCAGGCGGGGGTCGGATACTCCACCAACCCGTTCGTGATCGACGACAATGACACGGGCAGCGCCTTCACCGAACTGTCGATCACGCCCCAGCTCGTCCGCCTCGACGAGAAGGGCGAGGCCGCGCTGAGCGCCTACTACCGCCGCACCGATTATTTCACGCGGTACGACTCGGCCGACAGCTATGGCGTCGAGGCGCGCGCGCGGCGTCAGCTCAGCCAGACCTTCAACGCGCATGCGGTGGTGAGCTATGACAGCTCGATCATCGGCCAGAGCAGCTATGGCCTCGTCGGCGTGCTCGATCCGTCGCTGCCGCCCGATCTCGGCACGCCCGATATCGCGCTGCTCGGCCTGCGTCAGCGCCAGAAGAGCCTGGTCGCCGCGGTCGGCGCCGACCTGCGAATCAGCACGCGCGACACGGTCAACGGCGAGCTGCGCGCCAGCCGGATCAGCTATGCCGACAGCAGCCTCCTGACCTCGTCCACCAGCAAGTCGGCGACGCTCGGCTGGTCGCACGCGGTGTCGGCGCGCACCAGCGTCGGGCTCCAGGGCTCGGGGTCGTGGACCAGCTTCGAGCGCCAGCGCACCTCGGGCGCTTTCTACCAGCCGCAGGTGACGCTGACCCACCAGTTCAGCTCCTCGGTCACGGTGACGGCCGCGCTCGGCGCGCTGTTCATCACCTCGCGCACGCCGCTGGGAACGACGCACTCGACCGGCGTCTCGGGCAATGTCTTCGCGTGCAAGGCGGGGCAGCGCAGCAACACCTGCTTCCGCGCCTATTCGGACGCGCAGCCGACCGGCTTCGGTGACATCTCCAAGCGCCAGGGCGCCGGCTTGGACTATTCGTACCAGGTCCGTGAGAATGACGTGGTGCGTGCGTCGGTCGATTACTCGCGCGTGCAGGAAACGTCGAATCTTCTGCAGGCGCGCAACGCCTCCTTCATCACTGGTGGTGCAAGTTACGAGCATGGCTTCTCGCGGCGCCTCTTCGGCGGCGTTACGGGCGGCTATCGACGGGCAACCGGCGGCGGGCGAGACTGGCCGTCGGACCTGAACGTCAAGGTATTCGTGCGAGCGAGATGGGGCGATACGCAGTGAGTGACGTCGACACGAACGAGGAAGAGGGCGGCGGCGGCTTCTTCGGTTATATCCCCACGATCCTGTGGCAGCGCCGCTGGCTGATCATCGTCCCCTTCGTGGTGCTCTCCACGATCGGGGTGGCGCTCGCGCTGCTGCTGCCGCCGATGTACCGCTCGTCGGCGACACTGCTGGTCGAGTCGCAGGAGCTGCCCTCGACGCTGGTGAGCTCGCCTTTGACGACGATCATCGACCAGCGCATCGCCAAGATCCGCGAGCAGGTGCTCAGCCGCGGCGACCTGATCGCGCTGATCGAGCAGAACAATCTGTACGAGAAGGAGCGGCGCTCCAAGCCGCTGTCCGAGATCGTCGAGACGATGCAGAAGGCCACCGCGGTGCAGGCGGTGAGCGGCGACATCGGCCAGGGCCAGCAGGCGCAGAACGGCGGCACCAGCACGATCGCCTTCACGATGAGCTTCGACTACGCCGATCCCGCCAAGGCGCAGGCAGTGATGCAGAGCATCGTCAGCCGCTTCCTCGAGATCGACGCGACCACCATGGCGGCGCAGGCGACCAACACGGTCGACTTCCTCCAGGACCAGTCGCGCAAGCTACAGGACCAGATCGGCCAGATCGAGGGTCAGATCACCCAGCTCAAGGCGCGCAACGGCCTCGCGCTGTCGTCGGGCGGCATTGTCATGCCCTCGAACAGCAGCGGCTACAGCGCGCAGATAGCGCAGTTGCAGAGCGAGAATCGCGCGCTGCTGGCGCAATCGCGCAAGTCCGGCGGCAAGGACCCGCTGGTGCAGCAGGCCGAGCAGGCGCTGATCGCCGCCCGGGCGGTGTATAACGAGGGCCACCCTGACGTGATCCGCGCCAGGGCGCGGCTGGCGCAGGCGCAGGAGATCGCCAAGTCGCAGGGCGACACGTCCGACACCGCGCTGGTGCAGAGCCAGATCCAGGCCAACAACGCGCAGATCGCGCAGCTCGAATCCTATCGCGCCAGCGACAACGCGCGCGCCTCGGCCAGCCTCGCCAATTCGTCGCGCGCGCCGGTCGTGTTGGAGCAGGTCAACCAGCTCGAGGCACGCGCCAGCGGCCTGCGCGACCAGCTGAAGGACATTACCGGCAACGTGCTGCGCGCGCAGAACTCGGCGCGCATGGCGCAGGAGCAGAAGGGCGAGCGGCTCACCGTGGTCGATCCCCCTGCGGCACCCGACCACCCGGTCTCGCCCAACCGCCTGATGCTGATCGGCGGCGGCGTCGCGGGCGGCCTTGGCCTCGGCCTGGTGCTCGCACTGGCACTCGAGTTCCTGATGCGCCCGATCCGCGGCGTCGACCAGCTCAAGGCGCTCGGGCTCGAGACGCTGACGGTGGTGCCCACCTTCACGCCGGACCTCGCGCCGGGGCAGAAGCGCCGCCGCTGGCTGCCCGGGCTGCCGTTCCGCCGCAAACCCCGTCTTGCCGCCGAGTCCGGCGGAGCGCTGTGAAGATGACCGACATGCTCAAGGCCATTCCCATGACCAAGCCCGAGTTCGCACCGTTCGCGGGCGAGACCTTCCCCGCGCTGGACCAAAGCGCCGAGTTCGCCTGGTCCACGGCGGAGGCGAAGCAGCGCGGCATCTACGGCTTCGACAGCCGCGACGTGCGCTCCCGCCCGTTCAACATGCTGCGCTCGCGCTTGCTCAAGCTGCAGCGGCACAAGGGCTGGCGGCTGTTCGGCATCGTCTCGGCGACCCCGGCGGTGGGCAAGTCGTTCTGCGCCACCAACTTGGCGGCGGCGCTCTCGCGTACCCCGGGGCTCGACACCTATCTCGTCGACCTCGACCTGCGCCGCGGCTCGATCGCTTATAACTTCGGCATCCCGGTCGAGCGCGGCATGCGCGACTATCTCGAGGGCGACGTCGACTCGCTGGGTGCGATCGCCTGCCACCCGCAGGGTGAGCGGCTGATGATCCTGCCGACCGACCGCGCCCCGGCGCATTCGGCCGAGCTGCTCGCCTCGTCGCGGATGGAGCGCGCGATCGCGTCGATGCGTGCGGTCACCGCGCCCTCGATCTTCCTGTGCGACCTGCCGCCCGTCTTCGCCAACGACGACGCGACGATCGTGACGACCAAGCTCGACGCCTTCATCATGGTAGTCGAGGAAGGTCGCACGACCAAGAAGCAGGTCAAGGACGCGCTCCACGTGCTCGACCAGGCGCCCTGCGCCGGCGTGGTGCTCAACCGCTTCGACGGCGGGCTGCTCGCCGACAGCTACGGTTATGGCTACGGCGCCGGCTACGCGGACTATTATAAGTAAGCGGCAGGGCTGGTATCGGCGATCTGACCGATCGCCGCCGGCGGCGTCCTGCGTCGGTCGAAACACCTCGTCATCGGCCTTGAGCCGGGATCCGTCGAACCGCGCTCGAACGAACCGTCGTTCTTGCGGAACCATGACCCCGGCTCAAGGCCGGGATGACGACGGCGTCATAACGACAAGAATGTGGCGGTCCGGCGCGCTCCTTCGAACGCCGCGGCCCGATGCCATAGGCGCTACACGCACCCACACTCAGGGCCGCAGAACTACGGACGAGCGGCGGCGCCACCTGACGCCGCCGCCCCCACCTTACTTGGCGGCCGCGGCCGGCGCGGCCGCGCCGGTCGGCGCGGGGGCATAGCCCGGCTGATACTCGATCTTCGCGGTCGAGCGGAGCTGCTTCACCTGATCGTTCAGGCTCTTCTCCTCATTCTGCTTGCGCAGCGCGCCGAGCGCGGCCTTGCGCATGTCGTCCGCCGACATCGCCACCGGCTCGCGCCCGACGATCACGTTGGCGAACAGCTTGCCGCCCGCTGGCAGCACGAACGGCTCGGTCGACGGTAGCGCGAGGATGCGCTTGAGCACCTCGGGCGGCACGCTGGCCGTGTCGAGCCGGCCGCTCGTACGCGTGAACGGGATGTTGAGCTTGGTCAGCGCCGCCGCCACCGCGTCGAGCGAGTGCGCGTCCTTGAGCGGCTCCAGCGCCTTGGGATCGCTCGGCGGATCGATCGCGATCTGTTGCAGCGCGAGCACCTGGCGCTGCGCGAAGGCCTGCGGGTTGGCGGCAATGAACTGGTCGACCGCCTTCTGGTCGGGCAGCTTCTGGCTGCCGTTCTGGCGCTCGGCGTTCATCGCGATCAGCAACTCGTCGGTGAGGCGACGCTGGCGGCTGAGGAACTCGGGTGTCTTGTCGACGCCGTTCTTGCGCGCGTCCTGCGCGAGCAGGCGGCGGCTGATGATATTCTGCAGCAGCTGTGCGCGCACCGCCTTCTGGTCGGCGCCCTGCGGCACGTTGGCCTGCTGCAGCTCGGCGTTGAGCTCGCCGATCGAGATCTCGTCCCCGTTCACCACCGCGACCGACTGCCCGGTGGGCTTGCGGTCGCACCCCGCCGCGAGCAGCGCGAGCGAGCTCGCCGCGATCAAAGTCCCACGCCTGAACATCTCAATCCCCTTTTCACTGTTGATGGCCTACCTAGCACAAGCTGCGGATTTGCTGTACCGCTACCGCGTCAAGGATTGGACCGCCGGATGGAAACTGCTTACGATTGGGTGACTTTGGCCATTTTCGCCGGCCTTGTCGTGCTGTTTCTGCAACGATCTGTTTCCAGCGACCGGCAGGACTCGATGCTTGCCTATCTGGCGGGCGCGGTGATCTGCGCGCTCGCCAATTATTTTGGGAATTCGGGTCAGCATCTGCTCGCAGTCGCGCTGATCGTCGCCAACCTGATCTTCATCCTCCTCGTCCTGAAGCCGATCGACCTGCCCAGCCGCCGCTCGTGAGGCGGCTCAGCCGGCGGCGCTGTCGAGCACCCGGCGCACGTCGGCGGGCACCGCGGCGAAGAGCGCGCGCGTGAACGCCGCCAGCGTCGCCAGACCGGCGTCGCGATCGTGAGTCAGCGTCGATATCCGCACCAGCATCGCGTCGGGCACGTCGCCGCGCAGGTTGGCGCGCGCGACCGACCAGCGCTGCTGCGCCCAGCTGAGCGGCATGTCACGGCCGACACGCGTCCAGTACATCAGCTGCTCGACACGATTGTCGGCGCTGGCGGTCATCACGGTCGCGTCGAGCTCGCCGCCGGGCAGCGGTACCGAGCGGACCGCCTTGTCCGTCAGCGTGAAGCCGCCCGCGGGGTAGCAATATTCGGGACGGTGGACCTGGAGCACGCCGGTCTGGCCGCTGCTCTGCGCCATCAGCAGCATGACCGGCAGCTGGTCCGGCGCCAGGTACACCCGCGTGAGCAACTGCGAGTAGAGCAGGTCTGAGAGCTGGTCGGGCGGTGGCGTCACCAGCCCGCTCTTCGAGAAGAAGGACCAGGGACCCACGTGCGCCGGGATCAACGCGTCGAGCTTGCGCTTGCCGAGCAGGTCGATGTGGTTGCCCGGCACCCGCGCCGCGGCGACGCCCGCGGTGAGCAGGAAGGCGCCGCCCAGCAGCGCGCGGCGCCGGTCGAGCAGGCGCGTCTCGGGCAGCGCGAAGCCGCTCGCCTCAGTCATGGCCGTTCCCCAGCGCGCGGCGCAGCGGAGTCGCCAACGCGTCGATCGCGAAGATGGTGAGCACCGAGACCAGGAACATCACCAGCCCGGCGAAATCGTGCGCGAAGCCCTGCGCCGCCGCGTCACCGAAGTAATAGGTGATGAGGATCAGCAGGATCACACGGATGAAGTTGGCGAAGATCGCGATCGGCACGATCGTCAGCATCAGCAGCGCGGCGTAGCGCCAGTTCGCCTGGTGCCGCACGTAGATGTAGAAGAGGCAGATCGCGGTGAGGCTGATGATCGAGTTCAGCCCAGCGCAGGCCGCCGCCACCAGCAGGTCATATTGCGCGATCTGGATCGTCACCCCCGAGCTGCCGATCGGGTAGCCGAGCGCATAGAGCAGGTTCACCGCCTGCTCCGAGATCGCGATCTTGAGCGGCTGGGTGATCACCGCCACCACCTGATCGGGGGGCGGGAAGACGAAGCCGAGATAGACGATGGGGAACCACAGCTCGCGCAGCACCGCGCCACCCAAGAGCGCATAGGCCGCCACGAGCAGCGCGCCGTAGAGCGCGAAGCCCTCGATCTCGATGATGCCGGTGATATGCGCCACTAGATAGAGCAGCAGGCAGATCGGCAGCAGCAGCGCCACCACCATCCCCGAGCCGGGCCGCCGCATCGGCCACACGCCGGGCACTTCGCGCCACAGCAGCCACAGCCCGGTGGCGAGCACCAGCGGACCGTGGCCGCCCTGCTCGGTCGACCAGCTGAAGCGCGCCACCGTGATCATCGTCGGGAGCGCCAGCGCGACGCAGCCGATCAGCAGCAGCCAGGCCGACAGCGACAGCGAGGGAAGACGCGGCGCGGGCCGGCCGCGCGGCCGTTCCAGCTCGGCTGCGGTCGACAAGGTCGCACTATGCTGACTATTCACCTTTATCGAACTCGACGAGCGGGCACATACCGACGCGGCACCGGCGACCCCTTCCGGCGGACCTGGGCATAAACATCAAACCACCCGCTCGCAACTGACCGAGGCGACCATGCGCTGGCGCTGATTGACGAAAGTGGCACGGTATAGGGCTAACGCGGCATTTACCGGACACTCACCAGCGACAAGCTAGTGGCCAGCGCGCGCACCGCTGCGCTACAGCCGCGGCCGCGCTCGGATGAGCGGCGTTCAGGGGAAGAAGCGAGTGACAGCAGTGGCAGTGATCGCGACCGTCGTCGCCGCCCTCGTCGCGGCGCCGCTACTGGCGCTCACCGCGGCCTTCGTGATCGAGGTAAGCGCGGGGCTGCGCTCGCCCGCCTCCCCTGCGCCGACCGACGTCACCCCGCGCGCGGTGATCGTCATGCCCGCGCACGATGAGGGCCCGATCATCGCCGCGACGGTGACGCGCCTGCTCCCTGAGCTGCCGCCCGGGTTCGAACTGCTGGTGGTGGCCGACAATTGCCGCGACGACACTGCCGCCATCGCCGCCGCGGCCGGCGCGCGCGTGACCCGCCGCGACGATCCGTCGCGCCGCGGGAAGGGCTATGCCCTGGCGCACGCGCGCGACCAGATCGCGGCACGCGCTCTCGAGGATCAGCCCGCGGTGGTGATGGTGCTCGACGCGGACGGCGCCACCGACCGGGCCTCGCTGCTCGCGATGGCGGCGCGCGCGACCGAGCGACCGGTGCAGGCGACCAACCTGCTCGCCCCCGACCTGACCGCCGCGCCGATGGTGCAGGTCTCGAACTTCGCGTTCGTCATCAAGAATCTGGTGCGGCAGGGCGGACTTGCGCGGTTGGCCGGGCGTGCCAATCTCACCGGCACGGGCATGGCGTTCCCCTGGCCGATCTTCCGCGACGCACCACTTGCCACCTCCGACATCGTCGAGGACCTCGCGCTCGGGCTCGACCTCGCACGGCGCGGCAAGTTGCCGCGCTACGTCCCCGAGGCGACGGTGTGGAGCGCGGCGAGCAGTGCCGAGGGCACGTTGCAGCAGCGCCAGCGCTGGGAAGGCGGCTTTCTCGCGACCTCGCTGACCCGCGCGCTTCCGGCGATGGGCGCCGCGCTGCGCCGCGGCGACGCGCGCGCTCTATGGGCCGGGCTGAGCCTCGCCATTCCGCCGCTGACGCTGCTGCTGATGTTCGATCTCGCGGCTCTGCTGGTAACCGGGCTGCTCGTGCTCGCCGGCGCTTCGCCCTGGCCGGCGCTGCTGCTCGCCGCCGCGCTGACCGCCGCCGCGATAGCCTTGTGGGTCGCGTGGCGGCGTGTCGGACGGCCGTTTCTCTCGGCCGGAGCGGCGGCGCGGCTGCCCCTCTACGTGCTGTGGAAAATCCCGCTCTACCTCAAGCTGCTCGGCGGCCGCCCGACCTCCTGGCTGCGCGCGCGCTAAGCCAGCGGCGCTCGACCCGCTTGCCGAGCTCGATCATCGGCCGGCAGCAGATGCCTCGCGATCACCAGCAGGATGCTCAGCGCGCGCCAGCCGTCGAGGATCGGAAGGCACTGCATCAATGATCCCTTAGTCATTCGCCGCCATGCTTGGCCAGCGTCGACGACGTGATGACGGCTTTGTCTGAAAGCTTCCTTGTCGGCGCGCGGGATCATTGGCACAAGCACGCGCCCGGCGGTCGGCCGGGCGCCGGCCGGCGCTATCAAGGAGTTTCACCGTCTATGTCGCGCAACTATCAGTCGCGGAAGCGCGTGCTCGTCACCGGCGGCGCCGGCTTCCTCGGCTCGCACCTGATCGATCGCCTGCTCGACCGCGGCGACGAAGTGGTGTGCGTCGACAATCTCTTCACCGGTGCCAAGCGCAACATCGACCATCTGCACGGCAACCCGCGCTTCGAGTTCCTGCGCCACGACGTGTGCTTCCCGCTGTACGTCGAGGTGGATGAGATCTACAATCTCGCCTGCCCCGCCTCGCCGATCCACTATCAATATGATCCGGTGCAGACCACCAAGACCTCGGTGATCGGCGCGATCAACATGCTGGGCCTCGCCAAGCGATTGAAGTGCAAGGTATTTCAGGCATCGACCAGTGAAGTCTACGGCGATCCGCACGTCCATCCGCAGAAGGAGGACTATTGGGGCAACGTCAACCCGATCGGCATTCGCTCCTGCTATGACGAGGGCAAGCGCTGCGCCGAGACGCTGTTCTTCGACTATCACCGCCAGATGAACTTGGACGTGAAGGTGGTGCGCATCTTCAACACCTACGGCCCGCGCATGCATCCGGCGGACGGTCGCGTTGTGTCCAACTTCATCATGCAGGCGCTCAAGGGCGAGCCGATCACGCTGTACGGGGACGGCTCGCAGACGCGAAGCTTCTGCTTCGTCGACGACCTGATCGAGGGCTTCCTCCGGCTGATGGGCAGCGAGCCGGGCTTCGCCGGCCCGGTCAACATCGGCAACCCCAACGAGTTCACCATCCGCGAACTGGCCGAGCTGGTGATCGAGCTGACCGGCTCGTCCTCGACGCTCGACTATCGCCCGCTGCCGCAGGACGACCCGATGCAGCGCAAGCCCGATATCGCGCTGGCACAGTCGAAGCTCGGCTGGGAGCCGACGGTCCAGCTGCGCGAGGGGCTGCAGCGCACCATCGACTATTTCCGCGACTATGCCGCGTGACGCTTCCGTTTTGCGGGATCGGCCAATGAGCCTCGACTCGGCGGTGCGGGCGCACGCCGCCCACGCCGCCGAGCCACAGCTCGGGCGCACGATCGTCTCGATCCAGCTGCTGCGCTTCGTCGCGGCGCTGGCGGTGGTGTTGTACCACGCGCACCTGACCTTCGCGCGTGACGCGGCGGGGCATCCGTGGCTGCTCAGCTATCTGTTCGATGCCGGCGCGTCGGGCGTGCACGTCTTCTTCTGCATCAGCGGCTTCGTGATGGTGTACACGTCCTATTGCCGCGATGCCGGACGGTTCTCCGCGAGCGACTTCCTGGTTAAGCGGCTCCTGCGCATCTATCCGATCTATTGGCTGGTGGCCGCCGCTTACCTGGCCTTTCACGCCATCGTGCCGGGCCTCGGCTATCATCTGAGCGCGGGAGAGCTCGCGGGCGCGCTGCTGCTCACGCCGGATGACGCGTCACTGGTGATCGGGCCGGCGTGGACGCTCGCGTTCGAGATGTATTTCTATCTTTGCTTCTGCCTGTTCATGACGCTCGGGCTGCGCACCGGGCTGTTGGCGATGACGGGATTCTTCCTGCTGTGTGTCGCGAGCAGCGTGCTGTTGCCCGGTGCGCCGATCGCGCCGTTGATCCGCAACCCGCTGCTTCTCGAGTTCGTGGCCGGTGCCTGGGTCGGCTATGTCGCGATCGAACGTCCGGCCTGGCTCGCCCGACCGGCGCGCGCATTGCTGCTGCTCGCGCTGGTCGGTTTCGCCGCGACGCTCCTGACCGGGCCCGAACGCGCGCCCACGCTGATCGCCTGGGGAGCTCCCAGTGTGCTCTTGCTCGCGGGCGCGGTGGGCTATGAGGCCGGCGGCCGGTTCCCGCGCCGGCTGGGCCGCTATGCCTATCTCGGAGACGGCTCCTATTTCCTCTACCTGTCGCACATCCTGCTGATCGACATGGTGTTGCTCACCCCCTTGTCGCTGCTGCGGGGAACGACCGGCGGGATCGTCGCGCTGACCATCGTCACCACCGTCGCCGCCGTGCTGATCGCGGTGCTTGCGTTCGATCATGTCGAGCGACCGATGCTGCGGCTGTTGCGGCGGCATCTGCTCGCACGCCGCAGGGCGGCGCCATTGCCGTAGCGGCAGAACGCGGTCGCTCGGCCTGGCGTGCGGATTAGCTCGGCCGGTCGCCCGACGTCATGTTGTTCTCCGGCTCCTCAGACGGGGTCGGCAAATCCATCTCCTTCTGCTCGCGCGCGCGCTCGCGCTCGTCGCTGGTGACGGTGCCGTCATGGTTGGCGTCCTGCTGGTCGAAGCGCGCCAGCATCCACGAACTCCACTCGTCGTTGGAGATGCGGCCGTCCTTGTCGCGATCGATCTCGGCGAATCGATCGGCGAGCCGCTTGGGCAGCTCGTTGGGGGTCAGATGATCGTCGTGGTTGACGTCGAGCCGGCGGAATCGGCGCTCGACCACGCCGCCATAGTCGAGCCGCGACATCACGAACGGCGGCACATAATTCGCCAGCACCGCGGGATCCGCCGCGTCCTCCGCGTTCTCCTTCGAGCAGGCGGCGAGCAGCACGGCCCCCGCCACCATCATCTGCCACCGCATGCGCCGCGAAACTCCCGTGTGTGTCAGCCGCGACGCGTCACGCCTCGAGCTCGACGTCCCAGTAGAGCCAGTCGTGCCAGCTTTCATGCAGATAATTCGGCGGGAAGCGGCGGCCGTGCTCCTGCAGCTGCCAGCTGGTCGGGCGGATCGGCTCGATCGCCAGCGGCATATGCGCCTGGCGCGGGGTGCGGCCGCCCTTCTTCAGGTTGCACGGCGCGCAGGCGGTGACGACATTCTCCCAGGTCGTACGTCCGCCCTGCGCGCGCGGCACGACGTGATCGAACGTCAGCTCGCGCGCGTTGCTGCCGCAATATTGGCAGGCGAACGTATCGCGCAGGAACAGGTTGAAGCGCGTGAAGGCGGGAAACTGCGACGGCCGCACGAACTGCTTGAGCGCGATCACCGAGGGCAGCCGCATCACGTGATTGGGGCTGCGCACCTCGCGCTCATAATGCGCGACGATGTCGACGCGATCGAGGAACACCGCTTTCACCGCGGTCTGCCACGGCCAGATGCTGAGGGGATAATAAGACAGCGGCGTGTAATCGGCGTTCAGCACCAACGTCGGGCAGCTGTCCGGATGCCGGATCAGGTCGGGATGGAACACGCTTGAACGTCTCCCTTACCTCTTACTCGCGCCGGCGCTGTCGCGCAGCGGCGTGACGACATGATGACAGCCCGACTCCGCGGCTTCAAGACTGGTCGCCACACCGCGGCTGTGGCACGCCACGCGGCTTCGTCTCTCCACACCGGATGCCGTCCATGCCGACCCCCTCCGCGCGCCTCCGCGCGCTCCGCGACCAGCTTGTGCGCGAGCGCCTCGACGGCTTCGTCGTGCCGCTGACCGACGAGCATATGAGCGAATATGTCGGCGACTACGCGCAGCGGCTGGCGTGGCTCACCGGCTTCGAGGGCTCGGCCGGCACGGCGGTGGTGCTGGCGGAGAAGGCCGCGATCTTCACCGACGGCCGCTACACGATCCAGGTGCGGGAGCAGGTCTCCGACGCGGACTGGTCGTTCGTGAGCGTGCCCGAGAGCAACGTTGCCGCCTGGCTCGGTGAGCATGCCGGCGCGGGCAGGCGCGTCGGCTATGATCCGTGGCTCCACACCCGCGGGTGGGTCGAGGAGGCGCGCGCCGCGCTCGCCGGGGCGGGCGCCGAGCTGGTCGCGGTCGAGCGCAATCCGATCGACTCGATCTGGGCCGACCGCCCGGCTCCCTCCCCCGCCCCGCTGGCGGTCCACCCCGAGCGGCTCGCCGGGCGCGCCGCCGCCGCCAAGCGCGCCGACGTGGCCGACTGGCTCGCCGGCGCCGGCGCGGACGCCACCGTGATCACCGCGCTCGACTCGATCGCCTGGCTGCTCAACCTGCGCGGCGCCGACGTCGCGCGCACCCCGGTGGCGCTCGCCTATGCGGTGGCGCACGCCGACGGCACCGCCGATCTCTATGTCGCGCCCGAGAAGATGACGGCTGAGGTCACCGAGCATCTCGGCAACGCGGTGCGGGTGCACGACCGCACCGCTTTCGCCGCCTCGCTCGACTCGCTCGCGGGCAAGCGCGTCGCGATCGATCCCGCGCTCGCGGTCGCGGCGATCGCGGACCGCATCGAGCGCGCCGGTGGCACCGTGCTGCCGCTGCGCGACCCGACCGTGCTGCCGCGCGCCACCAAGAACCCGGTCGAGATCGCGGGCCATCGCGCCGCCTCGCTGCGCGACGGCGCGGCGCTGACCCGCTTCCTGCGCTGGGTCGCCGACGCGGCGCCGCGCGGCGGCGTCACCGAGCTGTCCGCCGCCGAGCGGTTGCTCGCCTTCCGCGCCGAGGGCGGGCTGCTGCGCGACCAGTCGTTCGACGCGATCTCGGCGACCGGGCCGCACGGCGCGATCCCGCACTACCGCGTCACGCCCGAGTCGAGCCTGCCTATCGAGCCGGGACAGCTCTACCTGATCGACTCGGGCGGCCAGTATGAGGACGGCACCACCGACGTCACCCGCGTCGTCCCGATCGGTCCGCCGAGCGAGGAGATGCGCGACCGGTTCACGCGCGTGCTCAAGGGGCATATCGCTCTCGCCACCGCGACCTTCCCGCGCGGCACCAACGGCGGTCAGCTCGACTCGCTTGCGCGACGGCCGCTGTGGGACGCCGGGCTCGACTATGCGCACGGCACCGGTCACGGCGTCGGCAGCTATCTCTCGGTGCACGAGGGGCCGGCGCGGATCGCCAAGCCGAGCTACCCGGGCGGCGGCCCGGCCGAGCCGCTGCTGCCCGGCATGATCCTCTCGAACGAGCCCGGCTATTACAAGGCGGGCGCGTACGGCATCCGCATCGAGAACCTGCTGCTGGTGGTGGAGCGCGCGCTGCCCGGCGGTGATTCCCCGATGCTCGGCTTCGAGACGCTGACGCTGGCGCCGATCGACCGCGACCTGATCGACCCCGCTCTCTTGACCGACGCCGAGCTGACGTGGATCAATGCCTATCATCACCGCGTCGCGGCGACGCTCGCGCCGGTGCTGGGGGGAGACGACGCGATATGGCTAGAGGCAAGGTGTACGCGCATCACGCGCTGATCGTGGCGGGGGTAGGCGCGCTGTTCGGCGCGGCATCGGTGAGCGTGTGGCAGGTGCTGTCGCTGGCCTTCACGCTGGGTCATCGAGCGGCGGGGGGCTGACCGGCGGGCATGGGGCGGCGTCGGCATCCTGACCGGCGCGCGCCTGCGCCTTGCGCCGCCGCAGGTTGAGGCGGAGCTGCTCGGCCAGACGGGCCGCCCGTTCATCGCGGTCGCTCATGAAAAGAGCGCTAGAGCGAGCGAGGCACCTTGACAATCACCGGCGGCTCGTCTCTTAGGCGCCCTCCGCCCGACGAGGTCGGAAGTGCTGCCGTAGCTCAGTGGTAGAGCGCATCCTTGGTAAGGCTGAGGTCGTGAGTTCAATCCTCACCGGCAGCACCATTTTTCTTGACGTTGTCCCTTACGACGTTCGCTGTTGTCACTTTGGCGAACCTCAGGAGGGAACGGCTTAGCGACGAAGGCCAGCGCTGCCGCGCTTTCCCCCGCCCCTACCTCCCACTCCGTATTGGGCAATCTTCGTCAGCGCCTTCCGGCGCATCCAGCCAAGCGCATCGTGCCGCCGGCAACCGTCCCGCTCGAGCATACCCTCCAACCTAGTCGGGTGGATGCCGCTTCGTGCGCTTAGTTCTGCGAGAGTGATACGGTCCCTCGCCAATTTGCGGACTCGGGCCCAAGAAATTTGGTGCGCGCTCTTACCCCGCCGAGCCGATACATGAATGACGTGGCTGTGCTTCAGGGGAAGGTTCAGTATCTCGGCGGCGTCGCGTTGCGACACGAACCGCGTGCGGACGCCATCTGACAAATTTGCGTACTTGGCTCGTAATTTCGCCGCGTCGCCGGAGGCGATCATGATTCGATTGGTCGATCCCCCGGTGATCGAAAACGGGATATTTCGTTCCAGCATGTCCCGGAGGATACTGCCCCAAGGCTTCGCGCCGCCCCCGATGGCTCGCGCTGCACGATGCAGCGGTACGGGATTGTCGATATCGTCAGCTGAGGTTGCTCCACGCGTGAGAGCGTCGCGAAACTTCTTGAGCTCGGACTCGTGAACCTGCAGCGGGCCGAGGTGAGCGACGACGTATGGGTGAGTGACACAGGTGACAAGGTTCTCGTCGACCAGTTGCGCCATCGCATACTGCGGCAGATGCAGCGAGTGCGTAAATTTCTCCGGTCCGATGCGGTTGTGCAGCAGATCGTCGATCAACTCGATCTCGCCGCGATCCAGCGTGGGAATGATCCGATTGGCACGCACGCAAATACGCATCGCTAGATGTCCGAGGCGACGTGCGTTCGCCAGATTGCGCTCCTCCTGACCAGTCAAAAGCGCGGCCTCACGCATGCCGATCTGACCCTCCGGCAATCCGTCCGATGTCGATGTGATCGGGGACATGACGCTGGCGATCGTCGCTCGAACGACGCTAGGCAGCATCTCACTGTCGAGCGCAGGAAGGTAATAGGCCGCTCCCTTATAGCGGACATTCCGCTTCGAGGTGGAGCGTTCACGCAAGGCTCTGCCTAAAGCGACCATGAACCCCTCCGGCCACTGCCGGACGATATCTGCGGCTTCGGCCAAAGACTGCGCGTAACGGGGCAAGTCGACGGCTTTCGGCTCCGCGCCTCTTTCCAACCTGAACCCGCCCGGCGTCAGCGGCATGACCGCAAGAGCGAGTTCGAAGACCAGCCCACCGTCCAGCTCGGAAAGCTCCGGGGGCAGCTGGGCACGCGCTGCGTTGAGACGGTCCTCATCGGGGTCGATGAGGCCGATGACGAATTCCAGCCCATCTCGGAGGCTCGGATCGACAGTTTCAACCTGAACTTGGGCGAGCGGCGCGTTACAGCAATCGCATCGATCCAGCCGCTCGGCGGACTGCCATCGCTGTCGCTCGCCACAAGTGCAGACGTCGACCAGATACTCCCAGTGCTCGGTGCAGCACGGGACGGTCTTCAGAGACCACAGGGCGCGGGCATGCGGGGAGCAGGCGACGGCGGTCGGCCCGAATCGTCTGCGCCGGAACACGATCTCGTCCGCACGAACAGCGTTGCCGAAAAAATCGACATAGCCCGCGTCGGTGCGCGGCAGATGCCGCCGTGCGTTGACCTCGGCGAGGGGCTGGCGGAGGATCTGCGCCAGCCCTTCCTCGTCGAGGTCCGGGAGCAACGCAGCCGTTGGATTGTTGGCGTGCGCCGCGCCGACCTGGCTCAGCAGGACGTGTGACGACGGCAGGATGTTCCTCGTCACCGTGCGAGTAACGAGGCTCATCAGTCCTTCGGTCGGGATGGGCGTCACGCCCCACAGGACCGGTCCCACCTCAGCTTTCCTGGGACCCGTCGAGCTTCAGGAAGTTACGATCGATCGTTCCATCGGCCATGCACCACGCATCCACGGCGTCGACCAGACGCTGGCGGCTGATGCTGTCCTCGTCAGCGAGCAGCGTTGCCTCGAGCGCCGCCATCAGGATGTTGTGGCATTCGCCGATTAGGCCGTTGCTGCAGAGGCGGAGGTTCGCTGCGAGCGTTGCTTCGCCCAGCCCCGAGTGCCGACGCAGGACGTTGCGCTTGACCAGTTCTCCGTCGACCCGCGCGAGCAGCTTGGCCCATTCCGCCTGATCGGCGGGGTCGTCACCATAGGGGGCGAGCACGACCTGCGGGGCACAGCGGTTCTTCAGCTCGCGATTGTTGGCGAACAGCGACTGCGCGTCGGTCGTGCCCATGAGCACGATTGGCACCCAGCCGAGCGAGAGAACGTTCTTGATGGTGTTGGCCGCGTCGGTAGCCAGGCTCTTCTGCTTGAAGTGGTTCAGTTCGTCGATGATTAGCAGCTTGACCTTGAAGTCCTTCAGCCCCTGCTGGACGCGGCGCAGGAGCAGCTCGGCCTCGCCCCGCGTAGAGTAGTTGTCGCCCATGGCCGCCAGGATCGAGCTGGCGAGACTCTTGGGCGTGCCGGTCGTCGACAGGGTCACGTGAAGAACAGGCTTGGTTTCCGGATCATAACCGGGCTGATCCTCGACGAACGCCTTGAGGATCTTCGCGCAGGTGCTTTTGCCCGCGCCGGACTGGTGAAGGTAGCGGTAGGCACGGCGCTGCTGCCCCTCAGGCTGCTTCTCGCCCATCTTGAGCAGGGAATGCATCTGGCGAACGGCCGTCTTCTGCGCCTGGGTGGGAACGATGATGCCCTCGAAGGTCGCGAGGCCCTCGCCGACCCGATCCGCGAGATCGGAGGGCTTCACCACAATGGGGACGATTGGGGCGCTCGGCGCCGCTCGCCGCGAAGATGCGGGCTTCGCGCGCCTGTGACGCGGGGGCGCGGGGCGCCGCGCGGGATTGTTACCATCGTCGCTGGGGTTCGAGTTGGTCTTCGGCATCTTGTTCACTCCACGTGCGGGTTGATCAGGCGTAGCCGTCCGTGCCTGTGTCGATATCCAGGCGGCGGGCGGTTTGCGCCACGTCCTGCCGGGCCATCTCGGCCGAGGCGGACTTCGTTACGCCCGGGGCGTCACGCCGATCGCGCGCCCCCTTCCCCGCATTGCGGTTGGAACTTCGGGGCGTGATTCGGTTGGGATCACCGCGCGTGCCGACGCGGGTGTCGTGCTCGACTACGTTCTCCATGCCGGTAAGCGATCCCTCGACGGCCATGAGCTTGATGGCATCGCCGAGGTAGGCGCGTCCCTGCGAAGAATCCGCGAGGCGAGCGGTTGCCCGGCGCTCGGCCACGAAGGCGTCCGGCATCACACGACGCATCGCCTGGCTGTAGGCGGTGTGGACCTCGAGCATGTCGTGCTCGGTCTCGAACTTCATCCTCTTCTCGGAGGCATAGTCCTTCAGCCGCAGGTGCAACCACCGCGGCAGGTTCTCCGAATATCTACGCATGGCACAGGGAATCTCGACGTATTCGCCTCGATGCTCATCGAACATCCAGGCGACGCTCATGTCGTTCGGATCGTACTTGAACTTGACCTTGTGGAACGTGCGCTTCTTGGTGTCGGCGGCTACGCCGCGCGCCATGCCGAGATTGAACAGCAGATCCTCGTTGGTAATGGGCCAACGGTCGTCGGAACCGTCAGACCCGTAGCGCAGGCCCTCGATGATCGCGCCCTCGCCACGGAACTCCACCTCGACGACCTGACCGATGGCGCGGCGGAGGTGATCGACGTCGCGGACCATGTCGAGGCCGTGCTGCGCACGCTGCTCGATCCAGACGTCGATGGGAAAACGATCCAGAAGTCCGTCGTGCGCGCTGGTGTTGTACCGCGCCACGACGATGGCGAAAATCTCGCGGAAGCGTTCGATCGTGACAATCGCCTGCTTGGAGGGATCGTAGCGGAACTCGCGCATCAGCGGGATGTCCCAGGTGCCCGCGGGAAGCTCGTCGCGGATCAGGTTCTCCAGCTTTCCGATGCAGCTCTCGACGTGCGGCTTGTGCGTCGGTTCGTGGACGCCGGCCCAGCGGATGCCATGTCCGACGTCGCTGGCTCCGTCCTGTGCCGACCGCCCCGTGAGTGCCTTGGCATTGTCGACCACGACGTGCCCGACGATGCGGCCGCAGGTCTCCATGAGCGCGCGCGCGATCACCGGATTGCATTTCAGCTCTTTGGGCACCCGCTTTGGCAGCGCCGTGTGGAGCATCGCGCGCATGTAGCTCGCGTAGCTGGGCGGCTCGAAGGTGATGTCCCATCCAAGGATGACGCGGGTGAAGACGTCGATCGCGATCGTCACGGTCGGCACGCCGACGGGGACGCCGCGCACCGCATCGATGACGAACACCATAGGAAGAGGCGTATCGTCGAGCTGAACGTACTGCAGGAAGCGGACTGGCTCCTGGGCGACTCCACCGCCGCCGTAGCGCTGCTTGCGCGCCTGCTGGTTGAAGGCGATGCTGAGCGCCTTGCCAGCGCGAGCGCGTTCGATCTCCATCGCGAAGATGCGCCGCGTGCACATCTTGACCTTGTTCGGATCCCGAGGAACCTCCAGCGCTCTCTCGAAGTCGAGGATCTCGAGCTTGTCGCCACGAATGTAGCGCGCGACATCGTCTTTCGCTTTTTTCCAGAACGCGTTGACCGATTGCCGGTCCTTGGAATGGAAGCGGATGACCCAGAGCTTTATGATCTGGAGTACCACGGGATGGACCCTGCGACGGCGCGTCCCGACGCTCTTGAAGGATGCACAGTCGGGCGGGCGGCGATCGCCTTCGGTGCCGCGAGTCTGGATCCATTTGCGAAAGGTCGTGTCGCTAGGCAGGCGGCCGAAGCGCGCGATCAGTTCGTCGACATCGAAATTCTCGGCATACCAGCCATGAACGCCTGTCTTGGTGAGCGAACAGCGTTCGATCTCGGGATCGTCCCAAGCCGTCACCGACATCTCGCGCAGATAGAACCAGGGATCACGAGGCTGCTCGGTCTTACCCTTGCTCTTGCATTTGGCGTTGGCGAGTTCGGAGCGCGTAGGTTCCGCACGACGGGCGCGGCGCCGCGTAGCATCCGCAAGCGGCTCCGCCCTGAGTAGGAGGCGTCCATCCGCCATAAGGCCGAGCACCTGCTCGGGCGTCGGCCACTGGGGAAAGCCGTATTCGTCTGGGATCTCCAGGATCCACCCCGAATCGTCGGAAATCTGACAACGCCCGTCCACGGCCACGCCGCGGTAGACACATTCGTGCCCATGGAAGGACATCAGGCTACCGACGCCGAAGGCGAACTCGCTGCTCATTAGCGTCAGAACCGGATGGGAGAGTGGAAGTCGGACGGCGGTAGCAGGCGCACCGGCGCAGGATCGAAGAGGTATCGGTCGAGGTCGACTTCGACCCGGCCCGCACAGATCATCGCGTGGGCATGGGCCGTCCCCTGCAGCCGGTCGTCGTCCAACGCGAGGCGGAGGTCGCGAAAGGTGGTGTTCGGCGTCGCGGCGCACATGCTCTCAAAGCGCGCAAGCGCGTCCGTCGGGACGCGCCTCGTCGTACGCGCATAGATTTCGCCGCAGTTGACCTGGCGTTCGCCACTGCCAAGGACATCGCGAAGATAGACGATGCGGTGCCGCCAGCCCATGCCTTCTAGCACGGTGCGGGCCGCCCGCTGAACGATGCGCTCCTCGTTGTCGAGGAACGCCATATTTGGCTTGCATTCGATCGCCTCGACGATGTCGACGCCATCGACACGCAGGAAACGAAGGTGGTCGCAGATCCATTCGCGCACCACGCCGCCAGCGAGCAGCCGCAGGCGGAAGGCCTGCGTCCGGAAGTCCAGTACTCTGGACCTAAGCTCGCTATCGACAATAAGAGCGTGTTCCGTCGGCCCCTCGTAGGGGTTCGACAGCCCGGTCTTCTGGGAGGGCTCCTCGCCGACGAAGTGCTTGTGCCGACCCCCGACGATGGTCCGGATGGGACCACCGTCAGCGGCGACGTGCATGACCGCTGCGAAGCGGACGCCTTCCGCCCCCACGCTATCGGAATGCACGAGACGGAGCGCCTGACCTTCGTTCACGCGCCGGATCGGCAGGTGAAGCTGGTCAGCCTCCTCTTTCGGCTTCAGCTTCACTTGAAGGCTCGCCGCTCATCGAGGTCGCGGACGCTCGGGCGGGCGAGTACGCGAGGGCGGCTTGCCGCGACCCAGCGACGAACGGTCGAGTAGCTTGGTGGCACGCCCCATTCCGGCCGCCACCTTGTTCTCAGGTGGCGGAAGGCCTCCCTGGACGACATCGACGACCTTGAAACGATCAGCGAGAGCACCTCGACACGCCATTCCGCGGGCCGAGTGGATCGATCGGTATGGATGCCCTGTGCCATGCTCGTCAGCCTCGAGTCGGCTGGCTGCAATCCATCAACGGCACAGTCGACCGGCCGGCTCGTTGGCAATCGCCTCGGCGACGTCGGCTGATGCGCGAACACCTCCGCATGCGGCTCGTAGCGGCCGCTACAACACTTCATCGTGGTGCTCACCACGTTACCCATCCAGCCGTGCCGGACATTGACCGAACTCGCGCTTTCCAAGAAGTGGACCCTCCCGCGCGCGATGCGCTGCTCGAGCGACTCCACCGTCGTGCCGAGCAGGCCAATCTGGCCAGGCGCGCTTTTGTCGAAGCGGATGAGGAGCGCATCGGCCTGCAGCCCGGCAGGCGACGGAAATCGTTCCTCTACCTTGGCAACGCGCCCGTCGAGGACGAACGGCTCGCCCGACATGCAGCGGCCAGCCGCCGGGCTAGCCGACCAGGTCGCGCCCATCATGCGACCGCCGCTCACTTGTCCTCCTCCGGGAGCGGGGGCATCCAAGTCCGCAGCCGGTATTCCGAGGTGCGTGCCCGAGCACGCCGGCACCACGGCCGCCGCGGCGCTGGCAAGCCATTCTCCTGCGACGTTTCTCCCGAATCCGACCCATCATCATATTTCTTCGACATCGAGACCTCCCTCGCGCACCTCCATGGTGCGTTAGTCTCGATAAAGTGCGCATTGCCGCTGTTAGTTGCAAGGAAAAAGTGCGTCAGACTCGAAAAAACTTGTTCTAGGCCGCGCATCTGGTATCGACGGCGCCACAAGGCAACACCCTCTTTGGCTTGGTACGGCGCTAATGGACGAATCAGACGGCAACGATGGAAATGCTCGCTACCCTGCGTCGCTGCCCGAAGCGGACAGGATCGACTGGGACCTGATGGCTCCCTCACAACGCGATCGCGCTGAACGAAGGCTGGCAGCGTTCGAGCTTTGGAAAAATAACGAGATCGGCATCGACGAAGCGGTCAAGAAGTCCGGACTGAGCCGAAGCCGCTTCTATCGACTCGCAGCGGACTGGCGGGCGGCTCCCGGGCTCAAGGCGTTGGGGGCCGCCGTCGGGTCCGGTTCGGCAGGGTCGCGCCATGACCCGAAGGCAGTAAACGCGCTGCAGGCCGTGGTCGCTGAAGTGGTGCGCTACAATCACGGGGCGAAGATAAGTCAGCTCGTCCGCAAGATGGTTGAAGCAGCCGATCTGCCCGAAGGCGCCCGTCTGCCGGGCGAGCCGAAGCTACGTCGTATCGTCGAGGACGAGGTGCGCCGGGTCGCAGTCATGAGCGAGGCTGGGAGCGAGGTGCGGTTTGACTGCACCGCTATAAACCTTCCGCAGGAGGGCGGGCGGCCTCACATCATGTTCGTCTGTATCGACAAGGGTACGCGGGCGATTCTCGGATATTCGGTCCGACCGACGCCGGATGCGCCGGCAGGTTACCGCGCTGCCGCGGTAGATGCCATCAGCCGCATCGAGTCGGACCTCTCCGGTCTCCCATGGTCCCTGCGCATGAATCAGTTGCTCGTCACGGCGGGCCCGGACATCCCGGCCTCGATCGCATTGGTCGACAAGATGCTGAAGGCGGGCGTTGGCGGCTCGTTGCAGCTTACCCAGAATCCGAAGCGATACGGCAAGTACTTCCGCGAAGTGGTCGGCACCCGTGTCGGTCGGATAGAAATCACGCCAGCTCGGACCGAACAAGGGCTGGCCATGCCGGACGCGGGCGACATGACCCCATGGACGAGTCCGGACGCGGCGGCCGCCGTCGGCGCGATCGTTAAGCAGCACAATGCGGAGGTGCTGTCCACTTTGCCTGGCGCACCCGGCGGACGGGTGCCGGATGATCTACAGCTCGCCCTTTCCATTCTGGCTGCTGACTGACGTCCGAACTCGGTTTCCGTTCGTCTACGAGATGACGAACGGTGGGATCGTCGACTGCACCGCGGCATTGTTGGCCTGGACGGCGGTATCGATCGCCTCGATAACTTCGGAGATGGTAAGTGGCTGCGCCTGTCGAGTCTTGGGCCTCGCGTCCGAGCACGCGGTGAGAGCCCGGAAGGCGACCTTGAGCTGACCGAGCCTGCCGCCGAAGGCTTTCGAAATCTGGATCTGCAGCGAGCGACGACAAGGTCGCAGGTCGGGAAGGCCGAGGTTGCCCAGCGTCGCGGCGGCAGCACGCCAGTCGTCGGATCCGATCAACAACGGCCGCGCTTCGCCTTCGGCTTTCTGACAGCCAGCGACGTCTTCGACGAGCGCTTCGACGTCGAGTGGAGCGTCGGGGTCAACAGAGACGCGCCGTGCCAGGATGAACCTTTCCGGTAGCATCACGGCGATCAGCGCCACCGGCATGGCGCCGGGGCGCTGGCCTTCCGCGGGCAGTTGGAACCACATTCTGGCAATTACGATACGGGGCGGTCCCGAAACCGGACTGCTGCCGCCCGCCTGCATCTTCCGCAGCTCTCGCCAGATCGTCGGTCGAGCGGGTGCGTCGAGGCCTATTTCGCTGCATCGCGCCTCAAGCCGCTCCGCGATCGATCGAGTCGTCGCGCCGGTGCCGACCTCGCGCATGACTTCCCGCAAAATTCCGGCGACCACCGGGCTTATGGAAGGCGCCGGCCCCGAGTCGTTCCGGCGATCCATGACCAGCAGCTTCGCGTCACGGTGTTTGCGCCATGCCGCCACCAGCCTGACGAAGCGCCAGCGGCTAAGTCCGACGCTCTCACCTATGCGCACGGCGTCCGCTGTCGACGGATTTCCTATGCCCATATAGGTGCGGATTGCCTCTATACGCCGGCGAGCCTCAGGGACACGCACGGGGTCGACGCCGGACAGGTCGATGCCGTCCATTTCTCTTTTCCTTTCGCTTGGATTGTCGTTCGTCTCGCCGCACAAGGGGTGGCGCTGGATCGCGGAAGCGAGACGGCTTGGGATCGCACCGGCGCGGGCGCTCGTGCTCGCCACCCGCCGCTTGACGGATCGGTGAGATCTGGTCGGTATCCGGTTGCCCCAGCAGGAGGGACGATGGTCGCCTATCGCATCGACAAGGACCTCACGATCTCGCGGGTCGATGACCACCGCGCGGAGATGAAGGCGTGCGGGTGGGCGTGGGATTGTCTCGACTACGACGACACGAACGACGTCTGGTGCAACGACTGGGGGCTGACCGAGCCCGATCTCGTCTTCGCTTGGATCGGCCGCGCCCGCCGAGTGCCCCTTCCCGCGTACATTCTCGGTGTCGATGGCGAGGACAGCTGCGACCCGCACCTCGCCATTGAGGACGTGCGGTTCGGTAGCGAGCGCTATCAGGCGCGATGGCCTCTGCGCGTCAGCGACGACGGTAACATGGTTGTCGGCTTTGACCCGCGTGAGCATCCGCTGCCCGGAGACCGGCAGCCCGACGATTAGAGCGCTTCGGCCCGACCGCCCCGGCACATGCCGTCTAAATTTCTTCGCGCGACCTGTTCCCGAAATGTTCACCCCATCCTACAACGGCTTGGGTGAGCGTACCGGGAGAGATCATGCCGCCCCTGACATTGCACGAGCTGCCGTTCCACATGGTGCCCAGCGAGGCACGGCTTCTCGTGGAGACCACCCCGGCTGGGTTCCCCTCACCGGCACAGGACGACATGGAAGAGCCGATCGATCTAGCCGCCTGGCTGATCGACCACCCGGCCGCCAGCTACGTCATGCGGGTGTCGGGACACTCGATGGTCGAGGCGGGCGTTTCGGACGGCGACCTGGTAGTGGTCAGCCGGGCCGTCGAGGCCCGTCCCGGGGACATCGTCGTCGCGCTCGTGGATGGCGACCGAACGATGAAGCGGCTGCGGCGAGCTGGCGGCCGCCTGTGGCTTGTGCCGGAAGCCGAGGGATACCAGCGCATCCCCGTCACCGAGACCACCGAGATCTGGGGTGTGGTCGTCGCGCTGGCGCGCCGCTATCGCCGATGAGCACGGTCGCGCTGATCGACTGCAACAACTACTATGTAAGCTGCGAGCGCGCGTTCGACAGCAGCCTGAACGGCGTGCCAGTCGTCGTGGCCTCGAACAACGACGGCTGCGCCATCGCGCGATCGAGCGAAGCGAAGGCGCTTGGCGTGAAGATGGGCGATCCGATCCACCTGATACGTGATCGGCTGACCAAGCACGGCGTCGTGGTGCGATCGTCCAACTACACGCTCTACGGCGACATGCAGCGGCGGGTCGTAGCGGCCGTCGAGGAGTTCGCCAGCGAGATCGAGATCTACTCGATCGACGAGACCTTCCTCGACCTCGAGCCGTTCGCCGGCCGCGACCTCGTCGATCACGCCAACGCGATGCGGGAGCAGGTGCGGCGCTGGACGACGATACCGACGTGCGTAGGCATCGCGCCGACGAAGACGCTTGCCAAGCTCGCCAACGCGGCGGCCAAGAAGAACCCGTTGTTCGACGGCGTCGCCGATCTGCGCGATCCGACGCTCAGGACCTGGGTCCTCGATCGCTTCCCGGCCAGAGACGTGTGGGGCGTAGGGCGCGCCACGGCGACGAAGCTAGCCGAACTCGGCATCACGACGGCCGGGCAGATCCGGGATATGCAGCTGAAGCAGGCGCGTGGCCTCGGTACCGTGGTGCTCGAGCGGCTGGTGGCCGAGCTGCAGGGCGTGTCGGCAAGCGCGGTCGAGGTGATCGAGCCTCAGCGCAGGGGCATGGCCGTAACGCGCAGCTTCGGCACGCCGGTCCTCGACCTCGAGACGCTGATGGGTGCGGTCGCCCAGTACACGATGCGCGCCGGCGAGAAGCTGCGCAGCCATGGCCTCGTCGCTGGGCAGCTGACGGTCTTTTTCCACACCAACCGGTTCAAGGTGGGGGCGGGCCAGTACCAGGGCATGCGTCGCATGACGCTGCACCCCATGACCGCGGACTCGCTCGAGCTGCTCGCGGCGGCGCGTCGTGGCGTAGAGGCCGCGTGGCGAGACGGCTTCGCCTACACGAAGGCGGGAGTAATGCTTGACGACCTGATCGCGGCCGAACTGCGCCCGCGCACCCTGTTCGAGGGCGATGTCGGACGTCGCGAGCGGCTGATGAACGCCCTGGACGAGGTCAACGGCAGGTTCGGCAAGTTCACAGCGGTGCCCGCCGCCCAGGGCTTTCGCCGGGACTGGAAGATGCGGGCCGCGAACCGCTCGCCGGCATGGACCACGCGGATCGACGAGGTGCCGCTGGTCCGGGCGGACTGATGCGTCGCTACCGCCCAAACCCGGTCGTTCAGGCGGGCAATCTGGGCTCCGGATAGCGGCCATTCGCTAAGCGCGACCTTTCCCGTTTCTCCGTCTCCGAAAGGTCATTTCGGGACAGAGCAATCGGGAACAGATTTTGGGAAAGGTGATGCCCCGATCGGCTGTCGGCGCGATCGTCGGGGCGACCGTCCCGCTATGGGTTCCCAATCGAGAATGACATCACCTTTCCAAAGCGAATGTCGCCCGGATGTCGCCGATCAGCGCCGCGGGATTTTCCATCGCGGCAAAGTGGCCGCCACGATCGGGCTGGGTGTAGTGAAGCAGTTTGGCGAACCTCTTCTCCGCCCAGCGACGCGACAGCCGCAGCGCCTCGCGCGGGAACATGCTGACGCCCGATGGCACCGGGATTGGATCGCTTGGCATACCTCCCTGCGCCTGCGCATTGTCCCAGTAGAACCTTACCGAGCTGGCCCCGGCATTGGGCAGCCAGTAGAGCATGATGTCGTCGATCATATGATCGAGCGGGATCACCCGCTCCGGCTTGCCCCCGCTGTCGGTCACGTCCTGGAACAGGGCGTAGATCCAGGCCGCGAGACCGACCGGGGAGTCGGCCAGTGCGAAGCCGACGGACTGCGGGCGGGTGTTCTGCAGCTTCATGTAGCCGGACTGTTCGGCCTCATACCGCTTCATGTCGGCGAGCATCGCCTGCTCCTCTGCCGACGCCTCCGCCACTTCCTGGTCGGTCGGCTGGAACATGACCATGTTGAGGTGGATACCGGCAAGGCCGGGCGCGCGCATGTGCGCCAGCGCCGACACGACCGCCGCGCCCCAGTCGCCGCCCTGTGCGACCCAGTGCTTGCCATAGCCTAGCCGCTGCATCAGTTCGGCATAGGCGCCGGCCACCCGGCCGACAGTCCAACCGGGCTCGGCCGGCTTGTCGGAAAAGCCGAACCCCGGCATCGACGGAATGACCAGATGGAACGCCTGTCGCGCGTCGCCGCCATGCGCAGCTGGGTCGGTCAGCGGCGCGATCAGATCGCGAAACTCCAGGATCGACCCCGGCCAGCCGTGGGCCAAGAGCAGCGGCATCGCGTCCGGTTCGGGCGAGCGGATGTGGAGGAAGTGGATGCCGGTCCCGTCGATGACGGTGCGGCTGCTGCCCCAGGCGTTGATAAGCGCCTCGGCCACCCGCCAATCATATCCTTGCTGCCAGCGTTCGACGAGGTGTCGGATGGCGGGAAGCGTCGGACCCTGGCTGCCATCGGTAACGGTGCCGGCGTCCGGCCAGCGGGTACGAGCGAGCCGATCGGCGAGGTCGGTCAGTTCGGCATCGGTGACCCGGATCGGGAATGGGGCGATGATATCGGTCATGACGTGATTGTCCTTTCGCCAAGATCGGAGGCTCAGAGCGTGGGGGCAAGGACGCCTGCGGCGCGCGCCCAGTCGGTCTTGCCGTAGCGCCCATTGTCGAGGTCGTGCAGCTTGCCCCGGCCGGTCGACATGTCGCGCAGATACTGCATCCCCTGCCAGACCGGGAATGGAGCGTCGGTGTTGGGGGTCAGTGCACGCACGATGGCAATGACGGCACTCAGGCGACTGATGCCACCGGCACGCAGCAGCTTCCAGGGCCGGTCATCCATCTCGGTCAGCAGCGCCGCCAGCCCCCGCGGGCTGATCTGATCGCCGGCGATGCGCAGATAGCGTGGTGCCGTCGCATCCATCGCCGCGTCTGCGGTGAAGGCCGCGACGTCGTCCTTCGTCGTGAAGTCGAACACCTGGTCGGCGTCACCCCAGTAGAGGACGCGGCGCAGCTTATGCAGCACGATCGGCGCCTCGCCTTCAAGCAGATCCGCGAACGGTCCGTTCAGGATCGAGGTGGCCCGGATCGGCGCGGCGTCGACCAGGGCAGCGAAGGTGCGACGCAGGTCCATGTTGCGATTGTCGCCAGGCCGTGTGGCGCGATAGTCGAGGCTGAAGTCGGACGGCACGAAATGCGGCACGCGCGCCGCCACGGCGGCATCGAGGAGCTTCCCCTGGACACCCAGGATCACCGGCGCCGTGCCATTCAGCGCGGACACCACCAACGTCGCTCCGGTGAGCGCGCCGGTGAGCGCCACGCCGTCGTCGAAATCGACCGCAACCTGCTCGACACGTCCGAGAGCCAGCTTGTCGACCGGACGCCGGACCAGTGCGCGCACGAAAGCACCTTTCGCGATCAGCGCCTTGACGATCCGGAACCCCAAATCGCCCGCAGCACCTGCGACGGCCACCACCGGTCCAATTTGCCCGCTGTCCATACCCTCGCTCCTCCTGCTGCGTGACGAGAGACAGGATAGTCGTTGCACCTCGTCATGATTAGACTGTCTGACCGCGACAGGGTGTTGCGGGAAGTGAAACGAGCATGGAATTCTCCGACCTGCGTGCGTTCGCGCGCATCACCGACCTGATGAGCGTATCCGCCGCGGCGCGCGCCCTTGGACTGCCGAAGTCCGGAGTCAGCCGAGCGCTTGCCCGGCTGGAGCGCGATGTCGGTGTGATCCTGATCGATCGCTCGACCCGGCATCTGCGGCTCACCGACGCCGGCACCCATTTCCGCCCTCACGCGCTACGCATTCTGGCCGACGTCGATGAAGCCGAAGCCGCGCTCGACGGCCTCGATAACGTCCCCGCCGGATCGCTCCGGGTCAGCCTTCCGTTCACGATCGCGACCGCGCTGGTCGCGCCGATGCTCCCGGCGTTCATGGCCAGCTACCCGCAGGTCCGGGTCGTGCTGGCGATCGAAAATCGTTTCATCGACATGCCGGCCGAGCCGGCCGACGTGATGATCCGGGTGGGCCCTTTGGCAGACAGCGACCTCATAGCGCGTCGGCTGCTGATATCGGAGACGTGGTTGTGCGCCAGCCCAGAGTATCTCGCAGCGCGCGGTACGCCAGTCCGCGCTGTCGACCTGCCGGTTCACAACCTGATCGGCTATCATGACCGGACGACCGTGTACCTGGACGAGGCACCAGGCGATGCCGGCCGGATCGAGTTGCCGCCCGCTATCGCCATCTCTGACGCCGCTGCCCTGCTCCCCGTGGTGCTGGCCGGTGCCGGGATTGCACACCTGCCGGACTTTCTCGCCCGCTCTTTCGTGGCGGACGGCCGCCTCGTCAAACTGCGTCCGACCATCGGGCGCGACCCGACCGTGATCCACGCCGTCTATCCCAACCATCGCAGCCTCTCGGCAAAGGTACGGGTCTTTATCGACGCCTTGGCGGCGAGCATCGCGCATCACGATCTTGGCGCTGCCGGGTTTAGCGAAGGCTGACGCTTTCCCGATATTCGCCTCTGGTGTATCCCACCGCCTTCATCGCTTATCCTTCCGTTTCATGACTGCCCCTTGCCCGGATAAGCATCAGGTCGGTCGCACCTCCGATTTCCACAATACTGCAAACGGTCGTACATAGTTCGCTTTAGCGAACCGCCCCGTACCGGCAGTCGGCATGCGGGACTTTGAATGAAGTGTGGGAAGGACTACATGGGACGTATTGGCCAATAGCGTAGTGTGGAGTGAGCGATGCCCAAGCGCCGGAACTATGATGCGGTCCCAGCCTGCACCATCGAGGCCTCGCTGAACCTGTTGAACGGCCGCTGGAAGGGTGTGATCCTCTTTCACTTGTTGCAGGATGGAACGACGCGATTCAATGCGCTCCAGCGGCACTGCGCGGGCTCGACCGCCCGCCTCCTCGCCAACCAGCTCCGCGAACTGGAGGAAGACGGCTTCATCACCCGCACCGTCTATCCCGTCGTGCCGCCCAAGGTGGAATATGCGCTGACCGAGGAAGGTCGGACCATCGGTCCGATCCTGCTTCAACTCGGCGACTGGGGTCGTGGATGGCTCGATCGCCGCAACCTTCGCACTCGCGCGGACGATCGATCGGTGGAAGCCGCGTGACCTCGGCGGTTCATCCAAGCACTATACAATAGCGAACTACGTACAAGATTTGCCCGTATTGTTTGATCAGACGGGCATAATATTTGGCAGCTAATTCCAAACGACACAGGATTTAGCCATGCCCAAGCTGTTCGACCCGATCACCATTCGCGGCGTCGAGTTTCGCAACAGGATCGCGATGTCGCCGATGTGCATGCACTCGGCGACGCCTGATGCGCGCGTCAGCACCTTCCACCACGTCCATTACGGCGCGCGAGCGCTCGGCGGGGCGGGTCTCGTATTTCTCGAGACGACCGCGGTCCTGCCCAACGGCATGATCGGCGTGGGCGATCTCGGGATCTGGGAGGACGGGCAGATCGAGGGCTTGGCTGCGCTTGCAGAGACCATCCACACGATGGGTGCCAAGGCCGGCGCCCAGCTCGGGCATGCAGGGCGCCAGTACCCGATCGAGGACCTGCCCTCGGTCGCGCCCTCCGCCGTGCCCTTCACCCCAGAATCGCGGATGCCCGAGGCGCTGACGATCGAAGGCATCCGCGAAGTGGTCGAGGCGTTCCGGCAGGGCGCGCGCCGCGCGCGCGAAGCCGGCTTCGACGTTATCGAACTCCATACCGCGCACGGGTATTTGCTAAACGAATTCCTCTCTCCCAAGGCGAACGTCCGCACGGACGAGTATGGGGGCAGCCACGAGAACCGCTACCGCATCGTACGCGAGGTGATCGCTGCGGTCCGCTCGCAGTGGGACGGCCCCCTTTTCCTGCGCATTTCCTCCACCGACTATCTCGAAGGCGGCAATACGCCCGACGATTTCGTCGTCTATGGACGGTGGATGAAAGAGCAGGGGATCGACCTGATCGACTGCTCGTCGGGTGGCATGGCCATGATCAAGGTCGACAGCTTCCCCAACTACCAGGTGCCCGCTGCCGAGCGCATCCGTCGCGAAGTCGGCATCCCGACGGGCGCTGTGGGATTGATCGAAACCGGGCGGCAGGCCGACGAGATCATCCGCAATGGGCGTGCCGACATCGTTCTCGTCGGTCGCGAGATGCTGAAGGATCCGTTCTGGGCGCGTACCGCGGCCGACGACCTGCGCACGCCTGCGCCCGTCCCCGCCCAATACACGCGTTACGGATCGGCGTGGCAGCGCACCCTGCCGCCGTTGCCGATGGCTCCGCTCGAGCAGACCGTCGCCGCCTGAATGGGCGGCCGCGCGCGCGGCTGACGCTCAGTCGCCGCCGGTCCGCCAAACACCTCGTGAGACACTTCTGCCGCGAAGGAGGCGGCCCAGCCATGACGAGCATCAAACAAGCCTACGATCTCACCGGCCAAGTCGCGGTCGTCACCGGCGGCGCAGGCGGCCTGGGCGTGGAGATCGGCACCGCTCTTGCCGAGAGCGGTGCCCGCGTCGTCCTCGTCGACAGGTTGGAGGGCACCGCGGACGTGGCCGCCCGACTGCCGGGAGAGGGTCATGTCGGGATCGTCGCCGATCTGGTCGCCTTCGACACAATCGCCCCGCTGGTCGAGCGGATCGAAGCGGCGGTCGGCGCGATCGACATCCTAGTCAACAATGCCGGCACCGCCCTGATCGACGACGCCGTGGACGTGCCGGTCGACTGCTGGGACTTCCAGATGGATTTGAACCTCAAGTCGCCGTTCCTGATCGCGCAGGCGGTCGGACGAAAGATGATTGCACGTGGCAGCGGCCGCATCATCAACATGGCCTCGCAGGCCGGCGTCATCGCGCTACAGGGGCATGTCGCCTATACGGCGTCCAAGGCGGCGATCATCGGCATGACCAAGGCGCTCGCCTTCGAGTGGAGCCCCCACGGCGTCACTGTCAATGCGGTATCGCCGACGGTAGTCAATACCGAGCTCGGCCGGCGCGTCTTTGAAGGCGAAGCGGGCGTGCAATTCAAAGCGAAGCTGCCGACCCGGCGGTTCGCCGAGCCCGAGGAGATTGCGCTTGCCGTCCTCTATCTTGCTAGCAATGGTGCCGGCAGCACGACTGGCACCAACCTGCTGGTCGATGGGGGCTACACTATCCAGTAACCCTGCGGTACCGGAGCAAACGCCTGGCGCTCTGCCCTGATCGCCTCGCTGGGCGCCCCGCTTTGAGAAGATCGGCGGCATCGACTCGCGCCGAAGCGCGCATTAGCTCATCGTTGTAGCTAGCACCCTTCATCGTTGCCCCTGCCACGGTTGAAACATCCGCGATTTACCACACAAGCTTGAAACGGTCACTTCGCAAGCCACTCGCTCCAAATCGGTCCGTCCGCTTAACCTGCCAGAAGCGGACATCGCGGCGGAGATGCCCTCCGCCGCGATGCCGTTCGTGCCCCTTGAAGACGCCCTCAAGCGCGACTCCTGTACCCGCGCGCTACCCGCTTGCGACGGCCGTTAGCGCCCACTTGCGGCGACTGAGCTGCCCTGTACGATGCACGGATGGACGCTTCGGCGCAGGTCACTGTCGGCAGGCGATTGCGGAACGCCTTGTTCCTGCTTGGCTTGCTCCTCGCTCCAATCATTCTTGTATGGATCTTAATAGGCCGGAATTACCCAAGATGGACCAAGGCCTTCTTCATATACTGGGCGCTTATGCAGCTCTTATTTGTGTTTAGCTATCTCCACTCCCGAGGATTGTATTTCCGGTAACCCGCCCCTTGCACTCTGGCGCGGATCTTAGTGCCTCAACAAACGGACGGTCCTGAAAATCTGCGCTTTTCAAGCGACAGCCACGTCCGGACGCGCCCATTTACCGCCTCAGCGCAGCCGGATGGGCTTGCTCGAAAGCGTCCGGTCATTCAGCCTAGTCTTGTGCAGAACGATACCAGCTATCAGGGCGGCGGAACCGTTGGAGGAAAGGTTGGCTGTGCCTTGGCGACCGTTGTCGGTCTGCCGCTTCTGTCAGCTGCGTTCATCTATGCCTCGATAGGCGATTGTGCCCCCGGAGCAGCCTGCGTTGATGGCTGGAAGATGATTGTAGCAGCTGCAGCCATCTCGGGCATCGTTGGCGTCGCAGCGAGGGCGGCGATCAATGCCTTGCTCCGCTTTCTGCGTCGCGACCGCTGACGCCCATTCTCAGACATCAACGGCTACTGTAGCGTTGGCGCATGGACTCCCTTATTCCAGGATTGGCGGAGCACCTCATTGAGTGGGTGGACGACCGCTTCGGGCGCGTCGCCGCTTGGCTTGCTGGTATTTTCGCCTTGCTTGCGCTTACGGCCGGCACGGTCGCGCTCGGCATCGCAGCGTTCAGCTGGTTCGGCTTTTAGCGTCCGCTTTCCCTGCCAGTTGCGGACACCGATGCATCGTGACACCTTAGCGCAATGAGGTCCGATGATCCTGGAGCACGTAAGCCGGTCGAGCTTGCCACAGACCGCTACTATGGGACGTTCATCGCTGGCGAGATTTTCGTCGCTTTCGTATCCATCCTCTGGGACGCTGCTTGCATCGCTAGCATGGGAACAGCTCGCCTTCTGCGACTGCGCCTGCCGAAGCGGTAAGACGTACGTCTGATTTCGCCTACTTGCAGACATTCGGATCGCGCGCCAGGGTTGTGAGATGGCAACGCTGGGTCACCGTCTGCGCCGGATCATCGACAGGGACTGGATCCGGGTCGGTTGGGCTGGGAGGCCGACGCTACGGCATCATCTGATCGCGTTCACGCCTGCGGCGATCTTGCTGATTCCAGCCACCCTGGTGGAGCAGCGGTCTTATAGGACAAGCGCTGCGCTCCTTCTGGCCGGCTTTCTCGCGTATCTCGCGTTGATGGTCTGGATACACGTCCGCGGAATGGCTGGACTCGGCTATTTTTCGACGATCCGTTCAGATCGAGTAGCGAAGCGGCTTCGCCGATCGCCCGCCTCGCCGCCCGTTCCCACGAACGCCGACCTATCCGCGAACGACAGCTAACCCGAGCGATTCCCGCTGCCAGGGACCGTTACGCCCAAACTTAGACGCTCAGGCAGGCAACCTGTTTTCCCGAAATCGGCCATTGGTTCAGCCCAACCATTCCCGTTTCCCCATTGACGTGCTCCCCAAAGCTCTACCAGTCATAACTGGAGTCCGGGGCTATTATGGTGCCCCTCGGGGCGGTGTTGCACAACCCGCCTGGCAGCATC
>NZ_JACHZH010000007.1:0-154225 GCF_014193405.1 Sphingomonas sp. BK069 | reverse complement strand
CTGCTCTTCCGAAAACTGCTTCCGTTTCATTCCGTCCGTCCCTTCGAGGGGCCGGCCTCTAGTTCCAAGTGGATGAAGAAACGGGGGTCACGTCAGTCGGGACCGCCGAACGGATCCTCGAACCCGCCATGCGCTTCGCAATGCAGGTCGAGTCCGTGGGTATGGCAGACGCCGTTGACGTGGCTGTGGCCAGGCAGGCCATATTCGCTCTCGAAACGTGAATAAGCGGCGCCGAGATAGCCCTTAGCCGTGATCCACGACGCGCCGACCGAGTAGCTGGTGCTCTCCGCGAACGAGTCGCGCAGCTTGTCCGAGCCGTATCCGTCGGGGACGTTGTAGTTCTCGGCCGAACGGCGTGCCCCCTCGGCATGGATGGCAAACTGGCCCACGCCGGCGGTGATACGGCCGACAACGGTCTTTTCCTCATCCCCGGTGCCGTAGCGAACCTCGGTTGCGCCGCTTAGGCCGCCGACGGGGATGGTCTTCGGAACCTTGCTGTCGATGAGATTGATCGCGCCGTTGGTAGCATTGCCGCCGTAGCGGATCGCCGCCGGTCCGCGCTGGATCTCGATCGCGTCGAGCAGCAGCGGGTCGGTAGTGATCGCATGGTCCGGCGACACGGAGGCCACGTCGAACAGGTTGGCTCCGTCGGTCAGGACTTCGATCCGAGGTAGCGCCTGCCCGCGGATGACCGGGCGCGAGGCGCCACCACCGAAATTGTCGAGGTGAACACCCGGCAGCCCGGCCAGCGTCTCACCTAGCCCACCCTGGCGTCGGTGGACCAGTTCCTCGCCGGCGAGCACCTCGACCGGCAGGATCGTGGCGTCGCTTTCCAGCGAGCGTCCGGTGACAACGATGTCGTTCGGCGTCGAGCGGAGGTGCCGGTCTCCCGCTTCCTCACGTTCCGGCTCGACCGCCGCGTCTTGCGCCGACGCCGCCGCCGGCGCTCCCATAACGAAGACTACCGATGCGAGCAGCGTCGTGCTGCGTCGCCCCATCCGTACCAACTGCAATGATTTCACTCCGCCCACCGAGGTGACGTGAATGAGATACGTTGTAACATTAAGTCAACGATGAAGCTGTAACGTGTTGTATCTGCTGCTGGTCGCCGCCACTCCTCGCAACCATCTTTGACGCAGTTCGACCAGAAGCGCACTTGCGGAGATGGTCGCTGTCGACGTGGTGAGGCCCTGCCAAGCCCCCGCCTGTAGCGCGTTACCCGACGCTCAGCGCTTCCACTCGGCCGCTTCAGCGCGGTGACGCACGCCGCGCGCGCTCGCCTGGACGTAGGGCCGGACGAAGCGCTCCTCGCCCTCGACCCAGCGGCGGGGCAGCCGGGCGGGTGCGGGCGGGGCGTCACCCTGACCATCATCGCCCGCCGGGGCGGGCTGCGGTGCCGGGCGGCCGGTCTGCGTCAGGAGCGGCGTCGCCAGCGTGGCGGCGGGCAGAACGAGGACGTCGCCACGGCGCATGACGAGGCTCCTTGTTCAACGGTGCGGTATCGAAGCGAGGGCCGGCGCCCGTCAGCGTCGGCGACGGGCATCTCGGTGCTCACGTCGCCGCCCTATTATTGGAGCGATCGCGGTCGGGAAGGACGTGGTCCGGGTCGAGTTCGGCCGAGCGGACGACGCCGGCGGGCACGGCGACCGCGACCGAGGGCGAGCGGATCCAGGCCTCGGCAGGTAGCCGCACGTCGGCCGTGTGCCCGTCGGCGTAGGTGACGCGCAGAGTGACCGGCATGATCAACCGGTCACGCGCCTCGACGCGGACCAGAGGCGCGCCGCTGGCGGCCCGCTCGATCCCGCCGACGGCGAGGTCCATCTGCCAGTTTTCGGCGTACCAGCCGCGCCACCACCAGCTCAGATCCTCCCCGGCCTCGCTCTCCATCGCCCGGAAGAAGTCGGCGGGCTTCGGGTGTCTGAAGGCCCAGGCGGCTATGAAGCGGCGGAATGCCGGGTCGAAGCGCGCCGGTGTCAGGATCTGTTCACGCAGCAGCTTCAAGCCGAGCGCCGACTTGAAATAGGTCACCGGGTGCCGATAGGCCTCCACCACGGTGTCGGAGCGCGAGAGGATGGGCGGCGCTTTCGGATCGGCGAGGATTGGCAGGATCTCGTCCACCGGGTTGCCCCCGCCGGGAGCGAACTCGCTGTCGCGCTTGGGCGCATACTCTCCGTGGTTGAATTCGTCGGACTCGTAGGTGTCGATGAAGGTGTTGAAGCCCTCGTCCATCCACGCGTGCCGCCGCTCGTCGAAGCCGACGATCATCGGGAACCAACCGTGGCCGATCTCATGCGCGGTGATCCAGAACAGCTCCTTGCCGGCGTCGTCGATGCCGTCGAAGACGATGCCGGGATATTCCATCCCGGCCGCCGGGCCGGCGACGTTGATCGCGTTCGGCCAGGGATAGGTAAACCACTTCGCCGAGAAACGCTCGACCGCATCTTTCAGATACTCGGTCGAGCGACCCCAGCGGTCGTGCCCCTGGCTCTCCGGCGGGTAGAAGCTTTGCGCCACCGCGACGCCGCCCCCCGGCAGGTTGATTCGTGCCGCGTCCCAGGCGAAGACCGTGGACGCGCTCCATGCGACGTCGCGGGTATCCTTCATCCGGAAATGCCATGTGCGGGTGCCGCCGGTCGTCCTTCGTGGCGCGGCCGCCTCGGCCGGCAACCGGATCGTCACCGTCGCGTCGCTCCCTCTCGCACGCGCGAGCGCCGAACGCTGCGCGGCGGACAGCACCTCCTCCGGGTTCATCAGCTCGCCCGAGCCCGCCACCAGCATGTCGGCTGGCACGGTCAACCAATAGTCGAAGGTGCCGTATTCGAGGTAGAACTCCTGCGCCAGATACGGCAGCGTGTCCCATCCGTGCACGTCGTC
This sequence comes from Sphingomonas sp. BK069, assembly GCF_014193405.1. NCBI lineage: Bacteria > Pseudomonadati > Pseudomonadota > Alphaproteobacteria > Sphingomonadales > Sphingomonadaceae > Sphingomonas > Sphingomonas sp. BK069. Next base: position 151,351 of record NZ_JACHZH010000007.1, on the reverse strand, counting down.
GTAGACCGCCATGCGCGGGTACCATTGCGCGACGGAGAAGATGTCGCCCGACCTGCTCGTCAGCCAGCCGGTCCGTCCGCCGAAGGACTCGGACGGCACGACATAATGGTAGCGTAACCGGATCGTCGCCGTGCCTCCGGCGGGAAGCGCCTCCTCCAGGCGGAGCTGCGCACGCGTGTCGCTGACGAGCGGCGCGACGGTCGCCTCCCGCCCCGCGACGATCACCGAGACCGCGTCCAGTGCCATCCCCGCGGTCGTGCCGGCCGGCGCCCCGCCGCGCGACAGGCTGCCTCGCGAGCCGTCGCGGTAGAGGTTCTGATCGAGCTGCAGCCAGAGGACGTCGAGTGCGTCGGGGCTGTTGTTGCTGTAGGTGATCTCGACCGACCCGGTGATGGTCTTGCTAGAAGGGTCGAGCGTGGCGCGAATCGCATAGTCGGCGCGGTTCTGCCAGTAATCGGGGCCGGGCAGCCCATTGCTGCCGCGATACCGGTTCACCGGCTGGGGCATGTCGAACGGCGCGAAGGTCTTCCGCGGTTGGTACGGGTCTGCCGTCGCGGTCGCCGCGAGGGTCAGCGTCGTGGCGGCGAGGATAAGGCGTGCGGCCACGTTGGCTCCCAGCAGATGAGGATATGATGTAACCTCGTCGTAAGCGGTGCGCCGAGCGCTCGCAAGCGGACGGCGCACCATGCCGGCGCGCCGCCCGCTTCAGTCGCGCCGGTCCTTGTTCCGGCGCGGGCGGATCAGTTGGTCGCGATGCGGAGCGTGGCCATCAGCCGCCGCCCGGGCATCACCACCTCGTCCTTGTTGAGCGCGGTGGCGAGCCGCTGGACGTCGTTGGTCAGGTTCTGCCCCACCAGCGCGAGCTCGACGTTCGGGTGGGCGGTGAAGGGCCGCAGCGCGAGCTGCCCGTCCAGCGCGACATAGCCGGGAGTGACCGTATCGAACGTGCCATAGCGGTTCTGGCGCCCGGCGTAGATCAGGTTGAACCCCGCGTCGAGGCGATCACCCTGCCAGTTCAGCCCTCCGCCGACGCGATAGGGTGGGATTCGCGGGACGTTGTTGCCGTCGTCGAGGGTCGCTCGGGTATAGTCGGCCAGCAGGTTGAAGCGGTACGTACCGTGCTCGGTACGGACCAGGTCGTAACTTGCCTCGCCCTCGACGCCGCGGAAGTGCGCCCCCTGCTGCTTGTAGTTCAGCTCGCGCAGGTCACCGTCGCCGTCGACCGAGCAGGTGCCGTCGTCGTCGCAGACGCGGCCGGTCAGGTCGCCGTAGATATAGTTTCTGAACCAGCTGCTGTAGACGCTGCCGTCGAAGCGGAACCCGCCCGACCGTATGCGCAGCGTGCCTTCCAGGGAGTTCGACCGCTCGATCCGGAGGCCGGGATCGCCGGTCTCGAACGTGTTGGGCCCATCGTGACCCCCGCGCGCGAACAGCTCGGTCAGCGCTGGCGCGCGCCCGGTGCTGGAGAAGGTCGCCCCGATCTTGATCGCCGGCGATATCTCGTAGAGCGCCCCGATCGCGCCGCTCAGCGGCGTGAAGTCCGGTGTCACATAGACGTCGGAACGCGGGGTGCCGCTCAGACTGACGTGCTCGACGCGCCCGCTCGCCTCCAGGTGCAGGCGGTCGGCGATCCGGGTATCGGTGAAGAGGTAGCCCGCCACACTCTCCAGCGTCGCGGGGAACAGGTAGGAGCTGTCCTCGCCGATGGCGGAGAAGTCGCGGTGCTGGTATTCCACCCCGATCGCGGAATCGTCGACGAAGCCGATCCGGCTGAGCAGCAGCTCCGCCCGCGCGTTATATTCCTTGTTGCGGAATGTCGTGTCGACCGTGCCGTCGGGTTCCTTCTCGTCGTGCGTGTAGGTCGCGTAACTCCCGTCCAGATTGAAGCGTTGGAGCAGCCCGGAGCCGAGCCCGAACGACGAGCGCGTCATCACCTTTGTCTGGCGCATGTCGATGAAGGTGCTGTCGCTGGGGATGCCGTATTTGGCGTCATATTGCGTGATGGCGGCGCCCACATGGCTGTCATTACCGCTGCCGAAGAAATACGAGCCGCCGAGCGCGCCGCCGTAGCCGCGGAAGAAGGAGTTCTGCTGCACGCCCAGCGGCGTGTCATAATCGCCCGCGTGCCGGCCGAAGCCGTCGGCGTGCAGCGCGAGATTGCCGACAGCGGCGTCCACCAGCGCCGCGCCCTGGTAGAGGTCGGAGACGGTGCCGTAGGTACCGTCGAGCTCGGCCGACAGCGGCTTGTCCGGCAGTGCTGTGGGCACACGGTTGTTGAGGACGTTGACGACACCGCCGATCGCCTGGCTGCCATATCGCAGCGTGCCCGCGCCGCGCACGACCTCGATGCTGCGCGCCGCCAGCGGATCGATCGGGATGCCGTGGTCCGGGCCGATGTCGGACACGTCGGACGAGCTCGTGCCATCCTCCAGGATGCGGACGCGGGTCGCGTCCATGCCGCGGATGATCGGGCGGCTGGCACCGGTCGCGAAGCCCGTCGCCGAGATACCGGGCACGCGCGCGAGCGCGTCGGCGATGCTGGCGCCGCCGCGGTGGAGGATGTCCTCCGAGTCAACCTTGGCGACGATGGCGGGGGTGTCGTCGCGATCGTGACTGATCGGCGAGGCCGTCACGACGATGTCGCGGCTCGTGTCGGCTGACGTGACCCGCGGGGAAGAGCTGTCGGTCGTTGGTGCCTGCTGGGCGGCGGCGCAGGCGGGCAGGAGCGCGGCGAGGGCCGCGCCCGCGAGTAGGCAAGGGCGCATATGATCTCCGAGGATGTCACCGTGGTCGGCCAGCGGCGCGCGGATCGGCGAGGCCGCGCTCCGTGAGTGTCAGGTCAGGTCGGTGTCGCCGCAGGTGGCGCTCGGCTGCGCCAGCTGTGCGCGCGCGAGTACCGCTGACCCACGGCCAAGACGACGATGGCAGCGGCGGCCTGGTGCACGCGCGGCGCGACCAGGACGGGCGACGGCGGCGGCATGAACGGCTCGAGCACCGCGGCGGCGGCGCAGAACGCGCACGTCTGGGCTTCGTCGGAGGCGGTGACGGGGCGATCAGGATGATAGGCCGCGGGGGCACGATGAGACCCGTACTGGTGGCCGACGCGAGTGACGCCGTTGAGGACAAGGGCACTCAGAACTAGGCAGGCGATCAGCACGATGCTCGACGCGCGCCAAGTCGCCACGGATTGCCGTTCGTTCACCCCGCCTATCGACACGAGCGCGGGTCTCCCGAAGCTGGCAAGTTGATGATATAAAGTTAAGTTGACAGATCGGTGATCGTGGAGGCGGAGCGGATGGAGAACGTGCCGGGCGGACGCGGCTCTCGCGTCATCACGCTTCTAGGCCGCCCGCGAAGCGCGTCGCCGGGCGAGATCTGTTGTTCGTACCAGGGACGGAGCGGGGCGAGAGAAGCGGCCTGGCCGACGATGTTGGGGCGTCGCGCTTTCGTCTTTCTCCGCCGTCACGTGGGGCGCGTGGCAGCGTCGCTCTCTTCTCGCCGGCACTCGCGAACGCTCGCCTGACGGTGCTGCCCGGCGGCGTGTAGGCCGCGAGGCCGGATAACGGATCGCGCTGCGTCATGCGCGCGCTGCGGCCGCTCCATGTTCCAGACGTTTCGGCTTGAGGCTGCAGGCACGCGCGATCGCGAGCTCGCGCGGTCTCGACGACCGACGCGTCAGCGCGCGCCCGGTCACCCTACCGCTTCGGCTCGCGCGCGATCGGGTAGCGCAGCGCGAAGGCATGCCCCGGCCCGGCGCGCGCGTAGAGCCATGCGAGGCGGGCGTCCGGGTCGGCCGCGAGGGCGCGATCTGCGGCCAGCGCGGCGTCGAACTCGGCGCGCAGCCGCGGCTCGGTCGCCAGCATCCGGTCACCGAGCGCGGCGAGGACGAACGCGTCGGTGCTGGGCGCGGGTGACAGCATCTCCGGGAAGAACCCCCACGCCAGGAACGAGTCCTGGCTCTCCGGCTCGAGCAGCGCGGCGGCGAGCAGACCCAGCGGCTGATCCGCAGACACGCGCACGCTGCCCGCCGGCATCACCTCCTCGGCGGCCTCGTGGACGAAGCGCGCGGTGACCGGATAGCGTCCCTCGCTCGGCCGCGACACCGCCGGATCGACGAGGCGGACGCGATCGACCGTCAGCCGTCGCGGCGCGTCGATCGGGTCGAGGCGGATGCCGTGCAGGCGCAGGCGATCAATTACCTCGGTCTGCGCGGCGGGCACCCACCACGCAGCGGGCAGGCGCACGGTCTCGGTCGCGGTCTGGCCGATGACCGGCATGCGGAAGGTGATCGGTCGACCCAGCCAGCGCTGCTCCTGCCGCCCCGAAGCGGGCGACAGGTACGTGTCGAACGCTACGCCCCTGAACCGCTCGACCCAGCCGATCGGCTGCGCCGCGGGCGCCCAGCGAGTGAGCAGCTCGCGCGGCCGGCTCGTGCGATCCCGCGCTTTCGCCGCGCGGACGCGGGCGGCGTCGGTGCCCGCGATCCGGAGCGCCGCCTCGAGCAGGACATAGGTGCCGAGAACGCGCTGCCGGTATGGCTTGAGCATGTGATTCTCGACGAGCACCGTCGGCACGCCGATGAAGTCGCCGTAGCCGGTCGAGTAGCGCGGACCTTCCGGGCTGCGTCGGATGCCCCTCGCCGGTTCACGAGTGTCGATCGGACTGGGGTAGAGGATCGGGAGGTGCCCCGCCTTGGTCAGCGCCCTCGACACGGCCGGGCCGAACCGCGTCTCCAGCCAACCCGCGGTCGCGCGGTGCCGCGCGTAGGTGCCCCAGCCGGCGTAGGTGTAGGTGATGTCGTACTGCATGTCGAAGCCCTCGCTGACATGGCAGTCGACGTACAAAATCGGGTCGAGTGACCTGATCAGCCCGATCATCGCACGCGTCTCCGGCGCGTCGGCCTTGGCGTAGTCGCGGTTCAGGTCGATGTCGCGGGCGTTGCCGTCGCGCCCCTTCTCCGCCGGGCCGCGCAGATGAACGAAGTTGTACGCGCTCATCTGCTCGTGACCGTCGATGTTGTATATCGGCACGAAGACCAGGTCGACCTGATCGAGCAGGTTCGCCTTGCCGCGCAGGGCGATGTCGCGCAGCAGCATCAGCCCGGCGTCCTTCCCGTCGATCTCGCCGGCGTGGATGCCCGCCTGGACGAGCACGACCGGCCTGTCGGCCTCGCCCTTGCTGGCGCGGACGTACAGCAGCTCGCGCCCCTCGGTCGTGCGCCCGAAGCTGTGGAGGCTGATCAGCGGCGACGCCGCATCTAGCCGTTCCAACCATCGCCGGACCTCGGCGTAGCGTGGCGTCCTCCGGAACGCGGACGTCTCCGCCGGGGTGATCCACGGGTCTTCCGGTGCGGCGACGAGTGCCTCGCTCGTGCCGTGCCATGGCAGCTCGGGTGGTAGCGGCGCCGGCCCCTGCGCGGCGATCAGCGACAGCGAGACGAGAGCGAGCGTGATCGCGCGTGAGAGCAAGGCGTGACGTCCATGATCGAAGGCGGGGACATGCAGCGCCGCGCGCGTGACACGGCGCGCGACCAGCGGAGCACCGACCCGCCACCCTCCAGCGGTCGGCCCCCCGCGGCGCTCACCTATGTGATGATGCAACATGCGGCAACCCCTCGGCCGCCCTGTCGCGTGACCCTCGTCAGTCGCTCGGCGCGCACCGACGGCACACGCCATGTATCTCCAGGACCGGACGTTGAGCAGTGAAGCCGGAGTGCGTGGCGGCCCGTCGGACACCTTCCGCAGCGTCCTCGTCGTCGACGTGCTGCGTGTCGCCGCACTCGCCGCAGATGAGGAAGATGCAGTCGTGACGGCATCCCGGATGAGCGTTGGCGACATAGGCGTTAACGCTCTCGATCCGCTGTGCCACGTTGGCGGCGACGAACAGGTCGAGGATGCGGTACACGCTGTTGGCGGCGATCCGCCGCCCTTCCGTCTTCGACAGGGCCTCGGTGATATCATAGGCGGACGCCGGCTTGTCGAAGCTCGTCAGCGCGGCGAAGACTTTCTCGCGCATCGCCGTCCATTGCTGACCGGCCGACTCGGTCGCGGCCGCGGCCGCCGTCAGCAAGGCGTCGCCGCTGAGATCCACGTGATGATGCATGGTGGCCATGAACCTATTTATGCACGCCAGCCGACAACCGCAATCACGTCTCGCCGGCTACATGGCAATATAACGTCACAACGGCGTTGATATAACGAAACATCGCGCATAACGCGAGGACGACAGGGATCGGGGAATCGAGAATGAAGATCGTCATGAGAACATCCGTCAGCATCGTTGCGCTCGTGCTGGCCGCACCCGCGATGACCCAATCCGGCTCGGGCGGCACCGGAGTCACGAGCATGGAGCAGGGCGGCGGCGCGGCGAGCGTCCGCACCTCGTCGCGTCAGGCCGCCGTGGGCCGCGACGTCATCGTCACCGCGCCGATCCAGCGAAGCGAGCGAGACGTGCTGCAGGGCACGTCCGTGCTGACGGGCGAGGCGCTCACGCGCGACCTGCGCCCGACGATCGGCGAGACGCTGTCGCGGCTACCCGGCGTCTCGGCGACGTCCTTCGGTCCCAGCGCGTCGCGCCCGATCCTGCGCGGCTTTCAGGGCGAGCGCATCCGCGTTCTCACCGACGGCATCGGCTCGATCGACGTCAGCAATACGTCGGTCGATCACGCGGTCATCATCGACCCGCTGCTCGCCGAGCGCGTCGAGGTGCTGCGCGGGCCGAGCGCGCTGCTGTTCGGCTCGTCGGCGGTCGGCGGCGTCGTCAACGTGATCGACTCGCGTATCCCGCGCAGCGTGCCCGAGAACGGCTATCGGCTGAACGGCATCGCCACCTACGGTTCGGCCGCCAGCGAGCGGTCGGGCGAGATGGCCGGCGACGTGGCGGTCGGGCAGCACCTCGTCCTCCATGCCGACGGCTCGTACCTGAAGACCGACGATCTGCGCATCGGCGGCTACGCGCTCTCGCCGGCGGCGCGCGCGGCCGCGCTCAGCCAGGTGGGCCTGCCGCAGGACACCGACGAGCCGATCGACTTCGCCGCGAGTGCCGCGATCCGCAAGCGTCTGCCGAACAGCTTTTCCGAGACCTGGACCGCGGGTGCCGGCGCCAGCATCATCACCGATACCGGGCAGCTGGGCGTCAGCTACAGCCACTACGACAGCTTCTACGGCATCCCGCTGCGCTACGCCACCGAGGTGGGGCAGGAGCAGGAGGCCCCGCGCCTCGACGTCGTCCAGAACCGCGTCGACCTGCGCGGCGAGGTCGAAACCGGCGGCGGCTTCCTCGACCGGATCCGGATCCGGGCAGGGCACGCCACCTATCGCCACTTCGAGCTGGAGGAGGACGGCAGCGTCGGCACCGCCTTCTACAACAACGGTCTCGAGGGCCGGCTCGAGCTGGTCCAGGCGCGCAAGGGTGCCTGGTCCGGCGCGTCGGGCGTCCAATATTTCAACCGCCAGTTCAACGTGGTCGGCGAGGAGGCCTTCCTGCCGCGCAACGAGACCAACCAGACCGGCCTGTTCACGCTGCAGCAGCTCGACTTCGGTGCGCTGAAAGCCGAGGCGGGAGCCCGCTACGAGTGGAGTGACCTGACCGCCAAGAACGACGCCGACCAGCGCTTCTTCGCCGGCCGCCGCAACTTCGGCGCCTTTTCGGGGTCGCTGGGCGCGTCCTACGGTCTCTCCGACGCGATCCGCGTGGGTCTGAACGGCTCCTACACCGAGCGCGCGCCGTCGGCGGAAGAGCTGTTCGCGAACGGCGGCCACGCCGGCACGCAGGCCTATGAGCTGGGCAGCGCCGACTTCCGGCTGGAGCGCAGCTGGGGGCTCGAGGCCACGCTCCACGCGCATAACGATCGGTTCAACTTCGACGCGTCGGCCTATTACAACTGGTTCTCGAACTATATCTCTGAGAACCAGACCGACCAGGCGGTGTGCGAGGCGGCCGCGATCCAGTTCGGCGCGATCGACCGCGAGGTCGATCTGCCGTGCTTCCAGTACCAGCAGGCCGATGCGCGCTACTACGGCTTCGAGGCGGATCTCTCCGCCAACCTGTTCACCCTGGGTACCACGCGGATCAACGCCGACGTGCTGGGCGACTATGTGCACGCGAACATCGTCGACCAGGGTCCGGTCCCGCGGATCCCGGCGCCGCGCGTGCTCGGCGGGCTCGAGGCGCAGGGCGACCGGTTCACCGCCCGCGCGGAGGTGGAACATGCATTCGATCAGAACCGCACTGCGCCGTTCGAGACGCGGACCGACGACTATACGATGGTCAACGCCAGCGTGAGCCTCTCGCCCTTCGGACGTGACAGCAAGACCCAGCTGGTCCTGAGCGCGAACAATATCTTCGACGTGACCGCGCGGCGAGCGGCGAGCTTCCTCAAGGACTTCGCCCCGCTCGCCGGCCGCGACCTGCGCGCGACGCTGCGCTTCGGCCTCTGACCGCTCCCGGCGCTGCCAGCGGACATCGCGTCCGCGGGCAGCGCCGGTCTCGGCGCGTCAGGATCAGGAGGAGGGCGGCGCGAGAGGGCGTCGGTCGAGCATCGCGGCGGGTGTCACGAACCGCGCCGCCATGCCTTTCGGGCGGGTGACATCCTCGTAGCTCGGTGCGAGCCGAAAGTCGTCCGCGCCGAAGGGACGATCGTGGAACAGGTAAGCGTAATAGAACTCGCGCAGCCGGCGGTGGAACGCCCGGATGCGATCCTGGTAGGCGAGTTGCGCGCGTAGGTCGGTCTCTGCCAGACCGGTCAGCAGCGCCTGTACGCCGACCGATGGCAGCGCCCAGCCGAGCGCGCGCGCGAGCGCGTCGCGGCGCTCGAGACCGTCGCGATAGGCCGCGACGCTGGCGGCGACGCTCTCGTCGCCGACCTGGTGGAAGGCGAGGTACCATTTGTAGTGGAACGCCGCCCCGAGCGGCGGCGAGTCGGCCCAGCGCGGATGGTGCGCGTAGAAGCGCCGCATCGTCTCCTCGCGCGGGATGTCCCAGGCGTGGTTCACCTGCTCGCGCTGCGCCAGCGCGATCTCCGCACCCTGCGCCACCGGCACCGCGCGGTTGATCGCGACGTGCGCCAGCGTGGGCACGACGAGCACGAGCACCAGCCAGCCGGCGGCGAGCGTCGCCGCGTTTGCCACCGAGCTCCAGCGTAGCCGGCCGACCAGCGCCGCGATGCCGATCCAGAACAGCAGATAGGCCGCGATGACGAGCGTCACAGCGAGGATCGATCCCAGCAGGACGCCCGACCAGGCCGCGACCACGGCGAAGGGCAGTGCCAGCGCGAGCCACAGGAGCGCGAGGCGCAGCAGCGTGCGCCGCCGCGTCAGCGCGGTGCCTCCCCGCGGCAGCGCCGCCAGCATGCGCCAGCGGCCGGCCTCGCGCTCGCCCGACACCATGTCGTGGAACAAGGCGATCACGAACAGCGGCGCCAGGAACACCAGCACGAAGGCGAAGTCGAAGCGACCGGGCAGCGCCAGCTCGGGGTTGAACGTGTCGCCGTCGTAGATCTGCGCCTCCAGCCCGAGCGCCCGGACGCGCAGGATATAGGGCGACACGTCGCGCATGCCGATCGCGGCGAAGGCGAGCGGCGCGGGCGAGTCCCACGTCGGATGGAAGCTGTAATAGGCCGCGCTCCCCGCGTCCTTGCTGCGATCGACATAGGCGGCGACGGCGGCGATATCCTCCGCCTGCGCCGCAGGGATTGCCGCGATCGCGGCGCGCTGGCGCGACACCTCGGCCACGCCGGCAGCGAGGGCGGCGATCGTCAGCGCCACGAGAAGCGCGAGAACGACGACGGTCAGCCGCGCGCGGAGCAGCAGCCGCACCTCATGCACCCAGAGCCTCATCGGCGGTCTCCCAGACGGCGCGCGACCATGGCGAGGGCGCCGCCCGCCGCGACGAGCCAGACGAGCACCACGGCCAGCCCGGGCAGGGCTCGCGCCGCAAGCTCCGCGCCGCTCGGCGCACGATAGTGGAAGTCGGGGAGCCGGCCCCAGCTGTCGCCGGAGACGCGCTTGCGTCGATCGGCGTCGACGTCCTCGGCGACATCGTCGGCATAGCTGACTGCCTCCGCCTCCATCCGGTTGAGCCGCTGCACGAGATCGTAGCGATAGGCCTCCGCCTGCTCGAGGAAGCGGCGGTGACCCGTGAAGTCAGTACCCGCCGCCGCCATCGACAGCGATCGCAGCGCGATTGCCGGGCTCAGCACGCCGGCGATGCCGACCAGCATGTTCTGGCGGTCCTGCGCGGCGTAGCTGCGATCGGCGTAGCGGTCGAACAGCGCGGACGTGAGCCGCTCGCCCTCGACCGCGAGCAAACCCTTGTAGTTGACGGGCAGGTCCTCGACCCGCGTCACGCCGAAGCGGCGCAGCGTCGCGCGTTGGAACGCCGCGAAGTGGGCGTCCTCGGGATCGTGACTGTCGCCCAGCTGGCGCAGGTCGCGCGCGATGGCGACGTCGGTCTGCAGACGATTCGTGAGCGGCACGGCGGCGCTCGCTAGGTCCGGCGCGACGCGGGGCAGGAGCACGACCGTCACCGCCCAGAGCGCCACCAGGATCAGCAGCGCGTCACGGCTTCGGCGCACCAGCGCCGACACCAGCATGATCAGCATTACCCAGAGCCCGAGGTAGCCGGCATAGCCCAGCGCCAGCGTGGCGATCGGAAGCGCGAGCGCGCCCGGCTGCGCCGCGATGGCGATCAGGCCGACCATCGCGGGGAGACCCGCGACGAGCGCGACGGCGCCGAGTGCCAGCAATTTGCCCGCTACCAGGCGCGTCCGCCCGACACCCTGCAGCAGGAGCAGACGCAGCGTGCCCCGCTCGGTCTCACGCGCGACCGCCCCGAAGCCGAGGAAGATGAGCAGCAGCGGCGCGACCGCCTGCAGGACGAAGGCCGGTGTCAGCTGACCGAAGCGGACCAGCAGCGAGCTCTGTCGCACGTCGCCGAAATTGGCGGTGTTCTGGCGGTGACCCTCGAGGAACATGCTGCTGCCGGTGAAGGCGTCGACCCCGGGGTCGAACGCGGCGAGCGGGCCGAGCGGGCGGAAGATGAAGTGGCCGTAGTGCACCATGCGGTGCGGGTGACGATCCGGCTGGGCGTCGAAGGCATGTTCCGCCTCATGCTGGTGGCGGAGGCGCAGGTCGGCGCTCGCGCGCTGGTGCGCCCAGGAGCTGAGCGTCGCGGCCAGCGACAGCAGCACCAGCAGCGCGAGCGCGATCACCGCGACCCGGTTGCGCCGCATCAGGCGTAGCTCGTCGCGAGCGATGAGGGTGAGCGCGCTCATGCCGCGTCGCGCTTTGCGGCGACGGCGAAGCGCGCGTGCAGCGCACGCACGTCGAACCGCGCCGGGCCAGCCGCGGCGACATCGTGGACGATCCTGCCGCCCTCGAGGAAGCCGATGCGGTCGGCGATGTCGGCGGCGGAGAGCAGGTCGTGCGTCACCATCAGCACCGCGGTGCCGCGATCGCGCACCGCCACCAGCAGCGCGTTGAAGTCGGCGGTCGCGCGCGGGTCGAGCCCAGAGGTCGGCTCGTCGAGCAGGAGCACGGGCACCTCGCGGAGCAGCGCGACCGCGATCGCCACCTTCTGCCGCATGCCCTTGGAGAAGCCGCCGAGCCGCTGGTCCCACGCGTCCCGCTGCAGGCCGGCGGCGGCGAGTGCCGACGTGATCGCCTCGCGACCGTGACGCTCGTCCGATAGCGCGAGCAGATAGTCGGCATTCTCGACGGCGGTGAGGTGCTCGTAGAGGGCGACGTTCTCGGGCAGGTAGGCGACCCGCCGCCGGACCGCGTCGGGCGCGGCGGCCGGGTCGATGCCGTCGACCGCGATCATTCCCGATTGCGCCCGCGCGAAGCCCAGCAGCGCGGCCAGGGTGGTCGACTTGCCGGCACCGTTGCCGCCCAGCAGGGCGGTGATGCTGCCGGCGGGGATGCGCAGCGACAGGCCGTCGAGGATGCGGCGTGCCCCGTAAGAGAGGACGAGTTCGTCGATCAGGATTCGCGGGGCGTCGTCGGTCGGCATGCTGCTGTCTTCCTCTCGCATCCGTCTTGCCGGTAGGCGCAATGTTACATCATTTCCGCTGTTGCGGCGGTCAGATGTCGAGCCGCAGCGAGGCGCGGACGGTGCGGGGCGCACCGGGATAGATCCACAGCCGACTATAAGAGCTGGCCGCGTAGCGCGCGTCGAACAGATTGTCCGCCTCCAGCCGGAAGCGCAGCCCGGGCGCGACGGGCGCCTCTACCGCGGCCTTCGCCTTCACATAGTCGGGGAGGACCAGCGGCGTGGCATCGAGCGACCCGGCGCGATCGCCGACATAGGCGACCCCGCCGCTGAGCTGCCACTCGCCGCCGGCGAGGGGGAGGCGGTGGACGACCAGCAAGGTGCCCGCGTGCTCGGGGACGCCGAGCACCGCGGGCGTCGCGAAGGTGCTGTCGTCGTTGCGCGCGTCGACCCATCTATAGTTGGCGACGACCTGCCAGCGGCGACCGAGGCGGACGGAGAGATCGGCCTCGACACCACGGCTGTTGAGCTCACCGACCGGCGCGTTGAAGCCGGCGTCGAGCGGGTCGGTGGTGAGGATGTTGGTCTTGGCGATGTCGAACCAGGTGAGGCCCACGTCCACGCCGGCCCAGCGACTCGCGACCCCGACCTCGTAGCCGCGCGCCTCCTCGGGCGCGAAGCCCTCGCCGGTTCGGCCCGTGCCCGAGTTGAGCAGGAACGACTCGCCCCAGTTGGCGTGGACCGAGAGATGGTCGTCGACTGCGTAGCGCGCGCCCGCGCGGAACTTCACGGGGGCGTCGACGATGCGACCGACGCCGCCGGTCGTGTTGTTGACGATCTTCTGGCGATAGGGGTCGACGCGCGCGCCGCCGACCAGCGTGAGGCGATCGGTGACGCTCCACATGTCCTGGACGTAGATCGTGCCCGCCCAGCGGCTCTCGTCGTTGTTGGTGAACGGCAGCAGCGGTGCGGCGATCGCGCCGGCGCTCGACGCTGGGTCGTAGAGATCGACCGCATAGGGCGCGGTCGCGCTGGGATTGCGACGCATCCAGCGCTCGCCGTAGGTCAGCCGATAGCCCTTGAGCCCGAGGCTCAGCTGGTGGCGGCCGAGTTCGCCGGCGAGTTCCAGCCGCGCGGAGAGATCGTCCACCGCGAAGTCGCGCGAGCGGCGCTGGCGCCACACCTGGGTATCGACGATGCGCGACTGGTCGGCCGAGAAGCCCTTCAGCGTGCCGGTACGCCAGACGACGCCGCCGTTCAGCGACCAGCCGGCGCCGAGCCGCGCCAGGCCGGTGAGCTGGTGCCGCTCGTTGCGGAAGCGCGTGAGGCCGTTGGCGGGATCGCCGTAGTAATTCTCGCGCGGCACGGCGTTGGCGTCGTCGCCCACCGCCGGCACGCCGCGATCGAACGGCGTGTCGAACTGCATGAACTCACCGAGATAGGTGAGACGGAGCGAGTCGCTCGGCGCCCAGGTCAGCGAGGGCGAGACGATCCGGCGTCGGAGCGTCACGGTGTCGCGCCAGCCCTCGCTGTCCTCCCCGGCGACGACGATGCGGCCGGCCATCGTGTCGGTGAGCGGCCCGGTGGCGTCCAGCTCGACCCGGCGCGTGTCGAACGACCCGTACAACGCGACCGCGCTGGCGCGCGGGGTGAAGCTCGGCACCTTGCTGACGATGTTGACTCGCCCGCCCGGGTCAACGTCGCCGAATACCGCGCCGGCGGGCCCCTTCAGCACCTCGATCCGCTCGACCGTCGCAGGGTCGCGCGGCGGCGCCATGCCGCGGTTGGCGACGAAGCCGTCGACGTAGGATTCGGCGCCGCCGTCGGGCGTCCCGAGAAAACCGCGGATGGCGAAATTGTCGAGCACGCCGCCGCGGTTGTTCTGCTGGCTGAAGCCACTCACCAGCTCCAGCGCGTCGCTCAGACGATAGGTGCCGGCGGCCTCGAGCACGTCGCGTTCCAGCGAGCGGCTCGACTGCGACATGCGCTCGGTCGCGGGATCGGACGAGAGCGTGCGATCCACCGCGCGACGCGTGCCGAGGACCACGATGTCGGTCCGCTCTTCCGCGCTCTCCTGCGCCTCAGCGGCGAGTGGGGCGGCGCCAAAGGCGAGCGCCAGGCCGAGAGCGGAAGGACGACGCGGACGGGACACGGAAGCGAAAGACATGCGGGCTCCTGGGGCGCGACAACCAGCGGCATCGAGATGATTGGTATGTTGCAACATTCCATACTGCTTCGGCGCCGCGACGCAACACCGCGCGGGATCGCTGCGATCCGAAACCGGCCCTTGGCCCGACTGCTCACGGAGCCACGCGCTGCAAGCGGGAGACGAGCGCGAGCGACGACACTAGCCCGGTGACGCAGTTACGTTGTAACGCCGCGCGTCGTCGGCGCGGCGGCGTTATGGGTCAGGGCGGAATGAGTTCGGGTGCGCGATCGAGGTGGAGCGGACCACATACGTCAGCGGTGGCGCTGCCGGGGTGCTGTCGTTGACCGTCCCGTTCGTCCCACTCGCGTTCGGCGTCGCGGCCAGCCTGACGACGATCGCCGGCGGCGTGCTGGCGTTCCGACTGGCCCATCGCATGACGGCGATCCTGGCAATCGCGGCGGGGGTCGTGCTGGGAGTCGCCTTCTTCGACCTTCTGCCCGAGGCACTTGAGTTCGGCGAGCGAAGCTACACGCATCGGAGCACGATCGCGCTGGCGGCGCTCGGCTTCACCGGTTATCTGCTCCTAAGCCGCCTCCTGGCCACGGCGGAGAAGCGGAGCCGATGGCAGGCCCATCTCGGACCAGCCAGCCTGACGCTGCACAGCTTCCTCGACGGATTGCTGATGGGCATGGCCTTCCAGATCGCGCCGGAGATCGGCTGGGCGGTCGCGCTGGCGGTGCTGACGCACGACCTGGCAGACGGGGTCAACACGGTGAGCCTCGCGCTCTCCATAGCGCATCGCGGCTTGGCGGTGAGATGGCTCGTCGTCAACGGCCTGGCCCCGCTCGCTGGCGTCTTGATCGGGCTGCTGATCCGGCTGCCGGACGCGGTGTTCACCCCGTTGTTGGCGATCTTCGCCGGCGTGTTCCTCTACATCGGCGCCTGCGAGCTGCTGCCGCGGAGCCTCGCGAGGGACGGCCGGCTCCGTACCACCTGGGCGGTGCTGGCGGGGATCGCCCTGATGCTGGCGGTCACGCGGTACGCCGGCTAGGCTCTGGTCCAATGGGCGATAGTCCCCCGGGCGCATGTCAGGATCAAGCGCAGTCGCGTTCGTGGCATCTGGCGCCTGCCGGCGGCGGTCCGACCCTGGCAGCGGTAGGCGCCGCCCCGGCCATGTCAGCCGGCGATGATGTACGGGACGATGGCGGATCAGCGCGGCAGTCGCGGCATGACGCGTTGCTCGAGCAGGCGCGCCTCCGCGGCGCAGTCGCGCGCCGGGGCGGCGCCGCCCGCACGCAGCGCCGCCAGCTCCGCTCGGACCTCGCCCAGCGCGGCCTGGTAGGCGGGCTTCGTGGACACGAGCGCCATGGTGGCGGAGGCGGACTGCATGCCGGCCTCGACCGCGCTCTCGTTGTGCGCGCCGCAGACGAAGCGGCTGTCGCCGTAGGCGCGGCCGCGCGTCAGGATCTCCTGCGCGCGCTCCGGGATCGCCGCGGTGAGGACCAGCGCCCAGGTCCAGCCCCATGTCGTGTGTCCGGAGGGATAGTCGTAGCTCATGTGGTGGGCTCGCTCGTCGTAGAGCTGCGCGGGCGCCTGGCAGACGGGGCCGCGATCGATCACGAACGGGCGGTCTCGCCGGAACACCTCCTTGGCGTGCCCGGTCTGCGCGCCGGTGTCGGCACCGGCGCGCTGCACCAGGGCGGCGAGTTTGGGGGCGCTCTGCGGGGTGAGCTGCACCCCCGCTGCGCAGCTGAAGTCGTTCATCAGCGCCGGGACGCTGTAGTCGGCGTCGGCGGTGGCGAGCTGCCAGCGCGGTGATCCCTTCAGGGCGCGGGTCGCACGGAAGATCGTACGGTCGGTCTCGTAACGTGGGTCGCCCTTCGCCGGCGCCGGCTCCAGGACCGGCACGACGTCGAACTCGCCGTCCGCCAGGAAGCCCCGGCTCTGCTGCGACGCTGCCACGCCGAGCGACGCGAGGCAGGAGAGGGTAAGGCCGAGGAGGACGTGGGTACGGCTCATGCTCGATCACCCATCGGTATGCGTGGCATTTATCCGGGAAGGGCGTGCGCGCTGCGTCGATCTCGAGCAAGGACCATCGCTCGGCGGCCCGTTGCGACGAGACATTCCGATGCGTTTGGACGCGACGAACCGAAAGGGGGCAGCTTGAAAGAGACTTGTCATCTGTCACTAAGGTCATGGTATGATACACTATCCCATATTTCTAGCTGAACGGAAGACAATGTCCACTACTCTCCCGCAGGTCGCGGAAGGGCCGCGCACGCGGCGCTGGGTCCGGCTCGCCGACAGCGCGGCGATGGTCGCTTCCGCGCTGTGCCTCGTCCACTGTCTCGTCCTGCCGACTCTCCTGCTCGCCCTGCCGCTGCTCGCGGCGGTCGTGACCATCCCGGAGACGTTCCACCCGATCGCCTTTCTCGTGGCGCTGCCGTTCAGCGCGTTCGCGCTGCTCTCCGGTCATCGGCGCCATCGCCGCCGGTGGCCCGGCTTGATGGCCCTAGTCGGACTGACTCTGCTCGGGTTCGCCGCTTTCGTCATCGAGGGTGAAGCCGTCGAGCGCGCGATGAGCTCGCTCGGCGCGATCCTGCTCGCGATCGGCCACGTCGCGAACTGGCGGGCGATGACGCATCGGGGAGTGTCCTGCGTGGTCGGCGATGCCGCATGAGCACGCTGCTCCCGAGAAGCGTCGACAGGGTGTCGGCGCCTGGCCTCACAGTGTGGTCGGCGCGTATGTGCGTGTGGCGCGAGCGCGCCGGAGAAGCCATCGCTCGCGCGCGGTGCCCCGTCCCGCAGGCTGACTCACCGCTTCTCCCTTGCGGCGCGCCTGCGCTAGCGCGACGCTGGATCCTCGATCGCTACCAGGAAGCCCGATGCGTCTGATCCTCTTCACATTGCCCCTCCTGGCCGCGGCGACCCCGTTGTCCGCGCAGGTGATCCACCAATATGGCGCGCTCGCGCTCGCCCCGACGGGTGACCGCGTCGCCGCGGTGGAGAGCGGCGGCGGCCACGGAGCGGTGACGATCCGGCGCGTCGCCGATGGCGCGATCGTCCGCACCATCGACCCGTGCGCGACGTGCAGCTACACCGGCCTGACCTTCGCGCCCGATGGCGCGCTGCTGTTCCTCGCGCGCGATCCGGCCACCCCCGGCGTTCGGCTGCTTCGCGCCGACGCGAGCGCGAGCGCCCCGCGCCTCATCGCCACGGTGGCGGGGATCGCACAGACACCGCGGGTCTCCCCCGACGGCCGCCGCGTCGCGCTGCTGATCACGCTCGGCGCCGCGAAGGAGTCGGGCGCGACCCAGGCGGGCGTCCGCCAGGTCGGCGAGATCGGCGAGCGGAACGACGAGCAGCGGCTCGCGATCGTCGACATCGACGGCGCGGCGCGCGCGGCGACACCGCTGTCGCCGGCTGGGCGCTACGTCTACGAATATGACTGGACGCCCGACGGCCGCACCCTCGTCGCCACGACCGCGCTGGGTAACGGCGACAGCAACTGGTGGGTAGCGACGCTCGACGCGATCGACGCGCGCACCGGCGCGGTCAGGTCGATCGCTCGACCGACCACCCAGCTCAACCAGCCGCGCGTGTCGCCCGACGGCCGCACCGTGGCCTATATCGGCGGGCTGATGAGCGACTTCGGCTCGATCGGCGGCGACGTCTTCACCGTTCCCCTGGCGGGAGGCACGCCCGCCAACGTCACCGCGGGCGCGCGGTCCACCGTCACCACCATCGCCTGGACCGCAGGCGGGCTGCGCACCGTCGCGCTGTCGGGCGACGAGGTGCAGCTCGGCAGGCTGCGGCCCGGCCAGCCGATCGCACGCGCCGACGGTCGCGCGGTCACCGCGTCGGCGGGCGACGGGCGCGCGGTCTTCTCGGCCGACGGGCGCGTCGCCGCCGCGGTGCTGCAGGACTTCACGCACGCGCCCGCGATCTATGCGGGGCCGCTCGGCGCGCTGCGCCAGCTAACCCACGACAATGACTCGCTGCCGGCGCGCGCGGCCGCTCGCAGCGTCCGCTGGACCAGCGAGGGCTATGACGTGCAGGGTTGGCTGCTCGCGCCGCGCGCACCGGTCGCGGGCAAGGCGCCGATGATCACGGTTGTGCACGGCGGCCCGGCCGCGGCCACCACGCCGACCTATCTGGCGCCGACCTCGCTCAACGCGGCACTGGTGGCCGCGGGCTATTACGTGTTCCTGCCGAACCCGCGCGGCAGCTACGGCCAGGGTGAGGCGTTCACCACGGCGAACCGGCGCGATTTCGGCGGCGGCGACCTGCGGGACATCCTCGCCGGGATCGACGCGGTGGAGCGGGTCGCACCCGTGGACGACGCGCGCCTCGGCCTCGCCGGGTGCAGCTACGGCGGCTTCATGGCCATGTGGGCGAACACGCAGACTAACCGCTTCAAGGGGATCGTCGCGGGCGCCGGCCTGTCGAACTGGGTGAGCTACTACGGCACCAACGGCATCGACCAGTGGATGCTGCCCTTCTTCGGCAAGACGATGTACGACGACATGGCCGCCTACGAGAAGGTGTCGGCGATCTACCACGCGAAGAGCGCCCGGACGCCGACCTTCATCTACGTCGGCGAGCGCGACATCGAGGTGCCGCCGACCCAATCGATCGAGTGGTGGCACGCGCTGCGCGACCGCCACGTGCCCGTGAGCCTCGTCGTCTATCCCGACGCGGGCCACTGCGTCACCGGCGCGGATCAGGCGAAGGACGTCCGCGCACGCTCCGTCGCGTGGTTCGACCGCTATGTGAGAGGGCAATAGCCTTGGCCGGTCGGCCGCACGCGGCCGCCGCAGCGATCCTCAAGCAGGACGTCCGGCGAGGAGCCTAGTCTTCGCCGTGCTTCGGCCCGCCGACCGCGACCGGGGACGCCTCGGCCGGGCCGACCGTCTCCTGCAGCGCGAGCCGCTCGTCGCCGCTCGCCATGAACGCTAGCGGGTCGATCGCGCGGTCCGCGACGCGTACCTCATAGTGGAGGTGGCTCCCGGTCGAGCGCCCGGTCGAGCCGACCAGCGCGATCACGTCGCCGCGATGCACCCGCTGCCCCGCGGTGACGAGGATGCGCGAGAGATGTCCGTAGCGCGTCTGGATGCGGGCGCCGTGGTCGAGCTGGACGAGGTTGCCGTAGCCGCGCGCACGCTCAGCCCGGCTGACGATCCCGTCGGCGGTGGCATGGACCGGCGTCCCGGTCGAGGCGGCCAGATCGACTCCCGCGTGCATCGCGGTACCATGGCCGAACGGGTCGCTGCGCATACCGAAAGGGGATGTATAGCGGAAATTGTCGAGCGGTCGCTGCGACGGCACCGACGCTTCAGAGCGTGGCGGGCGATCCGCCGCTTTCCACCGGTCGAAGAGATCCCGGAACGGCAGGTCGCCTTGCAGGGGCCACAGTGCTTACCGCGGAGCCGGCGGCCGCGTCGACGTCGTCCCGCGCGTCGGTCGCATGCGCTGGTGCGCTGGTCACTGTTGCAAGGACGAGTGCGAAGGCGGCGTACCAGCGCGTGGCTGTGCTCAGTCCGACGTTCATCATGCTCAATGTCCCCGCGTCCTCCGTCTTGCCCAGACGTCACCACGGCGTCTCGCTGAACTCAACGTGTGATGAGATACTGTATCGATGGATGGTTGCCGTCGTGCGCCGGAACGTTGAGCCCCGTTCACTGTCGGGTGGCTGCACCGGCGGGCAGGGTCGGCCATCGTGCGATACGAGGCGCGGCCTTCCAGGCTTTAGGCGAGACAATGCCACGAGCCACAAAGGCCTGAGAGGCGGCCGTCTAGGAGGTGATCTGTTCAGCTTCCTAATTCGCCATCGGCGTATCGATTAGATCTTCGAAGGACAAGAATTAGCTGATTGGTATGTCAAATTAGCAAACTAGCTGTGACGAAAGATACCTTTGCATGAACTTCTATCTTTTAGGTCGCGTCTTCGGTTTAATGGCTAGGCGAACAGATTCCGCTCCGATCGAACTGCGTCGACAAGCTTCCCGAGTTCGGAACGTGTATTGAACAAGGATGGAGTGACGCGCAACACGGGGCCTGAAGCCAGTCCCTGTTTCGCGACGACGAGAACCCGATGTTTCTCGACGAAGCGCTGCTGCGCCAGGCGTGCCTGCTCCAAGGTCCGCTGACCGGGAAGACGAAAGGCACCGATGACGGCGCAACGGCCGGGCTCCTCGGGATGGACGATCTGCAAGCCAGGCAAGTCACGGATCGCACTCGTCCAGTGTTCGCGCTTCCCGATCAGGTCAGCGAGCTTGCGGCTCGGCCCGATCGCGCGATGCTCGCTGATCGCCGTGGGTATCGTCAGCCTTGCCGCGAAATCGACGGTCCCGGTCGGTACACGAGCCCGGACGTCGTCTTCGTCGTGAATGTGGTTACCGAGCCACGGTGCGATGTCCGCCAGCCGGCTCGCTCGAACGTAGATCGCGCCTGTCCCGAGCGGGGCCGCCACCCACTTGTGGAGGCTGAAGCCCATGAGATCCACGCCGAGCTCGTCCACGTCCACGGGCAGCAGGCCGACGGACTGCGCGCTGTCGAGGATGACGTCGACGCCTCGTGCCCTCGCCATCGCCGCGATCTCGCGGACCGGCAGGACCAGACCGCTGCGGTTGGAGACATGCGTCAGAAGCAGCAAGCGGGCACGAGGCGTGTCACGTAGCACCTGCTCGTAGGCGGCAAGGATGTTCGCCGTCGTCGATGGCTCGGGAAGGGCGACGTGAACCTGCGTGGCGCCCCGCGCCGAGGCGAGATGCGCCATGGCGTACTGCATCTCGTCATAGTCGATGTCGGCTGTGATGACGGCATCGCCAGCCTTGAGCGGTCGGTAGTTCACGATCAGGGCGTACAGCGCTTCGGTGCCGCCGGCGCACAAGGCGACCTCGCCTGATCGTGCTCCGATCAAGTCGGCGACGCTGTCGGTTGCGGGCTGCAACCGCGCGTCCCGTGAGAGGCCCGGCAGGGCGCTGCGCAGGAACAACGCATTGTGGCGGTTCACCCACTCACCGTGCTGGCGATAGGCAGCAGCGACCGTTTGGGTCATCGCGCCATAATAAGCGGCGTCGAAGTTCGCGAGGCTGCGATCGACGTCGTAGCGGTCGGTCATCGCATCTCTCCCTGCGCGGACCATTTCTCCGGGTGCGGGCCAGGCGGCGTCTGCGACCGCGCCGCCCACCAGGCTTATGAATGCTCTTCGCCCGTTCACCTCGGCTCCTCTCGCTTGACCCCGCGTCGTCTAACCGGCAGGAGTGATACAATATATCAATAAATCGAAAAGGGGTATCTGGTGGCTTTTCCGATGCGTCGTGCCGCGTTCCTGCTCTCCGCCGCTGCCTCCATGCCGGCATTCGCGCAGGGGAGCGACCCCGCGGTGGAGAGCGAGGCCGACACGATCATCGTCACGGGCAGCCGCTTCGGCGGCCGAACATCGACGCAATCGGCGACCCCGGTGGATGCGGTCGGGCGCGAGCAACTCCAGCAGAGCGGCCGGGTCGACCTGATCCAGCAGCTCAAGGTCGAGGTGCCCAGTTTCAACACGCCGAGGCCGCTCGGTTCGGGGGTTGGCGACTATCTGGTTCCACCTTCGCTGCGCGGTCTCGGGCCCGGCGAGGTGCTGGTCCTGGTCAACGGCAAGCGCCGGCACACGTCCAGCGACCTGAACGCCAGCAACGGCATCGGCCGCGGCGACGTGTCGGTCGACTTCAACGCCATTCCCTCCTTCGCACTCTCCCGCGCGGAGGTGCTGCGCGACGGCGCCTCTGCGCAATATGGCTCCGACGCGATCTCGGGCGTCATCAACCTGATCCTCGACCGCTCGGTCGGAACGCGCGCGCAGGTGACCGGCGGGATCACGACCGAGGGCGACGGCGCCTATGGTGAGGCGAGCGTCTCGTCGGGCATCCGCGTCGGGGAGGACGGGGTATTCAGGCTGACGGCGTCGTTCCAGCAGCATGAGGGCACGGACCGATCGCGCCCCGATACCCGGCAGCAGTATTTCGGCACCAGCGCGGCGGGTCGCCCCACGACCATCTCCGGCAACTATGGCTCCGGCACCGGCTTGACACCGGCGAACGGCACGCTCGACACACGCGAGGCGACGATCGACCGGAACGTGTTCCGCTTCGGCGATCAACCCAGCACCAACGCGCAGCTCTTCTATAACTTCGCGGCGGCCGCCTCTGACAGCGCCGAGGTCTACTCGTTCGGCGGCTACAACCGACTCGACGGCGACATCGAGTATTTCTTTCGTCGCGCTGGTCAGGACGAGACGATCCGCGCGCTCAATCCCGACGGTTACCGCCCGATCCTCGACTCAAAGATGGAGAATCTGTCAGTCGCCGTGGGCCTTCGCGGCGACGACCTCGCAGGCTTCGGTTGGGACCTGTCCACCGTGTACGGGCTCAACGCGCAGGATCTCTACTACGACAACAGCGTCAACGTGTCCTACGGTCTCGCAACCCCGCGGCGCTTCAACCGGCTGCGATCCGACTTCTACCAGTGGACGAGCAACCTCGACCTGACCCGCGAGATACCGCTCGGCGATGCCGAGCCGCTGAAGCTCGCCGCCGGCCTGGAGTATCGCGAGGAAACCTACCGGCTCTTCTCGGGTGACCCGGCCGGGTACCTCAACGGCGGGGTCCCGATCCTCGACGGACCCAATGCGGGACGACCCGCCATCGTGGGAGCGCAGCCCGGCCCCAGCAACGGCGCCGACGACCGCGCGTCGCAGGGTCGTCACAGCTGGGCCATATACGGCGACGTGGAGAAGATCCTGTTTGACCGCCTCCTGCTTCAGGGCACGGTGCGGCACGAACATTATTCCGACTTCGGGAACACCACCAACTTCAAGGTGGCCGGGCGCCTGGGGTTGTTCGGGGGCCTCGCCGCCCGCGCCTCGTACAACACCGGCTTCCGCGCGCCCGCGCTGGCACAATCGGGCTATAATGCCTCCAACACGCTGATCCTGAACGGTCAGCAGGCGATCGTTCGCGTCGCTGCAGTGGATAGCGCGGCCGCCCGCTTGGCCGGGGCGACCGATCTCAAGCCCGAGACGTCGCGCAACGTGTCGGCTGGCCTGGTCTTCGAGGCGGGGGGTCTTACCGCGACGCTCGACGCCTATCAGATCAAGGTGCGCGACCGCATCGCGATCTCCTCCACCTTCCAGGACCCGCGGCTCACCGCCTCTCTGGCGGCGAACGGGCAGGGCAATTTCAGCGCCATCTCGTACCTGACCAACGCCGTCGACACGAAGACGCGCGGCGTGGACCTGGTGGTGAACTATCGCGCGCGTGTCGCCGACGGCGTGTTCAGCGCGACGCTGGCGGGTAACTACAACAAGACTACCTTCGATCGCATCGCCGGTACGCCCGCGCAGCTGGCAGCGCTCGGGCTCACCACCCCGCTGTTCGACCTGACCCAGCAGCTGCGCTTCTCCGACAGCCTGCCACGCACCAAGGTGACGCTCGACCTCAATTACTCGCATGGGCCGTTCGCCATCTCGCTGACGAACACGCGCTACGGCGAGGTGTCGACCGTCGCGCTGACCAATCGCACCCCCGCTCAGGTCGCGGCGCTCGTGCCGGGCTATGACGTGTCGCTGGTACCCGTCTCGGCCACGACCGCCAACGCGGACATCATCCAGCGCTCCGGCGCCGAGGTGCTGACCGACCTCGAACTCTCGTGGCAGGCGACGCGCGCGCTGCGCCTCAGCGCGGGGGCGCAGAACCTGCTCGACGTCTATCCGGACGAGAACATCGCTTCCACCGTCGCCTCGGTCGCGACCGGCAGCAATGGGGCCGACAACGCCGGTACGCAGCCCTACAACGCGATCTCGCCGTTCGGCTTCAACGGCCGTACCGTGTTCGTCCGGATGGGCCTGACCTTCTGAGGAACA
Organism: Sphingomonas sp. BK069; assembly: GCF_014193405.1. Taxonomy (NCBI): domain Bacteria; kingdom Pseudomonadati; phylum Pseudomonadota; class Alphaproteobacteria; order Sphingomonadales; family Sphingomonadaceae; genus Sphingomonas; species Sphingomonas sp. BK069. Next base: position 127,304 of record NZ_JACHZH010000007.1, on the reverse strand, counting down.
TCCCTGCCATGTCAGCAACCAGACGCGACTTCGTCATCGGCGCGGCAGCTCTCGCGGCCGTGCCGGTCAGCGCGGGTGCGGCGGGGCGACGCCGGCGCGTGGGCGTGGTCGGAGGGGGCATCATCGGTGCCTCCGTGGCGTTTCAGCTCGCGCGGGCCGGCGCGGAGGTAATCCTGTTCGAGCGGGAGGCGCCTGCCGCGGGAGCGACGCGGGCATCGGTCGCCTGGATCAACCCGGTCGTGAACGACGCTGCCTACATGCGGCTTCGCCTCGAGAGCATGCGGGCATGGCGTGAAGACGATCGTGCGCTCGGCATGAACGCGATCTGGGGTGGTTCGATCAGCTGGGCCTATCCTGACAAGGAAGAGGCACTGCGGGCCAAAGCTGCAGTGCTGCAGCACACCGACGATCCGCCGCGTGCGCTGACATCCAGGCAGATCACCGAGGTCAGTCGAGGCATACACGCTGGCGACGATGTGGCCTTCGCGTTCGAGACACGGCGTGATGGCCACGTCGACCCAGTGCAGGCGACCAGGCGCTATCTCGCAGCGGCGAAGAAGCTGGGGGCGCGAATATTGTATCCCTGCGAGGTCGAGGGGATCGTCGTCGCATCCGGGCGGATGACGCATGTCGAGACGAGCCGCGGGCGCTGGGCGCTCGACGACATCGTCAGCGTCGCCGGAGTCGATACACCCCGGATCATGGCGATGATGGACAGGACGCTGGAGCTCGCGCACAAGCCGGGGCTGGTCGTCCACACCGAGGCTCGACCGGTCGTCACCGACAAGGTCTTCGAAGCATCGAGCGTAATCGAGTTCAAGCAATACGCCGATGGCCGCTTCCTCACGAGCCTGACTGGTGGGCCGCCCGAGCTGCCGGTCCACGCCGCCATTCGTCAGCAGCGCGCGGCCTTCCCCGATGACGAGCTGCGCCGGCGTCACGGGCAGATGCTGATCGATCAGACCGCGACATATCTGCCCGCGATGGCGGATACGCGACCCGCTCAGGTCCTGCTCGGCTTTCGTCCCTATCCGCTCGACAACCGCCCCATCTGCGGCCCGGTGCCCGGCGTCGTGGGTGCCTATGTGGTGGTGACCCACAGCGGTATCACGCTGGCACCGATCCTGGGGCGCTACGTCGCGCAGGAGATCATGGAGAAGACGCCGGCCGCGTTGCTGACGCCGTACCGGCCGAGCCGCTTCATGAAGGTATGATTTTCAGGCTACGTCTTGGCTCCGGGGGGTGCGGTCTTCCGGAGAACGGCTAATTCGAGACGAACTTCCCTCTGATCCGATCCACGATCAAGATCGCCAGTACGGAAGCTCCAAATAGCGGCAGTAGAAGACCCAGCGCGGCGATCACGATCGCAGCCCACCCCAGCTTGACCTGCGTGCCGGGAGGCGCTGCACAGCCGCCTTTTGGTCGGCGCCCGTGCCACATCAGCAGACCCACGAGGCTGAGGCCGACCAATGCCATAGCCGTGATCAGGCCGATGACCTGATTTATGACGCCGAACAGCTGCCCCTCGTGCCACGCCACGCCGGGGCTCTGTCAAAGCTAAAGCACCTGCGGCGCTCGCCGGGGTAGGGGAGGGGTATGCTCCGCCCGCGCAAGCCAGCCAGTCCGTTCCGCTACTTCAACTCGTCACCCGAGGTGATCCGGCTGGTGGTGCTGATGTACGTGCGCTTCCCGCTGTCGCTGCTCCCGCTGTCGCTGCGGAACGTCGAGGACCTGCTGTTGGAACGCGGTATCGACATCTGCCACGAGACGGTGAGGCTGTGGTGGAACAGGTTCGGCCCGCTGTTCGCGGGCGAGGTGCGGCGGCAGCGGATGAGCCGGATGCGGGCTTCCGCCATTGGCGCTGGCACCTGGACGAGATGTACGTGAAGCTGATCCGCGAGATGGTCTACCTGTGGCGAGCGGTGGATCATGAGGGCGAGATGCTTGAGAGCTACGTCACCCGAACGCGCGACAAGAAGGCTGCGCTCGCCTTCATGAAGAAGGCGCTCAAGCGGCACGGCTCGCCTGAGGCGATCACCACCGATGGTCTACGCTCCTACGGCGCTGCGCTGAGCGAACTCGGCACGCGCGAGAAGCAGGAGGTTGGCCGCTGGGCTAACAACCGGGTGGAGAACTCGCACCTGCCCTTCAGGCGACGAGAGCGGGCGATGCAGCGGTTTCGCCAGATGCGCACGTTACAGAAGTTCGCCTCAGTCTACGCTAACGTCCACAACCTCTTCAATCACGAACGCCACCTCGTCGATCGCCAGACCTACAAGCAGCGCCGCTCCGCGGCGCTGGCTGAGTGGCAGGCGCTCGCCAGCTGACCCGCCGCCCCCGAAAGGCCCGAGTGCATCGTGCAGAGGCGAGTTCGCGTTAGACTGACAGCACCATCGAGAGCCTCGGAGGCGGACAACCTACTCGCGATCCGCACCTTGCTGCGAGTGGCTGGTCAAGAGGCGAACCTGCGTCATATCGATTCGTCTTTCCCGTGTTCCGGAGATAGTGCGTGAACATGGCCAGCCTCGCCGCTCCGATCACCTTCGTCACCGAGCGGCCAGCGGTCGACGCCGCCACGTTCACGCGCGAGATCGCGGGAGGCTATGCCCCGGTCGTGCTGCGCGGCCAGGTGAGCCATTGGGCCGCGGTGCGCGCCGGGGCTCAGGGCGATCGCGCGATGGCGTCCTATCTCGCGCGTTTCGGCGGCGGGCGGCCGCTGGACGTGATGATCGGCGCGCCCTCGATTCAGGGCCGCTTCTTCTACGATGACACGCTGACCGGCTTCAATTTCACGCGCCAGACCGTGGCGCTGGGGCAGCTGCTCGGCGAGCTGGTCCGGTTCGCGGAGGAGCGCGTAGCGGCGGCGCACGCGCTCTACGCCAATGCGGCCACCGCGCCCGACCATCTGCCCGGCTGGCAGGAGGAGAATGCGCTCGGGTTGCCGACGGGCGACGCGCCCGCGCGGCTGTGGATCGGCAACGCCACCCAGGTCGCGACCCACTACGACCAGTCGAACAATATCGCCTGCGTGGTCCACGGCCGGCGGCGGTTCACGCTCTTCCCGCCCGATCAGATCGCGAACCTGTACGTCGGTCCGCTCGATCACACGATGGCGGGGCCGCCGTCGAGCATGGTCGACCCGGACTCGCCCGATCTGGCGCGCTACCCGCGCTTCGCCGAGGCGAGCCGCCACGCCCTGGTCGCCGAGCTCGGGCCAGGGGACGCGCTCTTCATCCCCGCGATCTGGTGGCATCACGTGCGCGCGCTCGATCCGCTGAACGTCCTCGTCAATTATTGGTGGGAGCAGGAGGCGACCGCCTCGCCCTTCGGCGCGCTGATCCACGCGTTGATGAGCGTGCGCGACCTGCCGCCCGAACAGAAGGCGGCGTGGCGCAGCTGGTTTGACCATTATGTCTTCGCCCCCGACGCGGACCAGGCCGCGTCGCACCTGCCGCCCGCCGCGCGCGGCATCCTCGGCCCGGGGAGTGCGGCGAGGACCGAACGGCTGCGGGGCTTTCTGATCAGGCTGCTCGGCGGGCGGGTTTAATCATCCTCCCCGGTGTGTGGAGGATCTGTGAGGAGCCTACCGCCCGAGACTGTCGACCAAGGTCGCGCGGATGCGCGCCACGACGCTCGGGTCCAGCGGGCCGAGCACGCCCTTGACGGCGTCGGGCAGGTGCGCCGCGGGCGCGCCGTCGGGGCGGAAGACGAGATGGTCGAACACCGCGCGATAGGCTGCGCGCTGGTCCGCCGGCAGCGCGGCGATCGCCACCAGCGCGTGAAGCAGCACGTCATAGGGGTTGCCCAGCCCGGCCGGCGCCGGGTTCCACCAGTAATTGACGAAGGCGTTGACCGGCTCGAGCGACGCCACCGCGTGCCACCAGTGGAACGGGATGTAGATGCCGTCGCCGGGTTCCAGCGTGGCGCTCTGCGCCGTCCGCGATGCTTCGGCGAAGCGCGGGTAGCGCTCGAGGTCGGGCGCGTCGGGGTCGACCAGGCTCACCGGCGTGCCCGCGGGGGTCAGCTCGAGCGGACCCATGTAGAGGTTGGCGATCTGGTCGGGCGGGAACAGGGTGAAGCGCCGCCGCCCCAACACCACCACGCCGACATTCTCCATCAGGTCATAGTGCGTGGCGACGCGGATCGCGTTGCCCAGCCACATGCGCGGGACCACGCCGTCGGGCACGAGCGCGCAGGCGTTCGCCTCGGCGAAGCCGGGGAGCAGCTCGGGCAGCGGCACCGACTGGATCGCCATCGCATAGGGTTCGGCATGGCCGCGGTCGCGCAGCAGGCGATCGAGAAACGGGTCGAGCGGGGTCTGCCCGCGCACGAAGTTGAGCGCCTTGAGATCGGGCGTGTAGAAGAAGCGACCCGCGATCGCGGGCTCGCCGAGGATCGCCGGCACAGGGGCGGAGCGGCTGAAGCGCTTGAGATAGCCCACGCCGGCCTCGGCCGACTCGCCCGCGGCGACCACCGCGGGCCAGTCGCGCGCGATGCCGCGCAGCACCACCGGGCGCGCGGCGGGGCGCACCTCCTCCTCGAAGCGGCGGCGGTCGACGCCGGTCAGCTCGGGCAGCGGCGCGATCACGCCGCCAGCCCCACCAGGTCGCAGCCGAGCCCGCGCAGGTGATCCTCTTGCCGCGGCAGCAGCGTCGCGGTCTCGGCGACGACCCGGCGGATATGATCGAGCCGCGCCAGCGTCTCGGCGTCGCTCAGCAGGTCCGCGGCGGGGTGATAGCCGCCGGCGGCGACACCCTGGCCGACCATCACCGACAGCCAGCTCGTCTCGGTGAACAACTCGTCGCCCTCGCGGAAGACGCGGCCGTTGGCGGCGAAGATCGCGAGCTTGTCGGCGAGCCCGGGCGGCGGCTCGAGCGAGCGGCAATAGTCCCAGAAGGGCGAGTCGCGCCGCTCGGTCGCCTTGTAGTGGAGCACGAGGAAGTCGCGGATGTCGCGATAGTCGGCGACATGGGCGGCGTTGAAGCGGTCGATCTCGCGCTGGTCGAAGCGGCGTGTCGGCCAGTAGGTCAGCAGCCGCGCGATGGCGGACTGGACGAGGTGGATGCTGGTCGACTCGAGCGGCTCGAGGAAACCGCCTGCCAGGCCGAGCGCGACCGTGTTGCCGACCCATGCGCGGCGGCGGTGCCCCGCGGTGAAGCGCAGCGGGCGCGGGTCGCCCAGCGGCGCGCCGTCGAGGTTGGCGAGCAGCGTCGCCGCCGCCTCGTCGTCGGAGAGGTGCTGCGAGGCATAGACATAGCCGTTGCCGATGCGGTGCTGGAGCGGGATGCGCCACTGCCAGCCGGCCGCGCGCGCGGTGGAGCGGGTCAGTGGCTGGCGGTCGCCGCCGTTGGCGCAGGGGACCGCGACCGCGCGGTCGCACGGCAGCCAGTGGCGCCAGTCCTCGAAGCCGGCGCCGAGCGTCTCCTCGATCAGCAGCCCGCGGAACCCCGAACAGTCGAGGAACAGGTCGCCCTCCACGCGCGCCCCCGTTTCGAGCACGACCGCGGCGACATGGCCGCTCTCGCCGTCGCGCTCGACCGCGACGATCCGCCCCTCGGTACGCCGCGCGCCGTTCGCCTCCGCCAGCCGGCGCAGGAAGCGCGCGTACAGGCCGGCGTCGAACTGGAAGGCATAGCCCAGCTTGGAGAGCGGCGAGCCGGGCTGGTCGGGGCGCGGGTGCGCGAAGCGGCCCTGCAGCCCCGCCACCACCGCGAGCGAGTAAGCGTCGAGCGGGGTGTCGTCGCCGAGCTCGCGGCCCTTGAGCCAGTGATGGTGGAACTCGATCCCCTTCATGTCGAGCCCGTAGAAGCCGAAGGGGTGAACGTAGCGATGGCCCGGCCGGAGCCAGTCGACGAACTCGATGCCGAGCTTGTAGGTGGCGCGGGTCTCGCGCAGGAACTCGGCCTCGTCGATGCCGAGCATCTTGTTGAACAGCACGATCTGCGGGATCGTCGCCTCGCCGACGCCGACGGTGCCGATCGCCTCGGACTCGACCAGCTCGATCGACAGGCCGGGCATCTCGCCGAGCACGCGCGCGATCGCGGCGGCCGCCATCCATCCCGCGGTGCCGCCCCCGACGATCACGACGCGGCGAATCGAGTCCGCCCTCACAGCGGGTCGGCCGAGAAGTTGAACGGCGTCTCGGAGGCGAAGGAGAAGGTCGGGCCGGGATCCGGCGCGGTGGGCGGGGGTGGGGCGACAGGAGTCGCGGCGGCGCCGATGTGGCGGAGGAAGTCGCCGTGGCGCGGCAGCTTGTCCGCCACGGCGAGATAGTCGCGGCGCATCTGCTCGATCGCCTCGGCGACGCGGTCCTCGTCGAGCGCGTCCGCCGCGGGCTCGTGCTCCTCGGGCACGACATGCTGGCCGAGGCAGACCGCGACCCAGCTGGTGGTGGCGAACAGGTCGCGCCCCTCGCGGAAGACGCGTCCCTTGGCGCGGAACAGGTCGATCTTGCGCTGGAGGCTCGCGGGTACGTCCATCGTGCGACAGCGCTCCCAGAAGGGCGTGTCGTCGCGCCGTGTCGCTTTGTAGTGCAGCATGACGAAGTCGCGCACGTCCTCGTACAGCTCGTGCATCTGCGCGTTATACTCGTCGCGCTCGACCGCGGCGAAGCGACGGTCGGGGAATAGCGCGATCAGCTTGGCGATGCCCGACTGGACGAGGTGGATCGAGGTCGACTCGAGAGGCTCGACGAAGCCGGAGGCGAGCCCCAGCGCGACCACGTTGCGATTCCACGCGAGCGTGCGCCGCCCGGTGGTGAAGGCGAGGTGGCGCGGCTGGGCGAGTGGCGGCCCTTCGAGATGGTGGAGCAGCTCGCGCTCCGCCGACTCGCGCGTCTGATAGTCGCTGCAATAGACCAGGCCGTTGCCCATCCGCTCCTGCAGCGGGATACGCCATTGCCAGCCTGCGCCGCGCGCGGTGGCGCGGGTATAAGGATCAGGGTCGCCCGCGAGCGCGCTGGGCACCGCCACCGCGCGGTCGCACGGCAGCCAGCGGCGCCAGTCCTCGTAGCCGGTGGCGAGCGTTTCCTCGATCAGCAGCCCGCGGAAGCCCGAACAGTCGACGAACAGCTCGCCCGGGATGACCTGGTCGTCCTCCAGCCGCAGCGCGGTGACGTAGCCGTCCTCGGCGCGCTGCGCGACCGCGGCGACCTTGCCCTCGACCCGGCGCACGCCGTTGCGCTCGGCGTAGCCGCGCAGGAAGTCGGCGTAGCGCGCGGCGTCGAAGTGATAGGCGTAGAGCAGCTCCTTCACCGCCGTTTGCGCGGTGGGCGAGGGCGGCGCGAACTTGCCCGCCTGCGCCGCGACAGCGCTCATCGACCAGGCCGAGATGTCCTGCATGACACGGCGCTGGCGCTCGCGCAGGTAGAGCTGGTGGAAGTGAACGCCGCCAAGATCGTGGCCGTGCGCGCCGAACGGGTGGAAGTAGCGCTCGCCCAGCCCGCCCCAGTCGACGAACTCGATGCCGAGCTTGAAGGTGCCGCCGGTGGCGCGGATGAACGCCTGCTCGTCGATGCCGAGCATGCGGTTGAAGGTGAGCAGCGGCGGGATCGTCGCCTCGCCGACGCCGACGGTGCCGATCTCCTCGGACTCGACCAAAGTGATCCGCGTCACGCCGTTGTTGAGGAAGCGCGACAGCGCCGCGGCGGCCATCCAGCCGGCGGTGCCACCGCCGAGGATCACGACGTGGCGGATGGTATGGTCGTTCATCGGGCGAGCCGTTTCCGTGCGGTGGCGAGATATTCGTCGGCGGTGGGGCAGCGCGCCACTGCCTGCGCGATCGCGACGCGATAGGCCGCCATCGCGCGGTCGCTGTCGGCCGCGGCGGTGACGTCGATCAGCGGGTCGACGCGGCGCGGCACCACGCCTTGCCCGAGCAGCAGCGCGAGCCAGTCGTCGCGTGCGAACGTCTCCTCCTCGAAGAAGGGAAGGCGCCCGCGCTCGGCGAACAGCCGCAGCGTGCGGTCGAGGCTCTCGGGCAGGTGCGTTGGCGGCTGCCAGAAGGGGCCGGGCCGCCGCGCGGTGGCGTAGTGGCACAGCACGAAGTCGCGCACGCGCGTCACCTCGGCGCTCGCCTGGCGGTTGTAGTCGGCGAGTTCGAGCGGGTGGCAGGCGCGCCCGGGCAGCATCGCGACGATCCGGTCGATCGCGCTCTGCGCGAGGTGGAGGTTGGTGAAGTCGAGCGGCTCGATCACCGTCGCGGCATCCCCCACCGCGACGCAGTTGCGCGCCCAGGGCGCGGGGCGCGTGCCCTCGCGAAAGGACACCGGCGCGGCGACGGTGGTCGCGCCCGCGACGGCGAGCGCGTCGAGGACCGCCGCGTCGCTCAGCGCGGCGGCGGCATAGCAGTGGCCGTGCAGCGTCCGCCCCGGCGCCGCGCTGCGCCAGCGCCAGCCGCCGTCCGTCGCGGTGACACGGTCGAGCGGCGAGAGCGGCTCGGGCGCGCCCTCGCCGATGACGAGCCGGTCGCAGCGCAGCCACGCGGACCAGTCCTCGCGCTCCTGGTCGATCGCGCCGCGCACCATCGCCGCCGGGCCGCTGGCGTCGACGTAGAGGTCGGCCTTGAGCGTCGTGCCATCGTCGAGGACGAGCCGCTCGACGAAGCCGTCGTCGCCGCACAGCTGCACCGCGGCGACCGTCCCCTCGCGCACGCCCACGCCGAGATGGCGCGCGAAGGCGGCGAGCATCGCGCGGTAGCGCTCGACGTCGAGCACCAGCCCGGGCTGGACGTCGCCCAGCAGCGGATCGGTCGCGCCCGTCCCCAACCGGCCCGCGCGCGCCAGCGCCGCCGCGGGAGCGTGCGAGTCGAACGGCGCGGCGGCGCCGACGTGCGCGGCGCGGACCCAGTGCTGGTGAAAGGAGGCGGTGCCGAACGGCCGACCGTAGCTGCCGTACGCGTGGACATAGGGCGGCAGACCCTCGACCCAGCCCTCGAACAGGGTGCCGAGCCGCCACGCGCCGCCCGCGCGCACCACCGCATCCTCCTCGCGCAGGCCGAGGTCGTCGTGGAAGCCGATCGTCGAGGGCAAGGTCTGCGGCATACGATCGGCGAGCGCGTCGGGGGCGGGGGGGCTGGCGAGGATCGTCACCTCCAGCCTCGGCACGCGCCGCCGCAGCGCCACCGCCGCGGACCAGCCGACGATGCCACCGCCCACCACGGCGACGCTGCGGATCGGCGCGTCGAGCATTGTCACGCCGCCACCGGCATCGGGCAGTAGCCCGCGAGGAAGTCGCGGTGATCCGCCATGCCGCCGATCGCCGCCTCGATCTCGCCGCGCAGCCGCTCCATGCCCGCGGCGAGGCTGTCGATGGTCGGCCCGTCCGCGCGCGGGTCGTGCCCGTCGGGCAGGACGCGCTGGCCGAGATAGACCGACACCCAGCTGGCATCGAGGAAGGCGCCCTGGCGGTACTTCACCACGCGGCCGCGGCGGCGGAACAGCGCCATCTTCTCGGCGAGACTGGCCGGGATCTCCATGGTGCGGACATATTCCCAGAAGGGTGAGTCGTCGCGCTGGGTGGCGTGATAGTGCAGGATCAGGAAGTCGCGGACGCGGTCATATTCCATGGCGACCAGGCGATTGAACTCGTCGCGATCGGCCGCGGCGATGCGGCGCTCCGGGAACAGCTCGACCAAGGCGGTGATCGCCTGCTGGACGAGATACAGGCTGGTCGACTCGAGCGGCTCGAGAAAGCCCGAGGCGAGCCCAATCGCGACGACATTGTTGACCCAGCTGCGCGCGCGCCGCCCCGCCTTGAAGCGCAGCACGCGCGGCTCGGCCAGCGGCGTTCCCTCGACCGCGGCCACCAGCGCATCCGCGGCGGCGCCCTCGTCGAGGAAGTCGCTGGCGAAGACATAGCCGTTGCCGGTGCGGTGCTGGAGCGGGATGCGCCAGCGCCAGCCCGAGGGCATGGCGATCGCGCTGGTATAGGGCGTCACCGCGGTGGCGGTGCGGCACGGCATCGCCACCGCGCGGTCGGCGGGCAGCCAGCGCGACCAATCGTCGAACGGCTCGCCCATCGCCTTGCCGATCAGGAGCGCGACGAAGCCCGAGCAGTCGACGAACAGGTCGCCCGCGACGCGGCGGCCGTCCTCCAGCACCACCGCGGTGACGTCGCCACTCAGCGGGTCGCGCGCGACGTCGACGATCCGGCCCTCGGTGCGGCGCGCGCCCAAGCCCTCCGCGAGTCGGCGCAGATAGGGCGCGAAGGCCACCGCGTCGAACTGATAGGCGTAGCCGAAGGTGGAGGCGATCTGGCGCGGGTCGGCCGCCGGCGCGCCGAACCGGTTCGCGCGGGCGAGCGAGCAGGCCATGGAGAAGGCCTCGATCGGCGGCAGCGCCACCCCGGCGTGCAGCAGCCGCATATAATAATGGTGGAACTGCACCTCGCCGGTGCCGCGGCCAAAGGTGCCGAACGGGTGGATGTAGCTGTCGCCGATCCGCGCCCAGTCGCGGAACTCGATCCCCAGTTTGAAGGTGGCGCGGGTCGCCGCCATGAACTCGGCCTCGGCGATCCCCAGCCGCTCGTTGAAGGCCCGGATGTGCGGCAGCGTCGCCTCGCCGACGCCGATAATCCCGATCGCCTCCGATTCGACCAGATCGACCGTGCAGCGCCGCGGCAGCAGCTTGGCAAGCGCGGCCGCGGTCATCCAGCCGGACGTTCCCCCGCCGACCACCACCACGCGCTGTCGCTCCGCCCGCTCCATCCGTCTCCGACTCCTGCCGCGACCGTCCGTACCGGCGTCGCGATCGCCTCTGTCATAGCGCAAGCGGCGGCCGCGGGAATGCCGGAAAGCCACACAGAATAACGAAAAATGATAGCGCAAACATTTCCATTGCAGCGTCATCGCCGCGGTCGTACCCATAGTTGGAAGATGCCACGCGGTCGCCGCGGAGAGACATTGTAGTATGATTATTCAGGAGGGGGTGTGATGATCATCGAGGACAAGCCTGCCCGCGGCGGCCATACCCGACTTCGTAACGGGGTCGTTCTGACCGGAGTCTCCGTGACCGCCATGTGCGTCGTCGCGCTGGCGACCCCGGCGTACGCGCAGACCGGGCCCGCGTCCGGACAGAACACCGCCGGCGCGGCAACCTCGCCGAATACGCCAGGGTCAGATCCGGCCGCCCAGAGCAGCGTCGACACACCGGCGACCGACGCGGCGGGTGCGGACGACATCGTCGTCACCGGCATTCGGCAGAGCCTCGCCAACGCGCAGAACATCAAGCGCAACTCCGACACCGTCGTGGACGCGATCACGGCGCAGGACATCGGCGCGCTGCCCGACCGCTCGGTCACCGAGGCGCTCCAGCGTGTCCCCGGCGTCTCGATCAACCGCTTCGCCGGCAACAACGACCCGGACCATTTCTCGGTCGAGGGCTCGGGTGTGAACGTTCGCGGGCTCAATTTCGTCCGCTCCGAGTTTAACGGGCGCGACACCTTCTCGGCCGGTATCGGCGGGCAAGCGATCAACTTCGCCGACGTGCCGTCGGAACTGCTCGGCTCGGTCGAGGTGTACAAGAACGCCACCGCCGACCTGATCGAGGGCGGGCTCGCCGGCACGGTCAACCTCAACACGCGGAAGCCGTTCGACAACAAGGGCTTCCATATCGGCGGCGGGATCGAGGCCAACTATGGCGACTTCGCCAAGAAATGGTCGCCGACCGGCTCGCTGCTGGTCTCCAACACCTGGGAGACGCCGATCGGTCGTTTCGGCATCCTGGCCAACGCGTCCTACTCGCGGCTGAAGAGCCGCGCCGATGGCATTCAGGTCACCAACTTCCAGACGCGCGACGGCGTCCAGGCCGCCACCGGCACCGGCACCAACACCACGGTGACGTGCCGCAACCAGCTGCCCGGCACCACCGATGGCTTCACGCTGCTGCCCGGCACGGTGAACGGCGTCGGCGGTCAGTCCTTCCCTAACCCGGCCAACGTCTGCGGCGCGCAGGGCACGGCCGGCGCGGACGGCTATGCCGACCCGACCGCGATCGCTTATGCGCCGATCGGTGGGCAGTTCCGCAGCCAGGACTATGACCGCAAGCGCGACGGTCAGGCGCTGGCGGTGCAATGGCAGAGCACCGACGAGCGCACCACCTTCACCGCGCAATTCCTGCGCACGCACTCGAGCAGCGCCTGGGGCGAGCACACGTTCGAGACCGCGCCTGACCTCTCCGAGTACAACACCTATCCGGCCGGCTGCCAGCAGAACGGCAACGGTCCGCTCAACGGCGCGGGCAACAGCACCACGCGCGCAGAATGCCAGCTCAGCGGCGCAGGCCAGTTCCAGTTCGGCGCGAACCAGCGCGGCAACGGCTACAATCCCGGCGGCGGGCCCTATCCCAACTTCGTCTACGACGACAGCGGGCTGTTCCAGAGCGGCTTCATCACGCTGCCGGGCAACGGCTGGCGCACCGCCTCGAGCGGCTCGGCGACCACCACCGTCCCGTCGGGCGGCATGCAGCAGTCGCTGTCGCGGCGCCAGGTGTACGACGAGAATCTGGTGAAGGACGCCGGCTTCAACCTGAAGATCAACCCCGATGACCGTTGGTCGATCAATCTCGACGCGGACTATACCTACGCCAAGCACGACGTCACCGACCTGAGCGTGTTCGGCTCGACCTTCGCCGACGAGGAGCTTGATCTCTCCGGCAAGATCCCGGTGGTGATCCCGCACAAGCCGCTGACGCTCGCGGCCAATTGGGCGAACCCCAACCCGGCGATGGCGGCGGCGAGCGACTCGGACTACTTCCAGAGCCGCGACTTCCAGTTCTGGCGCGCGGCGATGGACCATATCGAGCACAGCGTCGGCTCGGAATATCAGATCAAGGGCGACTTCGCCTATAAGTTCGACGACGGCGACTTCCTGCAGCGCGTGAAGTTCGGCGCGCGCTACGCCGAGCGCCAGCAGGACGTCCGCTATACGGCGTACAACTGGGGTGCGATCAGCGAGGTCTGGTCGGGCGCGCCGGTCACCTTCAACCAGGGGGACACCAGCCGCTCGTCGCTCTATTCCTTCGACAACTTCTTCCGCGGCAAGACCGCGGCGCCGCCCAGCGCCTATTTCTACAACGGCGACCTGATCGGCGACTATAATGGAGCGACCAGTTTCTTTCAGTCGCAGAACGACGTCTGGCGCAACACGAACGGTGCGACCGCGACCAATCGATTCCTCGCCGCCGGTCAGCGCGTCGGCGCGATCCCGGGCACCGATTTCCTCCCGTCCGAAGTGTCGACCGTCAACCAGCAGGACACCGCGGCCTATGCCATGGTGCAGTTCGGCAACAACGAGCCGGTGTTCGGCGGCATCCGCCTCTCGGGCAATGTCGGCGTCCGTTACGTGCGCACCACGGTGCGGTCGCGCACCGAGACCGCGGTCCCCAACCAGACCGAGCTCGGCGTGGTCGATCCCTTCTCCACGCGCTGCGTCGCGACGACGCGGCAGCTGCCGGACGGGACCACGCAGGTGACCCAGCCCGGCGGCGTGTGTAATCTCGGCCAGACCGAATATGAGCGGCTGCGCACCTTCGCGACGCCGGGCTATGCCTCGCAGCCGGCAAACTTCACCAACAGCTACAACTACTTCCTGCCGAGTGCGAACCTCAAGTTCGGCGTCACCGACGATCTGATCGTTCGACTGGCAGGGTCGAAGGTGCTGACCCGACCGGACTTCGCCAATATCCGCCCCTACGTGACCTACACGTTGGAGCCGGGCTCGGGCACGGTGACGATCAACGCGGGCAACCCCTATCTCAAGCCGGCGACGGCGTGGCAGTTCGACGCGACGATCGAGTGGTACTTCGGCCGTGTCGGCCAGATTTCGCTCGACGCCTTCTACAAGACGGTCGACGGCTTCTTCTACCAGTCGCTGGTCAACCGCTCGATCACCAACAACGGCATCACGCAGAACATCCAGGCACGCGGCCCCGCCAATTACGACGGCAAGGGCAAGATCAAGGGCTTCGAGGTCGCCTACCAGCAGACCTTCGACTTCCTGCCGGGCTTCCTGAGCGGCCTCGGCTTCAACGGCAACTACACCTATATCGACAGCTCGGGGCTGCCCAACTCCTTCCTCAACGGCGGCACGCCCTCGTCCGATTCGACGATCGCCAAGGGCAATCTGCCGTTGGAGGGACTGTCGAAGCACAATATCAACGCCACCGCCTTCTACGAGAAGGGGCCGGTCTCGTTGCGCGCGGCGTACAACTGGCGCTCGCGCTTCCTGCTCACCGCGGCGGACGTGATCTTCCCCTACACGTCGATCTTCAACGACGCGACCGGGCAGCTCGACGCCTCGGCCTTCATCAACCTGAACAAATGGGTCAAGCTCGGCGTCCAGGGGGTCAATCTGACCAACACGACGACCAAGCTGCTCCAGGCCTACAAGGGCGGCTCGGACGATCTTGCGCCGCGCTCCTACTTCACCAACGATCGGCGCTACTCGATCATCCTGCGCGCCAATTACTGAGGAGCACGCCCGCCGGACCTCGCTCCGGCGGGCGATCGCCGCGCGTCACGCGCGCGCGGGCGCCTCCGCCAGCGCGCGCGCGATCGCTTCGTGCAGCGGCTTGGGGCGATAGTCGACGTCATAGGGGCAGGGGCGGCGCGGCGCCTTGTCGGGGCGCGGCTCGAACGGCCCGATCCAGCTGAAGCGGTCGCACAGCCCCCAGGCGAGCACGTCGCGCAGCCCCGGGTAGCTCAGCGTCACGTCGAGGTAGCGGCGCGCGTAATCGGCCACGCCGCGGTCGCGCGCGGCGTCCTCGGCGGGCAGGCCGTTGTCACGCACGTCGAACTCGGTGATCAGCAGGCGATAGCCCATCGCGGTCACCGCATCGAGGAAGCGCCGCCACTCGCCCTCGTAGGCGCGCGCACTCGCCGCGGTGTCGCTGCCGGCGGTGACAATGTGCGATTGCAGCCCGAGCAAGTCGACCGGCGTGCCGCGCCGGCGAAAGCCCTCCAGCAGCCGCAGGACGCCGGCGCGATGCGCCGCATTGCCCGGCTCCCAGCTCATGTAATCGTTGTAGACCAGCTCGGCGTGCGGGGCGGCCGCGCGCGCGGTGCGGAAGGCGAGGTCGAGCGTGGCCTCGGTGCCGCCGAGCGCTTGGCTGAGCGCGGTCTCCTCCAGCGCGCCGGTCTCGGGCGTAACTGCCTCGTTGACGACGTCGTAGCTGGTGATGCGTGTGCCGTAGCGGCGCGTGACGGTCTCGATATGCTGGCGCAGGATGCGCGCCGCCTCGGTCGCGGGACGCGCGCCGAAATCATGCGCCTCGAGCCAGCGCGGCATCCACTTGCGCCTCTGCCACAGCAGGTTGTGCCCGCGCAGCGCCATGTGCTCGCGCGCCGCATAGTCGGCGATCCGGTCGAAGGCGGCGAAGTTGAAGCGATCGGGGGCAGGGCGCAGGTGCTGCCACTTCATCTCATTCTCGGCGACCAGCACGCCGCAGTCGGCGCGCAGCAGCGCGGCGTAGCGCGGATTGTCCGCCGAGGCGCCCTGCGGCCGGCCCGACACTGCCGAACCGAAGCGAAAGCCGCGCCGGCGTGCGACCGCGTCGAGCCCGGGCGGGCCGCTCGCGCCGGTGGCGGCACCCGTCGCCAGTGCGGCGGTGAGCGCCGCCAGTCCCTCGCGTCGTGTCGGCGACCAGCTCATGCGCGGCTCCCTCGTCAGTGGCGGCGCAGGAGGCGCTCGCGTGGTTCGTCGAGCGCTGAAGCGACCCAGAGCAGCGGCGCGTTCCAGTTGATCGCCACCTCGTTGAGCGCATAGGCGCGGATATCGTCGGTCCAGCAGCGCTGCGGCGCGCAACTGCCCTTCATCTTGGCCGCGATCGGGTCCGCCATCGCGGTCGAGTTGGGGCCGCCGGAGACCACGCCGGGTGGCGGGCCGGGCAAAGTGGCGTCGAGCTGGTGCGCCCAGAAGCGGTGGTGCGGGTTGGTCAGCGGTCGCGCGCCGAAGCCCGAGACATAGCTCTGGTCGAGCGGATTGCGGCCGAGCACATAATCCATCGCGTCGACCATGCCGTCGCGGTAGCGCGTCGCCCCGGTGAGCCGCTGCGCCACGCCGAGGATCATCGCCCGGTTGAGGATCACCGCGTTCGACCCCCAGGGGTAATCGAGCGTGGCATAGGGGATGCGATAGCCGCTGCGCGCTTCCTCGGCGAGCAAGCCGTCGGCCGCGGCGATCAGCCCGGCGCGCGCGGGTATCGCCGCGCTCGCCGGCACACCCGCGACGGTGGCGAGCGTGATCGTGCCGAGCGCGGCGACATGCCCCCAGTCGGGCGCGTGCACCGGCGCGGCGTGCGACGGCGAGTGTTGCAGCGCCGTGGCGAACACCGGCTCGCGCGTCGTGGCGTACAACTCGGCTGCGGCCCAGTAGAATTCGTCGCTCACGTCGTCGTCGCCGTAGCCGCCGCTGCCCGTGAAGCTGCTGGTGGCATAGACCTGCGGCTGGCGTTGCGCGGCGGCATAGGCGCGGCGCGCGGCGGCGAGGCAGGTCGCGCTGAAGCCAGGATCGATGGTGCGCCAGATGCGCGCGCACTGCGCCGCCGTCGCCGCCAGGTTGAGCGTCGCGGCGGTGGTCGGCGGGTAGAGCAGCCGGTCCTCGCGGTCGTCGGCGGGGCGGGTCGGCAGCGCGGTCCAGCGGCGGTCGGCGACCTTCTGGTGCGCCATGCCGCCGGCGTCGATCGTCCGGAAGGCGCGCGCGCCTGCGCCGCCGGAGGCGCCGACAGGCACGGTCGCGCGCGCGCCGTCCGGGATCTGCATCGCCAGCAGGAAGCGCATCTCCCAGCGCGCCTCGTCGAGAAGGTCGTCGACGCCGTTGCCGCTCTCGGGCAGGTTGCCGCGACCGTCGGCGAAGGGGAAGCGGCCGGCGCGTGCCTCGCGCTCGTACAGGTTCTGCAGCGTCCAGAGCGCGATGCCGCCGTTGACGACATATTTGCCGTGGTCGCCCGCGTCATACCAGCCGCCGGTGACGTCGAGGCGATAGTCGCACCCGGCCCAGCGCATGCCGCGCTCGTCCGCGCCGGAGAAGCAGGGGGCGATCTCCTCGGCGTGGCCGGCGGGTCGCGCCCAGCGCGGATCGCCGGCGTAGCGCGGCTCGATCGCGATGCCCGCGCGCGTCTGGTAGAAATAGTGGAGCGCGGCCGCGGCGAGCGGCGCGTAGAGATCGGCGCCGACGACGAAGGGCCGGCTGGTCTCTCCCGCGACCGACAGCCGATAGGTGCCCGGCGCGGTGAGGCGCGCGAGATCGACGAGGTGGACGTGATCGCCCGACGCGGCGTCGTCGCCGATGAGCAGAGTTTTGCCAGACGCGACGACGCCGCCGCGCGCGTCGCGCGCGGTCCAGCGAAGCGGCGTCGTCGACGCGGCCGCAACGATCGCGCGCTTGGCGCCATCGGGCAGGAAGCCGAGCTGATTGAGGTGGATCGCGGCTTGTGGCGGGGTCGCACCAATCGAGGAAGCGGCGACCAACGCGATCGGGACGAGGGGGCGAAGGTTCATGCCCTCACTCTATGAGCGCGCGCGGGAAAGGGGAATGGTGACGGATCAAGCACCGGAGCGCTACTCGCCAATCACGAGCCTCTTATTCGTTCGACGGCGCGATCGCTTCATTGGGACGGCAGGTGTCATCCTTTTCAGCCGAAGCAGTGATGCTCTTATCTGTGCAAGCCTGAGATAACGACATGAACGCGCGGGCGGAGCCGGAGAGTTCTTCGCATTCCCCCGGCGACCGGTGATGGGTCGTCACTCGTCGATCGGAGGTTGTCTCCTCAGAGTCGTTCGCGCAGCGACGCGGTGATGGTCCTACCGAGCGGATCGATGCGATCGGTCTGGCACTGGCCGAGGGGGAGCCGCTGCCGATCCTGATCCTGAAAAGCATCGCAACGGCAAGACAAAAAAGCAGCTTTGCTCCGCGTTCTTCATTCAGATGCGCGAACGCATCGGCGGATGGCCTTCGCTTTGGAAGCACTTCGAGAGATCGACGGTCGAGTCGGCGATCATGTCGGATCGTACATCGGCGCCTGATTCGATCAGCTTTCGTCCCTGCATATAGTCCTTGGTGGCGTTGACGCAGTCGAGCGCGACGACCCGGCCGTTGCGAAGGTAAATCACCGAGAAGGAGCGAGCGTCGATCGCTCCGCGTAAGACCGCGAGATCGTGTCCCGCGGCGAGCCCCACCGTCTGTAGCCGCAGATCATATTGGTTCGACCAGAACCACGGCACTGCGTAATAGGGATGCGCGACCCCGGCGATCGAGCGCGCGACCGTGCCCGCCATGTCATTGGCGTTCTGCACCGATTCCAAGCGGATCCGCGCACCGTCGGCGAAGGCGTTGGCGTGCGTGGCGCAATCGCCGATGGCGTAGACGCCGGGCAGGCTGGTCCGGCACACGGCGTCGACCTCCACGCCGTTGCTGCCGCGCGCGCCGGCGGCGAGGAGCGGTGCCACCGCCGGTACGATGCCGACCCCGACGATCACCAGGTCCGCGGGCACCAGCTCGCCCGAGGCGAGGCGCACGCCGCAAGCGGTGCCGTCCCGACCCTCGATGCCGTGGACGGCGGTGCCGAGCCGCAGCGTCACCCCCCGCGCCCGATGCTCGGCCTCGAGGAAGCGCGCCAGCATTGTCCCCGACATGCGCGCGAGGACGTGCTGCTGCGCCTCGATCAGCGTCACCTCCTTGCCGGCGCCGACCAGCACCGCCGCCGCCTCCAGGCCGATGTAGCCGCCCCCGATCACGACGACCTGGCGCGCCGTGGGAAGCTCGCTCGCCAGCCGATCGGCGTCGGCGCGCGATCGCATCGAATGCACCCGCGCGAGCGCGGCACCCGGGCAGTCGAGCCGGCGCGCCGTCCCGCCGGTCGCCCAGACGAGGCGGCGATAGCCGATGCTGGTGCCGTCCGCCGCGGTGACGCGCCGCGCCGCGGGATCCACCGCGTCGATCCGGCAGCCGGGACGGAGATCGACCGCCTTCTCCTGCCAGAAGGCGGCCGGCCGGATCAGCAGGCGCTCGAAGCTCTTCTCGCCGGCGAGGTACGCCTTGCTCAGCGGCGGTCGCTCATAGGGCAGCTCGGGCTCGTCCCCGATCAGCGCGATCGTGCCCTGGTAGCGGAGCTGGCGCAGCGCGATCGCGGTCTGGGCACCGGCCTGGCCAGCGCCCACGATCACGACATCATAATCACTCACCGTCGCCCCGCTCACCGCCGCGCGCTCACGACTCTGGGGCGATCGTCACGCGAAGGCCGTCGAGCCGCTCGTCGAAGGCGATCTGGCAGCCCAGCCGCGACGTCGGCGCGACCCGGTCGAGTCCGTCGAGCAGGTCGCGCTCGGCCTCGCTGGGCGGCGGCAGGGTGATCGCCTGCGCCGGATCGACGATGACGTGACAGGTCGCGCAGGAGAGCGAGCCACCGCACGCCGCCAGCAGCTCGTCGATGCCGTTGTCGCGGATCACCTCCATCACCGAGAGACCGGCAACGGCGGGGAGCGGGCGCGTCGCGCCGTCGCGGGTGGTCACGATCAGAGAGGCCATACGTCATTCCTGTTGAAGGTGAAGGGGCGACCGGCCGGCGCGCGAGACGCGCTCGGCGGCGATCAATAATGGTATCTAAAGTCGATCCCGACCCGGCGCGGAGTCAGCACGCCGCGCGCGTAATAGCGCTCCACCACGTCGGTGCGGACCTGGTTGAACGACGAGATGTCGTTGCTGATCGCCGTCACGGCATATTTGTTGGTGAGATTGTCGGCGAAGAGTCCGACCTCGAACTGCTTGCCGACATAGTTGAGCGAGGCGCTGTGGGTGACGTAGCCCGGGATCGCCTCGCCGTTGCCGCGCAGTCCGACGCGCGAGTAGATGTCACCACGATAGACCGTCGCCCAGATCGCCTCAATCTTGCGATCCTGGCCGAGCGCATGGCTGTAGATGACCTGCGCGCTGCCCGAGTTCTTGGCCGAGCCCGGCAGGCGATCCCCCTCGACGGCGTCGTAGCGGACCCCCTGGCTGACCACGAGCCCGGTGACGTCCTGGGTGAGGTGCGCGTCGACGTAGGAGTAGGTGCCGATCACGGTCAGCTCGGGCAGCGGGCGCAGAGTGGCCTGCACGTCGAAGCCGCGCGAGACCGCGTCGGCGCCGTTCACCGTGATGCCGATCGCGCCGTTGACGGTCTGGCTCGGCACCTGCACCCCGCTCCAGTTGATCTCATAGCCATCGACGGTGAGCTGGAGGCGCCGGTCGAAGAGGCTGGCGCGCAGGCCGATCTCCTTGTTGCGGGTGCGGTCGGGCCCGTAGACCAGTTCATTCGGCAGCGCGCAGAGGTTCTGCCCGGCGGGCAGCGGCTGGAGGCAGGGCACGACGCGATTGACCCCGCCGACGCGATAGCCGGTCGAATAGGTGGCATAGGCGAGCAGCCCCTCGCCGAACTTGTAGGAGGTGTTGGCCTTCCACACGAGGCCGTCCTTGGAGGTGTCGCCGGTGCGGATCCGGCTCGGGTCGATCGTGAACGAGGGATAGGGCATGCGGGTGAGCCCGCCACCGAACAAGGGGGTGTCGGAGCCGCCGCTGACGTCCGCGTCATATTTGAAATAGCGCAGGCCGCCGGTCACCTGCCACGCTTGGGTAAGGTGCAGCGTGCCCTCGCCATAGACGGCCTTCTCCACGGTCTTGCTGTTGACCTGCGAGATATATTCTAGGTTGTCGGGACGCGGGATGTCGAAATACTGCGCGAAGCCGGGCGTATATTCCTGCCGGTTACTGTCGAATTTAAGTCGGTTGTAGAAGCCGCCGATCACCCAGTTCACCGGTCCACCGTGCGTCGAGACGAGCCGGACCTCCTGGTTGAACTGCTTATAATGCTGCTCATTGTCGGCGTAGGAGGAGAATTGAGGAAAGGCCTCGTAGCCATAGTCGAGATCGAGCAGCAGGTCGGTGTTGTCGTCGACCGAGGTGATATGCTGCTTGGTGTACGCCGTGGTGCTGACGAGCTGCGCGATGCCGCCCAGGTTGATGTCGAACTCGGCGGCGAACAGGTCGGCGTCGCGCTCGACCGGCTCGAGATAGCGCCATGGTCCCTCATAGCGGCCGGTGCCGAGCACGCCCGCGCCATTCGCCTGGCGCCCGCCGGTCCGGGTGTTCTGGTGTGCGTAGGTCAGATACGCCTTGATGTCGGGATTATACTCCAGCAGCAGTTGATTGCGCGTGGTGAAGGTGTGTTCGTAGTTCACATCCTTCTTGCGCTTGAAGTTGCTGCCGTAATTGCCCGTGTCGAGCGAGCCGGTCGAGCTCTCGGTGGCGCGGCCGGGCTGCGGGTCGGACACGCCGGGCTCTTGCAGCAGATAATTGTAATCGATGAAGCCGGCGTTGGCGTAATAGCCGGTGGCGGTGCGGAAGGCGATGTGGTCGCGCACGATCGGCACGTTGAGCGCGACGTCGCCGACCGCGCCGAAATCGTCCGAATAGGATTGCGCGTAGCCGCGGCCATGGACGTCGAGGCTGAGGCGATCGGTCTCGGGCCGATTGGGCAGGTAGCGCACCGCCCCGGCGAGCGTGCCGAGCCCGTAGAGCGTGCCCTGCGGGCCCTGGAGGACCTCGACACGGTTGATGTCGATCAGCTTGAAGTCGAGGTAGAGCGGCACCTCGCCGAGATAGACCCCCACCGCATTGCCGCTGTCGGCGCCGCCGACGCTGGTGTCGCCCGAGGCGATGCCGCGCAGGATGATCGCGCCGGTCGAGCCCGGGCCGGTGTCCGCGACCGTGACGCCGGGCGTGAACGAGGCGAGCGAGCGGATGTCGTCGAGCCGCTGCGACGCGATCGTCTCGGCCGATACCGCACTGATGTTGATCGGCGCGTCCTGCAGCGTCGTGCGCCGCCGGCTGCCGGTGACGACGATCTCATTTCCGTCGACCGACGCCGCGGCGGTGTCGCCGGGTTCGGTCACGACCGGGTCGACGCCGGTCGCGGCCTCCTGCGCCAGCGCCGGTCCACCGGCGACGCCCATCAGCGCGGTCGCGCACAGCAACCCTGCGCGGGAGAAACGTCCTGCCATCAAAGCCCCCAATCGATACGTTGAACGAGCCGCCCCTCCGCGACTGTCGGCCCGCGTCGGCGCCTCGCCCGGGCCCGATCGCTGCGATGCGAGATTGTTGGCAGCGGCGGCAAATCGATATGGGGCGTTTGACGTAAGCGCTCCCGCCGACGCTCGCCCCTACGTCAAACGGCGCATGTCGGACGCGTCGGGTCGCAGGCTATGCCGATCACATGGTCCGATCCCTCTTTCTCGCGCTGACCGGCTGCGCCGTCCTCTCGGCCGGACTGTCGGCGTCGCCGGCGGCAGCGGAGCGCGCGGCCAGCGCGCGGCTGGTCCACTGCGGCAAGGCGACCTGCCTGCGGCTCTCGGGCCGGCGCGACGGTGCGGCGACGGAGCTGCGGGTGGACGGACGTGTCCTGTCCGTCGTCGGCGAGCGTTCCTGGCAGGTGACGGTTCCGCTCGCCCAGGCGCGGACCTGGCGGCTCACGCGCGGCTATGCGGTGCCGATCACGCTGGTCGATCGTGCGAGCGGGGCGGAGCGCATGCTGGCGGTGCCGGTGCCGCCCGGCGCGCTCGGCGCGCGCGTGGAGCTCGCGTCGCTGATCGTTCGCGCGCGCTGATCCTGCGCGGGACGCTACGTTCTCCGCGCCTCGCTTGTGCCGGCGCGAGCGCGATCCTACATGGCTGCGACCCGATTGCCGGAGAGCGATGGGCAGCGATGCAGGAGATGAGGATGAAGATCGGTCTGGCCGCATGTGCCGCATTACTGATGGCCACGCCCGCGCTCGCCGCGCCCGGCGCGGACCCGCTCTCGGCCGAGAGCAGCGTGCTTAATCTGCGCGGCCTCGATCTCACCAGCGTCGAGGGGCAGCAGCGCCTCGCCATCCGCATGGACCGGGTCGCCGACACCGTCTGCGGTCAGGGGATGAGCAGCGTCCATCTCGCGCTCGCCGCGCAGGCGCGGGAGTGCCGCGCCGACGTGCTCAGCGACATGCGCAGCCGAGTCGCCGCGGCGACCGCCGCGCGCGACGCCGGCGGCGCCACGCAGCTCGCGATGCGCTGACCTTTCGCGGGGCGGTTGCTCGGCGATCGCTCCCGCGGCCGCGTCGAACCTCCTTCGGGCTCCGGCGAACGCCGGAGCACGGGTCACCGGCACCGGCACGGCACCTCCGTGTCCGCAGCATTGCGACGCTCCAGCGCGTCACCTCCCCATGCAAAGGGGCCTCTTCCACCAAGACAGCGTGTGCGCGTCGTGCGCGCTGGTCCACAGCCCGGCGCGCGTGTAGCGCAGCGCGCCGCTGCCCGCCGCCGCGCCGATGCGCGCGGTGATCGCGAGCGAGGCGGGATCGATCACGACGAAGGTCTGCCCGGCGGTGGTGCGCAGCCAGACCTTGCCGCCGCCCGCGTCGATGTCGCCGTAGGCGAGCGTCGCGTCGACCTTGATCCGTCCCGTCACGTCGCCGCTCGCCGGATCGACGCGCGCGACCGTGCCGTCGCCCTGCTCCTGCACCCACACCGCGCCCTCGCCCGCGACCAGGAAGCCGGGCTCGCGGCCGAGCGCGGTGCGGTGGACGACGGTGTTGCTGGTCGGATCGACCTTCTGCAGGCTCTGGCCCTCCGCGCTGACCGCCCACAGCGCCCCCATGCCGAAAGATAGGTAGAAGGTGCCGGGGTCGACCGGGATCGACGCGGTCACGCGGTCGGTGGCAGGATCGATCCGTGCGACCGTCCCCGCGGCGTCGCTCGCCACCCAGATCGAGCCCGCGCCGGCGACGACGTTGAGCTCGCCCTTGGGGTTGGCGATCCCCGTGGGGATGGTCGCGGTGATCCGGGCGGTGCGCAGGTCGATCCGATGGAGGTTAAGCGCGGTGCAGTCCGCCACCCAAAGCGCCCCATAGGCGACCGTCATCGCGCCGCACGGCCGCGTCATCGCCACCTCGGCGAGCTTGCCGCGACGTGACCAGCGCTCGACGCGACCTTTGTTGGTGGCCCATACCGAGTCGCCGTCGACCGCGAGGAAGTCCGCGAAGCCGGGGACCTGGATCACCTGCTCGCGCGGCGTCGCCGTCCGGCCCGGCGCCGGCGCCGCGCCCGCCAGCAGCGCGAACAATCCGATCGTCGCCGCGTGTGCCGCCGCTCGCGACGTCAAGCGGCGGCCTCCGCGCCGTCGCGCTCGCGCCGATCGTCACGCGTCTTGTAGCGCGCGATCAGCGGACGTGCGGGGAAGAGGAATTGCTCGCCGATCGACAGCCGCCGGCGCTCGTCCTGTCCGACGACCTCGGCCTCGCCCTCGCCGAAGGTGCCGAAGAGGCGATCCAGCAGGATCAGCGAGTTGCCGTAATTGCACCGGGTCTCCGCATAGCCGGTCGAATGGTGCAGGCTGTGATGGCGGATCGTGGTGAAGACGAAGGCGTACCAGCGCGGCGGGTCGAACCGGGTGTTGGCATGCGCGAAGGTGGAGACCACCGCCAGCACGTTCAGCGCGCAGAACATCGCCGGCTGCGGCAGGTCGAACAGCGCCAGCACGCTGAGGCTGATCAGGAACAGCTCGATCGGATTGCCGACCGCGCCCTTCATCGCGTTGAGCTGGGTAAGGTGGTGGTGCGGCGCGTGGGTGGACCAGAAGAACGCCTGATTGTGCATCAGGCGATGCATCCAATATTGCCCGAACTCGACGAGGAACACCGCCAGCGCCACCTGCGCCACGAACGGCAGATGCATCGCCCAGAGCGTCGTGATCCCGAGCCCTTGCTTCAGCGCGGTCAGCGGCTCGTCCGCGAGCGTCTTCGACGCCCAGGCGATCACGGTGTAGCTCAGCGTCACGTAGAAGACGTCGGTGAGGAACTCGCGCCAGGTGAGCCGCCAGCTGGCGTGTCGCTCGTTGACCCACTCGAGCGCCTGGATCATCGCGGTGGTCGACAGCGTTGCGATCACGATCGACCAGGCGCTGCCCGTCCACGTCGCCGGCGCGAGCGCCCAGAACAGCAGCACGGCCGCGACCATCACGGGCTGCACGTAGCTCATCATCGCCTGCTTCATCGTCACCTGCCCGAGCGCACCAGCGTCATGCCTGGCACGCTAGAACAAGCGCCGCGCGGCTCGCAGGTGGGCGAATGACGTAGCCGATGCGTCAGTCAACCGGGATGCCGTGCTGGCGCAGGAAGGCGCGCGCCGGTTCCAGCGCCTCGGCGTGGCGGCGCCAGCGCCCGACCGCATCGCGGTACAACGGTCGGCGCACCTGCGCGGCGCTGGGCGTGGACACCGGCGCCGCGTTCGCCTGGAAGTCGAGGCAGGCGTCGCACCAGCTCAGCCCGCAATGGTGGAGCAGGCGGCGGGTCTGCCCCAGCTGATCCTCGACCAGCGCCTCGTAGCCGAGCTCGAGCACGCGGCCGGGCAAGGCCTCGCGCCAGATCGTCATCAGCCGATCGAAGCGCTGGTAATAGGCCGCGGTGTCGAGCAGGTCGTAGCTGTAGTCGTAGTAGCGCGAGCCGATCGCGAACAGATTGCGGAAGTTGGCGAGCACCGTGTCGAGCGGGTCGCGCCGCAGGCACACGATCGCGGCGCCCGGCAGCGCCCGCGCGATCAATCCCAAATACAGGAAATTACCAGGAAATTTGTCGACGAACCGGGGCTTGCGGCCCGGCACGTGCGCCGCCGCACGGACGAGATAGTCACGCCCGATCGCGCCTGGGTCGGCGTGCGCCGTCGCCCGGATCGTCTCGGGGTCGAGCACCTTTGGACCGCGCGTGGCGGCGTTCACCTTGACCGCGAGCGGCAGCGCCTGCAGCTCCCCGGCGCTCTCCACGTCGGGGTGCGAGGACAAGATGCGGTCGACCAGCGTGGTGCCGGTGCGCGGCATGCCGACGACGAAGATCGGCGCCGCGCCCGGCGGGGCGGATGTCGCTCGCGCGGCGGAAGCCGCCCAGCACGCCTCGATCGCATCGAAGACCGCTTCATCGTCGGCGAAGCGATAGGGCAGAGTGGCGCGGTGCTCGGCGTTGGCCTGCGCCAGCATCGCGAAGGCGGCGTGCGGGTCGGCGAGGTCGTCCAACTCCTTGGCCAACGCGTAGCCGAGCAGCAGCCGGTCGCGCGGCGCGGTGGCGACCGCGCGCGCGGCGGTGAGACGGTCGACGTGGTGGCGCTCGGGGGTTTGCCGCCGCAGTCCGGCGAGCAGGTGATGCGCGCGCGCATCCCCCGGTGCGCGCGCGATCAGCGCCTCCAGTGCGTCCTCGGCCTCCGCCTGCCGCCCGACGAAACTCAGCCCGGCGGCCAGATTGTAGCGGAAGGCGGTGTTGGTCGGCTCGAGCCGAACCGCCGCGGCGAAGTGCGGCAGCGAGGCGGCATGATCGCCCAGCCGCGCGTAGACGCAACCCATCGTGTCGCGCCCCAGCGCGTCCGGCGGCGGCGCGGCCTCGGCCGCCGCCAGCGCGCGAGCGGCGGCACCGTCGCGCCGCACCAGCGTGTACAGTCGCGCGAGCTGGGCAAGATATTCGCCGCGCCGGTCGCGCTCGACCGCCTGCTCGATCAGCTTGATACCGCCGCTGACTCGGCCGAGCATCGCGGTCGCCAGGCCGGCGAGGAAGAACGGCTCGGCCGCCGCGGGCGCGGCGTGGCGCCAGCGGTCGGCCGCGGCGAGCGCCGCCGTGATCTCGCCGCGCGCGAGGGCGCCGCGGATCGCGGTGGCGCTGGCGGTAGCGTCGGGCGGTCGGGCCATCGTCGACCTATCGTGTCAGCGTGGTGACCGCGATCGCGGTCGCCGACGCGCGATTCTCCACCCCCATCTTCTCGAAGATCTGCTCGAGATGCTTGTTCACGGTGCGCGGGCTGATCTGGAGGATCTCGCTGACCTCGCGGTTCGGCTTGCCGCGGCTGATCCACAGCAGCACCTCGGCCTCGCGCGAGGTCAGGCCGTGCTGCGCGGCCAGGATCGTCTTCTCCTCGCCCTCGTGCCGCTCGGACAGGCGGAACACCCATTGCGCCGCGGGCGTGCAGCGCAGCAGCCCGGCCTCCAGCGTGCGCTCGCCGGCGGACACGCTGATCCGGGCGCCCGGCGCCGGGGCGCTTGCCTGGAGCTGGCGTAGCGCCGCGGCGAAAGGCGCGGGCAGGGTGCCCGACGCCGCCGACCAGCCGGGGAATAGTCGCTCCAGCATCGCGCCGGCGACGGGGGTCAGCCACTGCGGCTCGCCCGCGCGATCGACCGCCAGCGCCGGCCGCCCGCTGGTGTCGAGCGCGAGCTGGCTGCCGTGTGCCACCCGTGCGGTGGCGAGATGGACGCGGATGCGCGCGAGCAGCTCGTCGAGCTCGATCGGCTTGCTGACGTAGTCGATGCCACCGGCGTCGAGCGCGCGGACGACATGCTCGGTCTCGGTCAGCCCGGTCATGAAGATGATCGGCAGGTGCTGGAAAGCGGGGTTGCCCTTGATCCGCCGCGTCGTCTCGAAACCGTCGAGCTGCGGCATCACAGCGTCCATCAGGATCAGGTCGGGGGTCACGCGCTTGAGCAGGTCGAGCGCGGCGAGACCGTCGATCGCGATCAGCACGCTCATGCCCGCGTCCTCCAGCGTGCTGGTCAGGAAGCGCAGCGCCTCGGGCGTGTCGTCCACCACCAGGACGACGGGTCGCGGCGACTCGGTCGGGTCAGCGCGTCGCATCGTCGATCGTGCCGAGCAGCGCGCGCAGGTCGAAGTCGCCGAGCTGCCGCCGCAGCACCGCCGCGAGCGTGCCGGCGGCGGGGATCGCGGCGGCGAGATCGTCGATCGCGCGCCCGACGCCGCGCACATGGCCGACCTCGGTGAGTTCCCGCACGCGCGCGAGCAGCGGTGCGGCCTCGGGCGGAAGGCCGGTCTGGGGCGCGGGAGCGTCCGGCGGAGCGACCGGCGCGACCGGCGAGGCCTCCTCCCAGCGCAGGCCGAGCTGCGCGCCGATCACGGCGACGAGCGTGTCCAGCTCGACCGGCTTGGTGACGAAGGCATCGTGGCTGCTGCGCCCGTCGCCGCCGGCGCGGAAGGCGTGCGCGTCGGCCGAGACCATCACGATTCGCAGCGGCGCGCCGTGCGCCGCGCGCAGCCGTTCGGCGACTTGCCAGCCGTTGAGTCCCGGCATCTGAATGTCGAGCAGGACGACGTCGGGCGTGACCTCGGCGGCGAGCGCGATGCCCTCTGTCCCGTCCGCGGCGACGTGAACCACGAAGTCGAGTCCCCCGAGCAGCGCACGCAGGATGTGGCGCTGCGACGGGTCGTCGTCGATCACCAGCACGGTGCGACGCGGTCCCTCGTAGCCGATGATCCGCCCGCGCGCGCCGCGGCTCCGCGCCGGCGTCGCGATCGAGGGCAGCATGGCGCGGAAGCGGAACACGCTGCCGATGCCCGGCGTGCTGGTCACCGCGACGTCGCCGCCCAGCACGCGGGCGAGCACGCGCGTGATGGCGAGGCCGAGTCCGATCCCGGGCTGGCGCTGCGCCGCCGCTAGGCTGCCGCGATCGAACGGCTCGAACACGCGCTCGAGGTCCTCGGGCGGGATGCCGATGCCGGTGTCGATCACCTCGATGTCGGCGACCTGGCTGCGATAGCGCACCGCGAGCGTGACGTGACCGGCGGGCGTGTATTTGATTGCGTTGGAGACGAGGTTGATGAGGATCTGGCGCAGCCGCTTCTCGTCCGCCTTGACCTGATCGGGCAGGCGGTCGCGCACGTCGAGCGTCAGCGTCAGTCCCCTGGCACTCGCCTGCATCCGGAACATGTCGACGACGTGCTGAAGCAAAGCGCGAAGGTCGACGAGGTCCTGCCGGATCGTCAGCACCCCGCTCTCGATCCGCGAGATCTCGAGCAGTCCCTCGACCAGGTTGGTGACATGCTCGGCCGAGCGGCGGATGATCGTGCCCGCCTCCGCGCCGGAGAGATGGTGGTCGCGCTCGAGCAGCTGGGCATAGCCGTAGATGACGTTGAGCGGCGAGCGGATCTCGTGGCTGACCGCGACGAGGTAGCGCGTCTTGGCCTCGTTGGCCGCCTCGGCCGACTCCCGCGCGCGCTGCAGCTCGGCCAACGCGCGCGCGTGCGCGGCGGGCTCGGCGTCGAGCGGCGCGCCGTCGGTGGGGTCGGCCGCGGCGGTCACGCCCCGGCCGGGCGGGAGAGGCCGTCGATGTACGCGCGCCAGCCGCCCAGCGCGGTGATGTCGCGCGCGCCCTCGATCGCGCGCGGCTCGGCCACGAAGCCCTTCACGACCGACCCGTCCGCGAGCGTCACCGAGCCGATCGCGAGCGGCGCGGGCACCTCCACCACGAAGCTGCCGAAGGCGGCGACGTCGAGCTCGTACACCTCGACCGCGATCGCGGCGCCGTCGGCGGCATGGATCAGCGCGGGCTTGGGCGGGGTGCTGTTCGCGATCGCGTACAGCCGGTAGCTGGGCGCGGTGGTGGTGGCGGCGACCAGCCGCGCGTCGCGCGAGCTGAGCTGCCAGTGCAGCGGCATGCCCTCGAGATGGGCGCCGACGACCGCGAGCTTCACTGTGTCCATTCTGTCCTCGATGTGAAGGGGAGGGGGAGGGGGCAGCGCGGCGGCGTCGAGATAGGCCTGCCCGGCGTCGAGCAGGCCCGTGTCGCTCCACGCCGGCGCGATCAGCGTGACGCCGAAGCCGGTGCCATTGTCGCGCCAGCCCGCCGGCACGGCCAAGGCAGCCATGTCGAGCAGGTTCACGAAATTGGTGTAGAGTCCGAGGTTACTGTTGAGCGCGACCGGCGCGGCGCGCATCTCCGCGATGCGATAGATCGTCGGCGCGGTCGGCAGCGCGAGCAGGTCGACGCGCTGCCACATTTCTCCCGCGGCGCGCTGCAGCTCGGCGAGGCGATACTGGCCGCGGAACACGTCCACGCCGCTGGTGTGGCGCCCGTCTTCCAGGATGGCGCGGACGGTCGGATCGAACGCCTCGGGGCGCTCGTCCAGCAGCGGCAGCGCCGCGGCGACCCGCTCCGCCACCCACGGGCCGCCGTAGAGCAGCATGGCCGCCTCGCGCAGCGGCGTCATGTCGAGCTCGACCAGCTCGGCGCCCCGCGCGGCGAGCGTCGCCAGCGCGCGCTCGTACGATCGCTCCGACGCGGCGTCGCCGAGGAAGAGGCGCTGGTCGGGTCGCGGCACGCCGACGCGGCGCGGCGCGAGCGTGCGCTCCTCACCCCCGCGCGAATAGGGATCAGCCGGGTCGAAGCCGGCGACCACCGCGTCGACGATCCGCGCGTCCGCGATCGTGTGGGTGAGCGCGGTGATACAGTCGAGCGTGCGGCAGGCGGGCACCAGTCCCGCCGTGCTCCACCGCCCCTTGGTCGGCTTGAGCCCGATCAGCCCGTTGAAAGCGGCCGGGACGCGGCCCGACCCGGCGGTGTCGGTGCCGAGCGCGAAAGCGACCAGCCCGGCCGCGACCGCGACCGCGGAGCCCGAGCTGGAGCCGCCGCTGACATAGGCGCGATTGAACACGCAGGCGGGCGCGCCATAGGGGCTGCGCGTGCCGTTGAGCCCGGTCGCGAACTGGTCGAGGTTGGCCTTGCCCAGCGGCACCGCCCCCGCGTCGATCAGGCGCTCGACTACGGCGGCGGACTCACCGGGCGTGTAGGCGAAGTCGGGGCAGGCGGCGGTGGTCGGCACGCCGGCTAGGTCGATATTGTCCTTGATCGCGAACGGCACGCCCGCGAGCGGCAGCCCTTCACCCGCCGCCACGCGCGCGTCGACCGCGGCGGCGGCGCGCAGCACCGCCTCCTCGTCCAGCCGTGTGATCCACACCGCGGGCTGCACCTCGGCATAGGCGGCGATCCGCGCCAGCGCCTCGCGCGCGACCGCGACCGCGCTGGTCTCGCGCGCGTTGACCGCGGCGGCGAGCGGGGCGACGTGGAACGGCGGCGCGCTCATGCCACCTCCACCGCCAGCATCGCACGGCCGGGCGAGAGCGCCTGCTTCTCCTGCACGTAGATGCCGCGCACGACCCCGCTGACCGGGCTGATCACCGCCGATTCCATCTTCATCGCCTCGATGATCGCGATGGTGTCGCCCGCGCTCACGCGCGCGCCGTCGGCGACGAGGAGCTTCCACAAACTGCCGCCGAACGGCGCCTCCACCATCTCGCAGCCTTCGGGCAGCACGATCTCGGTGTCGCTCGCGGCGGAGTCGGCCTCCTCGGTCAGCGCGGCGACGCGGTCGAACTCGCCGTCGCGCTCCCAGGCGGCGCGCTCCGCGTCGAAGGCGGCCTGGCGCCGCGCCTGGAAGGCCTGAATCGTCTCGGCGTTGTCGGCGAGAAAGGCGCGATAGTCGGCGAGGCGGAACACCTCCTCCTCGATCCGGATCGCGCGCCGGCCGAGCGGGAAGTCGCGCCGCCACTCGGTCAACTCGTCGTGGCTGACGGGGAAGAAGCGCACACGGTCGAAGAAGCGCAGCAGCCAGGGCTTGCCGTCGCGGAAGGCGTCGGTCTGCCGCCACGCGTTCCACACCTGGATGGTGCGGCCGAACAGCTGATAGCCGCCCGGCCCCTCCATGCCGTAGATGCACATATAGGCGCCGCCGATCCCGACCACGTTGGGCGGGGTCCAGGTCCGCGCGGGATTGTATTTGGTGGTGACGAGGCGGTGGCGCGGGTCGATCGGGGTCGCGACCGGTGCGCCCAGATAGACGTCGCCCAGCCCCATGACGAGATAGTCGGCGTCGAAGACGATCCGCTTGACCTCGTCGATGCTGTCCAGCCCGTTGACGCGGCGGATGAACTCGATGTTGTCGGGGCACCAGGGCGCGTCGTCGCGCACCGACTCCATGTATTTGTCGATCGTCTGGCAGATCGCAGGGTCCTGCCACGACAGCGGCAGGTGGACGACGCGCGAGGGGATCTCGAAATCGTCGAGCCCGCCGAGCCGCTCCTCCGCCGCGACCAGCGCGTCGAGCAGCGCCGCCTGCGACAGCAGCCGGCTGTCATAATGGAGCTGGAGCGAGCGGATCCCCGGCGTCACGTCGATGATGCCTGGCAGACCGCTCCGCTCGACCTCGAGCATCAGCGCGTGGACGCGCAGGCGCAGCTCGAGGTCGAGCGTGATCGGGCCGTACTCGACCAGCAGGTTGCGGTCGCCCTGCTGTCGATAGGTCACCGCCGGGCGCACGCCCTCCGCCGCGATCCGGTGCAGCACCGGCGAGCCGAGCGCGTCGTCGCGCGCTGCGGGCTCGCTCGCGGCGCCGGCGAGCGTGGCCACCAGCTGATCCTGCGCGCGCTCGGCGGCGGCGGCGCTGGCCTCGTCGATCGGCGCGAAGCGCACGCTGTCGCCCGGGGCGAGCTGACCGACCTTCCACAGGTCGGCCTGCGCCACGACGAAGGGGCAGACGAACCCGCCGAGCGATGGCCCGTCCGGCCCGAGAATGATCGGCATGTCGCCGGTGAAGTCCACCGCGCCGATCGCATAGGCGTTGTCGTGGATGTTGGAGGGGTGGAGCCCCGCCTCGCCGCCGTCGGTGCGCGCCCACTCGGGCTTAGGGCCGAGCAGGCGGACGCCGGTGCGGTTGGAGTTGTAATGCACCTTCCACGCCGTCTCGCGCAGCATCGCGATGTCGCCGGGGGTAAAGAAGTCGGGCGCGCCATGCGGGCCGTAAAGCACGCGCAGCGTCCAGTCGCGCGTGATCGCGGGGCAGTCGGCGGGGGCGAGCGCGCCCGCGTGCGCCAGTTCGGCCGGGGTCCGCGACAGGTGGAGCGTGTCGCCGGTCATCACCGCGCGCCCCGCGTGGCCGCCGAACTCGCCGAGCGTGAAGGCGCTGCGGCTGCCGAGGAACAATGGCACGTCGAGCCCGCCCGCGACGAGGATATAGCCGCGCATCCCCGCACCGGTGACCCGGCCGATCTTGAGCGTCTGCCCCGCGGCGACGTCGACGGGCGCGTAGCAGCCGAGCGGCACGCCATCGAGCGTCGCGCCGAAGTCGGCGCCGGTCAGGCAGACGCGCGCCGCTGCGTTGAACAGCAGCGTCGGCCCGGCCGCGGTGATCTCCAGCCCGGCGGCGTCGTCGGCGTTGCCGACCAGCCGGTTGCCGAGGCGGAAGGCGAGCGAGTCCATCGGACCCGAGGGTGGCACCCCGACGTGCCACAGGTGGAGGCGGCCGGGATAGTCCTGCACCGTCGTCGAGGCGCCTCCCGCGAGCACGCGGATCGTGCGCGGCGTGTAGGCGATGTCGGCGAGCGCGCGCGTCGACACCGCGCCGCTGGTGAAGACGTCGGAGCGGACGACCGTGCGCAGCCAGTCGAGGTTGGTCTCGATCCCGGCGATGTCGGTGCGGTCGAGCGCCTCCTGCATCGCAGCGACCGCCGCCTCGCGCGTCGGCGCGGTGACGATCAGCTTGGCCAGCATCGGGTCGTACCAGGCGGACACTTCCGTCCCCGCCACGACCCAGGTGTCGACGCGTGGCCCCTCCGGAAAAGTAACGCCGACGAGCCGGCCCGAGCTCGGGCGATAGTCCTGCGCCGGGTCCTCGGCGTAGAGGCGGACCTGGATCGAGGCGCCCCGCGGCGCCGCGACGAAGCCATGGAGGGAGCCGAAGTCGCCCGCCGCACCGCGCACCATCCACTCGACCAGGTCGACGCCGGTCACCTGCTCGGTGACGCCGTGCTCGACCTGCAGCCGGGTGTTGACCTCGAGGAAGAAGAAATCGTCGCGCTCGGCGTCGTAGAGGAACTCGACCGTGCCGGCCGAGCGATAGGACGCGGCGGCGGTGAGCCGCACCGCGGCATCGATCAGCGCCTGCCGCGTCGCGGGCGGGAGCAGCGGGGCGGGCGTCTCCTCCACCACCTTCTGGTTGCGGCGCTGGAGCGAGCAGTCGCGCTCGCCGAGCGCGACGACATGGCCCGCGCCGTCGCCGAACACCTGCACCTCGATGTGGCGCGCGCGCGCGACATAGCGTTCGAGGAAGACGCCGCCGTCGCCGAAATTGCCCGCGCCGAGCCGCGCCACCGTGGCGAAGCCGTCGCGCACGTCGGCGGCGTCGGCGCACACCTTCATGCCGATGCCGCCGCCCCCCGCGGTCGCCTTGAGGATCACCGGATAGCCGATGCGCTCCGCCGCGGCGAGCGCGGCGGCCTCGTCGCGCAGCAGGTCGGTGCCGGGGGCGAGTGGCACGCCCTGCGCGGCGGCGAGGTCGCGCGCGGTGTGCTTGAGGCCGAAGGCGCGGATATTGTCGGGCGTCGGGCCGATGAAGACGATCCCGCGCGCCGCGCAGGCCTCGGCGAAGGCGGTGTTCTCCGAGAGGAAGCCGTAGCCGGGGTGGATCGCCTCGGCGCCGGTCGCCTCCGCCGCGGCGAGGATCGACTCGACGTCGAGATAGCTCTCGGCCGCGGGGGCGGGGCCGATGCGGACCGCCTCGTCGGCCTGTGCGACATGCGCCGACCCCGCGTCGGCGTCGCTGAACACCGCGACCGAGCCGACGCCCATCTCTCTCAGCGTGCGGATGATGCGGCAGGCGATCGCGCCGCGGTTCGCGATCAGGACCTTGGCGAACATCAGCCGATCACCTGCATGCGCACCGGCGTGGGATGGAAGCCGTTGCAGGGATTGTTGATCTGCGGGCAGTTGGAGACGACGACGATCACGTCCATCTCGGCGCGCAGCTCCACCGTGAGCCCCGGCGCGGAGATGCCGTCGACGATCCCGAGCGTCCCGTCGGCCTCGACCGGCACGTTCATGAAGAAGTTGATGTTCGACACCATGTCGCGCTTGCCGCGGCCGGCGCGGCCGTTGGCGTCGAGGAAATTGTCGACGCAGCTGTGCTGCGCCTTGGTGTGGTGGCCGTAGCGCAGCGTGTTCGACTCGCACGAGCAGGCGCCGCCGATCGTGTCGTGATAGGCGACGCTGGTGGCGGTGATCGTCATCATCGCGCGCCCCTCGTTGGACAGCAGCACCGCGCCCTCGCGCAGGAAGATGTTGCGCTGCGCCGCGATCGTGTCCTGCGCGCTGTAGCGCTCGGCGTCGTCGTCCGCGGCGTACATCAGGAAGTCGACCGCCTGATTGCCCTCGAGATCGATGATACGCAGCGTCTCGCCGGCATCGACGCGGTGCATCCACGGCGCGCGTGCGGGCACCACCTCGTCGTGGCGGAGCGGGCCGGGGAGGGGAAGGTCAAGGCTCATGTCGCTCCCTTCAGCGCGCATAGAGGTCGTCGGTGTTGAGAAAGGCGCGCTCACCCTCGGGCGTCGCCAGGCGGAACGGGTCGTCCGCGGCGGCGGGCGCGCCGCGCCACGCGGTCGCGCGCAGCGGGGTGACGGTGTAGTCGGCGCGCGAGTCGAGCACGTGCGGGCAGTTGGCGAGCACGACGATCACCTCCATCTCGGCGCGCAGCAGCAGCGTGCGCCCGGGCGCGAAGGGGCCGACCTGCGGCTCGGTCGCACCGTCCGCCGCGACGCGGACGCCCTTGAACCAGGTGACGCAGGGATGGACGTCCTTGCGGCCCAGGCCGTGCTTGGCGGCCGCGAGCATCAAGCGATCGCGCGCGTTGGGGTTGGGGCCGTAGTTGGCGCCGTCGCCATAGGCGCGCGCGTTCGAGGCCGCCGTC
This sequence comes from Sphingomonas sp. BK069, assembly GCF_014193405.1. NCBI lineage: Bacteria > Pseudomonadati > Pseudomonadota > Alphaproteobacteria > Sphingomonadales > Sphingomonadaceae > Sphingomonas > Sphingomonas sp. BK069. Next base: position 91,747 of record NZ_JACHZH010000007.1, on the reverse strand, counting down.
GAGGCCCCGCAGAAGGCGTCGTGCGTGCCCGCCTCATCCTCCAGGATCGTCATCATCACGCGACCGAGGTCGGAGAGCAGCAGCCGCCCCGCGCCGAGATAGCCGTTCCACTGCACCTTGAGCGTGTCGGCGACGTTGAGCCGCTCGGTCGGCATGTCGGCGTTGAACAGCAGCATCGCGGCGCAGGCGTCGCCCGCGACATCGACCAGCCGCAGCCGCGTGCCGCGCGCCAGCCGCCGCGCCGCATAGCCGCCCGGCGCGATCGTCTCCTCCCACACCACGCCCCCGGGTGCGTCGTCGGCCGCGGCGGGGAGCGTGGGCATGGCCTCGACGCGGGTGCCCGCCATGGCGCGGGCGTGGTCGCGGGCGCCGGCGGGATCGGCGGTGCTGGTCGTCATGCCAAGTCTCTCTGCGGAAGGTCGTCGCCGCCGAGCGCCTCGACCAGCGCCGGCGGCGGCAGGGTCTTGCGGTCGAGCGACAGGTCGTAGGTGACGGTGGCGCCGTAGCGGTGCGGCGCGTGCGGGTCGTGGCGGCGCTTGTCGAACGCGAGCACGCGCGTGCCGAGCTTGAACGCCTCGCCGATGTCGTGCGTGACCATCAGGATGGTCAGGCCGTGTTCCTGCCACAGCCGCGTGATCAGCGCGTGCATGTCGAGCCGGATGCCGGGGTCGAGCGCACCGAACGGCTCGTCGAGCAGCAGCACGCGCGGGTGCTTTACCAGCGCCTGCGCGATCGCCAGCCGCTGCTGCATGCCGCCGGACATCTGCGCGGGATAGACGTGGAGGCTATGCTCGAGCCCGACCGCGGCGAGCATCGCGGCGGCAGTGTCGCGCGCGGCGCGGCGGCGCGCGCCGAACAGCCGCGCGGTCAGCGGCGCGCTGGCGCACTCGATGCCGAACAGCACGTTCTGCAGCGCGGTGAGGTGCGGGAACACCGAGTAGCGCTGGAACACCACGCCGCGGTCCGGCCCGCATTCGGCGCGCATCGGGGTGCCGCCGAGCAGCACCTGGCCGCGCGTCGGCGCCTCCTGGCCGAGGATCAGGCGGAGGAACGTGCTCTTGCCCGCGCCCGAGGGGCCGACCACCGCGACGAAGCTGCCCGCGGCGAGCTCGAGCGAGACGCGCTCGAGCACGATCCTGTCGCCATACTCGACCCAGACATTGCGGAGCTCGACCAGCGCGCTCATCGACCACCCCCGTGTGCCCAGGGGAAGGCGCGGCGGCTCACCAGCAGCAGCAGCGCGTCCGCGGCGATCGCGAGCAGCGAGATCCAGGCGACGTAGGGGAGGATGATGTCCATTGCGAAGTAGCGCCGGACCAGGAAGATGCGGTAGCCGAGCCCGACGTCGGCGGCGACCGCCTCGGCCGCGATCAGGAACACCCAGGCCGGCCCCAGCGACAGCCGCAGCGCCTCGATCAGCCGCGGCATCAGCTGCGGCAGCGCCACCCGCAGCGCGAGCTGCCAGCTGTTGGCGCCGAGCGTCTGCGCCTTGGCGATCTGCTCGGCCGGCAGCGCCGTGACGAAGCCGGTGAGGTCGCGCGTCATGAAGGGGGCGACACCGATCGCGATCAGCGCGATCTTCGACGCCTCGTCCAGCCCGAGCACGATGAACAGGATCGGCAGCACCGCCACCGGCGGGATCACCGCGATGATCGCGATCACCGGGCCGAGCAGCGCGCGCGCGAGCGGGACCACGCCGAGCAGCAGCCCCAGCACCAGCGCGCTGCCGGTGGCGATGGCGAGGCCGAGGCCGAGCCGGTACAGGCTCGCCAGCGTGTCGGCGACGACGACGATGCGGTCGCTGGCGGGGTCGCGGTCGGTGCTGAAGCCGTGGATCGCCTGCGCCATGGCGGAGAAGGTGGGCAGCAGCTTGTCCGCCGGGTTGACGGCGTGGCGTGCCTGCGAGGCGACCAGATAGACGAGCAGCAGCGCCACGATCGGCACCGCCCCGAGCAGCAGCCGCGCGCCGCGTCGCGGGCGCAGGTCGACAAGACGGGTCACGCGCGGGCCGCCGTGGGCGCGAAGGTCCGCCGCCCGTCGCCTGATCCGTTGCTGTGATCGAGTCTGATGCTCATCTCGTTCCTGACACTGCCCACGTTCATCGCGGGCATGGTTCCTCGATCGCCGCGACCCTCTGGTCCGGCGTTCGTCGCTCGATCTTCTGCCTGCGCGGCTACAGCTTCCCGTCCGCCGCCATCTTCATGTAGCTGGGATCGAACCGTAGCTTCACGTTCTTCGGATCACCGAGCGACTTGCCGCCGGCGAAGCTGATCCCGATCGCGTCCACGGACTTGGCGCTCGGCCCGAACAGCCCGTGGGCGAAGCTGAACTGGCGCACACGGTCGGTCACGGTGACGAGGTCGGGGTTGGCGGCGTAGGCCGCGGCGTCCTGCGGGCGCGCGTAGAGGTGCGTGGTCTTGAGCTGGTCGTCGAAGCTCTGCGGCGTGGTGCCAGCCGCCTTGGCCATCGCGGCGCGCGCGGCGCGGCCCGCCGCGTCGTCGCGCGTCATGATCGCCATCGTCTCGTACCAGATGCCGGCCAGTGCCTTGCCCAGGTTCGGGTTGGCACGCAGCGTGTCGGTGCTGACGTTGAGCGTGTCGAGGATCTCGTTGGGGATCTTCGAGCTGTCGAACACCTCGGTGGCGCCCTTGGTCGCGCGGATGGTGGCGAGCTGCGGGTTCCACGTGGCGACCGCGTCGACGCTAGGAGAGGCGAACGCCCCGACGATGTCCGCATCGCCGGTGTTCACCGTCTTCACGTCCGAGAGCGACATCCCGCTCTGCTCGAGGCCGCGCGCGAGCAGGAAGTGCGACACCGACAGCTCGACCAGCTTGACCGAGCGACCCTTGATGTCCGCCATCGAGCGCGCGTTCTTGAGCACGACGCCGTCGTTGCCGTCGGAATAGTCACCGATCAGCAGCACGGTGGTGTCGCGACCGCCGGCGGCCGGAATGGTCAGCGCGTCCATGGTGGTCGAGACCACGCCGTCGAGCTTGCCCGCGGCATATTGGTTCACGGACTCGACGTAGTCGTTGACCTGCACCAAGCGGATGTTGATGCCGTATTTGTCGGCCCATTTCTTCACGATCCCGGCTTGTTGTGCGTACGGCCACGGCATCCAGCCGGTGTAGATCGACCAGCCGATGGTGAAGTCCTTCTTCGCCGCTCCCGCGGCCTCGCTGCCCGATCCGGCCGGCCCACTGCCACAGGCAGTCAGCGCGAGGGAGAGCGCGACCGCCGCTGCGCCGCTGAACCATCGTCGTGCTGCCATTCGCCAACCCCCGTCATCCCCGCTGCGGTCGCTCTCGCGCTGATCCCGTGAGAACAAGACAGCGGCGGCGAGCCCGTGCGGCATCGTCAGGGGCAAATTGCCTACCGGCCACTCATCGATGAAGATCGAAAATGATGATGAAAGCCATCAATCCCATCTATGACCGGTGCTGCGCGCGGCGGCGCCGCAGCACCTCGTCGAGGAATAGCTGCGTCGGGGTGTCGCGCGTTCCCTCGGCGCGGGCGAGCAGGAAGATGTCGTAGAACGGCTCCATGTCGGGGTGGAGCAACGGCCAGAGCTGGCGCTGCTCGACCGCCTGCCGCGCCGCCATGACTGGCAGGAAGCCGATGCCGACTCCCAGCGTGATCAGTCGCTTGGCCTCGTTGATGTCCTCGGCGCGGCCGGTCGCCCGCGCGCCGAGCCGGTAGCGGCGGCGCAGTCGCGTGACGGTGTCGAGCTCGTCCTCGCCGGTGAGCACGAAGCCCTCGTCCTTGAGCTCGCCGAGCCGCTCGACGCGGTGGCCGAACAGCGGATGGCTGCGCGCGCAATAGAGCTGCTGGCGCTCCACGAAGAGCGGCTCGTAGAGCAGGCCGCCGCGCACGTTGCTGTCATAGCCGACGCCGATCTCGGCCTCGCCCTGCTCGAGCGCGTCGAGCACCGCGCGCCACGGCGACACGCGCAGCTCGATGTGGATGTGCGGGTTGCGGCGGTGGAAGCTGGCGATCGACTCGTCGAACTCGGGCGACGTGACCGCCGAGATCAGCTGGATCCGCACCGCGCCCTCGACCCGCCGCGTCGCCTGCGCGACCTGGTGCGGCACCATGCGCGCGGTCTCCAGCATCTCCTCGCACAGGCCGAGCAGCGCGGTGCCCGCCGCGGTGGTCTTGATGCCCGTAGGTGAGCGCTCGAGCAGCTGGACTCCGACCTGCTCCTCCAGTCGCTTCAACGCCGCGCTGATACTGGGCTGCTGCTTGTGCAACTTGCGCGCCGCGGCACCGATGCCGCCGGCACGGACGATCTCGACGAAGGTGCGCAGCAGGTTCCAGTCGACACGGCTGGCGAAATGCTTGTCCAGCACCGCTCCACGATCCACCAACACCTTGCTCCCGTTCGTCCGCGCGGCTTATCTTACGGGCGAGCGACTTGGGCGCAACGCGGTCGCGGTGAGCAAGGCCTGCGGCCGACCGGCACCGCGCTCGAGTAGCTGATCCATCCTAGCCGAACCGTACTCCGGCGAACGCGGAAGTGCAGAGCGGTACCCCAGATTGCTTTTCGGCTCCGCGTTCGCGACACCAGCGCGGCCGAGGTCATTCAGCCGTGAGCCGGAATCCATGGTGCCGCGAGAGCGACGGTCTAGGCGTACGCTGGCCCATGGCTGCCGGGTCGAGCCCGGGGTGACGCGTTGGTCGCCGGAGCAGGCGGACAGTCCAGACGTGGCGGAGCAGGCCTCAGTGCGCGGACAGGCGCGTCGTGAACAGCCGTCTGACGAGGCGCGCCTGTCCGATCCGGCCGACCAGGTAGAGCACCGAGAAGATGCCGGCGAAGACATAGGCCGCCGTCGGTCGGGGCTTGTCGTCGTCGTCCTTGCTCTTCGGATCCTTCTTCTTCGGCTTCTCTGGCGCGGGTGCGCCGAGGAACGCGTCGATCGGGCTCATCGGCAGCGCCGCCTTCGCCTCTTCCCGCTTCTCTTTCGCCGCGATCTCGGCGGGCGTCGGCTTGTTATACTCGCCGACGATCACGGTGAGCCGCGCGACGGCGAGGAACATCAGCGGCGCGAGGAAGCAGAACAGCAGCGCCCGGCTGGTCAGATGATAGCGCAGCACCGGCGCCCCGACGCCGCGCTCGACCCGCAGCTCGCCGCCGTCGAACACCGCCATGCGGTCCTGCGCCGCCTGATCGCGCTTGCGAAAGCGTAATCGACTGCCGTCGCGCTGTCGCGTCGTGCCCGTCTCGCGGAACAGCGGGTCGAGGCGCGCGAAGGCCTCGTCGCTCGTCTGCCCGGGGGGAAGCGCCAGGCTTCCCTTCACGTGCCAGATCCATTGTACCAGGCGGTGGTTCATCGCTGTTCCTTCGATCGCGGTCGCGGTGCCGGCGTCATTCCGCCGGCATCACCGAGCGCCGCCCGAGCCGCTCCTTCAGCGTCCGCCAGCCGTCCGCGAAGGGATACACCATGGTCTCGCGGATCGACATCGGTCGTCCACCCTCCATGCCGAGCAGCTCGGCCTCGCCGTCGACGCAGGTGCCGAACATCCGGTCGATGACCACCCAGGTGCTGGCATAGTTGCTGCGGCTCGCCTCGAAGTCGCGCGAGTGATGGACGCTGTGATGCTCCGTGGTGTTGAAGAGGAAGCGCCACCAGCGCGGCGAGTTGAAGCGCACGTTGATATGCTGGTACGTGCCAACCGCCAGACCCAGGCTGCCGGCGAGCAGCGCCGCGCGCGGCAGGAAGTCGAACAGGCCGCCGATCCCCAGACCGATGAGGAAGAGCTCGACCGGGTTGCCGACCGCGCCCTTGTTGACGTTGAGCTGGGTGATATAGTGATGCGGCGCGTGCGTCACCCACAAGGGGTACCAATTGTGCATGCCGCGATGCATCCAATATTGGCCGAAGTCGAACACGAACGAGATGAGGAACGCCTGCAGCAGCAGCGGCAGGCCGATGAACCAGGCGAGCTTCTGCCAGTCGAACGAGGTCTGCACCGCCTCGATCACCGCGTCGCTGCCGATGAAGCCCTCGATCAGGCGCAGCACGGTATAGCCGAGGCTGACGTAGAAGAGGTCGACGGTCAGCTCCTTCCACGTCAGCCGCCAGCTCTCGTGCCGCGGCGCGAGCCATTCGAGCCCGAGCAGCAGGATCTTGAAGGCAATGCCGATGCCGACCGCGGTGGAGGCCTTGGCGATCGAATTGGGCGCATAATACCAGAAGGCGATCAGCGCGAAGAGCATCGTCGGCTGGAACCAGGTGAAGAAGAAAAGGCGCATCGGCCCGCCCTCGACCTTGGGAATGTTCTCCCAACCCACCGTCACGGGCGACTGCGCGCCGATCACCCTTTTGCCGACTCGAACCCCGTCCATCTCGTCCTCGCGCCGTCAACCTCTGGCAATAGTGACGAAAAAGGGAGGCGGACGTGATACGTCATCGGACGTATAAGCGGTCAGAGGAGCGCGCTGTACGCGGCCACGAGGGTGAGGTTCGCGCGAGCTACGTCGCCCGAACATGCGACAAGAGAGCAGCGCTCGCGTTCATGACGATGGCGCTCAAGCACCACCGCTCGACCGAGGCGATCACCGTCGACGGTCGAGGGATTGAACAGCGAGGGCCTCCCGGGCGACGACTTCGCCTGTGCGACCGCCTGGTTTTACCGCCGCGACGCGCTGGACGTGCCCGCCTGACTGACGCGCTATCTCGCCGCCCGCTACGGCGCCGTCGACGCGGCGCTGGTCGCGGTGTGGCATGACGTGGTCGCCGGCCTGTACGACACGCGCGACGGGACGCGGCGCTGGCGCCACGAGCGCGCCGGCGCAATCTGCGGTTCCAGCGCCCCGGCGCATCCTCACCGCGCCGTTAATCATATGGTGACCCGGCCCGCCTAGGTCCGCCCCAGCTTTTGGGGTTAGGTCACGTGAGAGAATTGATCGGGGCGGCGGTGGTGGCGGGCAGCGTCGTGGCGCCGCTGCCGCTGCAGGCGGAATTGAACGTACCGATCGCGGTGCGGGTGGTGTCGTTCCTGCAACCGCCGCCGAGCGGCATCATGCCCGCCGCGATCGTGGTGGCGCCGGGCAATGCCGCCTCGCTCGCCGACGCCGCGGCGATCGAGCGCGCGCTCGGCGGTGGCGCCATCGCGGGCAAGGCGACGCTTCGCACCAGGCGGGTGCCGGTGACCGCGCTGGACTCGCTGACCGGCTATCGCGTCGCCTTCGTCACCGCGGGGACGCGCGAGGATCAGGGCGCGATCGCCGCGGCTGCCGCGCGCAGCTCGGTGGTGACGATCACCTCGGATGACGCCTGCGTCCAGGCGGCGCGTTGCGTCGTCGGGATCGGCAGCGGCGCGCGCGTGCAGATCACCGTCAACCGCGCTGCCGCGCGCGCCGCGAACGCGCGCTTCGGCTCGGCCTTCCTCATGCTCGTCAAGGAGATCTGAGCGTGACCGCGCTCATGCTGCGCCGCGCGCTCGTGCTCGGCGCCGCGCTCGCCCCGATCGTGGCCGCGGCGCCGGCGACCGCTCAGGCGGTCGACTATTCCGCGCTCGAGGCGATGGTCGGCGAACCCGTCACCACCAGCGTGATCGGCAAGCCGCAGCGCGCCTCCGAGGTCGCCGCGTCGGTCACGATCATCACCGCGGACCAGATCGCGCACTCGCCCGCGCGCGACCTGCCGGGGCTGCTCAAGGGCTATGCCGGGGTCGACGTCAACCGTTGGACCGCGGGGCAGAGCGACGTCGCGGTGCGCGGCGGCGTGCAGACGTACAATGCGCGGCTGCTGGTGCTGGTCGACGGGCGGCAGGTCTATCTCGACCATTACGGCCTGACCGACTGGAACCTGCTCGGCGTGCAGTTGGAGGAGATCCAGCAGATCGAGCTGGTGCGCGGCCCCGCGGCGGCGCTGTTCGGCTTCAACGCGGCCAGCGGCGTGGTCAACATCATCACTAAGCGCGGCGGCGAGGCGGCGAGCGTGCGTGCCGCCGCCTCGGCGGGCGACCACGGCTTCTCGCGGCTGGCGGGCACCGCGTCGCTGCCGCTGGGCGGCAGCGTGCGCGCGCGCGTCAGCGCCGGGCGGCTGCGCGAGGACGAGCGTCGCCTCTCCGCCGGGCTGCTCGCGCCCACGCCGATCGCGGACGTTAGCGCCGACCAGGTGGCGGGCGAGCTCAGCGCGCGCCGCGGTGCGACCGAGGCGGTGCTCGGCGGCGGCTATGCCAGCAACGAACAGATCGAATATCTGCCGAGCCAGCTGCTCTCGAACCAGCGTTATCGCAGCAGCAATGTCCACGCCGGGCTGACGCACGACACCTCCTGGGGCGGCGCGTCGCTCAACGGCTATATCAACTGGCTCAACGCGGACTATGGCGAGGAGGGCAGCGACGGGGTCAACCGCGTCAGCGCCCCCTTCGAGAACCGCCTCGTGGCGGTGAAGGCCGCGGCGCTCTACCGGCTCGCTACCGACGATACGCTGCGCATCGGAGGCGAGTATCGCAACAGCCGGATGCGTGGCCCGGCGCAGTTCGCGCGGACCATCGCCTATGACGTCGCCTCGCTCGACGCGATGCTCGACCTCCACCCGCTCGATCGCGTCGGCCTCAGCGGCGCGGCCCGGGTCGATCGGCTGTGGCTCGGCCAGTCGGGCGCGATCGCGCAACCGGTGCTCGACGATCCGGCCGCGTTCGACCGCGCCTTCACCCGCTTCAGCTTCAACGCCGCGCTGGTGGTGCAGACCAGCGCGAACGGCCGGCTGCGGCTGAACGGCGGGCGCGGCTACCAGCTGCCCTCGCTGGTGAGCTTCGGCTTCCGCCTCCCGCTGGCGGTGCCGACGCCGGTGCCGATCGTGATCACCGGTTCGCCGCGCATCCGCCCGGTGGCGGTATGGAGCGGCGAGCTCGGCTATACCCACGCGCTCGGCGCGACGCGGCTGGAGGCGACCGCTTTCTACACGCGCACCAACGACGCGATCGCCTCGCCGGGCGACGGGCTGGAGCCCCACCTCGACCTCTTCCTGACGCCGACGCCGGTACTCGCGGCGCGCTTCGCGGCGGTGGGTGCCTATGCCACCTACGGCACCGAGTGGCAGGCGAGCGGCCGCGTCGCCGCGCTCGACTGGCGAGCCAACTACACTTGGACCGCCACCGACGGCGATCTCGCCGGCACGACGCAGCCGATCCCCTACGCGCTCGCGCCGCGCGCGACGACGCCGCGCCACAAGGCCAATGTCGCGCTCGGCTACGACGGCGGCCGCTGGTACGCGAGCGCGCTGGCGCGCTACACCTCCGCGACGCGGCAGTTCGCCTTCTCGACGCTGCAGCAGCTGCGCCTGTACCGGGTCGACGATGCGGTCGCATTCGACGCGCGCGCGGGTTACCGCCTGAGCAGCGCCTTCGAGCTGTTCGTCGCGGGCGAGAACCTGTCGCTGGCCGACGGCGCGGCAGGCTCGCCGATTCCGGCCGACCGCCGCGTGCGCGGCGGCCTGCGCGTGACGCTGTGAGCGGGCGGAAGGCGACACCGGCGCGATGCTGACCCTGCTCTCCGCGCTGGCGGACCGCGTCGAGCGGCGCGCGCGGCTGGCCGACCGGCCGATCACCGCCAAGGTCGCGGCGACGCCGCTGCTGATGCTGGTGCTGTTCGCGCTGATCGCCGCGCTGAGCGCCACCGCGCTGGTGGTGGCGGATCGCAGCGTCAGCCGCATCGTCCAGGTCGACATGCGCGACCTGAGCCAGCTCAACGCGGTCGCGCTGCGCTTCGAGATGGCGGACTCCGAGCTGTACCGGTTGCTGATTGCCAAGGCCGCCGCTCCTGCCACCGACGTGCCAACTCGCGCCGCCGCGGTGGAGCGCGACCTCGACGGCGTGCGCGACGCGTTGCTGCGCTACCGCGCGCGCCACCCCGGCGAGCGCGCCGCGCTGGATGGCATGCTCGCCGACCTCGGCGAGTATCGCGCCACCGTGGGCGTGATCACCTCGATGCTGGAGATCGACTTCGCTAGCAGCGCCGCGATGGTGGCGCCGTTCCGCGAGAACGCACGCCGGGTCGAGCAGCGGCTCCGTGCCATGACCCGCTCGGGGGTGGCGCGCGCCGACGCGGGCGCGGCCAGCGCCGTCTTCGCCACCCGCGCGACGCTGCTGGCGATCGTGCTGGTGTCGTCGCTCGCGGCGGCGCTCGGCGTAGCGATGGCCTATGTGATCAGCCGCTCGACGGTTCGCTCGATCACGAGCATCGCCGCCGTCACGGAGGCGGTGCTCGCCGGCGACACGCCGGACCTCGCCGCGCTGCGTCGACGCGACGAACTGGGGCAGATGGTGACCGCGCTGCAGCGCTTCGACCAGCAGCGCGGCGAGGCCGAGCGGCTGGCGGCCGAAACCGCACGGCTGCACGAGGAGGCGCGTCGCCAGGAGAGCCGCCGTGGCGAGGAGGTGGCGCGCGCGACCCGCGCGGCCGAGGCGCACCGCCGCGAGACGCTGCGATCGCTGGCGCAGACGTTCGAAGAGCAGGTGGCGGGGGCCATCCGCGAGGCGCAGTCGGCGATGGCACACCTCGATCGCAGCGCGCGCGATCTCACCGACTCGGCAGGCGGCAACCGCGCGCTCGCGACCGAGCTCGACACGATCGCGCACCAGTTCAGCGAGGAGATGCGCGAGGCGAGCGAGGCGACCCGCTCGCTCGCGGGCGCGTTCGAGAACATCGACCAGGAGGTGGAGGGGACCAGCCGCGCCGCGCGCTCGATCAATCGTCACGCCCAGGGTGCACAGGCCGCTGTGGCGCAATCGCAGCAGCAGGCAGCGACGATCGAGCAGATCGTCGACGTGATCGATGCGATCGCCCAGCAGACCAACCTGCTCGCGCTCAACGCCACGATCGAGGCGGCTCGCGCCGGCAGCGCGGGGACCGGCTTCGCGGTGGTGGCGGCGGAGATCAAGTCGCTGTCGAGCCGCACCGGCGCCTCCACCAGCGACGTGCGCCGCACGATCGAGGCGGTGCAGGGCACGATCGGCACGATGGTGTCGAACACCGACAGCCTGGGCCTGCTGATCGCCGGGATGGACGAGGGGGCGGGGCGGGTCGCGCTGATGTCGCGCGGCCAAACGCGCTCGATCGACCAGCTCAATGCGCGGATCGGCGAGGTGCGTGAGCGCAGCCAGTCGTTGGCCGAGGCGAGCGAGCGGATCGGCACCTCGGTGCAGCGCAACCTTGCCGCGGTAGAGCGTTTCCGCGACGCCTCGCGCACACTCGACCGCACGCTATCGCTGCTGGCGGGTGACGCGCAGCGCTTCACCCAAACCCTGCTGGCAGGGTAAAGGAGGGACTGGCGGCCGGCCGTGGCGGACCTCACCGCGGCCGTGATCACCGCCGCGGTGAGGGGGGGCATGCCTCGCCCGTCCGAGCCAGCCAGCCAGCCCGTTCCGCTACTTCGACCCGTCGCCCCGAGGTTCTACGGCCGGTGATGCTGAGGGACGCGCGCTGGCCGCCGTCGCTGCGGAACGCGGACGACCAGCTGTTCGAGCGCGACGCGCCCATGCGGAGAAGCTGCCCGATCCGCCTCGACGCTCCGCCGCCGGGCCGCTAAAGCCCTGCACGTGTCGCCCGTGTCTTTCCCAGCATGACCGCCGAGACCGGCCTCGTCGCGCTCTGGCTCGCCGCCGCGCTCGCGCTGGCGCAGCTCGTCCTCGGCGCGCTCGCGCTCAAGCGGGGTGCGGACGCCGCGCGCGCGGCGCCCACTGTCCGAGCGGTCGCCACCGTTCAGGGCGTGCTCGCCCTGATCGCGATGGCGGCGCTGATCGCCGCCTTCCTCGCCTCGGACATGTCGGTCGCGCTGGTCGCCGCCAACAGCCACTCGATGAAGCCGACGCTCTACAAGTTCGCGGGCGCGTGGGGGAACCACGAGGGTTCGATGTTGCTGTGGGTGACCATCCTCGGGCTCGCCGGCGCGGCGGTGGCGCGGCTGGAGCACCGCCTCCGCGCCGACACGCTGGTGGCGACGCTGGCCGCGCAGGCGACGATCGCGCTTGGCTTCTACGCCTTCCTGCTGTTCGCCTCCAACCCCTTCGCGCGGCTCGACCCCGCGCCTGCCGACGGCGCCGGGCTCAACCCGCTGCTGCAGGACCCCGGGCTCGCCTTCCACCCGCCGACGCTCTACGCCGGCTACGTCGGCCTCTCGGTCGCCTTCTCCTTCGCGGTGGGCGCGCTGGTGACGCGCGACGTCGGCGCCGCCTTCGCGCGCGCGATGCGCCCCTGGGTGCTCGGCGCCTGGATCTTCCTGACGCTCGGCATCACCGCGGGCAGCTATTGGGCCTATTACGAGCTCGGCTGGGGCGGCTGGTGGTTCTGGGACCCGGTCGAGAACGCCAGCCTCATGCCGTGGCTCGCCGCGACCGCGCTGCTCCACTCGGTGAGCGTGCTGGCGACGCGCGACGGGCTGCGCGCCTGGACCGTTATGCTCGCGGTGGTGGCCTTCTCGATGAGCATGATCGGCACCTTCCTGGTGCGATCGGGCATCCTCACCAGCGTCCACGCCTTCGCGGTCGACCCGCGCCGCGGCGCGTTCATCCTGGCGCTGCTGGTGATCTATATCGGCGGCGCGCTGCTGCTGTTCGGGCTACGGATCGGCACGGTACGGCAGGGCAAGCTCTTCGAGGCGGTCAGCCGCGAGGGCTCGCTGGTGGCGAACAACCTGCTGCTCACCGTCATCCTCGGCATCGTGCTGATCGGCACCTTCTACCCGATCGTCGCCGCGGCGATGGGGGTGCAGCTCTCGGTCGGGCCGCCCTTCTTCGATTCGACCGCGGGGCCGGTGGCGCTGCTGCTCGTCGCGGTGCTCGCCGCCGGGCCGGTGATGCGCTGGCGCCGCGACGACCCCGGCGAGGTGGCGCAGCGGCTGTTCCCCGCGATCGCCGCCACCCTGTTCGCGGGAGTCGGCGCCTTCGTGCTGGGCGGCCCGATCGCGCCGCTGCCGCTGCTCGGCATCGCGCTCGGCGTCGGGCTGGCGGTGGCGAGCGTCGCGCCGCTGGCGAAGCGCAACCTGCGCCGCGCCCCGCTCCAGCTCTGGGGCATGGTGGTGGCGCATCTCGGCGTCGCGGTGTCGCTGATCGGCATGGCGGCGAGCACCGCCTATACGCAGGAGCGACTGGTCGCCGTCGGTACGGGCGACCCGGCGCGCGTGGCGGGCTTCACCGTGCGGCTGGCAGGCGTGCGCCCGCTGGTGGGGGACAATTGGACCGCGCTGGAGGGCCGGCTGAACGTCACGCTCGACGACGAAGCGATCGCGGTGCTGCACCCGCAGGTGCGCTATTTCACCACGCCGGTGACCACCACCAATGAGAGCGCGATCCTGACGCGCTGGGACGGGCAGCTCTACGCGGTGCTCGGCACGCTCGGCGAGGACGGGCGCTGGCAGCTGCGGCTGTGGTGGAAGCCAATGGTGACGCTGATCTGGTTCGGCGGCTTCCTGATCGCGCTGGGCGGCGCGCTCGCGCTGGTAGGGCACCAGTGGCGGCTGTGGCACCAGCGCCGCCGCGCCGACGCGCTCGCCGAGAGCGCCGCCTGGGGCGCGGCGTGAGCGTGGGCGTCGATCCGGCTGCCGGCGCCGGCGCCGGCCCGCGCCACGCGCGCTGGCTGCTGTGGCTGCCGCTCTGCGCCTTCGGCATCGTGCTGGCGGTGGTGCTGTGGGGCCTGTTCCTCCCGGCCGACCGCACCGTCTACTCGGCGATGGTCGGCAAGCCGCTGCCCGCGTTCACGCTGCCCGCGATCGCGCCGGGCAAGCCGGGGGTGACCGACGCCGACTTCCGGCGCGGCGCGCCGCGGCTGCTCAACGTGTTCGCCAGCTGGTGCGTGCCCTGCGTGGCGGAGGCGCCGCAGCTGCTGACGCTCAAGGCCGCGGGCGTGCCGATCGACGCGGTGGCGATCAAGGACACGCCCGCCGACGTCGCCGCCTTCCTCCAGCGCCACGGCGACCCCTATGCCAGCGTCGGCAGCGACCCGCACAGCCGGCTCCAGCTCGCGCTCGGCTCGTCGGGCGTGCCCGAGACCTTCGTGGTCGACGGGCGGGGTATCATCCGGCTCCAGCACGTCGGCGACATCCGGCCCGAGGACGTGCCCGAGCTGCTCCAGGCGCTCGCCGCGGCGCGGACGCCGGGCGCGGGGACGGCGCGGTGAGGCGCGGCGCGGCGCTGCTGGCGCTGTGGTGCGCGGTGCCGGCGGTGGCACAGACCGCGCTGCCCCCGTTGGCTTACACCCAGCTGCGCGACCCCGAGCAGGAGCGCCAGGCGCGCGCGCTGATGGAGACGCTGCGCTGCCTCGTCTGCCAGGGCCAGTCGATCGCGGACAGCGACGCCGACATGGCGGGCGAGATGCGGGCGCTGGTGCGCCAGCGTGTCGCTTCCGGGGAGTCGCCGCGCGCGGTGCGCGACTGGCTGATCGCACGCTACGGCGACTACGTCAGCTACGACCCGCCGGTGTCGCGCGCGACGCTGCCGCTGTGGCTGGCGCCGCTGCTGCTGCTCGTCGTCGGCGTGGTGGTGGCGCGCGGCTCGTTCCGGCGGGGGCGATAGCGGCGAGGCGAGGCTGCGGGCAGCCGAGGAGGGCAAAAGTCGGCCACTTCGCATGGGTCGTGCATGTGAGCGCGCGCACGACATCGACCCCCTTCATCGTGTTCCCGCGCACGCGGGAACCCAGAGCCATGATGAACAACGGATCGATATGTCCATGACCCTGGTCTCCCGCGTGCGCGGGAGACCAGGGTCATGCAGCGGTGGGCCGTTCGGCCGCTGCCGTGATCACACCGAGATCGAGCGGCGCACCGCGGCGGGGCGGTGCGTGTCGCGCTCGCGGACATGCGCCAGCCCGCATTTCAGCCACTCCTCGGGGAACGGTTTGCCGTTCTTCTCGAAATCCTTGAACACGCCGCGCAAGTAGCTCTCGGTGATGTCGCCGACCAGAAGGCCGAGCGAACGATCGGTCTCGATGCGGTCGGCCAACTTCATTATTATCTTAGAGACTTCATAAGGCGGTGGGTTGCCGTCATCGTCGAGGACCGTGGTTGTTCCATCCATGACGACGAAATTGTAGCCGGTGGCCGCCTTGATCGTGTCGATATCGTCCTGAGTGAAGCCGTTGAGAAAGCCGCGCCCAGTGGGCTGCAGGGGGTGAGAGATGGCTGCTTTCATGTGTTTCGCCATCCACTGCTCTTCGGTGAGAGGCGGGTTGGTGCCAGTGGGGACATCGATATCGAGAAAGCGCAGGAGCCGGGGCGCGTCCTGGGGGATCAGCAGATTGCCGAGCCGCCCCGCGCGTTCCTCCACGGGGGTTGTGAGGTTTCTCGCTGCCGAAGCGGCATCTTCTCTCTGACGTGCGAGCACGACGGGCGCAACTATCAGATTGGTTTTTTGATGTGAGGTGTCGTAAAGTCGGAGCGAAAGAGGCATAATTTGCATCGAAAACTCTTCCTTACTTTCCTTAGGGAATGTCATGCCGCGGGAAATAACCATCCCGCGGCATGATATAACAGAATAGATCAGTAGTAGATTTCAATGTGAGTACTTTGTCTGGATGTGTAGTTAGTCTGAAAACGCTGATGGGTGTCGGTCACTATCTGTATCTTAAGGTAGAACTTCGTTGTTGGTCTCCATCCGGCGAAAACGCTGGTATTTCCCTTATACCCAGTGTTATATGGAGAGCACTGCTCCTGCCCGTTGTCTTTGCTGCAAAGCTTCGCTTTGATTGAGTCGCTGCTTAGTCCGTAATTTCCAATGGACCAAGTCACGTGATCAATGGAGCCACTGCTTGGCACGCCACTTGGCGCGCTGGTGGTCTCGGTATCGAAATCGTCGTTCGAATCTCCGATGGGCGGTGTGCTAACATCCGAACCATAGCTGGCGGAGATACTTGCCATGGCCGGCGTCGCCGCCAGGGACAGGGCCGCTGCCATAACGATCATCATGCTGTGCTTCACGTGCGCCTTCGTTGCGAGAAGGGTGTGACATCGAGCGGGAGCGGCGGTGCCTCGTCCCACTCAGTCTCATTTTAGGGCGGGCGCGGGTTCAGGGGGGGCGCGCTCCTGAGAATAGCTCTCAGATCGGCGTAATCGACCTAACCCTCTGGCGCGAAGAGAGATCGCGCGCCGTCACGCGCGTGACTTCCCAAACGGCGTACCCCGCCCGCCCTATCGCGCGCGCCCAACCCCAACTTGCGGAGGATCGCGCTTATTCTTGCTGGTCGCGGCGCGCGCGCCACGCCACATAAGGCGCCCATGACCGACATCACCGACCGTCCCGCGCTGCTCGCCGCGATCGTCGCGCTCGCCGAGGCGGGGGGCGATATCGTATGGCGTCACTTCACCGCCGGCTGCGCGGTAATGCACAAGAGCGACGAGAGCCCCGTCACCGCCGCCGACCGTGACGCCGAGGCAGCGATCCTCGCCGGGCTCGCGACCGTCGCCCCCGCCATCCCGGTGGTGGCCGAGGAGCAGGCCGCGGCCGGCGACATCCCCGCGGTGGCGGACGCCTTCTTCCTGGTCGACCCGCTCGACGGCACCAAGGAGTTCGTCCGCCGCGGCGACGACTTCACGGTCAATATCGCGCTGGTCGAGCGCGGCGTGCCGACGATGGGCGTGGTCTATGCTCCCGCGCGCGACACGCTCTACTGGGGCGACGTCGCGCAGGGCGCCGCCTGGACCGCGACGCGCGCGCCGGGCGGCGACCGCGGCGCGGCACAGCCGATCCGCGTCCGCCGCTGCGGCGGCAAGCCCTGCGCGGTGGCGTCCAAGAGCCACGCCATGCCGGGGCTCGACGAGTGGCTCGACGCCGGCGGGGTGAGCGAGCGCGTCGCGGTGGGCTCCAGCCTCAAGTTCGCGCTGGTGGCGTGCGGCGAGGCCGACGTCTATCCGCGCACCGGGCCGACGATGGAATGGGACACCGCCGCGGGCGACGCGGTGCTGCGCGCCGCGGGCGGGCGCACGCTCGACGTCGACGGCGCGCCCTTCACCTACGGCAAGCCGGGCTATCGCAACGCCGGCTTCGTCGCCACCGGCGGCTATCAGCCCGCGCCGCTGCGCCCTTACCTCCGCTGAGAGCCGCCCGACGATGACGCTGACCCACCTCGACCGGCTCGAGGCCGAGAGCATCCATATCCTGCGCGAGGTGGTCGCGGTCGCGGAGCGGCCGGTGATGCTCTACTCGATCGGCAAGGACAGCGCGGTGATGCTCCATCTCGCGCGCAAGGCTTTCCATCCCGCGCCGCCGCCGTTCCCGCTGCTCCACGTCGACACGACGTGGAAGTTCCAGGCGATGTACGCGCTGCGCGACCGTGCCGCACGCGAGGCGGGGATGGAGCTGATCGTCCACCGCAACCCCGAGGCGCTGGCACGCGGAATCAACCCGTTCGATCACGGCGCGCTCCACACCGAATTGTGGAAGACCGAGGGGCTCAAGCAGGCGCTCGACCTCCACCGCTTCGACGCCGCGTTCGGCGGCGCGCGCCGCGACGAGGAGAAGAGCCGCGCCAAGGAGCGCATCTTCTCGTTCCGCAGCGCGACCCACCGCTGGGATCCGAAGGCGCAGCGTCCCGAACTCTGGCAGCTCTACAATGCGCGCCACGCCAAGGGCGAGAGCATGCGCGTCTTCCCGATCTCCAACTGGACCGAGCTCGACGTGTGGCAATATATCGCGCGCGAGAAGATCGAGATCGTGCCGCTCTATTTCGCCGCGCCGCGCCCAACGGTCGAGCGCGACGGGCTGCTGCTGATGGTCGACGACGAGCGCTTCCCGCTGGCGCCGGGCGAGGTGCCGGTGGAGCGCTCGATCCGCTTCCGCACGCTCGGCTGCTATCCGCTGAGCGGCGCGGTGGAGAGCGAGGCGGCGACGCTGCACGACGTGATCCGCGAGATGCTGCTCACCACCACCAGCGAGCGCCAGGGCCGCGCCATCGACCAGGACGCCGGCGCGAGCATGGAGCAGAAGAAGCAGCAGGGGTATTTCTGATGGGGCACGCCGAGATCTTCCCCGGAACGGGGAGGGGGCGTGCGGGCGAGATCGTGTCCCCCGGACACGATCTTGGCTTGCCGGGGGCAAGCCAAAGCCCGCGCGCCGCGCGAAGCGCGGTGGTGGAGGGGGGGCGCCACGAAGCGCTCGCTGCAAGGAAAGGTGAACAAGCGCGGCGCCCGTCTCTACTTCTCGTAGGCCACCGCCTGCGGAGGCCCCCCTCCACCACCCGGCTTCGCCGGGCGGTCCCCCTCCCCGTGCCGGGGAGGATCTTAGGCTCACCGGAACCCCGCGCATGACCAGCTACCAGCCCGATGCGCTGATCCGCGCCGATGTCGCCGCCTATCTCGCGCGGCACGAGGAGAAGTCGCTGCTGCGCTTCCTCACCTGCGGCTCGGTCGACGACGGCAAGTCGACGCTGATCGGCCGGCTGCTGTACGACAGCAAGCACGTCTTCGAGGACCAGCTCGCCGCGCTCGAGGACGATTCTCGCCGGGTCGGCACGCAGGGCGGCAACATCGACTTCGCGCTGCTGGTGGACGGGCTCGCCGCCGAGCGCGAGCAGGGCATCACGATCGACGTCGCCTATCGCTTCTTCGCCACCGAAACGCGCAAGTTCATCGTCGCCGACACGCCCGGACACGAGCAGTACACGCGCAACATGGTCACCGGCGCCTCCACCGCCGATCTCGCTGTGATCCTGGTCGACGCGCGCAAGGGCGTGCTGACGCAGACGCGGCGCCACTCCTATCTCGCGCAGCTGCTCGGCATCCGCCACGTCGTGCTGGCGATCAACAAGATGGACCTGGTCCATTACGACCAGGGCGCGTTCGACCGCATCCGCCTGGCGTATCGCGCCTTCGCCAGCGAGATCGGCATCACCGATTTTCGCGCCATCCCGGTCTCGGGGCTGGGCGGCGACAATATTGCGACGCGCAGCACGCACATGGATTGGTATGACGGCCCGACGCTGATCGAGCACCTCGAGCAGGTGCCGGTCGACGCCGACCGCGCCGCGCGCGCGCCGTTCCGCCTGCCGGTGCAATGGGTCAACCGCCCCGACCTCGACTTCCGCGGCTTCGCGGGCACGATCGCGGGCGGCGCGGTGCGCCCCGGCGACGCGGTGCGGATCGTCCCGTCGGGGCGCACCACCACGGTCAAGCGCATCGTCGCGCTGGGCGGAGACCGCGACCGCGCCGAGGCGGGCGAGGCGGTGACGCTGACGCTCGCTGACGAGGTCGACTGCTCGCGCGGCGACGTCATCGCCGCCGCGGACGATCCCCCCGAAGTGGCGGACCAGTTCGAGGCGACGCTGGTGTGGATGGCGGAGGAGGCGATGCTGCCGGGACGCAGCTACGCCTTCCAGCTCGCCACGCAGGCCGCCTCGGCGGTGCTGCGCCAGCCCAAATACCAGGTCAACGTCAACACGCTGGAGCAGACCGCGGCGCGCACGCTCGAGCTCAACGCGATCGGCGTGGCGACCTTGTCGCTCGACCGGCCGATCGTGTTCCAGCCCTACGAGCAGAGCCGCGAGCTGGGCGGCTTCATCCTGATCGACAAGGCCACCAACGCCACCGTCGCGGCGGGGATGATCCGCTTCGCGCTGCGCCGCGCCAGCAACGTCCACCGCCAGCCGACCGACGTGACGCGCGAGAAGCGCGCGGCGCTCAAGAACCAGCGCCCCGCGGTGCTGTGGTTCACCGGCCTGTCCGGGGCGGGCAAGTCGACCATCGCCAATCTCGTCGAGAAGCGGCTGGCGCGGATGAACCGCCACACCTTCCTGCTCGACGGCGACAATGTGCGCCACGGGCTCAACCGCGACCTCGGCTTCACCGACGCCGACCGGGTGGAGAACATCCGCCGCATCGGCGAGGTGGCACGGCTGATGACCGACGCCGGGCTGATCGTGCTGACCGCCTTCATCTCGCCGTTCCGCGCCGAGCGCGACATGGTGCGCGCGATGCTGCCGGAGGGCGAGTTCGTCGAGGTCCATGTCGACACGTCGCTGGCGGCGGCGGAGGCGCGCGACGTCAAGGGGCTCTACGCCAAGGCGCGCGCCGGCCAGCTGGCCAACTTCACCGGGATCGACAGTCCCTATGAGCCGCCCGAGGCGCCCGAGCTGCGCGTCGACACCGCGGCGGAGAGCGCCGAAGCCGCGGCCGAGCGGATCGTGGCGTGGCTGCTGGAGCGCGAGGAGGCGTAGACGTACCTCGATCTCACCCCGTGATGCGTAGCGCCACACGGACGGTGCGCGGCGCGCCGGGGTAGATCCACACGCGGCTGTACGAGCTGGGCGCGTAGCGTGCGTCTAACAGATTGTCCGCCTCGGCGCGCACGCTCCACCGCGGCGACAACGCATATTCCGCCGCCGCCTTGGCCTTCACATAGGCCGGCAGCACGACATAGTCGCGCTCGAAACGAGCCCACCCCGAAGGTGGCGGAGGCGGCCGGGGAGAACGCCGGTGTCTTGCTGACGAGGATGACGCGACCCGCGGGATCGATGTCGCCGAACAGCGCGCCGGCCGGGCCCTTGAGCAGTTCGACCCGCTCGGTAGTGGCGGGATCGCGGGGCGGCGCCATGCCGCGGTTGGCGAGGAAGCCGTCGACGTAATATTCGGCGCCGCCGTCGGGCGTGCCGAGGAAACCCCGGATCGCGAAATTGTCCATCACGCCGCCGCAGTTGTTCTGCTGGCTGACGCCGCTGACCAGCTCCAGCGCGTCGGACAGGCGGTAGGTGCCCGCCGCGGTGAGCAGGTCGCGCTCGATCGCGCGGCTGGCGGGCGACAGCCGCTCGGTCGCGGCGCCGGAGGAGAGCGCCGCGTCGGCGGGCGCGCGGCGCGTGCCGAGGACGACGATGTCGCCGGCGGGGGCATCCTCGGAGTCGTCGCGCTCGGCGTCGATCACTGCCGGCGGCTCGACGGCAGTTTCGGCGGTGGCGGGAGTGACGACGAGCAGGGCGGAGGAGAGGAGGGCGGCGGGACGAAAGGTCAAAGAACTGTCCCAATATGTTGTATTATATTCGTTACGGAAGCGGCCGCGGGTGTTAACCGGCCACCGCGAGACCCTGCCGCCGAACGATCCCGATCAACCAATACGCCCTCGCGCCCCACTGCTTGCTCCGCTACGTCCGGCGCCCATGCGCAAGCTCCTGATCCCCGCCGCCTTTCTCGCCTCCGCCCCGGCCGCGGCGCAGGATGCCCCCGCCGACGCTACTCCCGACGTGGTCGTTACCGGTCGCGGGCTCGACGAGCGCGCCGGCGACCGCGCCTTCTCGATCGTCACGATCGACCAGGACCGGCTCCGCGCCAACGCCAGCTACCGGCTCGAGAGCGTGCTCGCCGACGTCGCCGGTCTCCAGCAGTTCCGCCGCTCCGACTCGCGCTCGGCCAACCCGACCAGCCAAGGGATCAGCCTGCGCGGGATCGGCGGTAACGCCTCGAGCCGCGCCTTGCTGCTGCTCGACGGCGTGCCGCAGACCGACCCGTTCGGCGGCTGGGTGCCGTTCCCGGCCTATGCCACCGACCGGCTCGGCCGCGTGCGCGTGACGCGCGGCGGGGGCAGCGGCTATCTCGGCGCGGGGGCGCTGGCGGGCACGGTCGAGCTGGAGAGCGGCGACCCGCGCCAGCTCGCCCCGGTGATGGCGTCGGTCGCTTATGGCAGCCGCGATTCAGTCGACGCCAACGCCTCGGCGACGCTCACCAGCGGCGTGGGCTTCGCCACGATCTCGGGCGCGTACCAGCGCGGCGATGGCTTCACCCCGACGGTACGCGAAGACCGCGGAGCGGCCGACCGGCCCGCGCCCTATGAGCAGGCCTCCGGTGCGGTGCGCGGCGTGATCGCGGTGGCGCCCGCGATCGAGCTCCAGGCCAATGTCTCCGCCTTCACCGACACGCGCGAGCGCGGCACCGCCTTCACCGACAATCGCAGCGAGGGCGCCGACGCCAGCCTGCGCCTGGTCGGGCGTGGGCGATGGGGCTTCACCGCGCTGGCCTATCTCCAGACGCGCGCCTTTGCCTCGCGCTTCGCCAGCGTCGACGCCGCGCGCACCCGCGCCACCGAGACGCTCAACCAATATAATACGCCCGCGACCGGCACCGGCGCGCGGCTCGAGATCGTGCCGCCGGTGGGCGAGGGGCGCGAGCTGCGGCTCGGCGCGGAGTGGCGCGACGTCAGCGGGCGGACGCAGGAGCTGTACACCTTCGTCAACGCCGCGCCGACGCGCCGCCGCGTCGCCGGCGGCGACCAGCGCACGCTCGGCGCCTTCGCCGACGCCAGCGCGACGCTCGGCACGCTGACGCTCACCGCTGGCGGGCGGGTCGACTGGTGGACGATCGACAATGGCTTCCTGCGCGAGACCCCGCTGGCGGCGGGCGCGGCGCTGACCGACGCGCGCTTCGCCGACCGCAGCGGCAGCGAGGCCACCGGGCGCGTCGGCGCCGCCTGGGCGCCGGTGAGCGCGGTGACGTTCCGCGCGGCGGGCTATCGTGGCTGGCGGCTGCCGACGCTCAACGAACTCTACCGCCCGTTCCGCGTCGGCGCCGACGCCACCGCGGCCAATGCCGCGCTGTCGCCCGAGACGCTCACCGGCGTCGACGGCGGCGTGACGGTGACGCCGCTCGGCGGCGTGGCGCTGACCGCCACCGTCTTCTGGAACCGGCTCGACGACGCCATCGCCAACGTCACCGCCGGCAACGGCCCGGGGACCTTCCCCGGGGTCGGCTTCGTCGCGGGAGCGTATCGCGTGCGCCAGAACCTCGACTCGATCCGCTCGCGCGGGGTGGAGCTCGACGCGCGCTGGACGCTCGGTGAGGTGACCGCCTCGGGCTCATGGAGCCACGTCGACCCGCGCGTGTCGGCGAGCGGCGCAGCGGCCGCGCTCGACGGGCTGCGCCCGGCACAGACGCCGCTCGACCAGCTTTCCGCGACGCTCGGCTGGCGGCGCGACCGGCTCGCCGCGTCGGCGACACTACGCCATGTCGCGCGCCAGTTCGAGGACGACCAGAACCTGCGCGCGCTGGCGCCGGCGACCACGCTCGACGGCTATCTCGCGCTGCCGCTGACGCGGGCGATCGCGGTGGAGGCGCGCGCGGAGAACCTCTTCGACGAGCGTGTCGAGGCCGGGATCAGCGGCGCCGACGTGGTCGAGCGTGCGGCGCCGCGGACCTTATGGCTGGGGCTGCGCTTCCGCGGGGGGTGAGGCGGTTCTCCGAGGAGCAGGTGACGCAATCCTCGCGCCGTGTCCTCGGACAGGACCCATTTTCACGCTCCCCTTCCCTTCAGGGGAAGGGCTGGAGGTGGGGCCTACCCGCGGACGGTCGCTCGCGGCGACGCCCCCCGACTCTCCCCTGAAGGGGAGGAAGAGCAATCCCCCTCCGCGCACGCCTCACCCCGTCACGATCATCCCGTCGCGCACCGTCACCGGCCAGGTGGCCAGCCGCGCGCCCACGCACGGCCCCGCGACGCAGACGCCGTCCTCCACGCCGAACAGCGCGCCGTGCCACGCACAGCGCACGTGTCCCGCGGCGACATAATCGTCGAGCCGCTGCGCCAGCGGCAGCCCGGCATGCGGGCAACGGTCGACATAGCCGAACACCGCGTCGCCGCGTCGCACCACGAAGCCGTGGAACCGCCCCGCGCGCAGCTGGAGCACGAAGTTGCGCGCGGCGCCGTCCTTGATCGCGGTGAGCGGCGCGAGCGTCACCCCCGGCGGCGTCGCCTCTACGCGCGCGCCCGCTGGCGCTCCCTCGCTCATCCGCGCGGCGGCACCTGCGCCTTGGGGAAGTCCTTCCACACCGCGTCATAGTCGAGCTGCGCGTGCGCCAGCGCGTGCGACGTCGGACGGTAGGGCCAGCAGCTCTCCAGCATGAACGCCATCGTGCCCTCGATCCTGTGCGGCCTGAGGTCGGCCTCGGAGGCGCCGCGCCAGCTCGCCAGATCGGGGCCGTGGCCCGCCATCATGTTGTGGAGTGAGACGCCGCCGGGCCGGAAGCCCTCCGCCTTGGCGTCATAGGCGCCGGTGATCAGCCCCATCGCCTCGCTCATCACGTTGCGGTGGAACCATGGCGGGCGGAACGTGTCCTCCGCCACCATCCAGCGCGGCGGGAAGATCACGAAGTCGGCGTTGGCGCGGCCGGGCACGTCGCTCGGGCTGGTGAGGACGGTGAAGATCGACGGATCGGGATGGTCGAAGCTGACCGTGTTGATCGTCATGAACCGCGCGAGGTCGTAGCGCCAGGGCGCGAGGTTGCCGTGCCATGCCACCACGTCGAGCGGGCTGTGGTCGAGCGTGGTGGTCCACAACGTGCCGAGGAACTTCTGCACCACCTCGGTCGGCCGATCCTCGTCCTCGTAGCGCGCCACCGGCGTCTCGACGTCGCGCGGGTTGGCGAGGCCGTTGGCACCGATCGGGCCGAGATCGGGCAGGCGGAAGAGGGCGCCGTGATTCTCCGCGACATAGCCGCTGGCCCGGCCGTCGGGCAGCATCGCGCGGAAACGCACCCCGCGCGGTACCAGCGCGACCTGCCCGGGCGCGACCTCGACGCGGCCGAGCTCGGTGTCGAGCCGCAGCCGCCCGCTCTGCGGGATGAACAGCAGCTCGCCATCCGAGTCCATGAAGACGCGGTCGGTCATGTCGCGGTTCGCGGCATAGACGTGGAGCGCGACCCCCTCCAGCTCGGCGGGGTCGCGGTTGGCGAGCATCGTCATCATGCCGTCGACGAGGTCGGTCGGTGCGTCGGGGGCGGGGAGCGGGTCCCAGCGCAGCCGGTTGGGCGCGAGCGGCGCGGCCTCGGTGCCGGCGGCGAACAGTGCCGCGCCATGGTAGCGCTGATAGGGCGGGTGCTCGGCGGTGGGGCGAAGCCGGTACAGCCAGGAGCGGCGGTTCTCATGGCGCGGCGCGGTGAAGGCGGTGCCGGAGAGCTGCTCGGCATAGAGGCCGAAGGCGGGCTTCTGCGGCGAGTTGCGCCCGATCGGCAGCGCGCCGGGCACCGCCTCGGTCGAGACGTGATTGCCGAAGCCGGGAATGTAGTCGCTCATGCGCCGCTCTCCTGTCGAACTTGGTCGCCGCGTGATGGGCGGGGCCGATCGCCGTCGACGACGTTGGTCATGGCGCACGGCTCGGCCTTCAGCATCCTTCGTCGCTCGATCACGATGTTCCTCTTTGCACCGTCATCTCGCCTTCCACCGTCGTCTTCCCCTTTTCTCCGTCATCCCCCACTTTCTCCGTCATCCCCGCGGAGGCGGGGATCCATAAACGCTGACATCGGTGTAAGAGGGGCCACGTCAGCGCGTCTGGATTCCCGCCCTCGTGGGGATGACGGAAGAGAGATGGGTCGTGGCGACGATGCAGGGGGCCTTTCCGTTGCTCGCCAGTTCGTTGCCCGCCTGCCGCCTGCCGCCACCCGCGCGGTGCTCGCGCTCACGCGTCCACGGTGATCACCCCGCGGCGGATCTGGTCGAGCTCGATCGACTCGTACAGCGCCTGGAAATTGCCGTTGCCGAAGCCCTGGTTGCCCTTGCGCTGGATGATCTCGAAGAAGATCGGCCCCACCATCGTCTCGGTGAAGATCTGGAGCAGCAGCCCCTCCTCGCCGACGTTGCCGTCGATCAGGATGCGGTTCTTGCGCAGCCGCTCGAGGTCCTCGCCGTGGTTCGGCACGCGCTGGTCGACCAGCTCGTAATAGGTCTCGATCGTGTCCTGCAGCTTCACGCCGCGCGCACGCAGCTTCTCGACCGTCGCGTAGATGTCGTCGGTGGTGAGCGCGAGATGCTGGATGCCCTCGCCGTTGTAATCGCGGATGAACTCCTCGATCTGGCTTTTGTCGTCCTGGCTCTCGTTAAGCGGGATGCGGATCGCGCGATCGGGCGCGATCATCGCCTGGCTGAACAGCCCGGTCGCCTTGCCCTTGATGTCGAAGTACTTCTGCTCCTCAAAGCCGAAGATCTGGCCGTAGAACTCGGCCCAGACCCGCATCTGCCCACGACGGACATTGTGGGTGAGATGGTCGAGCAGGTCGAGCCCGACGTCGTTCGCCGCCATCGCCGCGGCGGCGCCGGGGACCTGGTCCCAGCCGTCGTAGATCGAGCCCGCCGCGCCGTGGCGGTCGACGAGGTACAGCAGCGAGCCGCCGATCCCCTCCAGCGCGGGGAGCTCGTCGAGCGCCTGGCCCGCCGGCGCCGGTTTGGCGCCGCGCGCGATCGCGGCGTCATAGGCGGCGCGCGCGTCGTGGACGCGGAACGCCATCGCGCTCGCCGACGGGCCGTGCGCGGCGCGGAAGTCGGCGGCGTGGCCGCTCGCCTCGCGGTTGATCAGCAGCGTGATGCGACCCTGCTGATAGCGCGTCAGCGCGCGCGTGGGATGGGTCGCGGTGGCGACGAAGCCGAGCGCCTCGAACTGCGCCGCCAGCGCGTCCGCGTCGGGCGCGGTGAACTCGCAGAACTCGAAGCCGTCGAGGCCCATCGGATTGACGTCGATATGCTGCATGATCGGCCTCGTTATGGTATCGGGTGAGACGATATCAGGTGAGACCAGGTGCGGTCAACGCGGTCGCGGCGATAGGGCGTTCCCGCGTCGTGCCCCGGCGAAGGCCGAAGCCTCGCTGGATGACGTCGATCGGAGCCACGCCAGCCTTCCCACCTGGGGCCCCGCCTTCGCCGGGGCACGGAACAGGAGGAACCTTGGCGCTACCTCCCTCACCAAGCTGGCGTCATCCTGAGCTTGTCTCAGGATCCACCCCGCCGCGCACCCCAACCGGGCGCGGAGGCTACGGATCGGTGCATCCTGAAACGAGTTCAGGATGACGCCAGGTGGAGGGCACAGCGCGCTGCCTCTGTGCCCCGCCTCGACCGCGTCGGTCGACAGCTCAGCGCGACGACAAGGGAACGTCGGCCCATGCGCCCTCGTTGCGCCGCCGGAACACGACGCATCTCAGGGAGCACCGATGACTGCGCTGACCCGAACGCTGCGCGCGTGGACGCGCGAGATGCCGGACTGGCTGCTCGGTCTCTCCTATGTCGTGGGTGCGGTGGCGCTGGCGCTGGTGGCGCATCGCGTGATCGTCTGGGTGGCCCGGCGCGCC
The DNA here is from genome assembly GCF_014193405.1 of Sphingomonas sp. BK069. Classification (NCBI taxonomy): domain Bacteria; kingdom Pseudomonadati; phylum Pseudomonadota; class Alphaproteobacteria; order Sphingomonadales; family Sphingomonadaceae; genus Sphingomonas; species Sphingomonas sp. BK069. The sequence continues at coordinate 64,724 of NZ_JACHZH010000007.1, read as the reverse complement.
ACCCGCGCGCGCCCCGAGAGCACCGCGGCGGTGTTCGTCGAACGGGTGCGCAAGCTGCTGCGCTGGCTGCTGATCGCGATCGCGCTGGCAGCGGTGCAGCCCGCGCTCGACCTGACGCGCGGCGCCGCGACCCTGTGGGCGCGGCTCTCCGCGCTGCTCGTCCCTGGCCTGATGGGCTGGTGTGCGATCGTCGCGATCGGGACGGTGATCGACGTGATGATGCGCCGCGCCGACATCAGCGTGGAGGACAATCTGCGCGCGCGGCGGCGCCGTACCCGGCTCGGCATCCTGCGCCAGATCATCGTCTCGCTTATCCTGCTGGTGACGATCTGCACGATGCTGATGACGATTCCGAGCGTGCGCAGCCTGGGCGTGACGCTGGCGGCCTCGGCGGGGCTCGCCGGTCTGGCGGTGGGCGCCGCCGCGCAGCCGGCGCTGAAGAATCTGATCGCGGGCTTCCAGATGATCTTCACCGAGCCGATCCGCATCGACGACGTGGTGATCATGGACGGCGAATGGGGGCGGATCGAGGAGATCCGGCTGACTTATGTCGTCGTCAAGATCTGGGACGAGCGCCGGCTGGTGGTGCCCGTCTCCAAGTTCCTCGAGCAGAGCTTCCAGAACTGGACGCGCCAGTCGAGCGCGCTGTTGGGGAGCGTGTTCTGGTATCTCGACCCGGCGGTGGACGTCGAGCGGCTGCGTGCGAAGCTCGGCGAGATCGTCACGGGCAATCCGCGCTGGGACAAGCGCTTCTGGAACCTGCAGGTGACCGACACCAAGCCCGACGGCTCGATCGAGTTGCGCGGGCTGATGACCGCGCGCGACGCCTCCACCGCGTTCGACCTGCGCTGCGACGTGCGCGAGGCGCTGCTCGCCTACATCCGCGCCGAGATGCCCGAGGCGCTGCTGCGGCGTCGGGTGCTGGTGGAGGGCGAGACAGCAGCCGTGCCTGACCCGGAACGGCTGCCAGGGCGCTAAGGCCCTGTCGAAAGGCGGTTCAATAGAGAACAGATCGCCCGCGTGCCGACCTGCAATGAGGGTCCACGCTCGCAGGGCCGATGTTCTCAGACTAGAGTGCAGCATCAGTCCGCGACGCTGCGCTCGCCCTAGAAGAACGCTCCAAGTAGATATGTTGTCGATCGCTGTGATCAGCGGAGTATTGAGCTTGCTAGCTGCGTGTAGCGGTGAACCAAGTCCGACGCGGGCTCAAGGACGTGGCGGGGGCGGCACACGAGCGGCGTACCCAGGCACATGTGATGGCCGCGACAATGATCGTCGACGGTGCGCTGGCGCGCTACGAGGTGCTGTCGAGCGACGAGCTCCCCGCGATGATGGGCGAGGAGACCTATTCGCGCCCGCTCGCACGGATGCGCGGCGAGCTGCGCGCGTCGGGCGTGACCTACTCCGACGACTGACGCGGCGGCGCGGGGTGGTGCGGTGACGTTCGACCCGCACTTCCGCTTCTACGCTGACGACCGGGCGCTGCTCACGGCGATTCCAAGTCGCCAGAGTTGGAATGAGGAACGCCCGTGAAGCGGAAAGCCGAGCGATTACAATGGAGCGGGTGAAGGGAATCGAACCCTCGTCGTAAGCTTGGGAAGCTTCTGCTCTACCATTGAGCTACACCCGCATCCCGGCGCGCCGGAAGGCCCAGCGCGCCTAACCGATTCGTGACGCGCGGGCAAGCGTCATCCCCGCTGCCACGGCAGAGCGCCGCTCTGGACAGCATCGCCCCACGCGGGCAGGCAGCGCGGCATGACCGAGATCCTGGCAGGCCCCGATTGCACCAACATGGCGGAGGTGCGCGCGGGCGTCGACTCGCTCGACCGCGAGCTGGTCGCGCTACTGCGCCGCCGCTTCGATTACATGGACGCCGCGGCGCGCATCAAACCCGAGCGCGGTCACGTCCGCGACGAGGCGCGCAAGGCGCAGGTGATCGCGCAGGCGCGCGCAGCGGCGGAAGCGCAGGGGCTGCCCGGCGACGTGATCGCGGCGCTGTGGGAGCGACTGGTCGAGGCGTCGATCGCCTATGAGCTGGCCGCGTTCGACCGCCGGGGCGCGTGACGCCTCACACCTTGGCGGCGTAGATCATCCGGCCCGGCCCGAGCCGCTCGAACACCTCCGCCAGCTCACTCTCGCCCACCGCGAAACAGCCCTGGCTGCGCCCCAACATGCCGCGCTGCCGGATCATCTCGGGGTTGGCGTACCAAGCGGCGTGCACCACGATCGCGCGCGACAGCGCATTGTCGTTGGTGCGGTCGAGACCGATCAGCCGCTGCGACTTGCCGTGCTTGCCGACATAATAGTCGGCCGCGAGGAAGGCGCCCTCGCACGAGGCGTTCGAACCGTCGGTATTGGAGAAATGCTGGAGATAACCGGTGTGCGTCGGGTCTGAGCCGCTGCCGTGCGCGACGAGCTTGGAGACGGTGCGACCGCTCTCCAGGTTGATCAAGTGGAAGCGCGGCTCGCTGGAGCCCGTGCTGAAGTCGGCCACGGCGATACGATCGCGCTGGGCGATCCGGTCGCCATGACGCTCGAGCGCCGCCATCGCGCGCTGCAGCAGCCGCGGGTTGACCCCGGGCGCCGAGATCGCCGTCGGCCGTGCCGGCGCGGCCATCACCGGGCGCGGTGCCGGGGCGTGCGGCGTCTGGAAGAAATCATGCGGTACCAGGCTTTCAGGGTTGCCACGCGCGCGATCGCGCATCCCTGCCGACACCGCGCCCGGGATCATCAGAGCACCCGCGAACAGTCCGCCGGTCTTCAACAAAGCACGGCGCGAATGCACCCGGTCGTGCGTGTCCATCATCACTTCGGTTAATCCCCGCTCCATTGGCTGGGGTATAGCATGGACCTGGTTAACGATCGTCAACGTTTGCGGCGTGTCGTGCGCTCGTTCCGATCACTTGCCGTGAAAGCGCAACGCTTCGTCGCTGGCACCAAAAGGCTAATGGCGCGTTTGTTGCAGCGACCGGCCCGGGCGTGAGCGCGTGACGGGCGATAATTCGATCGTGATGGAGGCCTTGATGCGGCGATTCGCTGCTCGTGGAACCATGAGTTCCGTGCTGCCGCTGGTCGGTGCGATCGCGCTTGTCGTCGGTGCGACGCCGGCCGCGCGGGCGGAGACGATGGACGACCGCGCGATCACCGAGGCGGCGGCGGTGATGGCGCCCGGCCGTTACCTCTGGGCCGACGACGCCGCTGCCACCGGCCCGGTGAGCGTGCTGATCTCTCTGCCCGACCAGCGCGCCTATGTGTTTCGCGGGAGCAAGATGATCGCGGCCTCGTCGGTGTCGACCGGCTCGGACGAGAAGCCGACGCCGCTCGGCCGCTTCACGATCCTCGAGAAGAAAGCGATGCATCGCTCGAACCTCTACGACGACGCACCGATGCCGTTCATGCAGCGGCTGACCTGGGACGGCGTCGCGCTCCATGCCGGACGCAACCCCGGTTTCCCGGCGTCGCACGGCTGTGTGCGATTGCCTGCGGCCTTCGCCAAGAAGCTGTTCGCCGCGACCGCGCTGGGCGCCACGGTCGAGGTGACCGACGAGGCGTATGTCGCCGGCGCCATGATGGAGCCGGGCGGCGGACGCGAACTCGCGCGGCGGTAGCGTCACCGCCGATACGCTTCACGAGGAGCGCGCGCCGAGGGGGCGCCGCGCGGGCAGCACGTCGCGACGACGGTCAGCGCGTCGCGGGTTCCGCCTCGATCACCCACTCGTGATTCTCAAGGATCCACGCCGGCACCGGCCGGCCGGCCGCGTCACGCGAGGGGTCGTAGCGGAAGCGGCGCTGGATCAGGCGGCAGGTCGTCGCGTCAAGCGCCGCGCTGCCGCTCGATCGCATCACCTCGCAGTCGCGGACGCGCCCGTCGGTCCACACCAGGAACTTGACCGTGACGGTGCCCTGGAAGCCCGCCTCGCCGACCTCCCGGGGATAATCGGCGTCGGTCAGCCGGCCGCGCTTCCACAGCGGGGCGCGATCACCGCCGCCGCCGCCGTCCCCGTCACCCCAGCCACCGCTGCCGGTCCCGTCGCCCGCCCCGCCCGCGCCGGTGCCGGGGCCAACCCGCTCGGTCGCGCCCTGCGTCGGCGCGCTGCCGGCGAACGGCTGGAGCGCGACGGTGATCGGCGGCGGCGGCACCGGCACGACCACGATCGGGCGCGGCGCCGCCACCTGGGTCGCCTGGCTGCGGATGTTGGGCGGGGCAGCGCGGCCCGAGCGGCGCGGGCTCGTCGCGCGCTGCGGCGCCACCTTGGTCTCGGGGCGCGGCGGCGGTGGCGTGGGCTGGAACAGGGCGAGTCCCTGGTCGACCCGCTCGCGCGCCGCGCCGCCGGCGAGCCCGACCAGCAGCGCCCAGCCGAGCAGCAGCGTCAGCGCCGCCGAGGCGAGCGCCGCGCCGTACCGATCCTGCCGAGCTGCCGCGTACATAGGCGCTATATGGAGCGTCCGCGATGAATTGCGCGTGAGCGGGTGAGGCGCGCACGGCGGTCGTCGCGGCATCCCACGACGGAGCCGGGCACTACACTGTCATTTTAACCAGTGTCATCAGGTCGACCCCCTTGAAGTAAAAGGACAGAAGATGGTCACTCCGACGGGTAAGGCGCGCGCGACACCTCACCGAGCGCGCCATAGCATCACCGTCGGATCGAGAAGGTATAGGTAAGCGCGATCCCCGCCGAGAGCTGGTCCTGCGAGTTCACTCGCCGGATCACCGGCGAGCGCGCGGCGTCGTCGATCAGCCGCTGGTACACCGCCTGCGCCTGCACGCCCCAGCGCGGCGTCAGCGCGTAGATCACGCGGCTGGTCGCGCCCAACGACTGGATCCCGCCTCCGGGGGAGTAGGCCGCCAGTCCGGTCCGCCCCGCCGCCTCGGGGGAGACGCCGAACCAGGCGCGCTGGTAGCGTGAGTCGGTCACCACCACGCGCGGGCCGAGCGAGACGAGCCAGGCGTCACGGTCGCGGCGGACGTAATCGACCCCGAGCTGGCTGATCCAGCCCTCGTGCCCGCCCAGGCCCTTGCGTACCTCGCCGTGCCAGCGCCAGCGGTCGTCGGTCCAGGTCTGCGCGTAGCCGCCCAGCTCGACGGTGCGGCCGACCGCGGGGAGGCCGGGCACGATGTCGTCGGTACGGCGCCGGCCCTGCAGCTCCACCGTCGGGCCGAACTCGGTGCGGCCGCGCCGGATCAGCGCGATCGTCGTGCCGTCGTCGGGCGCGCCATAGCCGAACGGCGTGTCGCCGCGCGCGCGTGCGACGCTGATCATCGGGGTAAGCCGCAGCGCGTCGTTGCCCGGAAAGCCGGGTACCAGCTGCGGCCCAAGCCCGAGGCGCACGCGCAGCGGCTCGCGTCGCTTTTCCTGCCCCGGCTCGGTCGGGATCAGCGGCTGGTCGGCGAGCACGTCGGGGGTGGCCTGCTTGGGCGCGGTACCGTCCGGCGGTCCGGCGGGCTGTTGCGCGACGGCGCGCGGCGCGTCGATCGCTGCTACCGTCGTAGCGAGAACGAGCCCGGCCAGTGTGCGGTACGACATGCGACTCCCCTCAGCGCCGCGGTTGACCCCGATCAACGCGCGATCGGCGCGCCGGCTCCGGCGCCAGCCGCGCCTGCCTATCATAGAGGATTTCCCACGTCCGCCCGCGCGCTCTACAAGCCGCGCATGAAGCCCGTCATCTTCGGCCTGTCCGGCCTCGAGCTCAGCGCGTCCGAGCGCGACTTCTTCCGCGCCGCGCGCCCCGCGGGCTATATCCTGTTCAAGCGCAACGTGGCGGATCGTGCCCAGCTGCGCGCGCTGACCGACTCGCTGCGCGCGCTCGAGGGGCGCGACGACGTGCCGATCCTGGTCGATCAGGAGGGCGGGCGCGTGGCGCGGCTGGGGCCGCCCGAGTGGCCCGCTTTTCCCGCCGGCCCCGCGTTCGACCGGCTGTACGATCTCGCCCCGATCTCCGCGATCGAGGCGGCACGCGCCAACGCGCACGCGTTGGGGCTGATGCTCGCCGAGGTGGGGATCACGGTCGATTGCCATCCGATTGTCGACGTGGCGCGCCCCGACACGACCGAGGCGATCGCGTCGCGCGCCTTCGGGGGCGAGCCGATGCGAGTCGCCGCCATGGGACGGGCCACGCTGGAGGGGCTGGCCGCGGGCGGCGTCGTCGGCGTGGTCAAGCACATGCCGGGGCACGGCCGCGCGCTGCTCGACACGCACTACCACCTGCCGACCGTCACCGCCTCGGCCGAGGAACTGGAGGACGATCTCGCCCCCTTCCGCGCGCTGGCGCACGCGCCGATGGGGATGACGAGCCATATCGTCTTCGAGGCCTGGGATCGCGAGCGGCCGGCGACGCTGTCGCCGGTGGTGATCGAGCAGGTGATCCGCGGGCGGATCGGCTTCGACGGGCTGCTGATGACCGACGACATCGACATGAAGGCGCTCTCGGGCACCGCGGGCGACAAAGCGGCAGGCGCGATCGCGGCGGGCTGCGACCTGGTGCTCGACTGCTGGGCGCGCATGCCCGAGATGGAGGAGATCGTCGCGCGGCTCGACGACATCGCGCCGGTGTCGCTGGCGCGGCTGGAGCGCGCGATGGCGACGCTGACCCCACCCGCGGGCGACATGGCGGCGCTGCTCGACACGCGCGACCGGTTGCTGGCGCTGGTGTAGGCTTCGGCGGGGGCTGAGCCGCTCGATGCGGCTGTTCCCCGGCGAAAGCCGGGGTCCAGTTGGGAAGGCCGTCGTGGGTCTCACCATCGTCCCCAACTGGGCTCCGGCTTCCGCCGGGGAACAGGAGTGTGGCCCCTCTAGCCCCGGTCCGAGTGACGTGCCACGGTATGGCGCATGTGCCGCGTCAGCACCTTGCCCTCTCGCGTCGGCCGCACCCGGTGAGCGACGCGCCCGAGCAGCTGACGCTCGATCTCGAGGGCTGGGAAGGTCCGCTCGACCTGCTGCTGTCGCTCGCGCGCGCGCAGAAGGTGGACCTGCGCGAGATCTCGATCCTCGCGCTCGTCGAGCAGTATCTGCGCTACGTCGAGCGCGCGCGCGTGCTCCAGCTCGAGCTCGCCGCCGACTATCTCGTGATGGCGGCGTGGCTGGCCTATCTCAAATCGGCGCTGCTGCTGCCGCGCGACCCCGAGGTGGAGCCCGACGCCGACGAGCTGGCGATGCGGCTGCAGCTGCGGCTCGAGCGGCTCGACGCGATGCGCGACGCCGGCGCGCGGCTGATGGCGCGCGACCGGCTGGGGCGCGACGTGTTCCGTCGCGCGGCACCCGAAGGATTGCGGGTGGTGCGCAAGGCGCAGTGGACCGCCGATCTGTACGAGCTGATGACCGCATACGGCCGCGTTTCGGCGCGCTCGCGCCCGGTCATGCACGTCGTCCACGACCGCGAGGTGATGACGCTGGAGGCGGCGATCGCGCGAGTCGCGGCGCTGGTCGGCAGCGCGATCGACTGGCGCGCGATCGAGGCCTTCCTGCCCGAGCAGGCGAGCATCGCGCTGCGCCGCTCGGCGCTGGCGTCGAGCTTCCTCGCCGCGCTGGAGCTGGCGCGGCAGGGGCGGGTCGAGCTGCGGCAGGAGGCGCCGTTCGCGCCGCTCTACCTGCGGCGGCCGGCGGCGTGAGCGCGGCGATCGAGCGCGCGGTCGAGGCGGTGCTGTTCGCCAGCGCCGAGCCGCTGTCGATCGACTCGCTGCGCGCCTATGTCGGCGACGGTGACGGCAGCAGCGACCTGCGCGCCGCGCTCGCCGCGGTGGCGGCGCGCTACCGCGGCGGCGGGGTCGAGCTGGTCGAGCGCGGCGGGCGCTGGCATTTCCAGACCGCGCCCGATCTCGCCCACCTGCTGCGGCGCGATCGCGAGGAGGTGCGCCGGCTCAGCCGCGCCGGGATCGAGACGCTCGCGATCATCGCCTATCACGAGCCGGTCAGCCGCGCCGAGATCGAGGCGATCCGCGGCGTCCAGGTCGCCAAGGGGACGCTCGACGTGCTGATGGAGGCGGGCTGGGTGCGCCCCGCCGGGCGGCGCGAGGTGCCGGGGCGCCCGCTCACCTATGCGACCACCCCCGAGTTCCTGTCCCATTTCGGGTTGGCGAGCCGGCGCGACCTGCCCGGGCTCGACGATCTGCGCGCCGCCGGGCTGCTCGATCCGGTCGATCTCGCCTTCGAGCAACTCGCGGTGGAAAAAGACGCCGACGACGACTAGATGACACGTAATTAGGAGATTCCGTGATGGGCAGCTTCAGTCTTCCGCATATCCTCATCCTCGCGATCGTCGCGGTCCTGCTGCTCGGTGGCGGGCGCTTCTCGAACCTGATGGGGGACGTCGCCAAGGGCGTGAAGAACTTCAAGAAGGGCATGGCCGAGGAGGACGCCGAGGATCGTGCGCCCAAGCCGCGCATCGAGGCGCAGTCGAGCGCCGAGCCTGCGTTCGATCGCGACGCCGACCGAGTCCGCGAGGAGCGGCGCTGATCCCTCGCATCCGGCCGGCACGCTGAATGTTCAACATCGATTCGTCCGAGTTCCTGCTGGTCGCGCTGGTCGCGCTGGTGGTGATCGGCCCCAAGGACCTGCCCAAGGCGATGCGGGTGGTCGGCTATTGGGTCGGCCGCGCGCGCGCGGTCGGGCGCCAGTTCCGCGCCGGCTTCGACGAGATGGTGCGCGAGGCCGAGCTGGAGGAGATGGAGAAGAAGTGGAAGGCGGAGAACGAGCGGATCATGCGTGAGCACCCGATGATCCCGCCGCCCCCACCCGAGCCAGCGTCCGGCGAGCACGCGCCCGCGCAGATCGAGCACGCGCCCTCGGACGCGTCGCTGGCGCCGTCGCACGATCACGCGCAGGACGATCACCCGCCGGTGATGGTGGAGCAGCCGCGCGTCGTGCCGGGCGGGCCGCACGAGGCTCCGGCGGCCGACAGCAAGGCGCCGTCGTGAGCGAGGTCGTGGACGAGCTGGAAGACAGCCGCGCGCCGCTGCTCGACCATCTGCTCGAGCTGCGCCGCCGCCTCCTCTACTGCATCGCCGCGGTGGTGCTGTCGTTCGGCGTCTGCTGGTATTTCGCCGAGGATATCTTCGCCTTTCTTGTCCAGCCGCTGCTGAGCGCGGGGCAGAAGACGCTGATCTACACCCAGCTGTTCGAGGCGTTCTTCGTCCAGGTGAAGGTCGCCTTCTTCGCCGCGATGATGATCTCCTTCCCGGTGATCGCGATGCAGCTGTGGCAGTTCGTCGCGCCCGGCCTGTACCGCAAGGAGAAGCGCGCGCTGCTGCCCTTCCTGCTGGCGACGCCGCTGCTGTTCCTGCTGGGCGCGTCGATGGCCTATTACGTCGCCATCCCGATGGCGCTGCACTTCCTGCTCGGCTTCTCCGGCACGGTCGGCGGCGTGCACCAGCAGGCACTGCCGGCGATGGGCTATTACCTCAGCTTCGTCATGCAGTTCCTGTTCGGCTTCGGCGCGGCCTTCCTGCTGCCGGTATTGCTGATGCTGCTGGAGCGAGCCGGGATCGTCACCCGCAAGCAGCTGATCGGTGCGCGGCGCTACGCGATCGTCGGCGCCTTCGCCATCGCCGCGGTGCTGACCCCGCCCGATGTCGGCTCGCAGCTGCTGCTCGCGATCCCGCTCGTCATCCTCTACGAGCTGGCGATCGTCGGCATCTGGTTCACCGAGCGAAAGCGCGCGCGTGAGACGGCGGCCGCGCTCGAGGCGGAGTAGGGCGGTCTAAAAGCCTCCCCTGCAAGGAGTAGTCGCGCGCGTAGCGCCGACGGAGGGATGTCGCGGGTGGTGAGTTCACTGACCCTGACGGGCCGGGTCACCCCTCCGCCAGGTCCGTGGCCTGCCACCTCGCCTCTCATGGAAGGAAGAGGCACGAGCATCGCCGCCGCACCATGCCGCCCCGCGACTGCACCCTACACCACCCCATAGCAAAAGGCGGGCCGCGTCGCCGCGACCCGCCTCCCGTGCGACCCCGAAGGGATCCCGTTACTTCGACTTATCCGCCGCGGTGCTGACCGCGTCGCCGGCGGACGAGACGTCCTTGCCGACGCCACCGACCGTGTTGCACGCCGCCACCAGCATCACACCGGCCAGTGCCGCGACCGTCATCACCTTACGCATCGAACCGCCTCCTAGAAGATCATGCCAACAATGCGCGGCCGCCACGATCGTTCCGCCGCTGCAATAGCTTGCGGGCGAGATCGGCGATGTCGGTGAGACGATAAAGGCCCGGAAGCGTCACCGGGGGGGGAGGGGTGGACGCTTCCGGGCCTATGTCGCGGACAGCGAGAGCGGGGGGGGGGCATAAGGTCGCTGTCCGATCTGCTCAACGGACCTTCCCTTGAACGGTTCCGCTGCCTCGGCATTATTTTCCAAAGCGATGCGGATCGCGGATTCACTCGCTGCCGGTCACCGCCACCGCAATCTCATAGGCACCTGAAAGCGGGTCGTGCTGCAGCGACGAGCGCAGCTGGCGGGTCAGCCCCTCGATCACGCGGCCGTAGCGATGGCCGAGCCCGTCGCGCAGGATGTCGCTGTCGACGAGTGCGCGCGAGGAAAGCCGCAGCATCGCCTTCTCCGCCGTGCCCGCGACGGGCTTGAGCGAGATGCGCAACTGCGCCTCGGGCGCGCAGGTCATCGCCAATTCTACCAACTCGGTGACGAGGAAGGCGACGGCCACTGCAACGTCCTGTGTGACGTAGAAGGGGTCGATGTCGAGCACGATGCCGATCCGCGTGCCCTCGGGCGCTGTGGCGCGGATGCTCGAGGCCAGCTCACCCAACACCGAGCGCAGCCCGACCCCGCGATTCTCCTCCATCTCGGCGAAGTGATACCGGTGGACCACCGCGAGCGCGTCGACGCGGCGCTGGATCGAGGCATAGGCCTGGGTCGCCTCCGCGCTGCGCGCGCCGCGCGCGTGGAAGTTGATCAGGCTCGAGATCACCTGGAGGTTGTTCTTGACGCGATGGTGCACCTCGCGCGTCAGCTTGGTCTGGCGCACCAACCCCTCGGCGAGGCCGGCCTCGTGCAGCGCCACGGTGCGGCTGAGCGCGCGGAACGTGTCGCCGAGGTCGCGGATCTCCTGCGCCGGCAGCGCGCGCAGCATCGCGGGGTCGGGCTGGTCGCCGGGCGCGTAGGCGGCGATGCTGCCGCGCAGGGCGCGCAGCGGCGCGATCAGCAGGCGATCGACCACGAACCAGCTGATCGCCGCGGCCAGCGCCCACATCAGCAGCGGCAGCGCCAGCGCGATCAGCAGCGGCGAGCTGATCGGTGCGCTGCGCACCTGCATCTCCAGCGCCAGCCCGGCGACGGCGAGATCGTTGCGCGCCGCCTCGCGCCGCTCGAACGCGCTCTCGCGCTTCAGCGGGTCGAGTTCCAGCCGCTGGTTGCCGAGTGTCAGCGTCGAGCCATAGTCGAGCGCAAAGCCGCTCGGCCGGCTGAGTTGCTGGAGGAAGGCGGCAGGAAAATAGGCGGCCGCGCTGATCCCATTGGCGCGGCCAGCGATGCGCAGCATCAGCCCACGCCGACCGCCCGCCGCACCGTCGATCAGCCGCGCACTGACCACCGCCGGATCGGACTGGCGCGCGAAGGCGGCGGCGCCGGGGAAGGGCTCGCCGCAGATCGGCCGGCCGAGGCGATCGAGGATGACGAAGCCGGTGCCCGCCGCCGACTGTTGCGCGAACACGCCCTGTGCGCGTGCGCAGCTCGGCGCGTCGCCGCGGTCGGCGGTGAGCGCGTCGACCGCGACGCGCAGCGCGGTCATGTCGCCGACCAACTCGATCGCGATCGCGCGGCTCGACTCGGCCGCCGCGACGCGCAGGTGCGAGCGCAGCTCGGTGTCGGCGATCTGGGTGACGCGCAGCGTGGCAAAGATCGCGATCAGCGCCAGCGGCAGCAGCGCGATGCTGAGAATCAGGAAAAGTTTGGCGCCCGTCGGCCATCGGCCGACGAACTCGCCCCGCCCCGCGGGCGGGCGCGGGACGTCAGCGGCTTCGGTCGCCGCCACCTCGGTCAGTCAAGCTTGCCGAGCAGGGAAAGGAGATCGTCCGGCACGCTTTCCTCGACGGTCTTCTGATAGACGGAGCGCAACGCCGAACCCATGTCCCGATTCTTCGAGTGCGCGACGGTGCCCTTCTTCGGCTTCTCCGGCGCTTTCTTGTCCGACGTCAACGCTTACCCCCCAAGACAACCCGGCCCCAGCGACCGCTGGGCGGGTCGAGCGGAACACGATGGAACATCCATATGCTGCTGGCACGGTTCGCCGCGCTCGCCGGATGAAACCAAATAGCCCTTCGATGGTTCCCCCGCCGTGCGACGAAAATCGCCGGCCGGGGGGAACTTATTGCCACGGTTGCGCACCGTCCACGACCGGTATCACGACGCACGGCGGCGCGCTCGCGCCATGCCGTGAGGGAGGACTTTCTACACATGTCGCTCGGACAACAACTCGCGCCGCATCTTCCGTTCCTGCGCCGCTACGGCCGCGCGCTGACCGGGAGCCAGGCGCAGGGCGACCGCTACGTCCGCGCGACGCTGGAGGCGATCGTCGCGGCGCCCGATCAGTTCCCGCGCGACGTCGACCCGCGGCTCGGTCTCTACCGCACCTTCCAGGCGATCTGGAACTCGGCCAATTTCGACGAGGTCGAGAGCAGCGAGCCGGCCGAGGAGCAGGAGGCGGTGGCCCGCGCGCGGCTCTCGCGCATGACGCCGCTGTCGCGCCAGGCGCTGCTGCTCACCGCGATGGAGGGCTTCACGCCCGAGGACGCGGCCTATCTGATCGAGGTCGAGCCGTCCGAGGTCGACTCGCTGGTGGCCGAGGCGCTCGCCGAGATCGAGAAGCAGACCCGCGCGCGCGTGCTGATCATCGAGGACGAGCCGATCATCGCGATGGACATCGAGTCGATCGTGCGCGACCTCGGCCATGAGGTCACCGGCGTGGCGGTGACCCGCGACGAGGCGGTGGCGCTGGCGATGGAGGATCGCCCCGGCCTGGTGCTGGCCGACATCCAGCTCGCCGACGACAGCTCGGGCATCGACGCGGTGAAGGACATCCTCGCCGAGTTCAACGTGCCGGTGATCTTCATCACTGCCTTCCCGGAGCGGCTGCTCACCGGCGAGCGGCCCGAGCCGACCTTCCTGATCACCAAGCCGTTCCAGCGCTCGACGGTGAAGGCGGCGATCAGCCAGGCGTTGTTCTTCGACGAGACCACCGTCCCGGCGTGAGCGTGGGGCGAGAGGTTTCGTCCTCTTGCTGGCGTCTCTCCATTCACCACCGTCATCCCTGCGAAGGCAGGGATCCAGACGCGCTGTCGTGGCGCTTTCATCGCTGACGTCAGCGCGTCTGGATTCCCGCCTTTGCGGGAATGACGGGAGAGAGGCGGATGTGGGATCTGCAACGAGACCTTCGGCCGGCAGCGCGTCGTAGACGAAGACGGATAACACTGACGGCCGACCGCGGCCCATCGCCTAACAAACCCCCGTCGCCTCCGCGGCTTGTTCCCATCCTTACGGACCCAAAACGGTCGATGCGCGTTTGAGCTTCATGGCAGACGACAACAATCGAGTTCATCTCGAGACCGACGAGGCCCGCGCCGGCAGCACGCCGGGCATGACTCGCTACATCCTCGCGGCGTCGCTGGTGCTGATCGTCGTGGCCTTCGCCGCCATCCTCCTGTCCTGACGCGATGCTCGAACAAGTGGTGCGTGACGGGCTGGCCAACCGGCCGGCCGATACCTATCTTCCAGCCTCGGACGAGCGCCAGGACGGCGCCGCGCCAGCACGACGGAGCGGCATGACCCAATCACCCTCGCAAGCGAACGAGGCGTCGGCCCCGGCGCCGACGGAATATGTCGCGCTGTCGGATCCCGAGTTCAAGAAACAGCTCGCGCTGGTGATCCCGCATCTGCGTGCGTTCGGTCGCTCGCTCTCGGGCAACCGCGACCTCGCCGACGATCTGGTGCAGGAAACGCTGCTCAAGGCCTGGGCGGCGCGCAAGCGCTTCCAGGCGGGCACCAACATGCGGGCCTGGACCTTCATCATCCTGCGCAACCTCTTTCTCAGCCAGATGCGTCGCGCGCGCTTCAAGGGCGAGTGGGACGATCTGGTCGCCGACCGTGTGCTCGCCGCGCCCGCCAGCCAGGACAAGCACGTCGAGCTCGCCGACATGCAGCGTGCGCTGATGCACCTGCCGCAGCCGCAGCGCGAGGCGCTGATCCTCGTCGGCGCGGGCGGCTTCGCCTATGAGGAAGCCGCCGAGATCTGCGGCGTGGCGGTCGGCACGATCAAGAGCCGCGTCGCGCGCGGCCGCGTCGCGCTGGAGGCGCTGATGACCGATGGCGCGCTCTCGTCGCGTCGCGATCATGAGGTGAGCGGCGATCGCACGACGCTCGATTCGATCATGAACGAGGTAGACGAGCTGAGCCGCGACCGCGACGCCTGAGGCTTTGGCGTAGGGCTCGATCCCGGCGTCGTGCTGAATTTGTGTCAGGATCCACTTCGCCGCATGGGCCCGCCACCCCGCCGCGCGCGACGCTCTGTCTCACGCCTCACTTGAATTAGCCGGCGATTGGCCCGCCCGCGTTTCGGTGACGCTCATTCGGACACGTGGATCCTGAAACAACTTCAGGACGACGCCATGATGACCCAGGGGCTAAGCGTCGCCGCCTCCGCCCCGCTCGTCAGTGCCCGCCGCCACCCAGCTTCGACAGCAAGCGCGCCATGTCGCTCGGCAACGCCTTGTCGCGGCGATAGGCCGCGCGCAGCGACCCTGCGAGCACGTCCCCGGCCTGCGGCGCGCGCACGATATAATCGCCGCGCGGGCCGCTGAATGGGGAAGGAAGGTCTGCTACCATGTTGCGGCAACGTGCGACCCCGGCTTAGGTTTCGATATGATGACTCCCCGGTTCGACGAGGCGCGCGGGCGGGCGGAACGATTTGCGCCTTTCCTGCACACGCTGCTCCAGCGCGAGACCGCTACCGCCGCCGCACTCTCGCTTCCTGACCTGCCGCTCGCCCGGCAGCTTCGGCTCGAGCGACGCGCGCTCGCGCTAGAAGTGGCGCTGGGCGACCTCGCCGGCGCGTTCGACCTCACCGCCGTTACCGCGCGGCTCACCGACTTCGCGGACTCAGCCCTGGACCGCGCCATCGCCGGCGCGATCGCCGAACGCACGCCGGACGCCGCGCCGCGCGGCTTCGTCGCGATCGCACTCGGCAAGCAGGGCAGCCGCGAGCTCAACTATTCATCCGACATCGACCCGATCTTCCTCTACGACCCAGCGACCCTGCCGTGCCGCGCGCGCGAGGACGTCGCCGACGCGGCGGTACGGGTCGGCCGGCGCGTGCTCGAGCTGCTCCAGGCACGCGACGCCGACGGCTATGTGCTGCGCGTCGACCTCCGGCTGCGCCCCTCGCCCGAGGCGACGCCGATCGCGATCCCGATCGAGGCGGCGATGAGTTACTATGAGTCGCAGGCGCTGCCGTGGGAGCGCGCCGCCTTTATCCGCGCGCGCGTGGCTGCCGGCGACCGCGCGCTGGGCGCCCGCTTCATCGAAGCGGTGCGGCCGTTCGTGTGGCGACGCAGCCTCGATTTCGGCGCGGTCGGCGAGATCCTCGACATCACCCGCCGCATTCGCGACCATCACGCGCAGGGTCAGGGGTTCGGTCCCGGCTACGACCTCAAGCGCGGCCGCGGCGGCATCCGCGAGATCGAGTTCTTCGCGCAGATCCACCAGCTGATTCACGGCGGCCGCGACGCGTCGCTGCGCGCGCCGGCGACCCGCGACGCGCTCGCCGCGCTCGCCGCCGCGGGACGGATCGACGCCGCCGATGCCACCGCGCTGGCGGAGGCCTACACGCTGCTGCGCACGATCGAACATCGCGTGCAGATGATCGACGACCGCCAGACCCATGCGCTGCCCGCGGGAGAGGCGCTTGACCGGGGCGCGCGGCTGCACGGGCTCGACGACGGCGCGGCGTTGCTCGCGCTGCTCGCGCCGCAGGTCGAGCGGGTCGCGGCGGCGTTCGACCGGCTCGCCCCCGTCTCCGCGGCGGGTCTGCCGTTCGACTCCGCACGGCTGGGCGATACGCTGAGCGAGGCCGGTTTCGCCGACGCCGAGGACGCGGTGCGCCGCGTCGCCGCCTGGCGTGAGGGACGTTACCCCGCGCTGCGCTCCGCGGCGGCGCAGAGCGCGCTGGAGGCGGTGCTGCCGGCGCTGGTCGGCGCGCTGGCGCAGGCGCCGGTGCCCGCGGTCGCGCTCAACCGCCTCGACCGGCTGTTCGAGCGATTGCCGAGCGCGGTCAACGTTTTCCGCCTGCTCGAGGCGCGCCCGGCGCTGACCTCGCTGCTCGCCGAACTGCTCAGCCACGCGCCGACCCTGGCCGACGAGCTGGCGCGCCGGCCGAACCTGCTCGACGGGCTGATCGACGCGAGCGCCTTCGCGCCCGTCGGCGGGATCGCGGCGCTGGCGGCGGAGATGCGCGCGGTGGAGGAGGGGGCGGATTATCAGGCGCTGCTCGATCACGTGCGGCGGGTCGTCGGTGAAAAGCGATTCGCGCTCGGCGCGCAGATCGTCGCCGGCGCGGCCGACCCGCTCGACGTCGCGGCCGGCTATGCGCGCGTGGCCGAGGCGGCGATCGAGACGCTGGCGAGCGCCGCCGCGGCCGAGTTCGAGCGCGCGCACGGTCGCGTGCCGGGCGGCGAGCTGGTCATCCTCGCGCTCGGCCGGATGGGCGGGATGGCGCTGACCCACGCCTCCGACCTCGACCTGATCTACCTGTTCACCGGCGACTTCACCGCCGAGTCGGACGGCGCCAAGCCGCTCGGCGCGACGCTCTATTTCACGCGACTGGCGCAGCGGGTCACCGCGGCGCTGTCGGTGCCGACCGCGGCGGGGCCGCTCTACCCGGTCGATACGCGGCTGCGGCCCTCCGGCGCGCAGGGTCCGCTGGTGGTCAGCCTCGACAGCTTCGCGCGCTACCAGCGCGAGGAAGCGTGGACCTGGGAGCATATGGCGCTGACCCGCGCGCGCGCCGTCTTCGGCTCGCCCGATGCGCGGGCCGCGGTGGAGGCGATCGTCGCCGCGGTGCTGGCGGGCGATCGGCCGGTGCGCGACGTGCCCGCCGAGGCGGCCGAGATGCGCGCCGAGATGGCACGGCACAAGCCGCCGCAGGGGCCGCTCGACGCCAAGCTGCTGCCGGGCGGGCTGGTCGACCTGGAGTTTGCGGTGCACGTCACCCAACTGACTCGGCGGCGCGGCTTCGACCCGCGGCTTAGCGTCGCGATCGACGCGTTGGTGGCCGAGGGCGCGCTCGCGCCGGCGATGCGCGACGCTTATGCGCTGCTCGCCCGGCTGCTGGTGACCGGCCGCTTGGTCGCGCCCGACGCGCAGGAGCCCGGCGCGGCGGCGACGCGCGCGCTGATCGCGCGCGCGGTGATGCTGCCCGACTGGGAAACGCTGCTTGCCACGCTGGACCGGGTGCGCGAGAGCGTCGCCGCCCAGTGGCAGGAGAGTATCGCGTGGACACCATCCCCGACGTCACCGTGACCGGCACCGACGGCGCGCCGCTGCGGCTGCGCGACCTGCCGCGACCGCTGATCGTCTATTTCTATCCCAAGGACGACACGCCCGGCTGCACCCATGAGGCGCTCGACTTCTCCGCGCTGGCGAGCCGCTTCGCCGCGGCGGGCGCGACGATCATCGGCATCTCGCGCGACACGGTCGCCAAGCACAACAAGTTCATCGCGCGCCACGGGCTCGGCATTCCGCTCGGCAGCGACCTCGACGGCAGCGTCACCGAGGCGTTCGGCGTATGGGGCGAGCGACAGATGTACGGCCGCACCTATATGGGGATCGAGCGCGCCACTTTCCTCTACGGCGCCGACGGGCGATTGGTGCGCGCGTGGCGCAAGGTGAAGGTGCCCGGCCACGCCGAGGAGGTGCTGGAGGCGGCGCGCGCGCTGGGCTGACGCAGGAGCCCGAGCGGACGCGCGTCGCTAGCGCGATCAGGGCGCCGCTGCGTGATGCGTAGTCGTCAATAGCTCCACCGTCATCCCGGACCAAGTCCGGGATGACGGAGGCTTGTCTTGCCTCTGCTACGCCCAATCGTCTCAGAAATCGAACTTGCTCCATCGCTCCACATCGGAGCAAACCCTGGCCGCGTGCCAGTCACTCGCGCCGATCCGCCACCAAGAATCGATTTCAACTCACGCAAAACACGCGCTCACTGGCTACTCGACTCGGCGAATTGCAACGACTCGCCGCGTCTCTCCGTCGATCGGGCGCGCTCCGGCGCCGCTGCTCTTGCCCGATTAACCCTGCTCAGGTCACAAACCTTTGGGCCTGGGAGGCTTCGTCTCCGGGGTGACAGTACGAGAAAAGGGGAAGACCGCGCGGCAGCCCGCCGCCCGGTCGCAGTCTTTGATCTGGGGTTCGATGAACGACACCGCTCTCACGCCGGCCGCGCGCCCGCTCGATCGCCTGCGCGCCGCTTACGGCACGCGCCGCCTGATGGCACGCGGCGGCGCCGCGATGGTCCTCGGCCTCGCCAGCTATGGCGCGGTCGCCGCCAGCCAGCAGGTCGCGGTCGCGACCGGGCTCAAGGCGGCGCCGACCAGTGAGCGCAAGCTGGCCAAGATGGAGCAGAAGGTCACCCAGCTCCAGACCCGTGTCGCCACCATCCGTCGCACCGCCGAGCTCCACGCCAGTCGCATCGAGCAGCGCCAGGCGCTGCTCGCCGCCGCGCTGACCGGCGAGGGCGAGAGCCGCGAGCTGGCACGCGCGACGCTGGCGATCGATCCCGACGCCACCCGCCTCGCCGCCGACACGATCAAGCCCTTCCTGCGCGTCGAGACGCGCCAGGCCGAGCTCGCCGCGGTGGCGCAGCGCGAGCTCGACCAGCGCTATGCCGTGACCGCCAAGACGGTGCGCAAGCTCGGCATCTCCACCGCGCGCCTCGCTAAGGGCGGCAGCGCGATGGGCGGCCCGCTGGTCGAGGCCAACAGCGCCGAGGCGCGCGCCGATCTCGCCGCCGACCAGCAGTTCCGCTCGCTGTTCATGAGCTGGAAGAAGCTCGACCGGCTTGAGCAGGGCGTGATCGCGATCCCCTCGGTGCAGCCGGTGCAGAAGCTGCAGTTCACCAGCAATTTCGGCATCCGCAGCGACCCGTTCCGCGGCACCGCGGCGATGCACGCCGGCGTCGACATTCCCGGCCCGAGCGGTACGCCGATCTACGCCACCGCCGACGGCGTGATCAGCCACGCCGGTCGCCAGGGCGGCTATGGCAACATGGTCGAGATCAACCACGGCAAGGGCATCGCGACGCGCTACGGCCATCTGTCGAAGATCCTCGTTTCCGACAACACGCGCGTGAAGCGCGGCCAGCTGATCGCGCTGATGGGCTCGACGGGGCGCTCGACCGGCCCGCACCTCCATTACGAGGTCCGGATCGACGGCCATGCGGTGAACCCGGTGCCGTTCCTCACCACCGCCGATTACCTGATGGCCGCGCAGGACCGCGCCGTCGGCCAGATCCCGGTGTCGACCTCGGGTCCCGCGCCGCAGGACTGATCGCCTCGCTTTAGGAGGGGAGGGCCGGCGCCGCGCCGAGCGGGCCGGCCCTTTCTCGTTGAGGTAAGTGGCTATAGTCGCGACCGTTGTTCCGTGTCAGCCCGGCGACGGCGAGACCTTTGCGAGGGTCGCGCAACGCTCCTCGTCTTCCGTCATCCCGGACGTGTTCCGGGATCCACGCCTCCTCGAGAACAACGCGCCGTCGGTTTGCGGCACGGTGGATCCCGGACCAAGTCCGGGATGACGGGGAGGCTGCAAAGGTCTCGCGAAGGCCGGAGTGACGGCAGGCAAGCGAGGGCGCCATACGCCCGCAGTGATCCATCGGCGGTGCGCTCTCCTGTATCAAGCGCCCCTTCCCCCCGTCGCCCCTCACGCCTATCTTGACCGCATGGCCACGCTCGCACCCGCTATCGCGCTCACCCCTGCCGCCGCCGCGCGCGTCGCGGCGATCGCGGCGCGGCAGAACAAGCCCGCGATCCTGCGCCTGGCGGTCGAGGGCGGCGGCTGCTCGGGGTTCCAGTACCGCTTCGGCTTCGCCGACGCGCCCGAGGCGAGCGACCTTGTGGTAGAGACCGACGGCGTGCGGCTGGTGGTCGACGACATGAGCCTCGATCTCGTCCGCGGCGCCAGCGTCGACTATGTCGAGTCGCTCGGCGGCGCTTCGTTCAAGGTGGAGAACCCGCAGGCTGCCAGCGGCTGCGGCTGCGGCACCAGCTTCTCGGTCTGAGGCGCGCGCGGGGCGAGACAAAGCGCACGCGGCGCGGTAGATCGTCGCGCGTGAAGATCGTCACCTACAACGTCAACGGCATCAAGGCGCGGCTGCCCCGGCTGCTCGAGTATCTCGAGGAGGCGCAGCCCGACGTGGTGTGCCTCCAGGAGCTCAAGTCGAGCGACGAGACCTTCCCCGAGGCGGAGGTGCGCGCGGCCGGCTACGGCGCGGTGTGGCACGGCCAGAAGGGCTTCAACGGCGTCGCGGTGCTCGCGCGCGGGGCCGACCCGGTCGAGCGCCAGCGCGGGTTGGAGGGCGAGCCCGAGGACGAGCACAGCCGCTACCTGGAGTGCGACGTCGCCGGGCTGACCGTGGCGTCGATCTACCTGCCCAACGGCAATCCCCAGCCCGGCCCCAAGTTCGATTACAAGCTGCGCTGGATCGAGCGGCTGCGCGCGCGCGCGGCGCAGCTTCTCGCCAGCGAAGTGCCCGCGGTGCTGGCGGGCGACTATAATGTCATACCCAATGACGACGACGTCTTCTCCGTGCGCGCGATGGCGAGCGACGCGCTGATGCAGCCCGAGAGCCGCCAGGGCTATCGCGCGCTGGTCGCGCAGGGCTGGACCGACGCGCTGCGCGCCCGCCACCCGCGCGGCGGCGTCTGGACCTTCTGGGACTATCAGGCGGGTGCGTGGCAGCGCGACGCGGGCTTCCGCATCGATCACCTGCTGCTCAGCCCGGCGGTGGCCGACCGGCTGGTCGAAGCCGGCGTCGACAAGGAGTATCGCGGCCGCGAGAAGGCGAGCGACCACGCGCCGACCTGGGCGCGGCTGCGATGATTCGCGCCGGCCTGCTTGCCGCCGGGCTGCTGCTCGTGGCCGCTCCCGCGACCGCGCAGGACGAGCCGGTCACCGAACGATTCTGTCCCAACCGGCCGTCACTCGGCGCGAGCGGCTGCGTCACCATGCCAGGGCAGGTGCAGGTCGAGCTATCGGGCGTGGATTGGCAGCGCGACGACAGCGGCGACTCGCGCGAGGACCTCACGTTGTTCGGCGACGTCACCGCGCGGATCGGCGTGACGCGCGACAGCGAACTGCAAGTCGAGTTCACACCGTTGGGCACGCTGCGGACGCGCGACAAGGTCACCGGCGCTGTCTCACGAAAGTGGGGGGCGGGCGATACGACGATCGGCTATCGCTACGCGCTGAGCCATCCCGACGGGCGGGCTCTGTCGTCCGCGATACAGCCCTATGTCACTCTCCCGACCGGCCGCAGCGGGATCGGCGACGGCGACTGGTCGGCCGGGGTGATCGCGCCGGTCTATTGGCAGATGAACGACAAGTGGAGCCTCGACTTTACCGGTCGCGCCACCGCGGCGGCCAACGAGGAGGGCGGGGGCCGGCATTTCGACGCGAGCGGCGTCGTCGGCCTGGGCTACGCGCTGACCGACAGCCTCACCGCGGTCGCGGAGTTCTCGCTCGAGCGCGACGACGATCCCTCGGGCCATGTCACGCAGACGCTCGCGGCAGGGTCGCTGGCGTGGCAGCCGACCAAGCGGACGCAGATCGACCTGCTCGCCGTGGCGGGGCTGAACCATGACTCGCCCGACATGCGCCTGGTGCTGGGCGGCGCGTTCCTGTTCTGAGCGGGGGCGGACCGCTCCGCTCCTCCTCCTCCGGCGTCATCCCGAGCTCGTCCCAGGATATATTGATCCGCACACCTCGCGACCGCTCTTCGACCGGCGCGATGGTCGCTGAAACGGGTTCAGGATGACGCTACGAGAAGTAGAGGGGCACGCTCAACCGTGGAACACTCCCACCCGATCTGAACCACCGGCGTGCTCCGGCGAACGCCGGAGCCCAGGGCTACCAACGGAGCCACCTACCGCTCCAGGCTCCCGCGTGTGCGAAGCCGATGGATCAGTCGCTAGGCAGCCCCATCAGGCTGCTGCACCGCGATCAGCTCGAGCACCTGACGCGCGCCCTCGTCGCTCGCCGCGGCGAGCTTGAGCGGGCGAGCCCCCAACCCGACATCGGCGTTGAGAAAGGCCATCGCGCCGGCGAGGCCGAGCCGCTCGGTCGCGGCGCGGACCACCTGACTCTCGCGCGCCGCGCTCTCGGGCGACAATTTGGGGACGCTGCTGGCCGGCCGGAAGTAGGGGCGGCGCGGCGGGCGCGGGGCGGGCTGCGGCTGGTCGCTCACGCGGCGACAACCAGGGTCGGGCGAACGACGCCGGCGAGCCACTGCACGTCGGCGATCCGCGCGGCATAGCCCTTCGCGCAGATCCGGTAAGCGTCCCGACCGCTCGCGTTGGCCGCGTCGGACGCGCGCGCGATCGATATCTGATGGCGGGAGTAGAGTTCGTTGAGGTCCATGTCGGTCTCCCTGCGTGCAAGCGGGAGCGCGGTCGGTCTCTCAGCTATCCAGGCTCGCGTGGTCAAATCTGGACAGTGGCTATGAGATGGGGTCCCCGCGCCTATCCACAAGGGCTCGCCATCTTCTGGCGAAATCCGCCGGATGTCGGCGGCCACGCTGCTGCCGCAGAACGAGTGAAGGGCGTAAGTCCCTCAGAAAAAGTCAAATCGTCGGACTGGCACGGTGTCTGCAAAGCACCTGGCGTCCCCGATCAACGGGGCAGGGAGACACTGCCATGAACGCCACCATCGTCGCCGCTCTCACCAGCCTGGTCCTCGTCGCGCCCGCGCAGGCCGAGCCGACCAGCTCCGCGGCGGCCGCCACCACCACGAGCGCCACCACAGCCGCGACCCAGGCCGAGGGCGGCGTCAAGGCACGCAACCCCAACACGCGCTACTGCTACAACACCGAGGCGACCGGGTCACACATCATCCAGCGTGCCTGCCACACGCGCGCCGAGTGGAAGGAACTGGGCGTCAAGGTTCCCGAGAAGCTGTGACGGCCGCCACCGGGCGGACGGGAGGGAGCGGCGCCGCGCCGGCCGAGGCGCGCGGCGCCGCCGGCCCCCCCCCCCCCGGGGATCAGAGCGTCCGCTCGTAGACCTGATAGACCTTGTTGACCTGGCTCTCGATCGCGGTGGCGATCGAGTTCATCCCCTGATTGTCGTCGAGGATCCAGCCGATCTCGCCCCGCGAGGCACCGTAGTTCGCCACCGACGCCTTGCGGATTGCCTCGATCATCATGAAGGCGAGCTGGCTGGCCAGCCGCGAGGACTGCAGCTCCTTGCGCACCCCCATCAGCGGCACGCGCATCGTGCGAACACGCGGCTTGCGCAGCCACAGCAGCAATTTGGCCCAGCCGAACGGGAGCAGGCTGCCGTTCAGCGGGCGGATCGCCTCGTTGAGGTCCGGCAGCGTGATCATGAACGCCACCGGCCGGCCGTCGACCTCGGCGATGCGGATCAGGTCGTTGAACACGATCGGCTTGAGCTTGACGCCGACGTCCTTGATCTCCGGCGGGGTGAGCGGGACGAAGCCCCAGTTGTCCGACCAGGCGTCATTGAGGATCTCGAGGATGATCGCGGCTTCCTCGTCGAAGCGCTTCTTGTTCACCTCGCGCACGACGATGCTCTTGTTGTTCTCGCCCGAACGGATGATCCGCTTCACGATCGGGGGGAACTCCTGCGTGATGTCGAGCTCGTAGGTGACCAGCTGCTTCGCGGGCTGGTAGCCGGCGCGCTCGATCCATTCGCGATAGACCGGCTTGTGGTGCCCCATCATCACCGTGGGCGCCTGATCGAAGCCCTGGATCAGCAGCCCCGGCTCTTCCCAGATCGACATGCTGATCGGCCCGAGCGCGCGCACCATGCCCTGCTCGCGCAGCCACGCCTCGGCGCGTGCCAGCAGGGCACGGAAGATGTCCTCGTCCTCGGCATCCATCAGCCCCCACTGCCCGACACCGGGGCCGAAGCCCTGCGCCGCTGGCATCTCGAGCGCGAGCGTGTCGATATGCGCCGAGATGCGCCCGACCACGCGGCCGTCACGCCGCGCCAGGAAGAGCTGCGCCTTGGCATGGCTGAACCAGCCGTTCTTCTCCGGCGTGATCAGCCCCAGCGCCTCGCCCTTGAGCGGCGGGACCCAGTGGGGATCGTCGGCGTAGAGGCGGAAGGGGAGGTCGACGAACGCCTTGCGCTCGCTTTTGGTGGTGACCGGGGCGATGGAGAGATCGGACATGGCGCTCGCCCGTAAACGGAGAAACCGATCATAGCGAGCGAGCTTTTACTGGCAACGGGGAGTGCGCGCGTCCTGTAAAGGTCACGCTGTCGCCACTATGTTGGGGCAATGAACAGCGCCATGAACACGATGACCTTCGAGAGCCGGGGCGAGAACGCGGCCACCGCGCCTGTGGCGACACGGGCGGCGGTCGCGGACGACAAGGCGATGCTGCGCGCCGCCGCCGAGCTCACCCGCGACCTCGTGCAGCCGCGCCCCGCGCTCTACTGGGCCGACCTGATCGGGTCCGCGGTGGTCGGCTATGCCGCGCTCGCCGTCGCGGTGACCGTCGCCTCCACCGGCTGGGCGGTCCTCGCCGGGGTCGTCGCGGTGCTCGCCCTGTATCGCGGGATGAGCATGATCCACGAGATCAGCCACATCAAGCATGCCGCGGTGCCGGGCTTCCGCGCCGGCTGGAACGCGCTGATCGGCGTGCCGATGATGATCCCTTCGTTCATGTACGAGGGCGTCCATAACCTGCACCATGCCAAGACGCGCTACGGCACCTCGGAGGATCCCGAATACCTCCCGCTGGCGCTGATGCGCCCGTGGACCCTGCCGGTCTTCATCCTGGTGTCGGCGCTGGCACCGATTGGTCTGCTGATCCGCTACGCGCTGCTCGCGCCGCTGTCGGCGCTGTCGCCGCGGCTGCGCGAGGCGGTGGTGGCGCGCTACTCGGCGCTGTCGATCAACCCGCACTTCCGTCGTCGTGCGCCGCAGGGCGAGGAGAAGGCCCGGTGGACCCGCTGGGAGATCGTCACCTCGCTGTGGGCGATCGCTCTGCTGACGCTGACCGCGACGGGCGCGGTGTCGGTCAAGGCGTTCGCGATCTTCCTGGCGGTGGGCTCGGGCGTCGCGCTGATCAACCAGGTGCGCACCTTGGTGGCGCATCTGTGGGAGAATGAGGGCGAGCCGATGAGCGTCACCGCCCAGTATCTCGATACCGTCAACGTGCCGCCGCCCGCGATGCTGCCGGTGCTGTGGGCGCCGGTGGGGCTGCGGTACCACGCGCTGCACCACCTGCTGCCGGGGCTGCCGTATCACGCGCTGGCGGAGGCGCACCGCCGTATTTCCGGCGTACTGGAGCAGGATTCGCCTTATCACAGGGCGAACTACGCCGGCCTGCCGGGGCTGGTGGGCAAGCTCGCCGCGGCGACGATGCGGGGGCGGTGAGCGGGGGCAGCAGCGCGACCTGCCGCCTTTTTCCCGGTCCCCCGCCTAGCGTCATCCTGAACTTGTTTCAGGATCCACCCAGCCCTAACATCACCGATCGCGGCGCCTGCGGGACAGTGGATCCTGAAACAAGTTCAGGATGACGGCAGTGTGAGATGACGGCCTCGCTGCCCTCGGCCGTGTTCCTGCGGACGCAGGAACCCAGCGCCATGAAGGTCACCGTCCTCCGCCCCCGACTCCAGCGTGCACAGGAGAACGGGCACGACCACGTCTCTACTCTTCCGTCCGCAACAGCACCGCCTCGCCGATCAGCAGGAACAGCAGGAACGGTGCCCAGGCGGCGAGAAAGGGCGGGTAGGCGCCGAGATTGCCCATCGCCAAAGCGAACTTGTCCGCCATGAAATAGGCGAAGCCGAGCGCCATGCCGATTACGGCGCGGACGAACAGCGCGCCCGATCGCGCGATGCCGAACGCCGCCACCGCGCCGAGCAGCGGCATCAGCACCGAGGACAGCGGCCCCGAGAGCTTGTGCCACAGCACGCCCTCGAGCGACTTGGTGGGCCTCCCCGCTTCCTCCAGGTCGGAGATCGCGGCGCGCAGCCCGGCGAAGGACAGCGCGTCCCCGTCGACGTTGGCGAGCGTGAACTGGTCGGGGGTGACGCCGCGCGCCACCACCACCGTGCCGAGCGGGGTGAGCGTCCCAGAGGCGACGTCGAAGCGCTTGGCCGGCCACACCTTCCAGCCGTCGCCCTGGCGCAGGCCGTTGGGCGCGGTGATCAGCCCGCGCAGCCCGCCGTCGGGGTTGCGCTCGTAGACGGTGACTCCGCCCAGCCGCGCCGCCTCGCCGCGCCCGCTGATCCGGTCCGCCGAGATCAAATTGTTGTCGGCGCGTACCCAGACGTTGGCGCGATCGCCGCGGTCGAGCGGCATCGCGCCGTAATTGACCTTCTGCCACGCGCTGAGCTCGGCGGTGGCGCGGCTGACGACGCGATCGTTGAAGGCGAAGGTGACGAGCGCGATGCCGACGCTGGCGATCACCAGCGGCGCCAGCACCTGATGCGCCGAGAGGCCCGAGGCCTTGAGCGCCACCACCTCGCTGTTGGCGTTCATCGTGATCAGCGTCAGCACCGTGCCGAGCAGCACCGAGAAGGGCAGGAAGGTCGAGATGATCTGCGGTGCGCGCAGCGAGACGTAGCGCCACACCTCGGCATCGCCGTTGCCCGCGGTGGCGAGGATCCGCCCGCTTTCGCTCAGCAGGTCGAGCGTCTGCAACACCAGCACCAGCCCGAACAGGATGCCGAAGGTGCGCGTCAGGAACAGCCGCGCCATGTAGACGGCGACGGTGCGCGAGGGGAAGAAGGCGCTCACGCGCGCGCCTCCTTGCGGCGGCGGCCGGGCAGGTAGCGCGCCACCATGGCCCAGGCCTTGCCGAAGAAGCGCTCCAGCGCGCCGATGGGCTGGCCGCCCGGGACATAGGCGAGCGTGTAATACATCCACAGGATCAGCGCGCCGAACAGCAGGAACGGCACCCAGAGCGCGATCAGCGGGTCGACCGCGCCGCGCTCGCCCACCGCCGCGGCATATTGATTGATCTTGTGATAGGTCACCACCATCACGATCGACAGGAACACGCCCAGCGCCGAGCTGGATCGCTTCGGCGGCACACCGAGCGACACCGCGAGCAGCGGCAGCAGGAACATCATCGCCACCTCGACGACGCGGAAGTGGAACTCGGCGCGGCTGCCGTCGCGCTGCGCCTCGCTCGCGTTGCGCGCGTGGCCGAGCTGGGCGAGCTGGGGCAGCGTATATTCCAGGTTCTTGCCGCCGCGCGTGCGGAAGCTCTCGAAGCGCGGCAGGTTGATGGGCAGGTCGTGCGAGCTGAAGGTCAGCACGCGCGGCGTCGGGAAGTCGGGGCGATTGTGGATCAGCGTGCCGTCGGTGAGGCGGAAGATGATCACGTTCGGATCGTCGGTGGCCAGGAACTGCCCGGTCTCGGCGGTGACGCCGGCCCAGTCGTTGCGCGGGGTCAGCGCGTGGAGGAAGATGCCCGAGAGCCGCCGACCGCTGTCCTGGCTGCGCTCGATCCGCAGCGTGATGCGATCGCCCAGATGGGTGAACTCGCCCACCTTGATCGAGGCGCCGAGCGCGCCGGTGCGCAGCTCGAAGCGCAGCTTCTCGTAATTGTAGCGCGCCAGCGGCTGGACATAGCCGACAATGGCGATGTTCAGCGCGGCGAGGATGATCGCGTACATATAGGGCACGCGCAGCAGCCGCGAGTAGCTCATGCCGACGCCGCGCATCACGTCGAGCTCGCTCGAGGTGGCGATGCGGCGGAACGCGAGCAGCACGCCCAGCATCAACCCGATCGGGATGCCCAGCCCGAGATACTCGGGCAGCAGGTTGGCCAGCATCTTCCACACCACGCTCACCGGGCCGCCCTGGGTGATGACGAAGTCGAACAGGCGGCCGATCCGGTCGAGGATCAGCAGCATGGAGGCGATCAGCAAGGTGGCGAACAGCGGCAGCGCGATCAGCCGGGCCATGTAGCGGTCGATCGAGGTGAACAAGGTGCGGCGCTGCCCCGTGGCGTCGGGCGGTGAAGGCCCTGGTGAGGCTGCGGCTATACGGGCCCGCGGCGCGCGCGTCAGCAGCGAAAAGCGTGGCGGTGCACGGGAATGTGGGCGAGTCGGGCCCAGCTCCTCCCCTTGCAGGATTCCGTTGCGGAGCGAGGGTACCGCGGCGGATATCAAGGTAATCGGGGATGGATGAGACAAGCCGCGGCCTATGAGGCGACTGGCTGAGCGCTGCGCGGGGGCGGTGCGGGTGCGGTGTCGCGCCGGATCAGTCAGCGGTGAGGATGGCGGCGCGCCTGAGATTGTAGATGGTGGCAAAAGCGAGAAAGTCTGCGGTGTTGCCTTGTAGGGAGAGGCATCGGGCGCGGGCCTTGCCATAGAGACGCTTCATCGCGCTGAAGGACGGCTTCGACGGGCGCGTGTCGGCGGGCGATGAGGTTGCTTCGCCGGGCCTGCCAGGGTGGCAGCACGGGCATGTAGCGGTGGCGGCGCGCCTGCCCTTCATAGGCGCGGTCGGCATGGACCACCGCCTCGTCGCCCGTGACAAGCGCATCGGCCCGCTCGACATCCTGGACCCTGGCCGAGGTGAAGGCGAGCGTGCGGATGAGGCCCGAGCCTTCGTCGATGCCGATGTGGAAGCGATATCCGAACACCGGTTTGCCGTCCTTGCGGGTCCAGTCGGCGCCTGGCTCGCCGGGATGCGGGTCGCCCGGCGCGATCCCGTCTCCACGCGGGGGCCGGCGCATCGTCTTGACCACCGATGCATCGAGGATCGTGCCCCGGCGCAGACACTGTCCTTGCGCAGCGAGCTGCCGGTTGATCTCGGCAAGCAGCCCTCCGATACCCCCGACGCGGCCGCTGCGGTACCGAACCGGCACAGAGTCGCCTGTACGGCGTCCCTGCGTCCAGCGCGAGGCCGCAGAACCGCCGGAACGACAACCGGTCGAGCAGCGGTTCCTTCAGATCCGGGTCTGGCAGGTCATGCAACGCCTGCAAATACAGCGCCTTCAGCATCGCCGGCGCCGCATGAGGCGGACGACTTGTCTGTCCTGGCCGCGGTGACGAGACCAACGGCTCCAGCTGGCTCCAGTCGACCAGACGCTCAATCCCCGCCAGCTTCGCATTTGACCCCAGGCTCGGATCGATCAATGCATCCACCAACGATCGCTGCTCGACCATCGCCCGTACTCCCTTTCCCACAGGGGATCCCGTCACCTCGCATCATGCCAGAGGTTTCGCCGAGGAATCCCCCCAGGGGGAGGAGCAGATGCAGCGCCGGCGACCTCACAGCACCTCGAACAACCCCGCCGTGCCCATGCCGCCGCCGACGCACATCGTCACCACGACGTACTTCGCACCGCGGCGCTTGCCCTCGATCAGCGCATGGCCGGTCATGCGCGCGCCCGACATGCCATAGGGATGGCCGATCGAGATCGCGCCGCCGTTCACGTTGAGGAGCTCGTTGGGGATGCCAAGCTTGTCGCGGCAGTAGAGCACCTGCACCGCGAACGCCTCGTTGAGCTCCCACAGCCCGATGTCGTCCATCGTCAGCCCGTTCTTCTCGAGCAGCTTGGGGATGGCATAGACCGGGCCGATCCCCATCTCGTCGGGCTTGGTGCCCGCCACCGCCATGCCGACGTAGCGGCCGAGCGGGGTAAGCCCGCGCCGTTCGGCGAGCCGTTCCTCCATCAGCACGCTGGCCGAGGCGCCGTCGGACAGCTGCGAGGCGTTGCCGGCGGTGACGTGGCGGTCCGGCCCCACCACCGGCTTGAGTGCGCGCAGCCCCTCGATCGTGGTGTCGGCGCGGTTGCCCTCGTCGCGCGACAGCGTCACCTGCTCGTGGCTGACCTCCTTGGTCTCCTTGTTCACGTTGGCCTTGGTGGCGGTGACCGCGACGATCTCGTCGTCGAACCGGCCCGCCGCCTGCGCCGCCGCGGTGCGCTGCTGCGACTGGAGCCCGTATTGGTCCTGCGCCTCGCGATCGATGCCGTAGCGGTCGGCGACGATCTCGGCGGTCTGGAGCATCGGCATGTAGATGTCATTGTGCATCGCCAGTAGCTCCTTGTCGGGCGCGACACGCATCTCGGGAGTCTGGACGAGGCTGATGCTCTCGACCCCGCCGCCGATCGTCACGTCCATCCCGTCGACGACGATCTGCTTGGCCGCGATCGCGATCGCCATCAGTCCGCTGGCGCACTGGCGGTCGACCGACATGCCGGGCACGCTGGTCGGCAACCCGGCGCGCAGCAGGCTGGTGCGCGCGATGTTGCTCGCCTGATGCCCCTGCTGGAGCGCGGCGCCAAGGATCACGTCCTCGATCTCGGCACGGTCGACCCCGGCGCGCTCGACCGCGGCGACGATGGCGTGATGCGCCAGCGTCGGCGAGGGCGTGTTGTTGAAGGCGCCGCGATAGGCACGGCCGATCGGGGTGCGGGCGGTGGAGACGATGACGGCGGAGCGCATGGGTGAGGTCCTTGAGTGAGGGTCGGGCAGGGGGTGAGGTTCGAGGCAGCCGTTGCACTCACTGCCGTCATCCCGGACTTGGTCCGGGATCCACCCGTCCGCGCGCCAGACGGCGGATGAGTAAGGGGCCCGGTGGATCCCGGACCAAGTCCGGGATGACGGAAGGGGGAAGGCAGGGCACTTCCCTCACACGAACACCTGCGTGATCCACTCCGCCACCATCGCTGGCTTGTCCTGCCCCTCAATCTCGACCGTGGTGGCGGTGGTGTACTGGTAAACCCCCTGCCGCTTCTCGGCGAAGTCGGCCAGTACCGAGCGCGCGCGCACCCGCGATCCCGACGGCACCGGCGCGAGGAAGCGCACCTTGTTGCCCCCGTAGTTCACCCCCATGGTGACACCGTCGAGCCGCGGCGCGTCGGGGGTGCGTGCCGCCAGCAGCGGCAGCAGCGACAGCGTCAGGAAACCGTGCGCGATCGTCGTGCCGAACGGCGTCTGCGCCGCGCGTTCGGGATCGACGTGGATGAACTGGTGGTCGCCGGTCGCCTCGGCGAAGCGATCGATCATCGCCTGCGTCACCTCGACCCAGTCGGAGACGCTCTCGCGCCCGACCGCTTGGCTCATCTCCTCGGCCGTCACCGCGATTCCCCTCCGCCATGCGACGCGCTACAGCGCGCGCATCTGTCTAGGCCCGGCCCTGCCGTGCCCGCAAGACACAACGAACCGAAAGCACGAAGATGGCCGCTGCCGTACCGTCATCCACTCTCGCCCAGCTGCGCTCGCTCCACCGCGCGAGCGAACCCGATGTTCTAAAGCCGCTGCTGGAGCGCGCTGCGGCGGGCACCGACTCGCGCGCGCGCATCGTCGACACCGCCTCGGGGCTGCTCGCCGACCTGCGCGCGGCGCAGGCGCGCGGCTGGGTCAACCAGTTCCTTCAGGAATATCGCCTCAACTCGTCCGAGGGCGTCGCGCTGCTCAGCCTCGCCGAGGCGTTCCTGCGCGTGCCCGACCCCGAGACCGCCGACCTGCTGATCGCGGACAAGCTCGGCGACGCCGACTGGCGCGCGCACGCCGGCCAGTCCAACTCGCGCCTCGTCAACACCGCCACCTGGGGGCTGGTGGTCGGCCGCGCGCTGGTGGGGGAGGGCGAGACCGGCCCGCTCAAGCGGCTGTTCAGCCGCGCCGGCGAGCCGTTCGTGCGCCAGGCGGTGGGCGCGGCGATGCGGATGATGGGCGAGATCTTCGTGATGGGCCGCACCATCGACGAGGCGATGAAGCGGATGCGCCGTCCCGAGCACCGCGGCTTCACTGCCAGCTTTGACATGCTCGGCGAGGCGGCGCGCACCAGCGCCGACGCCGAGCGGTATTTCCAGGCCTATGTCGACGCGATCGACGCGGTCGGCAGCGACCCGCGCGCGGGCCACTCGGTCTCGGTCAAGCTCTCCGCGCTCCACCCGCGCTACGAGGTGGCGCGCTGGGACGAGTGCGTCCCCGCGCTGACCGGGATGCTCGAAGCGCTCGCGCTTCAGGCGGCGGCGCGCGGCATCGCGCTCACCGTCGACGCCGAGGAGAGCGAGCGGCTCGAGATGAGCCTCGACATCATCGGCGCGGTCGCCGCTCTCCCGCGCTTACGCGACTGGGACGGGTTCGGCATGGCGGTGCAGGCCTATGGCAAGCGTGCGCGGCCGGTGGTGGCCTGGGCCGACTCGCTCGGCCGGCTGATGAACGTCCGCCTCGTGAAGGGCGCCTATTGGGACAGCGAGATTAAGCGCACCCAAGTCGAAGGGCTCGACGATTATCCGTTGTTCACGCGCAAGGCCGCGACCGACGTGAGCTACCTCGCGGTGGCGCGTGACATGCTCGACGCGCGCTACATCCGCCCCGCCTTCGCCAGCCACAACGCGCTGACCGTCGCGACCATCGTCGAATGGGCGGGCAACGGCCGCGACTTCGAGTTCCAGCGGCTCCACGGCATGGGCGACGGGCTGTACGAGCGGCTGGTGCGCGATCAGGGGTATCACTGCCGCATCTACGCGCCGGTCGGCGGCCATCGCGACCTGCTCGCCTATCTCGTCCGTCGGCTGCTCGAGAACGGCGCCAACTCCAGCTTCGTCCACCAGCTCGCCGACGCGCGGCTGAGCGAGGCCGACATCCTTGCCGACCCGGTTGCCAAGATCGAGTCGGTGGGCGGCACGCGCCACCCGAGCATCCCGCTGCCGGCCGAGCTGTTCGGTGCCGAGCGGCGCAACTCGCGCGGGCTCGACCTCGGCGACCGCGTCGTGCTGGAGGACACGAGTGCCGCGGTGAACCGGCCGATGACCGAGCCGGCGCCGGCGCCCGCCGCCGACGTCGCCGCCGCGGTGTCGCGCGCGCGCGCGGCCTTCCCCGCGTGGCAGACGACCCCGGTCGCGGCGCGCGCCGCCTGCCTCGACCGACTCGCCGACCTGATCGAGCGCGACCGCGACCGGCTGATGGCGATCTGCGTGCAGGAGGCGTTCAAGACCATCCCCGACGCGATCGGCGAGGTGCGCGAGGCGGCGGACTTCTGCCGCTATTATGCGGCGCGGGCGCGCGCGACGCTCGGCTCGGTCGAGCTGCCCGGGCCGACCGGCGAGCGCAACACGCTCCACCTGGAGGGGCGCGGCGTGTGGGCGACGATCGCGCCGTGGAACTTCCCGCTCGCGATCTTCCTCGGCCAGACCGTCGCCGCGCTGGTGACGGGGAACACCGTGGTCGCCAAGCCCGCGCCGCAGACGCCGCGCATCGCCGCCGCCGCGGTGGCGCTGGCGTATGAGGCGGGCGTGCCGCGCGACGCGCTCGTGCTGGTGCCGGGCGGACCCGAGGTGGGGGCTGCGCTGGTCGGCGACGCGCGCGTCCAGGGCGTCGCCTTCACCGGCTCGACCGCGACCGCGCGGTCGATCGCGCGCGCGCTGCTGGCGGACGACGACCGCCCGATCGTGCCGCTGATCGCCGAGACCGGCGGGATCAACGCGATGATCGTCGACTCGACCGCGCTGCCCGAGCAGGTGGTGGCGGACGTGGTCACCAGCGCGTTCCGCTCGGCCGGGCAGCGCTGCTCGGCGCTGCGGCTGCTGCTGGTGCAGGAGGATATCGCCGAGGGGCTGATCGAGATGCTCGCGGGCGCGATGGACTTGCTGACGCTCGGTGACGCGGGCGACCCGCGCACCGACGTCGGCCCGGTGATCGACCGCGCCGCCTATGACCGGCTGATGGCGTATCGCGAGCAGGCGCGCGCGCGCTGGGTGAAGACGGTGGCGGCGCCCGCGGACGGGCTGTTCGTGCCGCCGACGCTGATCCGGCTCGACTCGGTCGAGGCGCTCGACCGCGAGTGGTTCGGGCCGCTGCTTCACGTCGCGACGTGGAAGGCGGGCGCGCTGGAGGAGACGATCGCGCGGGTCAACGCCAAGGGCTACGGCCTGACGATGGGGCTGCACAGCCGCATCGCACGCGCGGCCGAGGTGACCGAGGCCGCCGCGGCGGTCGGCAACCTCTACATAAATCGCTCGATGATCGGCGCCGTCGTGGGGTCGCAGCCGTTCGGCGGCGAGGGCTTGTCGGGGACCGGACCGAAGGCCGGCGGGCCGCTGTACCTGTACCGTTTCTGCGCGGAGCGCGCGGTGTCGGTGGATACGACCAGCGCGGGCGGCAACGCGACGCTGCTGAGCCTGGAGGAAGGCGGGATCTAAGGGGCACGCGACCGCGGCGTCGCGAGAGAGTCCCTCCCCTTCAGGGAAGGGGTTGGGGCGGAGCCTCTCCGCAGACGCCGCGCTCGGGGCACCGGCCCACCCCTAATCCCTCCCCTGAAGGGGAGGGGAGAGTCGAGAAACGCCGCCTCACCGAAGCCGCGCCCCTAACCTCAGCGGCACTTCACCTTGCCGCGATCGATCGAACGGCCGAGCAGCGCGCCGCCGCCCGCGCCCAGCAGCGTGCCGAGGGTGCCGCCGCCGACCAGGTTACCGAGCACGCCGCCGCCGACGCCGCCGATCACCAGACCGGTGGTGCCGTCGTTGCGCTTGCAATAAGCGCGGCCGTCGCGCCCGCGGTAGATTTGATCGTCGCGGCCGAGCGCGCGCTCGCGCCGGCTGCTGCCGCGGCGATAGTCGCGCGAGGGCTCCCAGTTCTTGTCGTCGCCGTGCCAGCGATAGTCACGGTCGCGATCGCTGCGCTGCGCCTGCGCGGCGGGGGCGAGCATCGGGGTAGTGGCGGTGGCGAGCGCCAGCGCGGCGAGCAGGGCCTTCTTCATGGCATGTGTCTCCTTCTGCCGCCCACGAACGTCGCAGGCGGCGAGGAGTTCACTTCGATCAGGCCGGCACCGTATCGTGCCGGGGCAGCGGCGCCATCGTGCCGCCGGGCGCGAGCAGGTGCTCGCGCTTGGCGACGATCAGCGGCACCAGCACCTGCCCCGCGACGTTCACCGCGGTGCGGCCCATGTCGATGATCGGGTCGACCGCGAGCAGCAGACCCGCGCCCTCGAGCGGCAGGCCGAGCGTGGTGAGCGTCAGCGTCAGCATCACCAAGGCGCCCGTCAGCCCGGCCGTCGCCGCCGAGCCGATCACCGAGACCAGCGCCACCAGCACATAGTCCGAGGCATGCAGCGCGATGCCGTAATATTGCGCGACGAACAGCGCCGCCACGGCGGGGTAGACCGCGGCGCAGCCGTCCATCTTGGTGGTCGCGGCGAAGGGCACCGCGAAGGCGGCATAGTCGCGCGGCACGCCGGCGCGCTCGGCGGCGTCCTCGGTGACGGGCAGCGTCGCGATCGACGAGCGCGACACGAAGCCGAGCTGGATCGCCGGCCAGGCGGTGGCGAAGAAGCGCGTCACCGACAGCCGGTTGAGCGCGAGCAGCGCGGGGTAGACGAGGAACAGCACCAGCGCGAGCCCGAGGTACACCGCGCCGGCGAAGCTGCCGAGCGCCGCGAGCGAGGACCAGCCGTAGCGCACGATCGCGGTACCGATCAGCCCGGCGGTGCCGATCGGGGTGAGCTTCACCACCCAGCGCAGCAGCCGGCGGAAGATCGCGAGCAGCGAGGCGTTCGCGGCGAGGAAGGCGCTCCCCGCCTCGCCGACGTTCACCGCCGCCGCGCCGACCGCGATCGCGACGACGATCAGCTGGAGCACGTTGAACCCCAGCTTGGTGGTGGCGCCGCCATCGGCGAGCTTGGTGCTCGCCTCGATTCCCAGGAAGTTGCCCGGGATGAGTCCGCGCAGGAAGTCGAGCCACGAGCCGGTGGTGGCGGGCAGCGCGGCGGCGGACGGATCGACCCCGCTGCGAACGCCCGGCTCGAGCAGCGTGCCGAGCGTGAGCCCGATCGTCACCGCGATCAGCGCGGTGACCGCGAACCACAGCAGGGTCTGCCCGACCAGCCGCGCGGCATTGCCGAGATCGCGCAGTGCCGCGATCGAGGCGACGATCGCGGTGAACACGAGCGGCACGACCAGCGCCTTGAGCAGCTGGACGAAGCTGTCGCCGGTGAGGCGCAGCGCCTCGGCCAGCGCGGGCAGATCGCGCGCCGCGAAGCCGAGCGCGACGCCGATCGCCATGCCGGCGAACACCTGCACGGTGAAGGAGGGGATCTTCATCGCGCAGAGGTGCGATCGCGCACCGCGCTTCGCCAGCAACTTTCCGTTTCAAACGGGCGAGCCGGGCTTGGGCGCGCTGCGTCGCACCCAAGAAAATGCTGCGTGGCACCCAGGCCATTGGTCTGTTAGCCCCTCGGCATGCCCGTCTCTGCCGCCCGCTCCGCCCGCGAGATCCTGGTCAACCTGCACGATGTGATGGCGGCGCGATCGAACGCGCAGGCCAAGCTCAACTCGGTGGTCGAGATCATCGGCGAGGCGCTGGATAGCGAGGTGTGCTCGATCTACCTGCTGCGCGAGGGCGTGCTCGAGCTGTTCGCCACCCGCGGCCTGGCGCCGGAGGCGGTGCACGTCACCAAGCTGGCGCTGGGTGAGGGTCTCGTCGGCACGATCGCCAAGAACAACGAGGTGCTCAACCTCGACGAGGCCGCGAGCCACCCCGATTTCGCCTACAAGCCCGAGACCGGCGAGGATCGCTACCACAGTTTCGCGGGCGTGCCGATCATCCGCCGCGAGCGCGCGGTCGGCGTGCTCGCGGTGCAGCATGCCGATCCGCGCAAGTACGAGGACGTCGAGATCGAGGCGCTGCAGACGGTGGCGATGGTGCTGTCCGAGCTGATCGCCAACGCCGGGCTGATCGACCAGGGCGGCCCGAGCGACCGTCCCCAGTCGACCGGCTCGACGCGGATCGGCGGGCAGAAACTGGTCGACGGCATGGCGGTGGGCTGCGCGGTGTTCCACCAGCCGCGGATCCACATCGAGCATACCGTCGCGGAGGATACCGAGGCCGAGCGCCACCGCGTCTATGCCGCCTTCGACAAGATGCGCGAGCAGATCGACCGGATCGCGCGCGAGGCGGAGTTCGGCGTCGGCGACGAGCATCAGGAGGTGATCGCCACCTACAAGATGTTCGCCTATGACGAGGGCTGGGCGCGCCGCATCAACGAGGCGATCGACAGCGGGCTCACCGCGGAGGCCGCGATCGAGCGCGTGCAGCAGCGCACCCGCCAGCGCATGCGCGAGATCGACGATCCGTTGCTCGCCGACCGCATGCACGACCTGGAGGACCTGTCCAACCGGCTGCTCCGCATCGTCTCGGGGCAGATGGGCACCGCGGCGCAACTCGGGCTGCGGCAGGACACGATCCTGATCGCGCGCAATCTCGGGCCGGCCGAGCTGCTCGAATATGATCGCCGCCGGCTCAAGGGCGTGGTGCTGGAGGAGGGGTCGCTCACCGCGCATGTCACGATCGTGGCGCGTGCGATGGGCGTGCCGGTGCTCGGGCGCGTGCGCGACGTGCGCCGGCTGATCGCCGAGGGCGACGCGCTGCTGCTCGACGTCACCGAGGGCACGCTGACGGTGCGCCCGACCGCGGCGATGGAGGAGGTGTTCGAGGCCAAGGTGGCCACGCGGCAGAAGCGCAAGGCGGCCTATGCCGCACTGCGCGACCTCGCCCCCGAGACGCTTGACGGGCACCGCGTCACGGTGATGGTCAACGCCGGGCTGCGCGACGATGTCGCGGTGCTCGACCTGACGGGGGCGGACGGGATCGGGCTGTTCCGCACCGAGTTCCAGTTCCTCGTGTCGGCGACGCTGCCGCAGCGCGAGCGCCAGCAGCGGCTGTACCGCGAGGTGCTCGACGCCTCGGGATCGCGCCCGGTGATCTTCCGCACCGTCGACATCGGCGGCGACAAGGCGTTGCCCTATCTCACGCACACCGGCGAGGAAGAAAATCCGGCGATGGGCTGGCGCGCGCTGCGGCTCGCGCTGGAGCGCGACGGGCTGATGAAGGCGCAGGCGCGCGCGCTGCTGGAGGCGGGCGCGGGGCGGACGCTTAACGTGATGTTCCCGATGGTGTCCGAACCGTGGGAGTTCGACGAGGCCAAGGCGCTCTTCGAGGCGCAGCGCGCCTTCCTCCACCAGCGCAACAAGCGCCTTCCGCTGGAGGTGCGCTACGGCGCAATGCTGGAGGTGCCCGCGCTCGCCTATCAGCTCGACGTGCTGCTGCCCAACATCGACTTTTTGTCGATCGGCACCAACGACCTCACCCAGTTCCTCTTCGCCGCCGACCGCGCCAACCCCAAGCTGGCGGACCGCTATGACTGGCTCTCCAGCTCGATCATGCGCTTCCTGCGCCGGGTGATCGTGCCCGCGCGCGAGGCCGGGGTGCCGGTGGCCGTGTGCGGCGAGATGGGCGGGCGGCCGCTGGAAGCGATGGCGCTGATCGGGATCGGGCTCGACCGGCTCTCGATCACCCCGGCCGCGGTGGGGCCGGTCAAGGCGATGATCCGCACGCTCGATCGCGCCGCCTTGACCGCCTTCATGGACGAGCTGCTGGTCCGCCCGCCGCGCGACATGCGCGGCGCGCTCGCCGCGTGGGCGACCGAGCACGGGGTCGAGCTGGCGTGAGGTCGCGACGAACCGAGTCGAATCGTGTGAAGCCCCTCTGTTGACACTGTTGCTCGTGTTTGGAACACGAACGCACGCCCGCATGAACGCGGTGGGCGCGGGGCGGAGAGAAGAATGAGCGACGGCGAGCTACCCGCACAGGCACCGACGCCCGGCTCCGTCGGCGCGCGACTGCGCGCGGCGCGCGAGGCGCAGGGGCTGTCGCTGGCCGAGGTCGCTGCGCGCACGCGCGTGACGCAGCGCTTCCTCGAGGCGCTCGAGATGGACCGGCTCGACCTGCTGCCCTCGCCCACCTACGCCTCGGGCTTCGCACGCGCCTATGCCCGCGCAGTGGGGATCGACCAGGCCGACGTCGGCCGCGCCATCCGCGGCGAGCTCGCGCGCGGCGCGATGCCGCTGCGCCAGCACCATATCGAGGAGATCGCCGACCCGTCGCGCGCGCCCTCGCGCGGGCTGGTGATCGTCGCCGCCGGGCTCGCGCTGGCGGTGCTCGTGCTGGGCGTGCTGTGGCTCTCCACCGGCATGTTCCGCGGCACCACCGAGCAGGCGCCCGAGGCGACGCCGAGCGCGCAGGTCGCTTCCAGCAAGGAGGTGCCGCCGCCCGCGCCGACCCCGGCCGCCACCGGCAAGGTGGTGCTGACCGCGCGCAACGACGTGTGGATGCGCGTCTACGACGGCGCCAAGCAGCGCCTGTTCGAGGGCACGATGAAGCCGGGCCAGTCATTCGAGGTGCCCGCGGGTACCGATCGGCCGATGATCAACGTCGGCCGCCCCGACCAGCTCACCGTAACGGTCGACGGCCGCGAGGTCGCGCCGCTGGGTGACGGCAAGCGCGCGATCAAGGACGTCGGCATCAGCGCCGAGGCGCTCGCCGCACGCGGGCTGCCCGCGCCGGCGCCGAGCGCGAGCACCACGCCGCCCGCGACCGCGGCGAACACGACGGCGGCGCCGGGAGACGCGGGGCAGCTCGCCGCGTTCCGCGACGTGGCGCGGTGAGGGCGGGGCGGATCTCACCGTCACGACAGGGCCGGACGCGGGGCCTTCGGGAGGGCTTCCGTCATCCCGGACGTGTTCCGGGATCCACCCCACCGCGAGAGCCACGCCCGCGAAGGCTGCGGAACGGTGGATCCCGGACCAAGTCCGGGATGACGGCGGGATGGTAGCGGTGAATGCGCGTCGAAGTCGCGTCGGGCGGCGCTCTCGCGACTCAGACCACGCCGCGCTTCACCGTGGCGACAGCTCGCTTCTATAGAGAGGTGCGACAGGTGCGCACCGGGGACGGACGATGATGACCAAGTGGATGGCAGGCGCCGCGCTGGCGCTGGTGGTGGCGACGCCGGCAGCGGCGCAGATCGAGGGCCGCGTCGGCAAGCTCGAGGCGGAGATGCGCGCGGTGCAGCGCAAGGTGTTCCCCGGCGGCGCCGGCGCGATGGTGGAGCCACAGATCGCGCCCTCGACCGCGCCGGTCGACGCCGCTGGCGTCCCGGCCACCAGCGCGCTGACCGACATCACCGCGCGGGTCACCTCGCTCGAGCAGCAGATGGCGAGCATGACCGGGCAGATCGAGCAGACCCAGTACAAGCTGCGCCAGCTCGAGCAGCAGTTCGAGGATTATCGCAAGGCGACCGACGCCAAGCTGACCCAGCCGGTCGCGCCCGTGCCGGCGCCGGGCGCGGACGCCGCCGGTGGTCCCGACGTCACCGTCCCGCAGGCGCCGGAGCCGGTGAACAGCACGCCGGCCGCCGCGCCGAGCAGCGGCGATCCCGCCGAGGACGCCTATCTCGCCGGCTATCGCCTGTGGCAGGCGAAGGACTATCCCGCCGCGGAGGCGCAGCTGAAGAAGGTGGTCGCCACTTACCCCAAGCACCGCCGCGCCAGCTTCGCGCAGAACCTGCTCGGCCGCTCCTATCTCGACGAGGGCAAGCCGAGCCTGGCGTCAATCGCTTTCTACGACAATTACAAGAAGTTCCCCGACGGCGAGCGCGCGCCCGACAGCCTCTTCTACCTGGGCACCGCGCTCCTCAAGCTCGACAAGCCGGCGGACGCCTGCAAGGTCTACGGCGAGCTGACCGACGTCTATGGCAGCAAGATCTCGCCGGGTCTCAAGGCCGATGTCGCCAAAGCCCGCACCGCCGCCAAGTGCAAGTGAGCTGAGCGTGGCGCCGCTGCCCGCGGCGGCGGTGGCGCGCTTCATCGACGACCTGCGCCGCGGGTTCGCGCGCGGGTACGGCGTGGCGGCGGTCGAGCGCGTCGGCCGGGTCGGCGTGGCGGTGTCGGGCGGGCCGGACTCGGTCGCGCTGCTGCTGCTCGCCGCCGCGGCCCTGCCGGGCGAGGTGGTCGCGGCGACGGTCGACCACCGGCTTCGCCCCGCCGGCGCCGAGGAGGCGGCGATGGTCTCAGCGCTGTGCGAGCGGCTCGGCGTGCCGCACGCCATGCTCGTTCCCGCGGCGCCGATCGCGGGCAGCTCGCTCCAGCGCCGCGCGCGCGAGGCGCGTTACGCGCTGCTGATCGACTGGGCCGCGCGCGAACGGGTCGACGCCTTGCTCACCGCGCACCACGCCGACGACCAGGCCGAGACATTGCTGATGCGGCTCAACCGCGCCTCGGGGCTGGCGGGGCTGAGCGCGATCCGCGCGGCGCGCCGGGAGGGTGGGACGTTGCTGCTGCGGCCGCTGCTGGCGTGGCGGCGCGCCGAGCTGCGCGCGCTGGTGGAGGCGGCGGGGGCGCCCTTCGTCGACGACCCGTCGAACACCGACCCGCGGCACGATCGCACCCGCGTCCGCGCCGCGCTCGCCGCCATGCCCGCGCTCGATCCGGCCGCGCTCGCCGCCTCGGCCGGTTATCTCGCCGAGGCGGAGGAGGTGATCGCGCGGGCGGCGGAGCGGCTATGGAGCGAGCACTGGCGCGGACCCGACCGCCCCCTCGCGATCGCCGACGAGCCGCGCGAGCTGCGCCGGCGACTGCTGCGCCGCGCGATCCACGCGATTCGGGCGGATCGTGCGATCACCCGGCCAGCCTTCGCCGATTCGTCCAATATCGAGCCACTGCTCGACGCGCTCGAGGCACGGCGCGGCGCGACCCACGCCGGCCTCAAGGTAGAAGTGCGCGAGGAAGGCTGGATTTTTCACGTAGCACCGCCGCGTCGATCACTCTGACCGACGCTGTTCCATTGCCATTAACCCGTCGTGGCTTACATTGCGTTCGTTGGAAAGGTACCCGATGAACGACAACGACAGGCAGCGCGGGAACGGCGGCGGCGACAATGGCGGCGGCGGCAACCCTAATCCCTGGATGAAGAGCCTGCTGATCTGGGTCGGCGTGCTGCTCTCACTGGCGGTGGTGGTGACGCTGTTCGACGGTCGCACGACGACGGCGCAGGGCAATACCGTGGCTTACTCCACCTTCCTCGACAAGGTCGACGAGGGCACGGTGAAGGACGTCAACGTCAGCCGCGACATCATCACCGGCAGCTTCTCGAACGGTGACAAGTTCCGCACCTATCCGGTGCAGGACTCCGGGCTGATCGAGCGGCTACGCAAGGCAGGCGTCGAGGTGGCGGGCAAGCCGGAGGAGGGCCCGTCGATCTGGATGGTGCTGCTCTACCAGTCGCTGCCGTTCCTGCTGTTCCTCGGCATCGCCTTCTTCGTGCTGCGCCAGATGCAGAAGGGCGGCGGCGCGGGCGGCGCGATGGGCTTCGGCAAGAGCCGCGCGCGCATGCTGACGCAGAAGGAAGGCAAGGTCACCTTCGACGATGTCGCCGGCATCGACGAGGCGCGCGCCGAGCTCACCGAGATCGTTGACTTCCTCAAGGATCCGACGAAGTTCGCTCGCCTCGGCGGCAAGATCCCGAAGGGCGCGCTGCTGGTCGGCTCGCCTGGTACCGGCAAGACTTTGCTGGCGCGCGCGATCGCGGGCGAGGCGGGCGTGCCCTTCTTCACCATCTCCGGCTCGGACTTCGTCGAGATGTTCGTCGGCGTCGGCGCCAGCCGCGTCCGTGACATGTTCGAACAGGCCAAGAAGTCGGCGCCCTGCATCGTCTTCATCGACGAGATCGACGCGGTGGGTCGCCACCGCGGCGCGGGTCTTGGCAACGGCAACGACGAGCGCGAGCAGACGCTCAACCAGCTGCTGGTCGAGATGGACGGCTTCGAGGCCAACGAGGGGATCATCATCGTCGCGGCCACCAACCGACCCGACGTGCTCGACCCCGCGCTGCTGCGCCCGGGCCGCTTCGACCGCCAGGTGGTGGTGCCGCGCCCGGACATCGACGGTCGCGTGAAGATCCTCGAGGTCCATATGAAGAAGGTACCGCTGGCGCCCGACGTCGACGCGCGGGTGATCGCGCGCGGCACGCCGGGCTTCTCGGGCGCCGACCTCGCCAACCTCGTCAACGAGGCCGCGCTGATGGCGGCGCGCAAGGGCAAGCGCCTGGTCGCGATGGCCGAGTTCGAGGAGGCCAAGGACAAGGTCATGATGGGCGCCGAGCGTCGCTCGATGGTGATGACCGAGGACGAGAAGCGCATGACCGCTTATCATGAGGCGGGCCACGCGATCGTCGCGCTGCACGAGCCGGCGTCGGACCCGATCCACAAGGCGACGATCATCCCGCGCGGTCGCGCCTTGGGCATGGTGATGCGCCTGCCCGAGCGCGACAGCTACAGCTACCACCGCGACAAGATGTACGCGAACCTGGCGGTGGCGATGGGCGGACGCGTCGCCGAGGAAGTGATCTTCGGCTATGACAAGGTGTCGAGCGGCGCGAGCGGCGATATCCAATATGCCACCGGGCTGGCGCGCGACATGGTCACAAAATGGGGCATGTCCGACAAGGTCGGGCCGGTCGAGTACGCCCAGCCCGAAGGCGAGAGCTTCCTGGGTTACTCGTCGAGCCAGCCGGTGCGGATGTCCAACTCCACCGCGCAGCTGATCGACGACGAGATCAAGGCGATCGTCGAGGGCGGTCTGCATCGCGCCAAGCAGGTGCTGACCGACCATCTCGACCAGCTCCACTCGCTCGCCGGCGCGCTGCTGGAGTATGAGACGCTGACGGGCGAGGAGATCAAGCGCCTGATCGCGGGCGACGACATCGGCCGCGCCGACCAGGGGCCTAAGGCGCCCGCGGTGCCGGCGGCGGGGACGTCGATCCCGAAGACCAAGCGTCCGTCGGGCCCGTTCGGCAGCGCGTCGCCCGCCGGGGCGTGAGGCGTCGAACGATCCGATGAGATGAGGGAAGGGCGGCCTGCGGGTCGCCCTTTCTTTTGAGTTGGCGGAGGCTTCCCTTCCCCACGATCCGTCATCCCGGACTTGGTCCGGGGATCCACTCGTCCGCGTATCCACGGGCCAACTGATTGTGCGACCCCGGTGGATCCAGGGCCAAGTCCGGGATGACGGCAGGACGGGGAGGAGGCGATCGCGCGAGCGACGTTGTCCATCGGACCAGTGACGCAGCCGCTCGCCACCTTCGATGAGTTCCCGCGCACGCGGGGGCCCCGGGCGTCGAGCGATATCGTCCGCGGCGCTGGGCTCCGGCGTCCGCAGGAGCACGGCAGCGGTGCCCCGCCCCCGCCCCCGCGCCCCTGATCGCTCACCCCGAGGCGGCGACGATCGCGATCCACCCCGCCTCGTCGACGACGCGGATACCGAGCTCGGCCGCCTTCTTCGCCTTCGACCCCGCGCCCGGTCCGGCCACCAGCAGATCGGTCTTCTTCGACACCGCACCCGAGACGTGCGCGCCGAGCGACTCGGCCTGCGCCTTGGCCTCGTCGCGGCTGAGCGTCTCGAGCGTGCCGGTGAAGACGACCGTCTTGCCCGACACCTCCGACGCGACGGTCTCGACGCGGAAGTCGGGCGGCGCCACCTCAGCGAGCAGGTCGTCCCACACCGCGCGGTTGTGCGGCTCGTGGAAGAAGTCGGCGAGCGCGTGGCCGACCGCGGCACCAATATTCTCCACGCCGATCAGCTCGG
This sequence comes from Sphingomonas sp. BK069, assembly GCF_014193405.1. Taxonomy (NCBI): domain Bacteria; kingdom Pseudomonadati; phylum Pseudomonadota; class Alphaproteobacteria; order Sphingomonadales; family Sphingomonadaceae; genus Sphingomonas; species Sphingomonas sp. BK069. The sequence goes on along the minus strand of NZ_JACHZH010000007.1, from coordinate 20,116 downwards.
CGATCGCCTTGTCGAGCCGGGTCCGGAGCCGGCCCTCCTCTTCGCCGAGCGCGGCCGTCGTGCGCTCGCGCAGCGCGATCAGCTCGTCCGCCAGCGCCGCGACCGCGGGCAGGGTGACATAATGTTTGAGCAGGTCGCGCGCGGTGACGATCCCGACATGGCGGATGCCGAGCCCGAACAGCAGCCGCGCCGCGTCGGGCTGGCGCCGGGCCTCGATCGCGGCGAGGAGCGCGTCGACCGACTTGGCCTGCCAGCCCTCGCGCCCGACCAGCTCCTCGCGATGCGCGGCGAGGCGGAAGATGTCGGCCGGCTCGGCGATCCAACCGAGGTCGACAACCTCCACCAGCGTCTTCTCGCCCAAGCCGTCGATGTCGAGCGCGCCGCGGCTGACGAAATGCTTGAGCCGTTCGAGCCGCTGCGCCGGGCAGATCAGCCCACCGGTGCAGCGCACGTCGACCTCGCCCTCCTCGGCCACCGCCTCGCTGCCGCAGCGCGGGCAATGGTCGGGAAAGACATAGGGCGCGCGCTCGGCGTCGCGCGGCAGCACCTCGACGATCTGCGGGATCACGTCGCCGGCGCGCTGGAGCAGCACGCGGTCGCCGACGCGCGCGTCGAGCCGCGCGATCTCGTCGCGGTTGTGCAGCGTGGCATTGGTCACGACCACCCCGCCGACCGTCACGGGGGTGAGCCGCGCAACGGGGGTGAGCTTGCCGGTACGTCCGACCTGGATGTCGATCGCCTCGAGGATGGTCTCGGCGCGCTCGGCGGGGAATTTGTGCGCGATCGCCCAGCGCGGCGCGCGCCCGACGCTGCCCAGCCGCTGCTGATAGTCGAGCCGGTCGACCTTGTAGACCACGCCGTCGATGTCGAACGGCAGATCGGCGCGCTGGTGCTCGATCGCGCGATAGACCGCCAGCGCCGCGGCGGCGTCGTCGCAGCGTGCGAAGGCGTCGGCGATCGGGAAGCCCCAGGCGCGCAGCGCGGCGACGATCGCCTCCTGCGTGTCGCCGGGCACCGCGCTGGCCTCCCCCCAGCCGTGTGCGAGGAAGCGCAGCGGGCGCGCCTGGGTCACCGCGGCGTCCTTCTGGCGCAGCGAGCCCGCGGCGGCGTTGCGCGGGTTGGCGAAGCGCCGCGCCTCCTTACCGGTCGCCTCGGCTTCGTCGGCGAGCCGCTGGTTGAGCGCGGCGAACGCGGCCTTCTCCATATAGACCTCGCCGCGCACCTCGAAGATGGCGGGCGCGTCGTCGGGGAGCGCGCGCGGGATGTCGTCGATCGTCAGCACGTTGGCGGTGACGTCCTCGCCGGTGGTGCCGTCGCCGCGGGTGAGCGCCTGGACGAGGCGGCGCTCCTCGTAGCGCAGCGAGCAGGACAGGCCGTCGATCTTGGGCTCGGCGGTGAGCGCGACCGGCTCATCGTCGGCCAGCCGCAGGAACCGGCGGACGCGGCGGACGAACTCCTCCACGTCCTCGTCGGCGAAGGCGTTGTCGAGGCTCATCATCGGCCGCGCGTGCGCGACCTTGGCCAGATGTGCGGCGGGCGCGGCGCCGACCTGGCGGCTGGGCGAGTCGGCGCGGATCAGCGCGGGGAAGGCCGCCTCGATCGCGGCGTTGCGGCGGACCAGCGCGTCATAGGCGGCGTCGCTGATCTCGGGCGCGTCGTCGGTATGGTAGCGCCGGTTGTGGTGCGCGATCTCGCGCGCGAGCCGCTCGAGCTCGGCGGCGGCGTCGGTCTCGGTGCTGGGCAGCGGCGCGTCAGTCATGCCGGAATGGGTAAGCGGGGCGTGGCAGTGGGTCTAGTGGGGAGGGAGGGCGAGCGACGCCCCCCTGATGGTCACGCCGAAGCTTCCCGCCTCTCCGTCATTCCCGCGGAGGCGGGAATCCATGCGCGCTGACGCCGCGCAAGAGGAGAGACGTCGGCGTAGCTGGATCCCCGCCCGCGCGGGGATGACGGACGGACGGTATGAACACACGGATGAATGAAGGCCGAGGCGGAACCTCTGTCGGTCGACGCCAACACCAATGCTGCGCTCGACGCGTGCGCGCGAACCGCCTCAGGCGGCAGCGAGCTGATTCGCGGTGGCGTCGGCCAGGCTGGTGCCGTCGAGGATGCGCGCGGTCTCGTCGCGGACGCGCATCATCGCGTGGCGGATCGCGCACTCGGCCTCGCTCTTGCAGTCCTTGCACGAGCGATAGGCGGTGCGGCTGACGCAGGGCACCAGCGCGAGCGGCCCCTCGATCACGCGGATCACCTCGCCCAGCGAGATCAGATGCGCCGGCCGCGACAGCACGTACCCGCCCATCTTGCCGCGGTGGCTGTGGAGCAGGCCGGCGTCACGCAGGTCGGCGAGGATCAGCTCGAGGAACTTGCGCGGGACGTTGGCCTCGGCGGCGATCCGGGTCATCGGGATCGGCGGCGATCCGGCCGGCGCGCCCGCCAGGAACAGCATGGAGCGAAGGGCGTAACGGGACCGCTGGGTGAGCATATCGCAGTATATACAGGGATATTGTGGCGGGCAAATGGCCATCCGGGGCTTTTCCCGCGATCCGCGTCCGCCTATATGACTCGCGTCGGGTTCTACCCGGCTATGGCGATAAACTGCGGCGTACAATAGGCGCAGCGGACCCGGGGGCAGTACCCGGCGGCTCCACCATCGCGGCTGCACGCAGCCGCGCTGACGGGGCCGAACCAGGATCGACGTGTGTTGAAAAGCGCTGTTTTCGCTCGGAATGGGACCACCGCAACGGCCCATTACACAAGTGCCAACGACAACGAAGCACTCGCGATTGCGGCGTAACTGACGGCCTAACGGCCTGACGTTACACCAAAAAAGCGCGGTCGGACCCCACCGGGCAACAGAAGGGGATTCCAGCGGTACGGGAGGCACCGGGCAACAGAAGCCTCCCACTCACAACATCGGCGACGTCTGTGATGGCCAGCGCCTCCGCCGTTCGCCTGTCCGAGCGCCCGCGCATCCAGGCGCCCGGAACGGCTGCCAATGGTGATGATGTCCCTGCGCTCCGGCCTTCGACGGAGCACGCGTGCAGGGATCAGACCGCTGGGAAGGCCGGCAGGAGCTCGCGCCCGCGACTCGCCTCTACCCTCCGCTCAGCTGCCACGCAGCGGAAGGACGTTCCTTCGCGGCTTGCCATGGTGATCGATCCTCGTCGGACCCGATGTCGATCAGTCGTCGCCCAGCAGCGACGACTTGCGCGGGATCGTCTCGCCTTGCGGCTGGCCCTTGTCGAGCGTGTCGCTGGGGCGACGTGCGTCGCCCTCGCGCTGGTGCTCGGTGGAGAGATTGGGCCGTTCGGTCAGTTCGGTTGGCTTGGTGTCGTCCTTGTCCATGCACCGTCTCCTTCATCGCGGAAACGGGCGGGGTAGCGGGCGCGTTCCAGCCAGTGCCTCGAGACACCGCTTCGACAGGCTCAGCGGCTCCTCAGCACGAGCGGTGACGTAGCCAGGAGCGTGCCAAGCAAGATCCGTTCGCGCTGAGGAGAGGCTGAGCTCGCCGAAGCCTCGTCTCAAAGCGTCGTCCCCGGCGTCGATCGTCGAGTGGCTTAGTCGGCGGGTTCAGCGTCTATTTAGCACCAAGGTGGGCGTGTCCTTTCGACATCACGCGTCGATGCCGCCCCCCAGCGAGGCGTTGACCAGCCCGCCGTCGACCGCGATCGTCTCCCCCACCACATAGTCGCCCGCGCGCGAGGCGAGGAAGATCGCGGTGCCTGCCACGTCTTCCGCCTCGCCGATGCGTCGCGCCGGAATACGCTTCGCCACCGCGTCGGCGTGGTCGCGCGCGGCGCGGTTCATCTCGCTGGCGAAAGCGCCCGGCGCGATCGAGCTGACGTGGATGCCGTCCTCGACCAGCCGCGCCGCGAGGCGGCGGGTGAGGTGGATCAGCGCCGCCTTCGACGCCTGGTAGCTGTACGTCTCCCACGGATTGAGCCGCAGTCCGTCGACCGAGGTGATGTTGATCACCTTGGCCGGCGGGTGCGCCGCCGCGCCGGCGCGGAGCAGCGCGTGCAGCGCCTGGGTCAGGAAGAAGGGCGACTTGACGTTGAGATCCATCACCTTGTCCCAGCCACTCTCGGGAAAGTCGGTGAAGGGCACGCCCCAGGCCGCGCCCGCGTTGTTGACGAGGATGTCGAGGCGCCGCTCGCGCTCACCCAGCGCCGCGGCGAGCGCGCGGCAGCCGTTCACCGTCGACACGTCCATCGGCAGCGCGTGGCAGTGCGCGCCCAGCGCCGCGGCGGTCTCCTCGCAGGCCTCGGCCTTGCGGCTCGAGACATAGACGGTCGCCCCCTGCGCGACGAAGCCCGCCGCGATCATCCGCCCGATGCCGCGGCTGCCCCCCGTGACGAGCGCGACGCGGCCGTCGAGCCGGAACAGATGGTCGGTGTTCATGTGCCTCTCCTGTGTCATGTGTCGGGGAGCGCTCCCCTTCGGTCTTCCGGCCCCAGGCCACGATCGTCCGCCGCGCGGTCTCGCCTCATCGTCATCCCCGCGGAGGCGGGGATGACGAAGAGCGGGGTCGGACGCTCCCCTCACCCTCTCGCCCGTCATCCTCCCGTCGCTGGCGTCCTCCGCAGAAACCCCGCTTCACCCGCCGCGCTTCAGCGTCTCGCGCGCGATGATCAGCTGCTGGATCTGGCTGGTCCCCTCGTAGATGCGGAACAGCCGCACGTCGCGGTACAGCCGCTCGATCCCGTAATCGGCGATGTAGCCGGCGCCGCCGTAGATCTGCACCGCGCGGTCGGCGACGCGGCCTACCATCTCGCTGGCGTAATATTTGGCCGCCGCGCTCTCCAGTACCACCTCGGCGCCGGCGTCCTTCGCCGCGGCGGTCTCGAGCACCAGCGCGCGCGCGGCGAGCGCCTCGGTCTTGCTGTCGGCGATCATCGCCTGGATCAACTGGTGCTCGGCGATCGCCTTGCCGAACTGGCGCCGCTCGCTGGCATAAGCGACGCAGTCGGCGATCAGCCGCTCGGCGACGCCGACGCACACCGCGGCGATATGGAGCCGCCCGCGATCGAGCACGCGCATCGCGATCTTGAATCCCTCTCCCTCTGCGCCGAGCCGATTGACGACGGGAACCGCGACGTCGTCGAGGTGGAGATCGGCGACCTTGGCGCCCTTCTGCCCCATCTTCTTCTCGGGCTCGCCGACCGACACGCCCGCGAGCGTGCGCGGGACCAGGAAGGCCGAGACGCCGCGGCCGCCCGGCGCGTCGCTGGTGCGCGCCATCACGGTGAAGAGGTCGGCGCGATCGGCGTTGGTGATGTAGCGCTTGGTGCCCGAGAGCCGGTAGACGTCGCCGTCGCGCACCGCGCGCGTCGCCACCGCGCCGGAATCGCTGCCGACGCCGGGCTCGGTCAGCGCGAAGCTGGTGACGATCTCGCCCGCGGCGATGCGCGGCAACCACTCGGCCTTCTGCTCGGGCGTGCCGGCGAGCACCAGCCCCTGGCTGCCGATCCCGACGTTGGTCCCGAAGGTGGAGCGGAACGCCGGCGTGGTGCGCCCCATCTCGATGGCGACGCGCGCCTCCTCCGCCATGGTGAGGCCGAGACCGCCGTAATCCTCGGCGATCGACAGGCCGAACAGGCCCATGTCGCGCATCTCGGCGACGACCGCGTCGGGCACCGCGTCCTCGGCCTCGACCTGCGCCTCGAGCGGGCGAAGCCGCTCGGCGACATAGCGGCGGACGGTCTCGATCAGCGCGGCGAAGGTCTCGGGATCCAGGGCCATGGCAAGGCAATCGACTATTGCGGGTGCGTCGATCCTAGGCAGGCGATCGGCGGATCACAAGCAGCCTACCAGACCCGTTCTTCTAAAATGCCGGCGTGAGCCTTATTGCGCCACATACTGCCGCGAGGAATGTGACGGGAGGATGCGACCCCACTGCGCCCGCGTCGATCGGGCGACGCGCGAATGCGGCGATTCGGCGGTGACAAGAGGGTGATTTTAACCGTCGATTCACACTGCGGGACAGCTTCGCTGACCTTTTCCCGACGCTGGTGTTCGGCTCACCGCCGCGGCAACTCGACTCGTCCGGAAAGGTTCCGGCAGCGTTTGTTCGGTCAGGATTCACCGCCTAGCAGAGACTCATCAGTTTCGAGAGACCGGGGGGTCACCCGTGAATTCCAAGGCTCTGACGGCGCGATTCGCGCTGGTGGTATCGTGCGCGCTGATGACGGTGGCGCCGGCACAGGCACGCTACCTGCAGTGCGTCCCCTTCGCGCGCGAGGTCTCGGGCATCGAGATCCGCGGCAACGCCAACACCTGGTGGGGCCAGGCCGCCGGCCGCTACGAGCGCGGCCACGTGCCGGTGGAAGGCGCGGTCATGGCCTTCAAGGCGACCCGCGGCATGCCGATCGGCCACGTCGCGATGGTGAGCCGGGTCGTCAGCGACCGCGAGGTGCTGCTCACCCACGCCAATTGGTCGCGCCGCGGCGGGATCGAGCGCGACGTCCGCGCGATCGACGTCTCGCCGGCGGGCGACTGGAGCGCGGTGCGCGTCTGGTACGCCGGCAACGGCGACCTCGGGACGAGCAGCTACCCGCTCGCCGGCTTCATCTATCCGGACAAGGCGCCGGCGCCGGAGGTCGAGGCGCCGCTCGCGCCGATGACGATCGCCACCACCGCCGCGGCGCCGGTCGCGGGCGCGCTGCCGATCGACGGGGACTGAGCGGATCGTGCGGTCGGCTCACGCCGCCCGGAAGGTCATCGCCACGCCGTTCATGCAATAGCGCTTGCCCGTGGGCGGCGGGCCGTCGTCGAAGACGTGGCCGAGATGGCCGCCGCAGCGCCGGCAATGCACCTCGACGCGCGCCATGCCGAGGCTGCGATCGGTCCGCGTCGCCACCGCGTCACGCAGCGGCGCGTAGAAGCTGGGCCAGCCGGTGCCGCTGTCGAACTTCGTCTTGGACGAGAACAAGGGCGCGGTGCAGCCCTTGCACGCGAACGTGCCGGCGCGGTGTTCGTCGTTGAGCGGGCTGGTGAACGGCCGCTCGGTGCCCTCGTGGCGCAGCACCTCGAACGCCGCCGGGCCGAGCTGCTGGCGCCACTGCGCGTCGGTCTTGCTCACCGCGAAGCGCTCGGGCGCGGCCTCGGCCTGGCGCCCGCATCCCACCAGCGCGACGCCGGCGGTGCCGAGCGAGGCGAGCGAGAGGAAGCGGCGGCGGTGGAGCGGGATGTCGGTCATGCCGCCGGATATAAGATCGGGCCGGCCCGCCGCCAGAGCGCAGAACCTGCAAAAGCTTGCATGGGTTAAGTTGCGGCAACGGAGCGTTCCTTCCCATGTCCTTCCAGCAACTCGATCCGCCGCTCCCGGTCCATGTGCTCGATCGCGGCGCGGGCTACGCCTTCGCGGTGATCGACTACGGTCAGGAACATCACTTCATCTGGGTCACCGCTCCCAACGAGACTGGTGAGATCCGGTGTGCACCCAACCCGCGCGTCCGCTTGCAGGCGAACTGGACGATGGGTCGCGTCAAGCCGCCCGCCGTCACCGCGGCGCGCGACGGCGCCTGCGTCTCCGAGGTGCCGCTGACCGCGGCCGCCTTGTAGCGTGACGCACCGGCTGGGCGCGGCGGCGCCCTCGTGCTACGCCCGCGCGCGATGCTCGATCCGCAGTCCATTCCCGTCCTGATCAACACGATGACGGCGCGTGCCCGCGGCGCCGCGCACGCGCTCGCCGCGGCCGAGGATGATACCAAGGCCCGGGGGCTGCACGCCGCCGCGACCGCGCTGCGCGACCATGCGGCGGTGATCCTCGCCGCCAATGCTGAGGACGTCGCGCGCGCGCGCGCCAACGCCGTCTCGCCCGCGCTGATCGACCGGCTCCGCCTCGACCCCGCGCGGCTCGAGGCAACAGCGACGGGGGTCGCCGCCGTGGCCGCGCTCGCCGACCCGGTGGGGCAGGTGATCGACCGCACCACGCGCCCCAACGGTCTCGCGCTCAGCCGCGTCCGCGTGCCGATCGGCGTGATCGGCATCGTCTATGAGAGCCGCCCCAACGTCACCGCGGACGCCGCGGCGCTGTGCGTCCGCTCGGGCAATGCGGTGATCCTGCGCGGCGGTTCCGAGGCGGTGGCGAGCAACCGCGCGCTCCACGCCGCGCTGGTCGAGGGTCTGGTCGCGGGCGGTCTGCCCGCCGACGCGGTCCAGCTGGTGCCCACCACCGACCGCGCCGCGGTCGGTGCGATGCTCGCGGCCGAGGGCGCGATCGATCTGATCATCCCGCGCGGCGGCAAGAGCCTGGTCGCGCGCGTCCAGGCCGAGGCGCGCGTGCCGGTGCTGGCGCATCTCGACGGCGTCAACCACGTCTTCGTCCACGGCTCGGCCGAGCCCGGCATGGCGCGGGCGGTGGTGATCGACGCGAAGCTACGCCGCACCGGCGTGTGCGGCGCGATGGAGACGCTGCTGATCGATCGCGCCTGGCCGCACGCCGCCGCGCTGCTCGCCGCGCTGGCGGACGCGGGCTGCGCGCTGCGTGGCGACGCGGCGGCTCGTGCGCTCCTGCCGGCGGTCACGCCCGCCGAGCCGAGCGACTGGGACGCCGAATATCTCGACGCCATCGCCGCGGTGGCGCTGGTCGACGGGCTCGACGGTGCGCTCGCGCATATCGCTCGGCACGGCTCCCACCATACCGACGCGATCGTCGCCGCGGACGAGCACGTGGCGGAACGCTTCCTCGCCGCGGTCGATTCCGCGATCGTGCTGTGGAACGCCTCGACCCAGTTCGCCGACGGCGGGGAATTCGGACTCGGCGCCGAGATCGGCATCGCCACCGGGCGACTGCACGCGCGCGGCCCGGTCGCGCTCGAGGGGCTGACGACCTACAAGTGGCTGGGGCGCGGCACCGGCCAGGTGCGCGGGTGAACCCGCGCGCGATCACCGCCGAGCTCGACGACGTGACCGTGGCCCTGGTCGACTCGATCGCGGCGGCGCGCGGCATCACCAGCGCGGCCTTCGCTGCCTCGGCGATCCGCGACGCGGTGGCGCGCGAGGCGGCGGCCGACGGTCTCGTCCAGCGCGGGATCGATCAGGTTGAGCGCGGCGAGACGGTCGACCACGACGAGGTGATGCGCGCGCTGGAGGCGATGATCGCGCGGCATCGCGCGCGATGCGGCTAGCGCCCGTCGCGGCCACGCCGCGCGCGACGACGTCGGCCGCGTGAGGGACTGGTGGAGCGGATCGCCTGCCCGTCGCCGCGCCAGCGCGCTCGCCCCGAGTACGGTGCCCGTGGTGTGGGCGCGCGTCGCGCTCGACGACCTGGTCGCGATCGACGCCTGGCTCGACGAGCATGTCTCGCCCGCCACCGCGCTGGCGATGGTGACCGCGATCCGGCGTCGCGCCGATTTCCTGCGCGACTTTCCCTATGGCGGCCGGCGCCACCGCCGCGACACGCGCGTGCTGCGCGTGCTCGGGACGCCCTATCTGATCCACTATCGGCTGACCGCGCAGCGCTGCGAGGTGCTGCGCGTGTACCATGAGCGCGAGGACTGGCGCGAGGATGACGCGGGCCTTCGCCCCGCATCGGCGCGCGGCGACCAGGCGGGGCTGACGTGAGCCGCCGCATTGGCCTGCTCGGCGGCTCGTTCAACCCGGCGCACCGCGGCCACCGCCACCTCACGCTGGCGGCGATTCGCGCGCTCGACCTGGACGAGATGTGGTGGCTGGTGTCGCCGGGTAACCCGCTCAAGCCGCGCCGCGGCATGGCGCCGCTGCCGGCGCGGCTCGCCTCGGCCCGCGCGATGGCGCGGCGCGCCCCGATCCGCGCCACCGACATCGAGGCGCGGCTGCGCACGCGCTACACCGCCGACACGTTGGCCAAGCTGTCGCGGCGCTATCCGCGCACGCGCTTCGTGTGGATCATGGGATCGGACAATCTCGCGCAGTTCCACGAGTGGCAGCGCTGGCGCACGATCGCGCGGACGATGCCGATTGCGGTCGTGGCGCGTCCGGGTTATGATGCGCGTGCCCTCGCGGCCCCCGCGATGGGTTGGCTGCGGCGCTTTCGGCGGCCCGCACGCCAGGCGAGGAAGTGGACCGAGTGGAGTGTGCCAGCCCTGGTGCTGCTACGTTTCCGCCCTGACCCGACGTCCGCGACGCAGCTTCGCGCCGCTGACCCTGCCTGGCACGTTCGTTTCGCCGATCCCATATCCACAACTGACACGCCAGCCGCAGCGTCCGCGGCATCTTGAGGAGCCACCTTGTCCGCCACTGACCCCGTTCATCGCACCGCCGACGCCGACCAGGCCGCGGCGCTGCACCAGCTCGTCCTGCAATCGCTCGACGACGACCAGGCGGTGGACACGATCTCGATCCCGCTCGCGGGCAAGTCGTCGATCGCGGACCATATGGTGATCGCCAGCGGGCGCTCGACCCGCCAGGTCGCGTCGATGGCGTCGAAGCTGGCCGAGAAGATTAAGGGCGAGACCGGCCGCTCGGCGCGGATCGAGGGGCTGCCCAGCGCCGACTGGGTGCTGATCGACGCGGGCGACGTGATCGTCCACCTCTTCCGCCCCGAGGTCCGCAGCTTCTACAACCTCGAGCGGATGTGGTCGTTCGGCGACGCCCCGCCTGCCGCCGGGGCGGCGTAGGCTGCGCTTCGTCCTCCCCTGTGAGGGGAGAGTCGATGCATCGCCACACACATCGGGTGACGCCGCGGCGCGCAGCGGCTAACCTCGCTCCATGCTGCTCCACATCGTCGCGCGCGGACGGATCGGGCGCTCGCCCGAGGCCGAGCTGGTCGACCGTTACCTCAAGCGGATCGCCTGGCCGACGCGGCTGAGCGAGCTGCCCGATCGCGGCGGGCGCGAGCCCGACCGGCCGGCGCAAGGCCGTCGCGTGCTGCTCGACGAAAAGGGCGAGATGCTTGGCTCCGCCGCCTTCTCCGCGACGCTGGGCCGCTGGCGCGACGACGGCGTGCGCGAGGCGCGTTTCCTGATCGGCGCGGCAGACGGCTTCAGCGATGCCGAGCGCGCGGAGGCCGATCTGCTGCTCTCCTTCGGACGCGCCACCTGGCCGCACCTGCTCGCGCGCGCGATGCTCGCGGAGCAATTGTTCCGCGCCACCAGCATCCTCGCCAACCACCCCTATCATCGCGAGGGCTGAGCCGGTGCGCATGTCCCGGGCCGCTGCGATGGTCGCGCTCGCGCTGCTGGCACCGTCCGCCGCGGCGCTGCCAGACGTGCCGGCGCGGCGCGCGGGCGCGCAGCTCGCCGGTGCCGAGGCCGAGATCGCCGCGGAGCGCACCCGCGCCGACGCGATCGCGGCGCGGCTGGCGCGGCAGCGCGCTGCGCTCGCTGTCGAGCAGGGACCGATCGTCCGGCTCGTCGCCGCGGTGGCAGCGGTGGCAAGACGGCCGCGCGCCGCGCTGCTGGTGCGCCCCGGCAGTGTCGCCGATCTCGTCCACGTCGAGGCGGTACTCGCCGCCGCGACGCCGCGGCTGCGACGCCGCACCGCCGCGCTGCGAGGCGCACTGGCGCGGACGCGCACGCTCGCGATGAGCGCGGCGACGACCGAACGCGCGCTCGCCGCCGAGCGGGCGCGGCTGGTCGAGGCGCGCGAGCGGCTCGCCGCGCTGAGCGACGACGACGAGCGCGCGCTTGCGCTGGAGGAAACCGCACGCGACACCGCCGACCGCATCGCCGCGCTGGGCGTCGCGCAGGCGGTGCTGGGCGACCTCATCGCGCTGCCGGGGCCACCTGGCGGCGCCACCGCGCGTCGCTCGCTCGATCCGGCCTATCGCCTGCCCGCGCGCGGGCGGCTCGTGACCGGGCTGGGCGAGCTGTCGGACAACGGCGTGCGCTCGCGCGGGCTGACGCTGGCGGTGCCGCGTGGCGCCGCGGTGATCGCGCCCGCGGGCGGTGTGGTGCGCTACGTCGGTGCCTTCCGGAGCTACGGCACGATCGTGATCATCGACCATGGCGCGGGCTGGCAGACGCTGGTCACCGGCATCGCAGTGCCGTCGGTGCGGCGTGGCGAGACGGTCGCCGCCGACGCCGCGCTCGGTCATGCACCCGAGCGCGGTGAGGCCCGCGTCACGGTCGAACTGCGGCGGCGCGGTGTGCCCGTCGACGTGGCGCAGCTGGTGGGGTGACGGGAGAGGGCGCGCATCGACGCAAGGGCGGGGCGGGGGGCGGCGCGGCTAGGGCCGACGTGCTAAGCGTGCCGGGAGTCACCGGAGTACGATCCATCCAAGCCTAACCCTGCTCCCGTGCACGCGGGAGCCCGGAGCGCCAAGCGGTGGGCCCGGTGGCTCTGGATTTCGTGCGCCGCCGCCCTCACTCCACGAAGGGCTCGACGGCGATATGCCGCCCGCGAAGGAACGCGTCCGCCACGAGGCGCAGCGGCGCGACGTCGACGTCGGACTCGCCGGCGCGGACGATCTCGGCGAAGCGGCGGTAGAGGCCGGGATATTCGCCGTGCAGGGCGGCGTCGTGCGCCAGCGCCTCGGCGCCGTCGATCGTCAGCACCGAGCCACCCTTGGCGAGCAGCAGCGTGCCGGCGTCGGTCTCGACCTCGATGTCCCAGTGCTGCGGGCCTTCCTGGCGGAAGTCGAGATCCATCGCGATGGCGTTGCCCGCGGTGTCGCGGAAGGCGACTCGCGCGGCGATCGGCGCGGCGCGGTTGGATGGCACGTCCAGCTCGGCGGTCTCGACGAAGAACGGCCGCGGCAGGATCCGAGTCGCGATCGACAGCGCGTTGATGCCGGGATCGAACACGCCGAAGCCGCCGGGCTCCCAGATCCAGTCCTGTCCCGGATGCCAGACGCGCACGTCCTCGCGCCAGGTGATCGTCGCCCACTTCACCGCGCGGCCGGCGAGCCAGGCGCGCGCCGGCTCGACCCCGTCGGCGTAGCGCGAGTGCCAGCTGGCGAACAGGCTGACGCCGCGCGCCGTCGCCGCGTCGCGCAGCGCGGTGACCTCTGCCAGCGTCGCGCCCGGCGGCTTCTCGAGGAAGACGTGCCAGCCCTGCTCGATCGCGAACTGCGCGATCGCGCGGCGCACCTGTGGCGGGGTGCAGAGCGCGACCGCGTCGACCGCCATGCCGCTCGCGGCGAGCGCCTCGACGTTGGGGAAGAAGGGCAGGTCGCCTACCGGCTCGCCGTGGCGGCTGACCGTTGCGACCAGTTCGATGTCGTCGTTGCCCGCGATCGCGGGCAGGTGCTGGTCGTGCGCGATCTTGCCCATGCCGACCAGCGCGAGGCGGATCGGGCCGCTCACAGCGCGCGCACCTGCACCGGCGCGTCGGGCGCGTCGGTCAGCGGGTTGCGCAGCGGCAGCGCGAAGGGCGCGGCGCTGATCTCGAACACGTCGCCGGGCCGGGTCTTCACCCCGTCGGCCACCGACAGGGTCGCGGTGCCGAAGAAATGAACGTGGACGTCGCCGGCGCGGCGGAAGCCGGCATATTTGAAATGATGGTGCTCGAGGTTGGCGAGGTGGTGCGACATATTGTCCTCGCCGGTCAGGAACGGCTTCTCCCACAAAGTCGCGCCGTCACGGACGATCCGGCTGGTGCCCCGAATGTCCGCCGGCGGCGTGCCGAGCAGCAGCTCGGGGCCGAGCGCGGCCTGGCGCAGCTTGGAATGCGCCAGCCACAGGTAATTGTGCTTCTCGGTGACGTGGTCGCTGAACTCGTTGGCGAGCGCGACACCGAGCCGATAGGGCGTGCCGTCCTCGCCGATCAGGTAGATGCCGGCGAGCTCGGGCTCCTCGCCGCCGTCCTGCGCGAAGGCGGGCGAGGCGAGCGGCGCCTCGGGCGCCACCAGCGACTGGCCGTCACCCTTGTAGAACCACTCGGGCTGCTGGCCGACCGAGCCCGCGGCGGGCTTGCCGCCCTCGACGCCTTCCAGGAACATCCGCATCGAGTCGGTCTGATGCGCGGCGTCGGTCGCCGCCTTGTGCATCTTGTCGCGCCCTTCGGCCGAGCCGAGATGGGTCAGCCCGGTGCCAGCGAGCAGCAGCCGCGCGCCGTCCTCATGGTCGATCGCCGGCAGCAGGCGCTTGGCGTCGAGCTCGGCGGCGAGATCGACCGCCTCGTCGGTGCGGCGCGCCGCGGCGGCCGCGGCGAGCGTGGTGCCATGCGCGATCGCCTCCAGCGCCAGCTCACGCGTGGTGGCGACCCCGTCGAGAAAGTGCGCGGCATCGCCCTCGGCGAGGATGACGCGGCGACGACCGTCGTCGCCGCGGTGCTGAAGCAGGCGGGTGAAGCTCATGCGAGGTCCTTGAGCGCGGTGATATACTGGCGTGCGTCCTGGCCCACCGCATCGGCCGATTTGCCGGGGCGGTAGAGGTTGGAGCCGAGCCCGAAGCCGTCGGCGCCCGCGGCGCGCCACTCGGCCATGTTCTGCGGGGTGATGCCGCCGACCGCGAGCATCCGCGTCGCCTTGGGCAGCACCGCGCGCTGCGCCTTGAGAAAGGCTGGGGTGGTGCCATCGGCGGGGAAGAGCTTCAGCGCGGTGGCGCCCGCGGCGAGCGCGGCGAAGCCCTCGCTCGGGGTGAAATAGCCGGGCAGCGACACCATACCGGCGGCGACACTGGCGCGGATCACCTCGGGGTTGGTGTTGGGCGAGACGATCAGCGTGCCGCCCGCGTCGCGCACGCGCGCGACGTCGTCGGTGGTGAGCACGGTGCCGGCGCCGACCATCGCGCGCCCCGCGAGCCGCTCGGCGAGCAGGCGGATGCTCTCGATCGGCTCGGGCGAGTTGAGCGGCACCTCGAGCAGGGTGAAGCCCGCTTCCACCAGCGCGTCGCCCACCGCGGGCGCCTCCGCCGGAGTGAGGCCGCGCAGGATCGCCACCAGCGGCGCCTGACGGAAGGCGACGTCGAACGCCGCGAGTGGGTCGGTCATCGGGTCATCTCCCACAGCCGGTGAATGCCGGCGGCGAAGGCGCGCTCGCTGTCGAGCGCTAGGGCGGTGCCGCCGCACGCGTCGATGGCGGCGGCGTAGAGCGTGGCGAGGTCGCCGCTGGCGAGCAGCTGGACCGGGCGGCCCTTGAGGTCGCTGCGCGCGCCGACGTCGGCGCCGATCAGCACGCCGCTGGCGAAGCTGGCGGCATCGGCGGCGTCGAGCCGGTCGAGCAGCACGCGCGCGCGCACCTCGAACAAGGCGACGGTGAGGTCGCGCGCGCCCGCACCGCGCGCCACGCCGGCGCGGAAGGCGGCGCCGTCCGCGACCGGCCCGTCGAGCATCGCGCTGAGGATGCCGTGGCCGCGCAGCAGCGCGAACAGCTCGCCGGTCAGCGCGGTGGCGACGTCGGTGATCTGACCCGCGGTGGTGGCGATCCACTTGTTGTGCGTGCCGGGCTGGCAGAACAAAGCGTCGGCGGGGGCGAGCCCGGCGGCGAGCGCGCCGAGCACCTGCACCTCCTCGCCGCGCATCACGTCGGCGCGCGCACCACTGCGCAGCGCGACGCCGGGCAGTAGCAGGGCGTCCGCGTCGGGCAGGCGGAGCGCGCCGGCGGCGAGCGCGGCGAGGTCGGCGGGCGCGTCGACATAGGCCACCTCGCGCCAGCCGCGATTGGAGCCGACCATGCCGGCGGCGATCACCGGCAGCTCGCCCAGTTGAGCGCGCAGCGCCGCCAGCTCAGCGGGATAGTCGTCGGCGGTGAGCGCGAGCACGCCGCGCGAGTCGCGCACGCATGCTCCGAACGTCCCGTCCCTCGCCACGCGCCAGGCGCGGCGGTTGGTCGTGCCCCAGTCGATGGCGATATAGTCGCCCGCCACGCATCCCTCCTAATCTATTTGTAAGACATAAACCGCTGTGCGATCAGGTCAAGCCGGTGCCGGCGCCGGTCGGCGACAGAGCAGAAGGAGAGCGGACGATGGCGGACGAGGTGACGACGCTGTGGCGCGGCGGCGCGCTGCTGGGCGAGGGGCCGGCGTGGGATCCTGCGCGCGGCGTGCTGTGGTTCACCGACATCAAGCAGCGCCGGGTTCATCGCTACGATCCCGGGAGCGGCGCGGTGTCGCAGTGGGACGCGCCGGCGCAGGTGGGCTGGGTGCTGCCCGCCGACGACGGCGCGCTGATCGCGGGGCTGCAGACCGGGCTGGCGCGCTTCGATCCCGACACGGGCGACTTCACGCATCTCGCCGAGGTCGAGCCCGAGCTGCCCGGCAACCGCCTCAACGACGCCACGGTCGCGCCCGACGGCGCGATCTATTTCGGCTCGATGGATGACGGAGAGAGCGGCGCGACCGGGCGCGTGCACCGCTGGGACGGCGTCGCGGCGGTGGCGACCGCGATCCCGGCGGTGGCGATCACCAACGGCCCCGGCATCGCGCCGGACGGGCGGACGCTGTACCACGTCGACACGGTCGGCGGGGTGATCCACGCGGTCGAGCTCGCGCCCGACGGCACCACGGGCGCGATGCGCGACTTCGCGCGGATCGATCCGATCGACGGCCACCCGGACGGCGTGACGGTCGACTCGGCGGGCAACGTCTGGGTGGGGCTGTGGGGCGGCTGGCGCGCGCGGCTCTACTCGCCTGCGGGCGCGATCCTGCGCGAGGTGCGGATCCCGGCGTCCAACGTGACCAAGGTCGCGCTGGGTGGGCCCGACCTGCGCACCGCCTATGTCACGACCGCGAGCATCGGCCTCGACGACGCCCAGCGCGCGGCGCAGCCCGAGGCGGGCGGGCTGTTCAGCTTCGCGGTCGAGGTGCCGGGCCAGCCGCTGCCACCTGCGCGTGCGCGCGGGTGAGCGAGGCGCGATAACGTGCGTCCGCTATGTCACCCCGTTCGTGCTGAGGAGCCGCTGAGCCTGCCGAAGCGGCGTCTCGAAGCACCGTCCCGCGCACAGCGCCTCGTCGAGACTAGGCTTGGACACGCTCAGCCTCCCGCAGCGTGAACGGATCCTGACGCAGCGCCCGCGCGTGACCAAAAGCGAACGGCCGGCGCTCCCCTGAGGGAACGCCGGCCGCCTGCGACTTCATCGGCGTGCCGCCACCACCCTCAGGCGGCGGTCTCCTGCGCCGCGCTGTCGGGGAAGGCGTTGGTCGGGCGCGAGCCCCACAACGCGTAGAACAGCACGTACAGCTCGCACACCGCGGGAACGAGGAACGAGATGCTCAGCCCGTGGTGGTCGGCGATCCACGCCTGCACCGTCGCCAGCGCGCCGCCCGCGATCGCCATGATCAGCAGCCCCGAGCCTTCCTCGGTGAGCGGGCCCAGACCCTTGATCCCCAG
Organism: Sphingomonas sp. BK069; assembly: GCF_014193405.1. Taxonomy (NCBI): domain Bacteria; kingdom Pseudomonadati; phylum Pseudomonadota; class Alphaproteobacteria; order Sphingomonadales; family Sphingomonadaceae; genus Sphingomonas; species Sphingomonas sp. BK069. Next base: position 2,923 of record NZ_JACHZH010000007.1, on the reverse strand, counting down.
CGTGAAGATCGTCGGGAACATGATCGAATGGAACAGCCCGACCAGCACCAGCGCCCACATCGCGATATGGCCGGTGAACAGCACCGCGGTCATCACCAGCACGAAGGCGACCAGCGCGTTGAACGCCAGCAGCTTCTCCGGCGCGATGTAGCGCATGATCGCGGCACCGACGAAGCGACCCACCATCATCCCGCCCCATAGCAGGGTGAGATAGCCGCTGGCATCGGTGGCGCTGAGGTTGGCGATCTGCGGCTGCTGGATGAAGCTGATCAGCAGCGAGCCGACGCAGATCTCGGCCAGCACGTACAGGCCGATCGCGGGCACGCCGAACACCAGGTTGCGGTGCTGGAACAGCGAGTGGCGGCGGCGCTCGTCGGCGGCGATGCGGTTGGTGGCCGAGCCGAGCTGGGGCAGCTTGAACAGCGCGATCGTCACCGCGATCACCACCAGCACGCCCGCGATCAGGATATAGGGCATCTGCACCGACTGCGCGTCGGCGAGCCGCTGCGCTGCGCTCAGCTGCGTCGTGCCGCCCTCGCTCGTGCCCGAGGCGGAGCGCGACAGGATCAGCATCGCGCCGAAGGTGGGCGCCACGAAGGTGCCGAGCGAGTTGAACGCCTGCACCAGGTTGAGCCGGAAGGAGGCGCTCTCAGGCGGGCCGATCACCGCGACATAGGGGTTGGCGGCGACCTGAAGCAACGTGATGCCGGTGGCGAGCACGAACAGAGCAGTGAGGAAGAAGCCGTAGGAGGCGAGCTGCGACGCCGGTACGAAGCCGAGCGCACCCACCGCCATGATCAGCAGGCCGACGACCATCGACTTCTTGTAGCCGATCCGCTCGATCAACTTGGCGGCGGGGAAGGAGGCGACGCCGTAGGCGATGAACCAGACGAACTGGATCAGCAGCGACTGGGTGTAGTTGAGGTCGAACACCGCTTTCAGGTGCGGGATCAGGATGTCGTTGAGGACGGTGATGAAACCCCACATGAAGAACAGCGAGGCCAGCAGCGCGAGCGCGGGGCGATACGAGACGGCCCCTCCGCCCCCCGTCGCGACAGCGCCGCTGGAAATCGGTGGTCCGGCCATCATCCTCTCCTTGTGACGCGCGGAACTGGGTTGCGCGTGCTCGATATGTCTGACTATATTCCGGGTGGTCGCCGGGTCAATGCGGAAACGCCGCAGAACGGCGGTGCTGAGGCGCGTGCGCTAGGACGTTCGGGAGAGGTCGGCAATGGTGAGATGGGCTGCGTGGAGCGGGTGGACGATGGCGGCCGGCAGCCTGTTGGCGGCAGTGGGCGCTGACGCCGCGACCGCGAAGCGCGAGGCGTTCGGCCAATTGCCCGACGGCACCGCGATCGAGGCGGTGGTGCTCAGCGGTAGCAACGGCGTCAGCGCGCGCGTGATGACGCTCGGGGCGACGCTCCAGTCGCTCAACGTGCCGGGGCGCGACGGCAAGGTGGCCGACATCACGCTCGGTTACGACGATGCCGCCAGCTACGTCACCAAGCCCAATTTCTGGGGCCAGACCGTCGGCCGCTACGCCAACCGCATCCGCGGCGGCAAGTTCGCGCTCGACGGCAAGAGCTATCAGTTGCCGCTCAACGACAAGACCAACTCGCTCCACGGCGGCACCAAGGGGTTCGACAAGGTGATCTGGAAGATCACCGAGGTGAAGTCCGGGCCCAAGGCGAGCGTCACCATGGTGATGACCAGTCCGGCGGGCGACCAGGGCTATCCCGGCACGCTCCAGGTGACCGCGACCTACAGCCTCGACGATGCCGGTTCGCTGATGATCGACCTCAGCGCCAAGACTGACGCGCCGACGATCGTCAACCTCACCAATCACGCGCTGTTCGACATGGCGGGCGAGGGGTCGCCGGGCGGCATCTACGCGCAGAAGCTGACGATCCCGGCGAAGCGCTACACCCCGGTCGACGCCACGCTGATCCCGACCGGCGAGCTCAAGCCGGTGGCGGGCACGGTGTTCGACTTCACGCAGGGTCGCATCGTCGGCGAGGGCGTGCGCGACGGGCGCGACCCGCAGATCGTGATCGGTCGCGGCTACGACCATAATTTCGCGCTCGACAAGGGCGCCACCAAGGACCCGCAGCTCGCCGCGCGGCTGGAGGACCCGGTGTCCGGGCGCGTGCTCGAGGTGCTCACCACCGAGCCGGGCGTGCAATTCTACTCGGGCAACTTCCTCGACGGCTCGCTGATCGGCAAATCGGGCCACGTCTATCGGATGGGCGACGGCATCGCGCTGGAGCCGCAGAAATTCCCGGACACCCCCAACCAGCCGGCGTTCGGCTCGGCGCGTGTCGATCCGGGCAAGCCCTACCATCATATCATGGTCTTCCGCGTCTCGACGGCGCGCTGACCCGGAGCGAGCAATGACTGAGAGCACAACACCGCCGGCGCTGCGCAGCCGGGCGTGGTTCGACAATCCCGCGAACATCGACATGACCGCGCTGTACCTGGAGCGCTACCTCAACTTCGGTCTCAGCCTCGACGAGCTGCGCTCGGGCAGGCCGATCATCGGCATCGCGCAGACCGGCAGCGACCTCTCGCCGTGCAACCGCCACCATCTGGTGCTGGCGGAGCGGGTGCGCGAGGGCGTGCGCGAGGCGGGCGGGATCGTGCTGGAGTTCCCGGTCCATCCGATCCAGGAGACGGGCAAGCGCCCGACCGCGGGGCTCGACCGCAACCTGGCCTATCTCGGGCTGGTCGAGGTGCTGTACGGCTATCCGCTGGACGGCGTGGTGCTGACGATCGGCTGCGACAAGACCACGCCGGCCGCGCTGATGGCGGCGGCCACGGTCAACATCCCCGCGATCGCGTTGTCGGTCGGGCCGATGCTCAACGGCTGGCACAAGGGCGAGCGCACCGGCTCGGGCACGATCGTGTGGAAGGCGCGGCAGATGCT
>NZ_JACHZH010000006.1:0-183473 GCF_014193405.1 Sphingomonas sp. BK069 | reverse complement strand
CGGATCGCGCCCGTCGCCGTCTCGGCCAGACCGTATAGGGCGGCGAGGCGTCCCGCTTGGTGCGGATCGCCCGCTCGGTCTGCGGCGGCGAGATGCGCGGCGCTATGGTCGAGCAGCGCCGCGATGCCGCCTGCCTGAACCGCCGCGAAGCGCAACGCGCCGCCGCTGAACCACGGCTCGCGTATGTAGTCGCCCGGTGCGCCGATCAGGTCGTCCGACGCGACCTTCGCGGCGTCCCATCGAACCGAATGCGTTTCCGACCGCTGCATGCCTGCCACTCGCCAGAAGGATCGATCGATCGCCGGCGGGGTGCGCTCGAGATCGAGGAGGAGCAACTGCCGCCCGCCCTCGACATCAACACTGACCAAGGCATGGGACAGCAGGCCGGCACCGCTGGCGAAGCTCTTGCCTCCGGTCAGCCGCCCACCATCAAGTCGCAGAGGCTCGCCCGTCAAATCCGCGTTCCAGACGCCGAACGCAGCGCCGCCAGCGACCGCCGCGGCCGCGCGGGCACGCTGTGCCGCATCGCCGTAGCGGTGGATGATCTGCGACGCGTCGACATGCCCCTCCAGCAGTCGCCCGAGCGGCAGGTCGGCTCGACCGACCGCGTAGAGAAGGCGGAGCAAGCGCAGCAGCGTATCGGCATCGGCGGGATCCGCGAGGCCGGCCAACAGCGTCGATCGCGCAGCCAGAGCGCGGCGCAGGTCGCTCATGCCGCGCGCCGCCCGGCGGGGATCGCTGCCAGCTCGACCTCGGCGATCCCCAACGACACCCGCCGCATCCCTCCCGGCGGTGTCGGCACGACCCGCATGGCGAACGACTCTGCGTTGGGACAGTCGCGGGCGACGCCGACGAGATGGTCGATGGTCAGTCCGACGGCGACTGCCAGGCTAGCGAAGTCGGCCTTAGCAAAGGCCAGACGTGCGACCCCGTGACCGCGGTACTGCCAAGCGGCGTCGCGAGGATCGGCTACGTCGATCGCCTCTCCATCGCGATCGAGCGTGCGAAGCGTGCCGGCTAATCCATGCGCGACGCGGCCGAGGCGGCGGTCTGAGGTGTGCACGACACACGTCGCATCGCGCCGCACGCGCAGGCCCGCACGCGCCGCGTCGTCAACCAATCGTCCATCCTCTCCGTTCGCCAGCGGCTGGAAGCCGCCGAGGCTGCGGTAGCTGGCGACACGCAGCCCAAGGTTCGCGCCGCTTGCGTAATGATGCGCTGGCTTGCCCTCCCAATCAACCGGATCGAGTGAGCGTCGCAGCGCGTGAAGCGCGTCGTAATAGGCCTCCAGGCGGTCCAGCAACGGGTTCGACTGAGTGACGGTCCGCACCACCTTTCCAGCCACTACATCAGCCTGGCGCAAGCCCGCTACCATCGCCTGCAACCAGTCGCGTGATGGGATACTGTCCGCGTCCGTCGTGAGCAGTACGCCGTCACCGTCCAGGCTGCGATCGCCCAGCATCATGGCACGGTGCCGTGCGCGGCCCGCGTTTGCGTCGGATGCTGCCACCTCCTCGACGATCACCGGCATCGAGGCGTTGGCGGCATGGTCGCGTACTAAAGCGAGACTTGCGTCATCGCAGCTATCGAGCAGCAGGCAGAGCCTAGGAGCAATGCCCGTTCGCTCCAGCCGCTCCACAGCGGCAAAAAGCTGCGGAAGCACCGCAGCTTCGTTGCGGACGGGCACGCAGATGGCGAGCGGAAGCGCCTTTGCACGCGAAGCCGACGTAGGATTGATCTCGCTCACTTACCTGAATTAGCGGGATCGCGGACGCGTTACGTTGATCTTGATCAGGTTGGAAAGCTCCTTGCCGCGGCGGGCAGCAGAAGGAGGTCTGCGCACGACCCGTTTGCAAGCGGACCAAGTCTGAATGAATGGGGTGGATGATCCCCGCTCACGGCATCGAAGTGCCAAAGTGCGAAGGCTGTCAGGCATTCGCGAGCATATGGAAGCCACTCATTATGGAGATTAGCACGATCGATCTTGATCTGGCCAAAGAACGATTTGGCGATACGTGCTCGGCGACAATCAGCCTCGCGAGCGACCAGCCCGCCCACTTAGGTGACATAAGAAATGTTGGTCACCTTGGAAGATCTAAGGATTTTGCCTTTTGGCCGTTTGCCTACCTATTTGGCGGCGAATTCGCCAGCAACCGCACCATGATGCTGCTTTGCGAAAGCTCGCGCAGCGTGAGCGCTCTCAAAGGTCTCCGGCTGAAGCGCCGACGTGACGATCGGATAATGCTGGGAGTTGTATCGAACCTGCCGCAGCGTAAGCCGAAATGCACCTTCGTCATCTTTGGCGATCAGAAATGGCTTGGGAATGCTTCTCGACATGACTCGTGCCTCCAGGTGGTCGGGTGGATACAGGAATTGCAGACTGAAGCGTCTCACACGCACTCAGGTAGCCGGGCTGTCGCCCGGCCACGAGCTTTCTAGGCACCCTGCAGGTTCACCGCTGAGGCCTTACCCCGTCGATCAGTCTCAAGTTCGTAACTGACCCGCTGATCCTTGTTGAGCGTCGGCATGCCTGCACGCTCGACAGCCGAGATATGGACAAAGGCATCGTCGCCGCCACTCTCTGGCGCGATAAATCCATAGCCCTTGTCGTTGTTAAAGAATTTGACCGTTCCGATGATCATAGCGATGTCCTGCCCAATCGTTGACGGGCCTGCGCCAAGAGCGGCACATCCCGGCCTCAGTAATGCTAGAAAGGGACAAGGAGGCGACAACGTCAGCTCGCATATCCGTCACACGCGACGTCAGCCATTTTAATATAAGCTTTTCATCATAGAATGGAAGCGGGAATTGGCTCTTCACCCTACGTATTTATATACGTCCAGACCTCACGGCAGAGACCTAGATCTAGCCGCTAGTATTTCTGACGGCGTCGCAGGCGTTTACATCGTGCAAACCCTTGCGGAAAGCACGCCGAATCGCCATATAACGCTGATCGGTGGTACGTATTCGGTAAGCACCACCGGCTGAGAGTCGCAGCGCTCCCGCTTACGTGTGGAGAATAGCGATGGATCTCATCGAACTGCACCGACGCCAGCAGATCTCAGTCGGCATGGCCGCAGCTGCCGTCACCCCGGAGGCACGATCGTCGCATAGCCGACTTGCCTCGGGCTATGCCGCTCGCATCAAGAATTATGATGCGAGCGCTGAAGAGCGTTTTTCGGCCATACGGGCGAACGAGCACGTGGCAAGTTTGCGTGCTGATCATGCCGGTAAGCTTATCGCCATTGAAAATGCGGCCGGGGCGTCGCCTACAGCATGAGGCCGTTTTATCCGTTGCGGCGGACACGTAGGTCCCTCGGGATAACAATCCGCCGCACACGATAGCAGCAGGAGGTAAGGGCCGGTGCTGGGTCAATTGACAGTCATGGCCTACGGTGGCCCGGCCGCCGGCACACTGGTGTCGCTGGATGAAGGAGCCGTTCGCCATGTCGTCTACGACGAGCGCATCACGGCCCCCTTCGTCGCTCCTCACCACCAGGCGCCTGCCATGTCACGATTTCCGTACGTGCTCGTACATACATCCGATGGCATCAGCGCGCTCGTTCCAGAACGCGACAACGATTTGCTGCTTGCGTTCCAGCAGAATGCCGCCAGTCTTGGCGCGAGAGAGAGCGACGTACTCTCGGTCGAGGTACATCGTCGAGGCCTTGATTTCTCAGGCTCTGCCTACTGAAATAGATCGACCGCTTTTCGCCGGTGCAGACATAGAGTCTATTGTGGTCGCCGCTCTCGAATACGATAAATAGAAGTCCGAAGTGCAAAAAAGCGACGGCTCTGCCACGCTTGTGGCACGAGCGCTCACGATTATTTTTTGCCCTTGCGTTCTTCGTCTTGCGGTTGCCACCTCTACCTACCTCGCTCATGACGCCTTGAGTAGTCGACGGGAACCTACCAGACGAAGTGCAGGTGGATTTCCTGCCGGAGTGACCATGCCGAGCGCTCGTGCGTTGCTCGTTCAGCCGATTTCTGTTCCTCTTTACACACTGAGCAACGTCAATCCCGCACTCGTTCATGCACTGGCCTTCACGGAAACGCTCGCCTCCATGCTGACGAAATCGTCGGCATCACCTAGAAAGCCGCCGACCACGGGCAGCACCGCTTCGCTGGTCACGCCGAACGCGGTCGCGACCAGCCCGGCGCTGCCCATCCGACGCTGGGTAGGATCGAAGGCGATCCAGCCCGCCCCTGGAAGGAAGACTTCGCACCATGCATGGGTCGCGCCGACGTCGCCGGCCGAGCTTCCGGGATCGAACAGGTAGCCCGACGCTGCCCGTGCCGCGAAGCCCAGCCGCCGCGCCGCCCACAGGAACAGCGCCGCCAGGTCGCGACACGAACCGCTGCGCAACGCAAGGGTGAGCGACGGCGGCTGGGTGCCTTCCTCGTCGCGGGTACGATACGCGATAGCGATGCCGACAGCCTCGTTGAGCGCGTTCAGCAGCATCAGCGTGTCGTCGGGCGCGGTCGCGCGAAAGCCGGCGAGCCATGCTGCCGCCGCAGGATTGCCTCCTGCCCCCGGATCGAGCAGCCCGGCGCCGAACAGCGCCAGATCGCCCGATGCGTATGCGAATGGATGACGAAACGCGGACGGGTCGAGCCGGAAGATCGGATAGGGGTCAGCGGCATGGAGCACCTCGTGCTCAGCGAGGATCGTCAGCGCCGGTGCGGCATCGGCGATCAGCGCCAGCGCGACCGTATTGCCGGCAGCGTCCTCGCTCCAGACCAGTTCAGACCCGGGGTCGATCGTCACGGTCGAAGAGATCGTAGTGACGTCGCGGCCCGACCTCGGGGTGATCAGCAGGCGATGATCGAGGAAGTGGACCGATCGGGCATAGCGGTAGATGGTGACATGCCGGATCCGCAGCCTCACCGCCTGATCAGCCCGGCGGCGAGCAGCGCGTCGTTGATGGTCGCCGCCGGGTCGAAGCGCGCGGGCGACGCGGGCGCGGTGACGGGCGTCTTCATCGGTCGGGTCGGCGCAGTCGCTGGAACGATGCCCCACGCGGCCGCGATGCGGTAGGTGGACGAGATGCCAGCGTCGAGCATGTGCGGCCCGGGCGTGCCATACGCCTCGTCACCGCGGGTCGCTAGCGGCGTGCCATGTCCCATGCCGACGACCACATACTCCTCGACGACCATGCGGCCGGCGGCGTCGTGCCAGGCCCGGTAGACGCATCCCCCCACCTGCTTGGTCGCGTCAGGTTCGCCAACACCGTGGAGCTCAAGCCACTGCTCGACAACCATCGCGGCGTTGACCACGTCGACCGTCGTGTCGCTGCTGCCGTGCCAGACCGACACGGCCGGCCATGGTCCGCGATGCGACGACGCCGCCCGTACCCGGTTGGCGAGATTTGCGCGATCATGGCCGCGGCCACGCATCCGCTCCAGCGCCTCGGGCACGCCGCATGCGATGCCGAACGGCAGCCCGGCGATGATCGCTCCGCCGGCGAAAAGCTCGGGACGGCAGGCCAGCATCGCCGAGGTCATCGCCCCGCCTGCCGACAGGCCCGTGACGAACACTCGCGCGGGGTCGAGCCGGTGGCGCTCGACCGCGGCAACGACCATCTCGCGGATCGACTCGACCTCGCCGCTACCGCGCCGCGTGTCCTCGGGCGAAAACCAGTTGAAGCAGAGGTTAGGATTGTTCGCCCGCTGCTGCTCCGGAAACAACACCGCGAAGCCAAATCGATCGGCGAGCTCGGACCAGCCCGAGCCGTGATCGTAGCTTGCGGCAGTCTGCGTGCAGCCGTGAAGCACGACGACCAGCGGCGAGCCGGCTGGGAGTCCGGGTGGCACGTGCAGCAGCGCGCGCAAAGCGCCGGGATTGCTGCCGCTACTCTCCACCGGCGCTAGATCCCTACGCGATCCGCCGGCACGAACCATCGGCAGCAACGGCTTCTTCAAGCGGGCGATCGTGTCGGAAATCGAGCGCATACCATGCTCCTAGCCGGCAGTTAGGAGCGACAGACCTGCGATGCGACTGCCGCACACGCGATCATTGTGCGTTGCAGCATAGATGGGGTGTCCGCGATAGTCCTGCAAGAGGAATGACAGATGGTGCCGGCGCAGCGCGTCCGTACGAGCGGCTTCATCGCCGCCAGCTGAGGGCCGCGGCGACCATAACGAAGCGGCGCTCTCGCTCTGTCAGATGCGGCGCTCACCTAGCCCCACGTCCCGTGCTTTCCCGTATAGGATCAAGTGCCTGTGCTTAGCGCTCATCAGGCGCCGTGATGGTTCGCTCGTCCGTTCAGCTCGGAGCGCGCAAAGCTATTCGTCGCCGGTCCTGCTGCTGCCGCGAGGCGCTGCGATCGCTTGGTAGATGCATCCACCTTCTCGGGCTTTTGAACGAGCAGCGACCAGATAGCACGCGCTCCCGGCAGCTGGCTCGGCTCTCAGCGCGGCGTACCTACGGCTGCGGCTTTCTCGCCCCGCTTTGAGCGACGGGGTTCACGCTATCCAGCTTAGCCAAAAGGTCGTCGAACACGGCGTCGTTCGGGACCGGAAACAGCCGCTTGAAGCCTTTTCCTAGGACAGCCACATCCTCCTCGGTCAGTAACCCAACCGCTACAATCCGCTCAGACGTCACACCGATCTCCCGTCGGTGTACCAACCGTCGGTTGCGGGTTCAGTGCCTCAGCCGACTTGTCGATTTAAGCCGCTGGTGTCCCGAAAAAAGTAGTGGTGCAGATCGGGAGAGAACCGCTCCAGTCGGCGACGCAGGCGCCAGATGGCTTCGTCTGACGGATGCTCGGGGTCGCACAACTCCATGCTCCAATAGGCGAAATCGCGCTCCGCCACCTCGCGATCGCTAATGACCACGAGGCTATGATGCCGCGGGTCTTCCATAACCCTGGCGAAGGTTGCAGCAACGCTCGTCGCAGGGCCTTCCAGCACCTGGAGGAACGAGTGACCATCAAAGAACATCACGCCAGTAATGCCATCCATGCCGTTGTTCCGCTTCGCGGAGGCGATGATTTGGTCGATGTCCACGTCCTGGCCTTCTACAGCCTGGCTATGATAGAAAATTTGGCGAAGAGGGTCGTCCTGCACGAGGTGCTCATAGCCTCTGCATTCGTGCGCGGCAAGCGGCGGCCACCTACGGCGCCAGCGCAGTCTAGCCAGAACCATGCTAGTGCTGCGACGCCGCGGCAGAATGTCACGATCAACGGCCACCGCGAGAGCAGTTCGCACGATCTAGCGGTCGCACCGTCCGCGTTTCTGAGCTGGAACGAGGGCGCCGCATCGCCGCATCGCAGCGCTTGATCCACCTGCCCGGTGTCGAAGAAAGGACGCTTTCTGTTGATGCCGCGGCGAGCTCAGCTCGACACGATGCGGCGCGCGACGGAAGCGCGGACACGGCGGGACATCCGCTAATGATCTGATGCCGCGACTAATCAGGATCAACATGAGATGTCCGAGCCACTCTTCCTGCGATCTAACGCCGGGATAGAGACGCACAATTTGGGTGCCCCAAGGGTGGCCGCCAACCGCCATGAATCGCGAAGTCGCTGATCTCGTCTGACCGCGACGTCTTTGCGCGGCTACTTAATTTTTTTAGCTACATCAGCGATATCGCGGTTAGACAAGCCGGCATCTTCATCGCGAAGAAAGCGAACCAGCTCGTCCACTTCAGCCGGACCGTAGCTGAGATCGAGCGCATCCATCTTGATCGACGCGGACGTGCGCTCGTCCTGCGGCATGCCCTCAACGATCGCTACGCATTCGCTCAGCGAACCCTGGAAGAGCGGCTTTGAGATGGCGTTGCCGTCGTTATCGCCGACGTAAGCAGTGGCAGGCTCGCTCAAAGGGTAGGTCGTCATGGCAAATCTCCGTATGTTCTTAAGAAACGTTCGCGCTGAGACGTCGGGCTCAGACCGGGAGGGTCGTAATGGTGGGTCGTCCAAGAAAAATTATGGCCCAAGCAAACCGGGCCCGACGGAGGATGTCGGCCGTTCCGTTCTCTCCATCAGGAGGATACCCGCATGACACAGCAAAACGATCACGACCACGTCGAGGATGGCGGCACCAACGATCCCGGTGAGAACGGCGAAGACAGTGATATCCTTGGCAAGGAGCAGAAGGACCTTACCGCCGACGACCTCGAGGGCGACAGCCGCACGGAGGATGGCACTTCTGACCTGCCCGACCCGGAGACCAAGTACCTCGGTGACTTCGCCTAGGCCGATCCTTCGCTCGCCAGAGGCGGCAGCTAGGATGCCGACGGCAGGGCTGCGCCGCCGAAATGGTTCAGACGCGTCGGCGCAGCCTGCCCGCCGGTTCCAAGCCGACAGTTGCGACCTACAAACCAAGGATTCAGTGTCGGCTGAGAGGAAGAGCGTTTACGCTTGTGAATAACGTCGATGGATCCGATCCTGCGCATTAAACCTGATAAGGACATGATCAGTGGATATTGCATGCTGTTGCTTAACCTACTGGAGGCCCGATCCTTTGACAGCTGGCTTGATTGCCGTTGATCTAGAGCTTGACAATCGGGCGACCAATGTCGCCCGGGTTCGGTGGGTTCCATGACAGGGGTTCGCACCACGAGAACGACAGTCACCTTCGGGTCGCCCTTCCAACTGGCAGGTTTCGAACGGCCCGAGCCTGCTGGTACGTACGACTTAGAAGTCGATGAAGAAATAATTGAGGGAAATGATCGGACCGTATATCGGCGAACCGCCACCCTCCTTATCCTACGCAGCGGCAGTACCACACGTACAATAACAGTAAACCCGGCGGACTTGGAGGCCGCGCTTGCCAGAGATTGCGAATGAAGAACAAGAAGAACCGGCTTGTGCAAATATCGACGTGTCAAGTATCGATCGTGACAAGCGGCTGGGCGCGAAATACCCAGCGAGCGGTTACATTGTTTTTCAATAACGCATAAGGGAAGTCGACCATGACCAATCAACAAGATAGCTCGGGCAAACAGGACCATGTCGCCGATGACAAAGCTGGTAAAGGCATCATGTCACGCGTAAATGCCGCGTCCGATCAAGATACGGATTGCATCCGCCGCGCGCCAGACGCTGCTGATACCAAGCCTTCCGGCGCCGCCGTCCATGTGAAGTAACTGCTTAAAACGCTGTTGGCGCGACTCCGACAGCAGCGCTTTTTATCAACTTGTTGTATATACGCGTTATCTAATACGACACGGTAATAAATCTTCGGCCCTTCCTCTGACAACCGCGATGTCAACCTATGCCGTAAAATCCGACCGGTCCACTTCCTCGATCATCGCCTGCTGATCACCCCGAGGTCGGGCCGCGACGTCACTACGATCTCTTAGACCGTGACGATCGCGAAGCGGCGCTGCTTTCAGGTTCGGCGGTCGACGAGGTGGCGTTCGTGATTGATGTGGTTGTGGACGTTGGCGTGAACCGAGGCGAACTTCTGTAACGTGCGCATCTGCCGGAAGCGCAGCGTCGCCCGCTCTCATCGCCTGAACGGCAGGTGCGAGTTCTCCACCCGGTTGTTGGCCCAGCGACCCACCTCCTGCTTCTCGCGCGTGCCGAGTTCGCTCAGAGCAGCGCCGTAGGAGCGCAGACCGTCGGTGGTGAGCGCCTCGGGCGAGCCGTGCCGCTTGAGCGCCTTCTTCATGAAGGCGAGCGCAGCCTTCTTGTCGCGCGTTCGGGTGACGTAGCTCTCAAGGATCTCGCCCTCATGATCCACCGCTCGCCACAGGTAGACCATCTCGCGGATCAGCTTCACGTACATCTCGTCCAGGTGCCAGCGCCAATGACGAAAGCCGCGCATGTGGCTCGTGCGCTGCCGCCGCACCTCGCCCGCGAACAGCGGACCGAACCTGTCTCACCAAAGCCTCACCGTCTCGTGGCAGATGTCGATACCGCGTTCCAACAGCAGGTCTTCCACGTTCCGCAGCGACAGCGGGAAGCGCACGTACATCAGCACCACCAGCCGGATCACCTCCGGCGACGAGTTGAAGTAGCGGAACGGCGAGGCTGGCTTGCGCGGGCGGGGCATGCCCCTCTCCTACCCCGGCGAGCTCCGGAGGTGCCTAAGCTTTGACAGAGCCGTGTGGTACGTTCTTCCTTCAACACATGACTGGCTGCTGCTCGCCGCGCTGGCGCTCTTCCTCCAGTCGCTCGCGCCGAACAAGCTGGCGGGTTGGGGATATATGGTCTTCTACCTGATTGGCTCGCTCGCGCTGAACAAGCTTGGCTGGCAAGACCCGCACTACCGCTACGGAGCCTATCCCGGCGCGCCACTGCCCCCGGCCTTGAGCGGGGCGCACGGCGTAGGATGGTATCGCCTCAGCTGGGGAACGGCGGCTGCTACCATGATCACGCTGGCGTGCATGCGTGGTCCTCCGCAGCCGCGTTCGGTCCCGTAGCCCTCTTCTGTATCACGCCAAGCTCGAACGCACACGGGTGACTGTGCCGGAGACCACAACCTTGCACCTTGACCGACCGGCGCCGATCGCGAGGCGCCTAGCTAGGCGCCGAGCCGCAACAGACGATAGAGCCATCACACCGCGAGCCTGGGAATCTCTTAACGAAGTCCGCTCGCTCATTTTGAGCGCAAGCTCACCCAGACATAGCCAGGACGCGCTTTCTTCCTTGCGCCTCCAGCTCGGGCAGCGTCATGGTGATTGAGGATGCGCGGCGGAATTCCTCTTCCAAATGGCTTCTCGCCATCAGGGCATATCGCCATCATCACGGCACCGCTGGCCGGCCACGTCAATCCCGTGCAGGTTCTCGCGAGAGCGCTGGAGGCTCGGGGCTGGCGTGTGTCCTTGGTGCACATGGCAGCTGCCGAAGGCCTGGTGACAGATCCCGCGCTTGGCTTTTCGGCGCTTCCGGGCGGAGCCGCGGCCATGTTCGATGCCTATATTGACACCTTAGTCGAGCCGACCGGACCCGTTCGACTTACCCGCATGATCCGCGCATCAGCAGCGATGACCGGTCGTTTACTGGACGAAGCGCCGGCGGTTCTGGAGCGGACCGGCGTCACCGCTGTCCTAGCGGACGCGGTCGAGCCGGCCGGCCCGCTCATCGCGCAGAAGCTCAACCTTCCTTATGCCGTCGCCACGACCGGCCTGCCCCTACTTGGCGAGCCCGATGTGCCACCAGCCTTTCTTGGCTGGCGCTACCGTTCGGATCGATGGGGCAGATTTCGCAACCGCGGCGGCTATGCGGTGACCAATCTGCTGATGCGACCAATTACCCGCGTGGTCGAGACGCGTCGCCGCCAGTGGGGCTTCGAAGAAGGCGCCGCACCCCGCGTGCAGGTCGCCCAATGCCCGCGGGGACTGGACTATCCCCGACGCTCCTTGCCGTCGACGTTCCTCTACGGTTCACCGTGGCGATCGGAGGAGTCGCACGAACCGGCTCTGCCGGACGACGGACCACCGCTGGTCTTCTGCTCGCTCGGAACGCTCCAGGGATCGCGCCGGGCGCTGTTCGCGACCATGGCGCAAGCCTGTGCGGCGATCGGCGCACGCGCCGTGATCGGCCATGGCGGCGGGCTGTCGCGCGACGAGGAGTCCGCCCTGCCAGGCGATCCGCTGGTGCGCGCCTTTTGGCCGCAGACAGCCGTGCTGCGGCGCTGTTCCGCCGCGGTGCTACATGGCGGCTTCAACACGGTGCTCGACGCGTTGTCGGCCGGCGTGCCGATCGTGGCGTTGCCGATCGGCTTCGAGCAACCTGCTACTGCCGCCCGCATCGTCCGACTCGGGGCAGGCCAAACACTTTCGCCGCGTCGGCTTAGTTCGCGCACGCTGGCCAACGCCTTGCGGGAGGTCATCGATCAGCCCAGCTACGCACGTGCCGCGCGCGGCATCGCCGCCGAGATCGCGGCCGGAGCGGGCGCCCCCGGCGCGGCGGACGCCATCACCGCTGCGCTAGCGACTCCCGCCTGAAGGTCGGCAAGCGCCACCACGGCGTGCCGGGACTGAGATGATGTTCGTGGTGGTACGCGCCGAAATGGAAGCACGTCATCAACGAGAAAACCGGCCGCAGCGTGCTGCTGCGGGCCTGATGAGCGTCGGCGAAGGGCTGGTCGCCGTGCCGGTGGGGGAGATAGGTGCCGAACACGAACAGCTGCCCCAGCGCGAGTAGCGCGGGGACCGCCCAAAAGACGACTATGTTGAGAAGTGACGCGCCCAGCAGCAGGTAGATGATCGCGGCGACGGTGATACGCAGGATCTGTCCGTGGGTGTAATAGTTGCGGAAGAAGGAGCCGAACCATGGCAGCGCGCGACGCGGCGCAGCACAATGAAAATCCGGATCGCTCTCGGTTCCTGGTGCAGCATGGTGCGCGTGGTGCTTGGGCAGCAACGCGCCGTAGGACAAGCCGGCATAGGCGCCGAGGCAGAGCGTCCCGACAACCCTGTTCAGTCTTGGCCAGCCAGGTGCCAGCGATCCGTGCATGCAGTCGTGCGCGATGATGAACAGTCCGGTACTGAGCCATGCCTGCGCCACGATGACGATCACCGCCAGGAACGCGGTGCCAACGCTCCATCGCCAGAAGAAGATACAGCCGATATGCACTGCAATCCACGCGAGACCGATGGCCGTGGCCAGCATTACGCCGTGCTTCATATCACTTCTGTGCTGACTCCGGCTCACCGCCCGTTACGCTCGGCCAGACGCCGTTTCAGCCGCACGGGATCAGGTGCGAACAGGAAACCGAAGCTCACCCCGCCTTCCTTGCCTTTGACCGCGTGATGCAGCCGGTGCGCCTGGTGCAGCCGCTTGAAATAGCCGCGCCGCGGCACCCAGCGCACGCCGAACCGCTGATGCACCAGCATGTCGTGCACGAAGGCGTAGATTGCACCGTAGACGGTGATCCCCAGAGCCATCCACCACACCGGCTCCCACACCGTACCCAGCGCGAACAGCGCGATTACGATCAAGGCAAAGGTTACGGCATACAGATCGTTGCGCTCGAAAGCGCCGTCATGTGGTTCATGATGCGAGCGGTGCCAGCCCCAACCCCACCCGTGCATCACATATTTGTGCGTCGCCCAGGCGAAGACTTCCATGAACAGCACCATGGCCAGCACCAGCAGCAGCTTCTCGTACCAGCTCAACGAATCACCTCGACGCCGTGCATGCGGCCATTAAGCCCGCTCGTCCGCACCGCTTCCGTAGCACGACGCCCGCGTCGGCGCATCCCGTCACGATCGGTCACCGGCGTGGCTAGGCCGCGGGCCACGCTCAACGCGACGATCGCCAGCAGCAGGCCCGCCAGCACGTCGACAGCGTAATGACCGCCGAACAATGGCGTCGCCAAGATCGTCAGGCCGGCCCAGATCGCTGCCGGAACGCGCAACCGGGCAAGCGGGTACAGCCCCCACAACAAGATAACAGTGAGCGCCGCGTGATAGCTGGGAAAGCTGACAATACCGGTCATGTGCGACAGGTCGAGCTGGCGGATTGAGCCGTCGCGCAGCCCCCGTACCAAGCCGCGATCGCCCCAGGCGACCGAACCCCAAAGCTGCCGGTAATGATCGGGATCGAACAAGTTGCCCGTGGCGGGCAGCAGTCCGGAAACGAGGACTGTCACCCCACCTGCCAGGATCGCCGCGGCCATGGTTCTTTGCAGTCTCGCTAGCCTACCCGTTCCGGCGAGCACCAGCACGCACGCGACCATCTGCAGCACCAGGCTGTGATAGGCGATCCCGGCGATCAGCAGGATCGGCTTCGGCAGTTTGTCCGCTAACGCAAATATGGCAGGCCAGTCGAAGCCCAATCGTTTATCCACTACTGTCAGCCAATTATCACACAGCGGACCGCTCGCTGCAGCCAGGAGATAGGCAAGCACCACGCCCAGGATGGTGAACAAGGTTATCTGCAGAAACGACGTGGCTCCTGCGACCAGGCGTGCATCGGCTCGAACCCGCCCAATCACCAGCGCACCCACCAGCGCGGCGACTCCTAACGTAGGGAAGACAGCGTGTGCAGGCGATAGGCTGAAACCAAGCACCTGGCTTAGCAGCACACAGCTCAGCGCCAAGCCTCCGATGACAGACCATGTGACGGCATCGGCATAGAGAGTGGTCGTGGTAGGCGGACGCATCATCCCATAACGCGACTTTTCCCGAGACGGGCCCGTGACCATCCGATAGGGTTCAACGCTATGGCGTTCCTCGGGTTAGGCGGAAACGCCACCTGATGAGGTTGAGCGCGCGCGATCCTGACTCTCAACGCCGCTGCGCTGCTCGAACGGACGAGCGATTAAGCAACTGACAGGGTATCCAGCCGCTCGGCTATCCGCCACATCGAAGCTCAAGAGCGTATGATCCGTGAAACGCAGTGTGCCGAGATCCAGAAGCGGCGGGCCAGGGCGATCTGGCGCCCTCCCAATTTCGGACGCTTATCCGTGCCCGCGTTCGCGTCATCTCAGAGGGAACGCTGCGGGACCCAGGCCCCCCGGTCTGCAGTTCTCGACAAAGCGACAGATCGCCATTCTTAGCCGCTGTTTAACGCTCCATGAGGTACGATCGGATGTTCGAGGGAGGCCGTTCGTGACGATCGAAGAAACGTGTTTCGAAGCCGTTAGCCTGCACGATCTCGAGTCGATGAGCACCGCGGAGCAGGACGCCCTGCCTTTCGGCGTCGTGGGCTTCGGGCCTAATACGGTTGTTCAAACCTACAATGCCACCGAAGCGAAGATGTCGGGGCTAGACCCGTCCACCGTGCTCGGCGTGCCCTTCTTCGATGCAGTCGCACAATGCATGAACAACTTCATGGTCGCGCAGCGCTTCGAGGATGAACCTCGCCTCGACGACATCGTGCCCTATGTTCTGACTCTGCGGATGCGACCCACGAAGGTCCGGCTGAAGCTGCTTGCCGCGCCGGACATGCCTCGCCGCTACGTTCTCATCGAGCGATGAGACCGCGGCGATGAGCGGGAAATCCAGCGAGGAGCAGCTCCTCGAGTTCCTCTATGCCTGTCCGGTCGGCTTGATCGAGTGCGATCTCGCCGGCGACATCGTCATGATGAACCCCCATGCCATGCAGCACCTGCTGCCGCTCGCGGGCCGGCGCGATGCCGGTAACCTGTTCGCGGCGCTGGAACACTATGCGCCTGAACTGCGAAGCATGGCAACAGCCTACCAGGCCACGATGGGCCGGGTCTGCGACGGCCATCGCATCTTCGTCGATCTGGGGCCGGGGCCGCGCACGAAGGCTCCTCGCGTTCTCGCATGTACGATGGTGAAGCTCGGCGCCGATCGCCTGATGGTGACGCTGTCGGACATCAGCCAGCAGGTCGTGCAGGAGGAGCGGCTACGCCAAGCTGATACCTGGTTTGCGACCCTGCTGGACGGCGTCAACGACTACGCGGCGGTCGCGATCGATGTGGAGGGGGTGATCACCGCAGCAAACGCCTGCTTCACGCGTCAGACGGGCTTCGATAGCGCAGTGACAATGGGCCGCAACCTGGCCGAGGTGCTTCAGTGCGACAACACGGGCGGTGATCTGCGGCTCGGCGAGCAGATCGAGATCGCCGGTCGAGACGGCTGGCACCTGCAGGAAGGATGGCAGGCGAGAGCGAACGGCGAGCGCTATTGGTGTCAGCGCCTCGTCGTGGCTCGGTCGGAGCTGGATACATCGCCGTTCACTGGCTTCTCCGTCATCCTGCGCGACGTGCCACGACGCGAGGCGGCCGCTGAGGACGTGAGGCGCCTGTTGACGTGCGACCATCTCACCGGGGCCGCTAATCGACGCCATTTCAGCCAAGCCTTGGAGCGTGAGCAGGCCCACTGGCGTGAACTGCGTCACAGCCTGTCGCTGATCGTCCTCGATCTCGACCATTTCAAATCGGTGAACGACACCTATGGCCATCCGATGGGTGACCTCCTCCTCCGCCGGGTCGCCGAGGTCTGTGCGACGCTGCTCCCTCCCCGTGGGATCTTCGCGCGTCTCGGCGGAGAGGAATTCGGCGCGCTACTGCCCCGATATGACCGCGAGCAGGCGCTCGGACTGGCCGAGCAGATGCGCCATCGCATAGCGGCCATCTCGATTGAGACGCCGGACGGTGCTCTGACGGCGACGGCCAGCCTCGGCTGCGCTACGCTGGACGAGGCGGGCGGCTCGATAGACTCGTTGATCAAGCTGGCAGACGAGCGACTGTACGCCGCCAAGCAGGCCGGGCGGAACCAGGTCCATCGTCTGACTGCCGACGCTGCATGACGTCTTGTCCCTCACGCGAGGCGATGCACCGGATCGCCTGCGCCGTCGTCGCGGCGGAGATGCGCCGCCTGCGCGGCGGCGATCTGCCGATGCCGCCCCCGTGGGCGAGCACGACGGCCATCGCCGACGAGGGGCTTGGCCTCGACTCGCTCGAGCGGCTGGCCGCCCTCGGAGCGCTCGCGGAGGCGTTCGAGCTGGACGATGCCATGCTCGGCCTTGAACCGCCTGGCACCGTCGGCGCGTGGACAGACTGGATCATGCATCACCACGGCGCAGGCGAAGGTCGGATAACTGTCAGGTCATCGGGCTCGACGGGCGAACCCGTGCTGTGCTCGCACGCCGTCGCTGACCTCGCTGAAGAGGCGCGGTTCATGGCGTCCCAGCTGCCAGGGCGGCGTCGCGTGGTGGCGCTTGTACCGGCACATCACATGTACGGCCTCATCTGGACGGCGTTGTTGCCGGACGTGCTCGGTGTGCCTGTCGTCTCCCCGACGATCGGCACGGCGCTTGACCTGACCCCCGGCGACCTGGTCGTCGGCGTGCCCGATCAATGGCAGGCGCTATCGCGCCTGACGCGCCGCTTTCCTGCCGATATCATCGGTATCAGTTCGGCCGGACCACTCGACGCGGCCCTCGCAGCCGAGCTCGAAGCCTCGGGGCTTACCCACCTCCTCGACGTCTATGGCTCGTCCGAGACCGGCGGAATCGCCTTCCGCCTCCACCCGGCGACCTTTTACGACCTCCTGCCCCGATGGCGGTTGCTGCCACAAGGCGACGGCGAGTGGGGGCTGGTTGACGCTCACGGCGGCCGCTACCCGCTGCCCGATCACATCGAGCGGGTCGGCGAACGCCGCCTGCGCCTGATTGGTCGACGCGATGGCGCGGTCCAGGTAGGCGGACAGAACGTCTGGCCTGAGCGGGTGGCGGCCATGCTGCGTGGGCTTGACGGCATCGCCGACGCGGCAGTGCGCCTGAACGGCAATGGCCGGCTAAAGGCGTTCATCGTCCCAGCCGACGGCCACGACGTCGCGAGCTTGTCCCCGCTGGTCGATCGCGCGATCTCCGAGCGGCTGTCGGTGGCGGAGCGCCCGCGCCTTCTGCGGTTCGGCACCATCCTGCCGCGCAACGCCATGGGCAAACTCGAAGACTGGTCATGATCCACACGTCAATCTCGGCCAAGAACGTCGCCCGATCGTCCGCGTCACCGCTTGTCAAACCCTGTCGCGACTGCCGCAGCGGCGCCGCGCTACCAATCGATATCACGATGGCGTTCCAGCCCATCGTAGATATCCGCACAGGCGATGTCTTCGCCTATGAGGCGCTGGTGCGTGGCGTCGACGGCCGATCTGCGGGTGACATATTGTCCGCTGTCTCGCCCGAGCTCATCTACCGGTTCGATCAGGCATGCCGGGTGAAGGCGATCGAACTGGCCGGTCGCTTGTTCGCTCCCGACGACGGCGCAAAGCTGTCGATCAACTTCATGCCGAACGCCGTGTACGAGCCCGACGCGTGCATCCGCGCGTCACTCTCCGCGGCGCGACGTGTCGGCTTCGACCCTGGTCGGCTCATGTTCGAGTTCACCGAAGATGAACGGATGCGCGACGTGCCGCATGTCCGCCACATCATCGACGCCTACCGGACACGCGGGTTCACGACGGCGATCGACGATTTCGGCGCGGGCTACGCCGGGCTGGGGCTTCTCGCCGACCTGCACCCCGACATGTTAAAGCTGGACATGGCTCTGATCCGCGGCATCGATGCGTCGACCGCGCGCCAGATCATCGTCGCAGGTGTGGTGCAGATGGCAGACGCGCTGGGCGTCCGCTGCATCGCAGAGGGCATCGAGACTGCCGCGGAACTTCGTACGGTCCGCGAGCTCGGGATTACTTTGTGCCAGGGATACGTGCTCGCCCGTCCAATGATCGAGGCTCTACCCTCCTTGTCATTGCCCTCGTGACCCGACCCGTAAGCGGTCACTCCCGGCGCCCTGCTATGCCGCCAAATCCGTCAGG
Source organism: Sphingomonas sp. BK069 (assembly GCF_014193405.1). NCBI lineage: Bacteria > Pseudomonadati > Pseudomonadota > Alphaproteobacteria > Sphingomonadales > Sphingomonadaceae > Sphingomonas > Sphingomonas sp. BK069. The sequence continues at coordinate 165,283 of NZ_JACHZH010000006.1, read as the reverse complement.
CAGCGAGTCGAGCGCGTGGTCGAGCGCAGCCGGGTCGGTGACATCGAACACGGCGATGTGGACGCGGCCGCCGTGCTCGGCCGCCAGTCGCTCGAGCCGCTCAGCGCGGCGGCCGGTGGCGATCACCTGCCAGCCGGCGCGCACCAGCGCGCGGGTGGTCGCCTCGCCGATACCTGAGGTGGCGGCGGTTACGATCGCAGTCTTCACGTTCACTTCTCCTGAGGGCTGGGCACGCGGTCGATGTTGCCGTCGAACGCCCGGGGTTCCAGGCTGACGAAGCCGTCGCGGTTGGGCATCCTGACCTGCGACAACGTCGCCGCGTCGATCCGAACGTCAGCGCCAACGATGCCGTCGATCGAAAGCAGATAGGCGGCAAGACCATAAACTTCGTCGTCGGTCAGCGATTGCGGCGCGGTGAGCGGCATGGCGCGGCGAATGTAGTCGAACAGCGTTGGCGCATAGGGCCAGTAACTCGCCACCGAGCGGACCGGCTGGGGCGCGGCGAGCGTGCCGATGCCGCCGGTCAGTCGCTCCGCCGCTCCGCCCACCCCCGCCTCGCCGTGGCAGGCGGCGCATTTCGCGCTGAAGGTCGCGCGTCCCTGCGCCACCGTACCCGAGCCGGGCGGCAGTCCGGTGCCGTCGGACAGGATCGAGATGTCTTCGCGGCGCACGACATCGGCCGGCGCGGGACGACCGAGGTGAGGCGTGGCATCCGGGCCATCGTCGCCGCCGCTGCACCCGGTGGCACCGAGGAGTGCGGCGAGCAGCAGCGCGGCTTCACGCATAAACATGCGTGATCCGGCCGCGGGAGTCGACCGCCCAGCTCTGGACGGCGTTGGCATGGTAGCGCTGGCCTGGAGCATAGCGCGCGCGCCAGGCGGCGCGTGTGGGCTGCACCGCACCGGTCTCATCGATGGCCCGGCTCATCAGCGTCGTCGGAGCGCCGCTCCAGCGCCACGGGATGCGCCACGCGGTGAGCGCCTGCGGCAGCACGGGGCGGTCGAGCGCGGCATCGGCCCAGCTCCTGCCACCGTCCGCCGACACCGCCACGCTGCGCACGCGCCCCCGCCCCGACCATGCGAGCCCGCTGATCTCGATCGCGCCGCGCGCGCGGAGATCGTGGCCGAACGACGGGCGCAGTATGATCGACTTGGCGCCCATGCGCAGCGAGAAGGCGTCGGCCGTGCCGTCCGCGTGCAGGTCGGTGTATTTCGACGTCTCGTCGCGCGAGAAAGCGGGTGCGGCGAGCAGGCGCAGCCGACGCAGCCACTTGACCGAGGCATTGCCCTCGACGCCGGGCAACAGCAGCCGCATCGGATAGCCCTGCTCGGGACGCAGCGGCGCGCCGTTCTGCAGCAAGGCGATCATGGCGTCGTCGCGCAGCGAGAGCGGAATGCTTCGCGTCATCGCCGCGGCGTCCGCGCCCTCGGCCTGCATCCAGCGCGCGGCGGGATCGACCCCGGCCTCGTCGAGCAGGGTCGACAGCAGCACGCCGCTCCATTCGGAGCAGGAGAGCAGCCCGTTGATCTGGCCGGCGCTCGCCTGCTCCGGCTCGGGCGCGGCGATCGAGCCGCTATTGCCCGAACACTCGATGAAGAGGGTGCGCGTGTGTCGCGGATAGCGCAGCAGGTCATCGTAGCGGAACAGGAGCGGCCGGCGCACCAAGCCGTGGATGAGCAACGCGTGCCGATCGGCATCGATCGCGGGTACGCCGTTGTGATGACGCTCGAAGTGCAGCGCGGACGGCGTGATCGTCCCCGCCAGCAGATCGATCGGGGTGCGCGACGAGCCGCTGCCGGCGAAGGGAAGGTCGGGCACGAGCCGCGTGATGCCGTCGCCGCTGCCGCCGCGCGAGAGCGGCGCTCCCGGCGTCAGCATCCATGCCGGCGAGCGCGTGCCGACCTCCGCTGCACCACCCAGCAGCGCGCCCGCCGATGCCGCGCCGGCGGCCAGCAGGGTGCGACGGTGGAGCAGACCCCCGCCTGCTACCATCTCGTCATCCGCTCTGGCTCGATGGGTCACGCGGCCTGATGGGCAGCGAGCGGGGGCGCCGCGGGCACGTCGCGCAGCAGCGGGAGCAGCTGGTCGCCCTGGCGTCGGATCTCGGCGAGATAGGGCGTGTCGGAGAGGATGAAGCTGTTGATTCCCAGATCGCGATACTTGCGCAGCGATGCCGCGACGTCCGCGGCCGAGCCGACGAGCCATGTCGTGCCGGCCCCACCCCCGCCGTAGCGACCGGGCGCGGTGTAGAGGTTGCCGTCGAGCACCTCGCCGCGGGCGTGGAGATCGAGCAGACGTTGCTGTCCCACCGCCTTGAAGGCGCGATGTTGGTCGACCTTGCCCTGGCGCGCGGCCATCTCGTCGACCTTCGCCTCGGCGTCCGCCCACGCCTGTTCGGTGGTGTCGCGCACCAACGTGGTGATGCGCAGCCCGAACTCGAGTGGCGGCAGGTCGCGATCGAGGTCGCGGCTGAGGCGCTTCAGCCGCTCGATCCGTTCGGCCACGTCGGCGAGCGGCTCGCCCCAGAAGAGCTGGACGTCGGCCTCGGCCGCCGCCACGCGCTCGGCCGCTGCGGACGCGCCGCCGAAGTAGAGCCGCGGGTGCCGGCGCTCGCCGCGCGGCGTGATGCGCGGAACGACCGTGGAGTTGGCGACGTGGAAATGCTCGCTCTCGAACGTCACGTCGGTCTCGGTCCACAGCCGCCGCACCAGTCGCATGAAGCTTTTCGTCCGGTCGTAGCGGTGCGCCTGATCTCCCTCGCTGTCGCCGTACGCGGCTAGATTGTCCTGGCCGGACACGATGTTGACCCGCACCCGACCGCCGCTCAGCGCGTCAAGCGTCGCCGCGGCGGAGGCAAAATTGGCCGGGCGCCAATAGCCCGGCCGGACCGCGATCAGCGGCTCGAACGTGGTCGTGCGCGCGGTGAGCGCGGCGGCCACGGTGAAGGTGTCCGGTCGCCCCCAACCGGTACCGATCAGCGCGCCCTGCCAGCCATGCTCCTCGAGCGCGCGCGCGTGCGCGGTCAGCGTCTCGAGGCCGGACGAGTCATGATCGCTCACGTCGCCGCGGTGGCCGCCCTCGACCTGGTTGGGGATGTACCAGAGGAATTCGGAGGGGTTCGTCATGGGGATCTCCGGCTGAAGGGTCGCGGATCAGTCGAGGCGGAAGCCGAGACCGTGGAGCACGTCGCGCAGCAGGTGGCGGCCGGCGAGCGAGTCGATGCCGCGCACGCGCTGGCTCGCCTGTTCGCTCCAGTCGCGCTCGGGCATCGCCTGCTCGCGCTGAAAGCCGCGCAGCCGCGCGTCATAGGCGGCGATCAAGCCGGCGTGGTCGCTCGCGCCGTAGCGCTCGCGGAACAGCACGGCCTTCTGCGGCAGTCGCGGCTTGACCGAGGCGGGCGCGGCGGGATCGGGATAGCCGACGGTAAGGCCGAACAGCGCGAAGGATCGCGGCGGCAGCGCGAGCTCGGCGGCGACCTCGGCGGGCTTGTTGCGGATGCCGCCGATATAGCAGCTTCCCAGCCCGATCGCCTCGAGCGCGACGACGGCATTCTGCGCCGCCAACGACGTGTCGACCGCTCCGAGCAGGAAGCTCTCGAGGAAGTGCAGCCCTTCCGCAGGGGTGCCGACCCGGTCACCGATCCGGGTGAGGCGCTGATGGTCGACGATCCACAGCAGGAACAAAGGCGCCTGGAGGATTTGCTTCTGGTTGCCCGCGAGCGCCGCCAGCCGAGCCTTGCGGTCGGGGTCCGCGACCGCGATGACGGTCCATGGCTGAAGGTTGGATGAAGTCGGCGCCGACTGCGCGGCAGCGACCGCGAGCTCGACCGCCCCCGCAGGCACCGGATCGGGGCGATAGGCGCGCACTGAGCGATGCGCCACGATCGTGTCGAGCGTCTCGTTCCATGCCACGGACAGGTCGAGCGGCGTGCGGTAGCGATCGTACAGCCGCGTGTCGCGCCGTCCGGCGGCCACATCGGTGCGGTACGCGAGGGAGGTCGCGTCAGCCATATCGTACCTCCGTGGCGGGAGGAGGCGCAGCCTCCGTATGATCTTCGGCCACGTCCTCGACGCCAAGCAGGCGGTGGAGCGTCGCACGCAATTCGGCCATGCGCGCGCGCCGGGCGACGCCGGCACCAGGCAGCGCGACCGGCAGGTCAGCTGCGAGCCGGCCCTGGTCGAGCAGCACGATCCGGTCGGCGAGCAGCATCGCCTCGTCGATGTCGTGCGTCACGAGCAGCACCGCGGGGCGATGCGCGTCGACCAGGCGCCGCAGCAGCGCGTGCATCTGCACCCGTGTCAGCGCGTCCAGCGCACCGAACGGCTCATCTGCCAGGAGCAACTTGGGCTCCCGTACCAGCGCGCGCGCCAAAGCGACGCGCTGCTGCTCGCCGCCCGACAGCTCGTGCGGCCAGGCACGCTCGCGCCCGGCGAGACCGACCTCGGCGAGCACCTCGCCGGCCCGTGCGCGCTGGCCCGAGACACCGAGCAGCACGTTGTCGAGCACGCGCATCCACGGCAGCAGCCGGGCATCCTGGAAGATCACCGAGAGTCGCTCCGGGAGGCGGATCTCGCCCGAACCCTCGGCCTCGTGGTCGATCTCCGCCAGCGCGCGCAGCAGCGTGCTCTTGCCCGATCCGCTGCGCCCAAGCAGCGCCACGAACTCGCCCGGCGCGATGTCGAGGTCGATGCCGTTCAACACGCCCTTTGCGGTAAAGGAGCGAGTGAGCGCGCGCACCTGCACCGCGGGCGATGGCCCCCAGCCGCTCATCGGCCGAGCGTCCGGCGCCAGCCGAGCAGGCGACGTTCGAGCTGGCGTACCAGCGCGTCCGAACCGAAGCCGAGCAGCGCATAGACGACGAGGCCGACGAGCATGACATCGGTCTGCGCATAGTTGCGCGCAAGCGTGACCATATAGCCGATGCCGCTCGTCGCGTTGAGCTGCTCCACCACCACCAGCGCGAGCCAGGACGAGGTGACGCCGAAGCGCAGACCGGTGAGGAAGCCGGGCAATGATCCCGGCACGACGACATGGCGGAGGAACTGCCACCGCGTCAGCCGCACCGTCTCGGCGAGTTCGACATGGCGGAGGTCGATCGCGCGCAAGGCATTGTGCGTGTTGATGTAGACGGGGACGAAGACCGCAGTGGCGATCAGCGTGACCTTCATCGTCTCGCCGATGCCGAGCCACAGGATCATGAACGGGATCAGCGCCAGGATCGGCACGCCGCGCTTGATCTGCACCAGCCCGTCGATGACATAGCCGCCGAGCAGCGACAGGCCCGACAGCAGCGCCAGCGCGGTCCCGATCGCGACGCCGACGCCCAGTCCCGTCATCGCGCGACCGGCGGACACGGCGAGATGCTCCTGAAGCCGGCCCTCGCGGATCAGCTCGGCCCCGGTCGTGATCGCGGTCCAGGGAGCGGGCAGGATGCGCGGGTCGAGCCAGCCCGACATCGACAGGACCGACCAGTAGAGCAGCAACAGACCTGGCCCGAGCAGGCTGCCATAGCGCGCCGGCGCGCCCGGGCTCAGCGATCGCCGCGGTACGCGCGCGCTTCGCGGCAGGTAGGCGACCGGCGGGTCGATGGGCCGCCGCTCCTCCGCCTTAGCGATGCTCAGATCTTGCGAGATGGCGTTCATGACGGATCTCTCCTGTCGGTCGCTGCGGCGTCACCAGCGATCGATTCGAAGCGGCGGTCGAACAGCGTCGCGGCGTCGAGACGCGGACGGCCGGTTTCCGGGCCGAGCGTGTCGATGGCGGCCTGCTCGTAGGCGATCGCGCCCTTCCAGCGACGCGGCACCGAGACGTTGGTGATGTACTTGGCGAGCATGCGCGCGTCATCGAGTGGCAACCCTCGCTGGCCGGCGTAATAGCCGCGAGCCAGATCCTCCGGATGCGCGTTGATCCACGCCTGGGCGCGGCCCCAATAGGCGGCGAAGAGGCGCAGCGCGGCCGCCTTGCCTGGGTCAGTGAGCGCTGCCTCGGGCACGTAGACGTTGCCGCCGTCGTCGCGGAACGGCGGGTGCTCGAGCAGCCGCGCGCCGCGCGCGCCATTGTCGCGCAGATACCGCTGCGCGACCAGATCGTTGCGGATCGGTGCCGCATCGACCGCGCCCGATGCGAGCGCGTTCGAATAGACATCCCCGCCGATGCTGGACGGCAGCTCGACCAGCGTCACCTGATCGCGCGGGATGCCCGCGGCCCTCAGCGTCTCGATCACGACCTGCGCCTGCACCTGGCTGGGGCTGAAGGCGATGCGTTTGCCGCGCAGGTCGGCGATCGTCCTGATCTTAGCGCGCGGCGCGATGCCGAAGACATAGGCCTGCCGCCCCGAACGCTCGGCATATTCGCGAAAGGCGATGATACGCACGGGTATGCCGGTCCACACCGCGTGGATCGGCGGCACGCTCGCGCCGAAGCCGACATCGAGCACGCCGGCGTGGAACGCCTCGGTCACGTCGGGGCCGCCGGTGATCTCCGCCCATTCGATGCGGAACGGGAGTTCCTTCTCCCAGCCGTTGTGCTCGAACACCCAGCGTGTGACGGGATCGCCGACCCGCAGCACCACGTCCGGGGGAACGCGCTGCGGCAGCGGCGCCGCGAGCGGGAGCCCCACTGCGGCCTGCGCCGCCCGGCGCGCGGGCGCGAACAGTATCAGCAGCGCGACCGACACCGCCACGAAGGCGGCGAGCGCGGCCGAGCCCCGAGGCAGGCGGGCCGCGGCCTGCGCCATCAGGCGGGCACCGGTGCGGTCGTGAACGACGCGGTCTGTCCGCGATATGTGTCGCCGGGCAGAGAGCGCGGCGCGACGGCGGGCTCGAGCGCGGCGCGGCCCTCATCGCTTGACACGCCCGAAACGCGACGGCCCAGGCTGCGCCCCCGCCAGGCTCTCCTCGGCGCCATATCTGCTCCCTCGCTAAGCCGACCCGGAGAGTGCGGCGGCGGGTCGGACGGTGCGATGCAGAAAAACTTCATACCGTTGAAACAATCCCTACTTTATCGATCTGAATTCAACCAACTACGAAACCCTACTAAACCGATCGGGATTAAGTCGGCAAGTGGGGGAAAAGATGAAAAAGAACCGCCGCGTTCTCGTCCGCGCGTTGCTGGCGACCGCCTCGCTGCTCGCGCCCGCCATGGCCCGGGCACAGGAGGGTCCGTCCGGCCGACTGCCTGAAGACGGCATCGAGCTGGCGCGGGCGGGATCAACCGCGCCGCTCGCAGCCCGCGACGGCGAGGTCGTGGTCACGGCGCGGCGACGCGCCGAGAACATCCGCGACGTGCCGATATCGGTGCAGGCGATCAGCGGCGAGACGCTCGAACGCAAGGGCACGATCGATCTGCAGAGCCTGATCGATCAGACGCCCGGCCTCAACTCGACCGGCGGCAACCCGCGCAACTTCTCCGTGACGATCCGCGGCATCGGCTATGCGCCGACCGCGGCCGACGGGCTCGATAACGCGATCGGCGTGTATTTCGACGGCGTGTACCAGTCACGGCCGGGCCAGGTGCTGCAGGACCTTGTCGACGTGCAGAGTTTCGAGGTGCTGCGCGGTCCCCAGGGTACGCTGTTCGGCCGCAACGCCGCGGCGGGCGCGCTGAATATCACCTTCAACAAGCCGAGCTTCACGTCCGGCCAGACGGTCGAGCTGACCTACGGTCGCTATGACTTCGCGCAGGCCAAGGCGATCGTCACGGGGCCGATCACCGACAATCTCGCCTTCCGCACCGTGGCGTTCGGCACGCGCGCCGACGGCTGGATCGCGACCCCCTTCCGCCCTGCCTTCAAGGCGGCGGCCGAGCGGCAGGGTATTGACGCGCCCACCGCGACCGCCGAGGGCACGACCGCGGGCACCAAGCGCTGGGGCGTGCGCCAGCAGTTCCTGCTCACCGCGGGCGACCTGACGCTCAACCTGGCGGGCGACCTCAACGTCGAGAACGATAGCGCGGCGGGCTTCAGCTCGGGCGGCGGCATCATCGAGCTGTTCGGCCCCGGCAATTGGGGGATCAACGCCACCGCGGCGCAGCGCACGCGCGTGTCGAACGCGTTCGCGGCGCTCGGGCGCCTAGCCGACTTCGGGGGCGTGCAGAACTGGGCGCCGGCGGTCGACCCGCGGACCAGCATCATCAACAACTACAACCGGACCAAGACCAAGAACGCCGGCGTCTCGCTGACCGCCGATTATGATTATGGTTGGGCGACGCTGACCTCCATCACGGCGTGGCGCTTGTGGACCTTCGATCCGCCGCAGGACAGCGACACGTCGCCGCTCGACATCTACCAAAACATGGCCATCAGCCACAGCGACCAGTTCAGCCAGGAGGTGCGTCTCGCCTCCAGTCGACGCGGCCCGCTCGAGTGGCAGGCGGGAGTGTTCCTCTATCATTCCAAGCTGAAGGATCACTACGTCGTTCACCAGTTCGGCGCCGACGTCATACCCTGGTACAATGCCTTCAACACGGTCGCGGGCGCCGACTTCACGCCCATCCCGCTCTCCTTCCGCTCTCAGCTGACCGGCGTGCAGATCATCGAGGACACGACGGTCAAGAACCGCACCGCCGCGGCGTACGGACAGGCGACCTGGCATGCCACCGACCGGCTCGATGTGACGGGCGGGCTACGCTACACGTACGATCGCAAGAACGGCTCCAGCCCGGTCGATGCCAGCCAGATGCCCGCGACGCTGCCGGCGGGGATCACCAACGCGCAGCTGCTCGCCTTCTACACCGCCATCGACGCGGTGCAGCGCAATCCCGGGGTCACCTATCGCATCCCCGGCTATCCGACTGCGGCCGCGACGAGCGGCTATCCGCTCAACCTGGAGACGTCGAACGATAATCTCTCGGGCACGCTCAGCCTGTCGTACAAGATCGCGCCCGATGTGACCGGCTACGTCACCTACGCGACCGGTTTCCAGGCCGGCGGGCTGGATCTCAACAATCGCTCGCTCAGCCCGTCGGCGCCGGCGATCCAGCCGACGACGACGAAGAACATCGAGGTGGGCCTCAAGGCGTCGCTGCTCGACCGCCATCTCACCTTGTCGCTCGCGGTGTACCAGGAGCAGCTCAATGGCTTCCAGACGTCGATCTCATTCGTGCTGCCCGATGGCACGCCGCAGCGCGGCGCCACCAACGTGGGGGACATTCGAGCGCGAGGGCTCGAATGGAGCGTGGCCGCGAACGTCGGCGGCGGCTTCCGCCTGACCTTCGACGGCAATTACAACGATGCGAACTATACCCGAGCGCCGTCGCTCCCGGCACCCGCCGAGCTCAGCTACAACGGCATCGCCAACATCGACGCCGAAGGCCAGCGCGCGCCCTACTCGCCGAGATGGGCGCTTTCCGCGACGCCATCATGGGACGTGCAAGTCGCGTCGGGCACCGAATTCTACAGCTACGCGCAATTCTCCCACACCACTGGGTACGGGACGGGGGTCACGCAGTCGATCTACACGCAGGTGCCGAACCAATCCAACCTGAATCTGCGCGCTGGCCTTCGGCTGAACAGCGGCCGCTACGACATCTCGCTCTTCGCCAACAACGCCACCAACGAGCGCAACATCATCTCGCAAGCGCTGCTCGCGGCGCCCTCCGGAGCAGGCGTGACCGCTTATCTGGGACGAACGGTGAACTACAACCAGCCGGCACGCTATGGGATCACACTGCGGGCTCGGTACTAACGTTCGCTTCGCTGAAGCAAGGTAGAGGTGATCAGGCGTCAAGAGAGCACATGACGGATCGATCTCGGCTTATTTATTCTTGCGCCAACTCACTTGTCGCGTGAACAGCAGCTTTACCCGGTTGTTAGCCCAGCGGGCCACCTCCTGCTTCTCGCGCATGCCGAGCTCGGTCAGCACGGCACCGTAGCAGCGCAAACCATCGGTGGTGATCGCTTCGGGCGGGCCGTAGCGCTTGAGCGCCTTCTTCATGAAAGCGACTGCCGCCTTCTTCTCTCGTGTTTGGTGACGTAGCGATTGAGGATCTCACCGGCTGGTCCGACGACCGGCGCGACCGTGCCGGGATCACCGCGAGCACGTCGCTTTCAGGATGGATCAGACGTCAGAAGCTGAGCCCCACGCGGATACCGCCGAAACGTCGGAAGTCGCGCGGCAGCAGCGCCGCGGTGGCGACGTGGCCGCCGAAGTTGTTCGCGTTGTTGACGAGCGACGTATAATGCCGCTGATCGAAAACATTGTCGACGAAGACCGCGGCGTCCCAGTGTCGATCCGCCTCGCGCAGCCCCAGACTGACGTTGGCGATGTGATAGGCACGCTGCCACAGCTCCGGATCGCGCGGCGCGTACGACAGCGCGCCCTGATATTGCCACGCCGCCTGCATCACGCCGCGATAATGCTGGCCGAGCTCGGGCGCGTATTCGGCGCTGGCGTCGAGCCGCCAGGTCGGCGCCTGCGGCAGGCGCTCGCCCGAGAGGTCCTGCCGCGCCGGCGTACCGACGCAGCCCTGTGCGACCGTCTGTAGCGGGAAGCAGGGCGCCGAGGGGAAGGAGAGATAGCGGGCGCGCAGGTAGGTGGCGTTGGCGGCGAGGGTGAGGTCGCCGGTCGGCCGCGCCGCGGTCTCCACCTCCACGCCGCGCGTGACCAGCCGGCCGACGTTGGTCAGGCGATTGCGATAGCTGCCGTCGGGGTAGAATTCGACCGTCTGCGCCTGCAGGTCGCGGTAATGCGTGTCGAAGAAGGTGAGGTTGGCGGTGAGGCGCCGTTCGAACCACTGGCTGCGGACCCCGATCTCCTGGTCGCGCGACCGTTCCGGGCGGATCGGTCCGCCATCGGCCCGCTTCTGGTCGAAGCCGGTGGTAAGGTCGTAGGCCTGGCCCTTGTAGCCGGTCGCATGATTGGTGAAGAGCATCAGGTCGCGCGTCGCCTGATACGCCAGGCCGAGCCGGTAGGTCGCGGCGTCGTCGCCGTCATGGCCGGCGTAGTGATGCGTCGCCTGCGGATCACGCTGGGCGACGAGCAGGTCGTCGAACGTGTAGCGAACGCGCTCGTTCTGGACGCGACCGCCGGCGGTGGCGGTGAGCGTGGGCACGAACTCCCAGTCCAGCTGCCCGAAACCGGCGATCTGGCGCGAGCCGGCGGTCGCGTAGAGATGGGAGAGCGCGAAGCCGGAGCCGCGCTCGAACGGTCGCTCGAAGCGGGTGTCGGCATAATAGAGGCCGAGCGCGTAGCGGAAGGCGGAGTCGCCGGGCGAGAGGACGCGCACCTCCTGCGTGAACAGGCGCGATTCGAAGCGCCCGATCTCGCGCGCGTTGCCATGGCGCTCGGACGAGGCGGTGTCGTCGAAGTCGAGATAATCGTAGAGCTTGAAGCGATCATAGTTGGTCAGGCTCAGGAAGCTGAGTTTGCCGAGATCCCATTCGCTGCGCAGCAGGGCGCCGCTGCCGTGATAGTCGGTCCCCGACCTTGCGTTGTACGCGACCGTCTGATTGCCGGGGCCGACCTCGACGCCGGGAAGGACCGCTGCCGGGGTGAGCGCGGGGTCGCTGCGCAGCCGGGCCGCGGGATCCAGCCGGATGAACGGCCGGCCGAAGTCCGTGCTGCCCTCGACGTAATTGCCGGAGAGCGTGAAGGTGAGGTCCGGCGTCGCGCGCCATCGCAGCTTGCCGCGGGTCGTGATCGTGTCGCGCCCGCCGACGCGCTTGTCCCTGACGGTGTCGCGGAGGTTGCCGTCCCAGTGCGTGAAGCCGCCGGTGACGACATAGCCCAGCGTGTCGGTCAGCGGTCCGGTGAGGCTGAGCTGCTCGGCGAACTCGTGATCGTCGGTGAGGCGCGCGGTGGCCCGGACGTGCAGGTCGTTGGTCGGCTGCGTCGTCATGATCTTGATCAGGCCCGCCGAGGCCGCCTTGCCGTAGAGCGTGCTCTGCGGCCCTCGCAGCACCTCGATCATCGCGACGTCGGGCAGATCGCTGATGGCGCGCGCGAGAAAGGCGACCGGCGCGCCGTCCACCGTGACGGCGACGCTCGACTCCACGCCGATCGCATAGGCGAAGGTGCCGACGCCGCGGATCGAGACGTTGGTGTTCACCGGCTGGTTGGCGGGGCGGACGATGAGCGAGGGCATCACCTGCTCCAGCTCCTGGAAGTGGTGGACACCCTGCGCTTCCAGCTGCGCGGGATTGACGACCTGGACCGCCAGCGGCACGTCCTGGATGTTCTCGAAGCGCTTCTGCGCCGTGGTGGTGACGACGACCTCGCCGTCCGGCGCTTCGGTAAGGGTGCCGGGCTTGGGTGCCTCGGTCGGGGTTTGGGCGTGCGCCTGGGCGATGCTCAGCGCGGTCGCGGCGACGGCGGTCAGATGATAGCCGGCGCTCGAAGCCCTGTAATGCATGTGCCTCTCCCCCTGATCGCCTGCGGACCTGAGGGCTTTGTAGAGGTTCGACGCGCGCGCCCGTCGAAGAGGGCATCTTTTATCGAGCGAGCGAGGCCGCGGCGGCGAGCCGGCGATCGATCTGTGGACGAAGCACGGTGCCCCCCCCAGCGGATCAGGCCTTCCCGACCCCGCTCCCGCCACGGTGAGGGCGGTCGCCGGGCGGCCCGTCACATCGCCTTCAGCGCCTCCGCGTGGCGTGCCACCATCGCCGCGATGCGCGCTGCTGCCGCCTTCAGTGCCGCCGCGCTGCCACGCGCGGCATAGGCCTGATGCAGCGACAGCGCCCGCGCGTGCGCGGCGCGCTGCTGCGCGACATAGGTGGCGTCGCGCGCCAGGCCGGTCTCGGCGCGCAGCTCGACGATCAGCTCGGTCTGGAGCGGCGTCAGCGCCGCCGCGGGCACGCGCACCCTGGCGCGCGCCGCCGCCGCGCGCCGCGTCGCGCTGCCACGCGCGTGATCGGCCAGCATCATGCGGGCGAACTCGCGCACCTTCGCGTCGGTGGTGGACTCGAGCACCATCTGGCTCGCCGCGCGCTCGTACAGGTCCGCCGCGCCCGCCGCCTCGAGGTAGCGGGCGGGCGACATCGCCTGCGCTCCCGCGGGAGCGGTCATCATCGCGGCGGCCAACGTCATCAGCCCGGCGATCGCGCGCATCATCCCTCTCCTCACAGGCCGAACGCCGACTTGAGCCGCGCCACCGCGAAGAGCTCGGCGTCATAGGCGCCGCGCACCAGCCGGCCCATGCCGAAGAACTCGTGCGTCACCCCGTTGTATGTCCGCTGCTGCACGCTCACGCCGGCGCCGCGCAGCGCCTGGGCGAGCGTCTCGCCGTCGGAGCGCAGCGGGTCGATCTGGGCGTTGACGATCGTCACCGGCGGCAGCCCGCGCAGGTCGGCCTTGACCAGGTTGAGCCGCGGGTCGGCGGCGTCGCCGGCGTTCGCGCTATGATAATGCGCGAACCAGCCGAGCATCGCCGTGTCGAGCGGGGTCGCGCCGGCCGAATCGCGCCGGGACGGCAGCGCGGGGTCGCTGTTGGCGATCGGGTAGATCGCGAGCACGTGCGCCGGCCGCGCCAGTTCATGGTCGCGCGCGTAGATCGCGGTGTTGAGCGCGAGATTGCCGCCCGCGCTCTCGCCCGCCAGCGCGACGCGCGCCGGGTCGGCCCCCCAGGCGGCGGCGTTCTGCACCGCCCAGCCATAGGCAGCGGCGGCGTCGTCGTGCTGCGCCGGGAAGCGGAACTCGGGCGCGCGCCGATACTCGACCGAGACCACGATCGCGTTGAGCTGCTTGGCGAGCAGCCGCGGGGTCGCGTCATAGGCGGTGAGATCCGCCAGTACCCAGCCGCCGCCGTGATAATAGACCAGCAGCGGCAGCGGCGCGCCCGTTCCCGCCGCCGCACCCGGCCGGTAGAGGCGCGCATATTGCATCGGGTCCGTGCCGTAGGCGAGATCCTGCGTCGTCACCGTCGCATCGGGCGCGACCGACATGCCCGACTTGCGGATGGCGGCGTTGTACGCGTCCGCCGCCGAGGGCTCGAGCCGCGCCTCGACCGGGGTGAGCGTCGCGATCGGTCGTGCGCCGAGCAGCGGCAGCTGCTCCAGCACGCCTCTCATGTCGTCCGCCACAGCGGTCGGCGGGCGCGTGGCCGCGGCGGGCGGCGGAGGCGGCGCATCGTTGAGCGCGGCCGGCGATTGTGCCGCCGCGCCGACACCCCATGCCAGCGCGACCGCCGCGGCCGCACACCATCCCCGTCGCATTCCTGCCCCCCCCCCACGCTCACTCGCGCCGCAGCGCCTCGACCCCCGTGTTCGTCACGCCATTCCGGCGGTGAAACGCGACCTAGGTCAATAATCGCGCGACACCCGCACGTTGGCACTTTGCCGCCCCAGCGTCGAGATCGACGACAGCAGCGACAGCCAGCGTGTCACCTGGAACTCGACCCGGGTCGCCGAGTAACCGGCGCCGTCGGTGATGATCTCGGCGTAGATCCGCCGCGTCACATATTTGCCCGCGGCGATTGACGTGCCCTGCCCGGTCTGCGGGTCGGCGGGCAGGATGCGCAGCCGGTCCAGCCCAGCGGCGCGGCGCACCGCGTTGATCGGGTTGAGCCCGCCGCCGCCGTCCTGCAGCGCCGCCACCGCCGCCGCCAGCTGGAGCGCTTCGGGCGCGGACAGGTTCGTGATCGAGGTGCCGAACAGCAGTCGCGACAGCAGCTCGTCCTGCGGTAGGGCGGGCGTGCTGGTGAAGCTGATCTCGGGCTTGAGCGCGACGCCGGTGACTCGGATCGTCGCGTTGAGCCCGGTGGTGTTGGCGCTCGCCTCGATGTCGAGCGCGGGATTGGCGGGCACCTCGCCGGCGAAGCGGATGATCCCGCGCGACAGCTCGAACTCGCGCCCGGCGAACTCATAGTCGCCGCGCACCAGGTCGGCGCGGCCGGTCAGCGCCGGGTCGGTCGGCGTGCCCGCGATCTGTATCTGCGCGGTCCACTCGCTCGACAGGCCGAGGCCGGTGACCATGAGCCCGTTGCGCGCGCGCGCGCGGACGTCGAGCCGCCACGGTGCCGCCACCTCGTCATCGGCATTGTCGCCGCCGGGCACGTTGATCTCGCGCACCGCCACCTGCGGCAGCGCGCTCGCGACCGTGGCCTGGCCGAACTTGTAGCGGCTGGTGTCGAGCCGCACGTCGCCGCCGATCACGCCGCCGTCGCCGTTGGAGCGGAAGGTGATGGGGCCGGTGACGGTCGCGCCGATGTCATCGCGGTCGATCAGCACGGCGTGGTCGGCATCGACGCTCAGGTCGAGCGCGACGCCGGTCGGGCGGAGGTCAAACCAGCCGCTGCCCGACACCTTGCCGCCGCGCGCGGTGTCACCGGTGAAGCGATCGAGCTGGAGCCGCGAGCCGCTGAAGCGCCCGCTCGCCGCGACATTGGTGATCGAGGTGCCGGTGATCGCGCTCTGGATCCGCGCGCCCGACGCGCGCACCACGCCGCGCAGCTGCGGCGCCTGGGTGGTGCCGGTGACGTCCGCGGCGAAGGCGACCGGCCCGGTCAGGTCGAACAGCTCGATCCGGGTGAGCCGCCACAAGGTGTCGGCGGGGCCGCTGTAGCGCACCTGCGCGAACAGCCCGGCGCGCGACAGCCGCTCGACCAGGCTGCCGCTGCCGAGCGGCTTGAGCTGCGCCTGCGCGCGCCCGACGATCCTGCCCGCCGACTGCATCACCACGCGCACGCCGGCATGGTCGGGCGCGAGCACCGCGGCCAGCCCCATGTCGACCGGCGTCGACGAGGTCACCAACCCCGATCTGGTCAGCCCGCGCACGGTAAGGTCGGCGCGCCCGGTCGGCGCCGCGCCCGCGCGCGCGTCGAGCCGGAGCGAGCCGCTCGCGCTGCCGCCGAGGCCGAGCCCGCTATAGCCGATGTCGAGCACCGCCAGCGGCAGGTTGGCGAGCGTGGCGCGGACGCTCGTGTCGTCGTCGCCGAGCCGTCCCGACACCTCCGCCGAGCCGCCCGCGAAACTCAGCTTGGTCGAGGCGAGCGTCCAGGCGTCGCCATCGCGGCGCAGCACCGCGGGCGTGTCGAGCCGGATCGGGCGCTGGCCGATGCTGCCGCTGGCGCGCACGGTATAGCCGTCGGGGGTCACGGCGGTGACGGTCTGGACACGGAAGCCGACCCCGCGCGAGCCAGCGATCGCGGCGCGGATCTCGCCGGTCTCCCCCGCCAGCGCGACCGTGCCGTCGAAGCGCGACACCGACAGCGCGCCATGGCGCAGCCCGGCGCCGCGCGCGCTGGCGTCGAGCTTGGTGCCGGCGGGATCGAGCAGCGCGGTGAACTGCAGCTGGGCCACGCGCACCGCGGCGACGCCGCCGATGCGGGCGTTGCGCGCCTGGAGCTGCGCGGCGATGCGCTGCACCTCGCCCCCGGGCGCGAAGTCGAGCGCACCGCTCCACCCGCCGCCGTTGACGCTCAGGCGGCCGCGGAAACCCCCGTCGACGATGTCGAGCGCGCCGGTCGCGCGCGTGCCGCTGACGTCGAGCCGCTCGACCAGGATCCGCGACTGGCCGTCGCCCGGCGGCAGCACGATCTGTCCCGCGCCGGTGAAATCGCCGAGCCGCGATCCGCCCGCCGCGGTGAAGGCGAAGCCCTGCGCGCTGGGATCGAGATGCGCGCGCACCGCGGCCAGCCCCAGCGTGGCATTAGGACGCGCGAAGACGAGATCGAGCGTCGGCCGCTCGATCCGGCCGTCGAGTCGCAGCGTCACCGGGCCGTAGGTGCCCTGCGTCCCCGCGCCCTCGAAGAAGAAGGTGCCGTCGCGGCGGCGATAGCCGTTCCCCGCCAGCCGCAGCGTCGGTGCGGTGAGCACCAGGCGGGTAAAATGGAGGATGCCGTCTGGGGTGCGCTCCAGCTCGGTCTCGATCCGCGGGAGGCCGCCGGTGAGCGAGCGGAAGAAGGCGTTGTCGAGCCGCAGCACGCGCGCGGTGCCGCGCCCGATCACGCGCGTGCCATGGCCGTTCGGCCCCGGCACTGCCTGAAGGCGCGAGTCGACCTGCACCAGCCCGATGCCGGGAATGAGGTACCGCCCGAGCCCCCCGCTCAATGCGACGTCGTAGCGCCCGGTGCGCAGGTCGAGCCGGAGCCCGATCTCGCCGGCGAGCTGGTCCGAGCGCAGCCGCAGCCGGTCGCCGGTGACCTGCGTAGCGGTGACCTTGAGCAGCCCGTCGACGCTGAGGTTGCGCAGGATGCCGCCGGCGACGTCGCCGACGCCGGTGACGCGCGCCGCGGTGAAGCGGGCGGGCACCAGCACTGGCGTCTTCGACCAGCGCCCGCGCCCGGCCGCGCGCGCCTGCTCGAAGCCGGTGTCGTCGAACGCGAACCGGTCGGCGGTGAGGCGATAGTCGAAGGAGAAGGTGCGGAAATTGCCGTCGAGGATGGCGCGCAGCCGCATGTCGCGGGCGGTCATGTTGCGGAACAGCGCCGCCGGGCGCAGCAGCCGCGCGCTGACGCGGACGTTGCGGAACGCGCTGGCGCCGAGGTCGACCATCCCTTGCACCTCGGCGGCGATCGCGGGCGAACGCAGCGACAGCGCGCCGTCGAGCCGCCGGTTGGCGAAGGTGGCGTTCCCGTCGACCGCCACGCGCGGCGCGGTGAGCGACTGGAGCTTGCCGCCGATCACTGCGCTCGGCGCCACCGTGCCGATCAGCCGGTAGCGCCCGTCACGATTGGCGAGCGCGAGGTCGATCACACGCGCCGCGCCGGCCTGCGCCACCGCGCGCCCGTCCCAGCGGTGCCAGTCGCCGTCGCCCGCGACATCGAGCGCGAGCGCGCGGTTGAGCCCGGTCAGCTTCGCCAGCACGCCGCGCGCGGTGCCGCGCGCGCGCGCCTCCAGGTCGAACCGGCCCGCGTCGGGGCGCGAGTCGAGCCGCAGGTCGAGGGAGTCGCTGCCCTGCACCAGCGCGGCGAGGTCGACCAAGGCGTGGCCGTCGCGGATATCGGCGCGCCCGCGCAACCGACCGTAGCGCACCACGCCGGTGACACCCGGCGCGACGATCAGCCGGTCGACCGCGAGCCGTCCGATGGCGATGTCGAACTTGGGCAGCAGCGGCCCGCTGCGGCCGGTGTCGCGCGGCTCGGGTAGCTTGGCGAGCGTCGCGTTGGCGATGTCGAGCGAGGTGATGTCGAGCCGGTTGTGCCACCAGGCGAGCGGCGACCAGTCGAGCCGCGCGCGTGGTACCGTCAGCACGAGCCCCTTGGGATCGTACAGCCGAAAGTCGACCAGCTCGGCGCGTCCGTACAGCGAGCCGTCAATCCGCCCGATGCGGAAGCGCAGCCCGTTGTCGGGTCGCAGCGCGTTAACCCGGTCCGCAACGAAACGGTGCCCGACGCCGGTGTCGAGCACGAACACGACGAGCAGCGAGAGCGCGACCAGCCCCGCGAGCGCCAGCCCAAGATAGCGCAGCAGGCGGGTCAAAAGGCCTGCCCCAGCGAGACGTACACCGCGAGCCGGCTGTCGCCCTTCTGCGGGTTGATCGGGGTTCCCAGGTCGACGCGGATCGGGCCGAAGTTCGAGTAATAGCGCACGCCGATGCCGGCGCCGTAACGGAAGCCCGTGAGGTCGGGCAGCCCGCCGGTGTAGATGTTGCCGCCGTCGAAGAAGGGCACCACGCCGAAATTGCCGAACGCCCGGATCCGCGCCTCCACCGCGAACTCGGCCAGGCTGCGCCCGCCGATCGGATCGTTGTTGGGGTCGCGCGGGCCGATCGACTGGAAGCCGTAACCGCGCACCGAGGCACCGCCGCCGGCGTAGAAACGCCGCGACGGCGCGATCTGGTCGCGCGGCGCGCCCAGGATCGTTCCTGCACGGACTCGCCCCGCCAGCACCGTTCCCTTGGCGACCCGCCGGTACGCGCTCGCGTCGAGCTGGACGCGCGTATAGCCGAAGGCGCGGTTCTGCAGCGACAGCTCGGGGCTGACCCGACCGGCGAGGCGGAAGCCGCGCGTCGGGTTGAGCAGGTCGTCCGAGCCGTCATAGCCCAGGCTGGTCGGCAGCGCGCCGATCAGGAAGGTGCGGCGGCGCGGCTCGCCGGTGGAGAGGATCACGTCGCGCTCGTCCGAGGCGACCAGCTCGGCGCCGAGCGACCAGGTCCAGGTCTTCTGGAAGAAGATGTTGGTCTGCCGCTCCAGCGCCGCGGACAGCGAGAGCGTGTTGGCCTCATAGGCGTCGCGCAGCAGGTGCGCGGCGGCGAACTGCGCGGTGAGCACGCGGTCGCGCGCGTGGAAGTTGTTGCGCCGGAACGTGACCTGGCCGAGCTGCTCGCGCGTGCCGGCAACGCCGCGGAGCGTCACCGCGCCCTCGGGCGGGAACAGGTTGCGATGCGTCCAGCTGACCTCCGAGCGCGCGCCCTCGCCGGTGCCATAGCCGAGCTCAACCGCAACGGTGCGCGGCGGCGCCGGTTCGAGCCGCACCGCCACGTCCACCACCGACGGGTCGTCCGCCGCGACCGCGCGCACCTCGGCGGTGGAGACCAGCCCGGTCTGCACCAAAGCGCGGCGCAGGTCGTCGAGCTGCGACGCCTCGTACGAGTCGCCGCTCTTGAAGCGCGCGATATCGGCGACGTGCGCGGCGTCGAACACGCGATTGTCGGGGTTGGCGGTGATCCGCCCGAACCGCCGCGCGGTGCCCGGCGCCACCTCGACCGACACGGTCGCGCTCTGCGCGGTGCGGTCGACCACCACCTGCGCGTCGCCGATCCGCGCGAAGGCGAAGCCCTCCTCCCCCGCGCGCGTGCGCAGGTTCGCCTCGGCCGCGGCGATGGCGTCGCTGTTGACCGGGTCCTCGGGGCGCACCGCGAAGGCGTCGCGCAGCGTCTGCGCCTTGGCGCCCGCGGCCTCGACGCCCGCGAGCGTCACGCCGGCGAAGCGGTAGAGCGTGCCCGGCGTCGCCACCAGCACCACCACGGGTCGCTTCTCGGCGCGCTCGAAGCGGGTCGCCACCGCGGCGTCGTAGAAGCCCTCGCCCTTCAGCAGCGTGAGCAGCAGCTCGGCGTCCTGCCGCGCGCGGCGGTCGAGCTGCGCCGGATTGGCTTCCTTCCCCTCGTTGCCGGCGAGCACCGACAGTTCCTGGAAGCGCTGGCGCAGCAGCGGCGTGCCCGCGGCGTCAAGCCCGTCGATGCGCCAGGCGTAGCGCGTGGTGGCGCCGATCTGCGCGCGCTCGGCCACCGGCGCGGCGGGGGCGGCGCTGAGATCGGGCCAGTCGACACCGATGTCGGGAAGGGCGGCGAGCGGTGCGGTCGGGTCGACCTCGTCGAACGCGGTCGGCGCGGCGCCGGAGTCGGTCTGAGACGGCGACGGCGACGCGGTCGCCGGCGCCTGCTGGGCGCGCGCCGGTACAGCTCCTGTCATCACGCCGACCACGGCGCAGAGCAGCGCGCCGCGCCGCCCCACGTCCGGCCTCATGTGCTCGGTCTAGCCGCCGCAGGTGGAGAGAAGAAGGGGGGAAAACTGACTGATCGCGGTTGGGATCGCGCGTCCGGCACGGTCGGTCGCGACTGGCGTGCGCGGCGGCGGCGTGGCAGAGCGCCCCGATGCCTCCTTCCCGCTCCCCGCTCGCCGGCGGCTTCCCCATCGCCGCCCTGATCCTCGGCGGCACGATCCTCGGTCTGATGGCCGGCGAGCCGACGATCGGCTTCCTCGTCGGCCTGACGCTGGGGGTGGCGATCGCTCTGTGGGTCTGGTGGCGCGACCGCTAGCCGATCACCTCGACCTACCCGCCGTGTTCCTGCGCTAGCGCGAGCAGAAGCGGGACCGCGCCTCCCGGTGCACCGAGCTACCCGAAGTAGCGATATCGCGCCGGAAAGTACGCGGTCGTAACGAAAACGTCGCGAAAACGTCGCGACGTTTACATCGAGCCCCCCTAGCGGCCCGCGCCGAGACGGCACTCATGCCGCTTTGGGGGTAATAGATCATGGTATCGTATGTCGGCCTGCTGCGGGCGTCGGCCGCGCTCGTCACCATCGCCGCGCTGACCGCGACCGCGCACGCACAGGGTGGCACGCCTGCCGGTCCCGCCACGCAGGCGAGCGACTCAGCCGCCGCGGCAACCGACCAGCCCGGCGAAGATATCGTCGTCAATGGCACCTACGCGCGCAGCATCGACGCCGCGGTCGAGACCAAGCGTCGCGCCGCGTACGGCGTCGACTCGATCAGCTCGACCGACATCGGCAAATTTCCGACGCAGAACGTCGCCGAGGCGCTCCAGCTGATCCCGGGCGTCGCGATCACCCGCCCCCGCGGCGAGGGGCTGTACGTCAGCGTCCGTGGGCTCGGGCCGCAGTTCCAGAACACGCTGATGAACGGCCGCACCATCGCGCTCAACGACCTGATCGAGAACGGCGGCGCCAACGGCCGCCAGTTCCGATTCGAGATGCTGCCAGCCGAGTTCACCTCGCGCATCGACGTGGTGAAGACGCCCACCGCCGACATGAGCGAGGGCGCGCTGGGCGGCAACATCGACGTCACCACCTTCCGGGCGCTCGAGGTGGGCAACAAGACCACGCTCAACCTGCGCGGCACCTACACGACGCAGACCGACAAGGTGCGTCCCAACGCCACGCTACTGACCAGCGCCGTCACCGACGACGGCACCTTCGGCCTGCTCGCGGGCGCGCAATATTGGGCCAAGTCGGTTCGCAACGATCGGTTCATGGGGTTTGGCTGGATCGCAGACCGCTATGCCACCACCGCGGCCGGAGGCCTGCCCAAAGGCCTCTACTCACCGACGCGCACGCGACCGACCGTGGAGACTGAGGATCGCGAGCGCGTATCGGGAATGATCTCGGCGCAGTGGCACCCGACGGCCGAGCTGGAGACCACCCTGGACGTCGTCGCGACCCGGCTTGACGTCGCCTATGACGAGTTCGGCCTCGACATCTATCCGGACGACGGCAAGGGCACCTACAATCCTTTGGGGTCGTCGATCGTGCCGGGCTCGGTCGTCGCGGACGGCGACACGATCACCAAGGCGACGATCAACGACGTCCGCTTCATGGCGTCGCGCGAATATAGCCTCAATCGCCACGATTTGCTGACGGTCGGGCTCAAGCAGCGCTGGAACCCGGAGCGCTGGCACCTCTCGGCCGACGTCAACTGGTCGGCGGCGCACAGCTACCACCCCGACTATCGCGCGGGCACGGTGCGCAGCCGCGCGATCTTCATCGCGCCGCTCAGCTATGACGCCACCGGCGGCTACAAGGTGCTGCCGACGCTCACCACGCCGGTCGACGCCACCGACCCGGCGAACTACAGCCTCTACACTTTCAACATCGCGCCAAAGGACAGCAAGGACTGGGATCTCTACACGCGCGCCGACGTCGCGCGCGACCTGGACGGCTTCCTCTCCAAGCTGGCCGCGGGCGGCGAATATCACCGGCGCCGGCGCGACTATTTCCGCCGCGACTTCCTGGTCAACCCGCCCGCCGGCACGCCGCTGAGCGTGCTCGGCACCGGCGCCTACGAGCAGCTGCCGTTCGACGACTTCCTCAAGGGCGTTCCCGGCAACACGCCGCGCGCCTTCCTCGTGCCCGTGACGAGCGCCTATCTCGACGCCTTCTTCACGCCCGCGGTGGAGAATGCGCCGCTGTCGCTCGCCGACCAGCGCTCCAGCTTCACGGTCACCGAGCGGATCGCGGGCGGCTATGTCCGCGCCGACTATCAGTTCCCGGTCGGCGCGGTGGCAGTGAGCGGCAATGTCGGCGTGCGCTACGTTCATACCGACCAGGTCGCGAGCGGCACGCTCATCGTTCCCGCCAAGAACCAGACGGACAAAAACGGTAAACCAATCCCGGATGGAACGTCCATCGCGCAGGCGGCGAGCTTCCCGAAGACCTTCAACAACTGGCTGCCCAGCTTTAACCTGCGCGCCGATCTCACCACCAAGCTGGTCGGCCGCCTCGCCGCCAGCCGCGTGCTGACGCGCCCCAACGTCACCGACGTCGCGCCCCGCATCACCGTCTCAACCGACGCGGCGACCGCGAGCGGTGGCAACCCGCAGCTCGTCCCGTTCCTCGCGACGCAGTTCGACGGCTCGCTCGAATGGTATTTCGGGCCGTCGGGGCTGCTGTCGGGGGCGCTCTTCTACAAGGCGCTGGACAATTACATCACGCAGAACAACGTCGACATCACGATCCCCGGCCGCGGCAACGTCCGTCTGTCGACGCAGATCAACGGCGGCGACGCCAAGGTCTATGGCGCCGAGTTCGCCTACAGCCAGGTGTTCAGCTTCCTGCCCAAGCCGCTCGACGGGCTGGGCGCGCAGGCCTCGTACACGCACACCTCGGTGCAGGCGGACTATAAGGCGGGCGACCGTGAGATCCGCGACCAGCTGATCGGCCTGTCGAAGAACAGCTTCAACCTGGTCGGCTTCTACGACATGGGGCCGGTGTCGACCCGGCTCTCCTACGTGTGGCGCGACCGCTATCTCAACGGCACCGGCAGCACGGTACAGGCGCCGAGCTATGTCGCGGCGTTCGGTTCGCTCGACGGCAACTTCTCGATCAAGGTGACCCCGCAGCTGACGCTCAGCCTGGAGGGGATCAACCTCGCCGGCGCGCGGCAGAACACGTACAATGACAAGGAGCTGCGCTTCGGCGAGGTCAATTACTACGGGCGCACGATCCTGTTCGGCGCGCGCGCGGAGTTCTGAGCCTCAAGCTCCTCCCCGCTCGCGGGGAGGGGGACCGTCGCGAAGCGGCGGTGGAGGGGGGTGTCCGCAGGCGCTGCGCCGAGTGGAGAGCCCCCTCCAACACCCGGCTTTGCCGGGCGGTCCCCCTCCCCGTGCCGGGGAGGATCTTGGGTCAGAACCGATACGTCAGCCCGACATAATAATCGGTGCCATAGCGCTGGTAACGCCGCACCTGGCGCGGGTCGCCGTTGGTGTACTGGTAGAAGGCCTGATCGGTCAGGTTCTTCGCCTGCGCCAAGATGGCCAGCCCCTGGAGCGGACCGCTCTGGAATTCATAGCCGATCTGGGCGTCGAGGATGCCCTCCGCCTTGGCGGTGTTCAGCTCCGGCGTCGCCGACAGGCCGCGCACCTCGGCGAGGAAGCTCGAGCGATAGCGGTAGGTCGTGCGCGCCTGGAAGCCCCATTTCTCGAAGTAGGCGGTGCCGTTGAGCACCCACTTCGACAGGCCCGGCACCGTCTGCGTGTCCGCCGGCGCGCTGTCGTAGCGCACCGCCGAGCTGGTGTAGCTGCCGCTGCCGAACAGGCCGAAGCCGTCGAGCGAGCGGGTCAGCATGCGCAGCGGCAGCGACAGCGTCGCCTCGGCGCCGAGGATCTCGCCGCGGCCCGAGTTGGCCGGCAGCTTGAACAGGCCGTTCTGCGCGTTCTGCGCGCGCACGATCGCCTGCTGCTCGGGGGTCAGCGAGCTGAGCAGCGGCGAGAAATCGTACAGCACGTTGTTGTTCGGATCGACATAGTCGGTCAGCCGCTTGTAATAGCCGGTCAGCGCGACATAGCCGCCGCCAGGGAAATACTTCTCGAACGACATGTCGATGTTGGTCGATTTGTACGGGCGCAGCTGGAAGTTGCCGCCGTCCGACGAGAAGGGGCTGTTGAGCGGGTCCGAGCCGCGCCCGACATTGCCCGGCGTGATCGCGACGTTCTGCGAGATCCGCTCCTGGTCGAGCCGCGGGCGCACCATCGTCTGCGACGCGCCCATCTTGACGAAGCCGCTCGGGATCAGCTCCACCGACAGCGTCGCGCTCGGCAGCACGTTGGTGTATTTCGCGCCGCCCGACACCTCGGACAGCGTCACCGCGCCGGCGTTGAGGCCGGCGATGCGGCCGTCCGAGCTCTGGTCGGTGTGCACCACCTGGACGCCGAGCGAGCCCTTCATCGCCTTGCCGCCGGCGGTGCCGTCGAACACCAATTTGGCGTAGCCGGTCGCCACCTTCTCCTTCACGCCCCAGACCTTGGCGAGGCTCTCGGGGCGGTTGTCGAACACCGGGGTAAGCAGGTCGAGCACGCCGCGCGAGTCGAGCGCGAGGATGTTGGGCACGCCGATGAAGCCGAGCGAGACCGGGTCGAGCACCACCTCGCTCGGCACCGCGATCGAGGTGGTGGTGCCGCTCGCCACCGTGCAGTTGCTGCCGGTGCCCGACGGGCAGTAGAAATACGACGTGTACTGCGCCTTCTTCTCGCGCTGCGAGTAATTGGCGCCGACCTCCCAGCCGCGGATCACGCCCAGGTCGGCGAAGTCGCCGGCCAGGCTGGCGCGCAGCGACTTGAGGTCGTCGCTGAATTTGGGCCGGTTCTGGAAGCCCGCCTGCACCACCGCGTTGGTGCCGTTATAGCCCCAGCCGCCCGGGTCGGTGATGCGGATCACGTCGGTGTTGGTATAGTCGAGCGTCGGCACGATCGAGTAGATGCCGCTGTTCTGGCGCGTGATCGTGATCGTGTCGCGCTGCCCGGTGCCGCCATAGCCGGTGCCCGAATAGGTCTCGATCAGCTCGTCCTGGCGATTGGCGTGCGACCAGCTCGCGTCGACGTTGAGGTGGATCGAGTCCGACAGCTTGAGGTCGTTGTTCCAGCCGAACGAGTACATGTCGGCGCGGCGCTCGTTGAGGTCATTGCGCTGCACGGTGTATTGCGGCGAGAAGGTCGCGCTCTGGACGTAGCCGTCCTGCACCGTCACCGAGCCGGGGTTGGGCGCGACGTTATACCCCAGCGGGAACTCGATCCCGCGCAGGTGCTGCGTCTCCTCGAAGTGCGTGTACAGCGCGTCGAAGGTCGAGTGGAACGAGTCGCTCGGCTGCCACTCGATCGTGCCGACGCCGCCGTAGCGCTTGAGCAGGTTCGACTGGACATAGGGCTTGGCGCCGCCGAGCAGGCACGGGTTGCCGCCCGCCGCGTTGCAGTTGACGTTGCGGTCGTTGAGCCCCGGATAGCCCCAGGCCTCGTATTTGTCGTAGTTGGTCGGCGATTCCTGCGCGGCGAGGCCGATCGAGATGCCGAGCGTGTCACCCGCGAACTTGTCGACGAAGGTGGCGGTGGCGCGATAGCCGTAGCGCTGGCCGTCCGGGTTGCGCTTGCCGATGCCGTTCATCTGCCCGCGCGCCGAGACGACGAACAGCCGCTCCTTCTGGTCGAGCGGGCGCAGCATGCGCAGGTCCACCGTGCCCGACACGCCGGCCGCGATCAGCGACGCGTCGGCCGACTTGTAGACGTTGACGTTGCTGAAGAACTCCGAGGGATATTGGTCGAACTCGACACCGCGGTTGTCGCCGGTGGTGACCTGCTCGCGCCCGTTGAGCAGGGTGGTGGAGAAATCGGGGCCGAGGCCGCGGATCGACAGGCTCTGGTCGCGGCCCTCGACGCGCTGCGCGGTGACGCCGGGCAGGCGCGCGAGCGAGTCGGCGACCGACACGTCGGGCAGCTTGCCGATGTCCTCGGCCGAGACCGAGTCGACGATGATGGTCGAGTTGCGCTTGATCTCGGCCGACTTGGCGAGGCTGGCGCGGATACCGGTGACGACGATCTCGTCCGCGCCCGCGTCGGTCGCGGTGGGATCGGGGTTGGCATTGGCGTCGGGCGTGGGATCGGCCGGCGGCGCGGGCTGGTCGACCGTCGCCTTGGCGGTCGGGTTAGCGGTCGGCGCGTTCGCCTGCGGCGGCGCCTCCTGCGCCTGTGCGGCCGCAGCCACGAGCAGCAGCGCCGCGGCGAGCGCGCTGGCGCTGCCGTGCGAGACGAGGCGCGTGCGCGCCGACGATATGGATGACGAGCGGTCCAAGATGATCCTCCCCTGTCCCGGCGGCCGCGTTGGTGCGACCGTGCCTGGGCTGATGCCGCCGATTAGGCCCGCCCCGGACCGCGTCACAAGAAAGCCACATACGTATTCAGCCGCCTCGGGGCGGGCTGTGGCGCGTCGGACACAGCGGCTTCGGCGGCGTCAGCGAGGGAACGAGCGCGGCCGGCGCGACGTTGGCGCGCTTCAGCCGACGGAGACTGACATGACCCGTGCCCTGCCCCGCGCCGCCTTCCTCGCCGCCCTCCCGCTCGCGCTCGCGCTCGGCGCCTGCGGCAAGGGCGACCAGACGATCACGGTCGACGAGAACAACAATGTCGTCGCCAACGAGAGCCAGGCCAACGGCCTCACAGCCTCGGGCGCGGCGGGCGACGTGATGGCGACGGACAATGCCATGAGCGGCAACGGCATGATGATGGAGAACAGCGACACGCTCGGCGACCTGTCGAACGGCACGATGTCGGGCACGAAGTGAGGGGAAGAGGCGGGCTGGCGGTTACTCGCCTGTCGCGGCATCGGAGCGGTCAGTGGCTGAGCGGAAGCCAGCGTCGCTGACCGGGATCGGCGATGCCCTCAGATCCTCCCCTGCAAGGGGAGGTGGCAGCCCGCAGGGCTGACGGAGGGGTGACCCGGGCGGCGAGTGTCGCTGAACTCACGCGTGGCGACACCCCTCCGTCGCGCCGCGCGCGCCACCTTCCCTTCCAGGGGAGGATGAGGGTTCCGGTTATCCGACCTCCCCGCCTCCCTACTTTCCCGCCTCCCACGCGCGCTGGCCGCCGATCCACGTCTCCAGCACCTTGGTCTGGCGGAGCTCCGACGCGCCCGCGAGCATCGGGTCGCGGTCGAGGATCAGGAAGTCGGCGCGCTGGCCCGGTGCCAGCACGCCGAAGCGATCCTCCGCGAAGCCGGCATAGCTCGCGCCGCCGGTATAGGCCCACCACGCCTGCTCGCGCGTCACCGCCTGCTCGGGATGCCAGCCGCCGGCGGGCTCACCGTTCGCGTCGGTGCGCGTGAACGCCGCCGCCCAGCCCGCCCAGGGATCGGGGCGCTCGACCGGCACGTCAGAGCCGAACGCCAGCTTGGCACCGCTGTCGAGCAACGACTTCCACGCATAGGCGCCCGCCAGCCGCGCCGGCCCGAGCCGTGCCTCTGCCATCAGCCGGTCACTGGTCTGATGCGTCGGCTGCATCGAGGCGATGATGCCGTAGCGGCCGAACGACTTGAAATCGGCGGGGTCGACCACCTGCGCATGCTCGATCCGCCAGCGCCGGTCACCTTTATAGGTCTGCGACAGCTCGGCGATCGAGTCGATCACCTGCGAGTCGGCGCGGTCGCCGATGGCGTGCACCGCGACCTGATAGCGGTCCATCGCGGCGCGGCTCATGATGTTCTGCAACTGGTCGTCGCTGAGGAAAGCGAGCCCGCGCTGGCCCGGCGCGTCGGCGTAATCGGCCTTGAGCCACGCGCCGCGCGAGCCGAGCGCGCCGTCGGCGTAGAGCTTGACCCCCTCCAGCCGCAGCCGGTCGTCGTACAGCCACGGCGTCGGCCCGGTGCCGCCGATCGTCACGGCGGTGTCGATGCCGAGCGCGTAGGACATGATCCGCACGCGCAGCGCGCCGGTGTCGCCCATGCGACGATAGGTCATCCAGTCGTCGAGGCTGGTCCCCATGTCCGCGATCGCGGTGACGCCGTAGCCGAGCAGGATCTGCTGCGCCTTGAGAAAGGCGGCGGTGCGGTCCTTCGGGCTGACCTTCGGGATCACCTTCTCCATCAGGTCGGTGGCGCGATCGACCAGTGTGCCGAGCGGCTTCTCGATCCGGCCGCCCGCCGGGTTGGGCGTCGTCGCGGTGACGCCGGCGGCCTTGAGCGCGGCCGAGTTGGCCCATACCGCGTGACCGTCGGCGCGCGTCATTACCACGGGGCGGTCGACCACCGCGGCGTCAAGGTCGGCGGCGGTGGGGAAGCGGCCGAGCCCCCACACTTCCTGGTTCCAGCCGCGCCCGACGATCCACGGCCGCTCCGGATTCTCGCGCGCATAGGCGGCGATCTTGGCCTTGGCGTCCTCGAGCGTGCGCGTGTCGGAGAGGTCGAGCGTCAGCGCGGCGATGCCGAGCTGGACAACATGGCCGTGCGCGTCGATCATGCCGGGGACGAGCACGCGCCCCTTCATGTCGGCGCGCCAGTCGTAGCGCGGGCCGGGGTTCTTCTTGGTCGGCTTGGGCGGCTGCTCGTCGGGTGCGATCAGCCGGACCACCTTGCCCTGCGCGTCGATCACCATCGCCTTGAAGCGGACGACGCGCTGGTCGCGATCGAGCGTGAGGCCGGTGACATTGTCGATCAGCGCGTCAGCCGCGGCCTGCCCCGCCGCGGCGAGCGAGGGCAACGCGACGGCGGCGCCGAGCAGGCGCGGGAGCAAGCGGCGGTTCATGCGATCGCCATATGATCGCGCGCGGTCTTTGGCGAGGGTGCGATGCATCGGGTGTGGAGGGGGTTCGCGATCGGCGCGGCGCTGCTGGGCGCACCCGCGGTGGCGGAGAAGACGGCCGATTACACCTTCGCTTATGTTGCGCCGTCTGCCGCGACGCGTCCGCCCGGCTTGCGCCAGTGGCTCGACCGGGACCGCGCGCGCTTCCGGCGGACGGTGGCGACAGAGGCGGCGGCGGATCGGGTCGAGGCGGCAAAGGACGGTTACCCGTTCCACCAGCACGAGGCCACGCGGACGTGGAAGGTGGTGACCGAGACGCCGTTCCTGCTCAGCCTCTCCGCCGAGACCTATCGCTACACCGGCGGGGCGCACGGCGGCACCGCGATCGAGTCGCTGGTGTGGGACAAGGCGCGGTCGCGGCGGCTGGACCCGCGCGCGTTGTTCGTGTCGGCGGAGGCGCTGCAACGCGTGCTCGGCGCGCGCTGGTGCGTCTGGCTGTCACGCGAGCGCGCACGCCGGCTGCAGGCGGACGAGGTGGACGATCCCGTCTTCCCCTGCCCGAAGGTGGCCGAGCTGACGCTGCTGCTCGGCTCGAGCGACCGGCGCGCGATCGACCGCGTCGGGCTGATCGCCGGGCAATATGTCGCGGGCGCCTACGCCGAGGGGATGTACGAGATGACCGTGCCGGTAACGCCCGAGCTGCTAACCGCGGTGCGACCCGCCTGGCAGGAGGTGTTTCGCGTCGGACGGTGAGACCGGGGCGCTCGGGCCGCGATCAAGCCTCTCCTTACTTCTCCTTCGTCATACCCGCGAAGGCGGGTATCCAGTCGCGCTGGCGCCGATACTGGAGTCGCCACGTCCGCGTGTCTGGATCCCCGCCTCCGCGAAATGCACGGCGAAGAGGGCAGACCGCCCGAGCAGCGTATACATCGCGCCCGTCACCCCCGTCGGCAGTCCTCCGCCGACACGGTGTAGCTCGTCTGCTCGCCCGGCCTGACGTCGCCGCGCAGCACCTCGCGACCGCTGCGGCACAGCAGCCGCACCTGGCCGTCGAACGCCGGGCGCGTCGCCCAATAATCGCGGGCGAACGCGCGCAGCGGCCGGCGTCTCGCGCCGAGCCCGTCCTCCAGTACCGCTCCCGCGATCAGCGCACGCGGATCGTACACCACCACGAAGCCGCGGGTGGCCAGGTCGATCGCGCTCACCGCTACGCCGGCGACGATCACCAGCAGCGCGATCCGGAGCGAGAAGAAGTAGCGCTGCACCGATGACCAATGCGCGTCGGCGCGGGGGTGTTCCTCTCTCCCCGATCATCGGCTAGCACGGCGCGATGGCCAGCCTTCCCGTGTCCGATCCCGCCCTGCCCGTCTCGATCGACGACGTCCGCGTCGCGCACGCGCGCATCGCGCCCTCGATCGTGCGCACGCCGACGCTGATCAGCCGCACGCTCTCCGAGCTGACCGGCGCGACCGTCTATCTCAAGTTCGAGAACCTCCAGTTCACCGCGGCCTACAAGGAGCGCGGCGCGCTCAACACCTTGCTCCAGCTGCCCGACGAAGCGCGGGCCAAGGGCGTGATCGCGGCCTCGGCGGGCAATCACGCGCAGGGGCTCGCCTATCACGCCAACCGGCTCGGCGTGCCCGCGACCATCGTGATGCCGCGCAACACGCCGACGGTGAAGGTCACCCAGACGCAGGCGCACCGTGCCGACGTGATCCTGGAAGGCGACACGTTCGACGCCGCCTACGCGCACGCGCGGCTGCTCGAGTCCGAGCGCGGCTTCACCTTCGTCCATCCGTTCGACGATCCGCGGATCATCGCCGGCCAGGGCACGGTGGCAGTCGAGATGCTCGAGGATCACCCCGACATCGATACGTTGGTGGTGCCGATCGGCGGCGGCGGGCTGATCTCGGGCATGGCGACCGTGGCGCGCGCGGCGGCGCGCCCGATCGAGGTGGTTGGCGTGCAGGCCGAGCTCTACCCCTCGATGTACAACCGCATCAACGCCACCCAGCTCACCTGCGCCGGCGACACGCTGGCGGAGGGCATCGCGGTCAAGGAACCGGGCGGCATCACCGCGCAGATGGTGGCGCGGCTGGTCGACGAGATCGTGCTCGTCTCGGAGCGCAGCCTGGAGGAGTCGGTGAGCCTGCTGCTCCAGATCGAGAAGACCGTCGTGGAGGGCGCGGGTGCGGCCGGGCTCGCCGCCTTGCTGGCGCATCCCGAGCGCTTCCGCGGGCGCACCGTGGGTGTCGTGCTGTGCGGCGGCAACATCGATACGCGGCTGCTCGCCAACGTGCTGCTGCGCGACCTCGCGCGCTCGGGCCGGCTGGCGCGGCTGCGGCTCCAGCTGCAGGACCAGCCCGGCGCGCTGTACGGCGTGATGCGCGTGTTCGATCGCGAGCGGGTCAATATCATCGAGATCTATCACCAGCGCGTGTTCACGACGCTGCCCGCGAAGGGCCTGATCACCGACATCGAATGCGAGGCGCGCGACCGCGCGCATCTCGACCGGCTGATCGTCGCGCTGCGCGAGGCCGGCTATGAGGTGCGCCCCGTCGACCTCGCCTGAGTCGATCTCGCCTGAACCGAATTGAGCGGGGCAATGGCGTGGAAATCTTGGTGAATCCACTTTTCACCATCGGCGCGACCCTACATATGGGAGATCACGCACCGGGGCGGAGTCGAAGAGGAGGCTGAAGGCGGTGACCGCGCCATTTCGATTCCCCCGCTTCTTCGTCACCAGCCCGCAGCCGTGCCCGTATCTGCCCGGCCGGCAGGAGCGGAAGGTCTTCACCGAGCTGAGCGGCCCCAACGCGGGCGAGCTCAACGACGCGCTCGGTCGCATCGGTTTCCGCCGCAGCCAGTCGGTCGCCTATCGGCCGAGCTGCGCGGGTTGCGCCGCCTGCGTGTCGGTGCGCGTGCTCACGCACCAGTTCGAGCCCAACGCGAGCCAGCGCAAGCTGATGCGCCGCCACGCCGATCTCGAGGTGAGCGCGTGCCGCCCCTGGGCGACCGACGAGCAATATCAGCTGCTGCGCCAGTATCTCGCGGCGCGTCATCCCGGCGGCGGGATGATCGGGATGGACGAGATGGACTATGCCGACATGGTCGAGCAGTCGCCGGTCAACTCGGTGGTGGTGGAATATCGCGAGCCCGCGGTCGGCGACCGCCCCGGTCGGCTGGTCGGCGCCTGTCTCACCGATCGCCAGACCGACGGCCTGTCGATGGTCTACAGCTTCTTCGCCACCGAGCAGGATGCGCGGCCGGGGCTCGGTAACCTGATCATCCTCGATCACATCGCGCGTGCGCGCGAGGCCGGGCTGCCCTACGTGTATCTCGGTTACTGGGTGAAGGGCTCGGCGCGGATGGCGTACAAGACGCGCTATCGCCCGCTCGAGATGCTCGGTCCGCGCGGCTGGACGCTGATGCCGGAGGAAGAGAGCGCCGCGTTCCGGGTGTGAGGGATCGGGGAGCGGTGTGGTCGCTCGGCACGCCTGCCCCCGTCCACTGGCGTCATTCTGAGGTCGTCTCAGGATTCGCACCGCGGCTCAGAACCCAGTATGCTCATTGTCGCAGAGGCGGCTCCCCCTTCCCGTCACCCCGGACTTGGTCCGGGATCCACTCCTCCGCAAGAATAACGCGACATGAGTGTGCGGCACGGTGGATCCCGGACCAAGTCCGGGATGACGGAGGGTTCTTGCAAGGATCTCGCTTGCGCAGGAGCCCGAGGCCACCGCGCGCACCGCCCGCGACTCTGGGTTCCTGCCTCCGCGGGAACACCGCTTCGAGAAAGACGCCCCCCTCACTCCCCCGCGAAATAGCGCGCCAGCGGCTCGATCATCTCCTCGGGGATGCGGCGTGCGATCACCGGCATCACCTGTTGTGGCTGACGCGCGTCGACGATCTTCTCGTCGCCGCGCCAGTGGCGCAGCCGCTCGGCGAGATACACCGCGCGCTGGCCCGCGAGCACCGGCTGCGGCTTGCCAGGCGCGTGGCAGCTCGCGCAGGCCGGCAGCTGGCGCTCCGGCAACCCGCGCTCGACGATCAGCCGCGCGCGCGCGTCGCGCGCCGGAGCCGCGCCAAGCCCCGGCATCGCGGCGAAATGCGCCGCCAGCGCGCGGCGCTGCGCGGGCGTGAGCACCGCGGCGACATTGGCCATCACCGCGCTCTGCCGCCGCCCGTCGGCATAGGCCGCCAGCGTCGCCTCGAGATAGCCGCCGCGCTGTCCGCCGAGCACGGGGATGTCGGGCTGGCCGCGCCCGCGCCCGTCGGCGCCGTGGCAGGCGACGCAGCCCGCCAGCGTCGCGCCGGCGAGCGTGCGCGCGTCGGTCGTCCCCGCGCCGGTCGCGCCGCCGCTGAGCAGACGATATCCCGCCGCCGACATCACGGGAAGCCGCCGCACGAAGGCGACCATGCGGCGGATCTCGTCGTCGCGCCCCTTCCCGCCCCAGGCCGGCATGCCGCTATATTTCACGCCGTGGCGCAGGATGTAGAACAGCTGCTTGTCGGTCCACTGTGTGGCGTTGACCGCGAGGTCGGGCGCGGGCGGCATCGCCCGCTGCATCACCGGCGAGGGGCGCTGGCCCGGTGCGCCGTGGCAGGTCGCGCAGGCCGCCGCGAAATGGCCCGCCGCGCTCACCATCGCGCCGTCGCGCGCGATCGAGTCGTCGGGCGAGTCGAAGAAGCTGTGTGTCTTGACCGAGTTGCGCATGGTCCAGTGGAGGAACCACTCGGTGACCGCCCAATGGCCCGACGAGGCGGCGATGTTGAAGATGCCCGACCAGGCGAACAGCAGCCCTGCCGCCGCCAGCGTCACCAGCGCGGCGACCAGCCGCTTCCAGGTCACCCGGATCGTCATGCCGCACGCGGCTCCCGCAAGAGGGTAGCGAGCAGCCACAGCCCGCCGAGACAGTAGCTCGCGCCGCCCACCACCAGCATCACCACACCGCCGAGCTGCTGGTCGGCGAGCGCGTCGAGCCCCGGCGCGGGGTGCATCGCCATCATCGCGTAGAGCGGGCGCGGCGCCAGCCCGATCAGCGCGCCCAGCAGGGTCATGTGCATCGAGGTGAGCAGCAGCGCCGCCGCGCCGGCCGCGGGCTGCGCCAGCGCGGCGCGCCACAGCGCCACGCCCGCGGCGAGGAACAGCGCCTGCTCGGCGAGAGAGACGAAGGCGTGCGCGTCGGCGAGCGCGCGCAGCGCGGGGAAATGCCACGCCCAGACGATCGCGAACTCCACCATCGCCCAGAGCAGCGGCGCCCCCGCGCCGCGCGGACGCCGCGGCAGCGCGGCGGCGAGCGCTGGCGCGGCGACCGCGACCGCGCCCATGTGCGCCGCCATATGCCCGGTCATGCCGAGCCCGGCGAAGCCGAGCGCCGTGGCGCCGAGCGCGAGCGCGAGCGCGAGGCCGGGCGCGGCTCTCACCGGCAGTCCGTCAGCAGCAGCGCGGGCGCGGCGGTGAACAGCACCGCGACGAAGCTCAGCCCCGCCAGCAGCAATGTCGCCGTGGCGAGAAAGCGCAGCCGGTCGATGTCGGTCCCCTCGTCGTGCGGCGGGTCGTCACCCGGCGTGCGCGACTGCACCCAGGCGATCCAGCCCGAGGCGAGGATGATCGCCAGCGCCGCCCCCGTGCCGACCACGAAGGCGACCGGGAAGCGCGGGAAGGCGCCGAGCTTGGCACAGCTCACCGCCACCCAGAGGTAGCAGAAGAGGAAGTGCACCGCCCAGACGGTCGGCGGCACGATCAGCGTCCACAAGGTGACGCGCAGCCCGCGGACGCGCTCACCCAGACTCTGCCGGCCGCGGGGGGCGTCCTCTTTCATGCCGCCCCCGGAAACAGGCCGATCGTGGCGTAGGTCACTACCGCGGTCAGTGCCATGAAATGCTGGTAGACGGTGATGTTGCGCAGGTCGGCGTCGTGGCGAGGCGTCATCCGCCCGGCGAGACTCCGCGCCAGCGTATAAAGCTGCATGATCGCACCGACGCCGCAGTGCGCGGTCGTCCAGATCGCCAGCGTCCACACGATCGCGGGATAGACGTGGAGCTCGGGCTGCAGGCCGCTCAGCCACGGCCCCGCCAGCCCCGCGCCGATCGCGCCGAGCGACAGCAGCGCCGCCACTCCCAGCGCCGCGCGCGCGGCGCCGACCGCCTCACGCCGGTTGAGCTCGCGCGCGGCGACGGTCAGCGCCCAGCTCGCCAGCATCACCGCCATCGCCAGCATCGGCCAGAAGCTGCCCGGGCCGTCCAGGCCGGGGCCGCTGGGCGGGAAGTCCTCGTGCCGCGTCCAGAAGAAGAAATAGCCGAACACCAGCCCCGAGAAGGCGGTGGCATCTGCCATCATCGTGATGAACATCGCCCACCAGCCGCTCGCCGACGCGCCCGAAATATACAGCGGCAGCACGATGCCGTGACCGATCGGCTTGCAGTCCTTCTCGGGGATCTCCGCGGTGCCGGTCCACAGCCAGTAGAGCACCAGCGCCAGCGTCACTACCGCCCCGACCAGCGCCGGCCAGTAGAGATGGTAGGTCGTCAGGATGAAGACGCTGCCCAGCGCGATCGCGGTGAGCATCGGCACCACGCTCGGCCCGCCGAGCCGCAGCACCTGCACCGGCCGTGCGTCGAGCACGCTGGTGACGATCGTCTCGCGCCGGCCTTCTTCCGCGTCAGGCAGGAAGAAGCGGCCCTCGTCGACCTTGGCGACGAAGTTCGTCTGGTCCCAGATCGGGTAGCGGCTCTCGATCAGCGGGATCGAGCGAATCCCCCAGTCCTCGTCGTCGGGATGGGCGAGCCACTCGAGCGTTCCCGCGGCCCAGGGGTTGCGCGGCGACTTGGATCGGCGCGGGCTCAGCGCGAGGTCGACGCAGACCAGCAGCACGCCCGCGGCGAACACCCAGGAGCCGATCGTCGAGGCGAGGTTGAGCCCGCCGATGCCGAGCTCCTCCGGGTAGGTGAAGACGCGGCGCGGCATCCCCATCAGCCCGGAAAAATGCATCGGGAAGAAGGTGAGGTTGGCGCCGCCGAACAGCAGCCAGAAGGCGGTGCGCCCGATCCGGTCGGACAGCTTCTTTCCCGTGATCAGCGGCCAGTAATAATAGAGGCCGCCGAACAGCGGGATCAGCGTGCCGCCGATCAGCACGTAATGCAGGTGCGCGACGATGAAATAGGTGTCGTGCGCCTGCCAGTCGAACGGCGCGATCGCCACCATCACGCCGGTCAACCCACCGATCACGAAGATCGCGATCGAGCCTGTCACGTAGAGCAGCGGCGTCGACCAGGTCACGCGCCCGGCCCAGAGCGTCGCGATAAAGGCGAAGATCTGGATGCCGGTGGGGATCGCCACCGCCTCCGACGCGGCGGAGAAGAACGCCAGGCTGATCTTGGGCAGCCCGGTGGTGAACATATGATGCACCCACAGCCCGAAGCTGAGGAACGCCGTCCCCACCGCCGCGAGCACGATCCACGGGTAGCCCAGCAGGTGGCGTCGCGCGAAGGTCGGCACGATCATCGCGAACAGCGCGATCGAGGGCAGGAAGACGATATAGACCTCGGGGTGGCCGAAGATCCAGAACAGGTGCTGCCACAGGATCGGGTCGCCGCCCTTGGCCGCGTCGAAGAAGGGCCAGCCGAGCAACCGCTCCAGCTCGAACAGCACGTCGCCGGCGATCAGCGGCGGGAAGGCGAACAGGATCATCACCGCGACCACCAGGATGTACCAGGCGTAGAGCGGCATCAGGTTGAGCCGCATGCCTGGCGGGCGGCACTTGAGCACGCCGGTGATCAGCTCCACCGCGGCGGCGACCGACGACACCTCGATGAAGCTCAGCCCCAGCATCCAGATGTCGGCGCCGAGCCCGCTCAGGTCGGTGCGCGTGGTGAAGGGCGGGTACATGAACCAGCCGCCGTCGGGCGCGGCGTCGAAGAAGATCGAGCCCGAGACGAACACGCCGCCGATCAGGAAGCTCCAGTATCCGAACGCGCTGAGCCGCGGGAACGGCAGGTCGCGCGCGCCGAGCAGCTGCGGCAGCAGGATGATCGAGACCGCCTCGAACATCGGCACCGCGAACAGGAACATCATCATCGAGCCGTGCAGCGTGAACAGCTGGTTGAAGGTCGACGGCGTGACCAGCTCGTTGCCCGGCTGCGCCAGCTGCACGCGCATGATCAGCGCGAGCACGCCGGCGAACAGCATGAAGCCGAACGCGGTCAGCGTGTACCACACGCCGACCTGGTTGTTGTTGGTGTCGGTCCAGCGCAGGAACAGGCCTTTGGGCGGCGCCCAGACGGCGCGCAGCCGCTCTTCCTGGGCTGCGCGCAGTGCGGGATCGTCCTGCGCGTGGAGGCTCATCGGTTCGTCTCCAGCCAGCGCGCGATCGCGGCGGCGTCCTGCACGGACATCTGCGGGTAAGCGGGCATGCGCGCGCCGGGCTTCACCGCGGGCGCATCGCGGATGAAGCGGACGAGGTTGGCGGTGGTGAGCGGCTGGATCCCCGCCGCCATGGTCGCGCGGCTGCCGAGATGCGTGAGGTCGGGGCCGATCGCGCCCGCCGCGCCGGTCCCGCGCACCGCGTGGCAGCCGCCGCAGCCATGGGCGTCGAACAGCCGCGCGCCCGTCGTGGCGGCGGTGGTGACCGGGCGGCGCTCGGCGGCGAGCCAGGCGTCGAAGGCGGCGGGCTCCATGGCGATCACGTCGAACGCCATCAGCGCGTGGCTCAGCCCGCAGAACTCGGCGCATTGCCCGCGGAACCGCCCCGCGCGCGTCGCGTGGACGACGAGCGTGTTGGTGCGCCCCGGCACCATGTCCATCTTGCCGGCGAGCCCTGGCACCCAGAAGCTGTGCAGCACGTCGCCACCCTCGAGCGCGAGCACGACGTCCCGCCCGACCGGCAGGCGCAGCTCGTTGGCCGAGGTCACCGCGGCGGCGCCGGCGGGTCGATAGGCCATGCGCCACCAGAATTGCTCGCCCGTCACGGTGACGCGCAGGTCATCGCGGGCGGCGCGGATCGGGCGCATCGCGGGCAAAGTCGCGACGAGCAACGTGAGCAGGACGACGCTGGGCACGATACCACCCGCCCACAACACCAGCCGCATCCCCTGCCGGTGGGTCAGCGCGCCCTCGCGCGAGCGCGACGCGGTGACCATCAGCGCGGCGAGCGCCAGCGCGATCACGACCGCGCCGAGCACCATCCATCCGGTCAGCCCGGCGAGCCAGGCGGCCTCCGTGCCGAATGTCGTGAATGCGGATTGGCGCCCCGAGCCGATGATCCTGTCCCCCTCGGTCGAGAAGGATCTTGATAAAGCTTTGTTCCTGACCGCGCGGTGACGAAATGTTGCTGCGGTATCGATTGCATCATCTCTTTGCACACCGGGGCAGGCCGGGGTCCAGGTGGGGAACGTCGGTGCGACTTAACAGCGTCGCCTAACTGGGCCCCGCCTGCGCCGGGGAACAGCCAATGAAGACGAGCGGCATCTCTCCCCAGTTGCGTCATCCTGAACTCGGTTCAGGATCCGCCATGCCGCCCAACAGAGCGCGGCGGCGCCTGCGCGACAGTGGATCCTGAAACCAGTTCAGGATGACGCCCGATCCCTACGATCCCTCCCGGCTCCGAGCACGAGACCAGCCCACGCAACATCTCGTCCGCCGGAAGGTTATCCCAGCGATGCGCCACCCCGACGAAGCGCTGCCGCCCTGGTGGGAGAGCGGCACGGTCTACCAGATCTACCCGCGCTCGTTCCAGGACAGCGACGGCGACGGTGTCGGCGACCTTGCCGGAATCGAGCGCCGGCTCGACCATGTCGCCGCGCTCGGCGTCGACGCCATCTGGCTGTCGCCGATCTTCCCCTCGCCGATGGCCGACTTCGGCTATGACGTCGCCGACTATTGCGGGATCGAGCCGATGTTCGGCGACCTCGCCGCCTTCGACCGGCTGCTCGCCGCCGCGCACGCGCGCGGGCTCAGGCTGCTGCTCGACTTCGTCCCCAATCACTCGTCCGACCAGCACCCCTGGTTTCAGGCGAGCCGCTCGAGCCGCACCGACCCGAGGCGCGACTGGTATATCTGGCGCGATCCCGCCCCCGAGGGCGGGCCGCCCAACAACTGGATCAGCGACTTCGGCGGCTCGGCCTGGGAATATGACGCCGCGACCGGGCAATATTACCTGCACGCCTTCCTCAGGCAGCAGCCCGATCTCAACTGGCGCAACCCGGCGCTGAAGGCGGCGATGCTCGACGTCATGCGCTTCTGGTTCGACCGCGGCGTCGACGGCTTCCGCATCGACGTGCTGTGGCATATCATCAAGGCGGAGGGACTGCCCGACAACCCAGCCAACCCTTATTGGCGCCCCGGCATCACCGAGCGCGACCGGCTGATCCAGCAGCATTCCACCGACCAGCCCGAGGCGCACGCCATCGCCGCCGAGATGCGCGCGCTGGCGGACAGCTACGGAGAGCGCGTGCTGATCGGCGAGATCTTCCTGCCCAACGAGCGCCACGCGCGCTGGTACGGCACGCCCGAGCGGCCGCAGGTACACCTGCCCTTCAACTTCCAGCTGATCGAGAATGCGTGGGACGCGGCGTCGCTGCGGCGCGTGATCGGCGACTATGAGGCGTCGCTGCCGCCGCACGGCTGGCCCAACTGGGTGATCGGCAGCCATGACGCGCCGCGCATCGCCGCGCGGGTGGGCGAAGCGCAGGCACGCGTCGCGGCGATGCTGCTGCTGACGCTACGCGGCACACCGACGCTCTACCAGGGCGACGAGCTCGGCATCGGCCGAGTCGATATACCGCCCGAGCGCGTGCGCGACCCGCAGGAGCTGCGCCAGCCCGGCATCGGCATCGGCCGCGACCGCTCGCGCACGCCGATGCCGTGGGACTCGAGCCCGTTCGCCGGCTTCTCCACGGTCGAGCCGTGGCTGCCGCTCAACCCGGACTGGCGCACGCGCAACGTCGCCGCGCAGGAGACCGATCCGCAATCGATGCTGGCGCTCTACCGCCGTTTGATCGCACTGCGCCGCGCGCACCCGGCGCTGGCGGTCGGCGACTTCGCGCTGGTCGACGCCGCGCCCGACGTGCTGGCGTACGAGCGGCGCGACGGCGACGCGATGCTGCGCGTGGCGCTCAACCTCTCGGCCGAGCCGCGCCCGCTGCCGTTCGGCGGCGAGGTGCTGCTGTCGACGCTCGACGGCGCGGGTGACGGCGTGCTGCGAGGGGACGAGGGCGTGGTGGTGCGTTAGGTATGTACGCGCACGCCGACACCGTCGCTTCATCCGTCTTCCCGGACTTGGTCCGGGATCCACCGTGCCGCAGACGAACCGGCCGCGATGCCCGTGGTGACGTGGATCCTGAAACGAGTTCAGGATGACGTCAGGAGAAGGGGGAACGCCCACGCCCCGCATGACGAAGGACCACATATGAAGATCGCCATGCTCGCCCCGATCGCCTGGCGCACCCCGCCGCGCCATTATGGCCCGTGGGAGCTCGTCACGCACCTGCTCACCGAAGCGCTGGTCGCGCGCGGCATCGACGTCACGCTGTTCGCCACGGTCGACAGCCTCACCGCGGGCACGCTCGACGGCGTCGTCCCCGCGCCCTATTCGGAGGATCCCAGCATCGACGCCAAGGTATGGGAATACCGCCATCTCGCGCACGTGTTCGAGCAGGCCGACCAGTTCGACCTGATCCACAACCAGGCCGATTTCCCCGCGCACGCCTTCGCGCGGCTGGTCGACACGCCGCTGGTGACGACGATCCACGGCTTCTCGTCCGACCGTATCCTGCCGATGTACCAGCCGTTCCAGGATCGCGTCCATTATGTCGCGATCAGCGACGCCGACCGGCACCCCGCACTGCGCTACGCCGCGACGATCCACCACGGCATCCCGCTCGACGACTTCGCCTTCGACCCGCACGGCAGCGACGACCTGCTCTTCTTCGGCCGCATCCACCCCGACAAGGGCGCCGAGGAGGCGATCGCCGCGGCGCGCGCGAGCGGGCGCCAGCTCCATCTCTACGGTATCGTCCAGGATCAAGGCTATCACGAGCGCGCGGTGGCGCCCGCGCTCGGCGGCGCGGGGGTGACGTGGCACGGCGCGGTCGGCGGCGCCGAGCGGATCGCCGCTCTGGGGCGTGCGCGCGCGTTGCTGCACCTGATCAACTTCGACGAGCCGTTCGGCCTCTCCGTAGTGGAGGCGATGGCGTGCGGCACGCCGGTGATCGCCAACCGTCGCGGCGCCATGCCCGAGCTGATCGAGCACGGCGTCACCGGCTTCCTGGTCGAGAACGTCGACCAGGCGGTGGAGGCGATCGAGCATGTCGGCGACCTCGACCGCGCCGCCTGCCGCCGCCGCGTCGAGGAACGCTTCAGCGTCGAGCGCATGGCCGACGACTATGCCGCGCTGTACCGGCGGACTATCGGCTAAGGGCGCGAGTCGGACGCCCGGCTCGCCTCAACCCGTACCGTCATGCCGGACTTGGTCCGGGATCCACGGCGCCGCGCCCTCAGCGGCCGTCGAGCAGGCGGAGGGGTGGATGCTGGACCAAGTCCGGGATGACGGAAGGGCGGGTGAAGAGCGTCGGAGCGCGGCCGACATTCAGCTCCATCAGCCGCCGCTCACCACTAGCACCCACCCCGCGCTGGCGAGCGGCGTCCGCGGCCCTTATCTCCCACGGCATGACCGCTTCGCCCGAACGCCGCGCCACGCTCTACCGCATGGTCATGCCCGGCCACACCTGCCCTTATGGCCTCAAGGCCAAGGATCTGCTGGAGCGCCGCGGCTACACCGTCGTGGACCATCCGCTGCGCACGCGCGAGGAGACCGACGCCTTCAAGGCCGCGCACGGCGTCAGGACCACACCGCAGACCTTCATCGCGGGCGAGCGCGTCGGCGGCTACGACGATCTGCGCCGCCACTTCGGCCAGCGCGTCGCGGCGGCGGGCGAGACCAGCTACCGCCCCGTGGTTGCGGTCTTCGCGATGACCGCGCTGATGGCGCTCGCGGCCAGTCACGCCGCCTACGGCACGCCGTTGACGGTACGCGCGGGCGAGTGGTTCATCGCCTTCAGCATGTGCGTGCTCGCGTTGCTCAAGCTGCAGGACGTCGAGACCTTCTCGACCATGTTCCTCAACTACGACCTGCTGGCGCAACGCTGGGTGCGCTACGGCTATGTCTATCCCTATGCCGAGGGGCTGGCGGGCGTGCTGATGGCGGCGCACGCGGCGGACTGGCTGTCGGTGCCGATCGCGCTGGTGATCGGCGGCATCGGCGCGGTCTCGGTGGTCAAGGCGGTCTACATCGACCGGCGCGAGCTGAAATGCGCGTGCGTCGGTGGCGCCACCCGCGTGCCGCTCGGCTTCGTGTCGCTCACCGAGAACGTGATGATGGTCGCGATGGCGCTATGGATGGCGGCGCGATGACCCTCGGCGCCGACGCGCGAGAGGAAAGATACGAGACTTTCCGCAAATAGATGCGCCGTTCGCGCAGACACAAAACGTAATCCTGCTGGAGGACGCCTGTCACGGCGAAGTCGTTGACTCCTCGTTAACCAGAAGCTGTCTGGTCGCGGGCGAGCGCGATCCGGGAGACGTCGCGATCTCTGCTTCGCCCGACGACAACAGAGGGAGTTGCAATCATGAGACAGGCAGTTCTACTGGCCACCGCGGCCGTGCTCGCGCCGGCGAGCGCGTCGGCGGCGACGATCTTCGGCGTGGACGAGACCAACAGGCTGGTGACGTTCAGCAGCGCGATGCCGGGCACGTTCACGTCCTCCGTGAAGATCACCGGCACCAACAGCAGCATCGAGGCGCTCGACTTTCGCCCGCTCAACGGCATGCTCTACGGCCTTGGCACCGATCGCGTCGTCTACACCATCAACACGATGACGGGCGTGGCCACCGCCGCCAGCGCCGCGTTGGGGATCGAGGGCAGCGTCTTCGGCTTCGACTTCAACCCGACGATCGATCGTGTCCGCATCGTCAGCAACACCAACAACAATTACGTCTACAATCCCAACGACGGCTCGCTCACCGGTGCGCCGACCACCAGCCCGCTCGGCTATGCCGCGGGCGATCCGAACGCCGGGCGTGACCCGGGCGTGAGCGCGGCGGCCTATACCAGCTCGAGCTTCGGCGCGCCGGGCACCTCGACCCAGCTCTACGTGATCGACACCGATCTCGACGTGCTCGCCAAGCAGAACAACAACGGTGGCGTGCTGACGACGGTGGGCGGCCTGGGCCGCGACCTGGGCTCGCGCACCAGCTTTGACATCGCGGGGAGCGAGGCGTTCGCGTACAACGGCCGCTCGCTCTACAGCGTCAATCTCGAGAGCGGCGCGCTCGCGACGCTCGGCACCACGTCGCGCCAGCTGTTCGGCATCGCGGTCGCGCCCGTGCCAGAGCCGGCGACCTGGGCCATGATGATCCTGGGCTTCGGCGCGGTGGGCTACTCGCTGCGCCGTCGCACCGCGCGCGTGCGCGTCACCCAGCTGGTCTGAACGGGATCGAGGGCGCGAGAGCGTCATTCATCGAAGCGAAGGCGTGCTCCGGCGGAAGCCGGAGCCCAGGGACACTGACGCCAACACCTGCTGCCCTGGGCTCCCGCGTGCGCGGGAGCACGTCTCACTTCGAAGGGATCAGCCGCTCACGCGCTCCTCGACACCCTCAGGGCTGATCTTCGGCGGCCTTGGCGGCGGCCTT
Organism: Sphingomonas sp. BK069; assembly: GCF_014193405.1. Taxonomy (NCBI): domain Bacteria; kingdom Pseudomonadati; phylum Pseudomonadota; class Alphaproteobacteria; order Sphingomonadales; family Sphingomonadaceae; genus Sphingomonas; species Sphingomonas sp. BK069. The sequence continues at coordinate 121,491 of NZ_JACHZH010000006.1, read as the reverse complement.
GCGCTCGCGCTTCCACCGCGTCGCATTCTGCACCACGCATCCCGTGGCGCTCGCCGCGCCGACCGTCGAGCAGCTGCCGACCCCGACCGCGCCGACGCCCGAGTTGGCCGCCTCCTTCGCCGCCCAGGCCTGGTTCTCGGGCGTCACCTCGAAGTTGCGCAGCTCCTTGGGGATGCGGAACTGCTCCTCGGCGGGGCGGCGCGTGCAGACCACCACCTCGGCGCCGTCGGCGTTGGTCGGGCAGCGCTCGTTGCCGTAGAGCACCAGCACGCCGTTGACCGGCGCGTTGCGCGACACGCCCTCCGCGGCGGTGGTGCGCGGCGCGCGGACCGCGTTGGGCGACGGCGGCCCGCTCTGCGCCAGCGCGGCCGCCGGTGCGGTCAGCAGCAAAGCCGCGGCGAAGACCCGTCCTACCATCACCTTCCCTCTCAGATCCTCTTGGCGGTCGCGATCGCCACCCGGCAGCCGAGCCGGATCACCGCCGACATCAGCGGATAGGCGGGCGCGTTCTCGGCGCCGTGCGCCAGCGCGGTGTCGCGATGCTCCAACTCCTCGGCCTGGAACTCGCGGATCGCCTCGGACAGCTCGGGGTCGCTGTCGCCGAGCGCGACGAGCTGCTCCTCATAATGTTTGTCGATCTCGGTCTCGACCGCGGCGGTGCAGGCCATCGCCGCCTCCGGGCCGATCGCTGCCGTCACCGCGCCCAGTGCGAAGCCGGCGACGTCCCAGAACGGCTGGAACAGCGTCGGTCGCACCCCGCGCTCGACGATCATGCGATCGAAGAAGGCGCGGTGCTTCTCCTCCTGCAAGGCCATCGCCGAGATCTTGCGCGCCATCGGCGAGCGCTGCCCCATGATCGCGAGCTGCCCCGCATAGATGCGGATCGCGCCGAACTCGCCCGCCTGGTCGACTCGGATCATCGAGTCGCTCGCCGCGGGTTTGTCGCCGGGTTTCCAGGTCATGCGCGCCTCCACAGCTGCGATACGATCAGCGCGGCACCGGCGAAGGAGAGCAGAGCGTTCCATCCCGCCAGCGACACGCCGAGCAGCGACCATTGCGCCGCGTCACAGCGAACGATCGGCGCGGCGAGCAGGTCCTTGAGCGCCTGGTCGGTGGAGAGGCCTACGGTGCTGGTCGTCTGGGTGCAGGCGGTCACGCCCTGCCACCAGTGATATTCCACCCCGGCGTGGAACACGCCGATCGCGCCCGAGACGACGATCAGCGCCGCCGCCCCCGCCACCAACGTCGCCTGGACGCGCGGCGTGCCGATCACGAAGGCCAGCGCGGCCATCGCCGCGGCGCCGTAATGCGGCCAGCGCTGCCAGTGGCACATCTCGCACGGATAGAGCCCGCCGATCAGCTGGAACGCCCAGGCGCCCGCGAGCAGCGCCGCGGGCACCAGCAGCGCGAGCAGCCGCGCGGTGCGCAGCCCCCGGCTCAAGCGGGCGCCGAACGGCCGGTCGAGCGCCGCCCCGGTCACTTCTTGCTCGCCGCCGGCGGATTGCTCGCCATCGACTGGGTCACCGCGGCGACCTGCTGCGGTCCGCCGAGCCGCGCGATCGTCTTGAGCGCGTACCACAGCTGGAAGTCCTCGACGCCCTGCTTCTTGAGCGACTCAGGGGTCGCGGTGAAGCGCGGGTCGTCCTTGGTGTCCTCCTCCAGCACGGCGTTGTCGGGTGACTTGATCTCGTTGATCAGGTGGCGGCGCAGGTCGGCCTCGCGGAATACCGGGCGCGACTTGTAGTCTGCGTCGGAGAGCTGCGGCACACGGATGTCGGGCTCGATCCCGCCCTCCTGCACGCTCCGCCCGGACGGCGTGAAGTAGCGCGCCGTGGTGAGCCGCAGCGCGGTGCGCGGGCCGAGCTGGAGCAGCGTTTGCACCGATCCCTTACCGAAGCTGCGCTCGCCCATCACCAAAGCGCGGTGATGGTCCTGCAGCGCGCCGGCGACGATCTCGCTGGCCGAGGCGGTGCCCGAGTCGGTCAGCACGATGATCGGCAGGCCGTGCGCGACGTCGCCCGGCTTGGCGAAATAGCGCTCGATATCGTCCTTCTCGCGGCCGCGCTGGCTGACGATCTCGCCGCGCTCGAGGAAGGCGTCCGAGACCTCGATCGCCTGGGTCAGCAGCCCGCCGCCGTTCTCGCGCAGGTCGACGACATAGCCCAGCGGCTTGTGCCCGAGCGACTTGTCGATCGCCATCACCGCGGCGCGCGTGTCGGCGCCGGTCGCCTCCGAGAAGGTGTTGATGTTGATGTAGCCGACGTCGCCCTTCACTTCCCATTTGACCGGGCGCTGCACGATCACCTCGCGCACGAGGGTCACGTCGATCGGCTTGTCGCGGCCGGGGCGCACGAGCGTGAGCGAGATCTTGGTGCCGGGCTTGCCGCGCATCTGCGCGGTCGCCTCGTCGAGCGTGCCGCCGTAGATCAGCTTGCCGTCGATATGCGTGATGAAGTCGCCCGACTTGATCCCGGCGCGCCCGGCGGGCGTGTCCTCCTGCGGCGAGACGACCTTCACCGCGCCGTCCTCCATCGAGACGGTGAGGCCGAGGCCGCCGTAATTGCCCTCGGTCTGGATGCGGAGATTGTCGAAGTCGGAGGCGTCGACGTAGCTGGAATGCGGGTCGAGCGCGGCGAGCATGCCGTCGATCGCGCCCTTGATCAGCTGCTCGTCGGTGACCTTGTCGACGTAGTCGGCCTTCACGCGATTGTAGACGTCGAGGAACTTGTCCATCTCGCGATAGGTGCTGGTATCGGCGGCGGCCATCGCGCCGGTGGCGACCGGCACCATCGCGATCGTGGTGACCAGCGCGGCGGCCTGGAGCAGCTTGGACTTCATGCGAACGGTCGAGACCCCGGTGAGAGCGATCCCGCGATGTAGCGGAATTGCACGACCGATCCTAGCGCCCGCGCGGCTGAACCGCGGCTGAGCGGATGAGGGCGGTCGCGCTCTACTGCTGATCCGCCTCAAGGAGGATTCTTCTGCAAAACCCTTCCGTCATCCCGGACTTGGTCCGGGATCCACCGTGCCGCAGACTTTGAAAGCGTAGTTCACGCGGAAAGGTGGATCCCGGAACAAGTCCGGGTCGACGGTGAGTGACAAGCGTTCCGAGGAGAGCGCAGAAAAACGCTGCAAGGACAGGATCAGCGAGCTACGGCCGCCTTGCTTTCGGCAGGCGGCACTTGCCCTTGCGGCACTCGGGCGGCGCATAGGCGCCGACATAGACCGGCGGCGCCGCCACGCTCGCGATCACCACCGGGTCGCGCTCCACCGGCGGCTCGGCCGGGAAGGCCGCGCGCGCCCGGGCGAACAGCGCTCGGGCGCGCGCCGCCCCGGGCGCGGTCGCGCTGGCGCCGACCCAGCGCCAGTGCCACGGCTCCCACTTGACCCGCTGGCGATTGCCCGCGGGGAAGGACATCTCGAAGCCGTAGCGCGCGGCGTTCGCGACGAGCCAGCGGAACGCCGGGGTCGCCGCGCCGCACGCCTCGGCGTCGGGGCAGTCGTTGACGCGCGGGCGGAAGGCGAAATCGAGCGCGTAGCCGGTGGCATGTTCGCTGTGCCCCGGCGGCGCCACCGAGAGCGCGCGCTCGCCCGCCGCGGTCTGCGCCTCGCGGCAGAACACCGCCTGCTGGTAGCTGATCGAACGGTGGCACGACAGCGCGCGCACCTGCCCGCCCGAGGCCGCGATCAGCCGCGCGAGATCGGGCACCACGTCGCGGCGCAGCACGCAGGACCCGACCGCCAGCCCCTCGGGCACCGCGACCAGCTCGCCCGGCGGCGCGTCGCCATAAGGCAGGTGCCCGAACGCGCGCCCGTCCGCGCCCATGCGCACGTTGCTGTTGTCGCACAATTGGGCCTGTGCCGGCGCGGCCAGCGCGAACAGCGGGACGGCGAGGATCAGGGAGGCGCGGCGCATCGCGCCCTCTGGCCACGGCGGCGCGGCGATGGCAAGGGCGTGGCGCATGTTAGGCGACCGAGTCCTGTTCCTCGACGGCGAGGCGTTGATCATCGACAAGCCCGCCGGGCTGCCGGTCGATCCCCCGCGCGACGGCGGGCTCAGCCTGGAGAACCATCTCGGCTCGCTCACCTTCGGCTTCCACCGCTGGCCGGTCGCGGTGCACCGGCTCGACCGCGACACCAGCGGCTGCCTGCTGCTCGCGCGCAATCCCAAGGCGCAGGCGCGCTTCCAGCAGGCGTTCGAGGCGGGGCAGGTGCGCAAGCGCTACCTCGCCATCCTCGACGGCCTGCCCCAGGGAGAGCGCGGCACGGTCGAGCTGGCGCTGCGCAAGGTCTCCAGCGCCGAGCGCGGCTGGCGCATCGCGGTCGACCCACGCGGCAAGGCGGCGCGAACCGACTGGGAGCTGCTCGACACACGTGACGGCCGCGCCCTGGTCGCCTTCACCCCGCACACCGGGCGGACGCACCAGCTGCGCGTCCACGCGCGCGAGGGGCTGGGCGTGCCGATCGTCGGCGATCCGGTCTATGGCCGCGCCGATCCGGCGGGCATGATGCTCCACGCCGCCGCGATCGCGCTGCCGCGACCCGGCAAGGAGGATGCCGCCGCCGAGGCGCCCTGGCCCGAGCGCTTCGCCGCGCTCGGCTTCGCCGCCGGCTGAGCTGCCGCGCTCCGGCGCCGATCAGTCGAACGAGGGCTTCTTGCGCCCTGCCTTCACGCCCGACCGGCCTTTCTTGGCGTCCACGCGGCGGGTCTGCGACGCGCGGGTCGGTCGCGTCGGGCGGCGCTTGGCCTGCACCACGGTCGCCTCCTGGATCAGCGCGACGAGGCGCTCCAGCGCCTCCTGCCGGTTGACGTGCTGCGAGCGCGATCCCTCGCTCCGCAGCACCAGCGCGCCCGCCGCCGTCATCCGCGATCCTGCCAGCGCGGCGAGCCGCTCCTTCACCCGCTCGGGCAGGTCGCTCGCGGTGACGTCGAAGCGCAGGATCACCGCCGAGTCGGTGGTGTTGACGTGCTGGCCACCCGCGCCCCCGGAGCGGGTCGCGGTATAGTCGATCAGATCGTCCTCGATCGAGAGCGAGCGGGTCACGGGGATGCGGGCCATGGCGGTATATAACGCCGACTGGCGCGAGTGCGATGGGCCCGGAAGGCCGATGCCGCGCCCTCGCGCCGAGCCGCCACCGCCGCAACATGACGGCCAAACGGACGCAACACAGCGACACGCGAGCGAGACGCGCGCGGCGCACCTCGCCCCGCGCCGGCCTCCCCTGCCGGCGCAACGAGGAAGTTGGCATGTACATCTCGTCCCGCAGCCGCGCGCCGCAGCCGCGCCAGGCCCCGCCGCCGCTGGTCGACAATCCCTTCGCCGCCGAGCTGTTCGCGACCGGCTGCGCCGGCTTCACCAGCCTGGGCGGCACGGTGGTGCTGACGCCGGAGGCGGCACGCTGCGATCATTCCGGCGAGACCCCGGTGGTGGAGCGGGTGGTCGCTGGGCGGATCGCACTGACGGTCGCGGGGGCGCAGGCGCTGGCGGCGGGGCTGAACCAGTTCCTCGACCAGCAGGGGCTCGCCCCGGCGCGCGGAGGCGGCAGCCAGTGACGGCGCTGCGGTACTGGGGCGCCGGCGCTTCCCGACCAGCGGTCACGCTTGCGCAAAGCGAGAACCCTCCCTGGCCGCTGTGCGAGGCCGGCTACAGCCGGGTGGTGGTGCACTGGACGGTGCGTAGCTGATCGGCGCGGCGGCGTCGTGGCGGCCCCGCGCCGCCCGACGCACCCGCCTCTGGCGCGATCCTGGGTGAGCTCCTAGGTCGGCGGCATGTACGAGTTCGCCGTCACCGCCGAGTCGAAGCCCCACCGCTACGACGATCTCTTCGCCGCGCTGGACGCGCTGACCGGCGACGAGCGCGATCCGATCGCCAACATGGCCAATGCCGCGGCGCTGCTGTGGCAGTATCTGCCCGAGCTCAACTGGGCGGGCTTCTATCGGATGATCGGCGACGAGCTGGTGCTCGGCCCGTTCCAGGGTAAAGCCGCGTGCATCCGCATCGCGCTGGGGCGCGGCGTGTGCGGCACTGCCGCCGCCGAGCGACGCACCCAGCTGGTCGAGGACGTCCACGCCTTCCCCGGCCATATCGCCTGCGACGCGGCGAGCCGGTCGGAGCTGGTGGTGCCGATCGTGCACGAGGGCCGGCTGCTCGGGGTGCTCGACCTCGACAGTCCGGCACCGGCGCGGTTCGATGCCGACGACGCGAGCGGCTGCGAGCGGCTGATGGCGCTGCTCGCCCCGCGCCTGGCGGGCTGACGCGCTACTTCTTCTCGCGGCCGGCGAAGGTGACGAGGCTCTCCGCGCCGTCCGGGCCAATCGCGGCCACGCCGAAGAAATGGTCGTCCACCGGCACACCGGCGACGTCGAGCGTCGTGCCGGTCACCTCGCGCGAGTCGCTCCACGCCGCGGCGTCGGCGCGACGCCAATAGACCTTGTAGCGCGCCGCGCCCGCGACCGGCGCCCAGCTCACCTTGGTGTCGTACGACAGCGCGCCCGAAATCGCCGCGCTCGCCGGGGCGGCCGGGGCGGCGGCGAGCCGCGCGATCGTCGCGACGTTGATCGCGGTCACCTTGGCGAGATAGCCGAAGTCCATCCCCTCGATCGTGTCGGCATAGACGCGGCCGTTCTCGGTGCGCACGTCCTGGTGCTGGCGGTCCCAATTCTCTGCCGCCACCGAGAAGCGCACCGCCGGATAGCCCTGTTTGAGGAAGGGCTCGTGGTCGCCGCCGCGGCCGAACCGGTCGGGGCGGCGATCGACGAAGACGGCGAAGCCGCCGGGCAGCGTCGTCGCGACGCCGCCGATCATCTTGGCCAGCGCGCGGCTGGGGCCGTCGTCCTCGCCGCCGATGCCGCGCCGCTCGATCGCTTCGGGGAGCGACTCGCTGGCGCGGATCCCCTCGGAGAAGACGCGGACGTAGCGATCGTTGACCACGCCGCCCTGCCCCAGCGAGTTGCCGACGATGTCGTTGTTGAGCATCGCATCGACCTGCCAGCCGCGCGCACGCGCGGTCTCGGCCAGCAGCGTCGCGCCCCACAGCCCCTGCTCCTCGCCCGAGAAAGCGACGTAGACGATGTTGGCGCGGAAGCGCTCGCGGTGGAGCAGTCGCGCCGCCTCGAGCACCAGCGCGACGCCGCTGGCGTCGTCGTTGGCGCCGGGCGCGTCGCTGGTGACGTTCATCACGTCGGTGACGCGGCTGTCGATGTGCGCGCCGACGATGACGTAGCGGTCCGGATCGGTGCCGCGCTGGACGCCGAGCACGTCCTCGATCACCACGCCGTCGGGCGCGCGCGGGCCGGTAAAGCGGCGCGACAGGCGCTCGGTCGTGATGCAGCCGCCGCAGTCACGCGACAGTTTCGCGAACTCGCCAGCCACCCAGGTCCGCGCCGCGCCAATGCCGCGCTTCGGATCGGTCGCCGAAGACAGCGAGTGGCGCGTGCCGAAGGAAACGAGCTTCTCCACCGTGGCGCGCTGCCGCTCCTGCGACACCGCATCGCGCGCGGCGGCGGGGGTGGCGAGCGTCAGCGCGAGCAGCGCGGCGGCGGGAAAGCGGAGCGTCATCCGTCGCTTGTGGCGGGCCGCGGCGGACGGCGCAATCACTCGCTGGACGAGGCCGCCGCATCTCAGGCATGACGCGACGCACAGGAACGATCAGCGAGAGGAGCGGCGCCATCACTCGACGCCTCGAACATTTCCCCAACCTGGTGACGATGTTCTTCACCCGCGCCGCCGAGAAGGGCGACGCGCCCTTCCTGTGGAGCAAGCGCGACGGCGCGTGGCGCGCGACCAGCTGGCGCGAGGCGGCCGAGACGGTGGCACGGCTCGCCGCCGGGCTGCGCGCGATCGGGCTGGAGCGCGGCGACCGCGTCATGCTGGTCAGCGAGAACCGCCCCGAATGGTGCCTGTCCGACCTCGCGATCATGGCGGCGGGCTGCGTGACGGTGCCGACCTACACCACCAACACCGAGCGCGACCACGCCCACGTGATCGAGAACTCGGGCGCCAAGGCGGTGATCGTCTCGACCGACAAGCTCGCCCGCACGCTGATGCCCGCAATCCTGCGCTCGATCCGCCCGCAGATGCTGATCGGCATCGACCCGATGCGGCTCGGCCAGACGCCCGTAGAGGTGCACGACTGGCGCGCGCTCATCGAGCGCCATCCCGCCGGGGTGGGCGCCGCCGCCGATCGCGCCGTCGCCGAACTGGGGCGCGACGACCTCGCCTGCATCATCTACACCTCGGGCACGGGCGGCGCGCCGCGCGGGGTGATGCAGCATCACGGCGCGATCCTGCACAACGTCAACGGCTGCATCGTGATCATCGCCGAGGATTTCGGCTGGGGGGACGAGGTGTTCCTCTCCTTCCTCCCGCTCAGCCACGCCTATGAGCATAGCGGCGGCCAGCACCTGCCGATCGGGCTCGGCGGGCAGATCTATTATGCCGAGGGGCTGGAGAAGCTCGCCAGCAACATCGAGGAAGTGCGCCCCACGATCATGGTGGTGGTGCCGCGCCTGTTCGAGGTGCTGCGGACGCGCATCACCAAGGGGATCGAGAAACAGGGGGGCACACCGCAGAAGCTGCTGCGGCTCGCGCTCGACGTCGGCACCAAGCGCTACGAGGGGCGGCTGGGGCTGCGCGACCGGCCTGCCGCGCTGCTGGTCGACACCCTGTTCAAGCGCAAGATCGCGCGCAAGTTCGGCGGCCGGATCAAGGCGATGGTCTCAGGCGGCGCGCCGCTCACGCCCGAGGTGGGCGTGTTCTTCCAGTCGCTCGGCATCTGCTTTTTGCAGGGCTATGGCCAGACCGAGGCAGCGCCCGTGATCTCGTGCAACCGTCCCTCCGCCGGGCTGCGGATGGACTCGGTCGGGCCGCCGCTCGCCGAGACCGAGGTGCGGATCGCCGCGGACGGCGAGATCCTCGTGCGCGGCGAGCTGGTGATGCGCGGCTATTGGCGCAACGAGGCCGAGACCGCGCGCGTGCTTCAGGACGGCTGGCTCCACACCGGTGACATCGGCGAGCTCGACGAACGCGGCCGGATCCGCATCACGGACCGCAAGAAGGACCTGATCATCAACGACAAGGGCGACAATGTCGCGCCCCAGAAGGTGGAGGGCATGCTGACCCTTCAGCCCGAGATCGGCCAGGCGATGATCTACGGCGACCGTCGCCCGCACATGGTGGCGGTGCTGGTGCCCGACCCGGAGTGGACCTTCGACTGGGCGCGCGCGCAGGGGCGGCGCGACCCCGTGACGCCGGACGATCCCGCCTATCGCGCCGCGCTCCAGGCGGCGGTGGACCGCACCAACAAGGACCTGTCAGTGACCGAGCGCGTGCGCCGCTGGATCGTGGCGGACGACCCCTTCACGATCGAGAACGAGCAGCTCACCCCCAGCCTCAAGATCCGCCGCCACGTGCTGCGCCAGGTCTATGGCGCGCGGCTGGACGCGTTGTACGGGGGCTGAGGCAGGCGGTCGCGCTAGGCCTCCGGTGCCCCGGCGAAGGCCGGGGCCCAGTTAGCACGTCTGTCGTGTGTATCGCCGACGTCGCCCAAATGGGCCTCGGCCTTCGCCGGGGAACTTAGGGGGAGGAGACCGCGCTACTTCGCCGGCACGGCCTGAAGCGGCGATCCGGCCGGTGTCGCCGCCCCCGCCCCGCCCCCGGCCGCCCTGGGCACCACCGCCATCGTCCAGTCCTTGTCCGGCCGCAGATATTTGGCCGCGCTCGCCTGGAGCGCCTCGGGGGTGATGCCGGTCATGTCACCGATCAGGCTCTGGCTCGCCTCGATGCGTTTGGGGTCGAAGGTGCCGCCCGAGGTCTGGATCAGCCAGAACTGGTTCCCCGACGAAGCGCGCGCCATATATTGCAGCATCGGCACGATCGTGCGGCGCAGCTCGTCGGCGCTGATCGGGGTCGACACCAGCTCGGCCGCGATCTGGCGCGACAGCTGGAAGAACAACGGCACCTTGTCGGGCGCCACCTTGCCCACAGCGATCAGCCGCCCGCCGCCGGGCAGACCCACCGGCCACTGGCTCTGCGCGGTCGGCGAGTAGCTCGCCCCCGCCACCGAGCGCAACCGATCGAACAGCCGGTCGGCGAACACCGCGGCGAGCACGTCGAGCCGGCGCTGCTCGGCGTGGTCGGTCGAGCCGCCCCCGGTCGGCCAGGCGATCAATGCCGCGGCCTGGTTGTCGTCGCCGTCGTGCGTGCGCATCACGGGCGTGGCGTTGTGCGCGGGGAAGCGCACCGGCGCGCCCGTCCCCTCGTCCGCGCGGCGCGGCTTGAGCGCGCCGAAGCTCTTCGCGATCGCCGCGATCGCCTCGTCGGCCTTGACGTCGCCGAACACGTCGACCTCGATCGGCCCGGTTGCCAGCAGCGGCTGCCACAGCTTCTTGAAGTCGCGCGCGTTGAGCGCCTGGATCTGCGCCAGCGTCGGCATGCCCCAGCGCGGATCGCCGTCGCGCAGCAGCCCCTCAAGGTCGCGCGCCAACACGCCGTCGGGGGACGAGTTCAGCCCGGCATAGCCCGTCAACATCGCCGCGCGCGCGCGCGCCACCGGCGCCGCGTCCCACCGCGGCGCGGCGAGCTTGGCCGCCATCAGCGTGAGATTGTCGGCATAGTCGCTCGGCGTCGTCTGTGCGCCGAGCAGGAAGGCGTCGTCGCCGATGTCGAAGTCGAGCCCCATGCGGCGACCGGTGGTGAGCGAGTCGAGCGCGCCCTGATCAAGCGTGCCGATGCCGCTCGCGATCAGCGCGGTCTCGCCCGCCCAGGCCGGGGTCGCCCGGTCGCCCGGAAGCGCCTGATAGCCGCGCCCGAAGCGCACGCGCAGGTAGACGCGCCCGGTCTCGGACGGGTTGGCGTAGATCAGCGCGCGCACGCCGTTGGCGAAGGTCACCTGCTCCATCGGCGGGTCACCCACCGTGGCACGCGCGGTCGCCTGTCCGGGCGTGCCGAGCTTGGGCACCTTGGAGAAATCGACCGAGCGCTGCTCGGCGCGCTTGCCCGCCAGCTTGGAGACGTCGGCGGTGAGCGCGGCGGCCAGCTTGGTCGCGGCGCTGGCGTCGGGCGTGCGCGTGTTGAGCAGCGCGCGCTGAACGTCGCCCTTGAACAGCCGGTTGGTCGATTCGATCATCGCCGCCGGCGTGAACATGCCCTTGGTGCGCGCCTCCTGCAGGATATCGTAGCTGGTCTTCGGCCCCGCCACCGTCTCGCGGATGTCGAGAGCGTTGACCATGTCGTCGGCCTGCTTGGCGCCGGCCTCGACGCGCGCGGTGTCGACGTCGTTCTTCATCGCCGCATCGAACTCGGCGAGCTCACGATCGACCTCGGCCTGGGTCGGCGGAGTCGCCATCGCGTCCGCCACGACCGCGCGCACGTCCTTGAGCGCAGCCTCCCAGTCATCGCCGATCGGGATCACGTTGGTGAAGGTGCCGTTGGCCGAGCGCGACACGTCGTCGAGGCTGACCGACGCCTGGAGGAAGCTGCCGCCGGCGCGGGCGCGCGACTCGAGCCGACGGTTGATCAGCCGGATCGCGAGGAAGTCGACCAGCCGCTTCTGATTGAAGATGATCGTGTCGTCGCGATACTCCCACGGCCGCAGCGTCGCGGTGGCGACCACCGGCGGCAGCGAGGGCTCGGCGATCGTCTTGGTCGCCGGCGCCTTGGGATCGGGCTTGCCGAAATCCGGGTCGGCCGGGTCGGCGCCCTTGCCGGTCCAGGTGCCGAAATTCTTGACCACCAGCTTGGCCGCGACGTCGGGATCGATGTCACCCGAGATGATCACCACCGCGCGCGCAGGGCGGTACCATCTGTTGTGGAACGCCTGAACCGTCGCGGGCGTGGCCGCCTCCAGCGTCTTGATCGTACCGATCGGCGAGCGCTCGGCGAGCGGCTGGCCGGCGAAGAAGGTCTGGCGGATCGCGTCGCCGTAGCGCACCTGCGCGCCGGGCGCCTCGCGCTGCTCGGCCAGCACCGCTGGGCGCTCGGCGGCGAGACCCGCGTCGGTAATCGCGGGTTCGGCCATCATGCCGGCGAAGATCTTGAGGCTCTCGTCGAGCTTGACGTCGGTCGCGCCGGGCAGGTCGAGCTTGTAGACCGTCTGCGTCGGCGTGGTGGAGGCGTTCGAGTCCGAGCCGAAGGTGGCGCCGAAACGCTGCCACACGCGCTTGGCCTCGCCGTCGGGCACGTAGCGCGAGCCGCGGAACGACAGATGCTCGATCAGGTGCGCGAAGCCCTGCTCGGCGTCGCTCTCGTACAGCGAGCCCGCGTCGATCCGCACGCGCACCGCGACCTGCCCAGGCGGCACGCCGTTCTTGCGCACTGCGTAACGCAGCCCGGTCGGCAGCGCGCCGAAATGCCACTCGGGATCGGGGGGGATGTCCGAACCCTTGAACAGCCACGGCGAGGTGTCGACGCGGATCGCGGGCGCGGGCGGGGCGGCGACGGGTTTGACGGGAGCCGCCGGTGCCCGGCGTGCGCGCTGCTGCGCGGGCAGCGGCAGCGACACGGAGACGAGCAGGAGGGCGACGAGCGGCTTCGCGAGCACGCGCGAATACGAATTCATGGCCGCGCTTGTAGGGCGCGCGCGGGCCGGCGGCAACTCACACCAGTGAAACGATCCTTTCCCGTGCCCGAGCAAGCCTTTGCCAAGCGGATGCCACGTTTTGGTCGCGATGCGGGTTTAGCCGACGGGAAAGAGAGAGCGATGGCGCGCGCGCCATCGCGACGAGGACGTTTTCGATGAAGCACGACAGCCGGTTGGCACAGGCGCGGATGTGGCAGGACAGCGGCGATGCCGCCGACCCGGTGCTGGTGCCCGATCTCAACGTGATCTCGGGTGCGCCCGTGCCCGGTGCCGCGATGCGGGCCGACGCCAACCGCCCGCTGCTGATCCGCGTCGGCAAGCACCTGCGCGGCGTCTTCGACCGGTTGATCGCGGGCTCGTCGCTGGTGCCCAACGATCCCGTGCTCGACGTGCGCGATTTCGCCTGGACCGCGCTGCTGCGCGAGCAGTGGGAAGCGATCCGCGACGAGGCGCGCGCGGTGGCGCTGGTCGGCAACGCCGCGCCCAGCCTGGCGACGATCTCGCCCGACCATCGCGCCATCGCCGAGGTCAACAAGTGGCGCTCCTTCTTCCTGTGGGGCTACGGCTATCCGATCCACGACAATCTGGCGCGTTGCCCGCGTACCCAACAGGTAATCGAGCAGATCCCGGGGCTCAACTCGGCCTTTTTCTCCATCCTCGCGCCGGGGACTCACATCCCCGACCATCGCGGTGTGACCAAGGGACTGATCACCTGCCATCTCGGGCTGATCGTGCCGCGCGACGGCGACGTGCGGATGCGCGTCGACGATCGCGTCGTGCGCTGGGCCGAGGGCGAGACCCTGGTGTTCGACGACACCTACCGCCACGAGGTGTGGAACGACACCGCCGGCACCCGGGTGGTGCTGCTGATCCAGTTCGAACGACCCTTGCGAAACCCGGGCAAGTGGTTCGCCGACCTGTTCCTCGGCGCGGTCAAGCGCTCCGCCTTCGTGCAGGAAGCGCGTGCCAACGTCGCCAAGTGGAACGCCGCGGTGCAACAGCTGGATGGGTGAAGCCAAAGATCCTCGCCGGCACGGGGAGGATTTTACCCGTCCCCGAAACAATCCCTTTCGCGGCGCCCGCTTGATCCTCTGCCGCGCAGGCGCCACATGCCGACCATGCTGATCGAGACCGAAGCCACGCCGAACCCGGCGACCGTGAAGTTCCTGCCGGGGCGCATCGTGATGGACGCCGGCACGCGCGACTTCGCCACGCCCGAAGAGGCCGAGGCGAGCCCGCTTGCCACCGCTTTGTTCGATCTGGGCGACGTCACCGGCGTTTTCTTCGGACGCGACTTCGTCTCGGTCACCGCCGCGCCGGGGGTGAGCTGGAGCGAGCTCAAGCCCGACGTGCTCGCGCTGCTGATGGACCATTTCACCGCGCAGATGCCGCTGTTCCGCACCGGCGGCGCCGACTTCAGCGTGCCCGCGGAGGAAGAGACCTTCACCGACGATCCCGCCGACGCCGACATCGTCGCGCAGATCCGCGAGCTGATCGACACGCGCGTCCGCCCCGCGGTGGCCAATGACGGCGGCGACATCGTCTATCGCGGCTTCGACAAGGGCAAGGTGTTCCTGCGCATGCAGGGCGCCTGCTCGGGCTGCCCCTCCTCCACCGCCACGCTCAAGAACGGCATCGAGCAGCTGCTGCGCCACTATGTCCCCGAGGTGACTGAGGTGCGCGCGGTCTGACGCGCGCGCCCGATCGCTCTCCCTTCCCTATCGACAGGATCGCCATGCCCGCGCTCGACCGCCCCCTCGACGATGCCGCGCTCGACCAGCTGTTCCGCACCGCGCGGACCTTCAACCATTATCGCGACGAGCCCGTGTCCGAGGAGACACTGCGCGCGATCTGGGACCTGATGAAGATGGCGCCGACCTCGGCCAACCAACTGCCCGCGCGGCTGGTGTGGTGCGTGTCGGACGAGGCCAAGGCGCGCCTCGCCGCCGCCTGTTCCGACAGCAACAAGGCCAAGGTGCTGGCCGCGCCGGTGAGTGTCGTGATCGGCATGGACACCGAGTTTCACGAGCATCTCCCCACGCTGTTCCCGCACGTCGACGCCAAGAGCTGGTTCGACGGCAACCGCGAGTTGCGCGAAGCCTCCGCCTTTCGCAACTCGTCGCTACAGGGCGCCTATCTGATCCTCGCGGCGCGCGCGCTGGGGCTCGGGGTCGGGCCGATGTCGGGCTTCGACGGCGGCGCGGTGGACAAGGCCTTCTTCGCCGACACGCCCAACGTCCGCACCAACTTCATCGCCACGCTCGGCTATGGCGACACCGCGACGCTGCACGAGCGACTGCCGCGCCCCGCGTTCGAGACATTCAACCGTATCGCCTGACGTGCGCGACCGGCTGCTCGTCATCGACACCGCTACCGCGGCCTGCTCGGTCGCGCTGTTCGAGCGCGAGCGCCTGATCGCGCACGCGCACGAGGAGGTGGGGCGCGGCCATGCCGAGCGGCTGGTGCCGATGATCGCCGGCCTTCCCGACGGCGGCCGCGCCGCGCGCATCCTGGTCGACGTCGGTCCCGGCAGCTTCACGGGCATCCGCGTCGGTGTCGCCGCGGCCCGCGCGCTCGCGCTGGGCTGGGGCGCGGCGGTCTCGGGCTATGGCGCGCTGGCGCTCGTCGCCGCCGCCGCGCTGGCCGAGAACACGGATTTGGCGGCTCTTGCGGTGATCGCCGAAGGCGGGCACGGTGAGGTCTTCATGCAGCGTTTCGCTCGCCCGTTCCGGCCGCTCGACACGCCCCGCTCGCTCACGCCGGCGGCGGCGCTGGCCGAACTCGACGGCGCCGCGGCGATCGGTACGGGCACGCGCTGGCTCGCCGCGCTCGACGAGACCGTCGCCGACCGCCCCGCACTTCCCGACGCGGCGCACGCGCTGCTGCTGCCTGGCGCCGAACGCGCGCTGCCGGCGGTGCCCTTCTACGGCCGCGCGCCCGACGCCAAGCCGCCGGCGCCGCGCGTCGCGCCGTGAGCGCGCGCGTGCGGCTGGTCGAGCTCGCCGCCGGGGCCGCCGCCGACGCCGAGGCGATCGACCGCGTGATGGGCGCCGCCTTCGACCCGCGCTACGGCGAGGCCTGGACGCGCAGCCAGTGCGTTGGCATCCTGGCGATGCCCGGCGTGTGGCTGACGCTGGCGCGGGTCGAGGGCGCGGTGGTCGGCTTCGCGCTGAGCCGCGCGATCATGGACGAGGCCGAGCTGCTGCTGATCGCGGTCGACCCGGCGCACGCGCGCACCGGCATCGGCGCGACTCTGCTGCGCGGGACGATCGCCGAGTGCCGCTCGCGCGGGGTGAAGCGGCTCCATCTCGAGGTGCGCGCCAACAACCCCGCGGTGGCGCTCTACGCCGCCCACGGCTTCCGCCGCGCCGGGGTGCGCCGCAACTATTATCGCAACCGTGACGGTGAGACCTTCGACGCGCATACCTACGCGCTTGCGCTGGAGTGAGGCGGAAGGCGACTCGCGGCCGAGCGGCTTGCGACGCGAACCGCCCGCCCTGCGCACCCATCCCGCGAGAGCAACTCACTCTGATCATAGCTATTCGCCTTCTTGCGAGTCGCTAGCGCTTTTCGCAACAAGCCGGACGCACTACATAGGGCCGCATGGCTCGAAAGATCGATCTCGAAGCGCTCTGTCAGGAGAAGGGGCTGCGCATCACCGAACAGCGCCGCATCATCGCGCGCGTGCTGTCGGAAGCGGAGGATCACCCCGACGTCGAGAAGGTCTACGCCCGCGCCTCGGCGATCGACCCGGGCATCTCGATCGCTACCGTCTATCGCACCGTGCGGCTGTTCGAGGAGGCGGGGATCCTCGACCGCCACGATTTCGGCGACGGCCGCGCGCGCTATGAGCCCTCGCCGGAGGCGCATCACGACCATCTCATCGACGTCGAGACCGGCAAGGTGATCGAGTTCGTCGATCCCGAGCTGGAGCTGCTGCAGAAGGCGATCGCCGAGCGGCTCGGCTTCCGCCTAGTCGACCATCGCATGGAATTGTACGGCGTTTCGCTCGCCAAGAAGTGAGGCGGGTGGGGTCGCGGTGATACGGCTGCTCCGGGCTCATCTCGGCGGCTCGCCTGCTGGTGCGACGCGTGCGCCTTACCACAGCCGACCAACCCGGCGCATTCCGGGGTCCAGGTGGGGAGGCCGTGATGGCCCCGCCGAGACCTTCCCCACCTGGACCCCGGCGTGCGCCGGGGTGGAGCCGCCCTTGGAGGAAGAGCGAGCGGCCGTTACGGCGCGTGCCGGTCCCATCTCCCTCCCGCTCCCCGCGTGATCGCCTTTTTCCGCCTCGCCGCGCTCGTCGCCTGGCTGCTCCTGGCGCTGCTGCTCCACGGCCTCTGGCGGCTTGTGCGCGCACGCTCGCCTTGGCCGCGGCGGTTCCTCGGCGTCTCGGCGTGGCTGTTCGGCGCGCGCGTGCGGGTCCTCGGCACGCCGCTGCGACGCGACGCGATGCTGCTCGCCAACCATCTCAGCTGGCTCGACATCCTCCTGCTCGCCGGGGCCAGCGGCTGCGCCTTCGTGGCCAAGGCCGAGCTGCGCGCCGCGCCGCTGGTCGGCTGGCTGAGCACGCTCAACCGCACCGTCTTCGTCCGCCGCGGCGACCGGCTCGGCGTCGCCGACCAGGTCGCCGCGCTGCGCACCGCGCTCGCCCGCGGCCAGCCGGTCGCGATCTTCCCGGAGGGCACGACGAGCGACGGCGCGACGCTGCTGCCGTTCAAGGCCGCGCTGCTCGCCGCGCTCGATCCGCCGCCGCCCGGGCTGATGGTGCAGCCGGTGCGGATCGACTATGAGCCCGCCGCGCGCTCGCTCGCCTGGGTCGGCGACGAGCCCGGCATCGCGCATGCGTGCCGCGTGCTCACACGGCGCGGCACGTTCGTGGCGACGCTCACCTTCCTCGAACCGTTCGCCCCCGCCGGCGATCGCAAGGCGATCGCCGCCGAGGCGCGCCGCCGCATCCTGGCCGCGGGTAGCGGGACGAACGCGTTTCCGGTAGAGCGCGCGCCATGTCCGTGACTGCCAAGACCCCGCCCCAGACCTTCCACGTCAAGTCGTTCGGGTGCCAGATGAACGTCTATGATGGCGAGCGCATGGCCGAGCTGATGGCGGCCGAGGGGCTGGTCAGCACCGCGGACGCTGACGCCGCCGATCTCGTGGTGCTCAACACCTGCCACATCCGGGAGAAGGCGACCGAGAAGGTCTATTCGGACATCGGCCGGTTGCGCAAGCGCGCGCGCGAGCGCGGCAGCGACGCGCCGATGATCGCGGTGGCGGGCTGCGTCGCCCAGGCCGAGGGCGAGGAGATCGTGCGCCGCGCCAAGGTCGACGTGGTGGTCGGCCCGCAATCCTATCACAATCTGCCCGGCCTGGTAGCGCGCGCCGCGTCAGGCGAGGCCGCGCTCGACACCGACATGCCGCTCGCGTCCAAGTTCGCGCACCTGCCGACGCGGCGGCGCGTCGGCGCGAGCGCCTTCCTCACCGTGCAGGAGGGCTGCGACAAGTTCTGCACCTATTGCGTCGTGCCCTACACGCGCGGCGCCGAGGTGAGCCGCCCCTATGCCGCGATCCTCGACGAGGCGCGCGCGCTGGTCGACGCCGGGGCGCGCGAGATCACCCTGCTTGGGCAGAACGTCAACGCCTGGCGCGACGACGACGGCCGCGGGCTGCACGACCTGATCGTCGCGCTCGACCGTCTGCCGGGGCTGGCGCGCATCCGCTACACCACGAGCCACCCCAACGACATGGCGCAGGGGCTGATCGAGGCGCACCGCGACGTCGTGTCGCTGATGCCCTTCCTCCATCTGCCGGTGCAGGCGGGCAGCGACCGCGTGCTGCGCGCGATGAACCGCGCGCACACGGTCGACGGCTATCTCCGCCTGCTCGACCGCGTCCGCGCGGTTCGGCCCGACATCGCGCTGTCGGGCGACTTCATCGTCGGCTTCCCCGGCGAGACTGAGGCGGAGTTCGCCGAGACGCTGCGGCTGGTCGACCGGGTCGGCTACGCGCAGGCGTTCAGCTTCAAATATTCGCCCCGCCCGGGCACGCCTGCGGCCGAGTTGGCGGCGTCGGTGCCGGCGGAGGTGATGGACGAGCGGCTGCAGCGGCTGCAGGCGGCGCTCAACCGCGACCAGGCGGCCTTCAACGCCGCCTCGGTCGGGCGGCGCTGCACCTTGCTGATCGAGCGCCGCGGCAAGTTGCCGGGCCAGTGGCTCGGCAAGTCACCGTGGCTCCAGTCGGTCCATCTCGTCGGCGATCATGCGATCGGCGACCTGGTCGAGGTGACGCTCGCCGCGGCAGGACCGAATTCGCTGACCGGCGCGGTGGCGCTCCGCGACGCGGCCTGAGGCGGGCGGTGTCGCCGTCCCGCGCGTGCCCCGGCGAAGGTCGGAGCCCAGTCGAGAAACGCTGGTGAGTCCCACCACCACCTTCCCCACAACGCCTTGGCCTGCGCCGGATCGTGATCGGCCGGCCTAGGGCCGCAGCCGCGCCACCACCTTGATCTCGAAATCAAAGCCCGCGAGCCAGGTGACACCGACCGCGGTCCAGGTGGGATAGGGCGCGGCGCCGAAGACCTCCCCCTTCACCTTCATGATCGTCTCGAACTGCGTCGCCGGATCGGTGTGGAAGGTGGAGACGTCGACCACGTCGTCGAAGTCGAGCCCGGCCGCGCCCAGTACGGTCGCGAGATTGGCAAAGGCGCGCCGAACCTGCGCCTCGAACTCGGGCTCGGGCGAGCCGTCGTCGCGGCTGCCGACCTGGCCGGAGACGAAGAGCAGCTCGCCCGCGCGCACCGCTGGGGAATAGCCGTGCGCGTCATACAGCGCGTGGCGGTGGGGCAGGTCGACGACGTCACGGTAGCTCATCGGTCTTCTCCTATGAGGCCGGCACTGGATCAGGCCCGCCATTCGGCATACGCTGCGTAGGTGACGGCATACGTACCGTATGTCAATTCGCATACGCCACGTATGCAAGGAGAATATCCGAGATGGCAGGACGCCGTGCCGAGACCACCGAGGCGAACCGCGCGCGACTGCTCGCGGCCGCGCGCGCCGCCTTCGCCGCGCACGGCTACGCCGGCGCCTCGATGGACGAGCTGACAGCGGCGGCGGGGCTGACGCGCGGCGCGCTCTATCACGGCTTCGGCGACAAGAAGGGGCTGCTCGCCGCCGTGGTCGCGCAGGTCGACCACGAGATGGCCGCGCGCGCGCGGGCAGCAGCGGCCTCCGCCCGCGACGATTGGGACGCGCTGCTCGCCGAGGCCGCCGCCTATATCGAGATGGCGCTCGACCCCGAGGTGCGTCGCATCGTGCTGCTCGACGGTCCCGCCGTGCTGGGCGACCCGTCGCGCTGGCCGAGCCAGAACGCCTGCCTCGCCGA
This sequence comes from Sphingomonas sp. BK069, assembly GCF_014193405.1. Taxonomy (NCBI): domain Bacteria; kingdom Pseudomonadati; phylum Pseudomonadota; class Alphaproteobacteria; order Sphingomonadales; family Sphingomonadaceae; genus Sphingomonas; species Sphingomonas sp. BK069. The sequence continues at coordinate 101,535 of NZ_JACHZH010000006.1, read as the reverse complement.
GACGCGGGACACGGTCGCGCGCCTCGTCGCGGCCGGGACGATGCGCGCGGTCGACGTCGAGGCGGCGGCGCGGCTGCTGAGCGGTGCCGCGCTCAACGCGGCACTGTGGGTGGCGGCGAGCGAGGCGCCCGACGTCGCGCTGCCGCGCGCGCTCGACGCCTTCGCGCTGATGGCCGAGGGGCTGCGCGCGCGCTGACCCATGCCGGCGCGAGGTGCTGGACGCGCCGGCGCGGCGCAGCGAGGCTGCACGGTGTGATCGGCGCGCTCCCCCCGACCCTGATGATCCGCTGCCTGCTCGCCGAGCTGCTCGCCGGCGTGGTCGCCGACCTGACCCCGGTGCTCGGCGCGCGGGTCGAGCGAGTGCTGATCTACCTGCTGCTGTTGCGCCGTACGCTGGACGGCGCGCGACCGACCCCGGTGCTCGGGGTCGGCGAGACGTTGGCCATGCCGTTCGAGACCGCGCGCCGTCACGTCGCCGCGCTCGCCGCTGCGGGGCGGTGTCGCCGCGTCGCGGGCGGGATGATCGTCGCCGGCCGCCCGCTGGACGATCCCGCGTTGGCGCCGCGTCTCGCGCGGGTCCACGACCGTGCCGTGGCCCTGGTCGAGCGGCTCGCCGCAGCGGCGTTGCTCCCCGAGCTCAGCGCGATGCCGGGGGAATATGCCTGGATCGAGGGGCTGGGCGTCGCGGCCGATCTCACGCTCGCCATTGTGGCGGCGGAACAGTCGCGCTGTGCCAAGCCGCTCGACCGGGTGCTGCTCGCCGCTCTGCTGGCGGGCAATGCCGCCGCGATCACCGCCGATCCCGCCCTGTTCCGCCGCGCCGCGCCGCCGCACCAGCTCACACCGGGGTGGCGGCCGGTGCGTGGCCGCCTCGTCGCCGAGGCGCTGCATCTGCCCGAGGCGACGGTGCGGCGGCGGTTCGTCCAGCTCGGCGCCGCGGTGGAGCTGACCGCCGCGGGTCTCGCGCTGCGGCCAGACTGGCTCACCGATGCCGCGGGCGAGGCGGTCGGCACGGCGCTGACCGGCGCGCTGCGGCGTCACCTCGCGCAGCTGGCGCGGCATCGGTTCCCGCTCGAAGCGGCCGCCACGGCGTACCGTCGCGGCACGCCCCCATCGCTGAATTTCGGTTAGCCGCACGCGCGATTTCGGCTTGTCCGCCGCGTCGCGCCTGCCACACTCGGCGGCGATGCCATTGCGTCACCGCCCCTCGCGCCTATCTCCCGCCTCAACCGGCGCGTCCGCCGCCGTGCAAGGAGCCGCATGAGCCGAAAGCCCGTTCCCGCCCAATCCGGCGAGCGTTCCCGCGTCGAGCTGTTGTTCGACAAGCCCCAGCTGCTCAGCCAGCTGTTCGGCCAATATGACCAGCATCTGGTGGCGCTCGAGAACCGGCTCGGCGTCTATATTACCGCGCGCGGCAACCGCGTCGGGCTGGAGGGCACCGCCGAGCAGGTGGCGCTCGCGCGCGACACGCTCAACGATCTGTATCACCGCATCCAGCGCGGCGAGGAGGTCGACACCGGGCTGGTCGACGCCGCCATCGCGATGGCGGCCGAGCCGGTGCTCGACGGTATCATCCGCGCCGACTCGGGCAGCGGCGCCCCCTCCGTGATGATCCGCACGCGCAAGAAGACGATCGTGCCGCGCACCCCCGCACAGGCGCATTACATGCGCGAGCTCACCTCGCACGAGATGATCTTCGCGCTCGGCCCGGCGGGCACGGGCAAGACCTATATCGCGGTGGCGCAGGCGGTGTCGCAGCTGATCTCGGGCAGCGTTCAGCGGCTGATCCTGTCGCGCCCCGCGGTCGAGGCGGGCGAGAAGCTCGGCTTCCTGCCCGGCGACATGAAGGAGAAGGTCGATCCCTATCTCCGCCCGCTGTACGACGCGCTGCACGACTGTCTCCCCGCCGAGCAGGTCGAGCGCCGCATCGCCAGCGGCGAGATCGAGATCGCGCCGATCGCGTTCATGCGCGGGCGCACGCTGGCCGATGCCTTCGTGATCCTCGACGAGGCGCAGAACACCACGCCGGCGCAGATGAAGATGTTCCTCACCCGCTTCGGCCAGAACAGCCGCATGGTGATCTGCGGCGACCCCAACCAGACCGACCTGCCCGGCGGCGTCGCCGCGAGCGGGCTGGCCGACGCGACCTTCCGGCTGGAGGGCGTGGAGGGCATCTCGCTGTGCCGCTTCACCGCGGGCGACGTGGTGCGCCATCCGATCGTCGGGCGGATCGTGGAGGCGTATGAGGGCCGTGAGGCTTGATGCGACGGGATATCCTTTTAACCTAGAGGGGATATACGGAGGCATCATGGGTGCGTTGTATATCAAGAACGACGAGACCGCCGACCTGGCACGCGAGGTCGCGGAGCTGCTGCACGTCACCAAGACCGCGGCGGTTCATGACGCGCTGCTGCACCCACGAGACGCGCTGAGGGCGGAGCGAGGGCGCACCATCCACGAACGGCTGGATGCGTGGCGGGCCGCGCATCCGCTCGGAGAGCCGACCGGGCGCGAGGCGAACAAGGCGTTCTACGATTCGCTCAACGACGAGGACGGCGGTTGACCGTCTTCATCGACGCCTCGGCGCTGGTGGCGATCGCGACGGGGGAGCCGGACGCGCGCGAGCTGGAGGTTAACTTCGGCGCGGCAGAGCGCCGGCTCTCCTCACCCATCGCGCTCTGGGAGACGGCGCGCGCGGTGGCGCACAAGCGGAACATAACGATCGACGTCGCCTACACGGAATTGACGACATTGTTGCACGAGTTCGCGATCGATCTCGTCACGGTCGGCGAGGCGCAGACGGTCGCGGCGATCGCGGCCCACGCCCGCTACGGCAAGGGCACCGACCACCCCGCGCGACTCAACATGGGCGATTGTTTCGCTTATGCCTGCGCCAAGACCCATGCCGCCGCCCTGCTCTACAAGGGCGACGATTTCTCGCACACGGACCTCGCCTGACATGATCCACGTCGAACTCACCCGCGAGGAACCCTGGCCCGGCGAGGCGTGGGAGCAGCGCGCGCTTGCCGCCACCCGCGCCGCGGTGGCGCACACGCCGCACGGCGAACTGCTCACCACCCGCGCCGCGGTGGAGGTGAGCGTACGGCTCACGGACGACGCCGAGGTGCACGCGCTCAACCGCCAGTATCGCGGCAAGGACAAGCCCACCAACGTGCTGTCCTTCCCGATGGTGCAGCCCGACCTGCTCGCCACCGTAAGCCAGAACTCGGACGACGGCGAGCTGCTGCTCGGCGACATCGTGCTGGCGCACGGCGTTTGCGCGCGCGAGGCGGCGGAGCGCGGGATCGCGGTCGGTGATCATTTCACCCACCTTGTGGTGCACGGCACGCTGCATCTGCTAGGCTATGACCACATGACCGACGAGGAGGGGGACGCGATGGAGGAGATCGAGCGCGCCGCGCTGGCCGACCTCGGCGTCGCCGACCCCTATCTCATACGCGAGGACTGACGAACGGCGATGGCCGACGACCGAAGTACCGCCGGTAACGGCGACCACCATCACGAACCCGGCATCTGGTCGGGGTTGCGCAACCTTATCTTCGGCGAACCGCACGAGGCGACGCTGCGCGAGGTGCTCGAGAAGGCGATCGACCGTTACGAGGAAGACCCGGCGCCCGATCTGAAGGGCGATCTCACCCCGCTCGAGCGCCAGATGGTGCGCAACCTGCTCCACTTCAGCGAGCGCGACGCGGGGGGCATCGGCGTGCCGCGCGCCGACGTGGTGGCGGTGGAGGAGGCGACCAGCTTCGCGCATCTGGTCGAGGTGTTCGCCGAGGCGGGGGTGAGCCGCCTGCCGGTGTATCGCGAGAACCTCGACCACATCATCGGCATGGTCCATATCAAGGACGTGTTCGCGATCCTCGCCCGCGGCGGCGAGCCACCCGAGACGATCGCGGCGCTGATCCGCCAGCCTTTGTACGTGCCGATGAGCCGCGGCGCGCTCGACCTGCTGGCCGACATGCGCCAGTCGCGCATCCACCTCGCGGTGGTGCTCGACGAATATTCCGGCACCGAAGGGCTGGTCACGATCGAGGACCTGATCGAGGAGATCGTCGGCGAGATCGAGGACGAGCACGACGACGCGCCCGAGGTGCTGCTCGTCCCGCTCGACGGCGGCGCCTGGGAGGCCGACGCGCGCGTCGAGCTGGAGGATGTCGGCGAGACCGTCGACGCGCGGCTCGCCGAGGCGGAGAGCGATGTCGACACGATCGGCGGCCTCGCCGCGGTGCTCGCCGGGCGCGTGCCCGAGGCGGGCGAGTGCGTCGATCACCCGAGCGGCTGGCGCATCGAGGTGGTCGACGCCGACTCGCGCCGGATCAACCGGCTGCGCCTCCATCCCCCCGTACCGGAGCCGGAGGACGTCGACGCCTGAGGCGCGGCGCAACGAGGTAGGTCGGGGTTGCCCCGTGGCGACGGGTTGCGCTAGCGCCGCGGCGAGGGTTCGGGGGCGGTGCGCCGCCCCCCCACGCGACCGACCAGGTCAGCCCTTCGGGTCGCCCGACTGGCAGCTGGGTCGGGGGTCGCCGGCGTGCCCCCCACGCCGGCGGCCCAACCATGCCGCCGGCACCGTGCCTAGCCGGCAGCCAATTCTGTCGCCGATCTCAACGATTTATTTACCTCGTTGCGGTCTAATCGCGACGGTGCCCGCGCCGTGCCGGGGCTCGGAGGTGTTCGATGGCGTCTCTCCTCGCCGCGCTGCTGCTTCAAGCGGCGCCGGCCGCGCTCGCGACCCATGGCGACTGGATCCTCGGCTGCGACAATCAGCGCGGCTGCGACGCGCTGGTCCGCGACAGCGGCGGCAGCGAGCCGCGGCTGCGGCTGGCGCTGCGGCGCGACGGCGCAACCGTGGCACCGGCGCGGCTCGACGTGCCCCTTCCCCCCAGCGTCGCGGCGGCCCGCCGAGTCACGCTGGCGGTCGACGGGCGGCCGCTCGCGCAGATGATCGCGCCCGGTGGCGGTGGCGGACTCGCGCTGCCGTTCGAGGGCAAGCTCGCCGCGGCGCTGGTGCGCGGGCGACGCCTGACCTTGTTCGCGTCGGATCGGCACGTGCTCGCCGGCGCCTCGCTCGTGGGACTCGGCGCGACGCTGCGCGCGATCGACGCGGTGCAGGGGCGCGAGGGCAGCGCCGTGGCGCTCGTCCCGCCCGGGCGCGGCGCCGTCACCGCTCCGATCGCGGCCGTGCCGCCGCTGCCGGTGATCGACCAGCCCGAGGTGACCGGCGAGCCGCCGCGTCGCTTCTCCGCCAAGGACGCGCGCAAGCTGCTCGGCCGCCCCGCCGCCGACTGCGCCGCGGCACGGACCTGGCGGCTCGACGCCGCGCACACCCTCCTGGCGCTCGACCCCGGCTGCGCCGCGACGAACGGGCTCGCCGCGCTGTACCTGCTCCCGCCGAAGGGACCAGCGATCGCGGCGACGACGGACCGCGCACCCGCCGCGGCGCCACCGAGCTGGGACCCCACGCGACGCCGCCTGGTCAGCGCGGCGGGCCCGCTGCGACAGGAATATGCCTGGGATGGCGAGCGTTTCCGCCTGGTGCTCGAGCAACACGACGCCGCATTGCCGGACGCCAGCGGCGACGAGGACGTGATCACGACGTGGCGCGCCACGGTGGCGGTGCACTGACCGCCGGCGCTCTCCGCGGCTAGGCCGTCACCCGCGCGCGGCGGCGCATCCCCTCGGCGCTGGCGAGATGGTGCGCATGGGTGATCGCCACCGCCAGCGCGTCGGCGGCGTCGGGGCCGGCGAGCCTGGCGCCGGGCAGCAGCACCGCCATCATCGCCTGGATCTGGCGCTTCTCCGCGCCGCCGGTACCGACCACCGCCTTCTTCACGGTGGAGGGATGATATTCACCGATCGCCAGCCCCGCCCCTGCAGCGGCAAGCAGCACCACGCCGCGCGCCTGCCCCAGCTTGAGCGTCGACTGCGCGTTGGTGTTGCCGAGCACCTCCTCCACCGCCGCCGAGTCGGGGCGCTCGGCGAGGATCACGTCGGTCAGTGCGGCGTGGAGGTTGGACAGGCGGCGCGGCAGCGGCATCGACGGATCGGTGCGGATCTGCCCGTTGGCGACGTGGCTCAGCCGGTTGCCGTCGGCGTGGATCACGCCCCAGCCGGTGGTGCCCAGCCCCGGATCGAGCCCGAGAATGATCATGCTCTCACGTCCTCCCCGCATGGCGGGGAGGATCTGGCCCTCCCCGCGCCGGGGAGGATCGCGATCAACCCAGCTTCTCCATTACCGCATCGGAGACCTCGTAATTGCCCCATACGGTCTGGACGTCGTCGTCGTCGTCGAGCGCGTCGATCAGCTTGAACAGAGTCGCCGCCTCGTCCTCGCCGACCTCGACCATGGTCTGCGGGCGCCACGCCAGCTTGGCCCCCTCGGCCTCGCCCAGCACCGGCTCGAGCGCCTTGGCGACCTCGTGCAGGTCGGCAACCGCGGTCCAGATCTCATGGCCCTCGTCGCTCGAGGTGACGTCCTCGGCGCCCGCCTCCAGCGCGGCCTCGAACACCTTCTCGGCGTCGCCCGCGCTCGCGGGATAGGTGATCAGCCCGACGCGGTCGAAGGCGTGGCTCACCGACCCGCTCGCGCCGAGATTGCCGCCGTTCTTCGACACCGCGGTGCGCACGTTGGTGGCGGTGCGGTTGCGGTTGTCGCTGAGCGCCTCGATGATCAGCGACACGCCGCCGGGGCCGAAGCCCTCGTAGCGGATCTCCTCGTAATTCTCGGTGTCGCCCTTGGTCGCCTTGTCGATCGCGCGCTGGATATTGTCCTTGGGCATCGACTGCGCCTTGGCGGCGTTCACCGCGGCGCGCAGGCGCGGGTTCATGTCGGGATCGGGCAGACCCATCTTCGCCGCCACGGTGATCTCGCGGCTGAGCTTGGAGAACATGCCCGAGCGCTTCTTATCCTGCGCACCCTTGCGGTGCATGATGTTCTTGAATTTGGAATGGCCTGCCATGACTGCCTCTAGCGGGTAATCCCGAGCCTTTATCCCGCCGACGCGCGCGATGCCAGTGCGGGGGGCGCCTGGCTTCTACGAGGCCGGAGGGCCGGACCGCCCCGCCCTTCCGACCAGAGAACAGAGGCGTGACCCGTTGCGACAAGCCGGACGCCCCTCGTCCGTCATCCCGGACTTGTTCCGGGGTCCACCCATCCGCGAGAACAACGCCTGCAGGAGGTGCGGAACAGTGGATCCCGGACCAAATCCGGGATGACGGGAGGGTGGGTGGCGCAAGGGCTCGCTCGCAGGCGGCGGCGAACCATGAGCGACACCCCTCTCCCCATCATCGCGCTTGCCCCGACTCCGCCGCATCGGGCACAGGCGACGCCAATGACCGTCAGCGTGGACATGGGCACCGATACGTCGGGCGCGCCCGTGACAATGGATCTCGAGGAACTGCTCGCCACCCGCTTGCTCGTCCAGGGCAATTCGGGCTCGGGCAAGTCGCACCTGCTGCGCCGCCTGCTCGAGGGCTCGGCCGGGCAGGTGCAGCAGGTGGTGATCGATCCCGAGGGCGATTTCGTCACCCTCTCCGAGCGCTACGGCCATGTCGTGATCGAGGGCGCGGACTATGCCGAGCGCGAGATCGCGCGCATCGCCGCGCGGCTGCGCGAGCATCGCGCCAGCGTCGTGCTCAGCCTGGAGGGGCTGGAGGCAGAGGGACAGATGCGCTGCGCCGCGGGCTTCCTCGGCGCGTTGTTCGACGCGCCGCGCGAGCATTGGTATCCCGCACTGGTGGTGGTGGACGAGGCGCAGCTGTTCGCCCCCACCACTGGGGGCGAGGTCGCGGAGGACGTGCGCCGCGCCTCGCTCTCGGCGATGACCAACCTGATGTGCCGCGGCCGCAAGCGCGGGCTGGCCGGAGTGATCGCGACGCAGCGGCTCGCCAAGCTCGCCAAGAACGTCGCGGCCGAGGCGAGCAACTTCCTGATGGGGCGCACCTTCCTCGATATCGACATGGCGCGCGCGGCGGACCTGCTCGGCATGGAGCGGCGCCAGGCCGACGTGATCCGCGACCTCGCGCGTGGCACCTTCCTGGCGCTCGGTCCGGCGGTGTCGCGCCGCCCGCTGACGGTGAAGATCGGCGCGGTGGAGACGCAGGCGCGCAGCGGCAGCCCCAAGCTGGTGCCGCTGCCCAAGGCGGACAGCGTCGACGTCCAGGCGCTGCTCGACGTCACCCCCGAGGCGGCGCCGTCGCTGCCGCTGTCGTTCGATCCGCGCCCGCGCCGCGTGCCGAGCGAGGAGCTGCTCGCCGACCTCGCCGCGCCGCCGGCGCCGGGCGTGCCCGCGCCCGCATTGCCCGACCGCTCCGAGGAGGAGGTCGAGGCGATCTACGCCGAGGTGCTGCGCGCGATCGTCGCCGACGCGGAGAGCGCGGGGCGGCCCGCCGCGGTGCTGTTCCAGGACTTTCAGGTGCGCTGCCGGATGACGGGCGTGGCGCGCCCCGCGCTCGACCTGCCCGCCTTCAGCCGCCGGCTGTCATGCGCGCGCGCGGGCATCTTCACCCCGCACGCCGAGGAATGGGCGAGCGCGCTGGCGTTGGCGCAGGGGCTGCCCGACGACATGCTCGGCGCCTTCCTGCTGGTCGCCAAGGCGGCGCGCGACGGCGAGCCATGCCCATCGGACGAGGCGATCGCGCACACCTATGGGACGAGCTCGCTCGGGCGGGTGAAGCGGCTGATCGGCTATATCGAGAGTCGCGACCTGTTCGTCACCCGCACCGACATGGCGGGCAAGCGCTCGATCACGATCCCGCATCTGGGATGGACGACCGGGGCGGCAGAGGCGGCTTAGGGAGACTCAGGGGCGTGGTCGTGTGCGGAGAGCCCTCTAGATCCTTCCCTGAAAGGGGAGGTGGCAGGCCGCAGGCCTGACGGAGGGGTGACAACATCCGCGAGGCTCGATCGGCTCTCCGCCGGCGACACCCCTCCACCACCCGGCTGCGCCGGGCGGTCCCCCTCCCCCTCCGGGAGAATTTAGCTCAGCCTCACCCCTCCAGCTGCGCCTCCGCCACCAGCGGCGGGGTCTGCTGGTGCTGCACCACGGTCCAGCGCTCGTGCTCGATCCGGCGATAGGTCGAGGTGCAGTGCGCGACATAGGTCTCGCCGCCGCTCTTCGACGCCTCGACCTTGTAGGCGACGACGATCAGCCCCTCCTGCGGGCGCACGATACGTTGGTCGCTGAAGCGCACCGCGTCCCAGCGCGGCGTCCGGCTCACCGCCTCCACCGCCGCCTCGCTCTCCAGCACATAGGGCGGCTGCGGCACCACCATCAGGGCCGATTCGTCGATCGACTCGCGATAGTGTTCCGCGTCGGCGGTCCACAGGCTCTCCTCGAACGCCCACACGCGACCGTCTTCCATGCTACCTGCTCCCGTGACTGTTCCGCCACCAAGCGAGGCGGGCGCGGGATCGTTCCGTCGCGGCTCAGCCCGCCGCGCCGCGCCGCCACGGATAGCCGCTGACGCGCGGCCACAGCAGGTTGAGCGCCAGCCCGCCCAGCACCAAAGCGGCGGCGAGCAGTTTCCACCCCGGCAGCGGCTCGCCCAGCAACAAGGCCGAGGTGCCCATCCCGAACACCGGCACGAGCATCGCGCTCGGCGTGATCGTCGCGGCGGGATGGCGCGCCAGCAGCCAGCCCCAGGCCGCGTAGCCGAACAGGGTGTTGCCGACCGCCTGCCATACCACCGCGGCCCACACGCCCGGGCCGGCGCGCTGCACCGCCGCCGCGATCGGCGCCGCCCCCTCGACCAGCAGCGCGGCGGCGACCAGCGGCGGCACCGCGAAGGCGCTCGACCAGACGACGAAGCCCAGCATGTCGGTGGTGCCGCTCGCCCTGGCGACCTGGTTACCGCCGGCCCAGCTGATCGCCGCCGCGATCGTCAGCGCTATGCCGAGCGGAGTGGCGGCACGGTCGTTGTGGACGAGGATGGTGAGGATGCCCGCGCTCGCCAGCACCAGCGCGCCGAGCTGGTAGGAGCGGACGCGCTCGCCGCTCAGCACGATCGCGAGGCCGATGGTGAAGAACACCTGGCTCTGCACCACCAGGCTCGCCAGACCGGGCGAGATCCAGCCGTCCATCGCGAGGAACAGCAGCCCGAACTGCCCGGCGCCGATCAGCAGGCCGTAAGCGGCGAGCGAGCGCCACTTCACCTTGGGGCGCGGCACGACCAGCGCGGGCAGGAAGGCGAGCGCGAAGCGGCAGGCGGCGAAGGCGAGCGGCGGCAGCACGTCGAGCGCGGCGCGGATCACGACGAAGTTGGTGCCCCACACCGCCACCACGGCGAGCGCGAGCAGCAGGTGGCGCGGCGGCACCGCGCCCGAGACCGGCGCGGCCATGCTCAGCCGAGAAGGTCGAGCGCGGTCAGCTCGGCGCGCAGCGCGGCCGCGCCGGAGAACAGGTGCGAGCGGATACCGAGCGCACGTGCGGCAGCGACGTTCGCTTCGTTGTCGTCGACGAAGAAGGCCTGGTCGGCGGTGCGCGCGAAGCGGCGCAGCGCGAGGTAGAAGATCGCGGGGTCAGGCTTCACCACGCGCTCGTCGCCGGAAACGACGATGTCGCGAAAGCGGTCGAACAGCGCCGCCTCGCGCGCGCGGAACGGCGCGAAGAACTCGCCCGAGAAATTGGTGATCGCGAACAGCGGCACGCCGCGCGCGTCGAGCTCCTCCACCAGCGCCGGCATGCCCGGGATCGGTCCGGGAATCTGCTCGCCGAAGCGCGGCCCCCACAAGGCGATCATCTCGGCGTGCCGCGGGTGCAGCGCGGCGAGCTCGGCGCTGGTCTCGGCGAAGGGCCGGCCGGCGTCGTGCTGGAAGTGCCACTCGCGCGTCGCCACGTCGCGCAGGAACGAGTCGAGCGCCTGCTCGTCGTCGAACAGGCGCCCGTAGAGCGCACGCGGCTCCCAGTCGTAGAGGACGTGCCCGACGTCGAAGATCACCGACGTCGGGGCGCCGGCCGCCGACGTCACGTCAGGGCTCAGCCCTGGCGCGCCTTGAAGCGGCGGTTGGTCTTGTTGATGACGTAGGTGCGGCCGCGACGACGGATCACGCGATTGTCGCGGTGGCGGTCCTTGAGCGACTTGAGGCTGTTGCGGATCTTCATGGCGATGGCGCTTCTATCGAGAGAATGAGAAAGCGCGCCGCCTAGAGAGCAGGGGGTGCAAAGTCAACCTGAGTCGGGGAGAGTGGCGGATGGGGGCGCGCTTCGAGACACCACTTCGACAAGCTCAGTGGCTCCTCAGCATGAACGGCGAAGGAGCGCGGCGGGCGAAGAGACGCGCGGTGCAGCTGAGATCGCCCCGCTGTTCGCTCACGTCCGTTCGCGCTGAGGAGAGGCTGCGTTCGTCGAAGCCTCGTCTCGAAGCGCCCCTGCCGCGATGAACCCGCTGCGGCGATCCGTCCCTTTCCCCGCCCCCGCGGAGCTTGCGACGCGCTGCGGCGTTGCTATGGCGCAACGATCGTTTCCGCGAAGGATGTGTCATGCGTCGTGTCGTCCTCGTCCTTCTCGCCGCCGCGCCGCTGGCCGCCTGCGCCACCGGGCCGCAGCGCTTCCCGGTCGAGGCGACCCGCTTCCACTATGACGCCGTGGCCGAGCGCGGCACCGTCAGCGTCGAGCCGCTCCAGGGCGCGGGCTCGCCCAGTCTCGAGTACAAGACCTACGCTGCCGCGGTGGAGGCCGAGCTGCTGCGCAACGGCTTCACCAGCCCCGCGCCCGGCACCGCCGCGCAGTATATCGCCACCGTGGGCTTCACCCGAACCGACCGGCCGCTGCCGCCGCGCAGCTCGCCGGTGCAGATCGGGCTGGGCGGGGGCGGCTTCTCGGGCGGGCGGCGCGGTGGCACCGGACTGGGCGGCGGGGTCAGCTTCCCTCTGGGCAAGGCGCGCGAGCGCATCGGCGTGGTAACCGAGCTGGCGGTGCGGCTGCGGCGCGGTCCCAACGCGATCTGGGAGGGCCAGGCGCAGTCGCTCACCGACACCAGCGCGCCCGACGCCGACGCCGACGCCGACGCCAACGCCGTGGCGGCGCGGCTCGCCGCCGCTTTGTTCAAGGATTTCCCCGGCGAGTCCGGGCGCACGGTCGAGGTGAAATGACGCTACAGATCAACGCCGCCTTCGATGGCGGCAACATCCGCGTGGTCGAGCTCCGCGGCGAGGGCGACGACTGGACCTGCGATCTCGAGATCGTCCGCGATCACCAATCCGACTTCTACCAATGGTTCTTCTTCCGCGCCGCCGGGCTGCGCGGCAGGCGGGTGACGTTCCGCATCGTCAACGCCGGCCAGTCAGCCTATCCGTTCGGCTGGCCGGGCTATCGCACCCGCGCCTCGACCGACTTGGCGGGGTGGCGCATGATCGACACGCGCTACGACGGCGGCGTGCTCACCTTCGACTGGACCGGCACCGGCGACCTCGCCTGGTTCGCCTATTTCGCGCCGTTCACGATGGAGATGCACGCGCGGCTGGTGGCGCGGATCGCGGCGCGGCCAGGTGTGACTCATCGGGAGCTGGGACAGACGCTCGACGGCCAGGCGATCGATTATCTCCGCGTCGGCGGCGGTGCCAAGCAGGTGTGGCTGTATGGCCGCCAGCACCCCGGCGAGTCGATGACCGAATATTGGATGGAGGGCGCGCTCGACTGGCTCACCAGCGACGCCGCGGCACCGCTGCTGGCGGCGGCGACGGTCCATGTCGTGCCCAACATGAACCCCGACGGCACGCGCCGCGGCCATCTGCGCACCAACGCGGCGGGGGTGAACCTCAATCGCGAGTGGCATGCGCCGTCGCCCGAGCGCAGTCCCGAGGTGCTGTGCGTGCTGCGCGAGATGGACCGCACCGGCGTGACCTTCGCGATGGACGTCCACGGCGACGAGGCGATCCCGGCGAACTTCATCGCGGGCTTCGAGGGCATCCCCTCCTGGACCGACGCGCATGGCGCCAAATTCTACGACTTCGGCCGGCGGCTGGCGGCGCACAGCCGCGATTTCCAGACCGAGCTGGGCTATGAGCGCTCGGCGCCGGGCAAGGCCAATCTGTCGATGTCGACCAACCAGCTCGCCGAGCGCTTCGGCGCGGTGTCGGTGACGCTGGAGATGCCGTTCAAGGACCACGACCCCAACCCCGACGCCGCGTTCGGCTGGAGCCCCGAGCGCAGCCGCCGGCTGGGCGTCTCGTGCCTCGAGGTGGTCGCGGAGATGATCGACGAGCTGTGAGGGAAGTTAATCCTCCCCGCTTGCGGGGAGGGGGACCATGCGCAGCATGGTGGAGGGGGGCTTCCGCAGGCGCTGCACTGCGGGGAGAGCCCCCTCCACCACTCGCTTCGCGAGCGGTCCCCCTCCCCGCCGTGCGGGGAGGATCGTCAAACGGCCCTCACCACACCGCGCGGCGGTGCAGCTCGCCTTCGCGCTCGCCGATATAGCGGCGCGGCGAGCCGGCGGAGACCGGATCGATCGCCATCGCGACGGTGCGGCGCGCTCGCGCCAATTCGTTGCGTACGCGCTCGTGCGTCGCCGCGCGTGACGTCGTTGCCCCCGCCCCGTTCGCGCGCTTCATGCGCGATCGATCCGGGAGCGACGGGACCAAATTACCGCCGCCGCTCGATCCGCGTCACTTTCGGACGCGGATCGTGGCGACGGATCAGGCCGCGCGCCTCACTCGCCCTGCGCGCGATAGTCCTTCAACTCGTCGCCGATGATGCGCACCACGTGGAGCACGTTGGTCGAGCCGGGGGTGCGGAACGGCACGCCCGCCATCACGATCACGCGGTCACCCGCCTGGGCGATACCCTGGCGCAGCGCGATCCGCTTCGCCTTGGCCACCATCTCCTCGAACGACTCGACGTCGCGCGTCACCACATTGTGCGTGCCCCATAGCAGCCCGAGCCGCCGCGCGGTCTCGCGGTTGGGGGTGAGCACCAGGATCGGCACCGAGGGCCGCTCGCGCGCGATCCGGCGCGCGGTCGAACCCGAGCTGGTGAAGCAGATGATCGCCGCCGCCGACACCGTCGCGGCGATGTTCTTGGCCGATTCCGCCAGCGCGTCGGCGGTGGTGGGATCGGGCCGCGTCACGGTGAAGTGGATGCGGTCGCCGTGCATCGGGTCGCGCTCCACCGCGTCGCCGATCGCGTTCATCATCGCCACCGACTCGACCGGCCAGGCGCCCGCCGCGCTCTCGGCCGAGAGCATGATCGCGTCGGCGCCGTCGTAGATCGCGGTGGCGACGTCGGAGACCTCGGCGCGCGTCGGGGACGGGCTCTGGATCATCGACTCAAGCATCTGCGTCGCGACCACCACCGGTCGGCCCATCCGGCGCGCGGTCTCGACGATGCGCTTCTGCAGCGGCGGCACCGACTGCGGCGGCAGCTCGACGCCGAGGTCGCCGCGGGCGACCATGACGCCGTCGCACATCTCGACGATCTCCTCGAGCCGCTCGATCGCGGCGGGCTTCTCGATCTTGGCGAGCAGCGCGGCCTCGCCCTGGATCAGCTTGCGTGCCTCGGCGAGGTCCTCGGGGCGCTGGACGAACGACAGTGCGATCCAGTCGACCCCCTGCTCCAGCGCGAACGACAGGTCGGAGCGATCCTTCTCGGTCAGCGCCGCCATCGGCACCACCACGTCGGGGACGTTGAGGCCCTTGTTGTCGCTCAGCGCGCCGCCGATCTCGACGTTGGTGACGATGCGGTTCTCGTCATGGTCGGTGACGCGCAGCACCAGCTTGCCGTCGTCGAGCAGCAGGCGCGCGCCCGGCTCGATCGCGGCGAAGATCTCGCGATGCGGCAGTCGCACGCGCGTCGCGTCGCCCGGCGTCGGGTCATGGTCGAGCGTGAACGTGCTGCCGTGCTCCAGCATCACGCGGCCGCCGGCGAACTTGCCGACGCGCAGCTTCGGCCCCTGGAGATCGGCGAGGATCGTCGAGGGGCGGTTGAACTTCTCCTCCAGCGCGCGGATCGATCGGATGATCTGCGCCTTCGAGGCCTGGTCGCCGTGGCTCATGTTGATGCGGAACGCGTCCGCTCCTGCCTGGAACAGCGTCGCGATCATCTCGGGCGTGTCGCTCGCCGGGCCTAGGGTGGCGAGCACGCGAACCTTGCGCGAGCGCGGGGCGATCGTATCGGATGTCTCGGTCACATGCGCCTTCCTGCTTTGCCGCGGACGCCTTAGCGACTAACGCGCCGGGATCAAATCCGGAGATGCAGATGGATCAGCGCGACCCCCTCGACACGCTCGACGACGCGACCGCCGCGGCGGCCTTCCGCCGCCTGGTGCGCCACCTGCGCCACCGCACCGACGCGCAGAACGTCGACCTGATGGGGCTGGCGGGCTTCTGCCGCAACTGCCTGTCCGACTGGATCGGCGAGGCCGGCGGCCTGCCCAAGGACGCCGCGCGCGAAACGATCTACGGCATGCCCTACGCCGAATGGAAGGACCGCCACCAGCAGGAAGCGACTCCGGAGCAGCTGGCGCGGATGAAGGAGAGCGTCGCGCGCAACGCCTGACGGTGGCGCGGGCGTTCAGCTTGACTCCGCGGCCCTGCCCCGCTACCCGCGCCGCTTCGCAATCGCCCCCGCACCCCGGTGAAGCGGCGGGCCTGCGCTTTCCACCTCGTGGATCACGCGGCGCGATGACCGGGACCAACGTTGTACGCCATTGCTTAGGAATATCTGATGTCGAAGCGCAGCAGCGCCAAGTACAAGCTCGACCGTCGTCTCGGCGAGAACATCTGGGGCCGGCCGAAGAGCCCGGTCAACAAGCGCGAGTACGGCCCGGGCCAGCACGGCCAGCGTCGCAAGGGCAAGATGTCGGACTTCGGCATCCAGCTGCGCGCCAAGCAGAAGCTCAAGGGCTATTACGGCGACGTCACCGAGAAGCAGTTCCGCCACGCCTATGAGGAGGCGTCGCGCATGAAGGGCGACACTTCGCAGAACCTTATCGGCCTGCTCGAGCGCCGCCTCGACGCAATCGTGTACCGCGCCAAGTTCGCGCCCACGATCTGGGCCGCGCGCCAGCTGGTCAGCCACGGCCACGTCCGCGTCAACGGCGTGAAGTGCAACATCGCGTCGCGCCGCTGTGACGTCGGCGACGAGATCACGCTCGGCACCAAGGCGCAGGAGATGGCGCTGGTGCTCGAGGCGCAGCAGCTCGCCGAGCGCGAGGTGCCCGACTATGTCGCTCCCGACGGCGCCGCGAAGGTGTCCTTCATTCGCGTGCCGACGCTGGACGAGGTGCCCTATCCGGTGAAGATGGAGCCGAACCTTGTCGTCGAGTTCTACTCGCGCTGACCTGACCCATCCGTCGCCCCGGTATTGCCGGGGTGGCGCGGGAGAGCCGTCGCTCTCCTCCAAGACCCCGGCCGCGTGCCGGGGTTTTTCGTTGGGGTAATCTGCTCCGGCGAACGCCGGAGTCCAGGGCCGCACGCGTCGCGCTCGTGGCTCTGGGCTCCTGCGTGCGCAGGAGCACGCCGTCGCCACCTTAGCGCGGCCGCCCTGCCCGCAACCAACCCGACCCGCTCTCGTTCTCCGTCCACATCGATAGGAGACCCAAGATGGCGGACGCCAACACCGACCCGACCAAGCTCAAGCACGACCTGTGGCAGAGGATGGCGGACAGCCCGTTCGTGATGGTCGGCGCGGCGGACGGTTCGTCGCACAGTGAGCCGCTCACCGCGCAGCTCGACAAGGATCAGGTCGACACGCTGTTCTTCTTCGTCGGCAAGGACAATCGGCTCGCCGGCGGCGGACGCGTGATGGCGCAATATGTGTCCAAGGGGCACGACTTCTTCGCCTGCATGGACGGCGAGGCGCGCATCGACAACGATCCCGTGCTGATCGACAAGCTCTGGAACAAGCAGGCCGAGGCCTGGTTTCCGGGCGGCCGCGAGGACCCCAACCTGGCGCTGCTGCGCGTCGACATCGACAGCGCCGAACTGTGGGAGAGCGACATCTCGCTCTCGGGCCGCGTGAAGATGCTGTTCGGCGGGACGATCAAGGCGAGCGAGTCGGGCAGCCACGCCAAGGTGGCGACGACGGCGGAGAGCTCGCCGGCGTGACCCTAATCCTCCCCGCTCGCGGGCAGGTGGCAGCGCGATGCGCTGACGGAGGAGGCTCTCCCCCCATGGGGCGGCTCGTTTGAGGCGGCCCCCTCCACCACTCGCGGCGCGAGTGGTCCCCCTCCCCACGAGCGGGGAGGAGCCTATCTAAGCAAAAGGGGCGCCCGGTTCGCACCGGGCGCCCTTCTCGCGTCAGCCGCTCGGCGCGACTTACGCGCTGTAGTACATGTCGTACTCGACCGGGCTCGGGGTCATCTCCCAGCGCGCCACGTCCTGCCACTGCAGCTCGACATAGGCCTCGATCTGATCCTTGGTGAACACGTCGCCCTTCAGCAGGAAGTCGTGGTCGGCCATCAGCGAGTCGAGCGCCTCGCGCAGCGACGCGCAGACCGTCGGCACCTGCGCCAGCTCGGCCGGCGGCAGGTCGTACAGGTTCTTGTCCATCGCCTCGCCGGGATGGATCTTGTTCTGGATCCCGTCGAGACCCGCCATCAGCAGCGCGGCATAGGCCAGGTACGGGTTCGCCATCGCGTCGGGGAAGCGGACCTCGACGCGCTTGCTCTTCGGACCGGTGCCGTAGGGGATGCGGCACGAGGCCGAGCGGTTGCGCGCCGAATAGGCGAGCAGCACCGGGGCCTCGTAACCCGGCACCAGCCGCTTGTAGCTGTTGGTGGTCGGGTTGGTGAAGGCGTTGATCGCCTTGGCGTGCTTGATGATCCCGCCGATGAAATAGAGGCAGGTGTCGGACAGGCCGGCATAGCCGTTGCCCGCGAAGAGCGGCTCCTTGCCGTTCCAGATCGAGAAGTGGGTGTGCATGCCCGAGCCGTTATCTTCCTTGATCGGCTTGGGCATGAAGGTGGCCGACTTGCCATAGGCATGCGCGACCTGGTGCACGACGTACTTGTAGATCTGCATGCGATCGGCGGTGGTGGTCAGCGTGCCGAACGTCAGGCCCAGCTCGTGCTGCGCCGCCGCCACCTCGTGGTGGTGCTTGTCGCACGGCAGGCCCATCTCGATCATGGTCGAGACCATCTCGCCGCGGATGTCGACCGCCGAGTCGACCGGCGCGACCGGGAAATAGCCGCCTTTGGCGCGCGGGCGGTGCGCGAGATTGCCGCCCTCATATTCGCGGCCGGTGTTGGTCGGCAGCTCGATGTCATCGATCTTGAAGTAGCTGGTGTTGTAGCTGTTCTCAAAGCGGACGTCGTCGAACATGAAGAACTCGGCCTCGGGGCCGACATAGACCGTGTCGCCAATCCCGGTGGTGGCGACATAGGCCTCGGCGCGCTTGGCGGTGG
Source organism: Sphingomonas sp. BK069 (assembly GCF_014193405.1). Lineage (NCBI taxonomy): Bacteria > Pseudomonadati > Pseudomonadota > Alphaproteobacteria > Sphingomonadales > Sphingomonadaceae > Sphingomonas > Sphingomonas sp. BK069. The sequence continues at coordinate 83,178 of NZ_JACHZH010000006.1, read as the reverse complement.
TGCGCGGGTCGCGGCTATAGCCCTCGCCGGTCGACGGCTCGACGATGTCGCAGAACACGATCAGCATCGGCGTCGCCGAGAAAGGATCGGTGTAGACCGCGTCGAGGTCGGGCTTGAGAATCATGTCCGACTCGTTGATCGCCTTCCAGCCGGCGATCGAGGAACCGTCGAACATCAGGCCGTCGGTCCACTCGTCCTCGCCCATGACCGAAGCGACCATGGTGAGGTGCTGCCACTTGCCCTTGGGATCGGTGAAGCGCAGATCGACCCACTCGATCTCCTCGTCCTTGATCTTCTGCAGAACGTCTGCGGCCGTGTTCGCCATGATGCTTCTCTCTCTCGCAGGTGCGCTCCCCGAACGTTGCCGGGGCACGCGGTAACAGGGACGCCCCGGCGTGCGGCCGGGGCGATGGGATGTCAGATCGCGTCGTTGTCGCGCTCGCCGGTGCGGATGCGCAGCGCGGTCTCCACCGGAATCACGAAGATCTTGCCGTCACCGATCCGGCCGGTCTGCGCCGCGGCGGCGATCGCCTCGACCACGCGCTCGGCGAGTCCGTCCTCGACGACCACCTCAAGCTTCACCTTGGGCAGGAAGTCGACGACATATTCTGCGCCGCGATACAGCTCGGTATGGCCCTTCTGCCGCCCGAAGCCTTTGGCCTCGGTCACGGTGATGCCGCTGACGCCGATCTCGTGCAGCGCCTCCTTCACCTCATCCAGCTTGAACGGCTTGATGATCGCCTCGATCTTCTTCACGCGATTGACGCCCCACCTCGGATGAAAGACCGATACCCCGCGAGGTACCTTGCACCGACCGTGCCAGCCGCGGACGCTCAGGGCAACCCAGTGCGGCGACCGACCGGGCCGTCGGCGCGCCTGCCCGAAAAACGGGCAAACACCCGCCGACTGCCACCGCTTTGAGCAACCCGACGCAGGCCAATTTGTTAAGCGGCAGGGGGATAAGGGGCGACATGCGTAACTTCCGGTTGTCCTGGATCTTCGGCGTGTCGTCGCTCTTGCTGCTGCTCGGCGGCTGCGGGGGTGGTGGCGACGGTGGCAGCAGCACGGCGAACACCCCCGCCGCGGTCGTGGTGACGCCGGCCACCGCACCCGCTCCCTCGCCGACGCCGAGCCAGACGCCGCAGCCCACCCCCACCCCCACGCCGGTCGCTGCCGATCCCGCCTCCCCCGCGCCGACCGGCAGCTGGGCGGCACGCGCCGCCGCGCTCTTCACCAGCCAACCCGACGTGCCCGATTGCCGCGCCGGTGTTCTGGCCGACAGCGTGCGCGCCGACGTGCTCGCGCGGCTCAATGCGATCCGCGCGCTCCACCGCCTGCCCGCGGTGACCTATTCCAGCGCCGACGACGAGCAGGCGACCCAGGCGGCGCTGATGATGGCGGCCAACGGCCAGCTCACCCACACGCCGCCGGCCGACTGGAAATGCTACACCGATACCGGCTCGACCGGCGCGGGAACGAGCAACCTCTACGGCGGCCTGATCTCGCCTTATCTCGCCTACTATACCGAGGACATGTATCTCGGCGGGTGGCTCACCGAGACGACCAACCTGGTCGCCAACAACGTCGGCCATCGCCGCTGGATGCTCGATCCCTTTCTGGGCAAGATCAGCTACGGCCGCGTCGCGCAGGTGCTCGCGGACGGCAGCCGCACCGACGCGGCGGCGATGAAGGTGGTGTCGTTCACCGGCGGGGTCACGGCGCCGGGCGGGCTGCCGCCGTACGTGGCCTATCCCTACGGCGACTATCCGGCGCGCTACTTCGACCCCGCCGCGCTGCTATCCTTCTCGGTGATCGCCGACGCGACGCGGCGCGGCGGCGCCAACGCGCAGGTCGATTTCTCCAAGGCGACGATACGGGTGGCGAACGGCGACACGGCGCTGACGGTGTCGAACATCAGCTTCGACAACACCGGCTACGGCGTGCCCAACAACATCCAGTTCGCGGTCGCGGGGCTGGCCAACGGCGTGACCTACACCGTGACGATCGACGGCGTGACGGTGCGCGGCCAGCCGCAGAGCTACAGCTACACCTTCCGGATCGTGCCGTAGCCGGGCACCCGACCTGCCGCGACGGGCATTCGCCCGGCTCATGCCGGGCACGTCCCTGGCTAAATCAACCGGAACCACTCCAGATCAACGCGAAGCCGCGACGCGCGTGTCAGGTTGCGCGCATGTTTCCGGACGCTTCCCTGCCCGCACGGCCGTTGCTCCTGCTCGCCGAGGCCGAGCCGTTCCGCGCCGACTATCTCCGCCACGCGCTCCACGACGCCGGGGCGCAGCTGCTCGGGCCGGTGCGCTCTGTGACGGAGGGGCTGGCGCTGCTCGCCAACCTGCGCGAGCGCCCGGCCGCCGCGATCGTCAACCTGCGGCTGAGCGATGGAAGCGCGCTGCCGCTGCTCGACGCGCTCGACGCCGGCGGCGTGCCGCTGCTGCTCATCGGCGAGGCGGGGATGGCACCGCCGCCGCATCTCGCTGCGCGCCCGTGCCTGCTCGCACCTTTTGCCTCCTATCAGATCGTCGATGCCGTCCGCGCGCTGCTCGTCGCGATGAGGCCGCTGTCACCCGCACCCGCATCAGTAGCCGAGAGCGCTCGGCATGGCTGACGCCACCGAGCCGACGCCCGGCGCCACTGCGCTGTTGATCATCGACATGATCAACGACCTCGACTTCGATGGCGGCGAGCAGCTCGCTCCCGCGGCCATCGCGGCGGCGGACCGCATCCGCGCGCTGCGCGACCGCGCCGACGCGGCCGACGTGCCGGTGATCTACGTCAACGACAATTTCGGGCGCTGGCACGCCGAGCGATCGAGCATCGTCGACCATTGCCGTCGCGAGGGCAGCCGCGGCGCCGCGCTGATCGACGCGCTCCGCCCGCGCGAGCGCGACTATTTCGTGGTGAAGCCGCAGTTCTCCGGCTTCTACGCGACCAACCTGCCGGTGCTGCTGCCCCAGCTCGGCGTGAGCCGGCTGATCCTGACCGGGGTCGCGGCGGACATCTGCGTGCTGTTCACCGCCGCCGACGCGCACATGCGCGACTATGACCTGTGGGTGCCCGAGGACACAGTCGCGAGCGAGCGGAGAGAGCATCTCGACTGGGCCTTGGAGCTGATGCGCAAGAGCATGTGCGCGGAGACCGCGGCGAGCGACGACCTGAGCTTGGAGACGTGGTTGGCGCGGGCCGACACCTGAGCTGCGCCCGCCACCCGGAAGATCACCCGCTCAATAGTTCGGCCACAGCCCCGGCGTGGCGATCTCGAGCACATGGCCGTCGGGATCGTTGAAATAGACGCTGCGCCCGCCCGCGGGCCAGTGGATCTCGCTGAGCTCGCCCACCCCGTTCGCCCGCAGATGATTGCGCCAGGCGTCATAATCCTCAGCCGCGGTCTTGAACGCCATGTGGAGCGGACCGGCGCCGTCGTGCCCGGGGATATGCCCCTGTGGCGTGTCCTCGCCCGCGGTCGACTCGCCACGCGCGAAGATCAGCAGCACGCTGCCGCCGCCGGCGTCGAACGCGGTGAGCCGCTCCTCGTCGCGCAGGATCGTCAGCCCCAGCACGTCGCGGAAGAAGGCGATCGAGCGCGCCTTGTCGTCGACATACAGCGCGGTCTCGAGCACCCCGTTGAGCTGCGGCATCATCGTCTCCCGTGGTGCGGCGCTCAGGCGCCGCCGCTACGCTCAACGACCAGCCCGACCGCGGCGATCCGCCTCACTCTATTCCGCCCCGCTCGCGGCTCAGGCGGCGCGCGCGGGGAGCGCGGCGGCGGCTGAAGCCTGTTCGGCGAGTGCTTGCTCCAGAGGTCGCAGCAGCAGCAGGTTGCGCACCGGCGGCTCCCGCCCCGCATCGCCGTGGCGCAGGTGCCACTCGCCGGTCGCGCGATCGATCAGCAGATCGAGCGCGGCGCGGATCAGGTCGGGTACGTAGGTGGGCGTCGCGGCCCGCGGCGTCGGCGGCCGGTCGGGCGCGAACAGATCATCGGCGACGGCAACCAGCGTCGCGGGCGTGCGGCGCCGCGATCGCGGCGGTTCATCACCCCAGCTCGCCTCGATTCGCAGGCGCGGACGTGTCGGAGGCGAGCCGCCGCCGCGCGGGTCGCCCTTGAGGTCGACCACGGCCCAGGCCTCCGGCGAGTCGTCATCGCGCTCCCCGAAGACCATAGGGATCGCGCGCTGCGCGCAGGCTGCGGCGAGATGCGGCGCGAGCGCGTCGTCGCGTCCGAGCACCAGCAGCGGCGGCACCGCCACGCGCGCGACCTCCTGGTACGGCCGCTGCGCCGACATCGGTGCGGGGCGCGGCACCGCGGCATAAGCGAGCCGCTCCGACCGGCGCCACCAGCCGGGCACGTGCGCCAGCGGGTCGCGCGCGCTACCCGACACCAGTGCGCGCAGCAGCGGCACCATCGCCGTCGCGCGCGGCACGCCGGAGGAGACGTCGTAGACGCCGGGCTCGTACCATCCGCCGCCGGTCAGCAACGTGTTCCACCCCTGGCTGCCGAGCAGCGACCAGCACGTCACCGCCCGCAAGTCGACGCCCTCGGCGCGCAGTGCCACGGCACCGTCCCACGCCTCGGCCATCCAGCGCATCTGCTCCTCGCGCGTGCAGCCGTTGTGCACCTCAGTCACCGCCAGCGGCAGCCGGTAGCGCGCCCAAGTCTCGCGCAGCACCCCCACCAGCCCCGGCGCGCCGGGCTGGAGCGCGCGTACCGCCTCGACGTCGGCGTAGCGCTGCCGCCCGTTGCCGCCGTGCGTGTGAGCGGGATAGCGCGCCACGCGGTGATCAAGGAAACGATCGCTGGTGAGGTAATGGTTCACCCCGATCACGTCGGGCGGGCACGGCGCCGCCGCGAGGGCGTCGAGCCGCGCGGCGAGGCCGAAGTCACTCAAGCGCGCGTGCAGCGGATGACCGGGCACGACTCGGCCGCACAGCAGGTCCCACGTCGCCCAGCGGCGGACATTGTCGAACGCCACCTGATCACGGGTGGCGACGGTGCCGAAGCTGCGGCCCAGGTCCTCGGTCTGGATCAGCCGTGCCCGCGGGCTGACCGAGCGGATCGCGGCCATCGCGCGCGCGGTGCCGTCGACCTGGTTGACCAGCGCGCGCCAGAAGTCGCGCTCTTCGACGCGGTGCGGATACCAATGGCCGTACAGCGCGGCGAAGCGCGCGGTGGTGAGCGGCTCGTTGACCGGGGTCCAGTCGTCGATCCACGGATAACGCTCGGCGGTGGCGCGGGCGTAATCGGCGAGCAGCGCGGGAAAGTGCTCGTCGAGCAGGTCGGTGTAGCGCGGACCCGAGCCGTGATGGACCAGCCCCGCGATCACGCCGACGCCGCGCGCGCGCAGCCGCTCCAGCCGCTGATCATACCAGCCATAGTCGCGCGACTCCGGCCGCTCCGGCGCGACGCTCTCCCAGTGAATCGGATAGCGCAGCGCGCTGATCCCGAGGTCGGCGATAAGATCGATGTCCTCGGGGCGGTCGCGATGGCCGAGCAGCGCGAATTGATCGACGTAATGGTCGCCGACACGATTCACGGTACACTCCAGGCCGCCCCACAGCTCGAGTTCGCGCATGCTCCGGCTCCTCTGCCCGATCGTGCCGCCAACGTCCGGGCCCGCGCGCCGTTGCCTCGCCAGCGCAAAATCGCCGTCGACACTCCAAAGCAAACCTAGGTTTATCAGATACTTACACTGGAACATGCGGCTATGTTGCTGAGTTTCCCAATGTGTCCGAACCATCGGGAGACTCCTCCGTGACCCTGCCCTCGCCCCCCCTGCCGCACCAGGACAGCCGTGCGACCGCTAGCGACGACGAGGGCACGCTGATCTGCTTCAGCCACCTGCGTTGGGATTTCGTCTTCCAGCGACCGCAGCATCTGATGAGTCGCTTCGCGCGCGCACGGCAGGTGCTGTTCTGGGAGGAGCCCATCGTGACCGCGGCGGACGCCGGGCCGCGCGTGGAGCAGCGCCGCTGCGCCAATACCGGGGTGACGGTGTGCACCCCGCACCTTCCCGCCGGTCTCGCCGGCGACGCGGTATGCGCGACGCTGCGCGACCTGCTCGACGCGATGATGGCGGCACCGCGCGGCCCGGTGGTGCGCTGGTATTACACGCCGATGATGCTGCCCTTCTCCGAGCATCTCGCCGCCGATTGCATCGTCTACGACTGTATGGACGAGCTGTCGCAGTTCAAGAACGCGCCGCATGACCTGTTGCCGCTCGAGCAGCGGCTGCTCGACCAGGCCGATCTGGTCTTCACCGGCGGCCACAGCCTCTATGAGGCGAAACGCGAACGTCACGACGCGGTGCACGCCTTCCCGTCGAGCGTCGACGTCGCGCATTTCGCCGCCGCGCGCGCGCCCGGCGCGACCCCCGCGGACCAGAGCGACCTGCCCGCGCCGCGGCTCGGCTTCTACGGCGTGATCGACGAGCGGATGGATCTCGGACTCCTCGCCGCGCTCGCTGACGCGCGCCCCGACTATCAGATCGTGATCCTTGGCCCGGTGGTGAAGATCTCACCCGACGACCTACCGCGGCGCGCCAACCTCCATTATCCCGGTGGGCGCGGCTACGCCGAACTGCCCGACTATCTGCGCGGCTGGGACGTGGCGCTGATGCCCTTCGCGATCAACGAGGCCACGCGCTTCATCAGCCCGACCAAGACGCCCGAATATCTCGCCGCCGGCCGCCCGGTGGTGTCGACCCCGGTGACCGACGTGGTGCGCAGCTACGGCGACGTGCCGGGCGTGTTCGTCGCGGCCGAGGCGCCCCAGTTCGCCGCGGCGTGCGACGCCGCGCTCGCGCTGGCGCGCGCGCCCGAGCGCTGGCTGCCGCAAGTTGACGCGCTGCTCGCACGCGGGTCGTGGGACCAGGTCCAGAGCGAGATGGCCGCGCTGATCGACGCCGCGATCGCGCGCGGCAGCCACGTCCAGCCGATCGTTTCTCCGGTGGCCTGGCCGGTGACGAAGCGCGAGCGCTACGACGTGATGGTGGTCGGCGCCGGCTTCGCGGGCGCGGTGATGGCCGAGCGGCTCGCCGCCGGCTCGGGCAAGCGCGTGCTGGTGGTCGATCGCCGCCCGCATGTCGCCGGCAACGCCTATGATCATCTCGACGCGGGTGGCGTGCTGATCCATCAATATGGCCCGCACATCTTCCACACCAACTCAAGCGAGATCGTCGACTATCTGTCGCGCTTCACCGACTGGCGCCCGTATGAGCACCGCGTCCTCGCCGACGTGCGCGGCACGCTGGTGCCGATGCCGATCAATCGCACCACCCTCAACGCGCTCTACGGCCTGGCGCTGGAGACCGAAGCGGAGGCCGCCGCCTTCCTGGCCAACCGCGCCGAGCCGGTCGACGTGGTGCGCACCTCGGCCGACGTGGTAATCTCCGCCGTCGGGCGCGATCTCTACGAGACCTTCTTCCAGGGCTATACGCGCAAGCAATGGGGGCTCGACCCGTCCGAGCTCGACAAATCGGTCACCGCGCGCGTGCCGACCCGGACGAACACCGACGACCGCTACTTCACCGACAGCTTCCAGGCGATGCCGCGCGACGGCTACACGCGCATGTTCGAGCGGATGCTGGACCATCCCAACATCGACGTGCTGCTCGGCGTGGACTACCATGAGGCGCGCGACGCCTATCCGCACGACCATCTCGTTTTCACCGGCCCGATCGACGAATATTTCGGCTACCGCTATGGCCAGTTGCCGTACCGCTCGCTGCGCTTCCAGCACGAGACGCTGGAGCAGGAGTGGCACCAGCCGGTCGCGGTGGTGAACTATCCCTCGCCCGACGTGCCGTACACCCGCGTGACCGAGTACAAGTATCTCACCGGGCAGCAGGCGCCCAACACCAGCATCACCTACGAATATCCGAGCGCCACCGGCGATCCCTATTACCCGATCCCGCGCGCGGAGAACCAGGAACTGTTCAAGCGCTACGAGGCACTCGCCATCGCCGAGGCGGGCGTGAGCTTCGTCGGGCGGCTGGCGACCTATCGCTATTACAACATGGACCAGGTCGTCGGGCAGGCGCTCGCCACCTACCGCCGGCTGGCGGAGCGCTGGCGCGAGCCCGACGCGCCGCGGGTGGAGCCGCTGCTCCGCCCCGCGGCGGCCTGATCGGCGTGATCAGAGCAGCAGGCGCAGCGCCAGCGAGGTGGTGCGGCCGTTGATCGCGCGGGCGCGGACGATGCCATTCGCCGGGATCGCCGCGTCCTCGGCTTCGGTGAAGCCGAGCTGGTCGAACAGGTTGTTGCTGTTGACCGACAACTGCAGCCGCTCGCCCAGGTGCCAGGTGGCGAACGCGCCGACCGTGGTGAAGGCGGGCAGCTTCAGCTGGTTCGTGTCGTCGGTGAAGCTGCTGGTGGTGCCGACGACATTGGCGCCCAGCTCGATCGGCCCCAACGCCAGCTCCGGCGTCGCCTGGTAGATGAAGCGTGCCTGGCGCCGCGGGACATTGCCCACCGTGATCGGCTTGATCTGGTCGGCGACAATCTTGGAGTCGGTGTAGGTGCCACCGGCGGAGAGGCGGAAGACGCCGAGATCGAGACTACCTTCGCCTTCGACGCCGTGCGCGCGATACACACGGTCGACGAACACGCCGGGATGCGTGCTCTCCGCATTCTGCTCGCCCGTCTGCGCCCAGAAGCCGGTGAGATCGAGCCGTGTACCGGCCCGGCGGAATTTGAACCCGCCCTCGACCTGCTCGACACGATCGACGGCTGCGTTCGGCTTGGTGAGTCGCCCGGTCACCAGGCTCATGTTCGCGGGATTGAACAGCAGCCGGTCGGCGTTGGTGCGCCCGCCGCGGCTGTAGCGCGCGAAGATGGCGAAGGGCTCGGCCAGGCGGAAGTTGATGCCCGACGAGTAGGAGAGATAGTGCCAGTCGTAATCGACCGGTGCGGAGAAGCCGGCCGGAAAATACGCTACCCGCTCCTCCGCGGGCGCGATCACGCCGTCGCCGTTCATGTCGCGCGACGTCAGCGGGATCGGCTTGCCGTACAGGTCGGACCCGGCGATCAGCCCCTCGGCGTGGCCCAGATCATAGCGGAGGCTCGCGCCGATCGAGACGCGGCCGAGCTTGTAGTTCAATGAGCCGAACGGTGCGTTGGTGAAATAATCGACGCGATGTCGGCGCCGGCAACAATCGCCGAAGAAGCTGGCGCCATAGCCGTACACACCCTCCTGCGTCTGTGCCACACCATCGGCGTCGAGCACGTCGACCAGCGTCGCGTTACCGCCGCCGCGCACCTCCATCACGCGCGACGCCCACAGCCAGTCGGTGTGGATATCCTGCCGCGAATTGTACAGGCCGAGCGTGCTGGTCAGCTCGCCGGGGCCGATCGGGTCGACGCGGCTGCCGCGCAGATCGTTGAAGACGTTGCCGAGATCGTTGAGCTTGGTGTTGAAGACGATCATCCGCGCGAGCAGGCCGTTGCCGCCACTCAGCGCGGTCGGGTCCGTGATCGGGACACCCGCGTTCGGGCCGGTGGCGTAGCGCAGCGTGCCGGCGGGCTTGACCATCGTAGCGGCGATCTCGCTCGCCGCGCCGACGCTCTCCGGGAAGTCGCCGCCGATCCGCCCGCTGATATGGCTGTAGCGGAAGCGGTCGATCACGGTGAAGCCGGCGAGCGTCGCCTGCGCCTCGACGCCGAACGACTGAACCGTCGAGCGGCGGCCGTGGCGCTCGTCATAGACGCTGTAGCGATTGTCGCCGTTGAGCGTGGGCACGCGCAGCGCGTAGCGCGAGAACAGCGCGTCGTGGGCGATGTCGAAACCCGGCAGGCTCTGATAGTGCGGCGAGGCGTCGCTGCCGGTCACGCGCACCGGGTTGGGCGCATAGCCGACCGCGCCGTCGTCGAGCACCTTGCCGTACAGCCGGACATAGCCGCCCGCGAACTCGCGGGTGAGGTTCAGCTTGAACTGGCCGCCGCGGTTGCCGTCATAGCCGATCCGGCGCGGCCCCTCGCCGACACGGACGAAACCGCCGAAATGATAACGCCAGTCGTCGCCCAGCCGCCCGCCATAATCCACGTCGAGCCGGTGCTCGCCATAGTCCAGGCCCTCGAGCAGCTGGACCGCGCCGCCCTCGGTCTCGCCGGTCTTGGAGATCAGGTTGATCACGCCCCCGGGTGAATTGGACGCGAAGGTGGAGGCGGAACCGCCGCGGATCGAGGCGATCGCGGCGAGGTTGAGATCGGCGCGCATGAACATGTCCGCGTTGGCGAAGGCGATGTCGCCATATTCCAGCACCGGCAGGCCGTCCTCTTGGAGCTGGAGGTATTTGCCCCCGCCGGTCGCCATCGGCAGGCCGCGGATCGAGAGGTTGGCGCCGCCCTCGCCGCTCGAGCTCTCCGAGCGAATGCCGGGGATGTTGCGGAACACCTCGGCGAGCGAGCGCGGCGCAATCTTGTCGATGTCGTCGGCGAGCAGCTGGCTGGTGGAGACCGCGGTGTCGAGCCGGTCGCGCCCGCGCGCCACCGCCGTGACGACCACGTCGCGGTGCGGCGTCTCCGTCGCGCCCCGCTGGTCGGAAGCGGTCGTCTCGACTGAGGGCGTGGTCACGTTCGTCGTGGCCTGAGCGAACGCGTGCGCGGGCACGACGATCGACAACGGCGCCGCCGCCGCGAGGAGGAGGGTCTTGAAACGCATGATATGTCGTCCGTGGTGAAAAGAGGAAGCGGGTCGGGGAGCGGCGCCGTGCTCAGAGCAGCAGGCGCAGCGCCAACGAGGTGGTGCGGCCGTTGACCGAACGGGCGCGAACGATGCCGTTCGCCGGGATCGTCGCATTCTCGGACTCGGTGAAGCCGAGCACGTCGAAGGCGTTGTTGCTGTTGAGCGAGAGCTGCACCCGCTCGGTGAGATGATAGGTCGCGAACGCGTTGACGGTGGAGAAGCCCGGCAGCTTCAGCTTGTTGACGTCCTGCGCGAAGCTGCTCGTGGTGCCGACGACATTGGCGCCGAGCTCGATCAGCCCCAACGTCAGCTCGGGCGTGGTCTGGAAGATGAAGCGTGCCTGGCGCCGCGGCACATGGCCGATGGTGCTGGGATCGATCTGGTCGATCGCGATCCTGCTGTCGGTGAAGGTCGCGCCGGCGGTGAGGCTGAAGACCTTGCCCGTGAGCGCTCCCTCCGCCTCGATGCCGTGCGCGCGATAGACGCGGTCGATGAACGAGCCGGGCGTGGTGATCTGCGCGTTCTGCTCGCCGGTGCGCGCCCAGAAGCCGGTGAGATCGAGCCGCGCGCCGTCGCGGCGGTACTTCAGCCCGCCCTCGACCTGCTCGACCCGGTCCACGGCGGCGCGGCGGTTGGTCAGCGCGCCGGTGGCGACGTCTAGCCCGGGGCCGAACAGCAGCCGGTCCGAGTTGGTGCGGGCGCCGCGGCTGTAGCGCGCGAAGACCGCGAACGGCTCGGCGACGCGCCAGTTGATGCCGGTCGAGTAGGACAGGTAATGCCAGCCGTAGAAGACCGGCGCCGGGCTGCCGAGCGGCAGCGCCGCGACACGCTGCTCCGCCGCCGCGATCGTGCCGTCCCCGTTCATGTCGCGCGCGATGAGCTTGGGGCGATCCCCGCCGAGGTCCGAGCCATAGATCAGCCCGGCGGCGTCGCCGAAGTCGTAGCGCAGGCTGCCGCCGATCGAGACGCGGCCGAGCTTGTAGTTGAGCGAGCCGAACGGCGCGTTGGTGTGATAGTCGACGCGGTGGCGACGGTGGCAGCAGTCACCGAAGAAGCTGGCGCTGTAGCCGTAGAAACCGTCCTGCGTCACCGGCACGCCCTGCGCGTCGTAGAGGTCGATCATCGCCGCGGTGCCGCGGCCGCGCAGCTCGAGCAGGTCCGATGTCCACAGCCAGTCGGTGTGGACGTCCTGGCGCGAGCGGTAGAAGCCGAGCGTGCTGGTCAGCTCGCCGCGCCCGATCGGGTCCACGCGGCTGGCACGCAGATCGTTGAACAGGTTGCCGAAGCTGTTGATCTTGGCGTCGAAGACGATGTTCTCGACGAGCAGGCCGTTGCCTGCGCCGAGCTGGCCCGGCCGCGCGATGGCCTGTCCGGGCTGCGCCCCGCTGGCGTAGCGCAGGGTCGCGCCGGCGCCGCCGAGCGCGGTGGCGATGTCGCTCGCGCCGTCGATCGCGGCGGGGAAGTTGGCGATGAAGCGGCCAGTGATGCTGGTGAAACGGAAGCGATCGATCACCGTCCAGCCGGCGAGCGTCGCCTGCGCCTCGAGCCCAACCGCGTTGACCACCGGATGCATGCCGTCGCGCAGGTCGTGGACGCTGCGGCGGTTGGCGCCGTCCAGCGTGACGTTGGGCAGCGCGTAGCGCGAATAGAGCGCGTCATGGCCGATATCGAAGCCGGGAAGGCTCTCGTAACGCGGGTCGGCGTCGCTGCCGGTCACGCGCACCGGGTTGGGCATGTAGCTGACGGTGCGGTCGTCGAGCGCCTTGCCGTAGAGCCGCACGTAGCCGCCGTCGAACTCCTTGGTGAGGTTGAGCTTGATCTGGCCGCCGCGGTTGCCGTCATAGCCGATCCGCCGCGGCCCTTCGCCCTGGCGGACGAAACCGCCGACGTGGAAGCGCCAGCCGTCGCCGAGCCGCCCGCCATAGTCCAGGTCGAGGCGATGCTCGCCATAGTCGAGCCCGGTGAGCAGCTGCACCGCCCCGCCCTCGGTCTCGCCGGTCTTGGAGATCAGGTTGATCACGCCGCCGGGCGAGTTGGACGCGAAGGTCGAGGCCGAGCCGCCGCGCACCGAGGCGATGCTGGCGACGCCCAGGTCGGCGCGCAGGAAGATGTCGGCGTTGCCGAAAACCAGGTCGCCGTACTCGACGAGCGGGAGGCCGTCCTCCTGCAGCTGCAGATACTTGCCTCCACCGGTCGCCATCGGGAGCCCGCGGATCGAGAGATTGGCGTTGCCCTCGCCGCCCGAACTCTCCGAGCGGATGCCGGGAATGTTGCGGAAGATCTCGGCGACCGAGCGCGGCGCGATCTTGTCGATGTCGCTGGCGAGCAGCTGGCTGGTCGAGACCGCGGTGTCGAGCCGGTCGCGCCCGCGCGCCACCGCGGTGACGACCACGTCGCGGCGCGGTGTCGTCGCGTCGGGCGTGGCGGCGACCTCGTCCCGGTCGTTCGTCGCGGGCGCCTGCTGCGCGGCGGCGAGCTGCGGCACGCCGACTCCTAACGGTACGCAGGTGAACAGAAGCAAGGTCTTAATATGCACGGCGCGCCCCTTATTGTCTGGCGCCCCTATGATAAGTCGGATTGATGATGGTGCTGCGGCAACGAAGATTGCGCCAGATCAGATCAAAAGGTGAAGCCGCTGATTGGCGGGCCGTTTAATTCTACTTACGATATAGAAAATCACCGGTCTGGGTCACCACTGGTGTCAGCGACGGAGTATACTGCGGCATCAACCTCCCGCTCGCGGCGGGGGTGGATCGCGATCTGCCTTCACCGATCCGTGCTCGGGCGAACGCCGGAGCCCAGGGCGGCACGCACGACGTTCGTGGCCCTGGGCTCCGGCGTTCGCAGGAGTACTCCACTGGTTTAAACCCGGTGGATGACCCACCAAGCGATGCGACCCGGCGCGATCAGTCCTCGCCGGTCGCGCTCGCCGCGCGCGCGCGGTCGGGCGTGGTGCCCTCGCCCGCGAACGGGGTGAGGCGGAAGGTCACGCGCGTCGGCTCCAGCCGGGTCCGGTACTGCGGCATCGGCAGCCCCGCCTGGCTCCACTCGGTGTCGCCGCCGACGCCCCATTGCGCGGAGTCGACCAGCAGCGTGACCTGGCCGTGCGGCACCACGTCGGTCGACTTCCACGTGCCCGGCGTGTGTCGGTCGAGATCGGCATAGGGGAAAGCCAGCGCGTTCATCATCAGCGGTCGGTCGCCCTGCACGCGCACGCCGCGCCCGCCGCCCGAGAGCTCCATCCAGCGCACGTCGACCTTGTTGCCGGTCTCCTGCGGGCGGATGAAGTCGTGGTTCTGCTCGGCAATCTTGCCGCGCCACAGTCCGATCGGCGCCGAGGTCTTGCGATCCACATAGCTCTCGTGCGGCCCGCGGCCGTACCATTCCACCTCGGTAACGTCGGTCGGCATCGCGAAGGCGAGACCGACGCGGAACGGCGCGGGCAGGTCGGTCTTCACCGGCGTGAACTGGCCGTCGATCGCGACGCTGCCGTCCGCCGTCATGGCATAGCGGGTAGTGAAGGTCGCGGCGCCGTCGCCGAGCGCATAGTCGACCGTCACCTCGGCGCCGGCGTCGGTGCGCGCGCTGCGCACCGCGGTCACCCGGCGCGTGTCGCTCATCGCCTTCCACATCGCCAGCTTGCGGTCGGTGCCGATACCGATGTCATTGTCGGTCACCGCGCGCCAGAAATGCGGCGCGCCGCCGCTCGCGAGCGTGCGCCCGCCCTGCGCATAGTCGCGCACCAGCCCGGTGGCGCGATCGATCGTGAGCGTCGCGCCGTTCGCCGACACGGTCACCGCGCCGCTCGCCTGCTTGAGCGCCACCGCGCCCGTCGCAACGGCCGGCGCGGTGGCCGCGCCCGGCTGCACCTGGAACTGCTCGAAGCCGAGCAAGGTACCGCCCGCCACGCCGGGGATCGCGCCCTCCCTGGCGCGGACATTAACCGTGACGAAATATTCGGCGCCCGCGCGGCGCTGATAGCCCGTGAGCGGCAGCGTGATCGCCTCCGCGCCGCGCGCGGGCGTGGCGAGCGGGGCGAGCGCACCCTTGGCGACGGGTACGCCATCCTCTTCCAGCTCCCAATCGAAGCTGAAGCCCGACAGGTCGCGGAAGTCGTGGCGGTTGCGCACCGTCACGCGGCCCGTGGCGGGATCGAAGCCGTCGAACTGCGCCGGCGCATAGACCTTGCGCAGCTCATACAGTTGCGGGTTGGGCGTGCGATCGGACTGGAGCAGCCCGTCGCCGAACTCAATGTCGCCGCCCGGGTTGGGGCCGTACTCGCCGCCGTCACCCCAGTAGCGGCGCCCGTCCTTGGTATAGCGGTACATCGACTGGTCGACCCAGTCCCACACGAAGCCACCCTGCAGCTTGTCGGGGTGAGCGTAGATCGTGTCCCAATATTCCTTCAGGTTGCCGCCGGTCTGACCCATCATGTGCGCGTACTCGCACTGGATCATCGGCTGCTTGAAGCGCCAGTTGACGGCATAGTCGCGCATCTTCTCGACCGTGTCGTACATCGGCGCGTAAATATCGGCGAAGTAGTTCGGGCGATGGTCGTGGACGCCTTCCCACGTCCCCCAGCCGAGATAGCTGAGCAGCCGCGACGGGTCGCGCTGCTTGGCCGCCGCCGCGCCCGCCTCGAAGTTCGGCCCGATCCCCGCCTCGTTGCCAAGCGACCAGAAGATGATCGAGGCGTGGTTCTTGTCGCGCTCGATCATGTTGGTGACGCGGCTGACATGCGCGTCTTTCCACGCCGGGTCGAAGCCGATCTGGTATTTGGCGCGGTCGTCGGGGTGATTGTTGCCCGCCTCCATATAGGCGTGGCTCTCGACGTTGGCCTCGTCCATCACATACAGGCCATACTGGTCGGCGAGCTCGTACATATACGGGTCGTTGGGATAGTGCGACATGCGCAGCGCGTTGATGTTGTTGCGCTTCATCAGCTGCACGTCGCGCTCCATCGAGGCGCGCGTGATGGTGTGGAAGGTCTCCGGGTCGTGCTCGTGGCGGTTGACGCCGCGGATCGTGATCGGCCTGCCGTTGACCGTCACGCGGCCGTCGATGATCGCGACGGTGCGGAAGCCGATCCGGCGCGCGCTCGACTCGATCAGCGCGCCCTTGGCGTCGTACAGCTCGACCAGCAAAGTGTAGAGGTTCGGCGTCTCCGCGGTCCACGGGCGCACGTTCGCCACGGTGCCGCTCAGCGTCACCTCGCGCTCGCCCGGCCCCGCCGGCACGGCGGCGCGCGCCTGCTGGAGGAGACGATCGCCGTCCATCAGCGCGTAGCGCGCGCTCGTCGCGGCTGTGCCGGTCACCGCCACCTCGACCGCGAGCTTGCCGTCGCGATAGGCGTCGTCGAGCCCGGCGTGGACGAACACGTCGCGCACGCGCGTCCTGGGCGCGGCGAGCAGGTAGACCGAGCGCTCGATCCCCGAGACGCGCCAGAAGTCCTGATCCTCGAGGTAGCTGCCGTCGGACCAGCGGTGGATCTGGATCGCCACCGTGTTGCGCCCCGGTTTGACGAAGCGGGTGACGTCGAACTCGCTCGGCAGCTTCGAATCCTCGGAATAGCCGACCTTCTCGCCGTTGACCCAGACGTCATAGGCCGAGCCTGCCGCACCGATGTGGAGGATCACGTCGCTGCCCTGCCAGCCCGCGGGCACGTCGACGTCGCGGCGGTAGGAGCCGACCGGGTTGGTCGCATGCGGGATCAGCGGGCGGTTGGCCGGGAACGGGTAGGTGACGTTGTTGTAGCGCGGCTGGTCGAAGCCCTGCGCCTGCCAATCGCCGGGGACCTTGATGTCCTTCCAGCCCGCGACGTCGAAGTCGGGCTTCTCAAACCCCGCGGGCAGGTCGTCGGAACTGGGGGACAGCGCGAACTTCCACGTCCCATCGAGCGCGACATAGCGCGACGAGCGCGCCTCCTCCCCCGCCTGCGCGAGCGCGCGCGTCTCAAAAGGGAAGCCGGTGGCGTGCGCGGGCAGCTTGTTGCGCGCGTTGACCGCGGGGTTCTCCCAGTCGGGCCGTGACGCATCGACCTGCACCGGTTGCACCTGCGGCAGCCCCTGCGCGACCGCCTTCGATCCGAGCGGCGTGACCAGCGACGCGGCGGCGACGCCGGCGAGCAACAGCGAGCGCATTCCCTCTTTCCTCCCGTGCGGGCAGCCTTCCGCCACCCTGCTATTGTCTGACGATAATACCACGCCGCAGCGGCACAAGCGGTCTCGCGCAAGCCGCTGATGTTGAGCGCAAACCATTGCTGAGGGCGCGCAAGACTCGGGCGACGTCCGACGGTGTCACGCCAGTTTCACGCGCGCTTTCTAGGGAGCGCGCATGATCCGTCTCGCCCGCACGCTCGCTCTCGCCACCCTCCTCGCCGCCCCGGCCGCGGCGCGCGACGCCGGGCCGCTGCGACTCAACGACGTGCAGGTGATCGGTACGCACAACAGCTACAAGCGCGCGATGCCCGCCGCGACGATGGCCCGGCTGCGCGCCGCCGACCCGAAGCTCGCCGACGCGCTCGATTACGCGCACCGTGACCTGACTGAGCAGCTCGACAAGGGCGCGCGCCAGCTCGAGATCGACGTCAACTACGATCCGCAGGGCGGCCATTACGCGCGCGGGTCGGACGATCCGGCGCTGCGCCGGCCGGGCTACAAGGTGCTCCACATCCCCGGCATCGACAATTCGTCGAACTGCGTGCTGCTGACCGAGTGCCTGACGATCATCCGCCGCTGGTCCGACGCGCACCCGCGCCACGTGCCGATCATGCTGATGTTCAACGTCAAGGACGAGCAGAATGCGGCGCGGGGCGGGATCGACTCGGTCGTGCCCGACGCCGTAGGTTATGACGCGCTCGACGCCGAGATCCGCGCGGTGCTGCCGCCGGCCAAGCTGATCACCCCCGACGACGTCCAGGGCCGCTACCCGACGCTGCGCGAGGCGGTGCTGGCGAACAACTGGCCGACGCTCAAGCAGGCGCGCGGCAAGATCCTGTTCGCGATGGACGAGACGCCGGCGAAGGTAGCGCTGTACCGCGGTGCGCGGCGATCGCTGGAAGGGCGCGTGTTCTTCATCAACACCGACGAGGACTCGCCCGCGGCGGCCTATCTCACGCTCAACGAGACGATGGCGGACGCCGCGCGCATCCGCCGCGACGTCGCCGCGGGCTATCTCGTGCGCACCCGCGCCGATGCCGAGACGCGCGAGGCGCGGAGCAATGACACGCGCCGTCGCGACACCGCGCTGGCGAGCGGGGCCCAGTATGTGTCGACCGACTATCTCTGGCCCGACCCGCGTTTCCGCGGCGGCTATCACGTGGCGCTGCCGGGCGGCGGCGTGGCGCGCTGCAACCCGGTGCGCCGGCCGAAGGGGTGTTCGATCGGCGAGCGGTGAGCAGGGAGCGGGAGGCATAAGCGACGGCAACTCTCCGGCGTCGCGCGGCCGGAGCCCTTCCGTTGCCCCCCGACGCAGCTAACGCAACCTTTACCAGCGCTCGGCTAAGCCACTCAGCGATGACCGCGCACTTCCTCATCCAGGTCGACGTGCCGCGCGCGCTGGTGCGCATCACCATGTCGGGCTTCTTCGACGCCGCCGCGATCGCGCGTTTCCTCGCCGCGCGCGACGCCGCCCACGCCCTGCTCACCTGCGGCGCGAACGCGCATGTCACGCTCGTCGACATCCGCGAGATGGACATCCAGGCGCAGGGCAGCGTCGCCGAGTTCCGCGCCGTTCTCGCCGACCCGCGCCACGCCTCGCGCCGCCTCGCCTTCGTCGTCGCCCGCTCGCTCGCGCGCTCGCAGATCCGCCGCGCCGCGGCCGAGCGCGCCGCCTGCTATTTCGAGACGGTCGAGCAGGCCGAGGTCTGGCTGCTCGGCGCGGAGTCGGCGGCGGCGTAGCGGCGAACGTCGGCTCGCCTCACACACCAGCGGCGCAGCGTCAGCGCCTTCCCGGCCCAATCGATGTCCTCGCGCTAGAAGGCGGCCGTGCCGTGCCGATGGTCGGGCACAATCCCGATCGGCGGGATCGGCACGCGGTAGGTGGTCGCCGCACCGTCGGCGAGCGTCTCGTCCTCCAGCCCGAGCGCGGCGCCGTCGTGCCCCGGCGAAGCCCGGGGCCAGGTGGGAGACGGCAGTGACCGCCACCCAGATCACTCCAACGGGCTCCCGGCCCTAAGCGGGGAACGGATGAGCGACGCTCGTTGATTGATCAATCGCGCCTTTTCCGTGGCGGTCCGCCGCTTTGCTCTGTCCTACATAGAACAGGTGTGGAACATAAGTCGCGGCGTGACCCGATTCGGCGATCTCGCCCGTTGAGATGGAGGTAAGTCGCCCGCCATGCGCCCACCCGTCCCACCGCCGGCCGCGCTCGCCGTCGCGCTGCTGCTCACCGGCTGTGCGACGAACGCGGTGCGGGTACAGGCCGCGTCCGACGTCAGCGCACGCGGGCGCGAGGCGGTCACCGCCACCGCCGCCTATCTCGACTCGGTCGAGCAGCGCCGCCGCGACGCCGCAGCGGCGCTGGTCGCCAGCGACCCGAGCTGCCTGCCTGCCTCGCCGCTGCGGATCCAGGTACCGGTGAGCGCCACCGCTCCGCCGGCATCGCTCTGCCCCGAGGGCGACACGCCCGCGCCCGGCTACACCGTCCTCAGCATCGACGTCGGCACCAGCCCGCGCGCGCTGCTCGAACCGCGCGTCGCGCTGCTCGCCGCCGTCGGCGACTATGTCGAGGCGCTGGCGACGATCCTCGCCGCCCCCCAGACCGACGTCTCCGCCGAGCTGACCGCCTTCGCGGAGCGGGTCGGCCGCGTCGTCGCCGCCGCGGGCGTGCCCGAGGTCGATCCGGCGACGCCGCGCGGCCAAGGCCTGGTCGCCCTCGCCACCTTCGCCGCCGAGCTCGCGCGCGAGGCGCGCACCGCGGGCCAGGTCCGTGCGCTGGTGGACGAGCGCGGCGACGCGGTCGACCGCGCGCTGGCCGAGCTGCGCGGCGAGGTCGAGGGCTGGGGCCGCACCGCCGCGCGCAGCGCCGACGATCTCTACGGGAACGCACTGTTCCGCACCTATCTGCGCCACCGCGCCGACCTCACCGCCGAGCAGCGCGAGCAGCTCGCCGCGCGCGTGTTCGCCGCGCGCGAGGCGGCGCGCACCGGCCCCGCGCGCGTCGCGGCGGTGGCGGACGCGCTCGCGCTGGCGTCCACCGCCCAGGCCGACCTGCGCGCGGCACTGTCCGGGCGGCTCACCCCGGCGCAGCGCCGCGCCGCCGCCAAGCTCAACCTCGACCGGATCGCGCGCGCGCTCGCCCTGGTCACCACCATCGCGCGCCCGCTGTGAGGAGGATGGGATGACCCGCTACGCCGAGGCACTCGCCGCCGCCGACGCGCTCGCCGAGCAGGTGCAATCCTATGTCGCCGACGGCCGCTTCCTGCCGCGCTATTTCGATCGGCTGTTCGGGCTGCGCACGGCCCTGGGCGACGCGCTCGACCATTTCGCGGCGACGCTGATCACCGTGCCGGGCGACGCCGCGGTGTTCGCCGCGGTGCTCGACCGCTCGATCGAGGCGCGGCGCGCGGGCGAGGGGCTGATGCCGAGCGATGTCGCGCTGGAGCGCTACGCTGCCGCGGTGGAACGCGCCACCGCCGCGCTGCGCGCCGAGCCGCCCAACGCCGTCGCTTCGACCCCGTCCCCGCCCCTGTTGCGCGGCGCACTGCGACTGGACCGTGCGCGCGACGAACCGGCGCGGCAGGCCCTCGCGCCACCCACCACGGCAGCCGCCGAGCCTTATTACACCAGCCTGGCCAAGCTGTTCCCGGTCGAGGCGGTGGCGCTGTACCCGCTCGCCGCCGGCATCGCGGGCGAGGACCGCTCGGTGCGGCTGATCCTGATCGCGGTGATCGGCGTCTTCGTCGTCGCGCTGCGCTGGTTCGGCACGCAGGACAGCGGCGGCCAGCCCGACGTCTCCGCGATCGCGGTCGCGCTGGCCTCCTTCCTGCTCTACGCCGCCGCGCTCGGCGGGTTCGGCTACCTGCCCGGCGGCGCCGAGCAGACGCGCCAGCTGCTCGCGTTCGTCACCATCATCTGGGTTGCGCTCGCGCCGCTGTGGCTGCGCCGCGCCCGCCGCTGATCTGCCAAGGAGAGACGCCGATGTGCACGCTCACCCACCGCCACGCGATCCACTGCATCCTGCCACCCTACATCCTCTCGCGCATCGCCGAGCATGGCCCGCCGGAGCTGCGCGGCACGGCGATCCGCGCGCTGCTGGTCGATCCCTCGATCCGGATCGTCCGCGCCACCACCGCCGGGCCGGTGCTGGGCAGCGTCGCGCGGCTGCGCAGCGCCGCGGGCAACATCCTCACGCCGAGCCCGCTGCGCACGATCCGCGACGCCCAGCACAAGCCCGAGGCGCCCGGCGCCACCGTCGTGCGCCGCGAGGGCGATGCGCCGACCGGCGATCCGGCGGCCGACGAGGCGTATGACGGGCTCGGCGCCACCTTCGCGCTCTACTGGGAGGCGTATCAGCGCAACTCGATCGACGACGCCGGCCTGCCGCTCGACGCCACCGTCCACTATGACCAGGACTATGACAATGCCTTCTGGGACGGCACGCAGATGGTGTTCGGCGACGGCGACGGCGCGCTGTTCAACCGGTTCACGCTCGCGCTCGACGTCATCGGCCACGAGCTGACCCACGGCGTCACCGAGAAGGAGGCGGGGCTGGCCTATTTCAACCAGTCGGGCGCGCTCAACGAGAGCATCTCGGACGTGTTCGGATCGCTCGTCAAGCAGAAGGCGCTCGGCCAGGACGCCGCCGCGGCCGACTGGCTGATCGGCGAGGGGCTGTTCACGCCCAAGGTGAAGGGCAGCGCGCTGCGCTCGATGAAGGCACCGGGCACCGCCTATGACGATCCCGTGCTCGGCAAGGACCCGCAGCCCGCGCACATGGACGATTTCGTCCGCACCAACCAGGACAATGGCGGGGTCCATATCAACTCCGGTATTCCCAACCGAGCCTTCTACCTCGCCGCGACGGCGATCGGCGGCAAGGCGTGGGACCGCGCCGGCACGATCTGGTATAATGCGCTGCTCGACCCCAATGTCAGGGCCAACACCGACTTCGCCGCCTTCGCGCGGGTGACGGTGGACGTGGCCGGACGATTGTACGGCGCGGGCAGTGCCGAGGCGACCGCGGTCGGCACGGCGTGGAGCGATGTCGGAGTGAGCTGATGGCGGACGAGGCGGGGTGCGGCGGCGAGGCGCGGATGCGGGTGGAGGGCGGCTTCGCGCATCTGCCCGGCCGCGCGACGGACTCCTGCGTGCCGCTCGAGCGGCTGGGCGGTGACGAGCGCGCCGAGCTGGCGCGGCTCGCCGACGAGGCCAGCTTCTTCGACTGCACGCCCCAGCCCGCCGCACCGAGCCCGGACGCGCGGACCTACACCATCGGGCTGACGATCGATGGCCGCAGCCGCGACTTGCAGCTCGCCGAACCGATCCACGACCCGAGGCTCGCCGCGCTGGTCGCGACGGTGCGCCGAATCACGCGCGAGCGCGGCGGCGCCTGATCGCCCTCGTCAGGCGACGGCGGCGACTCGCTCGTCGCGCGCTCTCTCGGAGCGGCGGCTGCGCGACGCCATCGCGGCCCAGGCGGCCTCGGCCCGCAGGCAGCGGTCGCGCACGTTGTCGAGCGTCGCCGCGTCGGCTTCCTCGCGGCAGCGAACGGCGTTGGCGGTGAAGGTCTCGCTGTCGCGCATCTTGGGCTCCTCCTCGCCGGCGCGGGAGAAGCCCGTGCCGGGGCGGACGCGTCGGCCGCGACGAGGGGCAGCGGAACGCGCCGACCTCTCGTCATGACTGCCGTGATCCTCCGCTTCCTGCCTCAACGCGCCATGGCGCGTTCCGGGCGCATCGCGAAGGAGATAAGCCGCCCGTGCCGCTGATACGCGGAGACACCCTCCCGGCGCCCGTCACCTGCCGCGCTGGCGCACCGCCTGCTCCACCGCCGCCAGCAACGTGGCGCCGCGATAGGGCTTGCGCAGCAGCTCGACGCCGTCGGGCAGCGCGCCATCGTCCTCGACATGGCCGGTGACCATCAGCACCGCGACGTGCGGCCACGCGGCGCGTAGCTGCTCGATCAGCTCGGCGCCCGAGCGACCGGGCATGATGAAGTCGGTCACGACCACGTCGACCGGCTCCCGCGTCGCCAGCAGCGCCAGTGCCTCGTCCACGTCCGCCGCCTCAGTCACCGCGTGACCGGCCTCGGCGAGCACCTCGGCGGTAGCACGCCGCACACGAAGATCATCGTCGACCAGCAGGATCGTCAGCGCGCTGGTGCCCGCCGCCGCCGCGGCGAGCGGCGCCGCGACCGCCGGTCGCGCGCTGCACGGCAGCACGATCCGCGCGCTCGTCCCCCGGCCCGGCTCGCTCTCCAGCACGAAGGCCCCGCCCGACTGCGAGGCGAAGCCATCGACCATCGACAGCCCCAGACCGGTTCCCTTGCCGATCGGCTTGGTGGTGAAGAAGGGGTCGATCGCGCGCGCGATCGTCGCCGCGTCCATGCCGCTGCCGGTGTCGGAGACGGTGATCGCGACATAGTGGCCGGCGGCGAGACCCGCCGTATGCCGCGGCTCGGCGCGCGCGACCGAGAGCCGCAGCGCGCCGCCGTCGGGCATGGCGTCGCGCGCGTTGATGACGAGGTTGAGGATGGCGAGCTCGAGCTGCCCGCGATCGGCCTCGGCCGCGCAGAGCTCGGGCGCGACCGCGACCGTCATCGTGATGGCGGGCGTCAGCGACTTCTCGACGAGGTCCATCAGCCCGTCGACCAGCGCCGCGAGCTCGACCGGCTCGGGCGAGAGCTGCTGCTGCCGCGAGAAAGCGAGCAGCCGGCTGACCAGCAGCCGCGCGCGCTCGGCGCCGGCCATCGCGACGTCGACGTGGCGCGTCGACGCGGCGTCGGCGGCGTGGCGCCGCAGCTGCTCCAGGCTGATCATGATCGGCGTCAGCAGGTTGTTGAAGTCGTGCGCGACGCCGCCGGTGAGCCGGCCGAGCGTCTCCATCCGCTGACGCTGCAGCTCGGAGGCGTCGCGGCGACGCAGCTGGCGCAGCTCGCCCACGAGCAGCCGCCCGAGCAGTGCCAGCAGCAGGATGCAGAGCGCCGCCGCAGCGAGCAGCAGCAGCACGGCTTGCCGCACCGGGGCGAAGAAAGCCTGCGCCGGCGCGGTGATGCGGACCGACCAGCGCGCCCCGCTCACCGGCATCCACAGCTCGACCGGGCGCGGGTCGGTGTGGACGAGCGGGGCGGCGTCGCGCGGCACCATCAGCGCGGGGCCGGCGGGGGTGATGATCGAGGCGGTCCAGCCCGGCGCGAGCGGCTCGACGCGGAGCAGCCGCTCGAGCCGCGCGGCGGGCACCAGTGCGGCGACGACATAACGCACCTGCCCTGCCCGGCCCACCGGCACGGCGACGGGGAAGACCCGCGCACCGTCGCTCGCGACCGAGAAGGTACCGATCTGCGGTTCGGCGCGGTCGCGCAGTCGGCGCAGCACCGCCGCGTCGAGACCGGCGAGCGGCGCCGCCGCCGTACCGACCGGCGCCGTACCGAACACCACGCGCCCCTCGACGTCCGCCAGCACGATCGCGTGCCAGTCCTGCTGGTTCGCGAGGATGCGGCGCGCCAGCGTCGCGAAGCGCGCCACGTCCGGCGCGGCGCCGTCGAGCGCGGGCGACTGCGCCACCATCTCGACCGCGGCGACGTTGCTGCGCAGCGTCTGCGAGACCAGAGCAGCGGCGAGATTGGCGTCGGTGCGGCCCCGCGCGGCGACCGCCTCGCGCTCGCTGCGCAGCGTCAGCGCGCCGAACGTGCCGCCCAGCGCCACGATCGGGATCACGCCCGCGAGCACGAGCAGAGCGAGCGAGCGCCTCATGCGTCGATCTCCCTCACCGCCCTCGGTCCCCTTCGTCTCGCACGCGCCCGTCGGACCGCGGCTCCTGGCGCAGGCTACTGACTTAGCGGGAGAAGAACCAGCGGTGATGGCGACTGCCAGGTTATTGCCAGTGGCGTTGCCTCCGCGCGTGGCACGGCTATCCTCATACGGTGAGCCCGCTTCCTTCCCACCCCCCACGAACGTCGCCACTTCGGATCACGGCTGCCGCCGCGCTGCTCGTGCTCGGCGCGCGGGCCGATGCCGCCGAGCCAGACGCCGCGCGCTGGCGTCGCCACGCCGCCGCGGCGACGATCACGCGCGACGACTGGGGCATCCCGCACGTCCACGGCCGCAGTGACGCGGACGCGGTGTTCGCGCTGAGCTACGCCCAGGCCGAGGACGATCTCGCGCGCGTCGAAGCCAATTATCTCACCGCGCTCGGTCGCACCGCCGAGGCCGAGGGCGAGGCCGCGCTCTGGGCCGACCTGCGCCAGCGGCTGTTCGTCGATGAGGCCGAGCTGCGCGCGACCTATTCCGCCTGCCCGCCGTGGCTACGCGCGCTGACCCAGGCCTGGGCGGACGGACTCAACTTCTATCTCGCCTCCCATCCCGCGGTGCGGCCGCGCGTGCTCACCCGCTACGAGCCGTGGATGGCGCTGAGCTTCACCGAAGGCAGCATCGGCGGCGACGTCGAGCGCGTCCCGCTGAGCGCGCTGCGCAGCTTCTATGATCGCCCGACCCCGCCCACGCCGGAGGAGCGCGGTGTGGTACCGCGCGAGCCGTCGGGCTCGAACGGCATCGCCATCGCGCCGCGGCTCACCCGCGACGGGCATGCGCTGTTGCTGATCAACCCGCACACCAGCTTCTACTTCCGCTCCGAGGCGCAGCTGAGCAGCGACACCGGGCTGAACGTCTATGGCGCGAGCACCTGGGGCCAGTTCTTCGTCTACCAGGGCTTCAACGCGCACGCCGGCTGGATGCACACCTCGTCGACCGTCGACAACGTGGATGCGTTCGCCGAGTGGGTCGAGCGCCGCGGCGCCGGCTGGACCTATCGCTACGGCACGGCGCGGCGCGCGGTCACGGCGCGCCCGGTCACGCTGCGCTACCGCCGCGCGGACGGGACGATGGCGGAGCGGCGCTTCACCACCTGGCGGACGCATCACGGTCCGATCACCGCGGCGCGCGACGGGCGCTGGATCGCGACCGCGCTGATGTGGCGGCCGCGCCCCGCGCTCGAGCAGAGCTGGCTGCGCACCCGCGCCACCGATCTCGCCGCCTACCTCGCGGTCGCCGAGCGCAAGGCCAATTCCTCCAACGACACGATCTTCGCCGACGACAAGGGCGAGATCGCCTTCCTCATGCCGCAGTTCATGCCGCGTCGCGACGATCGCTTCGACTACACCCGCCCGGTCGACGGCAGCGATCCGCGCACCGACTGGCGCGGCCTGCACCCGCTCGCCACGCTGCCGAGCGTGCTCCGCCCGCGCACCGGCTGGGTCCACAATACCAACGACTGGCCGTGGAGCGCGGCGGGCGCCGACAGCCCGCGCGCCGCCGACTACCCGCGCTACATGGACCAGACCGGCGGCAACGCGCGCGGCGAGCACGCCGACCTGCTGCTCCAGGGCAAGAGCGGCTGGACCGCCGAGACGCTGCGCGCCGCCGCCTATGATTCATACCTGCCCGCCTTCGCCCGGCTGCTACCGCCTCTGGCGGCGGCATGGCATGCGCTGCC
Source organism: Sphingomonas sp. BK069 (assembly GCF_014193405.1). Lineage (NCBI taxonomy): Bacteria > Pseudomonadati > Pseudomonadota > Alphaproteobacteria > Sphingomonadales > Sphingomonadaceae > Sphingomonas > Sphingomonas sp. BK069. The sequence goes on along the minus strand of NZ_JACHZH010000006.1, from coordinate 56,838 downwards.
GGCGACCGATCCGCGACGCGGGGCGCTGGCAGCGCCCATCGCCGAGCTGGAGCGCTGGGACCATCGGTGGGCGGCGGGGTCGGTCGCGACCAGCCTCGCGGTGTTCTGGGGTGATCAGCTGTGGCGCGAGGTCGGCGACGCCGCGCAGGCCGAGCGCGTCAACGTGCCCGACTATATCGCGACGCGCGTCACCGCCGCGTCCAAGCTCGTCGCGCTGGAGGCGGCGGTGGCGCGGCTCACGCGCGACTTCGGCACGTGGCGCACCCCCTGGGAGCGGATCAACCGCTTCCAGCGGCTCGACGACTCGATCGCGCCGCACTTCGACGACGCGCGTCCTTCCATGCCGGTGCCCTTCACCTCGGCGCAATGGGGCAGCCTCGCCTCCTTCGGCGCCAAGAGCTGGCCGGGAACGCGGCGCTACTACGGCACGAGCGGCAACAGCTTCGTCGCGGTGGTCGAGTTCGGCCCGCGCGTGCGCGCGGCGGCGGTGATGGCGGGCGGACAGAGCGGCGACCCGGCGTCGCGCCACTTCGCCGATCAGGTGGGGCGCTATGCGAGCGGAGCGCTGCGGCCGGTGTACTTCTACCCCGACGAGTTGGCAGCCCATGTCGAGCGGCGCTACCGGCCGGGAGAGTGAGGAGGCCGCGCCTTGCCTTACCTACTATCATCCTGACCTTGTTTCAGGATCCACGGTGCCGCACACTCAGGCGCGTGAGGCGCTCGCGGTCCGGTGAATCCTGAAACAGGTTCAGGATGACGCCGAACGGGCGAAGCTTAGGGCCGAGCAACAAGCTCGCTTCACCCCTTCACCTCCAGCCGTGGCACCAGCAGGTGCACCAGCAGCAGCGCCAGCAGATAGGCGCTGCCCGCCCAGACGAACACCGGCAGGTAGCTCCCCACGCGCTCCAGCACCTCGCCGACGTAGCGCGCCATGATCATGCCGCCCACCGCGCCCGCCGCCCCGCCGATCCCCATCACCGAGGCGACCGAGCGCGACGGGAAGGTGTCCGACACCATCGTGTAGAGGTTGCTCGACCAGCCCTGGTGCGCCGCCGCCGCCACGCCGATGATCGCCACCGCCGCCCACAGGCTGGAGACGGTGGTGGCGAAGAAGATCGGCAGCACCAGGATCGCGCTCGCCAGCAGCGCCAGCTTGCGCCCGGCGTTGACGCTATAGCCGCGCTTGATCAGCCAGGACGACAGCCACCCGCCGCCGATGCTGCCGACGTCGGCGAGCAGATAGACCGCGATCAGCGGCGGACCGAAGGTCTTGAGGTCCAGCCCGTGACGCTTGGCGAAGAAGTCGGGCAGCCAGAACAGGAACAGGTACCACACCGGGTCGGTCAGGAACTTGGCGACGACGAACGCCCAGGTGCCGCGGTGGCGGAACAGCGACGCCCAGGTCGGCCGCGGCGCCGCCGCGTTGCGCTCGTCGGCGTGCTGGTCCGAGGTGATATAGGCCAGCTCCTCGGGCGACACGCGCGGGTGCTGTGCGGGCGCGCGATAGAAGGCCAGCCACGCCGCCAGCCAGGCGAACCCCAGCAGCCCGGTGATGATGAAGGCGGCCTGCCAGCCATAGGTGAGCGCGATCACCGGCACGACGATCGGTGTCGCGATCGCGCCGACATTGGCGCCGGCGTTGAGGATGCCCGCGGCGAGCGCGCGCTCCTTCTTCGGGAACCACTCGGCGACCGACTTGATCGCGGCGGGGAAATTGGCGGACTCGCCCAGCCCGAGCGCGAAGCGCGCCAGCGCGAAGCCGCTCGGGCTGCGCACCAGCGCGTGGAACAGCGCGGCGAGGCTCCAGATGACGATGGCGGCGGCATAGCCGATCTTCGAGCCGACCCGGTCGATGATCACGCCCGATGCGAGCAGCCCGATTGCATAGGCCGCCTGGAACCAGGAGACGATCATGCCATAGTCTACCTCGGTCCAGCCGAGTTCGGTCTGCAGCGTCGGCTTGAGGATGCCGATGATCTGGCGGTCGATATAGTTGATCGTCGTGGCGAAGAAGAGCAAAGCGCAGATCGTCCAGCGCACACGCCCGCGCGGCCTGACCGCCGGCGGACTCACTTCAGCTGCTGAACTCACTCGACCCTCCCCGGGGCGACACCCGCCACCCGCTTGATTCAACCCGCGCGCAGCCGCGCGTCGAGCGCCGCGCGGTCTTCCGCGTCGGCCTGCCAATGATCGGCGAACAGCCCGCGCTCGCCGAAGAGCGCCGCGACGATCCCGCTCTCGCCGACCTCGCGCCACAGCGCCGCGAGCCGCTCCGCCATCGGATCGTTGACCGGCGCGCCGTCGCCGCGGACGTGACGCAGCCACGCCGCCAGCGCGGTAAGCGTCGCGGGCGAGCGCCGCCCCTCGGCGGCGTTGGCGCGCAGGGTCGCGAGCCAGCGCTGCGGGATCTTCTGCGAGCCATCCATCGCGATCTGGATCAGCGCGTGCGGTAGCGCGGGGTTGGCGAAGCGCGCGAACAGCGCGTCGGCGTAGGCGCCCAGGTCCTGCTCCGGCGCCGGGGTGAGGCTGGCGGCGGCCTCGTCGCGCATGAGCGGTTCGACCGTGGCGCGGATCACCGGGTCGGCGACCGCCTGGTGAACGAACTGGTGCCCGCGCTCCAAACCGAGATAGGCGAGCGCCGAATGGGCGCCATTGAGCATCCGGAGCTTGGCGAACTCGTACGGGGCGACGTCAGCGACCAGTTGCGCCCCCGCCAGCTCCCAGCGCGGGCGGCGCGTCGCGAACCGGTCTTCGATCACCCATTGCATGAAGCGCTCGGTGGTCACCGCGGCGGCGTCGTACAGGCCGATCGCGGCGGCGGTGCGCTCCAGGTCGGCGTCGCGCGCGGCGGGGACGATGCGATCGACCATCGTCGACGGGCAGGCGCATTCCGCCTCGAACCACGCGCGCAGGCCAGGATCGCCGCGATCGAGCCAGGCCCCGAGCGAGGCCGCGAGCGCGGCGCCGTTGTGCGCGAGATTGTCGCAGCTCACCAGCGTGAGGCCACCCACGCCGGCCGCGCGGCGATCCGCGAGCGCGCGCGCGAGATGGTGGTAGATCGTACCGCCCGCCGCCTCGACCGCGGCGACGTCGAGCGCGCCATCAGGGCCGCGGTGATAGCCCTTCTCGGTCACGGTGAGCGTGACCAGCGACGTGGTCGGCGCGGCGAGCACCGCACGCAGCCGCTCGCCGTCGCGCGGCGCCACCAGCATCTCGCGCAGCGCGCCGACCAGCGCGATCCGCTCGCCCGCGGCGGAGCGCTGCGTCACCGTGTAGAGCCCGTCCTGCGGCAGCAGCGCCTCGGCCACCGCGGGCGAGCGCAGCGACACGCCGGTGATCGCGAAGTCGCGGTCGCCCGCCGACATCGCCGCGTCGGTGTAGACCGCCTGGTGCGCGCGGTGGAAGGCGCCGAGCCCGAGATGGACGATCCCGGTCCGCTGCGCCGCGCGATCGTAGTCGGGCCGCTCGACGCTCGCGGGAAGCCGATCGACGGTGGCAGGCGACAGCCGCTGCGCGCCGCTCACAGCCTGTACGCCTTGCGCACGAGCCCGACGGTGAGATCGCGAGCGAGCTCGGCCGCCTCCCAGTCCTCCAGCCGATGCTCGGCGACGAGCCGCGCGAGATAATGGCAGTCGATCCGCCGCGCGACGTCGTGCCGCGCCGGGATGGAAAGGAAGGCGCGCGTGTCGTCGTTGAACCCGACGGTGTTGTAGAAGCCGGCGGTCTCGGTGGTCATCTCGCGGTAGCGCAGCATGCCCTCGGGCGAATCGTGGAACCACCACGCCGGCCCCAGCCGCAGGCAGGGGTAATGGCCGGCGAGCGGCGCCAGCTCGCGCGCGTAGGTGGTCTCGTCGAGCGTGAAGAGGATCAGCGTGAAGCGCGGGTCGTTCCCGACGACGTCGAGCAACGGCTTGAGCGCTTCCACGAACTCGATCCGCAGCGGGATGTCCGCGCCCTTGTCGCGGCCGTGGCTCGCGAACAGCTGGCGGTTGTGGTTGCGGTACGAGCCGGGATGAAGCTGCATCACCATCCCGTCCTCGACGCTCATCTTCGCCATCTCGGTGAGCATCTGCGCGCGGAACAGCTCGGCGTCCGCCGCATCCCAGCCGCCGCCCGCGATGCGGCCGAACAAGGCCTCGGCCTCGGCGGCGGAGAGGTTGGCGGTGCGCGCGCCGGGGTGGCCGTGATCGGTCGCGGTAGCGCCCGCGGCGCGGAAATCGGCGCGGCGCTTGCGGTGCGCGGCGAGATAGCCGGACCAGCTCCACACATCCTCGCCGGTCAGCTCGGCGAAGCGCGCCATCGCCGGCTGGAACTGCTCGTGCTCGACGTCGATCACGCCGTCCGGCCGATAGGTCGTGACGACGCGCCCACCCCAACCAGACTCGCGGATGCGCCGGTGCGAGTCGAGCGGATCGTCCGCACCTTCGGTGGTGGCGAGGAACTCGATCCCGAACCGGTCGAACAGCGCGCGCGCGCGGAAAGCAGGCGTGGCCAGCTGCTCGTTGATGCGGTCGTAATAGAGGTCGGCGGTCTCGCCCTCGAGCGCCACGTCGACGCCGAACACCTCGGCGAAGACATGGTCGAGCCACAGCCGCGACGGCGTGCCGCGGAACAGGTGGTAATGGTCCGCGAAGACGCGCCACGCCGCGCGCGGGTCGGTCGCGGGCGTGCCGGCGCGCGACGGAATCGCCAGATCGTCGAGCGCGACGCCCTGCGAGTAGAGCATGCGGAAGACATAATGGTCGGGCGCGAGCAGCAGCTCGGTCGCGTTCTGCCAGCGTGAGTCCTCGGCGAACCAGCGCGGATCGGTGTGGCCGTGCGGGCTGACGATCGGCAGCCCGCCGATCTCGGCGTAGAGCGCGCGCGCGATGTCGCGCTGCGTCGGATCGCTCGGGAACAGCCGATCGGGATGGAGCCGCAGCGCGCGCGTCATGCCAGCGCCTCCGCCCGCGCGCCGGCATAGGCGTGGGCGATGCCGCGCTCGACGCCGCGCAGCTCGGCCAGCCCGCGCATCCGGCCGAGCAGCGAGTAGCCGGGATTGGTCACGCGCGAGAGGTCGTCGAGCATCTGATGTCCGTGATCGGGGCGCATCGGGATCGAGCGATCCTCGCGCTGCTGGAGGCGGTGGACCGCGGCGACGATCGCCGTCATCCCCGCGTCGCCCTCGAGATGCGCCGCCTCGTGGAACGTTCCCCCGCGCGCGTCGCCGCTCTCGCGCTGGACCGAGCGGAGGTGGAGGAAGCCGATCCGATCGCCCAGCCGGTCGACGATGCCGGGCAGGTCGTTGTCGGGGCGCGCGCCGAACGAGCCGGCGCAGAAGCACAGGCCGTTGGCGCGGCTCGGCACGCGCGCGAACAAGTCGGCGACGTCGGCCTCGGTGCTCACCACCCGCGGCAGGCCGAACAGCGCGAAGGGCGGATCGTCGGGGTGGACCACCAGGTGCAGGCCGAGCTCCTCCGCCACCGGGCAGACCGCCTCGAGGAAGGCGACGTGATGGGCGTGGAGCGCGGCGGCATCCACCTCATCATAGGTGGCCAGGGCGGCGCGGAAGTCCTCGATCGAGAAGCTCTCCTCGCTGCCCGGCAGGCCGGCGATGATATTGCGCGTCAGCCGGCGCCGCGCGTCCTCGTCCATGCCGGCGAGGCGGCGCTCGGCGCGCTCGATCAGGTCGGCGGCATAGTCGCGCTCGGCGCCGTCGCGGCGGAGCACGAAGAGGTCGAAGGCGGCAGCCGCCTCATGTTCGTAGCGCAAGGCGCGCGCGCCATCGGGCAATTCCCAGCCGAGATCGGTGCGCGTCCAGTCGAGCACGGGCATGAAATTATAGGTGACGACCCTGATGCCCGCGGCGGCGAGATGGCGCAGGCTGGTGCGATAGGAGTCGACCAGCTCGTCCCAGCGGGGCCCGCGCGTCTTGATCTCCTCGTGAACCGGCAGGCTCTCCACCACCGTCCAGCCGAGCCCCGCCGCGGCGATGGTCGCGCGTCGCTCGGCGATCGCCGCCGCGCTCCACACGGCGCCGTTGGGCACCTCGTGCAGCGCGGTGACCACCTCGGTCGCGCCGGTCTGGCGGATGTCGCGCAGCGCGACCGGGTCGGACGGGCCGAACCAGCGCATCGTCTGCGTCATCCATCGCACCCGCCCGTCCTGTCGCGCCATCCGCCCGTCCTCGCTGTCGCCCCGAAACATCATCCGCGGCTCAGAACACGAAATTCACCGCCAGCGCAAAGGTGCGGCCGAAATAGGCGGTGTAGAGCGGGTCCTTGCGCACCGTGTCGACGGTGAGCCGGTTGGTCTCGTTGGTGATGTTCTGCACTTCCGCGATCAGTTTCACGTTCTCGGTCAGGTTGTACGAGGCCGAGGCGTCGACGAAGATCGAGCTGGCGTTCGAGGTGGAGTCCGCGTCCACCGAGCCGCTCGGCACGGCGGTGAGGAAGGACGAGCGGTAGTTCACCGTCGAGCGGATGCTGAAGCGGCTGTCCTCATAATAGAGCGTGCCGCTCGCGGTTTCCGGCGACAGGCCGACCAGCGGCGCGGTGCGCGAGAGCGTCGGCGAGATGATATAGTTGATGTTCGACCGCACCCGCGTGAAGTTGCCCAGCGCGCCGAAGTTCTTGAGGAAGCCCGGCAAGAAGGTGAAGGGCAGCTGCACGTTCGCCTCGAAGCCCCGCAGCGGGCCGCCCGGCGTGTTGTTGCTGCGCTGGACGGTGAACTGGTCGCCGGGGCGCAGCTGCGTGCCGTTGAGCAGCGACAGCGGCAGACCGATGTCCTGGAAGGCGACGCTGGCGCTGGTCGTCTGGATGTACGTCTCGATGTTCTTGTAGAAGTACGCCACCGAGAGCAGCGAGCCGGGGCGGAAATACCATTCCAGCGCGGCGTCGAAGGTGTTGGCACGGATCGGTTCGAGGAACGGGTTGCTGAACGAGGCGGTCTGGATCACCAGGTTGGCCGAGCCAGAGGGGATCAGCTGCCCGTAGGACGGGCGCGACATTACCCGTGCCGCCGAGAGGCGCGCGATCAGGTCGGGAGTCACGTCCAGCGCGAGATTCATCGACGGCAGCCAGTCCTCATAGGAGCGGCTCACCTCGGAGATCACGTAGCGTGACGGATAGGCCGACCCCGCTGGCGCGGCGGTGGTGATCGGGCCGTAGGTGTCGAGGCTGGTATGGACGTAGCGCACGCCCGCGTCGCCGCGCAGCGTGACCGGCAGGATGTCCTGCGTGTCGAACTTCACCATGGCGTAGCCCGACTTGTACTTCTCGTCGACGCCACCGTAGGTGCCCTTGGCGCACTCGATGCTGCAATAGACGTAGCTGTCGAGCCCGACCGCGTCGCGGAACTTGTCCGGATCGATCGAGACGAAGTCCTGCAACTGCCCGTCGAGGTTCTTGCCGATGCCGGTGGTGGTAAAGGTGATGTCGGCGAGCGAGACGCCGGTCGGCAGTGCCAGCGGGTTGTTGGTGGCGAGCTGGCGCTCGCGCGCGGTGTATTTGTTGGTGCGATACTGGCCGCCGAACTGGACGGTGAATCCTTGCGCCGGTTTCCAGTCGCCGTTGAGCTCGAAGGTCTTGCTGACGATCGTGTTGCGGCGGATGAAGTTGGAGAGCTGGCCGCGCTGGTCGCCGTTGGCGAGCGGCGGGCCGTATTGGAACAGGGTCGGGTCGGTGGTGTCGATGCCGTAGCCGATCTTGGGGATGTCGGGATTGTCGCGGAAGTCGATCGACCAGTTGCGGCTATCGTTCGAGTCGATCGCCACCTGCAGGCGGTTCACGTCCAGTCGCGACTCGTTGATGCCGGCGAGACCGAACACGCGGAAGCTGTCGGAGAAGCGATGGTCGAAGTTGAAATTGGCCTGCTTATACTCGGAGGTGAAGCGCTCGCTCTGCATTTCCGAGCGCAGGTCGACCCCGTCGAACAGGCCGTGAACCAGCGAGCCGTTGTCGTCGACCTCGATCTCGCGCACCGAGGTGAGCGGCTGGCCGTTGTTCGAGATCGCGCGCCCGAACGAGCGCGCGTCGAAATAGGTGTCGAGCCGGTCGACCTTGAAGCGCGAGTAGAGCCCGTCGAGCGAGATGTCGGTATTGTCGCTGGGCTTCCACTGGAAGGTCAGCGAACCGGCCAGACGCTGCTGATCCTGGCTGCTGCGCACCGGGCGCGGCAGGCGCGGCAGGTAGACGCCGCCGCCCGGCCGACCGTTCACGCCGGTGCGGCTCATGATGTAATCATAGGTCGCCTGGTTGCCGGTGCGCGGATTGTTGGTGCTGCAATTGTTGGCGTCCGAGCCGATCGAGGCACCGCTCGGCTGGGTATAGCCGACGCCGGGGCTGGTCACCGCGCCGCCGTTATAGGTGTAGCCGACGGGCGTGCAGAAGGGGAAGATCACGCCCGCGTTGGCGCTGCCGGTCGGCTGGGCCAGGCCGTAGACCGTGGTCGGCACGACATCGACCGCCGAATAGGCATATTCGTCGATGCGGCGCTTCGAATAGGCCACGCTGGCGAGCACGCCGAACGTGTCGCCGAACTGCTTGGAGACGAGCGCGGACAGGCGCGGATCGACGTCCTTCTTGATGTCGTTGTAGATACCGCGCGCGGTACCGGAGAAGACGAACGACTTCTTCTGGTCGAACGGCTTGGGCGCGCGCAGGTCGACAGTGGCGCCGAGCGAGCCCTCCTCGACATCGGCCGAGGTGGTCTTGCGCACCGACAGCGCCGAGAAGATCTCGGTCGGGAAGGTGACGAAGTCGAACGAGCGGCCGGTGGCAACGCCGCCGCGGATGTCGCTGCCGCTGACCTGCGACACGCCCTCCATGCCGTTGATGCGGACGCGCGTGAACTGCGCGCCGAGGCCGCGCACCGAGATGTTGCGCCCCTCGCCGCCATCGCCGCGCGACAGCGCCACGCCGGGGATGCGCTGCATCGACTCGGCGAGATTCGAATCGGGGAACTTGCCGATGTCCTCGGCGACGATGCTGTCGACCGCGGCGGTCTCGGCGCGCTTCTGGTTGAGCGCGCTGTTGAGCGAGGCGCGGAAGCCGGTGACGACGATGTCGTTGATCTGCGCCTCGCCGCCTTCCTGCACGGGCGATTGCGTACCCTGCGCGTCGGTCGCGGGCGGCGCGGCGGGGGCGCCGGCGGAGACGACGTCGCCGGTGGCGGAGGGTGGCGGCTGGTCCTGCGGCGCGGCCTGCGCGGCGGCGGCGCCCGCGATCAGCGCGGCGAGCCCGCTCGACGACACGAACAGAGCGCATTTGTGGCGACGGTGCATGCCCACATCCCCTCTCCCAATATGCGCACGCTCGTCTCAGGCTCGCTGTGCGCCGGTGGTGCCGCTGCCGTCTGTGCGGCAGGCGGTCGATGCGGGAGAGCTAACAGCTGCAAACCTGTCTGGCAACTGGCCTGACCAGATTGTAGGAAAAGGAAGTGTTCCAGCTCCTCCCCGCTTGCGGGGAGGAGGACCGCGCCCGCAGGGCGTGGTGGAGGGGGCTCTCCGCATATGAGGCGGCTCGCTTGCGGAGAGCCCCCTCCACCACCGCGCTATCGCGCGGCGGTCCCCCTCCCCGTGCCGGGGAGGAGCTTAGCCGCCTCACACCGTTCGCCGCGCCAAAGCCCGACGACGTTGGTCGGTCTCCTTGCGCGCGCGCTCCACCGCCTCGGTCTCGGTGACGTCGAGCAGATAGTCGATCACGCGGCTGAGATGGTCGCGCATGGCGTTGCGCGCGTCGATCGGCGAGCGCGCCTCCAGCGCGGCCAGGATGCGGCCGTGCTCGGCGAGCCGGCTCTCGGTGCCGAGGCTCCCCGCCTTGAGCAGTACCTCGCGCGCCAGCGGCGAGCGGAAGCGCATGTCCCAGAAGTCGGTCACCGCCGAGATGATCACCGCGTTGCCCGTCGCCTCCGCGATGGCGATGTGGAAGCGGCGGTCGGCATCCTCGGCGACCTCGTCGCGCGCCATGTCGCTCAGCAGACCGCGAAGCTCGGCGAGCTGCTCGGCGTCGATCTCGGTCGCCGCCACCGCCGCGACCTCGCCCTCGAGCAGGCGGCGCGCCTCGGTGATCTCGAACGCGCCGATGTCGAGTTCCTGCTCGACGTGCGGCGTCGCGGCGGCGAGCACGAACACGCCCGAGCCCTTGCGCGCCTCCACCAGCCCCTGCATCTCCAGCGCGATCATCGCCTCGCGGATCGTCGGCCGGCTCACGCCGAACCGCTCGGTCAGGTCGCGCTCGGCCGGCAGCCGCGCACCGACGGGATAGATGCCCGCGGCGATGTCGGCGACGATCGACTGCACGATCCTGCGGTACAATTTGCCGCCATGCTCGGCCACGCGCGTCAGCTCCTCAGCGTCGCGACGCGCCCGTTCCGCCGCCCTCGCACCCTATGTACCTCGTCCCGACGGGGCGACACGTCAAGCCTTCTCGCCGCCGCATGACGGCAAAATGTCTGACACTGGCCTTGCATGTGGCCCGACCACGTTCTACGCCTAATGCCGAGAGTGCCGCCTCCGGTATGCCCGGCGAGTGGACACCCAAGCCATGATCGAGGGGAGAGACGGTGGTTCGCACACTCGCGTTGCTGGCGCTGACGGCATGGTCGTCGGCCACCCTCCCCGCCGTCGCGGCGGCCCAGTCGGCGCCGGCGCGCAGCGCCGCCGCGCCGTGGCAGGACCTGATGCCCAAGCCCGGCCTCGCCGGCTGGCACCGCACCGGCGGCAATGCCACCTATGAGGTGGTCGGCGACGAGCTGGTCGGTCGCGCGGTGGTGGGCAAGGGCAACAGCTGGCTCGTCTCGGACCGGCTCTACGGCGACTTCATCGTCGAGTTCGACGCCAAGACCGATCCCACGCTCAACTCGGGCATGATGATCCGCGGCCAGAGCCGCCCCGATTACCGCAACGGCGTCGTGTTCGGCTATCAGGCCGAGATCGATCCCTCGTCGCGCGCGTGGAGCGCGGGGCTGTACGACGAGCAGCGCCGCCAGTGGCTCTACACGTTGGGGCGCAACGAGGCGGCGCGCACGGCCTTCCGCTCGGGCGACTGGAACCACTATCGCGTCGAGGCGATCGGCAATCGGCTGCGCACCTTCATCAACGGCGTGCCCGCCGCCGACATCGTCGACGACACCGACGCGCGCGGCTTTCTCGCTTTCCAGGTCCACGCGCTGCCCGACGACGTCGCCGCCAAGGAGCCGGAGGTGCGCTTCAAGGGCCTGCGCATCATCACGCAGGACCCGAAACGCTACGCCATGCCCGAGAACCAGCTCGAGCAGCAGGGCTGGCAGTCGAACGCGCTCACCGCGGCCGAGCGCCGCGCCGGCTGGACGCTGCTGTGGGATGGTCGCACCGCGAAGGGCTGGCGCGCGGCCAAGGGAGGCGGCTTCCCGTCGCACGGCTGGACGATGGCGAACGGCGTCCTGACGGTGGAGAAGAGCGCGAGCGAGGCGGCGCGCGGCGGCGACATCGCCACCGCGGCGACGTACCAGAACTTCGAGCTGTCGGTTGACTTCCGCCTCTCCGAGGGCGCGAACAGCGGGATAAAATACCTACTGCCGCCGGGGCCGAACGGCGGCGTGTCGAGCGTCGGCTTCGAGTATCAGCTGCTCGACGACGCGCGCCACCCCGACGCCAAGATGGGGCGCGACGGCAACCGCACGCTCGCCTCGCTGTACGACCTGATCCCGGCGCGCAACCTCTCGGACCCGGACAGCCCGGGCAAGCGCGCCAACCCGCCGGGCGAGTGGAACCGCGCCACCGTACTGGTGCGCGGCAACCATGTCGAGCATTGGCTCAACGGCTTCAAGGTGGTCGCGTATGAGCGCGGCTCGGCCGAGCTGAAGGCTTTGATCGCGCAGAGCAAGTTCGCGCAGGCGGCAGGCTTCGGCGAGACCGCCGACGGCGCCATTCTGCTGCAGGACCACGGCGACAAGGTCGATTTCCGCTCGATCAAGTTGCGGAAGTTCTGATGCGGATGAGGCTTTCCCTAAGATGTTTCCCGGCGCAGGCCGGGGAACAGAGGAAGTTTAGATGATAACCCACCCCAGGGGAGGCACCACGATGTTCGACCGTCGAACGATGATCAAGGGCGGCGCCGCGACGATCGGCGCCCTGGCGTTCACCGCCAAGAGCTACGCGCAGATCAAGGGCGCCAACGACCGCATCCGCGTCGGCATCGTCGGCGTCAACGGCCGCGGCCAGGCGCATATGAGCGCCTTCTCGAAACAGCCCAACGTCCAGGTGACGCACTTCGCCGACGTCGACTCTGACGTGCTCGCCAAGCGCGCCGCCGAATTCGCCGAGCGCTCCGGCACCAAGGTCAAGACCGTCGGCGACTATCGCAAGCTGCTCGACCGCAAGACCGTCGACGTCGTCACCGTCGCCACGCCCGACCATTGGCACGCCAAGGTCGCGATCGACGGCATGGACGCCGGCCGCAACGTCTATATCGAGAAGCCGATCGGCATCGCCCCCGCGGAAGGCGAGGCGCTGATCGCCACCCAGCAGCGCACCGGGCGCGTGCTCCAGGTCGGCAACCAGCAGCGCTCCAGCATTGAGACGCGCCAGCTGCTCGACCTGATCCGCGCCGGCGAGCTGGGCGACGTCTACGAGGCGCAGACCTGGTACGCCAACAACCGCAAGTCGATCGGCAAGGGCGAGGAGATCGCGCCGCCGCCCAACCTCGACTGGAACATGTGGCAGGGGCCGCGCCCGCGCGGGCCGTATCGCTCGAACCTGGTCCACTACAATTGGCACTGGTTCTGGAAGTACGGCACCGGCGAGATCTGCAACAACGCGATGCACGAGCTCGATGTCGCGCGCTGGCTGATGGGCGTCACCTATCCCAAGACGGTGACCGCGCGCGGCGACCGCCGCTTCTTCCGCGGCGACGACTGGGAGATGTACGACACGCTCGCGCTGACGCTCGGCTATGACGACGGCCGCGTGATCCGCTGGGACGGCGAGAGCTGCAACGGCATGCTGCGCTACGGCCGCGGCCGCGGCACGTTGCTGCTCGGCACCAAGGGCTCGGCTGTGGTCGATCGCAATGGCTTCGAGCTGTACGATCTCGCCGGCAAGAAGCTGCGCGAGGTGAAGGCGGCGGCCTCGTCCGAGACGACCGGCACGGTCGGCGAGGGCGCGCTCGACGTGCTCCACGCCGCCAATTTCCTCGCGGTGGTGCGCGGGCAGGAGCAGGCGCTCCACTCGCCGATCCAGGAAGGGCACATCAGCACGACATTGTGCCACCTCGGCAACATGGCCTATCGCACCGGCGGGTCGCTCACGGTCGACCCGGCGACCGGCAAGCCCAATGAGGCGGCGGCGCAGAAGCTCTGGTCGGTCGACTATGAGCCCGGTTGGGAGGTCCGCGCCTGAGGTGAGCGGGGTGGAGGCGAGCGTTGCGCGGTTCGCCGCGATGGGCACGCGGGTCGAGCTGCACCTGTTCGGCCGCGCCGCCCCTGACGCGCTCGCCACTGCGCGCGCGACGGTGCAGGCGGTGGAGGATGCGCTGACGGTGCGGCGCGAGTCGCCCGCGGTGGCGCTCAACCGGGTGCTGGCGGTGGGCGGCGAGGCGGTGATCGCGGACCCGCTGCTCTGGGAGGCGCTGCTCGCGGTGGACGCGATGTGGCACGCGACGGGCGGGCTGTTCGATCCGAGTGTGGGGGGTCATATGTCTGCGCGCGGGTTGCGCGATGCCGCTGCCCATCCCTTCAAGCCTGTTCCCCGGCGGACGCCGGGGCCCAGTTGGGAAGGCTGTAGTGACTCTTGCGAGACGTCCCCCACCTGGACCCCGGCGTCCGCCGGGGTGGCACGTGAGGGGGAGGAGACGATCTCCCGCCAGCGTTCCACCAGCGGCGACATGGCCGGCCTCGCGTCGTCGTCACCTCCGCCTTCCCTACTGGGCCCCGGCCTTCGCCGGGGCACAGGCGCGCATGGCGCCGACGATACTGCCGCCCTTCCCCGCTGGTCCGCCCTCGCGATCGATCGCGCCACGCGCCGCATTGCCGCCACCCGCTCGCTCGCGCTCGACTTCGGCGGCTTCGGCAAGGGATACGCGCTCGACCGCGCCGCCGCCGTCCTGCGCACCGCGGGCGTCCCCTCCGCCTTCCTCTCCGCCGGCGAGAGCTCGATCGCGGTGATCGGCGAGCACCCGCTCGGCGGCGGCTGGCCGCTCGCGATCCCACACCCGGAGATCGACGGCGTCTGGCTGACCGAGCTCGCGCTCACCGACGCGTCGCTCTCGGTCTCGTCCACGGTCGGTGCCGGCGCGGCGAAGCCCGGCCGCGCCGCGATGGTGCGCCCCACCGACGGCGCGATCGTCACCCGCGCCGCGACCGCGATCGCCGTCGCGACCACCGGCGCGGAGGCCGAGGCGCTCAGCACCGCGCTCCTCGTCGCCGACGCACCCGCGCTCGCCCGGCTCCGCGCCGACGCGCCCGATCGCCGCTTCCTCTTCTCCCATGACGCGCCGACGTGCGCCGACCGACCGATGGAACTCACCGCATGACCGACGACGATTTCGCGCTCTCGCGCCGCTCCTTCCTCGATCGCGTGCTGGTCGCCTCGGCGGGCGTCGGGATGAGCGTCGCCGCGCCCTGGACCGCGCTGGCCGCCGCCGAGCCGGCGAGCGGCCCGCGCGTGCGGCTCGGCGTGATCGGCACCGGCGACCGCGGCCGCGCGCTGATCCAGAACATCAACAAGACGCGCAACTGCACCGTCGCCGCTCTATGCGACCCGTTCGCCCCGCACATGGCCAAGGCGCGCGCGCTGGTGCCCGCCAACACGCCCGTCTTCACCGATCACCGCGCGCTGCTCGACGCCAAGGGGATCGACGCGGTGGTGATCGCCACCCCGCTCGACCTCCACGCGCGCCACACGATGGACGCGCTCGACGCGGGCTATCCGGTGTTCTGCGAGAAGGCGATGGCGCGCACGATCGCCGACTGCGGCGCGATGGTCACGCGCGCGCGCCAGCGCGGCAAGCTGCTCCAGATCGGCCACCAGCGGCTGTTCAACCCGACCTATCTCAACGCGCTGAAGCGCGCCAAATCGGGCGAGATCGGGACGATCACCCAGATCCGCGCGAGCTGGCACCGCAACCGCAGCTGGCGCCGCGACGTGCCCGCCGGCGGGCAGGAGCGCGAGATCAACTGGCGCCTCTATCGCGCGCGCTCGGCCGGGCTGATGACCGAGCTGGCGACGCACCAGCTCCAGGTCGCCAATTGGTTCATGGACGGGCTGCCGACGCGCGTGATGGGCTCGGGCAGCATCTGCTTCTGGAAGGACGGGCGCGAGGTCTACGACCAGGTCGCTTTAATCTACGACTACTCGGAAGGGCGGAAGGTGATCTACACCTCGATGCTCAACAACGCGCGCTACGGCTGCGAGGAGCAGATCCAGGGCAGCAAGGGGACGATCGAGCCCGAGCTCGGCCGCATCTACCAGGAGGTCCAGCCCGCCGCGGTGCCCGCGCTCGCCAAGATGCGCAAGGACGTCCAGGCCGGGCGCAAGAACACCGTGCCGATCGGCGGCGCCACCTGGTTCCCCGAGCTGCCCGTCACCACGCCGGGCGACTCGCTCGGCTGGGGCGAGTATGACGAGACGATGCTCCAGTTCGAGGGCTTCGGCGAGGCGGTGCGCAGCGGCAAGGAAGTGCCCGGGCTGCTCGCCCAGGCCTATTACGCCAGCGTCGCCTCGCTGCTCGGCGAGCAGGCGATCGACACCGGCCGCGCGCTCGACTGGCCGACCGATCTCGTCACCGTCTGACCATCCTTCTCCTGAGGACCTGTTGCCATGGACATGATCGATCGCCGCCTCCTGCTCGCCGGTGCCGGGCTCGTCGGCGCCGGGCTCGCCAGCGCGGCGGGGGCGCAGTCGACCTCGGCGGGCAACGGCGTCTCCGCCGAGGGCGCGCCGACCGGCCCCGATCCGAGCGCGAAGAACCGCCTGCGCTTCGCGGTGATCGGGCTCGACCACTCGCACATCTTCGCCATCACCGACGCGCTTATCCGCGGCGGCGGCACGCTGGTGGCGGTGCACGCCGGCGACCCCAAGCAGCTGATCCCCTTCCGCAAGCGCTACGGCGACGTGAAGGTGGCGCGCACCGAGGAGGAGATCCTCGCCGACAAGACGATCCAGGTCGTCGCCAGCGCGTCTATTCCCAACCTGCGCGCGCCATTGGGCGTCCGCGTGATGCGCGCGGGCAAGGACTTCCTGTCGGACAAGCCCGGCATCACCAGCCTGGACCAGCTCGCCGAGGTGCGCCGCACGATCGCGCAGACCAGGCGCAAGTTCGCGATCATGTATTCCGAGCGGCTCGAGGTGCGCGCCGCGGTCAAGGCGGGCGAGCTGGTCCATGCCGGCGCGATCGGCCGCGTGGTGCAGACGATCAACATCGCGCCGCACCGCGTCAGCGCGCCGAGCCGCCCCGAGTGGTTCTGGGACGTCAAATATTATGGCGGGATCCTGACCGACATCGGCAGCCACCAGGCCGATCAGTTCGTCTTCTACACCGGCTCGACCGAGGCCTCGGTGGTGGCGTCGCAGGTCGGCAACTTCGCCACGCCGCAGCACCCCAGGTTTCAGGATTTCGGCGACATGATGCTGACCGGCAACGGCGGCGCGGGCTATGTCCGGGTCGACTGGTACACGCCCGACGGGCTGCCGACCTGGGGCGACGGGCGCGTCTTCATCCTCGGCACCGAGGGCTATATCGAGCTGCGCAAATACGTCGACATCGAGGGGCGCCCTGGCGGCAACCACCTGTTCCTCGCGGACAAGAAGGGCACGCGCTACATGGACTGCAGCAAGGTGCCGCTGCCGTTCGGGCCGCAGTTCGTCACCGACGTGGTGGAGCGCACCGAGGTCGCGCAGAACCAGGCGCAGGCGCTGCTCGCCGCCGAGCTGGTGCTGACCGCGCAGGACAAGGCGCGCACGCTCTCGGGCGCGCGTCCGCCAGTGCAGGGCGGCTGAGCGGGGCGCAACTTACTCCTCCCCGGCACGGGGAGGGGGACCGCCGCGCGCTAGCGCGGTGGTGGAGGGGGCTCTCCTCGCAGCGCAGCGCTCGTGGAAAGCCCCCTCCACCAGCCTGCGGCTGGTCCCCCTCCCCGAGCCAGGGAGGATCTAGCTCCCGCCCCTCTCACGCTGCCTTCGGCAGCGCCTCCGGCACCAGAGGCACCGGCTCGCCCGCCGGCATCGCCACCGGCGCCGCGCCCGCGTCGACGCTGCCGGTGCGCTCCAGTTTGCCCCAGCCCACCTTCGGCCCGGTCAGCGCGGCATAGGCCGCGCGCAGCACCACCGCGTAGAGGATCTGGCGATAGCCGAAGCGTTGCAGCAGCAGCCGCACCGCGGGGAAGCGCGCCTCACGGCCGTCCAGCCGGAACGCGATCCAGCCGCAGGCGAGGTCGATCGCGGTGAAGGCGAGCCAGAAGGCCGCCACCGTCGCCGCGTCGCCCCCCGCCGCGTCCCAGCCGCGGTCATAGACCCGCCACGCGGTGCCGCCGACGCCGGCGACCAGCCCGAGGTCGATCAGCGGCGCCACTAGGGTGAAGCCGAACTGGAACAGCAGCGCCTGCGGCAGGCCGACCCAGGCGAGGCCGCGCGGCCGCCCGCGCCCGATCAGCGCGCGATGCTTCCACAGGCATTGCAGCGTGCCGAAGGCCCAGCGGAAGCGCTGCTTGAACAGAGCGCGCATCGTCTCGGGCGCCTCGGTCCAGGCCACCGCGTCATTGTCGCAGGCGACGCGCCAGCCGGCGCGCTGCACCGCGATGGTGAGGTCCTGGTCCTCCGCCAGCGTATCCTCGGGATAGCCGCCGACCTCGTCGAGCGCGACGCGGCGCCACGCCCCGACCGCGCCCGGCACCACCGTCACCGCCCCCAGTGCGGCGAGCGCGCGCCGCTCGAGCTGCTGCGCGGTGACATATTCCAGTGCCTGCCAGCGCGTGATCAGGTTGACGCGATTGCCGACCTTGGCGCAGCCCGCCACCGCGCCGATCGCCGGATCGCCGAACCAGCGCGTCAGCCGCGCGATCGTGTCGGGCTCGAACTGCGTGTCGGCGTCGAGCGCGATCACCACGTCGCCGCGCGCCTGCGCCAGCGCGATGTTGAGCGCGCGCGCCTTGCCGCCGTTGGTCAGCGTCAGCAGCCGCACGCGAGGGTCGATCGCGAAGGCCGCGCGCACCACGTCGGAGGTGCCGTCGGTCGAACCGTCGTCGATCACGATCACCTCGACGCGCACGCCCCCGCTGGCGAGGATGCGGCGCACCGACGACTCGATCACGCGCGCCTCGTTGAAGGCAGGGATCAGCACCGAGACGAAGCCGGGCACGCGGTGCGGCGCGGCCACGGGCACGGCGTCGCGGCGGCGCCACAGCGCCAGCGCGGTGAGCGAGAGCGAGCGCGCGACGCCGAGCGCGATCGCGACCACGAACAGCCAGCCGAGCGAGTCACGCAGCCACGCGGCGCCGTCGAACAGCGTCCGCGCGCCCGCGGCGCGCACGCCGGTGCCGGCGGCGAGCGTCGGCATCACCGTGTCACGCGAGAGCCCGGCGAGCGTCGAGACGGGCACCAGCTCGTAGCCGCGCGCGCGCAGCCCGCGGATGATCGCCGGCAGCGCCGCCAACGTCTGGGTACGGTCGCCGCCCGAGTCGTGCAGCAGCACGATCTGAGCGGGGTGGTCCGCGGTACCCGCCGCGACGCCGGCGATGACGCGGCGCGCGATCGTGGCGGCGTCGGGCTTCTCCCAGTCGAGCGGGTCGACGTTGAGGCCGACGGTGAGGTAGCCGAGCCGCGCCGCGACGCGGCTGGCGTGGAGCTCGTCGCGCCGGTCCGGGTCGGCGTCGCCGAGGAAAGGCGGGCGGAACAGCGTCATCGCGCGCCCGGTATAGGCCTCCACCAGCCGCTCGGTGGCGCGCAGCTCTAGGGCGATGTCGCCCTCCGAGCGGCGGCCGAGATCGGCGTGCGTGGTCGAGTGGTTGCCCAGCTCGCTTCCCTCGGCGACGATGCGGCGCAGCAGCGGCCCCTGCCCCAGCGCGTTGGCGCCGGTGACGAAGAAGGTAGCGGACGCGCGCTCGCGACGGAGGACGTCGAGCAGCCGCGGGGTCCAGCGCGGGTCGGGACCGTCGTCGAAGGTCAGCGCGACCAGCCGGCGCCGCGCACCGGTGCGCTCCACCACGTCGGGGCCGGGTAACCGCCCCCAACGCTCGTCGCGGACCAGCCCGTCGCGCGCGACGAAGCTGCGCTCGCCCGGCGACGCCGCGGCGGTCAGGCGGAGCAGCTCGCCCTTGCCCTCGACCGCGACCGAGTTCTCCGCCGGCAGCGTCTGCCGCGCCGGCAGCGCGCGGCCGGCGAGCAGCGGCCAGACGCCGGGATCCTCGCTGCCGAGCCGCCACAGCGCCACGCCCGCGGCGCCGGTGCGGCGCACCGCGGCGAGCTGGTTCGCCGCACTGGCGGCGTCGAGCAGCCACACGTCGTGCCGGGCCGCGCCGAGCTGGTAGGAGAAATGGCTGTTGCCGCTGGCGGGATCGAAGACCGGGGCGGTGCCGGCGCGGCGCGCGATCGCCCAGGCGTCGGCGATCGAGCGCGGCTCGGTGCTGCGCCCTGCCCAATCGTAGGCGTAGCTGCCGATCGCGACGATCGCCTTGTCCGCGCCCGCGCGCGCCACCGCCTGCGCGACGACGCGCGCGAACCACGGCTGCGACGCGATCGGACCGGCCTCGCCGCCCATCCAATGCTCGTCATAGGCCATCAGCACGACGCGGTCGGCGGCGCGCGCGTAGGCGGCGAGGTCCCAGTCGGGGTCGGCGACCGGCGCGGCGAGCATCACCGCCCAGCCGCGCGGCGCGAAGCGCGCGCGCAGCTCGCCGAGGAAGCGGAGGTAATCGGGGTGCGCCGCCGTGGGCAGGCTCTCAAGGTCGAGCATGACGCCGGCGCCGCGCTGCTGCGCCACCAGCGATTCGAGCTCTGCGGCGAAGGAGCGGCGCGCGCCGGCGTCGGCGAGCAGCGCGGCCGTAGCGGCACCGTCCCACTGACCGTCGGCGCGCGCGTTCTGCACCATCGGCAACAGGCGCGGCCGGTGCTTCGCTCGCGCGAGCAACGGCGCGAGCGTCGCGTCGTCCTCGGCGGTCAGGCGGTGGTCCGCGCCGGTCACGGTGGCGACGCCGGGGACGAGCCAGTCGAGTTCACCGAGATGCGCCGCCAGCGAGGCGCGTGAGGGCGCGTCCCACGGCATGTAGAAGCCCATCGTCTCGCGCTTCAGCGCCGCACCGGTGGCGGCGGGCAGCCACGCGCCGGATCGGGTGGCGACGCTCGCCGGAGCGAGCGCACGGGGCGTCGTGCCATCGTCGGCGAAGCGCGGCGCGACGCGGTCGAGCGGCTGCACCAGCAGCGCCACGAGCAGCGCGAGCGCGGCGAGCGGCACCAGCGCCGCGAGCGCCAGGGTCGCGCGGACGCGGCGCCCGCGTCGCCCGCTGGCATCGTAGAAGATGGACACGCTCGCTGTGGCTCCCGGTAGGTCGGGGCGGCGCCTAGCGAATTAGGGTAAACAACGGGTTGCGACCTAGAGGCGCGTTGGCCGTATTATCCAGACGTCCACGAACGCCGACGCCGCTGCTCGTGCGGAAGAGTGGATCTCGGAACAAGTCCGAGGTGACGACCAAAGATGGTCGAGCCCAGCGACGACCAGTTCCACCTACCCTCGCCCCGCCTCGACGGTGCTGCTGATCGATCGCTCGGGCTGGGGCGAGAGCGTGCGGACGATCGTCTCGAACTGCCCGCCTGACACGCGGATCTCGTTGAACGCCGGCGGCGTCGCGCGCGTGCGCTTGGACAGCGTGCCCGCGCCGATCAGCCGCAGCGTCCAACCATCGCGCTCGTACGGTACGTCGAACGGATCGTGGACATGTCCCGACAGCACCGCATGCACCCCGGCGGCGGCGAGCGCTTCCAGCGCGGCGTCGCCGTTCCGGGTCTTCGCGGTGCCGCGCGTACCGCCCTCGATCAGCGGATGGTGCCCGGCGACGAAGACGAGGTGATCCTTCGGCGCCGCCGCGATCAGCGCCAGCGCGCGCCGCAGCGACCCGCTGCTCACCCGGCCCTTGGACCAGTTCCAGCGCCACTGCGCGCGCGCGGTGGTCTTGAGCGGCACCACGGTGATGCCTGCGACATCGAGCGGCTTCTCGATCATCCGCTCCACCGCGGCATAGCGCGAATAGGGTGAGAACAGCCGGCGGATCGGATCCCAGTAGTAAGGGATGTCGTGATTGCCGACCTCCAGCGTCACCGGCACGCCGAGGCTGCGCAGCCACGCGCCGCCGGCCTCGAACTCCTTGGGCGTGGCGCGCATCGTCAGGTCGCCCGTCATGATCACCGCGTCGGGCTTCTCCGTCGCGACGAGGTCGCGGAACCAGGCGACCGCCTCGGGATCCTCCGCACCGAAATGGACGTCGCTCACGTGGAACAGCTTGGTCATGCGTCGCCCTTGTTCGTCAGATGGATAGGACGCGAGCGCGCGCGCACGGTTCCCCGCGCCTCACACCTGCACCGGCTGGGCGATCCGCCCGTCGGCGCCGAACACGCGCAGGTAGCGCTCGATCTCGGCCGGTGCGCCGGTCGCCTTGGCGGGATTGTCGCTGAGCTTCACCGCGGGACGACCGTCCGCCTCGGTCACCTTGCACACCAAAGAGATCGGCTCCAGCCCGCCCGCGCCGTCGGGGTCGCAGCCGCGGAAGTCGTTGGTGAGGTTGGTGCCCCAGCCGAAGCTCAGGCGCACCCGGCCGTGGAGGTGGCTGTAGACGCGCTCGATCGAGTCGACGTCCATCCCGTCCGAGAAGATCAGCAGCTTGGTGCGCGGGTCGCGGCCGTGCTGCTGCCACCAACGGATGATCTGCTCGCCCGCCTCGATCGGCGGCGCGCTGTCGGGGCGGAAGCCGGTCCAGTCCGCCACCCAGTCGGGCGCGGCGCGCAGGAACGCCGCGGTGCCATAAGCGTCGGGCAGCGCGATCAGCAGGTTGCCGCCGTAATGCTGGCGCCACTGCTCGAGCACGCGATAGGGCGCGCCCGCCAGATCGGCATCGTCGCGCGACAGCGCCGCCTCGACCATCGGCAGCTCGTGCGCGTTGGTGCCGATCGCCTCGAGGTCGGCGTCCATCGCCAGCAGCACGTTCGACGTGCCGATGAAGCGCTCGCCCAGCCCCTCCTTGAGCGCCTCGACGCACCAGCGCTGCCACAGGAAGCCGTGGCGGCGGCGCGTGCCGAAGTCGGAGATGACGAGGTCGGGCAGCTGCCGCAGCCGCTCGACCTTGTCCCACAGCTTGGCCTTGGCCCGGGCATACAGGACGTCGAGGGCGAAGCGGTCGTGATCGCGCGTCGCGGCGCGCGAGCGCAGCTCGTTGATGATGGCGAGCGCGGGGATCTCCCACATCGTCGTCTCGCACCAGAGCCCGGCGAAAGTCAGCTCATACTGGCCGTCGACGCGGCGGAGCTCGTACTCGGGCAGCCGGAAGTCGGCGAGCCAGGCGAGGAAGTCGGGCGCGAACATCCGCGCCTCGCCATAGAAGCTGTTGCCCGCCAGCCAAATCAGCTCCTTCTTGGCGAAGCGCACCGTGCGCGCGTGGTCGAGCTGGGCGCGCAGCTCGGCCTCGTCGATCACCTCGGCAAGGCGCACCGTCCTCGTGCGGTTGATCAGCGCGAAGGTCGCGCGCGTCTCCGGATGGAGGCGGCGGATCATCTGCAGCATCAGCAGCTTGTAGAAGTCGGTGTCGAGCAGGCTGCGGACGATCGGGTCGAGCCGGAAGCTGTGGTTGTAGGTCCGCGAGGCGATGTCGGTGACGGTGGTCATGCCAGGGGCATAAGCGGTGCGCGCGCGGGGATGAAGGGGGTGGCCGCGAGGGTGCGGCGCATCCGCTGCCCACGACGGCGAGGTGCCGCGCTACGCGTCTTCTTCTCCTCCCCGCCCCCCACGTCACCCCGGACTTGTTCCGGAATTTAGCCTTCCGCGTACGCCGACGCCGCTGCTCTCGCGGACGGGTGGATCCCGGAACAAGTCCGGGATGACGAGGAGTAACGAGACGGCGGGCAGTAACGGGACGGCGGGAGTAAGAAGCGGCGTGGGTCGTCAACGCGCTCCTCCCCGATCGCCCCTCACCCGCCGAACGAACGTCCCCCGCCCCAGCCGCCGCTCGACCGCGCCGAGACGCGCCCGCCGAAGCCGCCGCGCGACACCACCGAGCTGCGCGTCTGGATCCGCTGCGTCGTCACCGGCGCGGTCACCGCGCGCGAGCCGACCTGATAGGAATAGCCGCGGCCGCCATAGCCGCCGCCGTACAGCCAGGCGCCGCCCGGCGTGTAGTAACGGTCGTCGCGCCCGCTGCGGTACAGGCCCGAGTAGCGATAGCCCGGCCCGTTGAGCAGCCGCCCGATCATGAAGCCGGTCAGCAGCGGCACGAAGAAGCTCTGCCCGCCCTCGTTGCGGACGAGGCAGTTGCCCGAGCCGAACTGGTCCTCGCACACGTCGCGGTCGGCGAAGCGCGGCGCGGTCTTGCTGTCCTCGGCGGCGGCGTTGCGGGCGGCCTCCTCGCACGTCACCTGCGCGAAGGCGCCGCTGGCCTTGCACTCGTCGACGTTGTTGAAGGCGGCGACCTCGGTAGGCGCGCCGTAGCGCTCGCGCGAGACCTGCTCGTCGCTCGGCTGCGGGTCGCAGGCAGAGAGCATCGCCAGCGCGCTCGCGGCGGAGAGACCCGCGGCGGCGGAGCGCAGGCGGCGGCGCGGAACGGTCGAGTCGGTCATGGCGACCTCAATAGGTCATGCTGGCGGCGTTGAGCAGCCCAACCGAGATCGACGTCGCCGCGGCATAGACGCCGCTGGCGACATTGCCCTCCTCGAGCCGCCGCGCCATGTCGCGCACCACGACGCGGCGCACCACCAGGCTGGCGAGCACCTGGATCGCGCCGGCGAGCACCGCCCAAGCGACGAACTCGACCGGGTCGGTGGTCTCGCTCAACGCCGAGGCGAGCGGCAGCGCGAAGCCGACGATCGCGCCGCCGAAGGCGAGCGCGGCGGCGACGTTGCCCTGCGCCACCAGCGCGCGCTCGTCGTAGGGCGTGGATTTCTGGTAGATCGCCTTGAACAGCGCGAGCAGCACGCAGGCGAGCCCGAACGCGAGCAGGAAATGGCCCACGCCGGCGAGATAGGCGGGAAGGTCGAGCGTCACGATGGCGTCTCCCGGGTCAGTGGCGAGGGCGGATGTTTGAGGAAAGGCATGTCTAAACGCCGGAGACTAGCGCCGCGCTCTCCCACCCCCGTCATCCCCGCGAAGGCGGGGATCCATAGACGCTGACGATGCGGCTCCAGCGCCGACGCCAGCGTGTCTGGATCCCCGCCTTCGCGGGGATGACGAGAGGGTAGCGGGGATGACCGGATGGGAAAGAGCAAGAGCGGCGCGGCTCACGCGCTGAACTCCGCCGGCGACAGCGGCAGCCCCACCATCAGGTCGTGCGTCGTGTCGCCGCCCTCGGGGCTGGTGGCGACCGCGAGCAGCAGCTCCTGCCCCTCGGGCGCGAGGTCGCGCGCGTAGAGCATGCATTGCTGGCGGATATGCTTCACCGGCGCGCCGTCGCGCTCGTAGTAGAGCGCCTCCCACAATTGCACCGGCGGCTGGACGCGGTCGTCGCCCTCGTACCAGTAGCGGCGGAACGGCGGCAGCCCGCCCTCGACCCACTCGGGCCTGGTCATGCGCTCGCGGAAGGCGGCGTCGTCCCAGCCGCCGCTGGCGTAGGTGGAGGACCAGGGGCGGAAGAGCGTGAAATCGTCGGCGTCGCTGCCGTCCGCCTGCTGGCTCACCGCCTGGAGCATCAGCTCGTCGTCGGTGTAAAAGCGGTGGACGTAGCCGCCGTCGTCCAGCTTGATCAGCCCCTGCGCGGTGATCTCGAGCGTATCGCGGTCGAGCGTGAACACGCCGCCGCTCAGCCGCCGCCACGCCAGCGGGTCGAGCCGCACCATCCGCCCGATCGTGATGTCGCGCACCACCGCCACGCTGGGTCGCGCCGCCTCGTCGCGCCCGCCGCCGAAGAGGCTGCCGAAGATCATGCCGTCACCCGTCGCGCCTTTCCTTGCCCACGGGTGCGGGCTAATGCGGGGGGTGTCAACAGGCGTGAACGGCAGGAGCAGCGATCGGTGAGCGACACGGCGCGGGTATGGACGATCGGTCGGCTGGCGGACGCGCTCGGCGCGCACCGCGACGAGCTGAGCGTCGAGCGGATCGAGTCGGCCGAGCCGGTGCTGCGCGTGACGATGCGCGATCACGGCGACCTCGCGGTGTTCGTCAGCTGCGCGGGCGAGCAGATCGTCGTCTCCACCCTGCTGTGGCCGGTCGACGAGCAGCCCGAGGCGGAGAAGTTCAACCGCTTCCTGCTCAAGGCGCAGAAGCTGGTGCCTTTGTCCAACTTCGCCATCACCGAGCTGGACGGGCGCGAATATTACGAGCTGATCGGCGAGCTCTCGATCGAGTCGAGCGAGCGCGAGATCCTGATCGAGCTGCGCGTGCTGGCGCAGAACGCGCTGGACGCCGCCGCCGACCTGCGCGACGCCTTCGCCGCCGCCTGACCCTCATTCCCTCAAGGACCGATACGTCATGTCGATGTGGAAGCAGTTCGTCACCCTGGTTCGCGGCAGCGCGCACGAGGCGGGTCAGTCGGTGGTCGACGCGCGCGCGCTGACGATCCTCGACCAGCAGATCCGCGACGCCGGCGCGGCGCAGGCCAAGGCGCGCGACGACCTCGCCACGCTCACCGCCAAGCGCCGCCTGATCGAGAAGGACATCGAGGCACTCGCCGCGCAGCAGGAGAAATATGAGGCGTCGGCGCGCGCGGCGATGGCGCGCGGCGACATGGACCTCGCGCGCGAAGTGGCGCAGCGGCTGGCGACGATCGAGCAGGAGCTCGGCGGCAAGCGCCCGCAGGTGGAGGAGATGCGCACCGCCGAGGACCGGATGCGCGGCATCATCAAGTCGGGCGACGGCAAGATCGAGTCGCTCCGCCGCGAGGTCGACGTGGTGCGCGCCAACGAGAGCGTGCAGCAGGCGCAGGCGGCGATCGCCGCCAACACCAGCGGCGCCTCGTCGCAGCTCGGCTCGGCGGCGGACAGCCTCAAGCGGCTCAAGGAGCGCCAGGCAGTGCGCGAGGAGAAGTTCCGTGCCTCGGCCGAGCTGGAGGACATGCGCACCGGCGCCGACCTCGATGCCAAGCTCCAGGCCGCGGGGCTGCTGCCGGGCTCGAGCAGCGCGGACGACATCCTCGCGCGGCTGGCGGCGCCGAAGCAGAGCGGCGAACCGCTGCGGCTCGACGACCGCAGCCGCGACACGTCGCGCGACTGAGCGGGCGGCGGCGGGTGGAGCGGATCGTCAGCGGCGAGCGTCCCGGATGGGAGGAGACCGCGCGCGCGATGGGCTTCACCTTCCACCATCTCGACGGCGAGCGTTACTGGGACGAGCGCGCTTATTACCGCTTCTCGCTCGACGAGATCGAGGAGCGGATCGAGGCGCCCTCGGGCGAGCTGCACCAGCTCTGTCTCGCCCTGGTCGAGGAGGTGGTGGCGAGCGACGCGCTGATGCAGCGGCTCGCCATCCCGGCCGAGATGCGCGACATGGTGGCGGCGTCGTGGCGCGCGAAAGCGCCGTCGCTCTATGGCCGGTTCGACTTCGCCTATGACGGCACCGGCCCGGCCAAGTTGCTCGAGTATAACGCCGACACGCCGACCAGCCTGTACGAGACCGCGCTGTTCCAGTGGCAGTGGCTGGAGGATCGCGTCGCCGACGGCACGCTGCCGGCCGACGCCGACCAGTATAACCGCCTACACGACGCGCTGCTGGAACGGTTCGCGACCCTGTTCACGCCGCGCAGCCTCGTCCATTTCAGCAGCGTGGCGGACTCGATCGAGGACCGGCAGACGGTGCGCTATCTCGAGGAGGCCGCGCGCCAGGCCGGGCTCGACCCGCAGTTCGTCGCGATCGACCGGATCGGCGTGGACGCCGAGGGCGCCTTCGTCGACGACGAGTCGCTGCTGATCGGCGCGCTGTTCAAGCTCTATCCCTGGGAGGACATGCTGCGCGAACCCTATGCCGCGCAGCTGCCGACGACCAAAACCCTGTTCCTCGAGCCGGCGTGGAAGGCGCTGCTGTCGAACAAGGGCATCCTGCCCCTGCTGTGGGAGCGCCACCGCGGCCACCCCAATCTGCTCCCCGCCGCCTTCGCCGACGACGCGGAGGGCGCCGCCGCGATCGGCCCGCGCCACGTCCGCAAGCCGCTCTTCTCGCGCGAGGGCTGGGACATCGCCCTGGTCGGCGCCGAAGACGGCGACGCGGCCGCGCCGCTGGCGGGCGGCTACGGCGAGGAGGGGCACATCATCCAAGCCTATCAGCCGCTGCCGGTGTTCGACGGCCAGCACGCGGTGGTGGGATCGTGGATCGTCGGCGACGAGCCGGTGGCGCTGTCGATGCGCGAGGACGACGGCCCGATCACGCGCGACCTCGCACGCTACGTGCCGCACGCGATCGTGTGACTTTGTCGGATGGCGCGGATGTGGGGTGGGGATGCGGCGGCATGGCTCCACTTTCCCCCGAGCGTCATCCTGAACTCGTTTCAGGATCCACCGTGCCGCACTCTCACAGCAGGAGGTGGCTGCGGGACCGTGGGTCCTGAGACGAGTTCAGGATGACGGAGAAGTGATGGGTGGCCCTCTGCCAGCAACCGACTCGAGCCTTCCCACCCGCCACCACTCGCCCCGCCCTTCCCATACCCGCTCGGCCGATCGCGCGTGAGTTTCGCCGCCCCGCCGCCTAAGAAGGAGAGGCCGGGGCAACGAGGACGCGATGAAGCTGCTGATCGTCGAGGACGACCGTGATTATGCCGCCGCGCTGCGCGAGGATCTCGCCGCGCTCGACCATCAGGTGACCGTCGCCGACAACGGCCGCGATGCGCTGCTCGCGCTGGAGCGCGACCGCTATGACGCGGTGATCCTCGATCGCATGCTGCCGCAGATGGACGGCGCCGCGGTGGTGCGCCACGCGCGCGAGCGCGGCCAGACGCTGCCCGTCCTGATGCTGTCCGCCCTCGGCCGATCGGTCGAGAAGGTCGACGGGCTGGAGGCGGGCGCGGACGATTACGTCGTCAAGCCCACGCCCGCCAGCGAGATCGAGGCGCGGTTGCGTGCGCTGCTGCGCGCGCGTGGTTGGCAGCAGCAGGGCGGCGACGGCGATACGCTGCGCGCGGGTGACATCGTCGTCAGCCCCGGCCAGCACCGCGCCTGGCGCAACGGCCGCGCGCTCGATCTCGCCAAGCTCGAGTTCGGCTTGCTGGCCGAGCTGGCGCGCCACGCGGGCAGCTATCTGACCCGGGCGATGCTGATCGAGCGCGTCTGGGGCTATGACTTCGAGCCCAGCACCAACATCGTCGACGTCCAGGTGCGCTCGCTGCGGCGCAAATTGTGCGCGCCCGGCGAGACCGACCCGATCGTCACCAAACGCAGCGTCGGCTATATGCTGCGCGCCTGAGCATGTCGTCGCTGCGCGCGCTGACCCTGTTCTTCCTCGCCGCCTTCGCCGCGGCGGCGGTGCTCGCGGGCTATCTCACCTATGCCGCGTCGCGCGCCGCGGTGGTGAGCGCGGTCGATCGGCGCATCGGCGAGGTCGGCGACGCGATGCTGAGCGCGATGGCACCGGGTGATTCGCGCGCGATCCTGCGCCGCATCGACGCCTTCTCCCGCCGCCGCGACACCGGCGACATCGGCTTTGAGCTGGAGGATTCGCGCGGGCGGCGGATCGGCGGCAACGTCGTGCTGGAACGGGCGGTGCCGCTCGGCTTCACCACGCTGAAGCGGCGTGACGGCATCGTCGGGCTGAGCGCCGGCCGCGCGCAGGCGCGCGACGCGGGCGGCGGGCTGCGGCTGATCACGATCGCGGAGACCGAGCCGATCGACGGCTATGGCGCGACGCGCGTGCGGCTCTACCTCATCGGCTTCGGCGCGCTGCTCGCGGTGGTGCTCGCGGGCACCGCCAGCTTCGGCTGGATCGTCCGTCGCCGCATCGGCGAGGTGCGTGCCACCGCCGCGGCGATCATCGACGGCGATCTCAGTCGACGCGTCCCCGTGCCGGCACGCGGCGGCGCCTTCGCCGCCCAGGCAGAAGCGTTCAACCGCGCGCTTGATCGCATCGCCGCGCTGGTCGAGCAATTGCGCGAGGTCAGCAGCGACGTGGCGCACGACCTCCGTACCCCGCTGGCTCGGCTGCGCGCGCGACTGGCGCGGCTGGCCGAGCGGCCGAGCGTGTCCGGCGAGGAGCTGGAGGCGGTGCTGGCGGCATGCGACGACGTGCTCGCGCTGTTCGCCGCGATCCTGCGCATCGCCGAGGTGACCGCGGGCGAGCGCCGCGCCGGCTTCCGCCCGGTCGACCTCGCCGCGCTGGCGGAGCAGGCATGCGAGACGCTCGCCGCGGCCGCGTCGGAGCGCGGCCAGGAGCTGAGCGGTGGCCCGTTCGCGCCGCTGACGGTACGCGGCGACCCGCAGCTGCTGAGCCAGGCGTTGCTCAACCTCATCGAGAACGCGCTCCACCACACGCCGGCGGGAACGAGCGTGGCGGTGACGCTGGCGCGCGTAGGGGAGATGGCAGCGCTGCGCGTGCGCGACGACGGACCGGGGATCCCGGCCGAGGCGCACGCGCTGGCGCTGCGCCGCTTCGGTCGGCTCGAGACCAGCCGGCATCGGCCCGGCCATGGGCTGGGGCTGCCACTGATCGAGGCGGTGGCGCGGCTCCACGGCGGCACGCTGACCCTCACCGACGCCGCGCCGGGACTGGAGGCGGTGATGACGCTGCGGGTGGAGGGTGCGTAGGCGCGAGGGAGCGGGCGGCGGCGTGGCTCAGGTGGATCAGCGGCACGCTGGTGTCGCGATCGATCGTGCTGCCTGCTCGAGCGGCGTCATCCTGAGCTCGTCTCAGGATCCACGGTGCCGCACACGCGCAGGGGGTGCGCGGAGGGGTGGATCCTGAAACGAGTTCAGGATGACGGCAGTGCGTAGGGGGAGCCGGGGCTAGCGCGCCGCCTAGGCGAGCCGCCCTGCCCCCCGGCTCAGAAGTGCAGCAGCGCTTCCAGCCCGAACGTCCGCGCCGCGTTGAAATTGCCGTAGTCGCCCAGCACGTTGTTGATGTTGCCCGCGCTCACGCTGCTGGTCGGTGCCGCCGGCAGGCTGTTCGACGGGTCGCGTCGATACACGTACTGCTCGTCGAACAGGTTGCGGCCCCACAGCGCGACCTCGAGCTTCTGCTTGCCCTCACCCAGCGCGATATCCGCGAGCGCGATCCGCCCGTTGAAGATCAGCGAGGCGTCGGCACGCGTGGCGAACTGGTCGAAGGCCTGTGTCGACTGGGCGTAATTGCCGTCGAAGTGGACGCGGAAGGTGGTGCTGCCCTCGCCCACCGGCACGCGATAGTCGATCGCGCCGCTCGCGGCGTTGCGCGGCGTGAAGACGATGTAGAAGTTCTGCTCGACGCTGCTCGTCACCCCGCCCGCCGTATAGTTGATCAGCACCGGCGGGATCTTGGTATAGGTGTAGGCGTACGATCCGTTGAGCGTCAGCCCTTCCACCGGGTTGAGCGTCAGATCCGCCTCTATGCCCCTGATCTTGGTCGTGCCCGGCGCATTGATCGTCACCAGATTGTTGAAGTTGCTGCCGTTGAACGGCTGGATCGAGCTGATGTCGACCTGGCTGTCCTTACGGTCCATGAAATAGCCGGCGAGGTTCAATCGGGCGCGATGGTCCCAGAAGTCGGACTTGAGCCCGATCTCATAGGACTTGATGTCCTCCGGACCGAACGACTGGTAGTTGGCGGTGCGCGAGCTGGCGCCGCCGGCGCGGTAGCCCGTGGCATATTTGGCGTAGGCATGGACGTCCTGGGTGACGTCGACGGCGACGGTAAGCGCGGGGTTGAAGCGATCCCACGTCCGATCGAGCGGCTGATAGCCCGCCGCCGTCGCCGCCGCGGTGTTCACGTCATAGTTCACGTTGCGCGAATAGTGCAGCTCGCCGCGCTTGGTGTCGTGCGTGTAGCGACCGCCCGCGGTGAGGTGGAGCACGTCGAGCGGGTTCCAGGTGATCTGGCCGTAGCCGGCGTAGCTCTTCGACCAGACCTCCGAGGCCCGGTCGATCGAGCGGCAGCCCGGCTGCGAGCCGAAGCCGCTCGAGCCGCGGCAGGGATCGAGGATGACGTAATTGGCCCCGGTCACTTGGCCGGCGGCGTTGAGCACCGCGACCGCGCCGTTCGAATTAGGCGTCGCCGCGTCGTCGGTGACATGCTCGTTGAAGTAATAAAGGCCCGCGACATAGTCGAACCGGTTGAGCGTGCCGACCGCCTGGAACTCCTGGCTGAACTGGTTCTGATGCAGGTCGGCGAGGCTGTAGCGGCTGAAACCGCACGGCGCCGCGGCGGTGCAGGCGGCGGTCAGGTTCACCACGGGCACGCGGTGCGCGCCACCCGAATTGTCCCACTGGGTCGCGTTGACGCCGCGCCACGCCGTGATCGAGCGCAGTTCCACCTCGGGCGAGGCCTTGTACTTGAGCAGGTTGGTAAAGCCATGCGTCTGGTCGACGCTGGGCTGCTGCGGCACGCCGAGGTCGGCCGTCTTCATCCGGCTCGTGCCGTTGACCACCACGCCCGGCAGCAGCGGCTTCACCGTGCCGGTGAGCGAGCTGTAGCTGGTGCCCGGCAGCACGCAATTGGGGGCATTGCTGACCGGACCGGCGGCACAACCGTTCGGATTGTAGTTGAGCAGCTGGCTGTAAAAGGGCGAGTTCTTGTCGAGCCCGTAGTCGTAGGAGAAGTCGTCGGTCAGCCCCTCGAACGGCTTCCACCGCGCCGCGATGCGGCCGCCGCGGCGATCGTAATAGTTGAAGCCCGCCTGACCCGCGAGCGGGTTCTTGATGGTCGGCCCCTGGTATTGGACGACGCCGTCGACCTTGACGCTGACGTTGTGATATTCGGGCAAGTCGAGGTGCAGCTCGCCGTTGTAGGCGCCGTAATTGCCGATGCCCGCGCGCATGCGTCCCTCGAACTCGCCCGACGGCGCGCGCGTGACGACGTTGAGCGCGCCGCCCTCGGTATTGCGCCCGAACAACGTGCCCTGCGGACCCTTGAGCACCTCGACCCGCTCGACGTCGAACAGCGCGGCGTTGAGGCCGTGCTGGCGGCCGAGGTAGACACCGTCGATATAGATGCCGACGCCCTGCTCTCGCGCGGGCTGGTTGGCATCGAGCGGGACGATGCCACGGATGCCGACCGTCAGCGCCGACTGGCGGGCCTCGAAGGTGGCGACGCGCAGGCTGGGCACCGCGCCGTCGGCGAGGTCGTACAGGCTCTGCACGTGGCGGTCCTGCAGCGCCTGGGTGCTGAGCACGTTGATCGCGACCGGCGTCGATTGAAGGTTGGTCTCGCGCCGCGTCGCGGTGACCACCACCTCGTCGAGTCCGCCGGGCTGCGCCGCGTCGGGAGCGGCGGCGTCGGGCGCGGCGCTCGGGTCGGCGGCGGCGGTGGGCGCGGCCCCGCCGGGTGCGGCGAGCGCGTGACCCGGGACGGCGAGCGCGGCGATGCCCGCGAGCAGATGCAGGCGGCGACGCGATAGATACGACATGAACTTCAACCCCTCTACGGCACGTTGGCCTGTGCGGGGCCGATAGGAGGGTTGCGCGGCGCTACCGTTACGGTTCGGTGACGCAGCGCGACTTCTTCATCTCATCTTATTTTCATCATTCTTCATCTGGCACGATCGCCCCTCTACTTGGGGCGATCTTCGACACCGCCCGGATCACGCCGCACCGCGCCGCGCCGCGGGCTCTGTCCCCGGCGGCAGCGGCGCGTCGCGCAGCCCCTGCCCCAGCCGCTCGAACGCGGCGGTGGACTCCACCGCGGCGTCGATCGCGGCCTCCAGCGCGCGATAGGCCGCGAGCACCTTGCGCCCGGCGTCGGTCAGCCGCGCGCCGCCGCCGCCACCGCGCCCGGTCGCGACCAAACGGTCCTGCCAGCAGCGGTTCATCTCGTCGACCAGCAGCCAGGTGCGGCGGTAGCTCATCCCCAGCGCGCGCCCCGCCGCGGAGATCGATCCGTGCGCGTCGATCGCGTCGAGCAGGTCGGCCTTGCCCGGCCCGAACGCGATCGAGTCACCGCACAGCAGCTGCGCCTTCAGCTTGAGCGGACCGTGCCGCACGCGCGCGAGAGGGAGCGCCAGCGGCTCAGATCGCCGCCAGCGCCTGCTCCATGTCGGCGATCAGGTCGTCGGCATCCTCCACGCCGATCGAGATCCGCACCAGATTGTCGGTGATCCCCAGCGCCTGCTTGCGCGCGTCGGGCACCGACAGGTGGGTCATCGCCGCGGGATGGCTCGCCAGCGTCTCGGTGCCGCCGAGGCTGACCGCCAGCTTGGCGATCTTGAGCGAGTCGAGGAAGCGGAACGCCTCGGCCTCGCCGCCCTTGAGGTACAGCGAGAAGGTCGAGCCGCCGCCGGTGCAATGGCGCCGGTAGATGTCGGCCTGCCGCCCCTCCGCCTCGGCGAGGAAGCCGAGATAGCCGACATGCTCCACCTTGGGGTGGTCGCGCAGGAAGGCGCACACCTTGGCGGCATTCTCGCCGGCGCGGCTCATTCGCAACTCGAGCGTCTCGAGGCTGCGCAGCAGCATCCAGGCGGTGTTGGGATCGCAGATCGTGCCGATCGTGTTGCGCATCGCGCGGATCGTGTCGATCACCGCCTTGGACCCGAGCACCCCGCCCGCGACCAGGTCGGAGTGGCCGCCGGCATATTTGGTGAGGCTGTACACCACCACGTCGGCGCCGTGCTGGAGCGGCTGCGACCAGAGCGGGCCGAGGAAGGTGTTGTCGATCGCGATCGGCGGCTTCTCCGCGGCGCTGCCCCAGATCGCGTCGCGGCTGGCGGCGACCGCCTCGACGTCGACCAAGGCGTTGGTCGGATTGGCCGGGCTCTCCAGGTAGATCAGCGCGACCCGGCCCGAGGCGGCCTTGGACAGGACCGTGTCGATCTCCTCGCGCGTCGCGCCCGCGGGGAAGTCGAGCCAGTGGACGCCGAAGCGGCCGAGCACGCGCGCGATCAGCGTCTCGGTCGCGGCGTAGAGCGGGCCCGAGTGAACGATCGTGTCACCCGGACGCACCAGCGACAGGAACAAGGTGGCGATCGCGGCCATGCCGCTGGAGAAGGTCAGCGCGTCCTCGGCGCCCTCCCAGATGCCGAGCCGGTCCTCCAGGATCTCCTGGTTGGGGCCGTTGAAGCGCGAGTAGACCAGCCCCGCCGCGCCGCCGGGCCGCTTGCCGGTGACACCCTCGAAATGGCGCTTGCCCGCCGCCGCGTTGGGGAAGACGAAGGTGGAGGTGAGAAACACCGGCGGCTTCAGCGCGCCTTCCGACAGCGTCGGGTCGTAGCCGTGGCCCATCATCAGCGTCGCGGGCTTGAGCTTGCGCCCGCCGATCGCGTCGACCTCGGGCTTGGGCGAGACGCGGGTCTCGACCCCGGTCAGCTCCTGCTCAGTGGGTTCGTCGGCCATGCGATCGTTTCTCCTGATACTTACGGCGCCCGATAGGGCACGAAAGCGCCGAGCGCGCAACTGCCCGTGGGAATGCGCGCGGGCAGATCGACCGTCTGCGCGATGTCGCCGCGGCACAGCCGGGTCTGATATTGGCGCGTGACCAGGGTGTCGCCGCGGCGCACCCGCTCGCACCCGCCGCCGGTCTCGCTGACATAGACCAGCTTGTTGCTCACGCGGTAGACCAGCTTGGTACCGTAGGCGGAGAGGTCGGGTCGGGTGAATCGGGTGTCGATACACTCCTGCGGCTTGCCCGCGGTCTTCCCCGCGATCAGCTTCTGATAATCGGCGTCGGGCGCGCGGTCGCGCGGGGCGGCGGCGATCGCGCCCGCGCTCAGCAGCGCCGCCGTGGCGAAGGTGGGGAGGAAACGCATGACCTTACCTCGTTCGTCTCAGAAGCCCCCGCGGGACGTGTAACGCACGAGGCGGCGAGTCGGGAACAGCGGTACGTCATACGACGCGGACCGTCCGCGCCCCGTGACGTCGCCGAGAAATAGACCGCAACATTTCACGTTCCCGACACAATCGCGTTCTAGCGCGTGCCCCGCGGGGGGAGCCGCATGGATCGAGGGGCCGCCAGGGGGCCTCGTGCGACGGTGAACCGGTGCGCTGACCGCACCGCGGCGTCGCCCCATGCCTCTTGCCGCGAACAGACAAGAGGACATCATGCGCTCACCCAAGTCGATCCTGCTCGCCACCGCCGCCATCGGCCTCGCCGCGCTGGCCCAGCCCGCGCTGGCGCAGGACGTGCCCGCCGCCGCGCCCGCCGCTACCGGAGCGGACGACGGGCTGGGCGAGGTGGTCGTCACCGCCGAGCGCCGCAGCGAGAACATCCAGCGCGTGCCCGTCTCGGTCGCGGTGGTCGACGGCGACTCGCTGCGCACCTTCCAGGCCGGCGGCGAGGACGCACTGGCGCTCGCCGGTCGCGTCCCCGGCCTCTACGCCGAGACCACCACGGGGCGCATCTTCCCGCGCTTCTACATCCGCGGTCTGGGCAACATCGATTTCTATCTCGGCGCGTCGCAGCCGGTGTCGATCATCCAGGACGACATCGTGCTCGAGCACGTCGTGCTGAAGTCCAACCCGGTCTATGACGTCGCCAACGTCGAGGTGCTGCGCGGCCCGCAGGGCTCGCTGTTCGGGCGCAACACCACCGCCGGCATCATCAAGTTCGACACGATCCGCCCGGGCCAGACATGGAGCAGCCGCTTCAACGCGTCCTACGGCAGCTACAACACCGTCACCTTCGACGGCGGCGTCGGCGGCCCGATCGTGCAGGACAAGATCGCGATCCGACTCTCCGGCCTGTACCAGCACCGCGACAATTGGGTCGACAACACCTTCACCGGCACCGGGGCGGACGGCACGCGCGGCGGGCGCGACCAGCTCGGCGGCTTCGACGAGCGCGACGCGCGGCTCCAGCTGCTGTTCACGCCGACCGAGGACCTGTCGGTCAACGTCTCGGGCCATGTCCGCTCCTACGAGGGCACCTCGACGATCTTCCACCGCGGCGCGCTGCTGCGCGGGCAGAACAACATCAACCGCGAGCCGCGCGACCAGGTCGCGCTCGACGAGGCCGACGGCAACCCGCAGGCCTACAAGACCTATGGTGGGTCAGTGAACGCCGCGTGGGACTTCGGCGCGGCGACGCTGACCTCGATCACCGGCTATGAGACCACCTCGGGCTACAGCCGCGGCGACACCGACGGCGGCGCCGCGGTCAACTTCGGCGGCGTCGGCTTCGGCCAGAGCGAGGGGCGTGTCCGCGACCTCGACCAGTGGACGCAGGAGCTGCGGCTCGCCAGCAACGGCGACGGCGCGTTCAAATGGCAGTTCGGCGGCTTCTACTTCGACAGCCGCGACGTCACCGACTTCTACCAGCGCGGTTTCTTCCTGCGCCCGGGCACGACCGGCTACAATCCCAACAACTGGGTGCGGCTGCACAACGTGAACACCAGCTGGGCGGTGTTCGGCCAGGCGAGCTATCGTCTCGCGGACCGGCTGACGCTGACCGCGGGCGCGCGCTACACCGAGGACGACAAGCGCACCGAGCTGGTCCGCTCGGGCCGCAACGCCGCCGGCACCACCGAGACCTTCCCCGCGAGCGCGCCGCGCAGCGTGAAGCTCTCCGGCAAGGAGCCGAGCTGGGACGTCTCGGCGCTGTACGAGCTGGACGACGCCACCAGCGTCTACGCCCGCGTCGCGCGCGGCTTCCGCGGCCCGACGATCCAGGGCCGCTCGGCCGTCTTCAACACGCCCTTCACCACCGCCGACTCCGAGACGATCATGTCCTATGAGGCGGGCGTGAAGTCGCGGCCGACCAGCAACCTGCGCCTTAACGCGACGGCCTTCACCTATCGCGTCAAGGACATCCAGCTCAACGGCAACGACGCCGACGGCAACGGCGTGCTGTTCAACGCCGACCATGCCGATGCCTATGGCGTCGAGGCCGAGCTGGAGTGGCGGCCGATCCGCAACATCACCTTCTCGCTGGGCGGCAGCGCGATCCACACCGAGATCAAGGACAAGCAGGTCTATGC
The DNA here is from genome assembly GCF_014193405.1 of Sphingomonas sp. BK069. Taxonomy (NCBI): domain Bacteria; kingdom Pseudomonadati; phylum Pseudomonadota; class Alphaproteobacteria; order Sphingomonadales; family Sphingomonadaceae; genus Sphingomonas; species Sphingomonas sp. BK069. The sequence goes on along the minus strand of NZ_JACHZH010000006.1, from coordinate 19,692 downwards.
CCAGGTCTGCGCCTTCGGCGGCGTGGTGACCTGCACGGTGCAGGACCCGACGATCACGCGTACGATCTTCGGCCAGCCCGCGGTGCTGGCGCAGATCGACGGCAACCCGCTGCCCAACGCGCCGCGCTGGCAGCTCGACGCCGCGGTCCGCTACGACATCCCGCTGACGAACGAGGGCAACCTCTTCGTCTCGAGCGACCTCAACGTGCAGGGCTACACCAACCTGGTGCTGTACAAGACGCGCGAGTTCTACGCCGACGGCAATCTCGAGCTGGGGCTCAAGGTCGGCTACACCACCGCCGACGGCAAGTATGAGATCGCCGCCTTCGCGCGCAACATCACCGACGAGAAGAACCTCAAGGGCGTGATCGAGAACTACAACGCCGCGGTGTTCAACGAGCCGCGCGTGGTGGGCATCTCGCTCGCGGGCCGCTTCAACTGAGGTGACGGCGGGAGGGGTGGCGATGATCCCGCCTCCTCTCCCAAAGCCGTTCCCCGGCGAAGGCCGGGGTCCAGCTGGGCAGACCGTCGTGGTCGACCCGCTACCTCCCCCGACGGGGCCCCGGTCTTCGCCGGGGAACGGCGATAACAGGGCAGCGGGCCTTCGCCCTCCTCACAACGTCGCGATCCAGTCGGGCAGCTCGCCCAGCCGCGCCAGCTGGCGGAAGCGCGGGTGCGCCGCCGGCGCCGCGGCGACCTCGTGGCTCCACGCCAGCGGCTGCGGGATGTAGGCGCCCCACGCCCCCGCCTCCAGCGCGGGCAGCACGTCCGAGCGCATCGAGTCGCCCGCCATCACCGCTCGCTCGGGCGCGCAGCCGTAACGGTGAAACACCCGAACGAACGTGTCAGCGCGCTTGTCGCTGACGATCTCCACGCCGGTGAACAGCTGCCCCAGGCCCGAGGCGGCGAGCTTGACCTCCTGGTGGAGCAGGTCGCCCTTCGTCACCAGCACCAGCCGCGCGCTCGCGGCGAGCCGCTCCAGCGTGGCGGCGACGTCGTCGAGCAGCTCCACCGGATGGTCGAGCAGGGTCCGCCCGATCTCGAGCAGCCGCCGCGCGCTCGCCGCGGGCAAGTCGTCGCCGGCGAGCTCCAGCGCGGTCTCGATCATCGAGAGCGTGAAACTCTTCGCGCCATAGCCGTAGCGCTTGAGATTGCGCACCTCGATCGCCTCCATGCGCGCGCGCGCCGCGGGCGCCGCGGCGAAGGGCGCGACCAGCTCGGCGAAGGCCTGCTCGGCCGCATCGAAGAAGCGCATATTGTGCCACAAGGTATCGTCGGCATCGAGGCACACGAGGTCGATGGTCATGGCAGCAGGTCTCCGCGCCCGCGCTTAGGCGAGCGCGGGGCGCGTGTCAGCCGGGCGCGGCGAGCCAGTCGCGTGCGAGGCGCTCGGCCGCGGCCCAGTCCGCCGCGACGGCGGTGCGATAAGGCCACGGGCTGCGGCCGCCCGCGGCGTCGAGCCGCGCCTGCCACGCCGCGCGCTCGGCGGGGTCGGGCACGACGAAGACCGCGCCGCGGACGAGCGTCGCCAAGACGTCGCGTCGCGCCTTGAGCCACAGGGCGAGCGGCCGACCCGCCTCCGCCGAGGGCCGCTGCGCGCCGTCGAGCAGCAGCGCCAGCGGCGTGCCCGCGGCGAGCAGCGCGTCATAGTCGTGCGTCCAGTACTCGCCGTCGGCGGCGGTGGTCAGGGCGCGACCGGTCGAGCGATGGAGGCGGGGCGCGATCGCGGTGAAGAAGGCCCTGCTCATGCCAGCGCCGCCATCACGCGTGGCGAGGTCAGCGCGCCAGCGAACAGCTCGCGCCGTTCGGGGCAAGCGCGACAGGACGGCAGTCGATCGAGCCGCGCCGGGTCGGCGAGCAGCGCGCATAGCAGCGCCTCGTCGCCGTCGGGGCCGAACGGGCAGCCGCGACACAGCTGCCGCCCGAGGCACGCCTCGCCGATCGTCATCACGCTGTCGATCACCGGCGCCATCATCTCATAGCCGAGCGGGGCGAGCAGCGCGTAGAGCCGTTGCTGCACCGGCGCGCGCTGATCGCGCGCACGACGCCAGCAGCGCGCCGCGCGCGCGAGCAGCGCGGCGGGGAGCGGGGCCGCGCCGCTCATGAGCGCGCTCCCCACCGCCCGTCTCGCTCGCGATAGGCGTCATAGTCGGCGCCGAAGCGGTGTCGCATCATCGCCTCCTCCTGCGGCACACGCAGCAACCACAGCGCCGCCATCGCAGGGATCACCAGCGCGCCAGCGACCAGATTATGCACCAGCAGCGGCTGGGTCAGCGCGCTCAGCCAGATCGCGATGTACATGGGATGGTGCCAGCGCGCGTAGACGCCCCCGGTCACGAGCGTATGATCACGTTGCAGCTCGAGCGAGGCGCTCCAGTTGCGGCCGAGATCGGCGTGGCTGCGGTAGAACAGCAAAGGCGTCGGAGCGAGCGCGATCGCCCCGGCCGCGCTCATCCACTCGGGGAGCGTATAATCGGCGCCAGCGAAGACGCCGGTGGCAAGATGGACGAGCGGCAGCACCATCATCGTTGCGAACATGCCGACCATCACGATCCGTTCAGCGGTTCCGCGCTGCCCCGCCATGACGGCGTTGCCACGATTGCGAGCATGATACGGCAGGCGGATCGCCGTCATCGCGGCGAAGCTCGCGAGCCAGAACAGTCCCGGCCAGTCGATCAGGCGCCATCGCGTCAGTGCGGCCACGACCAGCACCAAGGTGACCAGCAGCAACGAGTGGCCAGCTACGCCCGCCAGCAGCGGCGCTCGCTCGCATGGGCCCGGCATCGTTGCGACGTGATCGTCCGTCATTACTCCGCTCCTTAACGCTATTGCGAGTCTCTAGCATACCGAGGCACATGAAGCGAGGGTGCGAAGCGCGCGACGCATCCGTGCTGCGGCAAGCGCCACGGCCTGGCGCTGCAGTGTTACCCTCGTCTGGCTGGGCTCCCGCTTTCGCCGGAGCATCACGCTGGTTCGAGACCAGGAAGATTTCACGCCAGCGGAAATGGCCGTCGCTCCCACCTGCATGTCGAGCAAACGACACGGATCGCGCGACATCGCCGAAGCGTTGTGCCCCCATGACCGACGATCGCAACCGCCCCGCCGCCGACCCCCAGCACCATCGCCAGCCAGAGTTCGACAAGGACGAGGGCACGTTCGGTCAGGGCTATAGCCGCGAGGACGAGCGCAGGCTCGGCGAGCAGATGCCGGCCGGGTCCGTCGCGCCGAGCGAGTCGCGCGTCGATACGGCCGATGCAGCGCTGCCGCCCGAGAACGGGCGCCGCGCGTCCTTCGACCCGGCGACCGGCGAAGTGCACGGCAGCGGGTCGGGCGCGGGCGGCGGCAACCCCGGCGAGGACTTCGAGGAAGACCGCAGCGGCGGCGACGGTCTCCCGCTCACCGGCAAGGCGGACGGCGAGCGCTAACGTTCGTTACTGAGCGGAGACCCCGCCTCCGTTGCCGCGCCTCACGCCGCCGCACGCAGCTCGCCCACCGCAGCCCGCAGCTCGTCGTTCGCAAGTGCTGCGCGCGACAGTCGGTCCTCCAGCAGAGCGGCGAGTTCGCCGAGTCGCTCGTGACCGAACAGCCGCGCGGTGCCGGCGAGCTTGTGGAGCCCGTCGAGCGCCTCGTCCCGACCGCCGCCTCCGGCTGCCAGCGACTCCAGCGCGGCGAGGGTAGCCTCGGTCCGCGTCGCGAAGCGCGCCCGTAGCGCCGGGCTGATCGCCGGCGACGATGGCGCGGGCGCCGCCCGCGCCGGGACGAAACGCGCGACCGTCTCGGCCAGCTCGGCGGCGCGCAACGGCTTGGCGACATGCGCCTGCATCCCCGCGGCGCGACAGGCCGCGACGTCATCGACGAAGGCGTTGGCGGTCAGCGCCACCACCGGCAGCGTCGCGGCGTCATGCCCGGCGGCGCGCAGCCGGCGCGTCGCCTCGAGCCCGTCCATGCGCGGCATCTGCATGTCCATCAGCACCAGCGCATAGGGGCGCCCCGCCGCGTTCGCCGCCGCGATGGCGGGCAGCACCTCGTCGCCGTCGCTCACCAGCGTGGCATCCAGACCGATCTGGCGCGCCACGGCGAGCACCAGCTCCTGGTTGATGTCGTGATCCTCCGCGATCAGCACGCGCACGCCGCCGATCGCCTCCGCCGGCGCCGGAGCCTCGCCCAAGGGCGCAGGTTCTGCCGCTGGCGCGACCGCGCGCAGCGGCACGTCGAGCGTGAAGGTCGCGCCCTTGCCCGGCGCACTCGCGACGCTGAGCGTACCGTCCATCAGCGCCGCCATCTTCGCGCTCACCGCCAGTCCCAGGCCGGTCCCGCCATAGTGTCGCTCGGTCGTGCGGTCCGCCTGAGCGAACTCCTCGAAGATCGCGCCGAGCCGCTCGGGCGCGATCCCGATCCCGCTGTCGGCTACGCTGACGCGCAGGCGCCCGCCGCCCACGTCGGCGCGCACGACCACCTCGCCCGCGGCGGTGAACTTGATCGCGTTGCCGAGCAGGTTGAGCACGATCTGGCGATAGCGCAGTGGGTCGCCGAGCAGCCGCGGCGGCAGCGCGGGCGCGACCTCGAGCCGCAGCGCCAGCCCCTTCTGCTCGGCCACGGCGGTCATCAGCCCGACGCAGCGCCGCAGCACGTGGCGCAGGTCGAGCGGCTCCTCGTTCAGCCGCATCTCGCCGGCCTCGACCTTGGCGAGATCGAGGATGTCGTTGAGCAGTCGCATCATGGCGCGGCCGGAATCGGCCATCAGCTCGAGGTAGCGCCGCTGCTCCTCGGTCGGCGCGGCGGCGAGCAGCAGATCGGTGAAGCCCAGCACGCCGTTCATCGGCGTGCGGATCTCGTGGCTCATGTTGGCGAGGAAACTCGACTTGGCCTGGGTCGCCACTTCGGCACTGGCGCGCGCGGCCTCCAGTGCCAGCTCGAGTCGCTTGCGCGCGGTGATGTCGCGCACCGCCGCGATCACGCCGCGCGGCGGTCGGCCGGGCGCGTCGACGATCGCGCGCACGCTCGCCTCGAGCCAGCGTGGCGTCTCCCCTTTCTCGCCCCCCGCGCCGACCTCGCGCGGGGCCTGACGGCAGGTCACCACGTCGCGCAGCGCCTCGCCCGCGATCAACCGGGCGAAGCTGGCGGCCACCGCGCCGCGATCGTCGCGGTGAACGAAATGGTGGAGCGGCTCGCCGATCAGCGCCGCGGGCGCCACGCCGAACGTCTCCTGCGCCGACGGCGAGGCGTAGAGGCACAGGCCGTCGCGCCCGAGTCGGAGCACCGCGTCGGTGGCGTTGTCGGCGAGGAGCGCCAGCTCGGCCTCGGCACGCGCGCGCAGCCGCATGTCGCGCTCGAGCCGCGCGTGCGTGCGTTCCAGGTCGGCGAACTGGCGGCGTCGCTCGCGCAGCACGAAGGCGGCGAGCACGAGCAGCAGCGTGGCGCTGGCGAGCCCGGTCGCAATTCCGAGTCGCTCCAGCCGCGCGGTGCGCGCCTTGCGCGCCACGAGCAGGCGCTGTTCGGCGTCGCGAACGCGCGCCAGCGCCGCTACCACGATCGCGGTCTCGCGCTTGCCCGCCGCGGAGCCGGTGAGCGCGACCGCGGCGGCGGTACGGCCCTGGTCACGCCAGCGCACCGCCAAGGCCATCTCGTCGAAGCGGCCGTTCAACCGACCGCGCAGCGCCGCGACGTTGGCGCGCTGCGCGGGATTGTCCGCCACCATCCGCTCGAGCCGCGCCAGCGCGGGCCGCGCGTGCGCGACCGAGCGAGCGTAGGTGGCACGCTGCGCCGCGTCGCCGGTCATGACATAGCCGCGCCGGTTGATCTCGGCGCGCATCGCCTCGATCTGCACCGTATCGAGCGCGGCCCCGACCTCGAACGTATGCTGCACCCAGCCGAAGGCGGAGCGGCTCTGCACCGCGAGCAGCGCGGCGCTGCAGCCGCAGCTCAGCAGCAGAGTGAAGCCGGCGACGAGCGAGGGCCCGGAGCCCATCAGCGAGGCGAGAACAGGCGAGCGGCGCATCGCCGATCGGGTAGCGGCCTATGGTTAACTTCCCGATAGCGACAGCGGAACGGCTTGTTCACGCCGGCCCGCTAGGAGCCAGACACCCTCCACCGGCGAGTCACCATGCGTCTCTGGTCCAGCCTGCGTGCCTCGCCCCCGCCTTACCAGTCGATGGCGCGTGTTCCACGCGCCGACTGGGAGCGCCTGGCCGACGAGCTCGATGAGATCGCCGCAGCGGCGGCCGGGCTGATCGGGACGCCGGCCGCTCTCGTCACGATCGTCGACGAGCGGCTGTGGGTCGCCGGCCGCTTCAACTCGCGGTTGCACGGGCTCGAGCGTGACGAGTGCGTCTGCGCTCATGGCTTGGCCGAGCCGGACCGCGTGCTGTGCGTCCCGGACCTCCAGGCCGACGCGCGGTTCGCGCGCATGCCGATCGCGCAGGGGCCCGAGGCAGTCCGTTTCTATGTCGGGGCCGCGCTGGTTGGCGCGGACGGGGCAGCGCTCGGCATGTTGTGCGCCGTGGACCAGCGCCCGCGCGCCGCGCCGCCCGAGCCTCTATGCCGCGCGTTGCAGCGGCTCGCCCGCGGCGCCGCGATGCGGCTGGGCGCGTAGCGGCGTCGGCGCGAGAAGGTCTCGGGTCATCGCTGCTCGCGTTCCTGCGCACGCAGGAACCCAGGGTCGGGGCCTGTCGATCGTAGCTCTGGGTTCCTGCGTGCGCAGGAGCACCGCTCAGCGGGAAGGCAGGCGCCGCTCATGCCACCTCTGCCGGCACCTCTGGATAGGCGGCGATCACCTCCCCCAGCGCCGCCTCGAGGGGGCCGAGATGCGCGGCGAAGGGGCGCCAGGCGCGGTCGCCGCCGCGGAAGAGCGGCTGGCGAACCTGCTCGGACGAGGCGGTGCGCACCGCGCGCTCGGTCGCGTGGAAGCTGAGGCAGGCGTCCTCAAAGTCGAGCCCGCACGCCGCCAGCAACGCGCGGATCATCGGCTCGGGCGAGTCGACCAGCGCCTCGTGGATCACGCGATGCACCGCCCCGGGCTGGACCGCGTCGACGCGCGCCATCAGCCGCACATAGTCGCGATAATAGCGCCCCATGTCGGAGAGACCGTAGCTGAACCCCTGCCCGCGCGCGAAATGCTGCTTGTAGTTCGAGAAGCAGCAGGCGCGCGGCTCGCGGCGCGCGTCGATGATCGTGGCGTTGGGCAGGATCAGGCGGATGAGCGGCACGTGCGCCCAGTTGTTGGGCAGCTTGTCGACGAAGAACGGCCGATCGGTCCGCCGCTGCACCGCGGCGCGGCGCAGATAGTCCTCACCCAGCTCGCGCGCGCGCTCGGCGGTGAGCGAGGCGAGGCCTTGCGGATAATCGCCGATCCGCCGCGCGATCGCGGGCAGGTCCGGCAGCTCGGTCGTCCCTTCGACCTGGCTGTGCGAGGCGAGGATCTGCTCGACCAGCGTCGAGCCAGCGCGGGGCATGCCGAGCACGAAGATCGGGTCGCGCGCCGGGCAGCCCCAGCCGGCCCGCGCGGCGAAGAACTCGGGGGTGGCTAGCGTGATACTCGCGTCGACGAACGCCTGCGTCGCGTCGGCGTCATAGACGATGCCGCGCCGCCGCAGCGCGTTGCCCGCGGCATAGTGCGCGAAGGCGCGATCGGCGTCGCCGCGCTCCTCCCACGCCTTGCCGAGCGCGAAGTCGAGGTGGAAGCAATCCTCGTCCTCGCCCGCCTCCGCCAGCGCGCTCTCCATCGCGGCGACGTCATTGTCGCCGAAGCGCACCGTCTTGAGATTGGCGAGGCTCCACCATGCTTCGCCCAGCACCGGGCGCAGCGCGATCGCGCGGCGATAGGCCGCAACCCCCTCGGCCTGCCGCCCGACCGTCTTGAGCATGTGGCCGAAGCTCATCCACACCTTGGGCTGCGCCGGGGCGGCGGCGAGCACGCGCTCGTAGAGCGCGATCGCCTCGTCGAAGCCGCCGAGCCGCCCCAGCGCCGCGGCCTTGAGATTGGCGTGGCCGAGATGCTCGGGCTCGACCGCGAGCAGCGTGTCGAGCTCGGCCAGCGCCTCGGTCGGCCGGTTCTGGCGATAGAGCACGATCGCGAGATTGGCGCGCGCCGCGGTGAAGCCGGGCGCCAGCTCGAGCGCGCGGCGCAGCAGCGTCTCGGCGTCGCGGTTGCGTCCGAGCCGCCCCGCCAGCTCGGCGAGCATGCGGATCGCGCGCGCGTCGAACGGATCCCTCTTAAGATAGCTCCGGAGCAGCGGCTCGGCGATCTCCAGGCGATTGTCGTGGAGCGCCAGCGCCGCGTCGACTAGCAGGGGCGGCAGACGCCGGGGTTCGCGGACAGACACGAGGGACATGGAAGACCGAGACAATCACGCCGAGGCCGCGCGATCAAGCCGCGCGCTCACCTTCTGGGGCCTGCTGGCGCTGGTGATGGGCAATCTGATCGGCTCGGGCATCTACCTGCTGCCCGCCACGCTGGCACCGCTGGGCGCCAATGCCACGCTCGGCTGGGTGGTGACGATCGCAGGAGCGATGACGCTGTCGTTCGTGTTCGCGCGGCTCGCCGCCGCCATCCCGCGCGCGGGCGGTCCTTACGCTTATGCCGATGCCGCCTTCGGCCCGGTGATCGGCTTCGCCACGGCATGGAGCTATTGGACGCTCGTCTGGGCGGGCAACGGCGCGGTGGCGGTCGCCGTGGTGAGCGCGCTCAGCCTCGCCTTCCCCGCACTGGCGCCGCACGCCGCGATCGCCGCGGTGGTGCTGGTGTGGCTGGCGGTGCTGGTCAACATCCGCGGCGTTGATCTGGCGGTGAGGCTGCAGATGGCGACGATGGTGATCAAGCTGGTGCCGCTCGCCGCGGTGGTGCTGCTCGCCGCCTGGCTGCTGCTGACGCGCGGCGTGGCGGTGTCGCAGGAGGTTGCAGTGCCGCTGACGGTGACGGGCACCGCTGGTGCGGCAGCGCTGACCTTCTGGGGCTTTCTCGGCGTCGAGTCGGCGACGGTGCCGGCCGACCGCGTCGCCGACGCGCGGCGGATCGTGCCGCGCGCGACGCTGATCGGCACCGCCGCCGTGGGCGTGATCTACCTGATCGTGTCGAGCGCCATCACCGCGCTGATGCCGCGCGCCACCGTCGCCGCCTCGCCCGCCCCGATCGCGGCCTTCCTTGGCCTCGGCTTTGGCGGCGGGGTCGCGCAGGTGGTCGCGCTGTTCGCCGCGATCAGCGCGCTCGGCACGCTCAACGGCTTCGTGCTGCTCCAGGGCGAGGTGCCGCGCGCGATGGCACAGGGCGGCGTGTTCCCGCGCTGGTTCGCGCGCGAGACCGCGCAGGGCACGCCGGCGCGCGCGCATGTCGTCGCCGGGCTGCTCGTCACCGCGGTGACGCTCGCCAACTTCACGCGGGGCATGGGCGACCTGTTCGCCTTCGTCGCCTCGGTGTCGCTCGCGGCGGGCATGCTCGCCTATCTCGCCAGCGCGCTCGCCGCGGTGAAGCTGCTGCGCGACGATCCCGTCGCGCGCGTCGTCGGCGTGATCGCGGCGGTCTTCGTCGGCTGGCTCTCCTACGGGCTCGGCGCGGAGGCGAACGGCTGGGCGCTGGCGCTGCTGCTCGCCGGCGTGCCGGTCTATCTCGCGGTCAGGCGCGGCGGCGCCAGCGCGCGCTGAGCCTGCGGTCGGCGAGGATGGCGTGCGCGGCATTGTGGCCGGGCGCGCCGGTCACCCCGCCGCCGGGGTGCGCCCCCGATCCGCACATGTAGAGTCCGCGGATCGGCGCGCGATAGTCGCCGTGGCCGAGCACCGGGCGCGCCGACCAGAGCTGGTCGAGGCTCATCCTGCCGTGGAAGATGTCGCCCCCGATCAGCCCGAACTTGCGCTCCAGGTCGAGCGGCGAGTGGATCTGGCGCGCGATCACGCTCGCCTTGAAGTTGGGCGCGTGCGCGGTGACGGTGTCGATGATGTGGTCGGCGACCTCCTCGCGAACCTCGTCCCAGCTCCGCGCTTTCCCGTCAGGACCGGGGGGCAGCTCGGGCGCGAACTGCTGGCAGAACAGGCTGGCGACGTGCTGCCCCGGCGGGGCGAGGCTGTCGTCGACCGTGCTGGGGATCTTCATCTCGACGATCGGCTGGCGCGACCAGCCGTGGACGCGCGCGTCGTCATAGGCGCGGTCCATATAGTCCATGCCCGGCGCGATGATGATCCCGGCGGTGTGATGCTCGGCGCGCGCGCGCCCGGGTAGCACGGTGAAGTCGGGCAGCTCGCTCAGCGCCACGTTCATCCGGAACGTGCCCGAGCCGGTCTTGAACCCGGCGATGCGGCGGCGGAAATCCTCGGGCAGCTCGTGGCCGGCGACCATCTGGCGGTACAGCATCGCCGGCCCGACGTTGGCGGCGACGATCGGGGCGACGATCTCCTGCCCGCTCTCCAGCACCACGCCCGCGGCGCGACCGCCGTCGACCAGCACGCGCGCGACCGGCGCGTCCACGCTGATCTCGACGCCCTCGGCGAGGCACGCCGCCGCCATCGCCTGGGTGATCGCCCCCATGCCGCCGACCGAGTGGCCCCAGGCGCCGTACTTGCCGTTCACCTCGCCGAAGACGTGGTGGAGCAGCACATAGGCCGAGCCCGGCGTCGACACGCCGGCGTAATTGCCCACCACCGCGTCGAACGCGAAGGCGGTCTTTACGTGATCGTCCTCGTACCAGCCGTCGAGGAAGTCGCGCGCCGACTTGGTGAAGACGTCGAGCAGGTCGCGCTGCGCGGCGATGTCGAGCTTGGCGAGCGGCCAGGCCTGGCGCGCGGCGCTGACCAGCTCGAGCAGCCCGCCGCCCGCGTTGGGCGGGATCTCGAGCGCGAGGTCGCGCAGCACCTGCGCGACGCGCTCCAGCGCCGCGTCATAGGCGGGGTAGGCGTCGGCGTCGCGCTGGCTGAAGCGCGCGAACTGCGCCTGGGTGCGCTGCGTCCCCCCGCCGAGCGTGAGATAGGTGTCCGCGAAGGGGAAGAAGTTGCTGATCGTGCGCTCGATGATGCGATAGCCGCGATCGTGCAGCTTCATGTCCGCGATCACCTTGGGGCGCAGCAGGCTGACGGTGTAGCTCGCGGTGGAGTTGCGGAAGCCGGGGTGGAACTCCTCGGTCACCGCCGCGCCGCCGACGACGTGGCGGCGTTCGAGCACGCGCACCTTGAGGCCCGCGCGCGCGAGATAGAAAGCGCAGACCAGGCCGTTATGCCCCCCGCCGATGATGATCGCGTCGTACCGCTGCGTCATGGTGCCCCCTTGTTCGTGTCCTCGGACGTGTTCTCCCCGCCGCTTGCCCACTCCACTGGCGTCACCCCGAACTCGTTTCGGGGTCCACCGTCCCGCACATTCAGGTGCGTCGGCGCTCGCGGCACGGTGAATCCTGAAACGGGTTCAGGATGACGGCAGCGGGTGGGGTGAACGGCGCGCGCCCTCCCCAGCCCCTCACGCCTGGCGCACTCGCCGCGACCAGCCCGGCGGCGGGGCGCGGTGCTGGCGCGCCTCGGGGATGCGCTCGCGGATCTTGGCGGCGAAGCTGCGCAGGCACACCTCACTCGCGCCGATCGGCCCGGCGGTGTAGCTCGACGACGCCATCCCCTCCTGCACGCGCTCGATCAGCCAGGTGTCCTCGGCGTTGACGGTGCGGTTGATCCGCCAGTTGGCGTAGCGCACCAGCCGCATCTCGCGCCGCTGGTCGGGCAGCGCGAAGCTCATCTCGCGCAGCAGGCTGGTGGTCGGCGTCAGCGGCAGCCACTGCATGAAGTCGATCTGGTCGGCGTAGATGTCGAACGCCATGTTGGGCCACAGCTTGTAGTAGAGCCACCGTCGCTGGTTCGCCTCTGGCAGATGGTCGACGCGCGGCAGATGCGTCTGGTAGAAGCGCTCCCACGGATCGCTCGACGGTCGGTCCACCAGCTCGCCCGACATGCGATCGACCCAGCCCGCCGCCTCGATCGCGTAGCTCTTGCCGAACAATCGCGTCAGCCCGTCGTGCGCCACCGGAATGTGGAGGTTGTCCGAGTAGTTGTCGCCGACGTTCTTCCAGTTCACGCGCCGCTCGCGCTCGCGCACGTCGGAGAGGCGGCGCATGTCCTCGAAGCGATAGGGCGCGACCTCGGCGTCATAGGGCGCCATCATCGTCGCGACGCTCGGCCCGCCGTCGTCCTCGAGCCGCACGAAGACGAAGCCGCGCCAGATCTCGACCTCGACGCTGGCGAGCCCGTTCTCCTCGAGCCGCAGCGCGGGATAGTCGCTCTTCATCGGCACGCCCGACAGGCGCCCGTCGAGCTCGTACACCCAGGCGTGATAGGGGCAGACGAGCTTCCGGGCGCAGCCGCTCGCCCCCTCCACCAGCCGCATCGCGCGATGGCGGCAGACGTTGTGAAAGCCGCGGATCACGCCGTCGGCACCGCGGACGGCGACGAGCTGCTCGCCGAGATAAGAGAGCGTCCGCCACGCGCCCGGCCCGGCCAGGTCGCTCTCATGGCAGACGATCTGCCACGACGGGCGGATCACGCGCGCGCACTCCAGCTCGAAATATTCGGCGTCGGTGTAGAGCCAACCGGGCAGGCTCCAATCCGCGTCGGGATCGGCGTAAGGCAGATCGGTCGAGCGATGCATGGAGGCCCCGCGTGATTGTTGCACGAACGTATAACAACGTCGCGGCGTGAGCAAGCGCGCCGCTCCCGAGGCGCGCCGCGCCGAGCTGATCGCGGCGACCGCCCGCGTGCTGGCGGCGCGCGGCGCGGCGGGCGCCTCGGTGCGCGTGATCGCGGCGGAAGCGGGCGTGTCGCCCGGGCTGGTGACGCACCATTTCGGCGGGGTCGAGCGGCTGATCGAGGGGACCTACGACCATGTCGCCGCGCGCGTCGGCGAGGCGCTGGAGTCGGCGGTGGCGGCGGCGGGCGGGTCGCCGCGCGCGCGGCTGGCGGCCTATCTCGACGCCAGCTTCGCGCCGCCGATCGCCGACCCCGCGCTGCTCGCGACCTGGATCGCCTTCTGGAGCCTCGCGCAGGGCGGCGCGACGATGCAGGCGAGCCACGCGCGGCACTACGCCGGTTATCGCACACGGCTGGAGGTGTTGCTGGGCGAGACGGGCGTGGCGCCGGATCGGCGGCGATTGGCGGCGGTGGGACTCACGGCGCTGGTCGACGGGCTGTGGCTGGAGCTGTGCCTGTCGCCGGGGGCGTTCACCGCGGCCGAGGCGCGCGCGGTCGTGGCGACGTATCTGGAGGCGATGTGAGGGAGCGACCTTCGTGCTCCCGCGAACGCGGAAGCTCAGGATGGCTCAGCGGTGACGTTCGCGGCCCTGGATTCCCGCGTGCGCCGGAACACGGCACTGTCGTCATTCCGCCGCCGCCCGCGAACACGCCGATGGTGCCGGCGGTACACCCGATCCCATCATGATCCCCGGTGAAGGCCGGGGCCCAGTCGCGAAAGCGGGTGTGAGACTCATCGGCGGCCCCCAACTGGACCCCGGCCTGCGCCGGGGAACGAACGATCATTGAACCGCTCCGCCCGAACCCCCTATGCGGCCGAGCTTCGACTTCACTTCGCCAGATCGCCGAACAGCGACACGTAGTAGCGGATCCCCGGCGCGATGTTGCGCACCTCGGTGCGCTCGTTGAGGCCGTGGCTGAAATCGTCCGACTCCTTGATGAAGGTCGGACTCGCGCCGTAGCTCGGCACATGGTGGTAGCGGAACCACATGCTGTCGCTCGCCCCCGCCGACATGCTCGGGAAGACCGGCACGCCGGGCCACGCCTTGCCCACCGCCCTGGTCACCGCGGCGACGAAGTCGGGGCGCATCGGCGAGGCGTCGTTGGCCACCGATCCCTCGCTCACGTCGCGGATCGTCAGCGCCGGCTCGGCCGCAACCTGCTGGAGCGTGGCCATCACCTCGGCGGGCTTCACGCCGGGGAAGATGCGGCAGTTGATGTTGGCGGTCGCGCGCTGCGGCAGCGCGTTGAGCGCGTGCCCGCCGGACACCATCGTCGACACGCACGTCGTGCCGATCTGCCCGACATAGGCCGGGTCGGCGGCGAGGACCGCGATCGCCTTTTCGTCCTTCGGGTTCTCCGCGAAGGCGCGCATCGCGGCGGCGAGCTCGCCCGTCTTCTGCTTGGCGGCCTCGCGGAAGAAGGTGCGCGTCACGTCGGAGAGCTGCGGCGTGAAGCGATACTGCCCGATCCGCACCAGCGCGGCGGAGAGCTGGTTGATCGCGTTCTGCGGCCGCGGGGCGGAGCTGTGCCCGCCCGGGTTGGTGACGGTCAGCTCGAAGTCGGCGTAGGTCTTCTCGGCGCCGTTCCAGGTGAAGAACTGCGGCTTGCCGTCCTCGGCGAAGCGACCGCCGCCGCCGTCGATGTTGATCACCAGCTCGGCGTCCTTGAGCTGCTCGGCGATGAGCGCGCTGGTCTTCATCCGCGTCTCCTCGTCGCCCGAGAACTCGAGCACGATGTCGCGCCGCGGCCTGAAGCCCGCGCGCTTCATCCGCAGCAGCGCGGTCATCGCCACCGCCGCGTCCAGCTTCATGTCGGTGGCGCCGCGGCCGTAGAGGTAGCCGTTCTCGACCACGGGGGTGAACGGATCACGCTGCCAGTCGGCGGGCTTGGCCTCGACCACGTCGATATGGCCGGAGACGACCAGCGGCTTGGCCGACGGGTCGCTGCCGCGCCAGCGCGCGACCAGATAGGCGGTGTCGTCGACCGGGGTGATCGTCACGTCCGAGTCGGCGAAGCCGCCGGCGACGAGCACCGACTTGAGATAGGCGGCGAGTTGCGGCGTCTGGTTGCCCTGCCCCGCGACGCTGCGGAACGCGATCGCGCGCTTGGCGATATCGAGCGCCTGCGCGTCGGACCCGATCGCGGCGGTGTCCGATGAAGGGGTCTGCGCCAGACCGGGCGCCGGGATCAGCGCGAGCGTCGCGCCGAGAAGGAAGAGATTGCGCCCGATCGCCATGCACGATGCCCCTTTGTCGTTGGAGGACAAAGCGTATCGTGCGGCCCCGCGGACGCAAGCGGGATCGCTGCGCCGGGCCGCGTCGCATCCGCGACGCGCGGCCCGGCGCCCGCCAGGTCAGGCCTTCTTGGCGCTCAGGTGCGCGCTGAGGTGCTTGTTCATCTCGAACATGCTGGCCGACTTCTTGCCAAAGATCTTCTCCAGCTTGGCGTCGGCGTTGATCTGGCGCTTGTCCTTCTCGTCCTGAAGGTTGTTCTTCTTGATATATTCCCAGACCTTGCTGACGACCTCGCTGCGCGGAAGGTCGTTCTTGCCGACGATCTCGGCCAGCTCGGGCGACGGGGTGACGGGGGCGGTGATGCCGCCGCGTGCGCCACCGGCGGCCTTGCCGGTCGACTTGACCTTCTTCTCGGCCGCGGCGGTCTCGTCCTTGCCGCGCTTCTCCGCTGATCGTGCCATCACACTCTCCTCTTTCCGCAGAAATGGTCCCCACGGCGCATCGGCCGATGCTCTGCCGTCCCACTCTGCCCACGGAGCGAACGCCGCTGCAAGTGAAACGATGCGTCTTCGCGGCCTGCCGAACGGCTCAGCGCGATAATCGGTCGCTATGCCGCCCGAGCGACGACGCTTGGCGCCGCCGCTCCGTCGCTCAGAAGCGCGTGCGCACGCTCACCGCGTAGAGGCTGTCGTCGGTGCGGGTGTCGCGCCACAGGTAATCTTCGTTGAAGTAGCTGCGGTAGCGCGAGCGCAGGATGTTGCTGCCCTCGACCGTGACGGTGACGTTCCTGGTCACGTCATAGCCCAGGCTGAAGTCGAGCCGGCCGTTGGGGCGGACATAGTTGAGCCACGCCGGCGAGCCGACCGGGCGGACGTCCTGCGTGCCCGAGCGGTCCTCGTCGAAATAGCTCGAGCGGTAGGTATAGACCACGCGCGCCGAGATGCCGCTGCGATCGTAGAGCAGGCCGGCGTTGAAATTATACTTGGAGACGCCCTGCAGCGGGTAGCCGGACAGCGGGTCGTCGCCGCCCACCTCCGAGTCCGCCAGCGTGAAGTTGCCGAACGCACCCAGCCCCGCGAGGTCGCCGGGCAGGAAGGAGAAGAAGGTCTGCGCGCTGGCCTCGATCCCCTTCAGCTTGGCGGTGCCGACGTTGCGCGGGCGCGAGATGTTATAGGTGATGCCGTCGATCAGCTCGGCGGTGCTGGCGGTGATCACGCGGTCGCTGATGTCGCGGTAATAGCCCGCGAGCGCGACATAGCCGTCCTTCCAATAATATTCGATCGTCGCGTCGTAGCTGTCAGACTTCTGCGGGCGAAGCTGCGGATTGCCGCCCGAGCCGCTGTTGAGGATGTTGGGGTTGGTCGAGACGATATAGTTCAGCCCCGGGTTGAGCGAGCCGAACCCCGGCCGCGCCAGCGTCTTGGCGTAGGTGGCGCGGAGCTGGAGCCCGCCCCCGAGCTGGAGCCGAGCGCTCGCGTTGGGCAGCCAGTCGGTGTCGCTCGTCTTGGACGTGGTCGTCACCGGCGTGCCGCTGACCAGGCCGGTGCCGCTGATCTCGCGGTCGGTCTTGCTGAGGCGGACGCCGAGGCGGCCGTCGAGCACCACCGGTCCGCTGCCGAACGGCACCTCATAGCCCGCCTGGGCGTAGGCGGCGTAGCTCTTCTCGGCGACGTCGAAGCGGCGGGTCGGGTCGAACGGCGGCTGACCATCAGGCGCGCCGAAGAAGGCGCGCAGCGACTGCTGCCCCGCTCCGGACAGCAGATAGTCGGTCGACGGCAGCACGAACGGCGCGCCGTTGTTGATCTGCGGGATGCCCGGCGCGCGCTCGAGCGGCAGCTCGGTCGCGGTGATCGGCGTCGCGAACGAGCCCCCCGGCGGGTTCACACCGAGCTGGACCTGCTGGAAATTGGCGGTGCGATCGGCGTAGCGGCCGCCCACCTCGATCGTCTTCAGGATCGTGTCGACATCGTAGCTCGCATCGGCCTTGGCCGCGAACAGCCCGCCGCTCGCGCGCGAATAATCCTGGAACAGCGCGTTGATGAAGGTGAAGCCGGCGGGGTCCGCCATCGGATTGTTGGGCGCGGTGATCGCGGCGGTCTGGTTCGGGTCGGTCAGCCCCAACGTGACGCTCGGCACGCGCTTGCCGATGTCGACGATGAAATTGGCGTTGTTGGTGATCGAGCGTTCGTAGCTGACGTCGAGATTGGCCTTGGCCGGCCCCTGGTCGAAGCGGAAGCCGCCCGCGGCGAGCCAGGTGTCGGTGCGATTGTCGTGCGCCTGGGTCGAGGTGAAGGCCTCGAGGTCATTGAAGGTCGCCGCGTTGAACGAGCAGAGGTTCTGCTGGGTGATGGTCGCCGGATCGGTGGTGGGATCGGGGTTGCCGCGATTGGGCGCGATCGCCGCGGTGAAGCAATTGTCCGAGCGGTCGACGCCGCTCACGCTGCGCGCGGTGCTCAGCCGATATTCGTAGAAGCCGGTGGTGAACTTGCTGCGATAGGCCGAGTAGAGGCCGTCGACATACACCTCCAGCGCCGGGCTCGCCTGCCATTGCAGCGAGGCATTGGCCTGGGGGCGCTGATAGCGGCCATATTCGTTGAGGCCGCCGGTGGAGATCGGCAGGATCAGCCCCTCGGCGCCGGCGGGGCCGCCGTTGCCCGAGCGGCGGTCGGCGACATAGTTGCTCGGCCGGTTATAGGGCATGTCGTACCAGGAGACGTTGATCAGGGCGCCGATCTCACCGATGCCGGTGTCCCAGCGATCGGTGGCGAGGAAGCTCACCTGCGGCCCGAGCTTCTCGGCGTTGGAGGGGTAGTTGAGCTTGCCGCTCAGCGCGATGGTGGGCTCGGTATAGTTGAACGCCTTGTTGAGCCGCAGGTCGATCGTGCCCGCGACGCCGCCCTCGATCAGGTTGGCGGTGTTCGACTTGAACACGTCAACCCGCGCCACCGCCTCGGCGGGCAGGTCCTGGAAGGCGAAGCCGCGCCCCTCGGCGGTGAAGATCTCGCGGCCGTCGAGCGTGGTGAGGATGTCGGGCAGGCCACGCACGAGCGGGTTGACGATCTCGTTGTTGCCGCCGACCGTCACCTGCACGCCGGACACGCGCTGGAGCGCGGCGGCGGTGGTGGGATCGGGGAACTTGCCGATGTCCTGCGCCACGATCGAATCGACCACCTGCGGCGCCGAGCGCTTGATCTCGGCCGCGCGCGCGAGACTGGCGCGGATGCCGGTGACCACGATTTCGTCCCCGGTGGTGGCGGTGTCGGCCGCGGCGGCGGCGGGCGCGGCCCCGTCGGCCGCGGGGAGCGGCGCGCTATCGGTACCGGCGGGCGCGTGGGCATCGGTCGGGGGCGTCGTCGGCTGCGCGTTGGGCGGCGTGCTGCCCTGCTGCGCGAGCGCGGGGACGGCGGCGGTCAGCGCCACCAGGGATACGGACAGCGCGAGCGTGTGGCGCATGGGACCTCTCCTGACATGGTCGTCGGGCCGACGCTCCTATGCATCGGCCCCTTATGCCACTCACTTATCAGATAAATAGGTTCGGCGTAGCGACAACCTTCCTGACCTGAAGCAAGAACCGCCTCAATCGTGAGGCGGTCCGGGCAGCGCGCGTTCAGTGAGCGGCACCTCCGGCACACCCGCGGCGCTCCAGCGTATGCGGGCGACATGGGGGGCGCGCAGAGCGGTGCAGCCCTGCCCCGCCGCGCCGTTGGCGTGGTAGACGATCCAGGTCTCGCCGGGACGAGGCTGGAAGAAGGTGTTGTGACCGGGCGCGAACACCCGTGCGCCGGGGCTCGATGCCAGGATCGGGCGTGCCGCCTTGGTCCAGCTGCGGGGATCGAGCAGGTTCGCGTCGGCGCGCGCGCGGAGCAGCCCGACGGCATAGCCGTCCGACCAGCAGGCACTGCCCGAGTAGCTGAGGAAGAGGTCGCCGCGCGGGCCGCGGACGAAGGCGGGTCCCTCAAGGATCTGGCGGCCGCCCTGCCGCTCCCACGCCTGGTCGGGGCGCGCGATGACGCGCTCGGGTCCGGTGAGCGTCCATGGATTGCGCATCGCCGCGATCGCGAGGACGCTGTCGGGCCCGTCATAGGCCGAGTAGACGAACCAGGATCGGCCTTGCGCGGTGAAGACGGTGCCGTCGAGCCCCGGCAGGCGCGTGTTGACGCGGCCGCGATCGACCCAGCGACCAGCGAGCGGATCGGTGGCACGGTTCTCCAGCACGAAGACGCCGCGATGAGCGTCGTCGTCATGTTCGGCATCGGCCGCGGTGTAGTAGATATACCAGCGACCCTTGAGGCGGTGGAGCTCCGGCGCCCAGATCGATCGCGCGTTGGCGCCGCGCGCGGGCGGCTGCCACACGGTCGTCTCGATCGCCTCGTCGAGGCGGGCGAGGTCGCGCGTGCGCCGGATCGCGAGACGGTCGCCGCGTGTGGCCATGACATAGTACCAGCCGCCGTGAGCGATGACATAGGGATCCGGTGCGGAGTCGAGCAGCGCGCGCTGCGGCACATCGCCGGGCGGCGCGGCGGCCACCAGCGTAGCGGCGATGGCGAGCAGGCGAAGCGCGCGGGGCATGCTAGGTGCATGGCGCTTTTATCATCGGCTTTGCAAGGAGTTCGCTCGCACGCGCCAGCGCAGGTCCGCCTTGAGGCGGAGACGTCGTGAATGGGTTCATGTGATGGTTTGTGTTGCAACGCGCTGGCTTCAATGCCTGGCGGCGACCTACTCTTCCATCGCTTGAGCGATAGTACCATTG